>JANSXT010000001.1 GCA_024742765.1 Phyllobacteriaceae bacterium | reverse complement strand
TTTGGTAGCTTGAGCGGACGCGCCGCCGCGCCTCCGCGATCCGGCGCAACCGACGCGTTTTCGACAGCGGCTGTTGCGGGTGATGACGAAACACAGCGCCAAAGCGCCCCAGTTCTTTTTGACGTCGCCGGCGCCGTGCCCGTATTTGGACGGGCAGTTCGAGCGCAAGGTCTTCACCCATCTGGTGGGTGAAAAAGCCTCTGAAATGAACGATCTTCTGACGCTGGGCGGTTTCCGCCGGAGCCAGAACATCGCCTATCGCCCGGCCTGCGAGACCTGCCGTGCCTGCATCTCGGTGCGCATCCTGGCCGACGAGTTCCGGCCGACCCGTTCGATGCAGCGCATCAACCGGCGCAACAACGATCTGATCGGCACCGAATACACCGCCGAACCCTCAAGCGAACAATATTCGCTGTTCCGCCGCTATCTCGATGCGCGTCATTCGGGCGGCGGCATGAGCGACATGACGGTGCTCGACTATGCGATGATGGTCGAGGACACGCATGTCAAATCGCGGGTGATCGAATATCGCCGGCGCGGACCGGACAGTTTCGTGACCGGACAGGGCGAAGGACCACTGATCGGCGTTGCCCTGTCGGACATGATGAGCGACGGCTATTCGATGGTCTATTCGTTTTTCGACCCGGACGAGGATCACCGGTCGCTGGGTACATGGATGATCCTCGATCACATCGAACGCGCCCGCAAGCAGGGCCTCGCCCATGTCTATCTGGGCTATTGGGTCGCCGGATCGCGCAAGATGGAATACAAGACGCGCTTTCTGCCCCAGGAGCACCTGACCGGCAATGGCTGGGAACGCCACGAAGGGTAACGCGGCTTGACAGTTTTGCGGGCTTTTTTCCAACTGGCCCGATGACCCCGCACGCCAAGGGATTGCTGCTGACCGCCATCGGCGGTGTTGCGCTCAGCTTTGACATTCCGATGATCAAGCTGGGCGGCGGTGATGCCTGGTCGGCGATGGCGGTGCGCGCCGGCAGCGCCTTCATTGCCGCGCTGATCATCAAGCAAGTGGCCCAATGGCTGACCGGGCGCACGATTACGCTGCTGCCCGGCCGCATCGGCGTTGTCATCGCCGCGCTCTACGGGCTGACGGTCGTCGCCTTCGTCATCGCGGTCAAGAACACAAGCGCGGCCAATGTCGCCTTCATCATCGCGTTCACCCCAGCCTTCACCGCGATGACAGCGTGGAGCTTTCTGGGCGAACGGCCTTCGCGCGCGACGCTTGCGACGATTGCCGTCATGGCCCTGGCCGTGGGGATCATCGTGTCGGACGGTTTGCGGGCCGGCAGCCTTTTCGGCGATGCCTGCGCCATGGCCGCCGCGCTGCTCATCGCGGCAGTGATCACGCTGTCGCGCGCCACCAAGGCCGATGTCGGCTTTGCGCCGATGATCGGCGGCATCGTGCCGACGCTTGTGGGGCTGGCGGTGCTCGGCTGGCTCGGCGAACCGGTGCGCGTCGACAATGCCACCTGGCATGTCTTCAACGGCATGGTGCTGCTGCCGATCGCCTATTGGTGTCTGGCGACGGGGCCGAAATATATCTCCGCGCCCGAGGTGAGCATGTTCTACCTGCTCGAAACCGTGCTGGCGCCGGTCTGGGTCTGGCTGATCTTCACCGAAGCGCCGCGCCCGGCCGTGCTGATCGGCGGCGCTTTGCTGATTGGCGCGCTTGGCGCCCATGCGCTGTGGCAGTTGCGCGCAAACGGGCAGCGGGCTCAGCCGCCGGCGAAGTCGCCGTGAACATAAAGCAGCGGCGCGTCGGGCGCAGCGGCAAATGACAGAACACGGCCGACGAGAATGTCATGATCGCCGGCGCTCAGAACATGCTCGATCGCGCAGTCGAACCAGGCGATCGCGCCGGCGATGCGCGGCCGGCCACTGGGGAACCGAACCGGATCGATTCCATCGAAGCGTTCCTGCGGCAGCCCGCGTGTGAAGCGTTCGGCAAGGTCGCGCTGGCCGGCGCCGAGCACCGAGATCGTGTAGCCGCCGCTTTCGAGAAATGCCGTGCGGCTCGCGCTTTGCTTTCTGATCGACCAGAGCACCATGGCCGGATCGAGCGAGACCGTGTTGAACGAATTGCACGTCATGCCGTGGTCGGCGCCATCGTGATGGGTGGCGGCGATGGTCACGCCGGTGGCGAAACAGCCCATCGCCCGCTTGAGCTCGGCCGTCTGAAGCGCGGTCAGGTTGAGGTGGGCATCGGCGTTCATCGGCTTTCCTCTCAAGGGACTTCCTTGCCCTGGGCCAGGGTCCACAGCTCGAACCAGGTTTCACGATCGAGCGTGACCTTGAGCGCATCGGCGATGTTGGCGATCCGCTTGAGCGAATTGGTGCCCACGACCGGCATGATCCGTGCGGGATGCTTCATCAGCCAAGCGAGCGCAACCGCCTCGGCGGCAACGCCGTAATCGGCGCCGATCTCGGTCAGGCGCGGCATGGTCCGCTTGCCCACCTCGCTGCCGGGCATGAACAGTGCGCCGCCGCCAAGCGGCGACCAGGCCATCAGCGGCCTTCCATCCATCTGTCCCTTGGCGACCTGCCCGTTGGTGAAGGCCGACGGGTTCAGCAGGCTGATCTCGATCTGGTTGGTCAGAAGCGGGTGCTTCATGGCCGATTGGAGCAGATCGATGTCCCACGGCATGAAGTTGGAAACGCCGACGCCGCGCACCTTGCCCGCATCCACCAGCGCGTCGAGCGCAGCGCCGGTCTCGTGATGGTCCATCAGCGGGTCGGGCCGGTGGATCAGCAACATGTCGATGACATCGACGCCGATCCTGGCCAGGGAATTGTCGACCGAGTTGCGGATGTGGGCGGCCGAGGTGTCGTAATGCTTGACCTTGCGGCGCGGAAACTTGCCCGGCGACATCAGCATGATGTCGCACTTGGTGATGATCTGCATCTTCTGCTTGAGCGATTCGTGGCCATGCAGGGCGCGCCCGAAGATGGCCTCGCATTCATAGTCGCCATAGATGTCGGCATGGTCGAAGGTGGTGATGCCCTGATCGAGGCACGCCTCGACCTTTTCGACGACGTGGCTGAGCGACTGGTCATGGTCGCCGGCCAATCGCCAGACACCGTAGATCAGCCGGCTCATCGGCGGCACGCCATGGCCGAAATCGATGGTCTCCATCAGCGTCTTTCTCCAACCCCCAGCGGCGTGGCGGGCGTTTGTCCGGGCACGCGCCCATAAACATGGGGCAGCGAGCAGGTTTGCAAGTGCGGCAAGACCTTCTGCCCGAAATTGACGCACTCATCCAGATGCGGATAGCCCGAAAAGATGAAGGCACGAATGCCCATCTTCCGATAGCGCTCGATCTTCTCCATCACCTGGTCGACCGAACCGACAAGCGCGGCACCGCAACCCGACCGGGCACGACCGATGCCGGTCCACAGATGCGGTTCGACGAAGCCGAATTCGTCGGCACTGTCCCGATTGGCGGCCTGCAGCGACACGCCGTAGGTTTTGGCGTCGAGCGCACGGCCCCGGATTTCATCGCCCTTGCCGTCATCTAGGCGCGAGACGAGTTCATCGGCATAGTCGCGCGCTTCGGCCTCGGTGTCGCGCACGATGACGTGCACCCGCAGACCGTAATCGAGCACCCTGCCATGGGCCTCGGCGCGGGCATGGACGGTCTTCATGCGCTCGGCGAGCAATTCCTCAGGCTCGGGCCACATCAGATAGACATCGCAATGGTGGCCGCACAGTTCGACCGCATCGGGCGAGTAGCCGCCGAAATACAAAAGCGGGCCGCCATTTTGCTGGTAGGGCCGTACCGGATCGGTGTTCAGGCCCTTGAGCCGATAGATTTCGCCTTCATAATTGATCTCGTCGCGGGTCCAGGCCTGCCGCAGGATCTCGACCACTTCGGTCGAGCGGCGGTAGCGCAGTTTGCTCGATGCCTCCTCACCGGGCTGGTTGGACGAGATGACGTTGAGCGTCAGGCGGCCCTTCATGACATGATCGACCGTCGCAACCGCGCGCGCCAGCATCGCCGGATGCACCTCGCCGCAGCGGATCGCCGCCAGCATATTGATGTTCTCAGTCAGCGGCGCCATCGCCGAGACGAAGCTCCACGTGTCCTGGCCCACCTGATAGGAGGACGGGCACAAAATGTTGCGATAGCCGAGCGTGTCGGCGGTGCGCACGATCTCGCTTGTGTGGTCGAAGGACGAGCGCAGGTCGCCGTCCGGCACGCCCAGGAAACGATAATCGTCCGAACAGATGGGCGCGAACCAAGCGACCTCCGCCGCATCCAGATCGGCGCTCTTTACCGGCACTACACTCATTGATGATGGCTCCCGACTGACGATGTTGGCCGCTTGGGCGGCACCCTTGTTTTCAGGACAGCTAGCATCCATACCTGCATGTATCAATAGTAAATGAATTGAAGCGGTGACAGCGCTTTTTCATCGGCCTATGGTCGCCGCTAAGGGGGATCGAGACGTGGCGGCAGAACCGGCCCGGGGCGGCGCATTGCCGCTCTATATTCAGATTTCCGAACTCTTGACCCGCGAGATTGCCGCCGGCATCTGGCCCGACGGAACCCGGCTGCCCACCGAGATCGAACTGGCGGGGAGCCTTGGCGTCGCCGTCGGCACGTTGCGCAAGGCATTGGCCGAACTCGAGGCGCGGGGACTGTTGGAGCGCATCCAGGGATCGGGCACCTATGTGCGCGCCAAGGCCAGAACCGGCGCGATCTACGAATTCTTCCATTTGGAACTGAAGGATGGCGCCGGCCTGCCGAAGGCACGCATACTGTCGCTCGACAGGATGCCGCATCCGGAATTCGCGCCGCGGTTCGGCGATGGTGCATCGGACGCGGCCTGGCGTGTCCGGCGCCTGCGTTTTCTGGGCGAGACACCGGCGGCGCTCGAGGAAATCTGGTTCGATGCACGCCACGCGACGAGCCTCGATATCGATTCCATCAATGAGTCGATGCATCTGTTCTACCGGCAGAATCTTGGCTTCTGGATCGCCCGCGTCGAGGATCGGGTTTCCGCTGCGCCCTGTCCGGATTTCGCGCCACCCGGCATTCCCTTCCGGCCCGGCGCGCCGCTTGGCCATGTGGAGCGCATCTCCTGGGGCAATGCCGGCACGGTCGAAGAATATTCGCGCAACTGGTTCGATCCGGACACGGTGGCCTATGTGGCGCGGTGGGCGTGAGCTTGCCGATTTGTCTATGCTTTTGTATATACAGATGGTCGCGCAATGGATATTGACGGCTTTGAATGGGACGATGGCAACTGGCCCAAATGCGCCAAGCATGGCGTCAGCAAGGCGGAGATCGAGTTTGTCTTCAACGAAGGACTGATCGTCTTCGACGATCCGAATTCAACCTTGTCCGAACCACGCTTTCGGGGCGTTGGAACAACGCAGGAAGATCGCAGGCTGTTCGTTGCGTTTTGCTATCGAGTTCGAAGCGGGCGCTTTCTGGTTCGTCCGATAAGTGCCCGCTATATGCATGACAAGGAGGCCGAGCACTATGAACGGCTCAGAAAACAGACTTAAGCCGCTTCCGACGTTCCGAACGGACCAGGAAGCGGAGGACTTCGTCGATAATGCGGACCTGACGGAGTATGACTTGTCAGGCGGAACGTTCATGCGCTTTGAGATCAAGCGCAAGGACAAGCAGATCAACATCCGCATGCCCGAAGACATGCTCGATGCCGTCAAGGCCCGGGCGAAGGAGCGCGACATTCCCTATCAGCGCTTTATCCGCGAGGCGATCGAACAGGCGCTTCACAAGGGGTGAGCGCCTCAGCCGCGACTGAACCACCGATCAAGAAAGCCGAAATACCAGCGCTTGAGCGCCGCATCGTGGCGCGCAAACCCTTCGTCCTGCTCTTCCTTTGACCGGGTGCCGGGACGCCCGACATGGGCGGCGAACTCGGTCTGCCATTGATCGAGAATGGTCCGTGTCACTTCGGGATGGAACTGGAACCCGATCATCGTGTCGCCGGCCCGAAACGCCTGGTTCGGCGTCAACGCTGGGTCGCCATGGGCCAGCATCGTTGCGCCGGGCGGAACGGTCCAGCCCTGCTGGTTGCCATTGAGCGTCATCATTGGCCCGTCAAAGATGTCGCGACCGGCCGGCGTCACATCAAGGGCATAGTACCCCATCGCCATCCGCCCCTCCGGGTTGAAATCGACCGATGCGCCCAGGACATGGGCGATCAGTTGCGATCCCAGGCACACGCCGATCAACGGAACCGACTTTTCCATGGCCTGCTCGATCAGCCAGCACTCGTCGGCAAGATAGGCGTGGCTCGCAAGGTCGGTGACCATTTGCGGGCCGCCCATGATCATCACGCCGGCCTCTTCGCCCGTCAGTGTCGGTAGCGTCTCGCCGCGCCACGGCTCGATCACGCGGACATCGTGACCGCGCGCGATCAGATGCCGGCGGCCGGCATCGGGCTCGGCCACGGCCCAGTGCTCGATCACATAGAGAGGCTTTTCCGGCACGCAGACGGCTCCTTCGTCAGGCAAGCCCTGCGATGCCGGCGCGCAGCGCCTTCGTCAATGGGGTTTGCGCCCCGCCGGAAATCTTCCGGACGGGTCAGCGCGACAGGTTCTGCGCCAGCCAGTTGTGCCAGCCTTCTTCGGTGCCGTTGAAGACATTGAGGTCGATCTGCGTTTCGACGCCGCGGCGGGCCGTGCCGGTTCCCGAATATTGCCAGAAGGCAAAGCCCCGGTTCGGATAGCGCTCGCGCGGATGGGCGGCGACCGAACGCAGCCAGAAGGAATGGTCCTTGAACTGGCCGCGCAGATTGTCCTCGTAGAAATCGGGCGTCGTGTAGATGATCGGTTTCTGGCCGTAATGGGCTTCGAGGCGCTCGGAGAAGACGCGCATCTTGGCCAGCACGGTCGAGCGCGGCGGCTTGCGCGGACAGGAGCGCTTGTTGCCATACCATTCCACATCGAGAACCGGCGGCAGCGCGCCGGGCTGTTTGGGCACATGGCGGATGAACCAGTCGGCCTGTTCGGCTGCCGAACGGCACCAGAAGAAGAAATGATAGGCGCCGGTCGGAATGCCCGCGGCACGCGCCGCATCCCAGTTGCGGCGGAACAGGCGGTCGACATGCTTGCCGCCCTCGGTGGCCTTGATGAAGGCGAAATTGGCACCCTGCGTGCGCAGCGTCGGCCAGTCGATCTGCTGCTGCCAGTGCGAGACGTCGACGCCGTGAACGGCGAATTTGTGCGGCGAGGCGCGTCCGAAATTGACCGGCTTGGCGTCGCCGAAGCGGGGGGCGTAGATGCGCCGCCGGTTTTCGGCACGCGCAGCCGGCCGGGCCGGATTTTCGGGACGCGCCATCGCGACCTGGACCGGCGCGGGCGTCACGCGCGCTTCATCGGCCGCTTCAAAGGCGGGCTCTGAGGCGGCCACCCGCGAAGGCGCGAGGGCCGTCGCCACCGATGCGGACGGAACCGTTGCGCCGGGAACCGGTGCCCGTGGCGTGATCGAACTCGTCACTTCGCCGGAGGGTCCGGGAAGCTCAAGCGCGTCGACACCCGAGGAGGCCGAACAGCCGGACAAGACCAGAGCGGACAGCACACAAAGACCAGCCGCGACGACAGCACCACGCATGAATGAACACCGGGGTTCGAGGAAAATGACCGCGCACACCGCGCGCCGGCCCGCGACGTTAACGGTCAATTACTGCGAAAGTGAAAATTGGATTGGTTAACGGCGAGCGCGCCGGAGGGAATTTGCTGGCGACGGTCTATTCGGCGGCGATGCGCGGCATCGGCACCTGGGTCAGCATGGCGCGCAGCGCCGCCGGCTTGAGCGGCTTGTTGAGCAGATGCACATTGGCCGCCGACGCCTGTTCGCGCAGTTCGCCGGACCGGTCCGCCGTGATCAGGACGGCGGTGATCGCATCGCCGTAGCGCGCACGCATGTCGGCGATCACTTCCATGCCGGTCCCGTCATCGAGATGATAGTCGGCGATGACGACGTGCGGGTCGGCGCCATGATCGTTCAAGGCGGCGGCGAGCATGTCGCGGCGCGGCGCGGCGATCACCGTCGCGCCCCAGCCGGTCAGCAAAACGCTCATGCCCGACAGGATGGTTTCTTCATTGTCGATGCAGGCGATCGTCAGGCCGGTCAGGAGCGCGCGGCGAGCCTGCGCGGGTGCGGGTTTCGCCGTCACCGCAGGCGCGGCCGCATCGACGACAGGCACCGGGACCTTGAAGGCGGTGCCCGCGCCGGGAATCGATTCCAGCGTCACTTCAAGGCTCAGGACCCGCGAAATCCGATCGACGATCGACAGGCCGAGCCCGAGCCCGCTGGCGATCCGCGCGCCGTCGGACAGGCGCTGGAACTCCTCGAAGACGCGCGTTGCCTTGTCGGGCGCGATGCCGATGCCGGTGTCGTAGACACAGATGACCGCGTCGTGATTTTGCCTGCGCACGCCGATCAGCACGCGGCCCTCATGGGTGTATTTGATCGCGTTCGAGACGAGATTCTGCAACAGCCGGCGCAGCAGGTTGCGGTCGGTCTCGATGATGGCGCTGGTGCGCACCACGGTCAGTTCCAGCCCCTTTTCCTTGGCCATCAGCGCGAAATCGGACTGCACCTGCTGGAGAAGATCGGCGACGGGGAAGCGCGTCGGATTGGGCGTCAGCGCGCCCGCATCGAGCCGCGAAATATCGAGAACCGCGCCGATGATATGCTCGACCGATTCCAGCGCGGTGTCGATCTTGTGGGCGATCTCGCGATTGGTGCTGTCGCCCTGCCCGCCCATGCGCTCGACCAGCGACGAGGTGTAGAGCCGTGCGGCGTTCAGGGGCTGGGAAATGTCGTGTCCGGCGGCGGCGAGGAACCGGGTCTTGCCGATGTTGGCCTCTTCGGCGCTGCGCTGGGCGACGGCCAGTTCCTCATTGACGCGGGTGAGTTCGGCGGTGCGCGCCCGCACGCGCATTTCAAGGCTCTCCTTGGTGCGCTTGAGCGCTTCGTCCGCCTCCACTCTCCCTGTAATGTCGGTATAGGTGATCACCAGCCCGCCATCGGGCATCGGGTTGGAGCGGATTTCCAGGATACGGCCGCTGCGCGCCAGCGCCAACTGCCAGGCCCTGCGGAACCGGGTGACGTTCTCGACCACTTCGCGTTCGGTTTCGGCGTCGATCTGGCCGGCTTCGACCAGCATACCGGTGATCGATTTGAGCGGCATGCCGAAATTGCCCATCTCGGGCGGCAGGCCGAGCAGCCTTCGGAACTGGCCGTTCCAGTTGGTCAGGCGGTACTCATTGTTGAATACCGAAATGCCCTGGTCCATCTGGTCCAGCGCCTTGTGCAGAAGATCGCGGTTCTGCTGCAGCGCCTCGGATGCATCATCGAGAAGCCGGACGGTTTCGCGCGAGGACGCGCCGTCCTTTTCAAACAGGAGCGAGAGAACGAGCCGGGCCGACGACGAACCGATGGCGCTCGCCAGCACCTGCTCCGCATAGCGGACGACCGAAATGTCCGTCGTGTCCGATCCGATCAGCTTGCGCCCCTCGCGCAGCTCGAACGCCTCGAAGGCCCGTTCCATCCGCGCGGTGCTGACATAGCGGGCAATCGATTCCTTCAGTTCGTCGATCGTCGTCGTCGTGCGGAACCGTTTCAGGCCGATCGACTGCTGCGCCTCGCGCGGCACGAAGGTGACCGCCTGGATGCGTTCGAGCGGCGTCGGCGCGCGCGACAGCGAGCCGCCGACCAGAAGCGCAATGTTCACCGCCAGCGACCAGAACACGCCGTGCACGAGCGGCTCGAACTGGACACCGAACAATTGGCTCGGCCGCAGCATGGCGATCCCGAACAGGCCGTCACGCACGATCGCCGCGTCGGCCCCGGCGAGATTGGGGACCAGCAGCGTATAGGCCCAGACCAGAAAGCCGCCGAGCATGCCCAGAAACGCGCCGCGCGCATTGGCGCCGCGCCAGATCAGGCCGATCAGGAAAGCCGGCGCGAACTGGGCGATGGCCGCGAAGGACAAGAGCCCGATGGATGCAAGTTGCGCGGTATGGTCGGTCTGCCGGTAATAGGCGAAGGCGGCCAGGATGATCAGTGCCATCGCGATGCGGCGGATGTTCAGAATGATGCGCGACCAGTCGCCCGCCGCCGTCCGCGCCGAGGCGTTGAAGCGCCACAACAGGGCCGGCAGCACCAGATCGTTGGACACCATGATCGCCAGCGCGACCGAGGCGACGATCACCATGGCCGTGGCCGCCGAAAGCCCGCCGATAAAGGTGATCAGCGCCAGCCAGTCCTGATCGGCGGCGAGCGGCAGCGCCAGAAGATACATGTCGGCCGGCACGTCCGGGCCCAGATTGATCAGGCCGGAAACGGCGATCGGCATGACCAGCAGGTTGATCGCGATCAGATAGGCGGGAAACAGCCAGATGGCGCGGCGCAGTTCGACATCGGACCGGTGCTCGACCACCGTGACATGGAACTGGCGCGGCAGCATCAGGATCGCGCAGGCGCTCAGAAGCGTCATGACCAGCCAGGTCTCGCCCGATGTGCCGTTGGCGAGCGACCGGGCGACGGCTTCGTTGCCGCCAAACGCCTCGCGCACCGGGCCAAACCCGCCAAACAGGAAGAACAGGATCACCAGCCCGACACCGACAAAGACCAGCAGCTTGACGATCGATTCAACCGCAATCGCCGTGATCAGCCCGTCCTGGTGCTCGGTTGCGTCCGCATGGCGCGTGCCGAACAGAATGGAAAAGGCGAGCAGCGAGATGGCGACCACCAGCGAGACGTCGATCGGCAGCGTCGACGGCGCGCCGATCGAGCCGTCATAATGGCTGACCATCAGGGTGACCGCATCGCTGACCGCCTTTAATTGCAGGGCGATGTAGGGAACCGTGCCGATCACCGCGATGCAGGCGGCGAGCGCTGCCACATGCATCGATTTGCCGTAGCGCGCGCCCAGAAAGTCGGCGATCGAGGTGATGCGCTCGGATTTCGACAGATGGACGACACGCCGCACCAGCCGGTAGCCCAGCGTGAAGACGAGGATCGGACCCAGATAGATGGCGAAGAACTCAAAGCCGTTGTTGGCCGCAAGGCCGATGGAGCCGAAAAACGTCCAGGACGTGCAATAGACGGCCAGGCTGAACCCGTAGATCAGCGGCCGTGGATTGCCGGCCGGCAGCGCGCGCGCGCGGCGGTCGCCATAGGCGGCAACGGCGAACAAAGTGGCCAGATATCCGAACGCCGCAAGCGCGACCAGCCAGCCCGGCATGCAAAACTCCCCGCTTGCGGCATTCAAGCAGAGCCGAACCGGCTTGTCTAACCGACAGCAGCAGGGCCGGAGGATAATGCGTTTCACAATCAGGCGCCATGGTGCTAGGACCCGCCCGCGCGGGAAATGGCCGGTCCGCCGCCGCGCACGTTCGAGCAGACCAAAAGGGGGTGCACATGCTCAAGGAATTTCAGGAGTTCATTGCCAAGGGCAATGTCATGGATCTCGCCGTCGGCGTGATCATCGGTGCCGCGTTCGGCGCCATCGTCACGTCGCTGACCGGCGATGTGATCATGCCGGTCGTCGGCGCGATTTTCGGCGGCCTCGACTTTTCCAACTATTTCATCCCGCTGGGCTCGGAAGTGACGGCTGCGTCACTGGAAGCGGCCAAGGAACAGGGTGCGGTGCTCGCCTACGGCGCCTTCATCACGGCGGTGATCAATTTCGTCATCCTGGCCTTCATCATCTTCCTGATGGTCCGCGCCGTGAACAGCATGAAGCGCAAGCAGGAAGAAGAGGCCGAAGCGGCACCACCGGCACCGGCCGAAGATGTCGTTCTGCTGACGGAAATCCGCGATCTTCTGAAGAAGTGACCGGCCCGAAAACCAATTGCCTAAAGCCCCGCCATCGTGCGGGGCTTTTTCGTGTCGGCTTGCCGCGAATCGCCCGAAACGGTAGGCAAAAACCATGTCAAAAACCGTCCCACCGCCCGGCGGCGATGAGCCCGGCCGCGAGATCGAGCCCGTCGATCTGAAATCGGCGCTCGAAGAGCGTTATCTCGCCTATGCGCTGTCGACGATCATGCACCGGGCCCTGCCCGACGCGCGCGACGGCATGAAGCCGGTGCACCGGCGCATCCTTTATGTGATGCGGCTTCTCAAGCTCGACCCGCAGAGCGCCTACCGCAAATGCGCCAAGATCGTCGGCGACGTGATGGGTAACTTCCATCCCCATGGCGACCAGGCGATCTATGACGCGCTGGTGCGGCTCGCCCAGGATTTTTCGGTGCGCGACCCGCTGGTCGACGGCCAGGGCAATTTCGGCAATATCGACGGCGACAATGCCGCCGCCTACCGCTACACCGAAGCGCGGATGACCGAGGTCGGCACGCTGCTGCTCGACGGCATCACCGAGGACGCCGTCGATTTCCGACCCAACTATAATGAGGAAGACGAGGAACCCGTCGTCCTGCCGGGCGCGTTCCCGAACCTTCTCGCCAATGGTTCCGCCGGCATCGCGGTCGGCATGGCGACGGCCATACCGCCGCACAACGCCGCCGAACTGTGCGAAGCGGCGCTGCACCTGATCAAGTTCCCCAACGCGACAATCGAGAAGCTGGTGGAATTTGTGCCGGGCCCCGACCTGCCGACCGGCGGCATCATCGTCGAGCCGCGAGACCAGATCCTCGACGCCTACAAGACCGGCCGCGGCGGCTTTCGCGTGCGCGCCCGCTGGCACAAGGAGGAGACCGGGCGCGGCGGCTACCGGATCATCGTCACCGAGATCCCCTACCAGGTCCAGAAATCGAAACTGATCGAGAAGATCGCCGAACTGCTGATCGCCCGGAAGGTGCCGCTGCTCGACGATGTGCGCGACGAAAGCGCCGAAGATGTGCGCATCGTGCTGGAGCCGAAATCGCGCGCGGTCGATCCGGACCTTTTGATGGAATCGCTGTTCAAGCTGACCGATCTTGAAAGCCGGCAGCCGCTGAACATGAACGTCCTGTCGGGCGGCATCGTGCCCAAGGTGATGAATTTGCGCGAAGTGCTGCGCGAATGGCTCGATCACCGGCGCGACGTGCTGATCCGGCGGTCAAAGCACCGGCTGGCCAACATCGAAAAGCGGCTGGAAGTGCTGTCGGGCTTTCTGATCGCCTATCTGAACATTGATGAGGTGATCCGCATCGTCCGCTTCGAGGACGAGCCCAAGAAGGAACTGATCAAGGCGTTCGATCTGAGCGACGTGCAGGCGGATGCGATCCTCAATCTGCGCCTGCGGGCCCTCAACAAGCTCGAAGAGGTCGAAATCCAAAAAGAATTCGACCAGTTGTCGGAGGAAAAGGACCAGATCGAGCGACTGCTGGCATCCGAGGACGCGCAGTGGAAGACGGTGGGCTGGGAGATCGCCAATGTGCGCGACAGGTTCGGCAAGGACACTGAACTGGGCCGCCGCCGGACCGATTTCGGCGAGGCGCAGGAGATCGATCTGGAAGCTGTCCAGCAGGCGATGATCGAAAAGGAGCCGGTCACCGTCGTCGTCTCCGACAAGGGCTGGCTGCGGGCGATGAAAGGCCATCTGTCCGACTATGACGCGCTGACCTTCAAGGAGGGCGACAAGCTCAAGACCGCCTTTCCGGCGCACACGACCGACAAGCTTCTGGTCTTCACCACCACGGGCAAGTTCTACACGATCGGTGTCGACAAGCTGCCGGGCGGGCGTGGCCATGGTGAACCGATCCGGCTGATGGTCGACATGGACAATGATGCGGACATCGTCACCGCATTCGTGCACCGGCCGGGGCGCAAGCTGCTGGTCGCCTCATCGGCGGGCAATGGCTTCATCGTCGGCGAGAGCGACGTTTCGGCCAACACCCGCAAGGGCAAGCAGGTGATGAACGTCAAGATGCCGGACGAGGCGGTGCTGTGCCGGTTCGTTCAAGCGGACGACGGGCCGGCGCCGGACCATGTGGCCGTGGTTGGCGAAAACCGCAAGCTTCTGGTCTTCCCGCTCGACCAGGTGCCCGAAATGGGCCGCGGCAAGGGCGTGCGCCTGCAGCGCTACAAGGATGGCGGCATCAAGGACGCCAAGGTGTTTGCGATGGACGAGGGCCTGTCCTGGCAGGACAGTTCCGGCCGCACCTTTACGCGGGCCAAGGACGAACTGACCGAGTGGATGGGCGTGCGCGCCGGCGCGGGCCGGATGGTGCCCAAGGGCTTTCCCCGCTCGGGCACGTTCGGCTGAAACGCGGCTTGCCGTTGAAACGCGTCAGGCCGGCGCGGCACCGCCTTCATCGCCACGCAGCATGTCGCTGCCGATCTTCGACAGGCGGATCACGGCCTGTGTGCGGCTGTCGACATTGAGCTTTTGCAGCACCGCCGACACATGCGCCTTGATGGTGGCTTCGGAAACGCCGAGTTCATAGGCGATCTGCTTGTTGAGCAACCCTTCGGCCAGCATGCCAAGCACGCGCGCCTGTTGCGGCGTCAGCGTACGGATACGGCTGATCAGATCCTCGACCTCGGGATCGTGCTCACTGCCAAGATCGATATTGTCCGGCGTTGCGATTTCGCCATCGATCACCGTCTGGACGCTCGAACGGATGGTCTCGGTGGCCGCCGATTTGGAGATGAAGCCCGATGCGCCCAGATCGAGTGCGCGGCGCACGGTCGAAGGGTCATCGCTCGCCGAAACGACGACGACCGGCACGGCCGGATATGACGCCCTGACAGCCACAAGCGCCGACAGGCCGCTTGCGCCCGGCATGGTCAGATCGAGCAGCAGCAGATCGAGATCGGGTTCCCGGTCGAGAACGGCGATCGCCTCGTTGAAATCACCGGCCTCGATCATCTCGGTGGTCGCCGGACCGCCATTGATATGGCCCATCAATGCCGACTTGATCGCGTCGCGAAACAATGGATGGTCGTCCGCAATACATATTTTCGTTGTCATTACCGCCCTCCCCGAACGACTGCGCGTTCGTCCGGGGCCCGTGGTCTGACTCGCGCGACAAACGCCACGTCAATTAGACGTATGGATGGTGCCGCCGTCAAGTCGGCCGGTCAGGGCGCGCGGGCAAGCCGGCGGTACAGTTCGGGAAGCCGGACGACGAACCAGATGACGGCCCAGACATTGCCCAGGAACGGCAGTGGCAGGATCCAAAGCACGGCGCGGAACCCCCGCTCGAACCCGGCGATGACGACCGCCGTCAGCACGAAACCGAGATAGAGATCGGCGAGCGTGACCAGCCCCCAGGGATCGGCGGTGATCGCATCGAACGACGCCCAGAAATCAGCGGCAAACGAGGCCCAGACGATCATCGCGAAAAAGGCGATGCCGAGCCCTCCAACCACCACGCGCAACATACCCAAGATCGGTCTCCCCATGGCCTGGGCCGCCGGCGGCGCGCCCGTCACCTGATAGCTAGGCGACCGCCCGCCAATTCAATGCAAAAGCGGACGGCGCGCACGGCTATCAGACAGCGCCCGGCCGGCGAAAGCGCGCCTGCCGCAGGCAAACATCAAGGGACATCAAAGAGTTAGCGCCTGCTTACGCTGCAGCGTGGGCGCCTTGCCAGTCGCTGCCCGACAAGGGCCGAAACGCCTTTAGTTTCCCAGTATGCGGGCCACCTTGTTGCAATAGCGCTGTGAGACCGGGTTCATTCGCCGCGCCGCGTGGCCGGCATTGTAGCGAAGGATCGTGCCGCAGGTTGAGCCGTCGGCAAGATCATGGGCGCCGCCGAGATATTTCATGCCATAGCGGATGTTTGTCTCGGGGTCGTAGAGCCCCTTGGCCGAGCCGGTATAGCCGAGCATGCGGGCGGTGCCGAGGCGGATCTGCATCAGCCCGATCTCGCCCGCCGCGCCGCGTGCGTTTGGTCGGTAGCTGCTTTCGGAATAGACCACCGCATGGGCCAGATCGACGGGCACGTCGTTGGCAGCCGCATGACGGGCGATCAGCGCGGCAAACGGTCGGTCGTCGGCGCGCGCGGTGGTGACCGGAGCCTCCGCCCGAAGCGCCAGCGTCGTTGCCTCCGGCGTGACGATCGTCGCGGTCTTGATATCGCCCTCATCGGTGCGATCGGACATGTCGAGTGCGGTGGTGGTCTCGCAGCCGGAAACCAGTGCGATCGTCGCGATTAGGCCAAAAAGGCCAGCGATCTTTGCATTCATGGAAAAAATCCCGTCTTCTTCTGTGTGACGGGCCAAAAGCCGGGCGATTGCGGCCCTTGTGCGCCGCAACAAGTCAAAAAACACGACAGGGAGTAACAATCCGCGCGAAACGGGCGCGATCTGTCAGACAAATGACGGATAAAGCCGCAAAACCCGGTTCAGCGTCTCGATGGTCGACATGTCGGCAATGCCGTCGATCCGCGCGGGGCGGTGCCGGCGCTGAAACGCCTCGACCTGGATGCGCGTCGCTTCGCCAAAGACGCCATCCACGCTGGCGTCAAAGCCATAGAGCGCCAGCATGGATTGCAGCGCGGCGACCGGCTCGCCCGTATCGCCCGGCGCAAGGAACCGTCCACCGCCGACCGGCACGGGTTCGGCATGGAGCGCGACGCCGCGATCGGCCAGCATCGGCCAGGGAAACCGTTCACCCGGATCGCGCTTGCGGCCCGGCGCCACGTCGGAATGGGCGATGACGTCATGCCTGTCGATGGCGTGGCGCGCCATGATCCCCTTGGTCAGCGCGATCACCGCATCCAACTGGACTTCTGGGAAATCCGGCAGGCCGAAATCATGGCCGCCATTGACGATTTCAATGCCGACAGAAGCCGAATTGACATCGGTCACGCCGCGCCAGAAGGAGCGGCCGGCATGCCATGCGCGATCCTGCTCGCGAACCATCTGCACGATCCGGCCGTCCTCATGCACGAGATAATGGCTCGAAACCTCGCTCTCGGCGGCGCACAGCCAGTCCTCGGCCGCCTCACCGGTGGCCATGCCGGTGTAATGCAGCACGATCAGCGATGGCTGAGCCCCATCCCGCCGCTCGCCGAAATTGGGCGACGGACGCACGGTCGCGCCTTCATGGTCGGGCGCAAAACCAGCAGGCGGCGCGCCGTCACTCATGCGCGCCTCAGTTCCGGCTCGACGACGTCCCACGCCGCATTGATGGCGGCGACGCGCTCATGGGCGATGGCGTGGAACTCGGCCGGCACGCCCCGGGCGGCCATCGTGTCGGGATGATTGTCGCGGACCAGATCACGATAGCGCCGCCGCGCCTCGTCGAACGGCGTGCCGGGCGCAATGCCCAGAACCCGCCAGGGGTCCGTGTCGCCCGCATCGACATGGCGCGCACGGACGCGGTCGAATTCGGCGTCGGAAATCGCGAAGATGGCCGCCACGTCGGCGAGGAACTCCATCTCCTTTTCGTGGATCACGCCGTCCGCCTTGGCGATGTGGAAAAGGCCGTCGAGAATATCGCGCAGCATCGGGCAGTCGGGCTGGCCCGAGCCGCAGAGGCCCGCCAATTGCGCTGCATAGCTCTGGTAGCCGGCGACATCGCGCTTGGCGAGATTGTAGAGGCTTGCGACGCGCTTTGCCTCTTCGTCCGGAATCTCGAATATCTCGCGAAAGGCGTCGACCTCGGACGTTGTAACGACGCCGTCCGCCTTGGCCATCTTGGCCGAAAGCGCGATCATCGCCACCGAGAACGCCACCCGCGCGCGGGTTTCCGGATCGCCCTCAAAGACGGTGCGTACCTGTTCGACCAGCGCGCCGAGCGCCTGGCCCGCCGTGCCAGAGACGAAATCGGAGATTCGCACCCAGATCGACATGCCGCCTGATAGTTCAATGGCGGCAAAAATGTAAGGGCGTTGCGCGCGTCAGATCACCGTGACACAAGGCCGGCTGGTCGTTGCCGCAGGCGGTGTGTCATCCCGATGGATCAGGTCAGAAACGTGCCGCTGGGCTTTGCGCTGGGCTTCATCGGCATCGTGATTTTCGGCGCCACGCTGCCGGCCACGGTCTTTGCGCTCGATGTCTATGGGCCGCTGTTCATCGCCTCGGCGCGTGCGGTGGCCGCGGGCGTTCTGGCCATCATCGTTCTGCTGGCCCTGGGGCGAAAGCGTATCTTCCGGCCAAATTGGCGCCTGCTCTTGGCCGGGGCGATGGTGACATTCGGGTTTCCGGCCTTTTCGTCGCTCGGCATGGTCAGCGTGCCGGCCAGCGATGGCGGCGTGGTGCTGGGCATCCTGCCGCTCGCGACTGCCATGTTCGCCGCGCTTCTGACGGCCGAACGGCCCGGCGGGGCGTTCTGGGCCTGGGCCATGCTCGGCACGGTTCTGGTGATCTGGTTCGTCATCGGCCAGGATGGCGGCGCGGCGCGCGACTTCTCCAATCCGGGCTATTTGTGGCTTCTGGCGTCCGCAGTCTCGGCGGCGCTCGGCTATGTCGTCATGGCCGAGCTATCGAAGTCGATGCCGGGCTGGGAGGTGATTTGCCGCGTGCTGGTCGCCTGCCTGCCGTTCAATCTGGTGATTTCCGTGCTGTTGTGGGAGCCCGGCTATGCGGTGATCGAGCCGGTTCCGGCGCTGGCGCTCGCTTATCACGCCGTCTTTTCGATGTTCCTTGGCTTTTTTGCCTGGAACGCCGGACTGGCGCTCGGCGGCATTGCGCGGGTCGGCCAGATCCAGCTCATGCAGATTTTCGTGACGATCGGCCTGTCGGTCTGGCTCTTGGGCGAGACCGTCACGCCGCGCACGCTCATCTTTGCCTGCGCGGTGGCGGCGACCGTCTGGTTCGGCCGCCGCGCGCGCATTGGTTAGTTGGCGGCCGTGCGGTTGAGCGACAGCACGGTTGCGCCGTCGGCGCCGGTGAGCATCAGCGTGTCGCCATCGACCGAATAGCCGCTTGCCGACCCAATCGCGGCGAGGAAGGCGGTTTCGGCCGTCATGATCTCGGCTTCGCACGCCATCCTGGTCGATGCCAGCGAGCCGACCGTCAATGCACCGTCCTCGCCGGTCTCATAGCTGCCGGTGAACGTGTTGCAGCCGCCATTGCCGGAAATGGTGCCGGCATCGAAAGCGACGAATGCCGCGTCGCTGTCGGGCGAAGCCCAGCGCGTGCCGCTGAGCGGACCTGACAGGCCGACCGCGGCCAGGGCGTTCTGGGCGGTCTCTGCCGCGCCATCGAGCGCCTCGCCCGCGCCTTCGGCCGCGTTCTGAAGCGCCTGGCCGGCGCCTTCGGCCATCTCATTGGCTGTGTCTGCGAGATTACCGGCAGCATCGCCGAGCGCGTCTCCGGCTTCGCCGGCCATGGTGCCCGCATCTTCGGCCGCCTGTTGGACGGCCTCGCCTGCATCCTCGACCATCTGCGTGCCGGTTTCCGTCGCGCTTTCGGCCGCATCGGTCACGGCCTGGGCGGCATCATCGGCCATTTCGGTTGCTGTCTCGGCGGCGTCTTGCGCCGTCTCGGTGGCCGCATCGGCCATGTCCTGCGCGGTTTCTGACGCAGCGTCGGTCGCATCCTGTGCGGTTTCCGCAATCGCATCGCGGGTGGCTTCGGCCGCTTCTTGTGTTTCGTTGACCGCTTCTTCGACAGCGGTTTCGGCGGGCGCCTGCGCGGCCTGTTCGTCTTCGCCGCACGCGGCAAGCGTCAGGAGCGCCAACACGCTGACCGATGAAATGAGTGCCTTTTTCATGGGATGTCATCCTCTTTTGGACCAGTCCTCCGACACCAACGCGCCGGATGGCCGTGTGGTTGCGGCCAACTGTGTTCAAATAATGTGCACTGCAAAAGAACCGGCGGCGCCGGGCATCCACCCGGTTGCCGCTGGTGACGAATTCGGCCAAGACTGGCGTCAAAGGGAGGGCCTTCAATGTCCGGGCACTGGGATTTCTGGATCGATCGTGGCGGCACGTTCACCGATGTCATCGGCCGCGATCCGGACGGCATGCTGCACGCCCATAAGCTGCTGTCGGAAAATCCAGAAGCCTATCGCGACGCCGCCGTGCAAGGCATCCGCGATCTCTTGGACCTTCGGCCCGGCGCGCCGCTGCCGCCCGGCCTGGTGCGCACGGTGCGGATGGGCACGACGGTCGCCACCAATGCGCTGCTCGAGCGCAAGGGCGATCGCACGCTTCTGCTGATCACCAAGGGGTTCGGCGACGCGCTCCGCATCGCCTATCAGGCGCGGCCGGACATCTTCGCCAAGAAGATCGTGCTGCCCGAACAGCTCTATGAGAATGTCATCGAAGTCCCCGAGCGGGTTCTGGCCGATGGCACGGTCGAGCAGGCGCTCGATCCCGAATGGCTGCGGCCCGGGCTGACGGCGGCGCGCGAAGCGGGCATCGACGCGGTCGCCATCGCCTTCATGCATGCCTGGGCGTTTCCCGCGCACGAGCAGGCCGCGGCCGATCTCGCGCGCCAGACGGGCTTCGCACAGGTCTCTGTGAGCCATGAAGTCTCGCCGCTCGCCAAGCTTGTCGGGCGCGGCGACACGACGGTGGTCGATGCCTATCTGTCGCCGATCCTGCGCCGCTATGTGGAACAGGTGGCCGGCGAGTTGGGGATTGATGCTCAGGCGCCACTCTCCCCCCTTGTGGGGGAGATGTCGCCGCAGGCGACAGAGGGGGGTACGAGCGGCGGGGGGACACCCCCCTCTGTCACCGCCGGACAAGCCGGCGATGACATCTCCCCCACAAGGGGGGAGAGTGGGCGCCCTTCATCCCTCACCCGCCTGCAATTCATGATGTCCTCGGGTGGGCTGACCGCCGCCGAAACCTTCCAGGGCAAGGATGCGATCCTGTCCGGACCCGCCGGCGGCGTGGTCGGCATGGTCGAGACCGCGCGCGCCGAAGGGTTCGGCACGGTGAGCGGTGTCGACAGGGGCGGCACGTCGACTGATGTCGCCCATTTCGCCGGCGATTATGAGCGCGCGTTCGAAACCGAAGTGGCCGGCGTGCGCATCCGCGCGCCGATGATGGACATTCACACGGTCGCCGCCGGCGGCGGCTCGATCCTCAAATATGAGGACGGACGGTTTCAGGCCGGCCCGGACAGCGCCGGCGCCAATCCCGGTCCGGCCTGCTACCGGCGCGGCGGCCCGCTGACGGTGACCGACGCGAACGTGATGACCGGCAAGCTGGACCCGGCCTTCTTTCCGGCGATCTTCGGACCGGAACGGAACGAAGCGCTCGACGCCGACATCGTCCGCGACAAGTTCGCCGCGCTGGCGGACGCAATCGGCGACGGACGGGTGCCCGAAGACGTGGCCGAGGGCTTCCTCAAGATCGCGGTCGAAAACATGGCCAATGCGATCAAGAAGATCTCCGTGCAGCGCGGCTATGACGTGACCGAATATGCGCTCAACTGCTTTGGCGGCGCGGGCGGACAGCATGCGTGCTTGGTCGCCGATGCGCTGGGCATGGACGCCGTGCTGATCCACCCGCTGTCGGGTTTGCTGTCAGCCTATGGCATCGGCCTGTCCAAGACCTTCGCCTCGCGACAGCACGCGCTTGTCAAACCGCTTGAAGAGGCGACGAAACCGGAAATCCAGAGTCTTCTGAATCGGTTGGGCGCAGAGGTTGAAGAAGAGCTCGAATCGCAAGGGGTCGCCCAAGACGCGATCGCGATCCGCACAACGCTGCATATCCGCTATGACGGAACCGACACGAGCCTCGAAGTGCCGTTCGACGGCGACGATATCGCGGCGGCGCGGACGGCGTTCGAGGCCGCGCACAAGGCGCAGTTCGGTTTCATCTCGCCGGGCCGGGCGATGGTGGTCGAGGCCGTCGGGCTGGAAGGCGAGGATTCGACCGACAACACGCCGCCGATGGAGCCACGCGACGCGCCCGATCACCGGCCCGAACCGGCGCATCAAGGCCGCATGTTCACCGGCGGAGCTTGGCGCGAGGCGGGCGTCTACCGCCGCACGACGGACAGTGTCGGCCCGGGCGCGCGGATCACCGGACCCGCCGTCATCGTCGAAGCGAACCAGACCATCATCGTCGAGCCTGGCTGGGAAGCGCAGATCACCGAACGCGACACGGTGGTGATGCGCCGCGTGGAGGCGCGCGCCGCCGCCGCGCCGATCGGCACGGACGCCGACCCGGTTATGCTGGAAGTGTTCAACAACATCTTCATGTCGATCGCCGAACAGATGGGCGTGACGCTGCAAAACACGGCCTCGTCGGTCAACATCAAGGAGCGGCTCGACTTCTCCTGCGCGGTGTTCGACGCGAGCGGGGCGCTGGTCGCCAATGCGCCGCACATGCCGGTGCATCTGGGGTCGATGGACCGGTCGGTGGAATCCATCATCCGCCAGAACCCGGACATGCGGCCGGGCGACGTGTTCGCGCTCAACGCACCTTATAATGGCGGCACGCACCTGCCGGACATCACCGTGGTGACGCCTGTGTTTGGTGGAGGCGGCGATTCCCTCCCCCTTGAGGGGAGGGTCGCTGCAAGCGAAGCGCGGCAGCGGGGTGGGGGTCGTTCACAAGATGGCGATACCCCCACCCGTCCCGCCGCTGACGCGTCGGTCCACCCTCCCCTCAAGGGGGGGGGAGACGCACCCCGCATCCTCTTCTTCGTCGCCTCGCGCGGGCACCATGCCGATGTGGGCGGGATGGCGCCGGGCTCGGCGACGCCGCGCGCCACCCATGTCGACGAGGAAGGCGTGCTGATCGACAATTTCAAACTGGTCGACCAGGGCACGCTGCGCGAGGACGCGTTTATCGAACTGATGACCGACCATGCCTGGCCGGCGCGCAATCCAAGGCAAAACCTTGCCGACATCGTCGCCCAAGTGGCGGCCAACGAGAAAGGCGTCGCCGAACTGCGCCGGATGGTCGACCATTTCACGCTGCCCGTCGTCCAGGCCTATATGAAGCATGTGCAGGACAATGCCGAAGAGAGCGTGCGGCGGGTGATCGACAGGCTTGCCGATTGCGAGGCGACCTACCCGACCGACACCGGCCAGCAGATCAGGGTGCGGATTTCCGTCGACCACGACAAGCGCGAGGCGACGGTCGACTTCACCGGCACGTCACCGATGGAAAAGAACAATTACAACGCGCCCGAGCCGGTGGCGCGGGCGGCGGTCCTTTATGTCTTCCGGCTGATGGTGGAAGCGGGCATTCCGATGAATGCGGGTTGCCTGAAGCCGATCCGGATCGTCATCCCCGACGGCTCAATGCTCAAGCCCGTCTATCCGGCAGCGGTCGTCGCCGGCAACACCGAGACCAGCCAGCATGTCACCAACTGTCTCTTGCAGGCGCTCGGGGCGCTGGCCAATGCGCAGGGCACGATGAACAATCTGACCTATGGCAATGCGCGCCACCAGAACTATGAGACGATCTGTTCGGGCGCGCCGGCCGGCGTGATGAATGACGGCCATGCGTTCGCGGGCGCCTCGGGCGTCCACACGCACATGACCAACACGCGGATGACGGACCCCGAAGTGCTCGAAATGCGCTATCCGATCGTCGTCGAGGAATTCTCGATCCGGTCCGGCTCGGGTGGCGAAGGCGCCTATCGCGGTGGCGACGGCACAAGGCGCGTGCTGCGTTTCCTCGAAGACATGGAGTGCGCGATCGTCTCGTCACACAGGACGGTGCCGCCCAAGGGGCTGGACGGCGGCGGCGACGGGCAACTGGGCAAGACCGAGATCAGGCGCTTGGACGGCACGCTCGATGAACTCAAGCATGCCGACCAGACATCGGTCGCGGCCGGCGAAGCGGTGATCGTGACGACACCAACGCCGGGCGGCTGCGGAGCGGAGTAAACCCGCCCCGCGCGCGTCAGGACTGCCGGTCGCCGAACCACATTCGGCGAAACAGGCTGTCCTTCTTGACCCATTGGTGCCAGGCGAATGCGGCGATGTGCAGGACGATCAGCGCCATCAGGATGTTGGCCAGAACGGCGTGCGCATAGCGCGGCGGATAGGCCCAGAAGTCGGGCGGCAGCGGATCGCCGGACCCGCCAAAGACGATCGGCGGCAGACCGGCCAGAACCGAAATGCCGATGCCGGAGCCGGCCATGAGGATCACCACCGCATAAAGCGTCCAGTGCATCCAGACACCGGCCCGGTCGAGCAGGCTGTTGCCGGTTTCGACGTGCGGCGGCTTTTTGGTGCGTGCGCGGACGATCAGGCGGACCAGCATCAGCAAAAGGATCAGCCCGCCCATCGACATGTGCATGCGCAGGGCAAACAGTTTGCCTGGATCGGAATTGGGCGTTTCGGCGAGGACGAAACCGCCCATGACCAGCCCCAATATGATCATCAGCGCCAGAAGCCAGTGCAAGGTGGCCAGCAGCGGATGATAGCGGGTCGGTTGGGTCGAAGCGGACATGGCGATTGCCTCCGGTTTCTGCGTGGCGTTACTGCGCGGACACGTCGATGTCGGGCCGGATGGCGGCGCGCATGACGAGATTGACGCTGTATCCGATCAGATATTCGTCCTGATCGAGCACCGAATTGTCGTCGATGTCGGCGCGGCGAAAATCCTGCGACAGCGCAAAGCGGTGCTCGGACTGGGTCAGCCGGCCATCGCCATTGCGGTCCCACATGGCAAACAGGATGCGGCGTGCGGTGACGACCGCCTCCGGCCTGCCTTCTTCCACCGCGGCTTCCTCAAAGCCGATATCCCGGGCGGAAAACTCCTCAAAGTCCACGCGGCCGTCATTGTCATAATCCATGCCGGCAAACACGCCCTGCCGGAACTGTTCCATGTGACCCATGTGAACATGGCCCTTGCCGTCTTCATCAATGGCTCGGAACGCGACGACCGCCACCTCCCGGCCGAACGTGCTGGCCTGTTCGGCCAGGGCGGGCGTGGCTGCGACGACGATGGCAAGGGCATGCGTCAATGACAATGGTTTCATGGGAACCTCCTTGAAGGCGCCGGGCGCCTGACACGGTGTGAAGACGAAAGCGTGTTTATCATGCATTTGCAAATGTTGCAATTGCAAATGTTGTGAATTTGACGCAGTCTGAAAAAACCGGGGAATGGACATTTCGATGCGCGCGCGCCGCAGTCGCGAAAACTCGATGGGCTGGATGATTCAACGCCTGGCGCGGCGGCTCGACGACGCCATGAATGCCCGGCTGGCCGAACACGGGTTGACCCTGCAGCAATTTGCGATCCTCATGACGGTCATCGAGCACGGGCGCATGACGCAGGCCGAGATCGGCCGGCGGTTCGCCATGCCGGCCTATGCCATCAGCCGTGCGATCGACGGGCTTGAAGCGGACGGGCTTTTGGTGCGCGACGCCCACCCCTCCTCGCGCCGCGCCCACCAGATCCACGCCACCCCGAAAGCGTTAGACCTGGCACCGGCGATGTTCACGATCGTCAAGGCGGTCAATGCCGACCTGACCGCGGGGCTTGCAGCCGATGATGCCGACCGGCTGCGCCAATTGCTCGCCGACACGATGACCGGTGCGACCCTTTGAGCGTTCGGACTTGGTGAACGCAAACTGAACGGCCGGTTCAGCGTCGGTTCCGCCCGCACCTCCTAGACATGGTTAACGCCTCGAAAAAGAGCGTCGCAAACCAAGTCAAAGGAGAACGTCCATGTCCCGCAAATTCATCATCGCAGCATCTGTTGCCATCGCTTCGGCCTTCGCCGCGCCCGCCATGGCCAATGACGTCAGCATCGACCAGTTCGGCTTCGGCAATTCCGCCGGCGGCGGTCAGACCGGCTGGAACAACAAGCTCGGCGTCTTCCAGGACGGCGTGTTCAACAACACGATCATCGAGCAGTTCGGTTCGAACAACACCGCGGCCACCGGCCAGAACGGCTGGAACAACAATGCCGAAACCAGCCAGAACGGCCACAACAATGCAGGCGGCATCGGCCAGTTCGGCGACAATCACAACGCCATCCTGACCCAGGACGGCAATGGCAACGTCGCCGCCGGCGTGCAGGTCGGCAATGGCTGCGACGCCGATGTCGCCCAGGCCGGCAGCGGCAATGTCGCCGCCTTCGTCCAGACCTGCCCGTAACCGCGCAAAAACGCCCAAGGCGGGCGCCGGGGGAGCAGACGCTTCCTCCGGCCAGCCCGCACAGACCAGAGGAGAACGACATGACCGACAAACGTCTCATGGCCGCCGCCGGACTTCTGGCGGCAACGCTGGCCACCGGCTGCTCGGCCATCGCCAGCGACACCGACCAGGCAAACGCTGAACCGGTACGCTGCGAAATCCAGGCACAAGACCAGCGCGGCATGGTGCGCCTTCAGGGCGTCATGCATGCCGATACCGGCGTGAACGGCACCTACACGTTCACCGTCAAAAGCGTCGGACGCGGCGGCAACACCAACATCTCGCAGGGGTCGAGCTTCTTTGCGGGCCCGAGCGGGCCAACCACGCTCGGCATGGTGATGCTGTCGGCCGGCGCCACCTATGACGTCGAACTCGATGTGAAGGCCGACGGCGAGCGCTACCGCTGTGCCGAACGGATCGGCGGCGTGATCTGACTGCCGCCGCTTGCCCTCGCAACGCGAAAGCCCCGCCTTCCCGGCGGGGCTCTTCCTTTATGAGGGGTTAACCAACTTGGTTAACGCCCGATGAACGGACGGTTCCGAACCGGTTCAGCCGATGGCCGGCAATGTGGTCGCAACAGTGCAAAACCCATCGGAGGATGACCCCATGACCCGCACCCGCTTCACCGCCATCGCCGCGGCCGCTGCCATTGCCGCAGGCACCCTCGTCCCGCTCGCGCCGGCCCATGCCGGCGGTTCGGTCTCGATCTCGATCGCACCCGGCTCGGCGGATGCCGAACATGCCATGCGCGCCGGCCTCGGCCTTTACGCCATCGCCAATGGCATCAAGAACGGTTCGATCACCCAGAACGGCATCGGCAATGCGGCCGGGCTGATCCAGAACGGGTCCGGCAATCTGGGCATCGTCCATCAGGAAGGCAACGGCCATGAAGGCACGCTGACGCAGAACGGCAACGGCAATGCCCATGGCCTGTTCCAGTTCGGCAAGGGCACAAACGGCCATGTCAGCCAGTCCGGCGGCCAGACCGGCGCCACCTTCCAGTTCGGCTGGTAAACCCTGCCCTCCCGACCAGCCGCTGCACCGCCGCCGACTTACCGTCGGCGGCGGTTGTCATTTGCGGTCACCGAGCGTCCAGCGCACCGATCACCGCCTCGATCAGATAGGCGACCTTGTAGCGTTGATCGGTCGGCGTCAGCCCCAGCCGGACGACCACCAGATCCTCGGACGGAATGACCGAGACCGACTGGCCGTCATGGCCGTTCATGTAAAAGCCGTCCTCGGGCAATTCGGGATTGTCGCCCTCCATCCAGGCGTTGGCCGCGCGCAGCCAGACCTGGCCGTTGCCATAGACGCCATTGGAGGCCGGATGAGCCGTCACCATCCAGTCGACAAAGCCGACCGGCAGCAGCGACCGGCCGTTCCAGACGCCGCGCTGGAGCATGAACTGGCCGAAACGCGCCCAGTCGCGCGCGGTCGCATAGATGTAGGACGAGCCGACAAACGTGCCGGACGCGTCCATTTCCATGACCGCGCTCGTCATGCCGAGCGGATCGAACAGCGCCGCATAGGGCCAGAAGACCGCTTCGGCCGGATCGTCAAACGCATCCTGCCACAGGCGCGACAAAAGCACCGTGGTGCCGGAGGAATATTCGAAGACCTCGCCGATGCCTTCGGGTGTTTCTTCGTCGCGCGGCTGCCCGGCAACGAAGCCAGCCATATCGGTTTCGAGGTAGAGCATGCGCGTGACATCGGAGACCGATCCGTAGCCCTCGTTCCAAGCAAGGTCCGGCGCCATGCCCATCATGTCGCCCACCGTGATGCCGGCGCGGCCATCACCGTCCCAGCCCTCAAAGCTCGCCGTCTGATCCAGCTCCAGCCGTCCCTCGCGGATCGCCCGGCCGATCAGCGCGCCGGTGACGGTCTTGGAGACGGACCAGCCCAGAAGCGGCGTGTCGGGTGCGAACCCCTCAGCATAGCGTTCGCCGACGATGGCCCCATCCTTGACGATCACGATCGCGCGCATGCCTGGCCCCGTCAGCGCGGGATCGTTGAGAACGGCGTCCAGTGCCTCGTTGATGGGCAATTCCACCTCGTTGCCGGCCGGCCATAGTGAGCCGGTGGCGAGCGCCATCCTATTGGGCGCCGGCCGCGCGACCAGACGCTCCACGCCACCATCGGGCACCGACGAACAGCCCTGCCCCGGCCGGTGCACGGCCAACCCGCCGCCGATCAGACCGAACAGGCCGGTGCGCACCGTGCCGGCCTCCTCATCCACATCGACGCGCATCAGCGTCAGCAGCGGATGGCCGGGCGCCTGCACATCGACGGCCAGCACCTCCTGCGCGTCGCGGTCCGCCAGAAAAACGTTCGAACAGACGATCTTGGCCGCATAATTGGCGCCGACCCGGATGAGGTCGGGCGGCGCAAGAAGCAGATAGCCGAAACCGCCCACGACGAGCACGGCCACAATCAGGACAAGGGCTTTGAGGATACGCATGGGCGCTGTGCCTTCTTTTTATGGTTAACGGAGGTTTAACGGTGGCGCCTGCAAGGTCAACTACGGCGCGCGGGGTGGAATTGCCCCCGCCGGGCGCTATAAACCGGGTTCGGGGCGATAACCAAACGGACGTTTTCATGACGCGACTGGCCGGGCTTTTTCTTGCCGCGATCATGGCCGTTGCAGCCGCCGGCTGCACCAAGGTCGACTATACGGCGCTCACGCAATCGCTGGATTCCACCTATGCGGCGGCGACGCCGCGCTATGGCGACAGCGATCCGGTGCATGAATGGGAAGGCGGTGCGCCGTTCGGCTTTCCGGTGCACGGGATCGATGTTTCCAAATGGCAGGGCGTGATCGACTGGCCAACGGTGCGCAGGGCGGGCATTGAGTTCGCCTTCATCAAAGCGACCGAGGGCGGCGATCTTCTCGACGACGCCTTCATGCGCAACTGGCACGATTCGCGCCGCGCCGGCATGCCGCGCAGCGCCTACCATTTCTACTATTTCTGCACGTCAGCCAGGCGGCAGGCGCGCTGGTTCATCCGCAACGTGCCGCGCGAGCGCGGGTCGCTGCCGCATGTGCTCGATGTGGAATGGAACCATCTGTCGCCGACCTGCCGGCTGCGTCCGCCCGCCGACACGGTGCGCCGCGAGATGAACATCTTCCTCGACATGATCGAGCGCCATTACGGCAAGCGTCCGATCATCTACACGACGGTCGATTTCCACCGGGATAACCTGGCCGGCAAGATGGATGACGAGGTGTTCTGGCTGCGCTCGGTCAAGGCGCATCCACGCATCACCTATCCGGGCCGCAACTGGGCGTTCTGGCAGTATACGGGCACGGGACTGGTGCCGGGCGTCAACGGCGACACGGACATCAATGTCTTTGCCGGCAACCGCAACCAGTGGCGCGACTGGCTGGACGTCGCGACGCGCTGATCCGCCGGTCACAACCGGTCGAAATCATCTTTCCCGGTCGGCATCAGCATCACCGCCGTCGCCAGATAGGCAAAGCCGAAGGTGACGCCGAAGCTCATGAACAAGAGCGCGATGACGACAGGCTTGGCGTCGGAATGCATGAACATGTCACCAAGGCCGGAAATGTTCATCCACAGAAGGCCAGCCGCGATGGCCCAGCCGATCAGCATGCCGATGACGGAATTTATCACCACGAACTTTATCAGTTTGGGCATGGCCAGACCTGCGAACGCCAAGGATTATGCTCTCGAACCTAGACCTGCCGCGGGCGCGGTCAATGCGACATCTTTCACGTATTTCCACATGCGGGAACATTTTTTTCCCGCGGTGCTCGCAGGCGCCCACGCCCAGCAATTTCGGGATGTTGTGCCAAATAGAGACAGATTTTTCCCTTTGCCTGTTGCATTGCAGCAACGAATTCTGTTGCACGGCCTGTCACAGAACCTACACTAAAGGGGTAATACACGAGGGAGGTCCCAATGGATCTGACACGCTCTTTGAACGTCGTACTTGTGTGTGCAGCCTTTGTTTTTGTCGGCGCGCTGGTTTTCGGCGTTCTGTAATCCACACAACCAATACAAAACGGCCGTACGCGCGATGACACGCGCGTACGGCCTGCAATTGCTTCGGCCTATTGGCCGTTGATATCAGGCGGCGAGTGCGTCCTGCGTGCCGGCGGCCCCGGCAATCGCCTGGCGCGCGGTGGCGAGGCTGTCGTCGGCATTCTGCACAAGCCGGTCGGCGGCGATCACGGTCACATCAGTAATGCCGACAAAGCCGAGCACGTGGCGCATATAGGGCGTTGCGAAGTCGACGGGGCTGTCGACCGGTACGCCGCCGCTGGCGACCACCACGAAGGCGCGCTTGCCCTCCAAAAGCCCCTGCGGGCCGGTTTCGGTGTAGCGGAAGGTGCGTCCGGCGCGGGCGATCTGGTCGATCCATGCCTTCAGCGCGGCGGGCACCGAAAAGTTGTAGACTGGCACGCCGATGACGATCGTGTCGGCTGCTTCCAGTTCGCTGATCAGCGTGTCCGACAGGGTCAGCGCCCGCGCCTGCTCATCACTGCGTTCATCGGCCGGCGTCCAGTTGGCGCCGAGCCATTTTTCGTCGATCTGCGGCACCGGTTCGGCCAGATCGCGCACAATGATCGTGTTCCCGGCGGTGCCGCCGCCGAGCGAATCGATCAGTTCGGCGCTCAGCGTGCGGCTTTGCGAACCTTCGTCACGCGCAGAGGACTGGACAGAAAGAATATGGGCCATCTTGGTCTGATCTCCGTTGAGCCCGCCATATGCGAGCGATGGACGGAGAGATAGACAGTCCGGTCGTTCACGAAAGACCGGATTTCAACGACACAATGTCCCCAATCAGTGAACGGCGCTTACGCAGCGGCGTCGACATGCTCTTCGCGCACGCCGATCAGACGGCAAACGGCGAAGACGAGATCAGGCCGGTTCATCGTGTAGAAGTGGAAGTCGCGCACGCCGCGATCGACAAGATCGAGAACCTGTTCGGCAGCGATGGCCGAGGCGATCAGCGCATGCGTCTGCGGATCGTTCTCCAGCCCCTCGAACCGCTCGGCCAGCCAGGCAGGAATGTGCGTCTTGCACTTGCCGGCAAAATTGGAAACCGCACGGAAATTGTGGATCGGCAGGATGCCGGGCACGATCGGCACATAGATGCCGGCGCGGCGCACCCGCTCGACGAAGCGCTCATAGCCGTCATTGTCGAAGAAGAACTGGGTGATCGCCCGGGTCGCGCCATTGTCGACCTTGCGCTTGAGCATGTCGATGTCGGTGGCGAAATCGGGGCTTTCGGGGTGCTTTTCGGGATAGGCGGCGACGGAAATGTCGAAATCGCCGAATGCCTTGAGGCCGGCCACCAGATGAGCCGCATTCTCATAGCCGCCCGGATGCGGCACGTAGCGGGTGCCCATGCCGGTTTGCGGGTCGCCGCGCAGCGCCACGAAGCGGCGGATGCCCATGGCGGCGAACTCGCGGATGACGGTGTCGGTCTCGTCGCGCGTCGAACCCACGCAGGTGATGTGCGCCGCCGCATCCATGCCGCCCTGCTTTTGCACATGAGCGAGCGTGCGCTGGGTCGGTTCACGCGTCGAGCCGCCCGCGCCATAGGTCACCGAGACGAAATCGGCGTTGAGCGGGGCGAGCTTTTCGATCGTGTCGGCGAGCGTTGCCGCCATCGCCTCGTTCTTGGGCGGAAAGAACTCGAAAGACACGCGGATGTCACCGGTCAGGGCAACACGCTGGGTCCTTGAAAAAACGCTTCCGGTCATGGTGTCGCCGCGGCCATCACGCCGCCTCCGTTGTGTCCCGGTCGGGACCGGTTTCATCTGCAATGACATAGCGCGGATCGTCGGCGGACCAGATCATCACCGTCAGTTGGCCGTCACCATCGCCCTTGGACGATGGCAGCGCCTCGGCGCGGATGTTCTCAAGACCGGCCGCCTCGAACCAGGCGGTGACGGTCGCGGTGTCGAAGCCAAGCCGGTGATGCTGGTGCTCTTCGCGCAGGAATTCGAGATCGTGCGGCGCGAAATCGATGATCATCAGACGCCCGCCGGGCGCAAGACTGCGCGCGGCCTGGGCCACCGCCGCCGCCGGGTCGTCGAGAAAGTGCAGCACTTGGTGGATGGTCACCAGATCGAACGCATCGCGCTCGACGGGCATGTTGAACACATCGCCCATCCGGACCTCGGCATTGACGAGGCCGGTCGCATCGAGATTGGCGCGCGCGACATTGAGCATCTTGCGATTGGTGTCGATGCCGACCGCCGAACGGAAGCGCGGCGCGAACACTTCCAGCATCCGGCCCGTGCCGGTGCCGATGTCGAGCATGGCGTTGAATGTCCGGTCGCCGGCAAGGCGCACAAGCGCCTGCTCGACCTTGCGCTCGGGCACATGCAGCGAGCGGATCGAATCCCAGCTTTCGGCATTGGCGGAGAAATAGGCCGAGGCTTCGTCACGGCGCCGGCGCTTGACGTCGGCAAGCCGTTCGGCATCGCGCGTCAGAACCGGATCGGCCGGATCGATGCGCGTCAAAATGTCGGCGGCGAGCGCCCCTTGGGGGCTGTCATGGGCGAGCCGGAACAGCGCCCAGGAGCCTTCCTGGCGGCGGCGGATGAGCCGCGCTTCGAGCAGCAGCTTCAAATGCCGCGACACGCGCGGTTGCGACTGGCCGAGGATCGTGGTCAGGTCCGAAACGGTCAGGTCGGCTTCCGACAACAGTTTGAGCATGCGCAGCCGGCTCGGCTCGGCGGCGGACTTGAGATGCTCGACCATCGCGTCGACGGCGAACCGCGTGTCATTGTCGTTCGAAAAAGACATAAGCATATGTTTATATCATTTTGGCGACGCCGACAATATGGAAATGCGACATGGCGGGCGATTTGCCGCCGCTGCCCCGTTGCCGGACCGCGCCCATGACGACAAAGCGCCAAGCTGCCGTTTCGCAGGCACTCGAACGGCTGGCGCCGCTGATGCCCCTCGAAGACGCACTGGCGGTCAAGGCGCTGGTGGCCCGGCCGCACATGCGCGGGCTGCCGGCCCAACGGGCCGTCTGGCTCGCCGCGATCACCCATATCAGGCATGTGCACACCGATTATGACGCGCTGCTCGATGAAGGCTATGACCGTGATGCGGCGCGCTTTTTCGTGCTCGACGCGATCAACGCGGTGCTGCGCACCTGGCAGGCGACGCGGTTCCTCGATGCGGACGAGGATGTTGCCGGCGCGGACGGATAGGCGGGTCTATTGCCGCAGGACCATCACGCCGGCGATGACGATGAGCGCCATGCCGATCAGCGACCAGATGTCCGGCACTTCGGCGAAGAAAACAAGACCCCAGACCAGCGCGAAGGCGACATAGCCGAAGTCGAAAGTGCCGATCACCGCGGGCGGCGCGTTCTGATAGGCGATCGCGGCACCGACGCTACCGACAAGAATGGCGCACGCCAGAAGCGCCATTGCGGCCCATTCGCCCGCCCCCATCGCGGCCCATGGTCCCAAAAGGAAGCCGTCACGCGGACCCGTGACCGTCACCGCGATCGCGGCCGTGGCGACGAGGCCCGTCACCACGAAGGTGACGTTCAAGAGCAGTGAGAGCATCAGCGGATGGATGGCGCGGCAGCGGGTTCGGGTCAGGATCATGGCCAGCGCGTAGAGTATGGCGGCGACCAGCGGCAGCAGGGCGTAAGGATTGAAGGCATCGCCATCGGGCCGCAGAATCAGAAGGACGCCGAAAAAGCCGAGAAAAACCGCCGCCCATCCAAGTGGGCTAATGCGATCGCCGATCAAGAGCGCCGAGAACAGGGTGATGAAGATAGGGAGCGTATAGTAGACGGCAGCGGCCACCGAGAGGTCGAGCCTTGGCAGCGCCAGATAGTAGGCGATCCACATGCCGACCAGCAGCACGCTGCGCAGAACGGCCCATCCCAAGGAAGGCGGCACAGAGAGCGCGTCGCGGGCGGTCCACCACAACAGACCGGCCAGAACCGGCAGCACGACAAGCGATCGCAAGACGAAGATCTGCCAGATCACGAACTCGCCGCTGGTGAATTTGATGAGCGCATCGCCCAGAGACAGGATCAGAACCGTGACCACGATCACCGTGACGGCGAAGGGCACCCTGTCGGCCTGCTGTCCCGGGCCCGCATCCTGTTTCATCCGAAGGCCTGCCTCTGACGGAGCCACGAGCCGGTTCCACCTGTCTCGCGTTCGCCTGTTGGTTGGAACGCGGCGGCGCTAAACGGGATAAACCCATTGTTCGGGCAATTGCACGCGGACGCCCTCGCCCATTTTGACCGTGCCCGGCTTCTCCACCCAGGCGACGACGCCGCGGCGCCGTTTGGCGATCTTGGGAAAGCCGAGCGCGATATGCTGGTCGCCCTCGCGCCCCACATGGCGCGCAATGGCATCGCCGGCGATGCGGCACGGGCCGTTCTGCATGTCGATCTTGACCGTCGCGCCGCCCTCGAAGAAGAGCAGCGTCGAGGCCGGCAGCATGGAGAGCATCGGCACACCGGCGAGCGTCATGTTGGCGCCGATCCATTCGGGCGCGAGCATCGGCAATTCCATCTCGGCGGCGACCGCGTCCAGTTCGTCACGGGCGACGATCGACAATTGCCGCTCGTTGCGCATTTCCGTGCCGCGCTCATACCAGGGTTCGCGTCCGCCCGAGCCGCGCGTGATGCCGGCATGATAGTCGCCGGGTATGCCCTCGAAATTGAGGTCCAACGCTTCCACCGGGCTGGTGACGAAGTCATCGCCCGACGCCTTGAACAGGCCGTCGATACGCGCCTCGATGCGCTTGGCGGGATGGATTTCGGGGAGCGGTGCGTTCATGGCCGGCCTACCAGTCAATTGCCGTTCCGTCGTAATTGACGAAACCGCCCGTGTCGACCATTGCGAGCGCCTCGGCGCGATCGATGATGCCGCGCGCGCTCTCTTAGACGTCGATATCGGCCTCCGGGCCGCCCATGTCGGTTCGCACCCAGCCGGGATGAACGCACTGGACGGCAACGCCGTCGGCACGCAGGTCCGTCGCAAGACCCTGCATCACCTTGTTCACCGCGGCCTTGGAGGCGCGATAGGCGATCCTGTCCGATTTCTGGTAGCTCATCCGGCCCATCGCCGACGAAACGGTCACGATGCGCGGCCGGTCGCTGCGGCGCAGATGCGGCAGGAAGGCCTGGGACACGCGCAGCGGCGCCAGCGTGTTGACGGACAGCGTTTCGGCAAACCCGTCAAAATCCATGTCGAGCGTCGACTGCCGGGCCGGGCCGATGATCCCGGCATTGTTGATCAGGATATCGACCGGGCGGTCGACTTCCGCAGCAGCGGCGGCCACCGCTGCGCCATCGAGGACGTCGAAGACGATTGTGTCGGCGCCTTCGGGAACCCGGGACATATCGGCATCGGCGCGTACGGACACGGTCACGTCATGGCCGCGTGCGAGCGCTTCACTCGCCAGCGCATGGCCAATGCCGCGCGCGGCGCCGGTGATCAGGAAATGGGCCAAAACTCGTCCGCCTTTTTTGGGTGTGGCGTCGTTAGCGTGTGACGCGGGCCAAAAACTGTTCAATCGCCGCGGTCGCCCGGTCGCCCGGCCGGCCGAGCCGCGCGGCGATGGCGCCATGCGAATAGGCGGTGCCATGGAAGACGTTCACATCGGTGCCGCGCCCCTTGAGCAGGTTCGCATAGCCGATGGAGATCGACCGGCGCCGTTCGCCCTGGCTTCGCGAATAAAGGATCAGGTGCGGCGGCAGCCGGCCGCCGCGCTTGGCGTGGGTGGATGGCGACCAGCGGATCCAGTTGGGCGGTTCGTTGGTGAAGGCGGTGCCGAACATCGGGCCGATCGAGCCGCGCTTGGTCGCATAGGCCAGAAGATCATAGGCCTGCACATCGTTGGGGATAACGCCGCGCAGACCGTTGGCCTTGCCTTGCGCCGCAACCAGCGCGGACAAATGCGCGCCGGCCGAATGGCCCATCAGGACGACACGGTTGGGATCGCCATTGTAACGCCGGATGTTGCGGCGGACCCAGCTTATGGCCGCCGTGACATCGCGCACCTGGCCGTCAATGTCCGTCCGGGGCACCTTGCGATAGTCGATGGCAACGAAAATATAGCCGCGCGAGGTCAGCCATTGCGGCATGGAGAAGACGCGCTTGCGGTCGCCCTTCACCCATCCGCCGCCATGGACATAGAGCACAACCGGATGCTTGCGGGCGAAAAGGCCGCGCCGCGATTGCTCGGGGACATGTACATCCAGCTTGAGGCCTTGCGAATAGGTCAGCCCGTCATGGGTGCGCATGGCCTGTGCCGGTGGCGTGGCCGCCAGAACCAGGATCATGACGGCCAAAAGGGTCGCAAGCCAAACCGGGACCGGCCGCAGGACCGGCATGATGCGTGCGGACAGGAAGATGTTCATCGGAGAAAGTGCGCCCATAGGTTCAACCGATTGTCCTATAGCTGATTTGCGGCAAGTGTTGGAACCTTCTTGCGTCCTGTGCCACATCACAAAAGACAGGCTGCCATATTGGTGTTGGATTCGGCCCTTTAGATCGCGCCAGCACGCCAAAGCCTTGTGTATTTGTGCACAGCCGGTCCGGATCGGGATCGGATAGGACACGCCCCTGGTTCAAATGAAGGATAAATCCATGATCTTTTCCCGTCCGCTGCTCTCCGCGTCGGCCATCGCGCTGACCGTGACCGCATTCGCTCCGCCGGCGCTCGCCGATATTGACGGTGCGGAGGTGTTCGAGCGACTGGCCACGCAATTTGCGCTGCAGGGCATCAAGCTCGAAGCGGCGGGCGTTCAGACCAACGGCGACGATGTGGCGATCGCCGGGCTGAAAATGCGCGCGACGCCGGATACCGACCCGTTCCCGCTGGGCGATTATGTGCTCGAGAACGTGACCGAGGCCGATGGCGGCTCCTATCTGGTGGACCGCATCGCCATTGCGCCCATCTCGCAGACGACCGATGGCGTGACGGTCGAGTTCGAGGGCGGGGAAATCAATGATTACCTGATCGCCGGGCCCGAAGTGACCGATCCGATCCTGCGATCGGGCCTGTTCGAATCGGCCCGCGCCGGCGCGCTGACCGTCTCGGACGCCGAAGGTACGATCTTTTCGATGGAAGGCGCCAGCACCACCATGGACGGGTACCAGCCGGGCGGCGTGATGAATTTCGACGCGCAGGTGGACGGCATGGTCGCCGACATGACCAAGCTGCCCGAGGCGCGGGCGCGCGAGACCATGGCCGCGCTCGGTTATGAAGAACTGCGCGGCACGGTCACCTCGTCGGGGTCCTGGGATACCAGCAGCGGCCGCATGGCGCTCGACGAGATGGTCTATGATGTCGACGATGCCGCAGCGCTCGAAATGGCGTTCGACATTGGCGGCTACACGACCGAACTGGTCGGCGCGATGCAGCAGATGCAGTTGCAGATGGCCGACCAGAATGCCGAAGCCATGAACATGGCCATGCTCGGCCTGATGCAACAGATCGAGATCAACGCGATCAGCATCGAGATCAGGGACGATTCGCTGACCAACCGCATTCTGGATTTCGTCGGTGAGCAGCAGGGCATGAACCGCGAGAACGTGATCGCCATGGCCAAGGGGATGCTGCCGATCGGGTTGTCGCAATTGCAGGACCCGGCCTTTGCCGCCGAGGCAACCGCCGCGATCGGCCAGTTCCTCGACGATCCGGGCTCGCTGCGCATCGCCGCCGAGCCGACGAGCGCGGTGCCGGTCGCCCAGATCATGGCCGCCGCGATGAGTGCGCCGCAGGCATTGATCTCGACGCTGGCCGTGTCGATCACCGCCAACCAGTAGACGCCATCAGCGGCCGGGCGGCTTTATGTGGCCCGGCCCACCGCCTTTTCCATCCGCGTCGCGCTGGCAAAGCCGAACAAATGGCGCAGCGGGCCAAGCTGCTCCACCGACACGGGCTCATAGCCGCGCCGCTCATAAAGCGCCCGGGCGCGCGGATTGGTGTCGATCACGTCGAGCCGGATGGTCGGGCAACCATGGCTTACGGCCTCCTTTTCGACCGCGTCGAGCAGCGCCGTGCCGATCCCCAGACCGCGCGCATCGGGCGCGACGGCAATGCCGTCGAGCAGGAAGATGCCCGGCTCCAGTTCGCGCTCAAGCAGCGTCAGAAGCAGCCCGCGCCAAACACACCCCAGCCAGCCGTAGTGGCGGGCCAGATCGGCCATGCCGCCGCCGGTCAAGGCACCGTCGGCGGTCTTGAACCCGACAAGGCCCAGAAGCCTTGTGCCATCACCCGAGACGGCGGAGAGGCAGAAATCGGGATCGAGAACATCAAAAAAGAACGCCTGCGCCCGACCGTCGCGGCCCATTATCGGCGCCAACTTCGCTGCGAAGGCGTCGAAATAGAGCGCAGCGGCTTCGCGCCTCAGCGCTTCGGGAAAGCCGGCAACGATCCGGAAGCCCTCGGACACGGCGCCGGCCTATGAGTCGGTCTGCGCCTTGGCCTGCGGATTGATGCGCAAATTGAGTTCGCGCAATTGAGCCGGGCTGGCTTCGGCCGGTGCGCCCATCAGCAGATCCTGCGCCTGCTGGTTCATCGGGAACAGCGTCACTTCACGCAAATTCTTTGCGCCGACCAGCAGCATGACGATCCGGTCGACACCGGCGGCCATGCCGCCATGGGGCGGCGCGCCATAGTGGAACGCGCGGAACAAGCCGCCAAAGCGCTCCTCGACGACCTCTTTGTCGAGGCCGACAATGCCGAACGCCTTGACCATCACGTCCGGCAGATGGTTGCGGATGCCGCCCGAGGCGATCTCGAACCCGTTGCAGACCAGATCATATTGCCAGGCCTTGATAGTCAGCGGGTCCTCGTTTTCCAGCGCTTCCAGCCCGCCGCGCGGCATGGTGAAGGGGTTGTGGCCGAAATCGACCCGCTTTTCCTCTTCGTCCCATTCAAAGAAGGGGAAATCGACGATCCAGGCCAGTTCGAACCGGTCGCGATCGACCAGATCGAGTTCCTCGCCCGCACGAGTGCGCGCATCGCCCGCAAAACCGGCGAACTTTTTGGGATCGCCGGCGGCAAAGAAGCAGGCATCGCCGGCGTTCAGGCCAAGCTGCTGGCGGATCGCCTCTGTGCGTTCGGGGCCGATATTCTTGGCGATGGGTCCGGCGCCCGTCACCTGGCCGTCTTCCTCACGCCAGAAAATGTAGCCAAGGCCGGGCTGGCCCTGCCCCTGCGCCCAGGAATTCATCCGGTCGCAAAAGGCGCGGCTGCCGCCGGTCGGCGCAGGGATCGCCCAGACCGCGCCCTTATCGTCGTTGGCGAGGATGTTGGCGAACACCTTGAAACCCGATCCGCGGAAATGCTCGGAGACATCTTCCATGGTGATCGGGTTGCGCAGGTCCGGCTTGTCGGTGCCATATTTGGCGATCGCCTCGTCATGGGGGATGCGGCGGAATTCAGGTGTCACCGGCTTTCCGTCGGCGAACTCCTCAAAGACGCCGCGAACGACCGGTTCCATGGCGGCGAAAACATCATCCTGCTCGACAAAACTCATCTCCAGATCAAGCTGGTAGAATTCCCCCGGCAGCCGGTCGGCGCGCGGGTCCTCGTCGCGGAAGCAGGGCGCGATCTGGAAATAGCGGTCAAAGCCCGAAACCATCAGCAACTGCTTGTAGATCTGCGGCGCCTGCGGCAGCGCGTAAAATTCGCCCGGATGAATGCGCGAAGGCACAAGGAAATCGCGCGCGCCCTCGGGCGACGACGCGGTCAGGATCGGCGTTGAGAATTCGGCAAAGCCGGCCTCTTCCATGCGCTTGCGCATGGACGCGATCACCTTGGTGCGCGTCATGATGTTGTCGTGCAGCGTCTCGCGGCGCAGGTCCAGGAACCGGTATTTGAGGCGGATGTCCTCGGGATAGTCGGGCTCGCCGAAGACCGGCAGTGGCAGTTCCTCGGCGCTCGACAGCACTTCGAGATCACGCGCGTAAAGTTCGATCTCGCCGGTCGGCAGGTCGGCATTGACGAGATCGGCGGCGCGTTCCTTGACCGCGCCATCGATGCGCACGACCCATTCGGACCGAACCGTCTCGGCCTTGGCGAAGCACGGGCTGTCCGGGTCGGCGACGATCTGGGTGATGCCGTAATGGTCGCGCAGATCAATGAACAGCACGCCGCCATGGTCGCGCACGCGGTGAACCCAGCCCGCGAGCCGGACGGTCGAGCCGGCGTCGGATTTGCGCAAGGCGCCACAGGTGTGGCTGCGGTAACGGTGCATGACTGGCCTCATTGTGGATCAGGGCTGCGGCGCTGATGCCGCGCGCAATCGCCTGTTCGGGAAAACGGGCGGAAAAGCGCATGCGCATCCGCTTTTGTCAAGCATGGCGCGGCGGCCCGACCTGCATTTGACAGCCCGTGTGCCCTTGCCCATGCTTGCGGGAAGGAGAATGCCGATGGGCCACTCATTCTCTGAACGCCAAATTGCCGATCTGCATGCCGTCATCCGCACCTTGCAGGAACCAGTGCCGCTGGCGGTGATGCGCCAGTCGCTGGGCTACCGGCTTATGGAATTGTTCCGGGCGGACTATTTTGCCTCGTTTGTGTTCGACGATGCGGCCGTGGCTGACGACCAGGCCGTCACCATCAACATGGACACCGGCAACATCGCCGCCTACAGCGCCCATTTCCAGTTCAACGACCCGATCACGGCGCCGATGCGTCGGGCCGGTCGGGCCATGCACGTCAACGACGTGATGGAGCAAGGCGCGCTCGAAAAGACCGAATTCTTCAACGATTTTCTTGCGGTCGACGGCCTGACGCACGGCATGAATTTTCATGCCTGCCTCCCGCGCTCGTCGGGTGGGCGGCATCTGGGTGATTTGAGGATCTGGCGTTCGCGCCGCGCCGGCAATTTCGATCGCACCGATGTGCAAATGCTGCAGCTTGTCGGTGAACTCTATGCCGAACGTGCCGCGGAACGGCTTGCCCTGCCGCAATCCGGTTCCGCCATCGCCGCACACCATGCAGCGCAACATGGCCTGACAGGACGCGAAACCGAGGTGCTGGCGGAACTGTGCCACGGCAAGACCGATGCGCAGATCGCCCTTGCACTCGACATCTCGACCGAGACCGTGCGCAGCCATCTCAAGGCAATGTTCCAGAAAACCGGTTGCCGGGGCCGCACGGCCCTGGTGAGTGCCTGTCTTGCGGCCGATCTCCCCGAAAACGGGGATGCGCCCGACTGAACGGCGGGCAAGACTTCCCCGTCGAACCAGATGGGAGGTGATCATGCGCAAATCGATAACCGGCGTGGCGGCGGGCCTTGCCCTCGCGCTTTGGGCCCAGACAAGCCTTGGAGCGGACGCAACGGCTATGGCCGACGCGATCATGGCAGGCGAGATGACAGCGGCCGAAGCGGTGGAACAGGCGCTGGAAATGGCGGCAGAGCAAGAGGCGCTCAATGCCTTTATCACGCTTGATGCCGAGGGAGCCATGGCGGCGGCGCAAACGGCCGACACGGCTTCACCGAAAGGCCCGCTGCATGGCGTCGTGATCGGCGTGAAGGACAATATCGCCGTTGCCGGGCTTGCCACCAGCGCAGGGACGCCGGCGCTGCAGGACTGGGTGCCGGAGGCCGATGCGACGGTGGTGGCGCGGCTGCGCCAGGCCGGTGCCATCGTGCTTGGCAAGACCAATCTGCACGAACTTGCCTTCGGCATCACCTCCAACAATGCCGCCTTCGGCGCCGTCGGCAATCCCTGGGACCCGACCATGTTCGCCGGCGGCTCGTCCGGCGGCACGGGCGCGGCGGTCGCAGCCGGCATTGTCGCTGCCGGGCTTGGCACCGATACGGGCGGGTCCGTGCGCATTCCGGCCGCGCTGAACGGTATTGCCGGGCTCAGACCGAGCAGCGGACGCTATCCGCAAGTCGGCATCGTACCGATCTCGGCAACGCGTGATACGGCCGGACCGATGGCGCGCTCGGTGCGCGATCTGATGCTGATGGACAGCGTGATCACCGGCGTCGAAGGCTCGATGCAAGCCGCCGATCTGAACAATGTCACATTCGGCCTGCCGGCCGCGTTCGTGGCCGGACTTGATGCGGAATTGCAGACCGTGTTCGATTCGGCGCTTTTGAAGCTGGAGGCAGCAGGGGCCACCTTTGTCGAGGTGGAATTGCCCGGGTTGATGGAACTCAACGCCAAAGTCGGCTTTCCGCTGGCGCTCTGGGAGGTCAGGCGCGATCTGGCGCGGTTCCTTGACAACAATCGCACAGGCGTCAGCCTCGATGAGGTCGCGGCACAGATCGCCAGTCCCGATGTGAAGTTCGTTTTCGACAATCTGGTTCTTGGCGAACAGGCGATCCCCGATGAGGTCTATCAGGCGGCGATGCGCGACTTTCGCCCGCACATGCAGGCCATCTATGCCGAGACCTTCCTTGAAAACGGTATCGACGCGCTGGTGTTTCCGACGACCAAGCTGCCGGCCCGGCCGATTGAGTCTTCGGACATGGAAGTCGATCTCAATGGCGAGACGGTGCCCACGTTCAACACCTACATCGCCAACACCGACCCCGGCTCCAACGCAGGCCTGCCCGGGTTAAGCCTGCCGATGGGCGTGACCGCATCGGGCCTGCCGGTCGGGTTGGAGTTCGATGGCCCGGCCTTCTCGGACCGGCGGCTTCTGGCGATTGGCCTTGCCGCCGAGCAGGCGCTGGGTTTTGAGGGCATCGCCAACTGATTCATCCAGAGCATTCTTCACAATATGACTGGCAAGGTGGATGCGGTGGCGGCATAACAATCGCCGCCGCATTTCACTGGCTGGCTCACCATGCACGCCCTTCGCCCGCTCATTCCGCTCTTCATTGCCGCCGGCATCCTGCTTGCCGGCAATGGCGTCCAGGGCACAGCGATCGCCATTCGCGGCGCGCAGGAAGGGTTTTCAACCTCGCTGATCGGCCTGATGGGCACCGCTTATTTCACGGGTTTTCTTCTGGGTTGCCTTTACATCACGCGGCTTTTGAACGCGGTCGGGCACATCCGCACCTTTGCCGCGCTCGCCGCCATTGCCGCATCGGGCACGCTCTTCCTGATGATCATCATCGATCCGATCGCCTGGATCATCATCCGCTTCGTCGTCGGCTTCTGCTTTGCCGGCCTGTTCACGACGATCGAAAGCTGGATCAACTCCGGCGTTGCCAATGAGACGCGCGGGCGGGTTCTGGCCGTCTATCGCATTGTCGACATTTTCGCTGTCACCGGCGCGCAGTTCCTGCTGCCGGTTCTGGGGACCGAAGGGTTCGTCCTGTTTGCGGTCATGTGCGTGATGATCACGCTTTCGCTCGTGCCTGTCTCGCTGGCCGACCGGTCCAATCCCAAACCGCCGGCCGAATTCAAGTTCGATCTCAAGGGCATCTGGACCCTGTCGCCGCTGGCCTGCATCGGCTGCGTGACGATCGGGGCGACCAATGGCGCATTCCGGCTGATCGGCCCGCTCTATGCGGAGGGGATCGGCCTTTCGATCACCGATGTGGCGATCTTCATGAGCGTCGGCATTGTCGGCGGCGCGGTGCTGCAATATCCGCTCGGCTACCTTTCGGACCGGTATGACCGACGCACCGTGCTGATGTTTACGACCGCGGGCGCTGTCGCGGCCGGCCTGTTCCTGTCGCTGGCAGCGGGCACATCGCCGGTCCTCAACTATCTGGGCATCTTCCTGTTCGGCGCGTTTGCACTGCCGCTCTATTCGCTCTCGGCGGCGCACGCCAACGACCACGCCAAGCCCGGCCAGCATGTCATGGTCGCCGCCGGGCTGATGTTCTTCTTCTCGCTTGGCGCCTCGATCGGCCCCTACGCCTCGTCCGCCTTCGTGCAGGCGTTCGGCCCCGACGCGCTGTTCACCTATACAAGCGTCGTCCATGGCGCGCTGATCGTGGCGACCATCTGGCGCATGCGGGCGCGCGGTCCGGTGCCCGCCGATGCGCGCGGACCGTTCTCGTGGCTGTTGCGCACATCGCCGGTCTTCACGCGCATGGCGCGCGGCAGCAACGGCGCCGACGGCGAAAACGGTTCGACAAGCGGCCAGACCTCGGCTAAGGACCCGCACCCATGACGGACACCCATGAATCAGCGCCTGAGCCGATTACCACGACGGCGGCGCTCGAAGCGGTCTGCGCGCGCATGGCCGCCCATGACCACATCACCATCGACACCGAATTCGTCCGCGAGACGACGTTCTGGCCCATATTGTGCCTGGTCCAGGTGGCCAGTGACGAGGAGGCCGTGCTGATCGATCCGATGGCCGACGGCATCGATCTGGCGCCGCTTTTTGCGCTTCTGGGCGATGAAAGCGTGGTCAAAGTGTTCCACGCGGCACGGCAGGACATCGAGATCTTCGTCAATCTGAGCGGCCACGTCCCGCATCCGATCTTCGACACGCAGGTGGCCGCGATGGTGCTCGGCTTCGGCGATGCGATTGCCTATGACCAGCTGGTCCGGCGCATTTCGGGCGCCCATATCGACAAGACCTCACGCTTCACCGACTGGGCGCTGCGGCCATTGAGCGACAAGCAGCTTCATTACGCGCTGGCGGACGTGACCCATCTGCGCGATGTCTACAAGCGCCTGACGGAGATGCTCGAAGAGCGCGGGCGCGCCCATTGGGTGGCCGAGGAAATGGCCGTCCTGACCAGTCCGGACACTTATGACGTCAAGCCCGAGGATGCCTGGAAGCGGCTGAAGATGCGCGTGCGCAAGCCTGCCGATCTGGCCGTCATGCAGCGGCTGGCGGCGTGGCGCGAGCGCCAGGCGCGCGAGCGCAACGTTCCGCGCAACCGCGTTCTGAAGGACGATGCCATCTATGAAGCAGCTCAGCAGCAGCCGCGCGATGCGCGCGCCCTGTCGCGGCTGCGCACCATCCACAAGGGCATGGAACGCTCCGCCGCCGGCGCGGCCATTCTCGACGCGGTCGCCGAAGTCGCCGCGCTCGACCGCGACGACCTGCCGAAAGTGCCGCGTCCGCCGAACGCGCCCGAGGGCGCCGGTGCCGCCGCCGATCTTTTGAAGGTGCTGCTCAAACTGACGGCGGAAAAGCACAATGTCGCGCAGCGGGTGATCGCCACGTCGGACCATCTCGACCAGATCGCCTCGCATGGCGAAGACGCGGACGTGCCGGCCATGCATGGCTGGCGGCGGGAACTGTTCGGTTCGGAGGCGCTCAGGCTGTTGTCGGGCGAAATCTCGCTCGGCTTCAGCGACCGGCGGATAGCGACCGTCGATCTGACGGCGGATCGGCAATCGCCAGGCCCACATTGACGCCGGTCACCTTGCCAAGCTGCGAAAGCCGCGCCTCGGGCCGTTCACCGGCCAGGGCCGCCCGGTTGGCCGGAATGACCAGCTCCATCGTGCCATCGTCGGCCTTGCGCCAGCGCAGATCGGCGATGACGCCGGGCATGGCGGCGGTGAAGAGGTAGGCGACGCGGAGGAATGCGGCCAGACATTTGGCCCTGTGCCACATGCGGTCCGATGTCAGCTTTCGGATTTCGGGCGCGAGGCTCTCATTCTTCAGGCCCTCATAGCGGAAATAGTTGGCAAGGGCGATGAAGGCCCTGCCCTCATGGCTGACCTGGATGAAGCTCGAATAGGCGATGATCGCAAGCGACTGGGCCGAGCGATAGTCGGGATGGGCGCGCCAGCCAATGTCGGCCAGCCGGCAGGCGGCATCGCGATAGCGCGCCTCGTCCACCGTCTCGTCGATGCCGAAGGCGGCGAAACTGTCGGCCGTCCAGCGCGCCAGTTCACGGGCGTGGCGCGGCGAGCGCGAGCGCAGGACCGCCAGTTCGTCGGCCGCTTCCAGAAGCCCGTCGCGCCGGCGCATGTCCTTGTCGAGTTGGCCGAACAGATAGCCCTCGCGGACGCCAAGCGCCGAAAAGGCGATGGCCGAGGGCTTCATGCGGCGGATGATCTCCAGAAGGACGATCGCGCCGAAGGGCAGCAATGCCCGGCGGGCCGAGGAGATGATGTGAATGCCCTTGAGCTTGTCGAGATCGGCATCGACCAGTTTTCTCAGGAACTTCTGCGCCTGCTCGGGCGTGATCTGATAGCCGTGCGTGACACGCAGCGGATAGCCCGTCTCCTCCATGTGCAGCTTGGCGATGGCGCGCCATGTGCCGCCGACCGCATAGAAGACACGGCCCTTGCAGGCATCGGCCATCTTCGAGCCGGCGATCAGCTTGCGGGCGATCTTCTCGGCCTCGCGCAGGTCGCCGCCCGAGGCGTCCTGCAAACGAATGCCGCCGAGCGGCAATGATACGCCATCGCCGATCTGCTGATCGCGGACATCGACCATCTCCACGCTGCCGCCGCCCAGATCGCCGGCAACGCCATCGGGCGCACGAAAGGCGGAGATAACGCCGAAGGCGGAATAGCGTGCTTCCTCGGCCCCGGTCAGGATGCGGATCTCGGCACGCAGGATCGCCTGCGCACGGCCGATGAAGTCAGGACCGTTTTCCGCTTCGCGCGCAGCGGCGGTCGCCAGCACATAAAGCGTATCGACGCCGGCCTGGTCGGCAAGCGCGCGATAGCGCGTCAGCGCCGCAAGCGCCCGCTCGACGGCGTCTTCATCCATGCGGCCGGTCTGCGCGATGCCGCGCCCGAGCCCGCAAGAAACCTTTTCATTGAAGAGTACCGCCGGCGCGCGGACCATGCCCTCATAGATAACGATGCGAACCGAGTTGGAGCCGATATCGACCACGCCGACAGGCGCGCGATTCTTCAGCCGGCCCTGGGCGTCTTCGGTTTCAATCATTGACCAAAGCCCTGTCATTCCGCCCGGTCCAAAACGTGTCAGACCTTGGTTTGGACCCGTTTGCGGTGCGCGATCAATTGCGGCGCGGAAGATTTCAACGACTTTCCGCGACCCGACAGGCTCGGATTGGTCATGAAATAGGTCTGCGCGTCAAATTCTTCCTCGTCGGGGCCCGGTTCGATCCGGCGGGACCGGCCGTTTTCCAGCACCTCATAGCTCTGCTGGTTGTCGAGCATGTTGGCCAGCATGATCTGGCTGAGCACCTGCTCGTGCACGGTCTCGTTTTCCAGCGGCACCAGCGTTTCCACGCGGCGGTCGAGATTGCGCGGCATCAAATCGGCAGACCCCATATAAATGATCGCGTCCTCGGACGGCAGCGCGTTGCCGTTGCCGAAGCAATAGATGCGGCTGTGTTCGAGGAACCGGCCGACGATCGACTTGACGCGGATGTTTTCCGAAAGGCCCGCCACCTGCGGGCGCAGGCAGCAGATGCCGCGTACGACAAGATCGATCTCGACGCCCGCGGCACTGGCCTCATAGAGCGCGTCGATCAGATGGCCGTCGACCAGCGAGTTCATCTTCATCCAGATACCGGCCGGCCGGCCCGCAAGTGCATGCGCCGTTTCCGCCTCGATCAGGCCGACAAGGCGGTCGCGCATATGCATCGGCGAGACGGCCAGACGCATGTCGTCGGGCGGATCGGCATAGGAGGTGATGAAGTTGAAGACCTGCGCCACATCGTGGGCGAGCACTGGATCGCAGGTGAAGTAGGACAGGTCGGTGTAAATCTTGGCGGTGATCGGGTGGTAGTTGCCGGTGCCCAGATGCACATAGGACCGTAACCCGTTCTCCTCGCGCCGCACCACGAGCGACATTTTCGCATGGGTCTTCAGTTCGACGAAGCCGAACACGACCTGCACGCCGGCACGCTCAAGATCGCGCGCCCAGCGGATGTTGGCTTCCTCGTCGAAACGGGCCTTCAGTTCGATCAGCGCGGTGACCGACTTGCCCATCTCGGCGGCATCCATCAGGGCGCGCACGATCGGGCTGTCGTTCGAGGTGCGGTAGAGCGTCTGCTTGATGGCGATCACATCCGGGTCCGCCGCCGCCTGCCGCAGGAACTGGACCACCACATCGAAGCTCTCATAGGGGTGGTGGACCAGAATGTCCTTCTGGCCGATGGCGGCGAGGCAATCGCCATTGTGCTCGCGGATGCGCTCGGGAAAGCGCGCGGTGTAGGGCGCGTAGAGCAGGTCGTCGCGCGGCACCTTGACGATCTCGGAGACGGTGTTGAGCGCCAGAATGCCGGGCTGGACCGAAATCCGCGCTTCGGGCACGCCCAGTTCGTGGGCGACGAACTCGCGCAGCGTGCGCGGCATTTCGTGGTCGAACTCGATGCGGATGACCTGGCCGCGGCGGCGGCGCTTGAGCGCGCTCTCGAAGAAGCGCACCAGGTCTTCTGCCTCTTCCTCCACTTCCAGGTCGCTGTCGCGGATGATGCGGAACGTGCCCTGCCCGCGAATCTCATAGCCCGGATAGAGCTGGGCGATATAGAGGCCGACAATGTCCTCAAGCGAGATGAATCGCGCATTGGGCGCCTCGGTGGGCAGCGCGACGAAGCGCTTGAGCGCTGTGGGCAGGCGCAAAAGCGCGTTCATGACCTTCTTGGTCGTGCGGTTGACCAGTTGCAGCGCAATCGAAAAGCCCAGATTCGGAATGAACGGAAACGGATGCGCCGGATCGATGGAGAGCGGCGTCAGGACCGGGAAGATCGTCTGCAGGAATTCGTCTTCCAGCCAGTCCCGATCATCATCGGTCAGGCTCTCGGCCCGGACGATCTCAATGCCCGCCTTTGCCATTTCCTCGCGCAGTTCGGACAGGACGACCTGCTGCTCGGTCTGAAGGCGGGCGATTTCCTCAAGCACCATGTCGAGCTGGTCTTCGGGCGTCCGGCCGTCGACAGAGCGTTCGGAAACGCCTTCGCGCACCTGGCCGGCAAGACCGGCGACGCGGACCATGAAGAACTCGTCCAGATTGGCCGCCGAAATCGACAGGAAGCGCAGGCGTTCCAGAAGCGGCTGATGCTCGTTGCGCGCCTCGTCCAGAACGCGCCAGTTGAACTGCAGCCAGGAGAATTCGCGGTTGATGAAACGCGACGGGTCGTCGTTTGCGATCATCGCCACGGGCGATGTCGGTGCGCCGTGCACCTCGCCCTCGTTTTCAAAGTTGGCGGCGACCTCCTGAAGGTCCGTCTTGTCCATGGCCGTTCCCGTCGGTGCGTGTTTGCGCTTCGCCCTAATCCACAATTACCACGATTTGGTGACAGGGCGAGCGCTTCGCCCGATCATGCTTAAAGGCTCAAGTCGGGCTGGTCCGGCTCGCCCAGATCGCGCAGCACTTCGGCGGCCAGCGGCCGCGTGATCGACATTTTGCGGGCCAATGCGACCTCGTCGAGCCGCACGACGATATCGGCGAGCGCCGACAGCGAACGTTCGAGACGCGGCAGCAGATAGGCGACCACGGAAGGATCGACGGCAACCTGCCGGTCGGCAAAAAGCTTGACCGCCACCGCGCGCAGCAGATCATCGTCGGGAAGGCCGAGGCTGGCGACCGTTGCCGCGCGGAAGCGCGACATCAGGTCCGGCGTGGCAAGAGACCAGCCCGAAGGGGCGGTCTCGGCGGTGATCAGGATCGAACCGCCGGCGCCGCGCACCGCGTTCAGAAGGTGAAAGAAGGCCGCCTCATCAAGGCCCTCGGGCGTGAGGCCGTCGCACAGGATTGGCGTGCCCGCCTGGGCGGCGTCGAGGTCAGCCGCCGAAGGGCGTTGTGGATCGACCATCGCATGGGCGCCTGACACCGATTGCCAGACCGAGGCCAGATGCGTCTTGCCGCTGCCCGGGCCGCCTGCGATCACCGCAAAGGGCGATGCCCACCCGGGCCAACGATCGACCAGCGCAGCCGCGTCGCGATTGGCATCGGTGACAATCAGGTCCTCGCGCGTCAGCGATGGCGCGCGGCCCAGATCAAGCAGCATCTGTCGGTCGGCCATGACGGTCCCATCATCGCGTCGGGGCTATTGGCCCTGATCTTCCGATGATCCCACATAAAGGTCGGAGTCCAGATATCGGCCAACGGCAAAGCGCACCAGAACGCCGACAGCGGCGGCGGCCGGAACGGCGATCAGCATGCCGGTAAAGCCCAAAAGCGAGCCGAAGGCGAAAAGCGCAAACATCAGCCAGACCGGATGCAGGCCGACACTGTCGCCGACCAGCTTGGGCTGGAGGATGTTGCCTTCAACCGCCTGCCCGCCAAAGAAGATGGCCGCAATGACCGCGATCATGATCCAGTCGGGCCAGAACTGCACCAGCGCGACGCCGATCGAAAGAACCAGCCCGACAAGCGAGCCGACATAGGGAATGAAGCTGATCAGCCCGGCGAACAGGCCGATCAGAAGGCCGAAATTGAGCCCGGCGATGGTCAGTGCGATTGCATAGAAGACGCCGAGGATCAGGCACACGGTGCCCTGCCCGCGAATGAAGCCGGCAATGGCCGCATCCACGTCGCGGCTGATCTCGCGTACCGTTTCCACATGGTCGCGCGGGATGCAGGCGTCGATGCGTGCGATCATCCGGTCCCAGTCGAGCAGCATGTAAAAGGCGACCACAGGGGTCACCACGAACAGGCCGACAATGTTCAAAAGCGCCATGCCGGACGACCAGATGCCCTGCGCAATGCCGGTCAGGAAACTGGCGCTCTGCGCCAGAAGCTGGTCGATGCCGGCGGGCAACTGGCCCGATTCCAGATCGAGAAAGCCGTTGAGCCAACTCGCATCGAACGGCAGGGCGGCGGCGAGCTCGCGGATGCGAGCGAGATAGGCCGGAAGACGATCGATGAATTCGACAAGCTGGGTGGCCAGCACCGGCACGATGACAAGCAGCGCCAGCGCGAACACCAGCACGAACAGCGCAAGGATGAGCGATGTCGCGGCGAGCCGCGACAGGCCGCGGCGTTCGAAGAAATCGGCCACCGGATCGAGGAAATAGGCGAGGACCAACCCGGCCAGGAACGGCAGCAGGATCGACCGGAAGACATAGAGGAACGCGATCATGACTGCCAGCGCGCCGAGCCAGAAAAAGGCCTGGCGACGCAGTGTGCGCGTTGAGATGTGCTCGGTCATCTGGTGTATCCGCCTCGCCCCATGTGCCGCACGAACACCACGCCATAGGTGGCAAAGGAGGCCAAGGTCAAGGCGGCGGTGGCCCAGACGAGCGCCGCGATGGCCGGGCTCGCCGCAATGGAAAAGGCATTGGCGCCCAGCACGAGCGCAATCAAAGCGATCTGTGCCGCCGTGGTCGCCTTGGAGACCATCATCGGGCGGATGGTCAGCGGCTTGCCGCGCCATTGCGCGATCCCGACACCGGCAAGGATGAGGACATCGCGCAAAACGGCGAGCGCGACGAGCCAGAACGGCACCAGCCCGCTGGCCGCGAGAAGCACGAAGGCGGTGACCAGCAGCGCCTTGTCGGCCACCGGATCGAGCCAGGCGCCGAGGACCGAGCCCTGATTGAACCAGCGGGCGATGATGCCATCGATCGCATCGGACAGGCCGGCGAAGACAAACAGCCAGAAAGCGGGCGTCCACTGCCCGGACACCATCAGCCAGCCGAGCAGCGGCACCGCAGCAATCCGCGCCAGCGTGATCGCGTTGGGAACCGTCATCAGGACCGGTGCTGTCGGGTCATGGTGCGCCATGACCTACATATGGCCGAGCCTCGCAGCCGTTCCAAGACGGTAGGCGCTTGAATTCAAGTAGCGTCGGGACCCGATTTTCTGTGGCCGTGGCGGATCGGGCGTGGCATCGCGCGGGCCGATGCCATATGAGCGCGGTCAGTTGAACGGCGGATGAGACAAGCACCCGATGAATGACAGCGACAAGGCCGATGCGCCCAACGGGCTGACCTATGCCGATGCGGGCGTCGACATCGATGCCGGCAATGCGCTGGTCGATGCGATCAAGCCGCTGGTCAAGTCGACCGCACGGCCGGGCGCGGACGGGGCGATCGGCGGCTTTGGCGGCCTGTTCGACCTGAAAGCGGCCGGGTTTGCCGATCCGGTTCTGGTTGCGGCCAATGACGGGGTCGGCACCAAGCTCAAACTGGCCATCGAAACCGGCATTCATGACACGGTCGGCATCGATCTGGTCGCCATGTGCGTCAACGATCTGGTGGTTCAGGGCGCCGAGCCCTTGTTCTTCCTCGACTATCTCGCCACCGGCGCGCTCGATGTCGAGCGGGGCACGGCGATCGTCGGCGGTATCGCCGAGGGCTGCAAACGGGCCGGGTGCGCGCTGATCGGCGGCGAAACCGCCGAGATGCCGGGCATGTATACGGGCGGCGATTACGATCTGGCGGGCTTTGCCGTGGGCGCGGCGGAACGCGGCACGCTTTTGCCGAGGCAGGACATGAAGCCCGGCGATGTCCTGCTCGGATTGGCCTCTGCCGGCGTTCACTCCAACGGCTTCTCGCTGGTCCGCAGGATTGTCGACATGTCCGGCATCGGGTTGGACGATGCTGCCCCGTTCGATCCGGACCGGACGCTGGGCGCGGCCCTGCTCGAGCCGACGCGCATCTATGTCAAACCGCTGCTGGCGGCGATCCGCAAGACCGGCGCGATTGCCGCCCTGGCGCATATCACCGGCGGCGGGCTGACCGAAAACCTGCCGCGCGTGCTGCCCGCGGCGCTGTCGGCCGAGATCGATCTCGGCGCCATCGCCGTCCCGCCGGTGTTCTCCTGGCTTGCCGGCACGGGCGGCGTGCGGGCCGAGGAGATGCTGCGCACCTTCAATTGCGGCATCGGCATGGTGGCCGTCGCCGATGCGGACAAGGCGCCGGCGGTCGCAGCGGCGCTTGCCGATGCGGGCGAAACGGTCACTGAGATCGGCCGGCTCGTGCCGCGCGGTGACGCATCCGCCGTCCGGTATCGCGGGGCGCTGGCGCTGTGACCAGCGACGCCAAACGTCGTGTCGCGGTGCTGATTTCCGGACGCGGGTCGAACATGGAAGCACTGGCCGACGCCTGCGCCGCCGACAACTATCCCGCCATGATCGCCGGCGTGCTTTCGGATCGCGTGGACGCCGGCGGGTTGGCGACCGCCGCGCGGCGCGGCATTGCGACCGCTGCCCTGCCCCGCGCCGATTTTGCCGACAAGGCCGCCCATGAGGCGGCCATCGATGACCAGTTGCACGCCTGGGACGCCGAGTTCGTGTGCCTTGCCGGCTTCATGCGGCTTCTGAGCGCCGAATTCCTGGCGCCATGGCAGGGCCGGATCATCAACATCCACCCCTCGCTGCTGCCGCGCCACAAGGGGCTCGACACCCATGCCCGCGCGCTGGCGGCGGGCGATGCCGTGCATGGCTGTTCGGTGCACCATGTCACCGCCGGCATGGATGAAGGCCCGGTGATCGCCCAGGCGCGGGTGCCGGTCCTTGCCGGCGATACGCCGGAGACACTTGCCGCGCGGGTTCTGGCCGAGGAACACAAACTCTATCCCGCAGCGCTGAAAATGCTGATCGGGCAAAGCGCGCGATGAACTACCGGCACGCCTTCCACGCCGGCAACTTCGCCGACATCGTCAAGCATGTGATCCTGACACGCGCGCTGACCTATCTGCAGCGCAAGGACAAGCCGGTCTTCGTGCTCGACACCCATGCCGGGCTCGGGTCCTACGATCTTGAAAGCGAATCGGCACGCAAGACCGCGGAGGCCGATGACGGCATCGGCCGGCTCTGGCCGCATCTGGACGGCGCGCCGGACGCGGTGGCCGCACTGCTGGCCCCGTTCGCCGATGCGGTCCGATCGCTCAACCCGACCGGTGAACCACGCTTCTACCCCGGTTCACCGGCGCTGATCGCCCATCTGATGCGCCCGCAGGACCGGGCGGTGTTCTGCGAGCTGCATGCGGAGGATCATAACGTGCTCGCCGCGCGGTTCGCCCGCCGGAAGCGCATTCGTGTCGAAAACGTGGATGGATGGCAGGCGCTCAAGACCCTGCTGCCGCCGCCTGAACGGCGCGGGCTTGTCATCCTCGACCCGCCATTCGAAGCGCGCAACGAATTCGATGTCATGCTCGATGGGCTCGAGGCGGCCGCACGCCGTTTCGCGACGGGCACATATCTGGCCTGGTATCCGATCAAGCATGAAACAGCGGTCGCCGCTTTCCGGACGGGCGTCGGCCAGCGCTTCAAGGATGCGCTTCTCGTCGAAACCACGGTCGCAGCGCCGGCGGATGCCGCGTTTCACGGCTCGGGCATGGCGATCATCAACCCGCCCTACACACTGGCATCGGAACTCGACACGCTGCTGCCCTGGCTGATCGAGCGGCTTGAGCGTACACCGGGCGCGGGCGCATGCCGGATCGAAGCGTTGCGTTGAGGCAAGAGCGGCCACAAATCGTCCACCGGCCCATCGCCGCGCTTGGCCTTGGCGGGCGCGCTTGCTATGCATCCCCGAGGCAAGGCATGGACAGGCCAATGATCAAACTCTCACTGACATGCGCGGCAGTTCTCGGCGCGCTGATGACGGCCATGCCGCAGGCATCGGCGCATGAGCCCTATTATCCGCTGCGCGAGAGCGCCGAATGCGCCGATCCGGGCATGATCAAGAAAATCAAGGTGCGCTTTGCCCATCAGGCGCGGCATGTGCACCATCGCGACGATCTGGCGATCGCCGACATCACCGGCATCCACCAGCACCGCTATCTGCCGCAGGACGTGCACGATGCGCGGCCGATCCCCCGGCGCTACTGCCATGCGACCGCGCACCTGTCGGACGGGCGCGAGCGCAAGATCTGGTATCTGATCGAGGGCGGCGCGGGCTTTGCCTCGATCGGCTCGAATGTCGAATTCTGCGTGTCGGGCTTTGACCGGTGGAACGTCTACAATTCGGCCTGCCGCGTCCTGCGCTGACCTGCCATGCGCCCACTCACCGTTCTGGGGTTGCTCGCGGCCGGTCTTCTGGCCGCATGCGACAGTCTGGATGATTCCACGGCATCGCGGTCCTCGCTCCCGCTCGGCAAGGGGTTTGATTTCTACGTCCTCGCCCTGTCCTGGTCGCCGGGCTATTGCGCCTCCGAAGGCGAGCGCGCCAACAGGCAGCAATGCGGCCGGGACGCCGATTTCGACTTCATCGTGCACGGTTTGTGGCCGCAGTTCGAGCGCGGATGGCCGGAATTTTGCGATACGGACGAACCGCTGTCGGTGCCGCGCGACCGGGCCGAGGCGATGGCCGACATCATGCCGTCGACCGGCCTTGTCCGGCACCAGTGGAAAAAGCACGGAAGCTGCACGGGCCTGACGCAGACCGACTTTTTCGCAACCACCCGCGCAGCCTTCGCCAAAATCGCGATTCCCGAAGCATTCCGCGATCGTGCGACGATCGACCGGCTTGAGCCCGGGAGTGTCGAACGGGCGTTCCTCGATGCCAATCCCGGCATGCCGGCCGCGTCAGTGGCGGTCACCTGCGACCGGCGTTTCCTGCGCGACGTACGCATCTGTCTGACGCGCGATCTGGCCGGCTATGCGGTCTGCCCAGAAGTCGACCGCCGCGATTGCCCGCTGCCGACGGTCGTCGTGCCGCCCTCCCACTGAAAGGAGCCGTTATGCCCACCCTTCTTTATGCGACCGCCTCGCCCTACAGCGCCAAGGTGCGCATGGCGGCGAGGCATCTGGAGATCGTGCTCAAGCTCGACATCGCGCTGACGCCGAAGATCATCGCGACGGGAGAAGCGCCGGACGAACTCACCGGCGCCAACCCGCTGGGCAAGATCCCCACGCTGGTCCTCGACGACGGCACGGCGATCTTCGACAGCCGGGCGATCATGGGCGAGTTGGACCGGATGAGCGGCAACAAGCTCTATCCGCGTCCCAAGGACAAGAGGCGCCAAGCCGACATTCTGGAAGCGGCGTCGGACGGTCTTTGCGACGTTCTGCTGGCGCAGGTCTATGAGCGCCGCATGCGGCCCGAGGAAAAGGTTCACACGCCATGGCTCGACTATCAGGCGCGCAAGGCCGAACGGACGTTTGACTGGCTGGAGATGGAAGTCCCGGCGCTGCGCGGACGCCTGCATGGCGGACATTTCGCGCTTGCCGCAGCGCTGGGCTATGCCGATCTGCGCTTTGCCGACCTCAACTGGCGGCGCGGACGGCCGCGGCTGCGGCGTTTCATCACCCGGTTCGCGGAGGCGTTCCCGGACTATGAGGACTACAAGCCGTCCTGATACGAAAAAGGCCGCGTCCCGGGGGACGCGGCCTTTCGTTTGGTCATGAACCGGCGATCAGAACTTCAGGCCGATACCGGCGCGGATCGTGTTCTCCTGGAAACCCGAGGAGACGACGGTGCCGCCCAGGTTGAAATTCTTGTCCTGATAATCGGTGTAGCGATATTCGAGGCGACCGAACACATTGTCGGTCAGCATCGCATCCGCACCGACACCGACGGTCCAGCCCAGATGGGTGTTTTCGTCGGAATTGGCGCCGGCGGTCACTTCGGCCTGCGTGGCCGCGCCACCGGCGGTCGCGTAAATCATGAACGGGTCGAACGCATAGCCGACGCGGGCGCGCAGCGAACCGAAGACGCCCTGTTCGGCAACCGCGCCGCCCAGCGTGCCGTCGACGCCCGAATAACCAAGATCGGCTTCGGCGCCATAGACGAATGCGCCGTTCTGGAAGTTGATGCCCGCGAACGCACCGCCCGCAAAGCCTTCGGCGTCAATGTCGCCGATGGACGAGTCGAACGTGCCGAAATTGTAGGCGCCGAATGCACCGGCATAAAAGCCGGACCAGGTGGCGGCGGGCGCAAGTGCGACCGGCGGGGCTGCCGGCGGCTCGGGCGGAAGGTCAATGGCATCGGCCGCCATTGCCGCGCCGGCACTCGTCAGGACGGCCAGCGAAACGGCCGCCAGAAGCGTCGATGTCTTTTTCATGTCAGAACTCCAAAACTCTGCGTGGTTCCCGCAAGGAACGATCCGGCGCGGGTGCCCCCAAGCTCCAGAAACCGAAATGGCGTGCAATTGCGGCAACGCCGCATCGCAAATTGGGAGTTTCGGTGGCGCAAATGTGGCAGTTCCGCAGCGTTGCATTTGGGCAACAGCCCGGCCGCGCCGAATTTCGGGCGATCCTGTTTCATTTGCCGGCCAAGCGCATATATAGGCGTCTCCACCTTTCACGCGCACAGTGATCCCTGACATGCTGTTTGACATCGCCATGCTCGTTGCCGGTCTGGTGCTCTTGGTCTTTGCCGGCGACTATCTGGTGAAAGGCGCGGTTGGGCTGGCGGAAAATCTCGGTATTCCGGCGCTGATCATCGGCCTGACGATCGTCGCCTTCGGCACTTCGGCGCCCGAACTGTTCGTCGCGCTGCAATCGGCGCTGACCGGCGTTCCGGACATCGCCACGGGCAATGTGGTCGGATCGAACATCGCCAATGTGCTGCTGGTGATGGGCCTTCCGGCGCTGTTTTCGCCGATCCACGCCAATCAGCGCGGCCTGTCGCGCAACGTTGCCGTGATGCTGGCGTTCACCGTTGCCTTTATGTGGCTGATCAGCGACGGCCTGCTCTCCAGGTTCGAGGCGATGGGCCTGTTCGGCGGGTTGATCGTCTTCATCGTCGCGCAAGGCATCCGCGCGCGCCAGGCAATCGCCGAGGCCGACGAAGAGGAAGTGCCGGGCGACTATCATGACGAGATCGGCGAAGCGCCGCACAGCGCCCTGATGATCACGGTCTTTCTCGTGGGCGGAATCATCGGCCTGCCCATCGCGGCGCATTTCACCGTGACCGGCGCGTCGGGTATCGCCAGCGCGTTCGGTGTTTCCGAGGCGGCCATCGGTCTGACCATCGTTGCCATCGGGACATCGCTGCCGGAACTGGCGACCACATTGTCGGCGGCGATGCGCCGGGAAGCCGATGTGGCGCTCGGCAACATTATCGGTTCGAACATCTTCAACCTCGCCGCGATCATGGGCATCACCGGCATGGTGGTCGCCGTGCCGGTCTCGCCGGACATCATCATCCGCGACAGTTGGGTGATGCTGGCGACCTCGCTGCTTCTGGCGACGATCTGCTTTGCCCGCATCACGACCGGAAAAATGCTGGGTGCGGCTATGCTTGCGGGATATGTGGCCTATGTCGTGGTGGTCTTCTAACGACCCCTGCGAGGCGCCCTTTTGGCCGACGACACAAACGACACGGAAAAGCCCGCGGTCTTTGTGACCGGCGGCGCCCTGCGGATTGGCCGGGCCATTGTTTCCGATCTCGCCGCAAACGGGTTCGATGTCGCCATCCATGCCAGTTCGTCCATGGCTGAAGCCCAGTCGCTTGCCGAATCGCTGTCGGCCCTATCTGGCCGCGCCGTTGCGCTCGAAGCCGACCTGACCGATGCCGCCCAGGCCCGCGCGCTTATCGGCCGGGCGGCCGAGGCGCTGGGCCGTCCGATCGACATACTGGTCAACAATGCGTCGGTCTTCCTCGATGATGCGGTGAGCGCGATCGACGATGGGGTCTGGGACACCCATTTCGACCTGCATGTGCGCGCGCCGGTCCTGCTGGCGGGCGCGTTGGCCGAAGCGCTTCCCGGCGACCGCCATGGCCTCATCGTCAACATGATCGACCAGCGTGTCTGGAAGCCGACGCCGCGCTTTTTCTCCTACACGCTGTCCAAGTCGGCGCTCTGGACTGCGACGCAGACCATGGCGCAGGCGCTCGCGCCGCGCATCCGCGTCAATGCGATCGGCCCCGGTCCGACGCTCAAAAATCCGCGCCAGAGCGACAAGGATTTCGCGATGCAGACCGACGCGGTGCCGCTCGGGCACGGACCGGACCTGGCCGAATTTGGCGCGACGATCCGCTATCTGTGGCAGGCACGTTCGGTCACCGGCCAGATGATCGCGCTCGATGGCGGCCAGCATCTGGCTTGGCAGACGCCCGACGCCACCGCCGGAGAGTGAAGCGGCGCCTGCCCGGCATTGTCTGCTGACAGGTGCAGACTTGAACCACGCCGCCGACCTGCCCCACATAGATGTGATGGACCAGACACCGGACACCGATTCCCTGCCCGATGCGGATGCCGCCATCTCCGGCAAGGCGCTGGCGCGCGATCTGGTCTGGGAACAGCAGACTGCCACCGAAAGCGATCTTTCCGGTCCCGACCTGATCACGGCGCTCGCCAAGCGGCTGCCCAACAGGCCGGGCGTCTATCGGATGTTCAATGGCACGGGCGACGTTCTTTATGTCGGCAAGGCCAAGTCGCTGAAGAACCGGGTGACCAGCTATGCGCGGCTTGGCGGGCACACCAACCGCATTGCCCGGATGATCGCGCAAACCGCATCGATGGAATTCGTGACGACACGCAGCGAGACCGAGGCGCTGCTGCTGGAAGCCAATCTGATCAAGCGCCTGCGGCCGCGCTTCAACGTGCTTTTGCGTGATGACAAGAGCTTTCCATACATCATGCTGACGGCGGACCATGCGGCGCCGGGCCTGTTCAAACATCGCGGCGCGCGCACCAAGAAGGCCGACTATTTCGGCCCGTTTGCATCGGCGGGCGCGGTCGGCCGGACGATCAACGCCCTGCAGCGGGCGTTCCTTTTGCGCACCTGCACCGACAGCGTCTATGACAGCCGGACGCGGCCGTGCCTGCTCTACCAGATCAAGCGCTGTTCGGCGCCGTGCACGGGCGAGATTTCGGCCAACGACTACGCGTCGCTGGTCGACGAGGCAAAGGCGTTCCTGTCGGGCAAGAGCCGGGCCGTGCAATCGCAAATGGCGCGCACCATGCAGGAGGCCGCCGAGGACCTCGATTTCGAGCGGGCGGCGGTCTATCGCGACCGGATCGGCGCGCTGACCGCGATCCAGAGCCAACAGGGCATCAACCCGCAGGGCATCGAGGAGGCCGACGTCTTCGCCGTCCATCAGGAAGGCGGCGTCACCTGCGTGCAGGTCTTCTTCTTCCGCACCGGCCAGAACTGGGGCAACCGCGCCTATTTCCCGAAAGCCGATGCGGCGATGGAGCCGGGCGACGTGCTTGGCGCCTTCCTGTCGCAATTTTATGACGACAAGCCCTGCCCACGCCTGATCCTTCTGTCGCACGACATCGCCGAAAGCGATCTGCTGGAAGAAGCGCTGAACCTGCGCGCGGCACGCAAGGTGTCGATCCTGGTGCCCAAGCGTGGCGAAAAGCGCGAACTGGTCGGTCACGCCATGGCCAATGCCAAGGAAGCGCTCGGCCGGCGGCTGGCGGAAACCTCCTCGCAGGCCAAGCTGATGAAGGGCCTTGCCGAGACGTTCGGCCTGGACCGGGTCCCGCGCCGGATCGAGGTGTTCGACAATTCGCACATCATGGGCACCAATGCGGTTGGCGCGATGATCGTCGCCGGCCCGGAAGGGTTCGTGAAGAACCAGTACCGCAAGTTCAACATCCGCTCGGAAGAGCTGACGCCGGGCGATGATTTCGGGATGATGCGCGAGGTGATGGAGCGCCGCTTCTCGCGTCTGGTAAAGGAACATGGCCCCGAACGGGACGATGGTGGCGACGAGACGGACGCCGAAGACAGCGGCACGCTGCCGGCCTGGCCGGACCTTTTGCTGATCGATGGCGGGCTCGGCCAACTCAACGCGGTGAAGGCCATCCTCGACGATCTGGGCATTGCCGAGCAGATCGATCTGATCGGTGTCGCCAAAGGACCCGATCGCGATGCGGGCCGCGAACGGTTCTTCATGCCCGGCCGCAAGGATTTCTCGCTGCCGCCGCGCGATCCGGTGCTCTATTTCACCCAGCGGCTGCGCGATGAGGCGCACCGGTTCGCCATCGGCAGCCACCGTGCCCGGCGCAAGAAGGAGATGGTGGCCAACCCGCTCGATGAGATCGAGGGTATCGGGCCAGCGCGCAAGCGGGCCCTTCTGCACCATTTCGGCACCGCCAAGGCGGTCGCGCGGGCTTCAGCGGACGATATCGCCCGGGTCGACGGCATATCGGATGCCATCGCGGCCCAGATTTACGCCCATTTCCATGACAGCGCGTGAAGACCAGATTCAACGGGCGCTTGACGCTCCGAACCGGCGATGCTGATTAGGGGTCCCGTGATCCAAGAGGCCGTGAAGGGCTTTTTTCACCGATGGCGAACACGCCCGCATCTCACACGTTCTCGATCCCGAACCTTCTGACCTATGCGCGGATCGTCGCCGTGCCGCTGATGGTGCTGTGCTTTTTCGTCGAGGGCAGCTTTCAGGCGAGCAACGCGGCGCGCTGGTGGGCGCTTGCCATCTTCGTCGTCGCCTCGATCACCGACTATCTGGACGGCTATCTGGCGCGCAAATGGCAGCAGGGTTCGGCCATCGGCAAGATGCTCGACCCGATCGCCGACAAGCTTCTGGTATCTGTGGCGCTCTTGCTCCTTGCCGCCGAAGGCTCGATCGCCGGCTGGTCGCTGTGGGCGGCGATCATCATATTGTGCCGCGAGATCCTGGTCTCGGGCCTGCGCGAATACCTTGCCGCGGTGAAAGTGTCGGTGCCGGTCAGCCAACTCGCCAAATGGAAGACAACGATGCAACTGATCGCCATCGGCTTTCTTCTGGCCGGCCCGGCGGGCGACACGATCATTCCCCTTGTGTCCGAAACCGGGCTGGTGCTGTTGTGGGTTTCCGCGCTGATCACGCTTTATACGGGCTGGGACTATTTCCGTGCCGGCATGCGGCATGTGACGGGAGGGTGAGATGAGCCAAAACGTCAAATTCGTCTATTTTGCCTGGGTGCGCGAGCGTATCGGCGTCCAGGAGGAGATGCTGGACCTGCCGGACGATGTGCAAACCGGCGCCGATGTGATCGCCTGGCTGAAGGCGCGCGGCGAGAATTACGCGCTGGCGCTTGATGACGCACATGCGATCCGCATGGCCGTCAACCAGGAACATATCCATCCAACCGATCAGATCGGCACGGCGCGCGAGATCGCCCTCTTCCCGCCGATGACCGGCGGCTGACTTGGCGATGCACGCCTCGCCCGATATCCGGCTTCAATCCGAACCGTTCGATGCGGCGCGCGAATGCGCGGCCATCACCGAGGGCCGGCCCGGCATCGGCGCGCTCGTCACCTTCACCGGCCTGTGCCGCGACGAGGGCGGACGTCTCTCCGCGCTCGAATTGCAGCACTATCCGGGCATGGCCGAGGCGCAGATGCGGCGCATTGCGGAGCAAGCCTGCGCACGCTGGCCGCTCGACGCGCTGACCGTGATCCACCGGCACGGTCTGGTCCGGCCGGGCGAAGGGATCGTGCTTGTCATCGCCGCATCGGCGCATCGGCGCGCCGCCTTCGAGGCGGCGGACTTCATGATGGATTACCTCAAGACCAGCGCGCCGTTCTGGAAGCGCGAACATCTCGCCGATGGCGCTATTGGCGGCTGGGTCGAAGCAAAGGAAGCCGACGACGCGGACGCGGCGCGCTGGCAAGACGAGCGCTGACGGACGCTTGCGGTCGTCGCCGACGCAAGGCACCCTATCTTCCTATGAACTGGCAATCACAGGAGGAACCGCCATGCGCATCATGGACCGGCCGGAATACGCATCCAAACCCAAGCCGATGACCACCACCGCCGACGCAACGGTCGCCGAAGCCGTGGCCGCCATGTCGGAACGTAATTACGGGTCGGTCGTCGTCGTCGACGGTGACAGCAAGGTGGTCGGAATGGTCACCGAGCGGGACATCATGAAGCGGCTGGTCAACGCCAAGCTCGACGCCGCAAAGACCAAGGTGGCGGACATCATGACCAGCGATGTGCGCGTGGCCAAGGAAAACGACGATCTGCAGGACTGGCTGCGCATCATGTCGAACGACCGGTTCCGTCGCCTGCCGATCGTCGATGAAAGCGGCAAGCTGGTCTCGATCATGACACAGGGCGATTTCGTCTCCTACACCTGGCCGCAACTGATCGACCGGGTCACCGAGCAGACCAAGGCGACGGTGTCCAACAATTATCAGATCTTCCTGATCGCCGGCGGCATCCTGGTCTATTCGATTGCGCTGATCCTGATGCTGCGCGGCTGACGCACCTCAGGCCGACAGCGCGAACGAAGCGTGGACGATGGCGATGAAGTGGCAGGCCGAAGCGCAAAGGACGAAAGCGTGCCAGACCGCGTTCTGGTATTTCAGCCCGTCCCACTGGTGGAAGATCACGCCGACGGAATAGGTCAGACCGCCGGCAACGATCAGCCAGGCATCGACGAATGGCACGGTCGCAAACATCGGCCAGACCAGGAGCAAGCTCGCCCAGCCCATCGCCAGATAAAGAATGACCGTGTAGCGATCGAGCATGCCGCCGGAAAAGAGCTTGCCGGCGGCGCCCAGAAGCGCGGCGGCCCAGATCATCGCCAGAATCGAATAGGCCAGCCCGCCGCCGACAAGGACGACGACCGGCGTATAGGAACCGGCGATCTTCAGAAAGATCGCGGCCTGATCGAAGCGGCGCAGCAGCGGCCGCGTTTCGGGCCAGGGCGTCATGTGATAGGCGGCGGAAAAACAGAACAGGCCGAACACGGTCAGACCGTAAACGATCAGCGCGACGTTGAGCGGCACCGAGAGCGTAGTGAAGGCGAAGGCATAGACGAAGGCAAAGCCGATCAGGCTGGCGGCAACGCCCAGAACATGGATCGTGCCATCGGCGATGCGCTCCTCGCGCGCATAATCTGGATAGTCCGCACCGGGCGCGACAACCAGTTCGGTGTCCGTTGCTACAGCACTCACGTCAAACCCACTTCCCAACTCAACATACTGACGGTACCTGATAAAGCTTAGAGCGCTCTTAACGGCTTGCCCATGCTGTTTTTGTCGCACCCCGCGGGGTCCCACCCCAATCCGACGAACCGGAGAAACCATGACAGCCGCCGACCCGCCGAGCCAGGCCGCCTACCCCCACCAGATCACCGAAAGGCTGCGTTTTGGTGACACGGACATGCAGGGGCACATCAACAATGCGGTGTTCGCCACCCTGTTCGAGAGCGGCCGCGTGGCGTTCCTCTACGATCCCGGGCACGGCCTGCCGCCCGAAGGCACGCAATTCGTCATCGCCGAACTGACCGTGCGGTTCGAACGCGAGCTGATGTTTCCCGGAGATGTGGTGGTCGCCAGCGCCGTCGGGCGCATCGGCAAATCATCGCTGACGCTCACGCAGGCCTTGTTCGCCGGCGATGAACGCGTGGGGAGCGCCGAAAGCGTGATCGTCCTGACCGATCTTTCAACGCACCGCTCGACGCCGCTGCCGGAATCCGCCCGGAACCGGTTTGAGGCGCTTGCCATCCGGGCATGAAAAAGCCGGGCACTACGGAGCCCGGCTTAAAAACGTCACTAAGCGGATTTGGCGTCAGCCGACGATTTCGGTCTCGGCGAACCAGTAGGCAATTTCCTCGGCAGCGGTTTCCGGCGCGTCCGAACCGTGCACCGAATTCTCGCCGATCGAATTGGCGTAGAGCTTGCGGATGGTGCCTTCGTCGGCGTCGGCCGGGTTGGTGGCGCCCATCACTTCGCGGTTCTTGGCGATGGCGTTTTCGCCCTCGAGAACCTGGACGACGGTCGGGCCTGACGACATGAAGTCACACAATTCGTCGAAGAAAGGGCGCTCCTTGTGGACGGCATAAAAGCCCTCGGCCTGACGGCGGCTCATCCAGACGCGCTTGGAAGCAACGACGCGCAGGTCGTTCTCTTCGAAAATCTTGACGATCGCGCCGGTCAGATTGCGCTTGGTGGCGTCCGGCTTGATCATGGAAAAAGTGCGCTCGATGGCCATGCTTGTACCCTTTGTCAGCGTGATTTGGGGAAGATCGGGAAGGTTGGCCGCCCTATAGCGATGGCAACCGCCCTTGCCAAGGCTTGTGCGACCAAAATCCGATGTGAGGCCGGGCCTTGCAGACACTTGCACCTGGCCCAGCGCTCGGGCACATGACGGCCATGCTGCAGATCGCAAACATGACCTACCGGATTGCGGGGCGGGCGCTGTTCGAAGGCGCGTCGGCCACGCTGCCCGCCGGCTCCAAATGCGGCTTTGTCGGGCGCAACGGCACCGGCAAGACGACGCTGTTCCGTCTGATCACCGGCGAAATCGCGCCCGAAAGCGGCGAAGTTAGCGTTCCGAGGAACCTGCGCATCGGCCAGGTGGCGCAGGAGGCGCCGGGGACGGAAAAATCGCTGCTCGACACCGTGCTTGAAGCCGACACGGAACGTGCCGACCTGCTCGCGGCCGCCGAAACCGAGACCGATCCCGATGCGATCGCGGCGATCCACACGCGCCTTGCCGATATCGAGGCGCATTCGGCCGAAGCGCGCGCCGCCTCGATCCTGGCGGGTCTTGGGTTCGATGCCGAGGCGCAGGCGCGACCATGCGCGTCGTTCTCGGGCGGTTGGCGGATGCGGGTGGCGCTTGCATCGGTGCTGTTCACCGCGCCCGATCTTCTGCTGCTGGACGAGCCGACCAACTATCTCGATCTGGAAGGTACGCTGTGGCTGGAAAACTACATCCAGCGCTATCCGCACACGGTGCTGATCATCAGCCATGACCGCGATCTTCTGAACAGTTGCGCCAGCACGATCCTGCATCTCGAACACCGCAAGCTTTCGGTCTATCGCGGCAATTACGACCGGTTCGCACGGACGCGCGCCGAAAAGGCCGTCCTGTCTGCGAAGATGGCCGAGAAGCAGGCCGCCAAGCGCAAGCACATGCAGGCCTTTGTCGACCGGTTCCGCTACAAGGCGTCCAAGGCGCGGCAGGCGCAAAGCCGGCTCAAGGCGCTCGAACGGATGGGTGAAACATCGGTTCTGGTGGACGAGCATGTCGCGCCAATCCGGTTTCCCTCACCGCAGCGCCCGGCCGCCTCGCCGATCATCGCTCTAGAGGGCGCAAGCGCCGGCTATGTGCCCGAGCAGCCGGTGCTGAGCCGCCTCAATCTGCGGGTGGACCATGACGACCGGATCGCGCTTCTGGGCGCCAACGGCAACGGCAAATCCACCTTCGCCAAGCTCCTGGCCGGACGGCTCGACGCGCAGGGCGGGACACTCACCCGCGCCGACAAGCTGCGGGTTGCCATGTTTGCCCAGCACCAGCTTGACGATCTCGATCCCGATGCGAGCGCCTATCAGCATTTTCGCGCGCTTTTTCCCGATGAGGCGGAATCCAATGTGCGTTCCCGCGTTGCCAATTGCGGGCTCACCGCGGCCAAGATGGACACGCCGGCGGTCGAGCTTTCGGGCGGCGAGCGGGCGCGCCTGACACTGGCGCTCGCGACCCACGACGCGCCGCACCTCCTGATCCTCGACGAGCCGACCAACCATCTGGACATTGACAGCCGCGCGGCGCTGACCGAGGCGCTGAACGCCTATGAGGGCGCGGTCATGCTGATCAGCCACGACCGCCATCTGGTCGAGACATCGGCCGACAGGCTGTGGCTGGTCGCCGGCGGCACCGTCACGCCCTATGAGGGCGACATGGACGAATATCGCGCGCTGATCCTCAAGCGCGATGCGGCGCCGCGCGCCGACAGGGCGGAAACGGGCGGCGGTAGGGAAAAGCGGCGCGAAGCGGCAGCGCGGCGCGCCGAACTGGCGCCGATGCGCAAGCGGATCGGCGAACTGGAAGGTCTGGTCGAAAAGGCCGACAAGGTGATCGCCGCGATCGACGCCGAATTCCTCAAGCCCGATGTCGCCGCTGATGGCGCGCGCGTCGCCGAACTCTCGCGCAAAAGGGCGGAGGCCGAACAGAAGCGCGCCGCATGGGAAGACAAATGGCTGGCGCTTTCGGCCGACTATGAGGATGCGGTGGCGGACTAGGGTCGAGACCCTAGCTGTCGTCGCCCCTCCCCCATTGCCGTGCCGGCTTTTCAGGCGCGCGCTCTTCATTGTCGAGCGGCACGCGGCGGCCGATGTTGGACGTGCTCACGCGTGCGCCGTCGTCCTTGCCGGATCCGCCTTTGGCCGGTTTGCGCCGGCGGCGCCCGCCAATCGCCATGATCGCGATACCGGCGCCCAAAAGCCCGTAGGAGACCGGGCGCACGCGCGGATCGGGCGCGGCGACCGCGCCGGTCAGCGTCATGTCGAGAAAGGCGATCAGGTCGGCCGGGCGATCGCCTTCGGCAAAGACGAATGTGTGGAGCCCGTTGCCGATCCCGCTGTCGATCGTGAGTTGCTGTTCGAGCCCGATATCGGCGGCGATCTCGCCGTCGCTGCGCGGGTCCAACTCAATGACGGTGGCGGCAACCGAGCCCTGCGGACCGTTGAGGACCAGCGTCAGGTTGGGCATTTCAGCACCGCCCGGCGGCACGCGCCCGCGCCCGGCGATGTCGACACGCAGCGGCATGGCCGCCGGCGACAGGGACACATCGGCGATCGTGCGGAACCCGTCGCGCGCCTCGTGGATGCGATAGGTGCCCAGATCGAGATTGTGATAGGTGCCGAACCAGACCGGATAGAGGATCAGCCCTGCAAGGCCGGCGAGAAAGGCCGTCAGGCCGATGCGGCGCAGGAATGTCATTGTGCTATGCCGCCCTTTCCCAGCGCCCCTCGGGCGTCTGCTTCCAATAGGCCAGATCATGGCCTTGCGCCTTGAGCGCCTTCCACTGGTCCCGCGCGCGGCCGACCGCCTCGTCGTCGCGGCCGTCGAACATCACAGCGACACGTTCATGCGACGACAGATCGGCCGGTGCTTCGGCGCCATGCACCAGAAAGCGGATCGCGGCCGCGTTCGGATTGGCATCGGTCGCCGTGACATAGACCGGATGATCGGAAGCCGGTTCGTCGCCGTCACGCCCGTGCGGCAGGAATGAGACCGGCTCGTAGCTCCACAGAAGCTGATCGACCGCATCGCGCGCCGGCTCATCGGGCACCTGGACGACGGCATTCCAGCGGCGCGCCAGCGATTTCTCGACAAGGCCGGGCAAGGCCGCATCGAGCGCCGTTTCGGTCAAATGATAAAAAGTGATCTCCGTCATCGCACGAACCTGCCCGCGCCGTTCAGCCTTCGTGATTGTCGCGCACCCAGCGGTCGAGCAGGCGCACGCCGAAGCCCGAGCCCCAGGAGCGGTTGAAGTCGCTCGACGGCGAGGACATGGCGGTGCCCGCAACGTCGAGATGTGCCCAGGGCGTATCGCCGACAAAGCGCTTGAGGAACTGGGCCGCCGTGATCGAGCCGGCATTGCGGCCGCCTATGTTCTTCATGTCGGCGAATTTGGAATCGATCATCTTGTCATAGTCGGGACCGAGCGGCAGGCGCCAGACCTTCTCTCCGCTTTGCGCGCCGGCCTGCGTCAGGCTTTCGGCGACCGCGTCGTCATTGGAGAACAGGCCGGCATGGTGCTGGCCGAGGGCCACCATCACCGCGCCGGTCAGCGTCGCCAGATCGATCATCACGGACGGTTCGAAGGTCTGGTTGCAATAGGTCAGCGCGTCCGCCAGCACGAGGCGTCCCTCGGCGTCGGTGTTGATCACCTCGATCGTCTGGCCAGACATGGAGGTGACGATGTCGCCCGGGCGCTGGGCGTTGCCGTCGGGCATGTTCTCCACAAGGCCGATCAGGCCAATGGCATTGACCGAAGCCTTGCGCGCGGCCAGCGCGTGCATAAGGCCGACGACCGCCGCCGCACCGCCCATATCGCCCTTCATGTCCTCCATACCGCCAGCCGGTTTGATCGAAATGCCGCCGGTATCGAAGACAACGCCCTTGCCGACGAACGCGACCGGCTTGTCCTTTGCCTTGCCGCCGTTCCACTTCATGACGAGCATGCGCGGCGGGCGCACCGAGCCCTGCGCGACGCCCAGAAGCGCGCCCATGCCGAGCTTCTTCATCTTCTTTTCATCGAGAATATCGGTTTCGACGCCAAGCGCCTCGAGCGCCTCGCCACGGGCGGCGAACTCCTCGGTGCCCAGAATGTTGGCCGGCTCGTTGACCAGATCGCGTGCCAGCATGACGCCGCGCGCGACTGCTTCGGCATCCCGCCATGCAGACTTGGCGGCGGTGGTGTTGGCGCTATGGATGGTCAGCTTCTGCGCCTTGGGCTTGCCGTTCTGGCCGTTCTTGGCCGTCTTGTACTTGTCGAACGTGTAGGCCCGCATCAGATAGCCCTGCGCGAAGCAGGCGATCGCCGCCGCATCCATGCCTTCGCTGGCGACGAGCGTCACCAACCCCTCCTTGGCGAGCGCGCCGCGCGGCGCGCCGCCCAGCGCGATCCAGCCTGATTCCGACGCGTCTTCCGGCTTGCCCTGGCCGACGACGATGCGGCTCGCCGGGCTGCCGGCCGGCGCCAAGACGTCGAGTACGGTCTTGGCCTTGCCGGAGAATTCCGCCAGCTCGGCCGCACGGGCGAGCACGCCTTCCCCGTCCAGATCGCCGGCAAGTTTGGCGATGTCGACGCCTTCCGGAGCAACCAGCAGCGCCGCGCCCTTCTTGATCGGAGCCGGTTTGGAGATCGTGATCGTCGGAAGCATGGACATGGGATGACAAAACCTTGAAATCGGTTGCGGGGGGAATGGCTTGATTTTGGCGTTGCTCGCGGCGATAGCAAGGACCCGATGCTCTCGCAATGGTTCATTAACCGTCGGATTTTCCGGATTGTTAGCCCTGAGGGGCGACATTGGGCCGGAACGAAAGAGCCGCGCCGGCGCGGCCAGGAACCGGGTGCCGACCGGGACGGGCACCCGATTCGCACATGCATGACCCCGCGCGAAGGACGGCCGCCGCGTTGACCACCGTTGAACGCTACATATTCCGGCGGATCGCCATTGCCGCGCTGAGCGCGTTCGCGGCGATCCTCGCGGTGGTGTGGATCACCCAGGCGATCACCCGCATCGATTTCGCCACAGGTTCGGCCGGCTCGATCGGCGCGTTCCTGACGATGATGGCGCTGCTGACGCCGCAATTCATCACGCTGACGCTGCCGTTCGGGCTGCTGATCGGCGCGGTGAACGTGCTCAACGCCATGAATGCGGACAGCGAGATGCCGGTGATGGCGGGCTCGGGACTGAGCCGCTTTGCCATTGCCCGTCCGATCATCATCCTGTCGCTGCTGCTTGGGGCGACAGTGTTCCTGATTAGCCATTTCGTCGAACCGCGGGCCAACCGGGCGGTGCGCGACGTGGTGATCGACATGCGCACCGATCTTCTTGCGACGCTCATCCAGGACGGGCGCTTCACGCAGATCGAGGACGGGCTGACGATCTATGTGGACCGCAAGGAGGCCGGCGGCCGCCTCAATGGCGTTCTGATCGCCGACCGGCGCGATCCGGAGACGCATCTGATACAGTTCGCGCGCCAGGCATCGGTCGACGAGAGCACCGGTGTCAGCCTGATGGTGCTCGAGGATGGCCAGCTGCACCGCCGACAGGTCAAGACCGGCCAGGTCTCGATCATCCGGTTCCGGAGCTATGCGCTGGATCTGGCGCAGTTCGGCAGCGTCGGCGACGGGATCGAGTACTTTCTGCACGAGCGCGAAACCAGCTATCTGCTGAACCCCGACCCCAACGACAAATGGGTGCAAAGCTGGCCCGGCCAGGCGCGCGGTGAACTGCATCGCCGCATGACCGAGTGGCTCTATCCGGTGCTTTTCGCGATGGTCGCGCTGGTGGTTGCGGGGCAACCGCGCACCCATCGCTCGGCGAGCATCATGGCGGTGGTGCTGGCATTCGGTGCCGGGCTCGGCTATCGCTGGGCCGGCTATTTCAGCTACAATGCGATCAAGACGGACGGTGCGCTCTTCTGGCTGCTTTACGCGATCCCGCTGGCAGGGATCGGCCTGTCCGCGCTGATGTTCCTGCGCGGCTGGACCGTTCAGGTGCCCGATCCGGTCATTCGCATGGCCGGCACGCTCAACGATCGATGGCAGCGCCTGCGACGACGCACGGCGCGCAGGCAGTTGAACCAGGCATGACCGGCGTCGCGGGACGGACATTCCAGGTCTATGTGTTCATGCGCCTTGTGCGCATGGTCGTCTATTTCATCGCCGGCATCGCCGCGCTGGCGCTGCTGGTTGACTTCACCGAACTGTCCAACCGGACGGGCAGCCTGCCCGAATATTCGGCGCTCAAGGCGCTGGGCGTGTCGGCGATGCGGGTGCCGTTCATCCTGCAGGTGACGCTGCCGTTCGTCATGCTGTTTGCAACGATCGCGACGCTGATCGCGCTGAACCGGAAGTACGAGCTGGTCGTTGCGCGCTCGGCTGGCATGTCGGCCTGGCAGTTCCTCACGCCGACCTGGGTGGCGGCGCTGCTGGTCGGGCTTTGCGGCGTATTCGTCCTCAACCCGCTAGCCGCCAACGGATTCTCGCTTGCGCAATCGATCGAGGGGAGTTGGAAGGGCAGCGCCCAGAACCGCCTTTTCGGCACCGACGAACCATGGCTGCGGCAGAGCCGCGAGGGCGGCGGCGCGATCCTGATCACCGCCAAGACCGTCGCCAACCAGAACATCACCCTTTATGAGGCTGTCTTCATCGAAGTGGGCGAGGACGGCCGCGTCGCGGCCCGCCACGATGCGGACACGGCGTATCTGGACAGCGGCGAATGGGTGCTGACCGACGTGACAACCAGCGTGCCGCGGCGCAGGCCGGTGCAGAGCGAGCGCATGACGGTGTCCACAAGCCTTGATACCGAAGTCGTCCGGCAATCGCTGGTCCCGCCGGACATGGTGCCGATCTATGCGCTCGGCCGGCAGATCGAGGCGGCCCGCTCGTTCGGCGTGCCGTCGGCGCCGTTTTCAATGCAATATCATTCGCTTGTCGCGCTGCCGGCGCTGATGGTCGCCATGGCGATGATCGCGGCAACAGTCTCGCTGCGCTTCGTCCGCTTCGGTCAGTCGGCGGGGATGATTGTGGGTGGTGTCACCGCCGGCTTTCTGCTTTATGTCGTCACGGCGCTGGCCAAGTCGTTCGGCAGCGCCGGCGCGATGCCGCCCGTCGTGGCGGCCTGGCTCCCGGTGATCGGCGGCATTTTGTTCGGAATCGGATATCTTCTCAATCGCGAAGACGGGTAATGCGTAACCGAAGGGCACAGATGGCGGATGATCGCCAAACCGGATGTCGGCGCGGTTGCGCAACGGTGCCGCGCGCCCGGCTTCTGTGCGCCGGGGTGGGCCTCGCCGCACTCATGGCCGGTCTTGCGGTGCCCGCCGCCCTCTCACCGGCATCGGCCCAGACGAGCATCGAGGACCTCGCCGCGACCAATCCGGACGCGCCGATGCTGCTGCAGGCTGACGAACTGATCTACAACAATGACGAGGGCACGGTCTCGGCGGTCGGCAGCGTGCGCATCGACTATGACGGGTCGCGGCTCGTGGCCCGGCAGGTGACATACATCCAGCAAAGCGGCCGGATGATCGCTGTCGGCGATGTCGAGATCCTGCAGCCGGACGGCACGCGCCTGACCGCCGACGAGATCGATATCACCGACGATTTCCGCGACGGCTTTTTGAATGCGCTGCGCGTCGTCACGCCCGACAATACGCGTTTTGTGGCCGAGAGCGCCGAGCGCCGCGACGGCAATGTGACCGTGTTCAACCAGGGCATCTACACCGCCTGCGAGCCGTGCGAGGAACAGCCCGAGAAGCCGCCGCTGTGGCAGATCAAGTCGCAACGCACGGTCTGGAACAGCGAAGAGAAGACGGTGCGGTTCGAACAGGCCAGGTTTGAGTTCCTGGGCATTCCGATCGCCTATCTGCCGGTGTTCACCACCGCCGATCCGACCGTCAAGCGCAAGACCGGGTTTCTGGCGCCCAGCTTTCGCTTTGCCGAAGAGCTCGGCTTCGGCGTCAGCGTGCCGTATTTCATCAATCTGGCGCCCAATTACGATCTGACGCTCACCGGCACCGGCTTCACCCGCCAGGGCTTTCTGGCGGAAGCCGAGTTCCGCCACCGCCTCGAAAACGGCGTCTACAATCTGAAGATTGCCGGCATCCAGCAGCAGCGTGTCGGTGCGTTCGACGCAGGCACCGAAGACCGGCTCAACCGCGATCGCGGCATGATCGGCACGTCCGGCGCCTTTCAGATCAATCCGCGCTGGGAGTTCGGCTGGAACGGCATGCTCCAGACCGACAAGAACTTTGCGCGGACCTATTCGATCTCGGGCTTCAATTCCGAAGTGTTCCGCAACGAGGCCTGGCTGACCGGGCTTTCGGGCCGCAACTATTTCGATACCCGCCTGATGCATTTCGACGTGCAGGAAAACCGGCCCGATCCGGCGGGACGCAACACCCAGCAGCCGACCGTGCTGCCCAGCAGCGACTATAATTACGTGGTGTCGCAGCCCGTTGCCGGCGGGCAATTGTCGTTCAACATCAACACGCGCGGCATCGTCCGCGACAAGGCCGACACGCGCCTTGCCGCCGGCCCCGCCGACGACAATTTCGCAACCTTCGGCACGGACGGCAATTCCTGGCGCTTTACCGCCGAAACCGAGTGGAAACGGACCTATGTGGCGCCCGGCGGGCTTTTGGTCACGCCGATCCTGCACGCCCAGGGCGACAGCACGATCCTCGACATCAATGCGGCCGGCCCCCTGTCGCAGACCATGGAAGACACGGGCACGGCGCTGGCGGGCAATGGCACGCACTGGCGCGGCATGGCGACCGCCGGCCTGGAGACGCGGATGCCGCTTCTGGTCACCGCGCAGGGCACCAGCCACGTCTTCGAGCCGATGGCGCAGGTGTTCGTGCGGCCGGATGCGCCCAATAATGTGGTGCTGCCCAACGAGGACGCGCAAAGCCTGGTGTTCGATGCATCCACGCTGTTCGACCGGGACAAGTTCTCTGGCTATGACCGCATCGAGGGCGGCATAAGGGCCAATGTCGGCATGCGCTATAGCGGGACGCTGGCCCGCAACTGGAGCGCTACGGGCATTTTCGGACAATCGTTCCATCTGGCCGGCGACAATCCCTATGATGACGCCGACCTTGTCAATGCCGGCGCCGATTCGGGGCTTGAGACCGCGCGTTCGGACTATGTGGCCCATGTGGGCGTGCAGCATGCCAGCGGATTTGCGGCCAGCGCAGACGGCCGGTTCGACGAGAGCAATTTCGACCTGCGCCGCGCCGATGCGGGCGTGTCCTTTTCCAACGACACGATCGCGCTCGCTGCCAACTACGCGCTGATCAAGGCACAGCCGACCTACGGCTTCGGCACCGAGCGGCAGGAAATCGCCGGTTCGGGCTCCATCCGGTTCGCCAAATATTGGCGGGTGCTGGGTTCGGCCACCTACGACATCTCCAACGACCGCATGACCGACCGGTCGATCGGGCTTGCCTATGACGATGAGTGCTTCAGCTTTGGCCTGTCCTACACCGAAACGGTCGATACGGCCGACGCCGTCACACGCAGCTTCGGCGTCCGTTTCGCGGCCAGAACGCTCGGTGATCTGGGTCTGAGTTCGTCGGGCCTCGATTTCTGACCGCCGTCATGGTTTCGCCCCGAAGCCGATGCAGGCACCGGGACACCCTTGTGATCGACGCCGCCGGTCGGATAAGACCGGTACATTGCGCCAAGAAATTTTGCCGAGGCACGCCATGGTCCAGACCCGCTTCCAATACCGCAACCGCCTGATGGCCGCCGCCATCGCCCTTGCCGCGGTCGCCGCCCCGCCCGGACCGGCAGGCACGGCCCTTGGCACATCGCCGGCCCTTGCCTCCGAGATCAGGGTCGTTGTCAATGACGAGGTGGTGACCAGCTATGACATTGCGCGGCGTTCCGCCTTCCTGCGACTGCAACGGCGGCCCGGCAATATGCGGCAATTGGCGACTGATGAGTTGGTCGACGATGCGCTGAAGCGGAGCGCGTTGCGGCGCGCCGGCATCAACGTGCCCGATTCGATGGTCACCAATGCGTTCAACAACTTTGCCAGCCGCAACAATATGAGCACCGGGCAGTTGACGCAGGTGCTCAACCAGGCCGGCGTGACGGCCAATCACTTCAGGGAATTCATCCGGCTGCAGATCGGCTGGGGACAGCTTGTGCAGGCGCGGGCGCGCTCGCAAAGCCAGTTGATGAGCGAACAGGACGTCGTCGCCCGCATGCTCGAGCAGGGCGGCCAGAAGCCGACATCCACCGAATATATCCTCCAGCAGGTGATCTTCGTGGTGCCCGAGGCCAATCGCGGCCAGATATCGGCGCGCCGAACCGAGGCCAACAATATGCGCGGCCGCGTCAGCAGCTGCGACCAGACGCTGGCGATGGCTCAGAATTTGCGCGACGTCACCGTGCGCGATTTGGGCCGCGTCCTCGAACTGCAGTTGCCGGCCAACTGGGCCGACGACATCAAGGGGCTGCAGACAGGCCAGACCACCAAAGTCAAGGACACTGACCGCGGCGTCGAGTTCATCGTCGTCTGCCGCGCGCGGCAGGTCAGCGACGACCGGGTGGCGCAGCTCCAGTTCTCCACCGAGGCGCTTGAAGGCGATGGCGGTGATGCCGGCGCCAGCCTTTTGGCGGAATTGCGCGAGAATGCCCGCATCCAGCGCCGCTGAGCCGGCGGCGACGTTGCGCTCATGAGGACGGTGTCGCCGCGCCTGCCGCTGGCCGCGAGCTGCGGCGATCCCTCCGGTATCGGTCCCGACATCCTTCTGACGGCCTGGACGATGCGCACGGCATCGGCCCTGACGGCTTTCTTCTGCATCGGCGACCCGGATCAGCTTGCCGCCCGCGCCCGGCTGCTGGGTCTTGATGTCCCGATCAAGGTCGTGGATGCGGCGCGGGCCACGGCGACATTCGCCGACGCTCTGCCGGTCGTGCCGCTGTCGAACCGGGTGGAGGAGCGGCCGGGAACACCGCTTGCCGGCAATGCCGCCGGCACGATCGAGGCGATCGACCGGGCCGTGGCGCTGACCATTGCCGGCGATGCCGCCGGCGTCGTCACCGCGCCGATCGCCAAGAAACCGCTCTACGATGCGGGCTTTGCCCATCCCGGCCACACCGAATATCTGGCCGAACTGGCCGCGCGGCACACGGGCGCCGAGGCTCGGCCGGTCATGATGATCGCGGGCCCCCGGCTGCGCACGGTCCCGGTCACCATCCACATCCCGTTGGCCGACGTGCCCGCCGCGTTGACGACGGATCTGATCGCCGCAACGATCCGCATCGCCGACAGCGACCTCAAACGCCGGTTCGGCATCGCCTGCCCGCGCATCGCGGTCGCCGGGCTCAACCCGCATGCCGGTGAAGGCGGCGCACTTGGCGCCGAGGATGTCGCCATCGTCGCGCCGGCGGTCGACGCGGTGCGCGCCGAGGGCATAGACGCCACCGGCCCCCTGCCCGCCGACACCATGTTTCACGCCGCCGCGCGCGAGACATATGATGTGGCTGTGTGCATGTATCACGACCAGGCGCTGATCCCGGCCAAGGCGCTCGACTTCGATCTCGGCGTCAACGTCACGCTCGGCCTGCCCTTCATCCGCACATCGCCCGATCACGGCACGGCGTTTGCCATTGCCGGAACAGGTGCGGCGCGGTCCGACAGCTTCATCGCCGCGCTGACGATGGCCGCACAGATGGCGATGAACGATCAGGCTGTGGCGTGACCGACCGGCTTGCGATCGACGGGCTACCGCCGCTGCGCGATGTCATCGACGCGCATGGGCTCGCCGCCCGAAAGGCGCTGGGCCAAAACTTCCTGCTCGATCTGAACCTGACATCGAAGATCGCGCGGCAGGCGGGCGATCTTGCGAACACGACGGTCATCGAAATCGGGCCAGGGCCGGGCGGGCTGACGCGCGCGCTTCTGATGGAGGGTGCCCGTCACGTCATCGCCATCGAGCGCGATGCGCGATGCCTGCCGGCGCTGGCGGAGATCGAAGCGCATTGTCCCGGTCGACTGACCGTGATCGAAGGCGATGCGCTGACGCATGATTTCGCAGCGCTGGCTGCCGATGACGGGCCGACGGCGATCGTCGCCAACCTGCCCTACAATGTCGGCACGGCGCTGCTGACCAACTGGCTCGGCGGGGCGCAATGGCCACCCTTTTACGCGTCGATGACGCTGATGTTCCAAAGGGAGGTCGCAGAGCGCATCGTCGCGGGCCCGGGCGAAGCGGCCTATGGGCGGCTCGGCGTTCTCGCCGGCTGGCGCACCGATGCGGCGATCTGTTTCGACGTGCCGCCGCAGGCGTTCCGGCCGCCGCCAAAGGTGACGTCTTCGGTGGTTCACCTGACGCCGAAATCCGCGCCGATCCCCTGCAATGTCTCACGGCTCGAAACCGTCACGCGGCATGCGTTCGGGCAGCGGCGCAAGATGCTGCGTCAGAGCCTGAAGCCGGTCGGCGGCGCGGACCTGCTCGAACGCGCGGGCATCGATGAGACGCGCCGCGCCGAAACCCTGTCGATCGCGGAATTCTGCGCGCTTGCGAACGCGCTATGAGCCGCCGCCATCCTGCCAGTCGGCCGCCAGAAGGTCTGATACGAAATCGAACAGGCCCGGACGGCGGTCGCGCCGGAGCCGTTCGGCGCGGACGATCGCCCGCACGGCCTCGAAGGCGCGATCCAGATCGTCATTGACGATGACATAGTCATATTCGCGCCAATGCTCGATCTCGACGGCGGCATTTTTCAGCCGTTGCTCGATGATTTCGGGCCGATCCTCGGCGCGCCGCATCAGGCGGGCGCGCAGTTCGGCCATCGACGGCGGCAGGATGAAGACCGAGACCACATCGGTGCGCATCTTTTCGGTCATCTGCTTGGCGCCCTGCCAGTCGATATCGAACAGCATGTCGCGGCCGGCGGCCATGGCCTGCTCGACCGGTGCGCGGGGCGTTGCATAGTAATTGCCGTGGACTTCCGCCCATTCGAGCAAGTCGTCATCGTCGCGCATGCGCATGAAGGTCCGCTCATCGACGAAGCGATAATGGACACCCTCGATCTCGCTGCCCCGGCGCGCGCGCGTGGTCACCGACACCGACAGGTCGAACCCGTCATCGATCTCCATCAGATTGCGGGCGATGGTCGACTTGCCCGCGCCCGAAGGCGAGGACAGGACCAGCATCAGGCCGCGTCTTGCGATCCGGGCGCCCACCGCGTCCGCGTCATCAGTTGTCATGGTTGCCACGGCACCCTCTCCGTCGTGACCCTTCCGAGCTCTATTGCAGGTTTTGCACCTGTTCGCGCAACTGGTCGATCACCGATTTCAGCTCAAGGCCGATGGCGGTGAGGCCCGATGAGGCCGATTTCGAGCACAGCGTGTTGGCCTCGCGGTTGAATTCCTGGGCGAGAAAATCGAGCTTGCGGCCGATTGGCCCGCCCTTGGCAAGATGGTCGCGCGCGGCGGCCACATGGGCTTTCAATCGGCCGATCTCCTCGGTCACGTCGGCCTTGGCGGCGAGAATTGCGGCTTCGGCATTGAGCCGTTCCGGATCGAGCGCGGTGTCTGCCAGAAGACGTTCGAGCTGCGCCGAAAGGCGCGCACCGATCGCGTCGGGCTGGCTTTCCGGCTCGCTCTCGGCGGAAGCGACCAACGCCTCGATCGTCGCGACATGGTCGGCTATCAAAGCGGCCATCGCGACGCCTTCGGACCGGCGGGCGGCGATCAGCCCGTCAAGCGCGGCATCGACCAGCGCGTCGATCTCCTCGCCATCGTCGGGACTGAGACTGGCGGTACCGTCCTCGCTCATCACGACACCGCGCACCTGCAAGAGCCCGTCGGTGGTCGGCGGGGCAAGCCCGGCCTCGACCGACAGCGCCATCGCCTGCGCGGCCACATGGCGGAATGCGTCGGCATCGATGGCGAGCGGCACCGTGGCGGTTTTTGCCTCGGCGCCGATCGACACCTGCACATTGCCGCGCGCGAGGCGGCCGGCGATGCGTTTCTTGAGAGAGGGTTCGACCGCTTCAAGGCCGGGCGGGACGCGCAGCTTGATGTCCAGGGAGCGGCCATTGACCGAGCGGATGTCGCAATGGGCCTGGACATCGCCGATCATGCGGCGCGCCGTCGCAAATCCGGTCATCGACTGAATGTCTGCGTCGCTCATCGCTTCCCCCTGCCAGTCGATGCGCGTGTGCGGTGTCAGTTCTGCGTGGTCTCGCCCTCGGCGGGCTGTTCGGCCGCCTCACGTGCCGCCTCGCGCTCGGCCTCGATCTGCCGCCAGCGGCGCACATTGGCATTGTGTTCGTCAAGCGTCCTGGCAAAGGCGTGGCCGCCCGTGCCGTCGGCAACAAAGAACAGGTCGTCCGTCTGCGCCGGGTTGGCGACCGCTTCCAGCGACGCGCGGCCGGGAATGGCGATCGGACCGGGCGGCAAGCCGTCGATCTGATAGGTGTTGTAGGGCGTGGGATTGTCGATATCGGACTGGTAGATCGGCCGGTCGGCCGGTTTCCCCTCGCCGCCGAAAATGCCGTAAATGATGGTTGGGTCCGATTGCAGCCGCATGCCGCGCTCGAGCCGGTTGACGAAGACGCCGGCGACGCGCGGCCGCTCCTCGGCAAGCGCGGTCTCTTTTTCGACGATCGACGCAAGGGTGACGAACTCGTTGATGTCGTTCAGCGGCAGGTCCGGATCGCGCTTTTCCCATATCTGCGCGATCAGCCGCTCCTGCTGGTCGACCATGCGGGCGATGATGTCGCTGCGTTCGGTGCCGCGCGTGAATTTCTGCGTGTCGGCGATCAGCATGCCTTCGGGCGGCATGTCGGAGGGCATGTCGCCGGCCAGAAACTCGTCTTCGGCGATCCGCTCGAAGGCCTGGAAGACGGTGGTTCCCTCGATGATCGTCAGCGGATGCAGGATGGCGACGCCCTGCACCATCGTCTCCATGATGTCCTTCATCGAGGCGCCGGCCGTGATCTCGAATTCGCCGGCCTTGAAGGTGTCCTGATTGCCGTGTGCGCGCGCGCCGAGCTCGAAAATGCGTGCGTTGGTGATCATGCCGCGCCGTTCCAGCCCGTTGGCGATCTGGATCAGCGTGGCGCCGGGGCGGACCATATAGGTCGACGAGGCGCTGAGCGGTCCGGCCTGTTCGAAGCGCAACTTGCCCAGATACATCGCGCCGCCCAGCGCGATCATCGACAGGATGAGCAGCGTGAACAGGAAATTGGCGAAGATGACGACCTGGCTGCGCGCGGCGCGCGCGCGCCGGCGCCGGGGCGGCTCGACGCCGGTTTCAGGGCGCAGCGCCTGGGCGGGGGAACGTGGAATGGGCCGTTCGCCGGTATCGGACGCCACCGGATCGGCGCCCGGCACCACGGGCTTGGGATTGCCACGTCCGAACTTCATCTTGTCACTCACGTCGCATCCCCTGATGGCGAATTGTGGTGGTTGGAACACCGCCGCCCCGGCAGGGCCCGAGCCGAAAACGGTTCGAACCGAACGTCATGGTTTGGCGCATTGAGGCGCACAATAAAAGCCTTTGTGGCGAAAAACCGGTGGGCCAACGCGGCGTGACCTGCCGCTGCGTCAGGCGTCGAAGCGGCGCAGGACCAGCGAGGCGTTGGTGCCGCCAAAGCCGAACGAGTTGGACAGGGCGATGTCGACCGGACGCTCGCGTTTTTGATGCGGCACCAGATCGATCGCGGTGTCCACATCGGGATTGTCGAGATTGATCGTCGGCGGCACGACCTGATCGCGGATGGCCAGCACACAGAAGATCGCTTCGACGGCGCCGGCGGCGCCCAGAAGATGGCCGATGCACGATTTGGTCGACGACATGGACACTTTGCCCGCCGCATTGCCCAGAACCCGTTCCACCGCGCCCAGTTCGATCGTGTCGGCCATGGTCGATGTGCCGTGGGCGTTGATATAGTCGATTTCGGCGGGCGTGATGCTGGCGCGCGCCAGTGCGGAGCGCATGCAGCGTTCGGCGCCTTCGCCATCTTCTGACGGCGCGGTGATGTGATAGGCATCGCCCGACAGGCCGTAGCCGACCACTTCGGCATAGATTTTCGCGCCGCGCGCCTTGGCGTGTTCGAGTTCCTCGAGCACGACGACACCGGCGCCCTCGCCCATGACGAAGCCGTCGCGGTCGCGGTCATAGGGCCGCGAGGCGGCGGTTGGGTCGTCGTTGCGGCCAGTGGACAGCGCTTTGCAGGCGGCAAAGCCGGCCAGCGAAATCCGGCAGACCGGCGATTCCGTGCCGCCGGCGACCATCACGTCCGCATCGCCCAGCGCGATCAGCCGGCTTGCATCGCCGATGGCATGGGCGCCGGTCGAACAGGCGGTGACGACCGAATGGTTCGGGCCGCGCAGCTTGTGGCGGATCGACACGTGGCCGCTGACCAGATTGATCAGCCGGCCGGGAATGAAGAAGGGCGAAACCCGGCGCGGGCCGCGATCGCGCAGCACATAGCCGGTCTCGACGATGCCCTCGATGCCGCCAATGCCCGATCCGATCAGAACGCCGGTCGCGATCTGGTCTTCATCGCTTTGAGGATGCCAGTCGGCATCGGCAAGCGCCTGCTCGGCGGCGGCAACGCCATAGACGATGAAATCGTCGACCTTGCGCTGCTCCTTGGGCTCCATCCAGTCGTCGGCATTGTATGTGCCGCCGCTGCCGTCGCCGAACGGCAGACGGCAGGCGATCTGCGCCGGCAGATCATCGACCTCGAACTCGGTGACCTTGCGCGCCGCGCTTTGGCCCTCAAGCAGGCGAGACCAGGTGGTTTCGGCGTCCGCCGCAAGCGGCGAAACCATGCCGATCCCGGTGATGACAACTCGGCGCATCTGCATCGGAAGCTTGCCCGGCGCGAACGGCCGGGCACCAACGATCAGGCGTTGGCTTTTTCGATGAACTTGACCGCGTCGCCCACGGTCAGGATCGTCTCGGCGGCATCATCGGGGATTTCAACGCCGAACTCTTCCTCGAACGCCATCACGAGTTCGACCGTATCGAGGCTGTCGGCGCCCAGATCGTCGATGAAGCTTGCGCCTTCGGTCACCTTCTCTGCGTCCACGCCGAGGTGCTCGACGACGATCTTCTTGACCCGCTCTGCAACATCACTCATGTCGGAAATCCTTGATTGGTTGGATTAGGTTCGCTCGTGACTATCCGCACCCGCCAGCCTAATCAAGATGAAAGAGCGGGGCGAAAAGAAGTTTGTGGACGGCGCAAATGCCGGAAACGGCCCTCAGATCATCGCCATGCCGCCATTGACGTGCAACGTCTGGCCAGTGACGTAAGAGGCTTCGTCGGAGGCGAGAAACGCCACGGTCGAGGCCACCTCGGCGCCCGTGCCCATGCGCTTCATCGGGATCGCGCCCATAATGGCATCGGTCTGTTTTTCATTGAGTTTTTCGGTCATCGCGCTTTCGATGAAGCCCGGTGCAACGGCATTGACGGTGACGTTGCGCGAGGCGATCTCCTGGGCCAGCGACTTGGTGAAGCCGATCAGGCCGGCCTTGGACGCGCAATAATTGGCTTGGCCTGCATTGCCGGTCACGCCGACGACCGAGGAGATGTTGACGATGCGGCCGTTGCGGCGGCGCATCATCGGGTGGGTCAGCGCACGGGTCAGCCGGAAGACCGCCGTCAGATTGACCTCGATGACCGCGTCCCAATCGGCGTCGGACATGCGCACGAAGAGCCCGTCGCGGGTGATGCCGGCATTGTTGATGAGGATATCGACGCCTTCGAGGTCCGCTTCGGCCTTCTTGGCGAGGTCGTCGACCGCAGGGCGATCGGACAGGTTGGCGGGAAAGATGTGCACCCGGTCGCCGAGGTCACCCGCGAGCGCCTGCAGCTTTTCCTCGCGCGTGCCATGCAGGCCGACAATCGCGCCCCGATCGTGCAACAGGCGGGCGATCGCCTCGCCAATGCCTCCCGATGCGCCGGTCACCAGCGCCTTGCGGCCGCTCAGATCGATCATGGCAGTTCCCGTTCCGTTGTTTCGCTCTGGCTCTTGGTCAAGCGTTCTTTTCGAGGAACGCTTCTATATCGGTGGGCGAGGAAATGGCAACGGCATCGACCGACCGGTCGATGCGGCGCGCCAATCCGGTCAGCACCTTGCCCGAACCGGCTTCGACCAGATTTGTGACGCCCTGCGCGGCCAGCCACTGCACCGTCTCGCGCCACCGCACCTGCCCCGTGACCTGTTTGACCAGCGTATCGATGATGGCATCGGCTCCGGTCGCGGGCGCCACCATCACATTGGCGATGACGGGCACCATCGGCTCGGACACGCGGACATTGGCGAGCGCTTCGGCCATCGCATCGGCTGCCGGCGCCATCAGGGACGAGTGAAACGGCGCGGACACCGGAAGCATCTTGGCGAGCTTGGCGCCATTGGCCTTGGCAATGTCGGCGGCCGCCTCGACCGCAGCCTTGCCACCGGAAATGACGATCTGACCGCCGCCATTGTCGTTGGCGATCTGGCATGGGCCGTGTGCCGAAGCCTCCTCGCAGGCGGCCTTTACGCCCGCATCGTCGAGACCGATGATCGCCGCCATGGCGCCTTCGCCGGCCGGCACGGCGGCCTGCATGGCATTGCCGCGCACGCGCAGCAGCCGCGCCGCATCGGCGATGGTGAACGTGCCCGCAGCAGCATGGGCCGAATATTCGCCGAGCGAATGGCCGGCGACGAAGGCCGCCTTTTCCCAGACCTTGTAGCCCTGGGCCTCCAGCACGCGGACGACAGCCATCGATACGGCCATCAATGCCGGCTGGGCATTGGCGGTCAGGGTGAGTGCATCGTCCGGCCCGTCCCACATGGTCTTAGAGAGGTTCTCGCCAAGCGCGGCGTCCACTTCCTCGAAGACGGCGCGCGCCTCGGCGAAGGCATCGGCCAGATCCTTGCCCATGCCGACGGCCTGCGAGCCCTGACCGGGAAACGTGAAGGCGATTGTCATGATCGGTCCTCGTCAAAAGCGCGCGTTTGGTGGGGGAGAAGCGCCGGGGTGTCAAGGCCAAACGGGTGCCGGCCCTGACCCCGCATCATGATGCGCCGTCAACATCACTGAACACGCCGACTGCCGCCAAGAAGAAACTGCAATCCCGACATGTCAGGGCTTGCAAAAGCCGCAATCAAGGCCTTGAGTGCCGCCAGAGCCAGCCGACGGCGGGCTCATCAACATTCAAGGCCCTTTCATGACCGATACGAAATCCTCCGACATCGCATCCAACTCATCCACTGAAACCGCCGTCCTGACCACATCGGCGCTGTTTACGGCGATCGCCGGCATCATTCTGGTCGACGCGGAAATCCTCGCCGTCGCCGGCACCGCCGCCTATGCGCTGTCGACCGCCATCGGCACCGGGCCGCTCGGGCTGGCCGTCATTGGCGGGCTGATCGGCCTGCCGACGCTGTGGCTGTGCTGGATGGTGGCGCGGCTGGCGATCGCCGGCGAGCGGGACGCGGCGAACGATCTGTGATCGACCCGGCCACGCTGATCACCTATCTGGCCATCCTGCTCGGTTTCGTCCTGATCCCGGGTCCGGCAGTGATCCTGACGCTGGCGCGCGCATCGAGTGCCGGAACGCGGGTGGGCGTGGCGACGGGGCTCGGCATCGCAGCCGGCGATCTCGTGCACACGGCGATGGCCGTGATCGGCCTTTCGGCGATCATCCTGGCGTCGGCCACCCTGTTCACGCTGATCAAATATCTCGGTGCGGCCTATCTGGTCTATCTGGGCATCCGCGCCATCCTCGAAAAGCCGCAGACCGATCTGGCGACCGGCGGGGCGGTGGCCATCACGCCACGACAGGCGTTTCGCCAGGCGATCATCGCCGAAGTACTCAACCCCAAGTCGGCGCTGTTCTTCGTGGCTTTCTTGCCGCAGTTCGTTGACCCTGCGAACGGGTTCGTCGCCCTGCAATTGACCATTCTGGGCGTCCTGTTCGTGCTGATGGGCCTCCTGAGCACGCTTCTGGTCGCCGTCACCGCAGGCCGGTTCGGCACGTTCCTGCGCCGCAACCCGGTCATCCTGAAATGGCAGGGCAAGGTGGTCGGTTCGATCTATTGCGCGCTCGGCGCCCGCCTCGCACTGCAGGAGCGCTGACGCCCCTTGTGCGCCGCCGCGGACACACCATCTGATCGGCGACAGGCCAGCCGCCCGGTCCTGTTGGCACGCTGAAACGTGCCTTCCCGATCTCAGGCGCGGCGTGGACCTGATTGTGAATTCCTATCTGCTCGTTGCCGCCGGTCTGGCGGCTTTGTTCGTGGGCGGCGAACTGCTGGTGCGGGGCGCCGGCGCCGCGGCGCTTCGCCTCGGCATGAGCGCGTTCGTGGTTGGCGTGGTGGTGGTCGGGTTCGGCACCTCGATGCCGGAACTGCTGGTGTCCGTGCGTGCGGCATTGGCCGGAACGCCGGCCATCGCGCTGGGCAATGTCATCGGATCGAACATCGCCAACATCCTGCTCATCGCGGGGATCGGTATCGCGATCGCGCCGGTTGCCGCGCTTGACCGGTCAAACCGGACCGACGTCATCGTCACGCTGGTCGCCGGGTTCGCCGCGACCGGTCTTCTTTTTCTCGACACGATCGGACGGGCCATCGGGTTCGGCCTCCTGGTCCTTCTGGCCGTCTATCTGGGAAATGCGGTCCGGTCGGACAGCGATGCCGGCGCGGCGACCGAACAACCGGTGGCCGGATCGGGCGCCACTGGCGTCCCCTTGATCGGATTGCTGCTGGTCGGCGGTCTGGCATTGCTGTTTGCGGGGGCGGAGATGCTGATCAGCGGCGCGACCGCCATCGCGCGTGGCCTTGGCCTATCGGAAGCGGTGATCGGGCTGACCGTCGTCGCCATCGGAACGTCCCTGCCCGAACTGGCAACGACACTGGTCGCCGCCATCCGCCGGCAGGGCGACGTCGCGATCGGCAATGTCATCGGCTCGAACATCTTCAACATCTTCGGCATTCTGGGCATCACCGCGCTTGTCGTGCCGATTCCGGCGGCAGGCGTGCTCGCACCGGGCAGCGCCTTGGTGCTCGGTCTTGCAACGGCGGTTTTTGCCGCGCTCCTGCTGGATGGCCGGACGATCGGACGGGTTTGGGGCGTCGCGCTGCTTGCCACCTATGCCGGCTACACGGCATGGCTGTTCGTCGCCTGATGTCCGCCCCTTGCATGGCGGCTGAAAATCTGTATATCAGCGCCAGCCGGTCAGCCGGGGGCTGAACGGGGGATGGCTCTCCCATGGGGGAGCCATTTTGCATCGCACAAGCGCTGCGCCTCCTGAAGATCCCGCTCTCGACCCGTCGAGTTTTTTCGCCTTTCGTGCCGCAATCGCGGATCGGACAGGCCAGGAGGCTTCGCCGCTGACAGGCTGGAACGAAACGAAAGGCAAGGATCAGATGCCACTTTACGAACACGTGTTCCTGGCGCGCCAGGACATTTCATCGGGCCAGGTCGAAGAACTGGTCGACCAGTTCAAGGGCGTGCTCGCCGAACATGGCGGCAGCGTCGACAAGGTGGAAAGCTGGGGGCTGAAGTCGCTCCAGTTCCGCATCAAGAAGAACCGCAAGGCGCATTACACGCTGCTCAATGTCAACGCGCCCGCCGGCGCGATCCACGAGTTGGAGCGCCAGCAGCGCATCCATGAGGACGTGCTGCGCTACATGACCGTCAAGGTCGAAGAACTCGAAGAAGGCCCCTCAGCCATGATGCGCCGCGACGAGCGCCGTGACCGCGATCGGGGCCCGCGCCGCGATGGCGGACCGCGCCGTGACGGCGGCCCGCGTGGCGACAGGGGCGAAGGAGGCCGCAGCTAATGGTCGATATCAATCAACTGCCGACGCGCCGGCCCTTCCATCGCCGCCGCAAGACCTGCCCGTTCTCGGGCGCCAACGCGCCGAAGATCGATTACAAGGACGTCAAGCTGCTGCAGCGCTACGTCTCCGAACGCGGCAAGATCGTGCCGTCGCGCATCACCGCCGTGTCGATGAAGAAGCAGCGCGAACTGGCCAAGGCCATCAAGCGCGCGCGCTTCCTGGGCTTGCTGCCCTATGTGACCAAATAGGGTCGAATACCAAGGCGTCATCCCGGAACCTGGTTCCGGGATCCATCTTGCGGTTCAGCACCATGGATTCCGGGGCCAAGCCCCGGAATGACGAAACAGCCGAAACGCCGGGGCGGACCCGGTGCGATGAAAACCGAGTTGGGGCCTTTGTCGGTCCCTAACTGCCACAGCGCAGGACAGCGACCATGAACGCCAACACGATCGGCATCGGCCTTGTTTCGGGCGCGGCAACCGCGCTTTTGTGTCTTGGCGTCGTTTCGGGCTCCGGCCTGTCGGTCATTCTCTATTTCCTGTCCGCCGTGCCGCTGATGGTGGCAACCCTCGGCTGGGGCTTTGCCGCCGGCGTGACCGGGGCGATCATTGCCACCGCGACGATCATCGCCTTCGCCAACATCCAGCTTGCCCTCTACATCGTCATGACGACGATCCTGCCGGCGACGGCAGCCGGCTACTGGATGAACCTGGCGCGCCCGGCCGACGAGGTGGGCGGGCCGGCCGGCAAGCTGGCCTGGTATCCCCTGTCGGATGTCATCGTGCGCCTGGCCGTGATCACCGCCGGCGCCTTCATCGTTGCCGGTGCGCTGATCGGCTACGGCCCGGCGCTGGTCGATGAACTGGTCGGCGAAATGATCGTCCGGCTGCAGGAGGCCAATCCCGAATTCGCCTTCACGCCGGAGGGCCGCGCGAGCTTCCTTGCCTTCATGACCGGGGCGATCCCGTTCATGCAGCCGGCGCTCTGGCTGATGATCCTGATCGGCTCGCTCTATCTGGCGCTTGCGATCACCCGCGCCTCGGGCCGGCTCAAGCGTCCGAAGGACGATTGGCCCGAAGCGCTGCGCCTGCCGCGCGCCGGTGCGATCATCCTGGCATTCGCGATCGCCGGCAGCTTCCTCTCCGGGCCGCTGGGCCTGGCCGCGACGACCTTTGCCGGCGCGCTGACCGGCGGGTTCACCATGGCCGGCTTTGCCATTTTCCATGCGCGCACGCGCGGCCAGCCCTGGCGCCCCTTTGCGATGATCGTCGTCTACGGCGCCGTCGCCATCACGCTCATCGCCGCGCTTCCCTTCTTCTTTGCGGGCCTTCTTGCCACGGCCCGCCCCATGCCGGTCTCCCCCGGCGGCGGCAAGCCGCCGACCGGAACGCCGCCGGCTTCCACCTGACATCAGCATTGAACAAAGGACAAAGACCATGAAAGTCATTTTGCTGGAACGCATCGCCAAGCTGGGCGCCATTGGCGACGAAGTCACCGTCAAGGACGGCTTCGCCCGCAACTATCTGCTGCCAACGGGCCGGGCCCTTCGCGCCAACGAAGCCAACCGCGCCCGGTTCGAGGCCGAGCGCGAGCAGATCGAAGCGCGCAATGCAGAGCGCAAATCGGCCGCCGCGGACGTAGCCGAGGGCCTTGACGGCAAGGACTTCATCGTCGTGCGCTCGGCCGGCGAAACCGGCCAGCTCTACGGTTCGGTCTCGACCCGCGACATTGCCGATTTCCTGACCGAGGAAGGCTTCCGCGTCGGCCGCAACCAGGTCGATCTGAAGCAGCCGATCAAGACGATCGGCCTGCATGAAGTCGACATCGTCCTGCACCCGGAAGTCGAGACCCGGATCACGCTCAATGTCGCCCGTTCCGCAGACGAAGCCGAGCGCCAGGCGGCCGGCGAGGACCTTTCCTCCGCCGAGGCGATTTATGGCGCCAATGAGGATGCGTTCGAATCGCTCGCCGACTTCGACGAGGACGGCGTTGCGGTCGATCCTGACGCCTTCGAGGAAGGCGCCGCGCCCGAGCCCGCCGCAGAAGCGGACGAGGAACAGGCCACCGCCTGACGGCACAGGCTACGGTCAGGTCCGATCGCTCGAGCAACAACCGAACCCGGTGCCCCGCGCGCCGGGTTTTTGTATGCTGGAAGCGATTCGCCGCCAGATCATGGTCAAGCGAAAGCTGGCCTGGCGGGCAAAAAAATATCTGTGCTGTGAGTTGGTGTGAATCACGGGCGCATTGCCGCAAGGGCGGTTGGCCGCCGCGCGTGACGCGCTATAGATCGCCCCTTCCAGACCGAAAGAGAACCCATGGCCGACGCTGCTCTCCAGATGACCTCCGATTCGGGCACGCAGGATGATGGCGCGCTTTACCGCGAGGCGCCGGGCAATATCGAGGCCGAACAGGCACTGCTCGGCGCCATCCTGATCAACAATGACGCCTTCTATCGGGTCTCGGATTTTTTGAAGGCAGAGCACTTCCTCGAGCCGCTGCACCGGCAGATTTTCGCGGTCGCCGGCGAGCAGATCAGGCTGGGCAAGACCTCCAACCCGGTCACCATCAAGACCTTCCTGCCCGCCGATGAAAAGATCGGCGAGATGACCGTCGCCCAATATCTGGCGCGGCTTGCGGCCGAAGCCGTCACCATCATCAATGCCGAGGATTATGGCCGGGCGATCTATGATCTCGCCATCCGCCGGGCGCTGATCGGCATTGGCGAGGACATGGTCAACATCGCCTATGACGCGCCGGTCGAAATGCCGCCGGCCGACCAGATCGAGGATGCCGAGCGGCGGCTGTTCGAACTGGCCGAGACCGGCCGTTATGATGGCGGGTTCGAACCGTTCAACGAGGCGGTGCGCACCGCCATCGACATGGCCAACGCCGCCTTCCAGCGCGACGGCCATTTGTCGGGCATATCCACCGGGATGCAATCCCTCGACGCGCGCATGGGCGGGCTGCAATCGTCAGACCTGATCGTTTTGGCCGGCCGTCCGGGCTCGGGCAAGACATCGCTGGTCACCAACATCGCCTTCAACATCGCCAACGCGTTTCGCGGCGAGCAGCAGGCCGATGGTTCGGTCAAGGCCGTCGATGGCGGCGTGGTCGGCTTCTACTCGCTGGAGATGAGTTCGGAGCAGCTTGCCACGCGCATCATCTCCGAGCAGACGGAAATCTCCTCGTCGAAAATCCGGCGCGGTGAGATCAACGAAGCGGACTTCGAAAAACTCGTCGGCTGCGCCAACATGATGCAGCGCCTGCCGCTCTATATCGACCAGACCGGCGGCATTTCGATTGCCCAGCTCACGGCGCGCGCGCGCCGGCTCAAGCGCCAGCGCGGGCTCGATGTGATGATCGTCGACTATGTGCAGTTGATGACCGGATCGTCGGCCAAGGCCAGCCAGAACCGCGTGCAGGAGATCACCGAGATCACGACGGGCCTGAAGGCGCTGGCGAAAGAGTTGAACGTTCCGATCATCGCCCTGTCGCAGCTTTCCCGCCAGGTGGAAAGCCGCGACGACAAGCGCCCGCAACTGTCGGATCTGCGCGAATCGGGGTCGATCGAGCAGGACGCCGACGTCGTCATCTTCATCTATCGCGAGGAATATTACCTCAAGAACCAGGAGCCGCGACGCACACCGGAAGAGGTCGCCGCCGACATCAAGACCGAAGAATATCTTGCCTGGGAAGAAAAGATGCGAAAGGCCGAAGGGCTGGCCGATGTGATCATCGCCAAGCAACGCCACGGCCCCACCGGCACGGTGCAGCTCGGCTTCCAGGGCGAGTTCACGCGCTTTTCGGACCTTGCCAACCCCACCCATCTGCCCGAGCAGTTCGAATAGGCCGTTTCCGCCCGAGATCATTCAGGCGCTTGCTTCACAATCGCGCAAAAGGGCGAGTCCCGCCTTGCCTGCGCGGCTCTGTCGAGTTAAGATGGAACATAAAGCGAACATTGAGGAGTGCATCATGACCAATCCGGCGCAGAAGATCGGCGAGCAGCTTGTCGCCCATTGCCAGAAGGGAGACGCCGCATGGTGTCTCGACAATCTCTATGCGGATAATGCCGTGTCGGTGGAGGCGGTCGCCAACCCCGAAACCGGTTCGGCGATGACCGAGGGGCTGGACGGCATTCGCGGCAAGCATGCCTGGTGGGACACCAATTTCGAGGTGCATTCGGCCAATGTCGATGGCCCCTTCCCGCATGGCGAAGACCGGTTCGGCGTGATCTTCGAGATCGACACGACCGACAAGAACAGCGGCCAGCGCAGCCAGATGAAGGAACTGGCGGTCTACCACATTGCCGACGGCAAGATCGTGCGCGAGGAATTCTTCTATCCCATGGGCGCTTGACGTTTTCCTTTGCGCGGACGCGCCGACGGTTTATCAGCGCCGGCATGACGGGGCGGACAGACAATGGCGACGTGCGCGGCGGGCGGCTGACGATCGATCTTGATGCGATCGTCGCCAACTGGCGTGATCTCGACCGGCGCTCCCGGCCGGGCCGGGCGGCGGCCGTGGTCAAGGCCGACGCCTATGGATTGGGTGTGGACCGGGTCGTGCCGGCGCTCGCATCGGCCGGTTGCGACAGTTTCTTCGTGGCGCTGCCGCAGGAAGGCGCTGCGATCCGGCCGTTGGTGCCTGAGGCGCGCATATCCCTGCTCAACGGCGTTCATGCCGGTGCGATGGATGAGACGATCAAGGCGCGGCTCATCCCGGTGCTTTCGAGCATGGAGCAGGCCGCGCTCTGGGCGGCGCAAGGCGGCGGCCGGCCCTGTGCTATCCAAGTCGACACCGGCATGAACCGGCTTGGCCTGACCGTCGACGAAACATGCGCGCTTGCCGGCGACGATGCGCTGCGGGCAAAACTCGATGTTGTTCACGTGATGAGCCATTTCGCCTGCGCCGACATGCCGGACCATCCGCTCAACCGGCAACAGATCGAATCCTTTCAAGCGGTTGCGGCCATGCTCGAAGGTGTTGAATCAAGCCTCGCCAACTCGGCCGGCATACTGACCGGCGGCGCATATGGCCATGCGATGACCCGGCCCGGCATCGCGCTCTATGGCGGCGAAGCGGTCACGGGGATCGCCAATCCGATGCAACCTGTCGTCACGCTCAAGGCGCGCATCCTCCAGATCCGGTCGGCCGCGTCGGGCGAAACCGTGTCCTATGGCGCAACACACCGGCTTGGTCGCGACAGCCGCATCGCCATCGCATCGGTGGGCTATGCGGACGGCTATCCGCGCGCCGGATCGGGCAGCGGCATCCCCCTGCGCGATGCGATCACTGAGGGGCTTGCAGGTTACCTCGGCGGCCATCGCGCGCCCGTGCTTGGCCGCGTCACCATGGACCTGACCTGTTTCGATGTCACTGATGTACCCGACGACGCGCTCGCCGAAGGCTGGATCGAGCTGATCGGGCCGAACATGCCGCTCGACGATGTCGCCCGCGCCTGCGGCACGATCGGCTATGAGATCCTGACCAGCCTTGGCACCCGTTACGCGCGGCACTATCGCGGCGGGGGCAAAGCCTGACCATGGCCAAATCCCGCACCCGGTTCATCTGCCAGAATTGCGGCACCGTGCATGCCCGCTGGTCGGGCAAGTGCGATGCGTGCGGCGAGTGGAACACGATCGTCGAGGAAAACCCGACGGCGGGGATCGGCGGCGGGCCCAACCGCGCGCTGCGCAAGGGCCGTCCTGTGGCGCTGGTGCCCCTTTCGGGCGCAAGCGAGGACGCGCCGCGCATCGTCTCCCGCGTCGGCGAGCTAGACCGGGTGACCGGCGGCGGCATCGTGCGCGGCTCGGCGCTCTTGCTTGGCGGCGATCCGGGCATCGGCAAGTCGACGCTTCTGATGCAGGCGGCCGCGGCCCTTGCCCGCGCCGGCCATTCGGTGATCTATGTGTCCGGCGAGGAGGCGGTCGCGCAGGTGCGCCTGCGCGCGCAGCGGCTCGGCGCCGCCGACAGTGACGTCCAGCTTGCCGCCGAAACCAACATCGAGGACATACTCGCCACGCTTGACGCGTCGGACAAGCGGCCCGATCTGGTGATCCTCGATTCGGTGCAGACGCTGTGGACCGACAGCGTCGAAAGCGCGCCCGGCACGGTCACCCAGGTCCGCGCTTCGGCGCAGGCGATGATCCGCTATGCCAAATCGACGGGCGCGGCGGTGGTGCTCGTCGGCCATGTCACCAAGGACGGCCAGATTGCCGGCCCGCGCGTCGTCGAGCACATGGTCGACGCGGTTCTGCATTTTGAAGGCGACGGCGCGCACCAGTACCGCATCCTGCGCGCGATCAAGAACCGCTTCGGGCCGACCGACGAGATCGGCGTGTTCGAGATGGGCCAGAGCGGCCTGCGCCAGGTGCCCAACCCGTCGGAACTGTTTCTGGGGGAGCGGTCGGGCAAGGCGCCCGGCGCGGCGGTCTTCGCCGCCATGGAGGGCACGCGGCCGGTGCTGGTCGAAATCCAGGCGCTGTGTGCGCCCACATCGCTCGGCACGCCGCGCCGCGCCGTTGTCGGTTGGGATTCGGCACGGCTTGCCATGGTCATCGCCGTGCTCGAAGCCCATTGCGGCGTGCGCCTTGGCCAGCACGATGTCTATCTGAACGTCGCCGGAGGCTACCGCATATCCGAGCCGGCGGCCGATCTCGCAGTCGCCGCGGCCCTCGTCTCGTCGCTGGTCGGGCTTGCCCTGCCCGCAACAAGCGTCTATTTCGGCGAAATCAGCCTGTCGGGCGCCGTCCGGCCGGTTCCGCACGCCGCAAACCGGCTCAAGGAGGCCGAAAAGCTGGGCTTTGGCGAAGCGGTGCTTCCTCAAGGCGGCAATGAGGCCGGAACGGCGCATGGGGCTTGGCACGAAATGGAAACGCTGATGGACCTTGTCGCGCGCATCGCCGGTGGAAAACAGCTTTCGCGCGAAGCCAACGGGGACCAGCAGGCTTGAGCGCGCACGCCGAACGCGGCAAGACACCTCCGAAATCCGCCGGCAGACCGCCGGCACCACACATGACCGACCGCAAAGAGACACAAGCCCATGCCCATCACGCTTCTTGACGGTCTGTTCCTCGGCCTGGTGCTGATCTCGGCCGTCCTCGCCATGGTGCGCGGCTTTTCGCGCGAAGTGCTGTCGATCGGCTCCTGGGTCGCCGCTGCCGTGGCTGCCTTCCTGTTCTACCGGACGCTGACGCCGTTCGTGCTGGACTATGTCGACAATGAACTGATCGCCCAGCTTGTCGCAGCCGGCCTGATTTTCCTGGTCGCGCTGATCGTCGTCACGCTGATCACCATGCGCATTGCCGACATGATCATCGACAGCCGCATCGGCCCGCTCGACCGGTCTCTGGGCTTCGTGTTCGGCGCGGCACGGGGCGTCATCGTCGCTGCCGTCGCCATCTGGTTCATCAACTTCTTCGTCGGCGACCAGAACATCGCCTGGATCGACAGTGCCAAGTCCAAACCGTTCCTCGACCAAGTGGCGCAATCGCTGGTGGACCTGTTGCCCGACGATCTGGGCGCGGTCATGCCCGGCGGCGAAACCGCCGAAACCACCGACACATGACCGGTCGCGCCGACAGCGTCGCAATGGCCGACGAAGCGGACGACCATTTCCACGACGAATGCGGCGTGTTCGGCATTTTTGGGCGCGCCGACGCGGCGTCGTTCACCACGCTCGGCCTGCACGCGCTGCAGCATCGCGGCCAGGAAGCGGCGGGCATCGTCTCGTTCGACGGGTCGCAATTCCATGTCGAGCGCCATGTCGGGCTGATCGGCGACACCTTCACCAAACCGTCCGTTCTGGCGCGGCTGCCCGGCGACCGTTCGATCGGCCATACGCGTTATGCGACGACCGGCGGCGCAGGGCTGCGCAACGTGCAGCCGCTTTTTGCTGAACTGGACGGCGGCGGGCTGGCGATCGCCCACAATGGCAACATCACCAATGCGCTGACCGTGCAGCGCAATCTTCAACGGAAAGGCGCGATCTTCTCGTCGACCTCGGACACCGAGACGATCCTGCATCTGGTCGCCACCAGCGAGGAAAAGGACCTGTTCGCCCGCTTCTGCGATGCGGTCGGCCAACTGGAAGGCGCCTTCTCGCTGGTTGCCCTGTCGTCCAAGAAGATGATCGGCTGCCGCGACACGCTGGGCATCAGGCCGCTGGTGCTGGGCGATCTCGACGGGTCGTGGATTTTGGCCTCGGAGACCTGCGCGCTGGACATTATGGGCGCGCGCCATGTGCGCGATGTCAAGCCGGGCGAAATGATCGTCATCACCGAAAAGGGCATTGAGAGCCATTTTCCCTGGGCCGAAGAAAAGCCGCGCTTCTGCATTTTCGAATATGTCTATTTCTCACGCCCCGACAGCCGTGTCGAAGGCCGCAACGTCTATGAGATCCGCAAGCGGATCGGCATGGAACTGGCCCGCGAGGCGCCCGTTGGCGCTGACATCGTCGTGCCGGTGCCTGACAGCGGCGTGCCGGCGGCGGTCGGGTTCGCGCAAGGGGCCGAACTGCCGTTTGAACTGGGCATCATCCGCAACCATTATGTCGGCCGCACCTTCATCCAGCCGACGGACGCGATCCGCCATATGGGTGTCAAGCTCAAGCACAATGCCAACCCTTCCGTGCTCGAAGGGCGCTCGGTGGTTCTGGTCGACGATTCGATCGTGCGCGGCACGACGAGCCAGAAGATCGTGCAGATGGTCCGCGACGCCGGCGCCCGCGAAGTGCATATGCGCATCGCATCGCCGCCGACCATGTCGTCATGCCATTACGGCGTCGACACGCCGGAGAAATCCAAGCTGCTCGCCTCGCGCATGTCGGTCGCCGAGATGGCGCAGTTCATCCGCGTCGATTCGCTCGAATTCCTGACCATTGACGGGCTCTATCGCGCGGTCGGCGAAGCCGGTCGCGATGCCGATGCACCGCGCTTTTGCGATGCATGCTTCACTGGTGCCTATCCGACACGGCTGCTCGACCATGAGGGGCCGGACAATGTGCGCAAACTGTCGCTTCTGGCCAACCCCAACAACGCCTGACCCCGGCCCGGAAACCACCCCATGACGTCAACGCCAGACCTGACCGGCAAACTCGCCCTTGTGACCGGCGCTTCGCGCGGCATCGGCTATGAAATCGCATTGCAGATGGCCGCTGCCGGTGCCCATGTGATCGCCGTCGCGCGCACGGTCGGCGGGCTTGAGGAACTGGACGACAAGATCAAGGCGGCGGGCGGCGAGGCGACGCTGGTGCCGCTCGATCTGAAGGACTTGGAGGCGATCGACCGGCTGGGCGGCGTCATCGCCGAACGCTGGGGCAAGCTCGACATTCTCGTCGCCAATGCCGGCATGCTGGGCACCTTGACGCCGGTCGGGCAGATGAAGGCCAAGGATTTCGAGGCCGTCATGGCCGTCAACGTCACCGCGACATGGCGGATGATCCGTTCGGTCGATCCGCTTTTGCGGTTGTCGGAGGCCGGCCGCGCGATCATCGTGTCGTCCTCGGTCGCCCACAAGGTCAAACCCTATTGGGGCGGCTATGCGACATCGAAGGCGGCCATCGACATGCTGACGCGGGTCTGGGCGGCCGAAAACGCCAAGGGGCCGATGCGCATCAATCTGGTCAATCCCGGCCCGACGCGCACGGCAATGCGGGCGCAGGCGGTGCCCGGCGAAAAGCCCGAAAGCCTGTCGACGCCGGCCCAAACCGCGGCCAAAATCGTGCCCATGGCCGCACCGGACCTTGCCCACACGGGCAAGATTTTCGACGTGCCGACCGACGCCTGGACCGATGCGGCGCTTCCCGCACCGGTCTGAGACAGGCGCGATTGACGCCGAACCCGATTACGATAACCTGATCGCCTGACGCCGCCGGTCATCACGGGAGGAGCCGACATGGTGTGGGCGCTGGTCGCGATTGCCGTGGTTACGGCGCTGGTCGGCGGGCTCGCCTTGCGCGAGAAAAGCCGCTTGGGCGTGAGCATGCGCCAGGCGTTGGCGCTTGCCCTGCCCGCCCTGCTCTACCGTCTCGACACACGGGGCGTTCGCGATGCCGGTGCGACCGAAGGACCGGTGATCTACGCGATTTCCGAACAGGCCAAGCTGGATGCGGCGCTTTTCCTCGCCGCGCTGCCCGACGACACGCTGCACATTCTCGATCCCGCATCGGCCGGCCACTGGGCGGTTGAAGCGTGCCGGCCGCTGGCCCGGTCCGTGATCTTCGACAAGGAGCGGATGATCGCCAATCGCCGCCTCGTGCGGCATCTGAAAGGAAAAGGCCGGCTGGCGGTCTATTTTCCCGATGCGGTCGAGCCCGATGCCGATGCATTTCGCCTCTATCGGGCCGTGGCGCTTCTGGCGCGCAAGACCGGCGCCAAAATCGTACCGCTGACGGTCCGCAATGCGCGCTTTGTGCGCTCGTCACTGACACCGGCCGAAAAAGCGCCGCGGCAATGGCTGCCGCACCTGACCATGCATGCGCTCGCGCCCGCGACCATGAGCCAGATCGTCGCCATGCGCGGGCGCGAAACGACGACGCCGGGCAATGCGCTCTTCGACCGCATGGCCGAACTGCGGTTCACATCGGCCGACCCTTCCCAGACCCTGTTCGGCGCCCTGGTGGCGGCGACCCGCACCTACGGCCCGGGACGGGTCATCGTCGAGGACACGGTCACCGGGGCGCTGGCCTACAAGCGTGTCCTGATCGGCGCGCGGGTGCTGGGAAAACGGTTCACCGCCATGTCGGCGCCGGGCGAAGCGATGGGCGTGCTGCTGCCGAACGCCAATGGAGCGGTCGTCACCTTCTTTGCACTGCAATCGGCGGGCCGCGTGGCCGCGATGCTGAACTACACCGCCGGGCCGACGAACGTGGTCTCCGCAATCAACACGGCGAAGATCCGCACTGTTCTTTCTTCCCGCGCCTTCATCGAAAAGGCTGATCTGCAGCCGCTGGTCGATGCGATCGAGGAAAACGGAACGACGATCGTCTGGCTGGAAGAAGTGCGCGAGACAGTGTCGCTGCCCGAGAAACTGTCGGCCGCAATACAGTGGGCACGGCCGATCGCGGAGACAAAGGCCAACGATCCGGCAGTGGTGCTGTTCACATCCGGCACCGAAGGTTCGCCCAAGGGTGTTGTCCTGTCGCACCGCAATCTGGTGGTCAATGCCGCCCAATCGGAGGCACGCGTTTCGATCTCGGTCGAGGATAGCCTGTTCAACGTGCTGCCGCTGTTCCACTCGTTCGGCCTGACGGGCGGCATGGTGCTGCCGCTGCTCTACGGCGTGCGGCTGTTCCTTTATCCCTCGCCGCTGCACTATAAGCTGATCCCGCAGGTGGCGGCGCGGGTGCAGCCGACCATCATGTTCGGCACGGATACCTTCCTCGCCGGCTATGCGCGCACCGCCAAGGACACCGACTTTGCCTCGCTGCGCTTCGTCGTCGCCGGGGCAGAGGCGGTCAAGCACGAGACCGAGGAGGTGTTCAGGCGCCGGTTCGATTGCCACATTCTGGAGGGCTACGGCATGACCGAGGCCGCGCCTGTCGTCGCGGTCAATTCGGCCACCCACAGCCGGCTGGGCACGGTCGGGCGTGCGCTGCCCGGCATTTCCATCCGGCTCGAACCGGTGGACGGCATCGAGGATGGCTCACGCATGTGGGTCATGGGTCCCAATGTGATGCTGGGCTATCTGAAAGCGGACCGGCCGGGCGAATTGCAGCCGCTCGAAGACGGCTGGTACGACACCGGCGACATCGTCCATATCGACCATGAAGGCTTCATCGAGGTGCGCGGCCGGGCCAAGCGCTTTGCCAAGATCGGCGGCGAAATGGTGTCGCTTGGGGCCGTCGAAATGCTGGTGCAGTCGCTATGGCCGGCCGACCGGCATGCCGCGCTTTCGGTCGCCGACCGGCGCAAGGGCGAAAAGATCGTGCTGGCGACGACCACGCAGGATGCCGACCGGCAGCAAATCGCCGAAAAGACGCAAGAGGAAGGCATGACCAAGCTGATGGTGCCCTCCGACATCGTGCCGATGGACGACATACCGGTGCTCGGCTCGGGCAAGACCGACTATGTGACACTTCAGGACAGGGTTGTGGCGATGCTCAAGCGGCTGGGCCGCCGGGTGACGGGTTCGTCCGGTTCGCGTGAGCCCGCGCCTGACGCCGCCAAAGACGCACCGAAAACGGCAAAAAAGCCAAATAGGCGAGCGCCGAAAAAGTCAGCGTGAGCCAGGTGAAGTTGGCAAGCGCGGCTACATAGAGCACCACGGTCAGGATCAGCGGCATGACGGCGGTGCGCGGAATGCGCGCGCCGAGCGTCTTGCCCGACCAGACCGGCAGGTTTGAGACCATCAAAAAACCGATGACGATCGTGTAGAGCGAGACCACCGAAGCGGTGAACCAGCCGGGCGAAAAGCCCAGAAAACCCAGATAGACCGGCAGCAGCACGACCAGCGCTGCGCCCGGTGCCGGAACGCCGACGAAAAAGCCCTGCTGCCATTTGGGGCGGTTGACATCGCCGGCCATCACGTTGAAGCGCGCCAGGCGCAACGTGCAGGCGATCACATACAAGAGCGCGGCGATCCAGCCGAACTGCGCGGCTTCATCGAGCACGAAGACATAGAGCACGAGCGCCGGCACCACACCGAAATTGACCGCGTCGGCCAGCGAATCCATCTCGGCGCCGAACTTGGACGTGCCCTTGACGAGCCGGGCCATGCGCCCGTCGAGACCGTCAAGCACGGCGGCCAGCACAATCAGCCCGATCGCGGCGTCAAAGCGCTCCTCGAACGCCATGCGCACGGCAGACAGGCCCGCGCAGATCGCCAGCACCGTGATGATGTTGGGCAGGACGAAGCGCAGCGGCACCTCGCGCAGGCGGCGGCGCGCGGCCTCATCGCCATTGTCGCGTTCCTTTTTCGGGCCGTCGGGCTCAAAGGGCGGAAATGCGTCGTCCATCGACATGGTCAGGTAACCCGCGTGACGGGCGCCGGGCGCGGCCGTCCGTAGGCGGCAATGACGGTCTCGCCGGCGACCGCGGTCTGCCCGGTGAAGACCTGCGGTGTCGCCTCGGCCGGCAGATAGACATCGACACGCGATCCGAAGCGGATCAGGCCGATGCGCTCGCCGGCGCCCAGTTCCTCGCCCTCTTCGCAGAACGCAATGATGCGGCGCGCCACCAGCCCGGCGACCTGGACGGCGGCAACGGGTCCGTGCGGGCTGTCGAAGACAAAGCCGTTGCGTTCATTTTCACGGCTGGCCTTGTCGAGATCGGCATTGAGGAACTTGCCGGGCTTGTAGGCGAGCGTCGTGATCCGGCCGCGCACGGGCGCCCGGTTCACATGCACCGAAAAGACGTTCATGAAGACGGAGATGCGCGTGCGCTCCTCATCGCCAAGGCCAAGTTCGGCGGGCGGCACGGCCGGTCCGATCGCCGAGACGACGCCGTCGGCGGGGCTGACGACGATATCGTCATCGAGCGGGGTGACGCGCTGCGGATCGCGGAAGAAATAGGCGCACCAGCCCGTCAGCGCCAATCCGATCCAGAACAGCGGATCCCAGATCAGGCCGAGGATCAGCGCGGCCGCGAAGAACGCGCCGACGAACGGCCAGCCCTCGCGCCGCACGGGGACGAAGGCTTTGGTCACGGTATCGATCAGGCTCATGGCGGCATCCGGGTCGGGTCTGGTGGCACGGACATATTGCGCGACGGCACAGGGCGCAAGGGAGAGCGGGTTGCGGTTCGCGCAAACCCCTTGCCCTACTCCGCCGGCGCCGCCGGCGCCTTGCGCACGATCACGCCCATTTCGTCGGCCTCGCGCGCGGCGCGCAAGCGGGCCTCGGCCTCGATCGCTTCGGACTGGCGCGTCCACATCTGTGCGTAAAGGCCGTCCGGGACGGCCAGAAGGTCAGCGTGCCTGCCCCGTTCGGCGATCTGTCCGTCGCGCAGCACGATGATCTCATCGGCGCCAATGACCGTCGAGAGACGATGCGCGATGACGAGCGTCGTGCGGCCCTTGGAAACCAGATCGAGCGAGGACTGGATCTCCTGTTCGGTTGCCGTGTCGAGCGCCGAGGTCGCTTCGTCGAGGATCAGGATCGGCGGCGCCTTGAGGATCGTGCGCGCAATGGCGACGCGCTGCTTTTCGCCGCCGGACAGTTTCAGCCCGCGTTCGCCGACCATGGTCTCGAACCCGTGCGGCAGACCGTCGATGAACGGACCGATCTGCGCCATTTCGGCGGCCTTGCGAACCTCCTCGTCGGTCGCGTCGGGACGGCCATAGCGGATGTTGTAGGCGATCGTGTCGTTGAACAGGACCGTGTCCTGCGGGACCATGCCGATCGCCGCACGAAGAGACGCCTGCGTCACCGCGCGCACATCCTGCCCGTCGATCGTGATCGCGCCCTGCTGCACATCGTAGAAACGGAACAGCAGCCGGGAGATGGTCGATTTGCCGGCGCCCGATGGGCCGACAATGGCGACAGACTTGCCGGCAGGCACCTCGAACGAGATGCCCTTGAGGATCGGCCGGTCGGGATCATAGGCGAAGTGGACATCTTCGAAGCGGATTGCGCCGTCGGCGATGGCGAGCGGTTCGGCATCGGGCTGGTCCGTCACCTCCGCTTCGACATCGAGCAGATCGAACATTTGTTCAATGTCGGTCAGTCCCTGCCGGATCTCGCGATAGATGAAGCCGATGAAGTTCAGCGGCACGGAAAGCTGCATCAGCATGGCGTTGATGAAGACAAAATCACCGATCGTCTGCTCGCCGGCCTGAACGGCGCGCGCCGACATGGCCATCATCACCAGAAGGCCGATGCCGAAGATCACGCCCTGGCCGAAATTGAGCCAGCCGAGCGACGTCCAGACCCTCGTCGCCGAATGCTCATAGCCGGCCATGGAGCGGTCGTAGCGTTCGGCCTCCATGGTCTCGTTGCCGAAATACTTCACCGTCTCGAAATTGAGCAGCGAATCGATCGCCTTGGTGTTGGCGTCGGTGTCCGAATTGTTCATGTCGCGCCGGATCTGGATGCGCCAGTCGGACGCGCGCACGGTGAAGACCGAATAGGCGGCAACGGTCGCGGCGGTCACCGCCACATACTCCCAGCCATAGGCGAAGCCGAAAATGACGGCGATCAGGCCGAACTCGATGATGGTCGGCGCCGTGTTGAGCAGCGTGAAGCGGACAATCGCCTCGATGCCCTTGGTGCCGCGCTCGATGATGCGGGACAGACCGCCGGTGCGGCGCTCGAGATGAAAGCGCAGCGACAGAGAGTGCATGTGCACGAAGGTTCTGTAGGCGAGCTGGCGCACCGCATGCTGGCCGACACGGGCGAACAGCGCATCGCGCAACTGGTTGAACGCCACATTGACGATGCGGAAGACATTGTAGGCGACGACCAGCATGATCGGCGCCAGCAAGGCCGCCGGTATCCAGTCGGCCGCCGTCAGTTCGCCATTGAGCGCGTCGGTCGCCCATTTGAACCCATAGGGAACCAGCATCAGCACCAGCTTGGCGAGCAGCAGATAGAGCAGCGCCCACAGAACGCGGGCTTTCAGATCGGGCCGGCCATCGGGCCACATATAGGGCCACAGATTGACGATCGTGCGCAGCGTGGCGCCGCTGTCGGCGGAGACGGTCTTGTCAGACAAAAGGCGTTTCTTTCAAATCGGGAGCGAAAAATGTTTCGGCCGGCGACAGGCATTCATCGCTGAATGCGGACAGGCGCATGCCCAGCCCCGCCAGTGCCTCCCGGTCGAGCCGGTAGTGGGAATGAGGGCGGCAGCGGTCCATCGCCACGAGCCCGGCTTGGCTGAGCACTTTGAGATGCTGCGACACGGTCGACTGGGCGAGCGGAAGCCGGTCGACCACATCCTTGCAGCAAGCCTTTTCCGAGCATGCCAGCGCGCGCAGGATGGTCAGCCGCACGGGATGAGCGAGCGCTGCAAGCTGCCGCGCCAAAATTTCGTCGTTGCGCGATTGGGGTTGGATGCATTTCTTCATCGTCAATCGACGATAAACGATGATTGACGCCGGCGCCAGCCGTTTCTGGCAGGCTCAAACTGGCTGTCCGTCTAGGGGCCTTAATTGGCGCTGCGCAATTGCCGGTGCACATCTTCGGCATCGGCGCGCGCTTCATCAGGCACGGCAAACACCTGTCCCGGCCAGATACGATCCGGATCGGAAATCTGCTCTTCGTTCGCCAGATAGATGGTCGTGTATTTGACGCCCTGGCCGTAAACCCGCCGCGAAATCTGCCACAGCGTGTCGCCGCGACGAATGATCACCGACTGGCCCGTGGGCACCAGTTCGCCGGCGGTCTCGGCCGGCGCGGCGCCGATTGGCGGCGGCCCCTGCAAGACGCCGAGCGATTGCGGCACGGACGCCGAGCCATCGGTGCCTTCGGGCGACTGCACCGTTTGGTCTGACGGCGCGGCAAGGCGCGCGGTTTCGTCGGACTGCGTGTCCGGCGCCAGTTCGTCAAACGGAATGGTTGGCGGTGAGGCCGGCAGGCGCGCCGAGGGCGCAACGGCGATCGCCGCCAGCCGTTCGCCGGCCTGACGCGTGAACGGCACGGATACGCGCCGGAGCACGTCACCGGTCGCCGGATCGATGGCATCAGCGCGAATGATGTAGTCACCGACCGGCAGATCGCGCCGCACCTGGATCAGAAAACGCCCGCCATCGCTGGAGGTCGTGTCGCCGAGCAGCATCTCGTTGGCATAGAGCCGCAGGCGGGTGCCGGGCGTCGCGGCACCGGCCACGAACAGTTCGGCCCCGTCGATTTCCACGGCCTCGATGCGCAGGTGGGGCGCGGCGTCCGTTGGCTCCGGCGCGGCGACGGCGGCCGGCTCGTCCGTCTCGGGCAATGCGGCCAGTTCGACGGGCGCGTCGGATGCGGGCTCCTCGGCTGCATCGGCCGTCTCGCTCTCATCGGTGGGCGGTGTGTCGCCCTCGTCGGCGGCGACCGCTTCGGGTTCGGGCGCCACGGTTTCGAGCACCGGCGTATCAGGCCCCGGCGTGGTGATCAGCCGCGACGCCGCGCCCGGGGCTTCCACCAGCGCCAGGACGTCGTTGGAACCGGCTTCGGGAATGGCGACGACGGCGGTTTCAAGCGATGTCACCACCAGCCCGTCGGGCGCCGTCGCCCGCAGTACGATCTGATAGTCGCCGGGTGCCAGTGGCTCGTCGAGCACCGCGGCGAAATCACCGGTCGGGCCGGCGGTGGCCGTCGCGATGGTGCGGCTTCCGGCGATGATCTCCATGGTGGCGCCCGCCGGACCGGAGCCTGCGATGACCAGCGATCCGTCCGGCTCGGCGCGCAGAAGATCGAACCGGGGCACGACGGCGGCGAGCGTCGCATCGCCATCCTCGCGTGTCTCGCCAGGTTCGGTTGCGACATCGGGCAAGACGCTCTGATCGCCAAGCGTCGGCGGTTCGGCCGTCCGGTCGATCATCGCGACATCGGTGCCGGTTTCGGCGTCCGGCGCGGCTTCTTCTGGCGCCACATCGGCCATCGGTTGCGCATCGTCTTCGGCGGGGGTATCGGCATCGTCGGCCGTTTGCGCCGCCTGTTCCTCGACAGGCCGGGTTGCGACCGTTTCGGCCGGCGTGCCGAAGCGCGACTGCCAAGCCGCCCTTAGATCGGCGAAATCGACGACGGCCGCCGTCGAGGCGATCGCCGTGCCGGCGGTCAGGGCGCCAAACAGCCAAAGTCCCGCATAGGGGTTTGCCATCCATGTCACTCCACGACGCACCGGCGCCCGCAAATCGGTGCGCAGAATCTTACGGCTGCAATCTAGGCGGTTTCGCCGGGGGCTGCAAACGCGGGCCTGCACGCCGCCGCTTGACCTTTTGCCGTGCGCGCGCCACAGATCGGCCATGACCGACATTCAATCGATTTGCGTTTATTGCGGCTCCTCGCCGGGTACTGACGACAGCTACGGAAACGCCGCCTATCGGCTTGGCAATGCAATCGCCGCGGCCGGCCTTCGGCTCGTCTATGGCGGCGGCACCAAGGGGCTGATGGGCGCGGTCTCGCGCGGCGTCATGGAAGGCGGCGGCAAGGTCACCGGCATCATCCCGAAATTCCTGATGCACAAGGAAGCCACCGAGGATGCGCTCGGCACGCTGGACGAACTGATCGTCACCGACGACATGCATGAGCGCAAGCACGCGATGTTCGAACGCTCGGACGCGTTCGTCACGCTGCCCGGCGGCATCGGAACGCTGGAAGAGGTGATCGAGATCATGACCTGGGCACAGCTCGGCCGGCACACCAAGCCGATCGTTCTGGCCAATATGGGCGGGTTCTGGAATCCGCTGACCACGCTGCTCGATCACATGCGCGACAGCGGCTTTATCCACACCGGACACCGGGTCCAGCCGCTGGTGCTCGACAATGTCGATGACATCGTGCCGGCAGTGCTGGCCGCGGCTAATGGCGCGAAGGGCGATCCGGCGGTCATCGGCAGGCTGTGAACGACAACGGACATCCATCGTCGCACTGACAGACGGATGTCATCGATGTGTGGTTTTGAGGGCGAACATCACATTTGGAGCCCGCCATGCCACGCCAACTCGCCCTCGCCCTTCTCGCCACCGCCGCCATGGGCGCGGCCATTGCCGACAGTCTGGCCGAGACAGCGGTCCAGGTCGGGCCGCGACCGTTCTTCCTGATCGACAATATGGACGAAGGCGCGCTCAAGGAGACGCTGGCCGCATGTCAGGCCGGCCCGTTCACACGCTCGGACTGGTCGATCGGCCATCGCGGCGCGCCGCTGAAATTCCCCGAACACACGGTCGAATCAAACCTTGCCGCGGCGCGCATGGGTGCCGGCATTCTTGAATGCGACGTGACCTTCACCGTGGACAAAGAACTGGTGTGCCGCCACGCGCAGAACGATTTGCACACGACCACCAATATTCTCGCCACCGATCTGGCCGACACATGCGTGACGCCGTTCACCCCGGCGTCGGGCGATCAGCCGGCGCGCGCCGAATGCCGCACCTCGGAGATCACGCTCGAACAGTTCCGCACGCTGACGCCGAAAATGGATGCCGCCAACCGCTCAGCCACCACGGTCGAGGACTATCTGGACGGCACGGCCGGCTGGCGCACGGACCTTTACGCCGCCAATCCCGCAACGCTGATGACCCATGCCGAGTCGATCGAACTGTTCCGGTCGCTTGGGGCAAAATTCACGCCCGAACTGAAGGCGCCGTCGGTCGAGATGCCGTTCGACGGGTTCAGCCAGCGCGATTTCGCGCAAAAGCTGATCGACGAATACAAGGCCGCTGGTGTGCCCGCTTCCGATGTGTGGGCGCAGTCGTTCAATCTGGACGATGTGCTCTACTGGATCGAAGCCGAGCCGGAATTTGGCGCACAGGCCGTCTATCTGATCGATCATTACGCGATCGACGGTTGGAGCCCGATGGACCCGGCCACATGGCCGCAGACCATGACCGAACTCAAACAGATGGGCGTCAACTATGTCGCGCCGCCAACCTGGGTGCTGGTAACCGTCGACGACAATGGCGCGATGGTTCCGTCCGTCTGGGCCGAGGAGGCGAACGCCGCCGGCCTGAACATCATCGCCTGGACGGTCGAGCGCTCCGGAAATCTGCGCAATGGCGGCGGCTGGTACTATCAGTCGGTCGCCGAGATCACCGACAATGACGGCGATGTCTTCAACCTGCTGCATGTGCTGCACGAGGAAGTCGGCGTCGTCGGCGTTTTCTCCGACTGGCCGGCGACGACCACCTACTATGCCAACTGTTTCGGACTCGAATAGGGGCGATCCGACGATCGCTGCAGCAAAGGACCGCGCCGCATGTCGGCGCGGTTTTCTTATGCCACTTTCCTCGCCGAACGAAACAGCGACCAGGTGTAAAGCGCCAGCCCCGTCCAGATGAAGCAGAATGCGATGAGCTGCCACACGGAAAAGGGTTCGCCGAAGACGAAGATTGCCAGCAGGAAAATCATGGTCGGCGCGATATATTGCAGGATGCCGATGGTGGTGTAGCGCAGCGCCTTGGCACCGAAGGCAAAGAGCAGCAGCGGTACGGCGGTGACCGGCCCGGACAGGAGCAAAAGCCCGATGTCCGCCATTCCGGTCGGTCCGAAATGCCCCTGCCCGATCGCCGTGACATAGACGATCAGGGCCAGCGCGGGCACGGACAGGATCAGCACTTCGAGCATGAAACCCTGCGACGGGCCGATCGGCAGGGTCTTGCGGAAGAACCCGTAAAAGCCGAACGAGAAGGCCAGCGCCAGCGACACCCAGGGCAAGCCACCGGCCCGGAAGGTCAGGATCGCGACGGCGATGACCGCGCAGGCGATCGCGGCCGCCTGCAGGCGGTTGAACCGTTCGCCCAGCAGCACGGCGCCGAGCACGACATTGACCAGCGGGTTGATATAGTAGCCAAGCGCACCTTCCAGCGCGCGATCGCTGATGATCGCCCACATATAGACACCCCAATTGATCGAGATGAGCCCGGCAGTCAGCGCCGCCATGGCCAATGTGCGCGGCGATCCGAACGCGGCCCGCAAATCGGCGGTCCGCCGCAGCGCGATCAGCAGCAAACCGGCGACCGGAATCGACCAGATGACGCGATGCGCCACCAGCTCTGCCGGCGGAACATGGTCCACCAGCTTGACGTAGAGCGGCATGAAGCCCCAGAGGCCGAAGGCGCCGATGGCGAACAGGAAGCCGGAGAGGGATTCGCGAACCGGCGTGTCTGTCGGTGGTGGCCGGGGGCTCATTCCGCCGCCATCAGGCCGGCGGTGCCCCTGTTCTTCATCAGCTTGAAGGTAATCGAATCCATCAGCGCCTGGAAGGAGGCGTCGATGATGTTGTCGGAGACGCCGACCGTCCACCAGCGGCGGCCCGTCATGTCGGTCGATTCGATCAGGACGCGGGTGATCGCCTCGGTGCCGCCATTGAGGATGCGAACCTTGTAGTCGACCAGTTCGAGATCGGCGATCTCGCCCTGATATTTGCCCAGATCCTTGCGCAGCGCCAGATCGAGCGCGTTGACGGGCCCCTGCCCTTCGGCGACCGACATGCGCTGCTCGCCATCGACTGTCAGCTTGACCACCGCCTCGGAGAGCGTAATCAGCGCGCCACGCGCATTGTGGCGGCGTTCGACCACGCAGCGGAACGAATCCACCTCGAAGAAATCCGGCACCTCGCCGAGCGTCCGCCGCGCCAGAAGTTCGAAGCTGGCATCGGCCCCTTCATAGGCATATCCGTCCGCCTCGCGCTCCTTGACGATGGAGATCAGCGTGTCGAGGCGCGGATCGTCCTTGGCGACGGTGATGCCGCGGCGCTTGAGTTCGTCGATGAAATTCGACTTGCCGCCCTGGTCCGACACCATGACGCGCCGCATGTTGCCGACGCTCTCGGCGGGCACGTGCTCATAGGTCTTGGGGTCCTTGACCAGGGCCGATGCGTGGATGCCGGCCTTGGTGGCAAAGGCCGAGGCGCCGACATAGGGCGCCTGAGCGTCGGGGGCGCGGTTGAGCAGTTCGTCGAAAGAGCGCGACAGGCGTGTCAGCCCGGCGAGATTTTCCTGCGATATGCCGGTCTCGAAGCGATCCGACCAAGCAGGCTTGAGGCCGAGCGTGGCGATCAGCGTGACGAGATTGGCGTTGCCACAGCGTTCGCCGATGCCGTTGAGCGTGCCCTGCACCTGCCGCACCCCCGCATCGATGGCGGCCAGCGAGTTGGCGACCGCCTGACCGGTGTCGTCATGGGCGTGGATGCCCAGCCGGTCGCCAGGCACGCCGGCCGCGATGACAGCTTGGGTGATGGCGCGCACCTCGTCGGGCTGGGTGCCGCCATTGGTGTCGCACAGGACGATCCAGCGCGCGCCGGCCTCCAGCGCGGTGCGGGCGCAATCCAGCGCATAGTCCGGATTGGCCTTGTAGCCGTCGAAGAAGTGCTCGCAATCGACCATCGCTTCGCGCCCGGCGGCGACGGCAGCACCGACCGAGTCGCGGATCGCGCCGAGATTTTCCTCAAGCGTACAGCCGAGCGCGACATCGACATGATAGTCCCACGCCTTGGCGACGAAACAGACCGCGTCGGCGGCGGCCCCGGTCAGCGCGGCAAGGCCCGGATCGTTCGACGCCGAGACGCCTGGGCGCTTGGTCATGCCGAAGGCGACGAAGGCGGCATTGCTTGTTCTTTTTCGCTCGAAAAAGGCGGTATCGGTGGGGTTGGCGCCCGGATAGCCGCCCTCGATATAGTCGACGCCGAACTCGTCGAGCATCCGCGCGATCGTGATCTTGTCCTCGACCGAAAAATCGATGGCCGGCGTCTGTTGGCCGTCTCTCAAAGTCGTGTCGAACAGATAGATGCGGTCGCGGGCGGGCATGGAGGGCCTCGTTCAGAAAACCCCGGCGTAGTAGAGCACGGCGAGCGTGATCGCAACGATGGCGACGCCCTTGGCGATCAGCCCGTAGAGCAGCCATTTGGGCATCTGCGTTGGCGGATTGCGCTCAGCCATGGCCGGGTCTCGGCGGCCAGACATCGGTGTCGCGGTCGGGATGCTGATGGGAGACGATACGGGCGTTCCAGGCATCGTTCTCGGCGCCAACTTCCGGGTCGGCCTCGGGCACCTTGTCCAGATGCATCACGACATCATGGCGATCGGCGATGTTGGCATGATACTCGATCGGCACGATCGCCGGATCATCGAGCGAGCCGATGGCCACTTCCACGATCTCGTCGGTTTCCAGCGTCAGCGGCGTGCCGCACGACCGGCAGAAACCGCGACCCGACAGGTTGGAGGAGGCGAAAAGCCCCCGTTCGCCGCGCGTCCACTCGAAGCCCTCCACTTCGACCAGCGGCGCAAAATAATTGCCCATCGCCTTCTGACACATGCGGCAATGGCAGATGGAGGCCCGGCCGAGCGCCCTGAACCGGTAGCGCACCGCGCCGCACTGGCAACCGCCGGTGAACGGGCCGCTCATCGCCTGACCTCCCATGTGGTCACGCGTTCGCCGGTGTCGGGGTCCTTGCCGTCTTTCAACTGGATGCCTTGTTCGAGCAGTTCGTCGCGAATGCGGTCGGCCTCGGCCCAGTTCTTGTCGGCGATCAGCGCGAGACGTGTGTCGATCGCCGCCTGCACGGCACCAAGGTCGATGTCATCGACCGGCGCCGCATCGGGGAGACCGAGAAACGACAGTGCGTCACGCAGCGGCACGCCGGCCAGACCGTTCAACGCATGGATCGCATCGACACTGTTCAGATCGTCGCTCAATGCCTCGACGACCGTCTCCAGCGCACCGTTGCTGGTCGTCTCGCCGGCGCGCCGCCACAGCCGTGCCAGCAGGCTTTCGGCCTCCTCCAACCGGCGCACGGAAAAATCGATCGGCTCGCGATAGTGGGTCATCAGCATGGCGAGACGCAGCACCTCGCCGGGCCATGTCCGCCCGCCGAATTTCTCCGTTGCCAGCAGTTCGTGGACCGTCACGAAATTGCCGAGCGATTTCGACATCTTCTTGCCCTCGACCTGCAGGAAGCCATTGTGCATCCAGACATTGGCCATGGTCGACGTGCCATGGGCGCAGCGGCTCTGGGCGATCTCGTTTTCATGGTGGGGAAAGACCAGATCGATCCCGCCGCCATGAATGTCGAACACCTCGCCCAGATGGTGGGCGCTCATCACCGAGCATTCGATGTGCCAGCCCGGCCGGCCGCGAATGTGGGTCCCGCCAAACTCGGCATCCCAGCCCGGTTCGTTTGATCCGCTCTGCTTCCAGAGCACGAAATCGGCCGCATCGCGCTTGTGATCGGCGACGGCGACGCGCGCGCCGGCCTTCTGATCGGCGAGATCGCGCCCCGACAGGGCGCCATAATCCGGCATGGAGCCGACATCGAACAGGACTTCGGTGCCCTCGTCCCCGGTTGCGACATAGGCATGGCCGCGCGCGACCAGATCGTTGATCATCACAATCATGCCGGCGACATGTTCGGTGGCGCGCGGCTCATGGGTCGGCGGCAGGCAGCCGAGCGCCAGAGCGTCGGACCGGAACTGGGCGGCAGTTTTCTCGGTCACCGCGCGAATCGCCTCGTTCAGTGGCAGATCAGGATAATCGCGCAGGGCGCGCGCGTTGATCTTGTCCTCGACGTCGGTGATGTTGCGCACATAGGTGACGTGATCGGCGCCATAGACGTGCCGCAGAAGCCGGAACAAGACGTCGAAGACGATGACGGGCCGCGCATTGCCGATATGGGCATAGTCGTAAACGGTCGGTCCGCACACATAAAGGCGCACATTGTCCGGATCAATCGGCGCAAACGGCGCCTTAGCGCGCGTCAGCGTGTTGTAGAGGCGGATCGTGCTGCCGGTGTGTTCGGCCATCTGACAGGTTCCTTCCAAGCGCTCGGTGGCGCGCGCCGCTCTTGCCATGCCGACAATGGCGATGCCAAGCGCCGAACGGGCGCCGACAGGCGATTTTTCCAACCATCGCTCGATTTGCGCGCGGGAACGCGACAGCCGCGCCACATGCAATCCGTGGTTGCCATCGGTACAATTGAGACGCTTTTTTTGCCTTCCCCCTAAAAATCCCCTGTTCAAGATCGGTTACGAACGGCTACGATGGATGTCTCTGCGCAAGGCGGAGCCGGGTATCTCGCGGTGGAGTTTGCGCCCCATCTTCCACTGTGCTCGGCCATTTGCTTCTCACGGACCAGGAGCGGCAAATGGCAGATGCCTGGGGCGCCTGCGCAGAGATCCCCCCTTGCCGCTGCCGTTTCACGCACTCAGGCTGGCCAGCAGGCCGATGGCGAGCGCCGCCATGACGAGCGCGATCAGCATGTCGAGCACACGCCAGGCACTTGGCTTGGCGAAAAGGGGCGCTAGAAGCCGGGCGCCATAGCCCAGCGAAAAGAACCAGACGAAGCTGGCCGTCATCGCGCCGCCCCCGAATGCCAGGCGCGCGGCGCCCTCATGGCGCCCTGACAGGCTTCCCAGCAGCACGACCGTGTCCAGATAGACATGCGGGTTCAAAAAGGTGAAGGCGAGGCAGGTGGCGATCGCCGCCCTGAGCGGCAGCGGCTTGCCGCCCGGCGCTTCGGCGACGAGCGCCGATGGCCGCAGAGCGCGGCGCAGCGCCAACGCGGCATAGACGAGAAGAAAAGCCGCACCGCCCAGCGTGACGATCGTGATCAATGACGGGTTGGCGGCAATCAGCGTGCCGAGCCCGGCGACGCCGGCGGCGATCAGAAGCGCGTCGGACAGTGCGCAGATCAGGCACAAGATGAACACATGGCTGCGCATCAGCCCCTGGCGCAGGATGAAGGCGTTCTGCGCGCCGATCGCAATGATCAGCGTGAGGCCGAGCAGGAATCCGGAAAAGGCGACCGATGTCATGGAGGTGGAACCGAACGGGTCAGAACAGGCTGGGCTGGACCTCTTCGCCGTCAGCGGCCTCATTTGCAACCGTTTTCGCCGCGCCCGGCATTGCAAAGGCGCGCGGCTCGACCGGCTCAAGCACGTCAGGCCCTGAATTGGCCACCTTGTTGACCCGGTCCGATATGGCGACCGGTTCGAAGGAAACCTGCGCGTCGGGCGCAAAAAGGTCGGCAATGTCGGCAGGTCCCTGACCGCGCACATCGAGCCAGCGGTCATGATGCTCGGGCCGTAACGCCACGGGCACGCGATGGTGGATATGGGCCAGATCGTCGGGGGCGGCCATCGTCACGATCGCGCAGGTGTCGATCTCGCTGCCATCCTTTCCGATCCAGGTTTCATGCAGGCCCGCAAAGCCGACGGGCTCGCCGTCGCGCGGCCGCACCCAGAAGGCCTGCGACTGGCCTGACGCCTTGTCGCGTGCCCATTCGTAAAAGCCCGATGCGGGAATGATGCAGCGCCGGTGGCGCATTGCCGCGCGGAACGAGGCTTTGCCGGCCGCGGTTTCCGACCGGGCGTTGATCAGAAGCGGGAAATCCTTGGGATCCTTGACCCTGGCCGGCAGCAGCCCCCAGCGCATCAGCACGGCGTCGCGGTCCGGCAGGTTCGAACCGGCGGGCCGCCGCTCGGCCGCGGTGATCACCAGCAAGGGCTGTGTCGGCGCCACATTGTAGCGGGGCGGAAAATCCTCGACGCCGGCGACCCTGAAATAGCGTTCGACCTCCTGCCGGGCGTGGGTGAGCGCGAGACGGCCGCACATCAGCGATCCCCGCTCATCGGCCGTGCCGCCGGGTCATTGTGCCTGAGCGGTGCGGAACTGGTAGAGGTCGGCCGCGCGCTCGGCGCTGAAGACGTCGCCCTGCGCCGACGACAGCCGGTTGCGCTCAAGTTCGATCTCAAGCTGGATGCGCCGCCTGTCCTCATCGGTCGCTGCCGCGGACAGTTCGCGGATCAGCCGGTCGACTTCCTGCTGGGCCGAGTCGCGTTCCGAACGCGCAGTGTGAACGCGGCGACCGACCGTGTAGGCCTCGTTGAAGGCGAGCGCCATGTCCGCCGGACATGCGTTGCGGTTGATGCCGCCGGTGCGGCCCACATTGAGCCCGTTGGCCGGCGTGCAATAGGTGCGGACGCCGCGCTCCCAGCCGGTCTGCCAGCTTGCCGCATCGACCGAGATGCCGTGCTTGGTGCAGGCTTCCTGATGCTGGCCGACATAGGTGACGGGGAAGCCGCGCGTGCCGTCGGACTCGCCGAGTTGCTGCCAGTCGACCACCTGGCACTGCTCCTCGCTGAGCGTCGCGCAGGACGACAAAGCCATCATTGCCGCGCCCAAAACGCCGGCCGCCATCAAATACCGCATCGGAAAACCCCGCCTGAAACCCCGGCGCACCCTATCGCCGCCCGCGGCGATGTGGCAAATCCCAATCCTTTGATTGGCGGAGCTTTTCTGGGGAAATGTCCGAATTGCGCCATCCGGCGGCCGCCGTTTCGGTGGTGATCCGCGACGAACCGAGCGGCGCTTTCCTGCTGGCGCGCCGCGCCCGTGCGCCTGCGAAGGATTTATGGGCGTTTCCCGGCGGAAGCGTCGATTGGGGTGAGACGATCCGGCAGGCGGCCGCACGCGAACTGGCAGAAGAAACGGCGCTGACCGTGGACCCCGACAGCCTGGCGGTGGCCGAAGTGGTCGACCTGATCGGCGACGAGAACCATGAGGGCGCACCCGAGCACCATTTCGTCCTGACCGTCTTCACCGGAACGGCGACGGGAACGCCGGTGGCCGGCGACGATGCCGCCGAACTGCGTTTCGTGACCGTCGAAGAGATGGACGGGCTGGCGATGACGCAGACCACGCTTGCAACGGCAAGGCGCTTGGCCGGCAAGTGACCGGCAGCCCACGCAATCGTGACCGTGTGTCATTGGCGCCAATGGCGCCGGGCCCGTAGGTTTCGGGCATCTCATTCCTGTCCGAGGTGCCGCCCATGCCCCGTTCCGACCGCTTCGCCGGCCCGATCGCCGCCCTTGCCGCGCTGTTCTTTTCCGGGATGATGATGACGCAATCCGCCCATGCCGATCCGATCCGCTGGTCGATGGAGGGCTGGGCGACCGACTTTGAAAAAAGTTCGGTCGATCTGGCGCGCATCCTTTCGGGCGGTCCGCCGCGCGACGGCATCCCGTCGATCGACAATCCGGTGTTCGAGTTCGTGCCGGGCCATGATGATCTCGAACCACAGGAGCCGGTGGTCGGGCTGACGATCGACGGCGACGCGCGCGCCTATCCGCTGCGCATCCTGACCTGGCACGAAATCGTCAACGATGTGGTGGGCGGCACGCCGGTGGCGGTCACCTATTGCCCCTTGTGCAACTCGGCGCCGGTCTTCGAGCGCACCGTCGACGGGCGCGTGCTGGAATTCGGCACGACCGGAAAGCTCAAGGATTCCAACCTGATCATGTATGACCGGCAGACCGAGACCTGGTGGCAGCAGTTCACGGGCGAAGCCATCGTCGGCGAGATGACCGGCGCCGAACTGACGCTGGTTCCGGCGCGGCTGCAGTCCTGGGCCGAGTTTTCGGCGGAGAACCCGAATGGCCGCGTGCTGGTGCCTAACAATACGGGCATGCGCGACTATGGCCGCAATCCCTACCGCAGCTATGATACGTCGCGCCCGTTTCTCTATGACGGCCAGCTTCCCGAAGGCATCGAACCGATGGAGCGGGTCGTGATCGTGCCGCGCGGTGACGCCGAGCCGATGATCGTCACGATGCGCACCGTGTCGGACGCCGGCACCTGGGAAGCCGCGGGGCTTGAATTTACGTGGACCGCCGGGCGCGCATCGGCGCTGGACACGACGCGGATCGCCGAAGGCCGCGATGTCGGCACCGTGCTCGTGACCCGCGACGGCGCCGACGTGCCCTATGACGTCACCTTCGCCTTTGTTGCCCATGCCTTTCATCCCGGTGTCACGATCGTCGGCAAATAGGGCCGGCAAGGCGGCCGAGCTTGTTTGTGCCCCATTTGAATGGCACAAGCCGGCGCGAAAGGTGGACGGGGGTTCGACGATGCCGCGCGCAAACAGGGCCATCAGGCCGATCGCCGCGACCGGCCTTGCCGCGATGATCGCGCTGGCGCCTGTCGCAGCAGGCGCCCAGACGGCTGTTTATGACGAAAAGCTCGGCCGGCTGGCGGAAGTGCTCGGCTCGATCCACTATTTGCGCAATCTGTGCACCGAACCGAGCAATCAATGGCGTGACGAAATGGAACGGCTGCTGTCGGTTGAAAAGCCGGCGCCCGTGCGCCGCGCCCAGCTCATCGCGGCGTTCAACAAGGGGTATCGCAGCTTCGACAGCGTCTATACGCGCTGCACGGACCAGGCGCGGTCGTCGGCCGACCGCTATGTCGAGGAAGGGCGCACGCTGGCGCTCGACCTTGCCAGCACCTATGGCGCGCAGTAGCGCACCATCGTTAACGATTGTACGATCTTCGCAATTACAAACGGGCGACGTGTGTTAGGGTCAGGACCCATTAATGTGATTGAAATGGCGGTCGAGATGGCGAGCAATACAAGGAAAAGCGCGAGGAGCGGGGCCTATCCCCCGGTCGAGCGCTTTGACACGGTAGGGCGCGGCCATATCGGCCGTCCTTCGGATCGGGCGGATTTGTACGGCCTGCCGTGTCGCAAGCCCTTGAAAGTCGGAAGACTTCCTGCGGCCTTGCTCCGTGCATCCGCACAAATTCACCACGACCATTTCAACCAGATTAATGGGTCCTGACCCTAGATAGGGACAGCGAGTACCGGCGGGCTTGTGCCGGAGAAGGCGAGAATTGCACCATGGAAACAGAACAGAAAATCGATGCGCTGGACGATGCGATCGCCATGGAAAAACGGCGGGCGGCCCGCGAGATGCAGTCGGAGATATGGGCCGACGGCATGCTTGAGGGAATTGAGACCGACATTCTGGCCGATGCCGCCATGGCGACCGCCCTTGAAGAGATCGTCGACGAGAATGGCGAGGATGCCGCTCTCGCCGTGATCGACGACATCCGCCAGCGTCTGGTGGCCGGCGAGTTCACCCGGCTGCGCACGCTGCAATAGGAACATCAAGCCACGGCGAAGGCCGGGAGACGATGGCTGTGCCGACCGACATTCGCGTCAAGGCTTTGAGCGCCGTCCGGGCGGTTGGACTGTCATTGGCGGTGGCCGCGTTTTCGGGAGCCGGTCCGGCATGGGCGAGCAACGCCGGCGACATCGTCGCGCCGCCGCCGTCCGGTGTCGTGCCGGTGCCTGCTCCGATGGCCGGAACCGACGATCCGAACAACCCGCTGGCGGTGCCGCCCGCAACCGCGCCGGGCGGCGATCCGGCGCGCAACCCAGCCGGCGTCACCGAAACCACGGTGGAATTTTCCGACGATGTGTCGCTTCTGCCCGCGCCCGTCAGGCGGATGCGCGAACTGATCATGGAAGCGGCCCGGTCGGGCGATCCGGAACGGCTGCGGCCGCTGATCGGCACCGGCGCGGACACCACCCGGCTGTCGCTCACTGAGGTCGAAGGCGATCCGGTCGCCTATTTCAAGTCGATATCGGGCGATACGGAAGGCCACGAGATGCTGGCCATCCTGCTCGAGGTCTTCGAGGCGGGCTATGCGCGGTTCGACGCCGGCGGCGAGGCCGAACTCTATGTCTGGCCCGATTTTTTCGCAAAACCGCTCGATTCGCTGACGCCGGAGGAGCGGGTTGACCTGTTCAAGCTGGTGACCGCCGGCGACTATGAAGACATGGTCGGCTTCGGGTCCTACATCTTCTTCCGCGCCGGCATCACGCCGGAGGGCCGCTGGCTGTTCTTCGTTGCCGGCGACTGATCAGGAAATCGGCGTCTGGTGGTGCTGCACCAGGCTCCAGCGATCGTTCTTCAACGCATAGGTCGATGTGCAAAGGGCCGTATAGGGCAACGCGCCGCTGCGGCGCCCCTCGGCGCGATAGGCCAGCACGATGACGCCACTCGTCGGGCTCGCAGTCGTCTGGTCGGTCATGGCGACAAGATCCCAGCGCGGCACATGTCCCGGCTCATTGCGCATCTGGGCGCCCAGCATCATGCCCACCGGTTCGGGAAACGCCATTATGCAGAGGTCGGACATGGCAGCACACAGGTGCTCGCGAGAGCCGGTCCACAATTGCTCTTCCATCTGCCAGATCGTCTCGCTCATCTGTCTCCCCGGTCTGCCGTCGATAGTGTCATATTCATGACATTTCTACGGGTGCCGCGGGACAGTGGCCACCAACCAAAGGATGAACCGAAGCGCCAAGTCGCCCCTCCGGCTCAGGCCGCAAGCGCCTCGCTGAACAGCACTTTTTCGCCGTTCGAAGGCGTGACGATCTCGCCATCCCACATCACCCGTTTGCCCCGGATGACCGTGCCCACGGGCCAGCCGGTCACCTGCATACCGTCAAACGCGGTCCAGCCCGCCTTGGTTCCCGCATCGGCATGGCGGATGGTTTCGCTGCGCTTGAGATCGACGATGGTGAAGTCGGCGTCATAGCCCTTGGCGATACGCCCCTTTGTGGCGATGCCGAACAGGCGCTGCTGGCCGTGCGATGTCAGATCGACGAGCCGCTCCAGGCTGAGCCGGCCCTTGCTGACATGGTCCAGCATGACCGGCACCAGATATTGAACGCCGGGCATACCCGAGGGCGACGCCGGATAGGGCTTGTGCTTTTCCTCAAGCGTGTGCGGCGCATGGTCGGAGCCGAGCACGTCGATGACGCCCTGCGCGATCCCCTTCCAGATCCCCTCGCGATGGCGTGCCTCGCGGATCGGCGGGTTCATCTGGATCAGCGTGCCGCGTTCGGCATAATCGTCGGCAGAAAATGTCAGATGGTTGGGCAGCGCCTCGGAGGTGGCGACATCCTTGTTCTGCGCCAGAAAGTCGATCTCCTCGGCTGTCGAAATGTGCAGGACATGGATGCGTGCGCGATTATCGCGGGCGATGCGCACGAGCCGCTTGGTGCATTTGAGCGCCGCTTCCACATCGCGCCAGACCGGATGGGACGACGGATCGCCCTCGACGCGTTCGCCTTCACGGTCGCGCAGCCGGTATTCGTCCTCGGAATGGAAGGCGGCCCGGCGGCGCGTGTTGCGCAGGATGGCCGCGACGCCCTCATCGTCCTCGACCAGAAGGTCGCCCGTCGACGACCCCATGAACACCTTGATGCCGGCCGCGCCTGGCAGGCGCTCAAGTTCGCCGACGATCGACGCATTCTCATGCGTGCCACCGACCCAGAATGCAAAATCGCAATGCATGCGGCCCGTGGCGCGCGCGATCTTGTCGGCAAGCGCCTCTTCGGTGACGGTGAGCGGATTGGTGTTGGGCATCTCAAAGACGGCCGTAACACCGCCAAGGACCGCGGCGCGCGAGCCGGTTTCCAGATCCTCCTTGTGCTCCAGACCCGGCTCGCGGAAATGCACCTGGCTGTCGATCACGCCGGGCAGAACATGCAGGCCGGTGCAGTCGATCAGTTCGCCGGCGGCGCTCGCATCGATGGTTCCGATGGCGGCGATGCGGCCATCGGCGATGCCCACATCGCGCGCGCCGGTGCCGTCGTGATTGACCACGGTGCCGCCCTTGAGAACCGTGTCGAACGTCTGTGTCATCTGCCTCTCCCCGCTGCCTTGCCGTTGCCGTGCGATCGGCTTACGTATCGGCCAGACGCTTTGCAAGGAAAGCTGACATGCCGTCTCTGGTTTTGCCCGGCAGGGCCGTGATTGCCGTGACCGGCGCTGACGCCGCGCACCTTCTGCACAATGTGCTGACCTGCGATATCGAGACGCTTGCGCCCGGCGTCGCGCAGCCCGGCGCGCTGCTGACGCCGCAGGGCAAGGTGATGTTCGACTTCCTCGTTGCACGCGACGGAGACGGGTTCCTGATCGACATCGACGCCACGCAGGCCGAGGCGTTCCTCAAGCGCATGATGCTGTACAGATTGCGTTCCAAGGTCGATTTTTCCGTTCAGGATGAATCGGTTGTGGCGGTTTCCTGGGACGATGAATCTACAAGCTCAGGCGATGATTCAAGCGCTTCACGCACTGATTCAGGAAAAGTCTTCCGCGATGCGCGCTTTGGCGAGGCCGCGGTTGTGCGGACGGTCGTTCCGTCCGGCGCCGGTCTGGCAGACGCGGTGGCGCCCGAGGCCTGGGACCAGATGCGCATCGCCCATGGCGTCGTCGAAAGCGGTGCCGATTTCACGCTGGGCGATGTGTTCGGCCACGACATTTCGCTCGACCAGAATGGCGGGCTCGACTTCAAGAAGGGCTGCTATGTCGGCCAGGAAGTAGTCAGCCGGATGCAGCATCGCGGCACGGCGCGGCGGCGCGTGGTGATCGTCACAGGTGACGGCCCGCTGCCCGAAGCCGGCGCAGAGATCACCGCCGATGGCAAGCCGGCCGGAACGCTCGGCACCGTGGCCGGCGACCGCGGCCTTGCGATCGTCCGGCTCGACCGTGTCGGAACGGCGGTCGACAAGGGCGCGCCGGTGCTCGCCGGCGATGTCGCGGTGCGCGCCGGCCTGCCGCCGGGCGTCAGCTATGATTGGCCGTCGCGCGCTGCGGACACGGACGATGCCTGACAAGGCCAGCGCCCCGCCGCGCGCCTGGCAGCGCATGCTCTCGGGCCGACGGCTCGACCTGCTCGATCCCTCGCCGCTCGACATCGAGATTGGTGACATCGCGCACGGGCTTGCCCGCGTCGCGCGCTGGAACGGCCAGACGCACGGCGACCACGCTTTTTCGGTTGCCCAGCACAGCCTCGTCGTCGAGCAGATCGTGCGCCGGCTGAAGCCCGATGCGGACCGGGCGCTGCTTCTGATGGCGCTCCTCCACGATGCGCCCGAATATGTCATTGGCGACATGATCTCGCCCTTCAAACAAGTGATGGGCGGTGACTACAAGCTGGTCGAAGGCCGGCTGCATGCGGCCATCCATCTGCGCTTCTCGCTGCCCGCCGAAACGCCACCCGCGGCCAGGAAACTGATCAAACGCGCCGACATGATCGCCGCCTTTCACGAGGCGACCCGGCTCGCCGGTTTCACAATTGCCGAGGCAGGCACCTATTTCGGCCGGCCGCGCACCGTGACGGCGGATGGTCTGCCGTTCGCGCCGCAACCCTCGGCGACCGTTGAGGCCGCCTTCCTCAAGCGTTTTGCCGAGCTCGAGCAGGCCTCGTCCACGCTGGCGAACGGGAAAGGCTGAGCGATGCCCTATCTCGCCGTCTGTTCGCTCGCTCGCATCACGGAAACCGCACGACGGCACGCGCCGAGCCACATGCTGACGGTGATCAGCGGCGATCCGCGCGTGCCCCGCCCTGACAGCGTCGCCGCCGCCGATCATCTGCGGCTGAACATGAACGATATCGCCGTGGAAACGCCCGGCATGATCACGCCCGGCGAAGCCCATGTGCGGCAGATCCTCGCGTTTGCGCGCGGCTGGGACCGCAAGGCGCCGATGCTAATCCACTGTTTTGCGGGCGTCTCCCGCTCGACGGCCAGCGCCTACATGATCGCGCTGGCACTCAATCCCGATCTCGACGCGCTGATGGCGGCGCGCCTGCTGCGCCTTCGGTCATCCACGGCAACGCCCAATCCGAAGCTGGTGGCCATTGCGGACGATGTTCTGGGGCGCGGCGGGGCCATGGTCGATGCTGTCCGGTCGATCGGACGCGGCGCGGACTGTTTCGAGGGCGCGCCTTTCATCTTTCCCGTGACGGACGATCACGCCGACCAGTTCTGAAATCTCAGCGCATAGGCGTTTTCAAGACCCGGACGGACGTTGCAGCGGTCGACATCGCCTTTGGCCCATTTGCAAACCTTGGGGTCCATCACCTTGCGCCAGAGCGGGGGAATGGCCGCGAGCACGAACGAGCCCGGATAGCCGCTCGGCAGATGCGGCAAATCGTCAAAATTGCGCAGCGCCTGATAGGGCCTGAGCGGATTGGCGTGATGGTCCGAATGGCGCTGCAGGTGGAACAGCATCAGATTGGAGACGATGTGGTTGGTGTTCCAGGAATGGCGCGGCTCGCATGGCCCGTAGCGCCCGTTCTCCTTGCGCTCGCGCTTGAGGCCATAATGCTCGACATAGTTGGCCATCGACAGGTGGAACCAGGCCACCGCATGGCTGATCGCGATGAAGGGCAGGACGATCCAGCCGAGGAACGTGACGAGCAGCACAGCGACAGCAAGCGCGATCACATAGCCCTGCAAAAGATCGTTGCGCCAATGCCAGAAGGGCAGGCCCTTCTTTTCGAGCCGCTTGCGCTCCAGCGTCCAGCCCTCGGCCACCACGCCGGGGATTTCGCGCGCGGCGAACGCATAAAGGCTCTCGCCGAGCCGGCCCGAGGCGCGGTCCTCGGGCGTTGCCACCTGCACATGATGGCCGCGATTGTGCTCGAGGCAGAAATGGGCATAGCCGCTGAGCGCGCACATGATCTTGGCGCCCCATTGGTCCAGCCGGTTCGGCTTGTGGCCGAGTTCATGGGCAACCGTCAGCCCGGTGCCGGACGAAGCGCCTGCGCCGACGGCCAGCATCAGCCAGGCCCAGAACGGCATCACCTGCGTCGACGCAACGATGGCCGGGACAAGGAAACTTGCCCAAAAGACGGGAACCGACAGGAACAGCAGCACGCGGTAATATTGGTCTTCGGACAACGCGCCGACCACCGCTTCGGGCGGATTGTTCGGATCGCTGCCGACCACCATGTCGATCAGCGGCGTTGCGACATAATAGACAAGGACCGGCAGCAGCGCCCAGACCGGATTGCCAGTGGCCCAGAGCATCAAGGCACCGACCGCCGGGACCGACGGCGTCAGGACCGAAATGATCCAGAGCCATCGCTTGCGGTCGACATAGCGGATTTCGCCGCCATCGTCGGTGGTTGCCACGAAGATCATGTGATCGCGCCCGCGCTGTTGACGTTTACGTCAACTGTGCCCGAAGAGTGGATCGGTGTCAAAGCCGGACCGTCCGACGTTCAATCGCGGTCGAGAACCATATCGAGCCCCAGATCGAGCGTCGGCGCGGCCATGGTGATCTTCGATGTCGAGATGAAGTCGACGCCCGTCTCGGCGATCGCGGCAACCGTGTCGAGATCGACGCCGCCCGACGCTTCGAGCCGGACCTTGCCGCCATTATCAGCCTGATTGATCGCGACGGCCTGGCGCAGCAGATCCGGCGTCATATTGTCCAGCAGCACGATGTCAGGTCCCGCCGGCAGCGCCGCGCGCAACTGGTCGAGCGTGTCCACCTCGATCTCGACCATGACCGTATGGCCGACATGAGCGCGTGCATTGCGCACCGCTTCAGCCACCCCGCCCGAGACGGCGATGTGATTGTCCTTGATCAGCACCGCATCGTCGAGGCCGAACCGGTGGTTGCTGCCGCCGCCACAGCGCACGGCATATTTGGCGAATGTGCGGTGGCCGGGCACCGTCTTGCGCGTGTCGCACACCTTGGCGTGGGTGTGCGCGATGGCCGATGCAAAGCGCGCCGTGTGGGTGGCGATGCCCGACAGCATCATCAGATAGTTGAGTGCCACCCGCTCCGCCGACAGGATCGCCCGCGCATTGCCGCTGACAGTGGCCACGATCGTGCCCGGATCGACCGCGTCGCCGTCGGCGACATGGGCAACAAACTGCAGACCGCCGCCGATGGCCGCGAACGCCGCTTCTGCCAGCGGCAGGCCCGCAGTCGTGCCCACTTCGCGGCTGGCGATCACGGCCCTGGCGGTCATGTCCGGCGCGATCGTCGCATTGGTGGTGATGTCCCCTGCCCGGCCGAGATCTTCAAGCAGAGCGGCACGCACGGCCTCCTCGACCATCAAGGAAGGCAGGCTGGGCGGGTAGAAAAGCGTGTCAGGCATGGCGGTCTCCGGCGGCGGCGCCACGAAGACCCGCCGTCATGGAAATGTCAACGCGCCATGCCAAGCAGGCGTCATTCGCTTGCACCCGACACCACCCGCAGGAGCTTTCCATGGCCGCCCTTTCCGCCACCGTGTCCCGCCGTCTCGTGCTGCGCGCCGGCGCCGCCATCGCCACTGCTGCCGCCGCACCGCGCTTGGCGCTCGCCCAGAACGCGCCGGATGTGACCGCGATCATCCTGTCGGACCTGCATTCGCCCTATAAACGCCTGCCGCAACTGGTGGCCGCCGTGCGCAACCGCGCCGCCGAAGCCGGCGGCAAGGTGATCATCATCATCAATGGCGACATGTTCGAGCGCGGCAATGTGGTGGCGCTGCGCAGCCGCGTCGCGCCGGATCTTCTGGCGCTCGACAAGCTCAGCCAGATCGCGCCCGTCTTCTTCAACATCGGCAATCACGAGACGGCCGTCCTCGAAGACATGGCGATCTTTACGCGCGAGGCAGAGGCGCGCGGCGTGCATGTGATGAGCAACATCATCGACGCGCGCACCGGCGAACTGCTGGCGCCAGCGGCGCTTTCGATCGGCGTGCGCGACAAGCGCGTCGCGCTCGCGGGGCTTGCGACCGACAACATCTTCACCTACCGGCCACCGATCCGCCCGACGCTGACCATACCCCAGCCCGTCGCCTGGGCGGAAAGCCTGATGGGCGGGCTGACGCGCGAGGCCGATGCGGCGATCGTTCTCAGCCATGCGGGCGTTTCCGCCGATAAGGCGATGCTCGCCTCCCTTCCCGAGCGCGCACTGCTGATCGGCGGGCACGATCATTTGGACTTCACCCACGAAGAGCCGGGCCTTGCCTATGTGCATCCTGGGTCGTGGGGCAACGGGTTCACCATCGCCTCCATGACCTTCAACGTCGAAGGCGGCGCCGACACGACCTTCGAAAGCGTTGCGATCGCCGCCGACGACGATCCGGACAGCGACATCGGCAATGCGGTCGTCACCGCCATGGACGAGCATCTGACCGACGAGGACCGCGCCATCGTCGGCTCCGTCTCCGAAACGCTCGACCTGCCCAATGCCATCCTGTTCGCCACAGAGGCCGTGCGTGAGGCAACGGGCGCCGACATCGCCTTTCTCGGCCACACCACGTTCGGCACCGGGCTTGAGGCCGGAGAGATCAGCCGCTACGATTTCAACGCCTATGTCCGGTTCGACGGCGACATCAGGACCGTCGACATGTCCGGCGAACGGCTGGCGGCAATCATGGCGCGGGCCAACCAGCATACGGCCACCTCGCTCGACCAGCGCACTGGCGATTTCGTCCACGCCGCCGAACTCGATATCGACCCGGCCGCCACCTACACCGTCGCCGTCAATGGCTGGACCGCAATCAACCAGACCGCCTATCTGGGCACCGACGACCTGGAGTTCGTCGAAGTGCCGGACCTGCGGTTGAAACAAGTGGTCGCCGATGCGCTGGCGGCGAACTGAGGGCATTCAATCCGTCATTCCGGGTCGGCAAGGCCGAACCCGGAATCCAGTGCGGAATGCCGGGCCTTTTGCTCCCGAATTGCATCACTTGGATTGTCGCGTTCGTAGCAGGTTTCAAAAAGGTCAAGCCAATCCGGATTGAAGCCTTCAATCAAGTACAGCTTCCAAGAACGCCGCCATTTCTTGAGTTGTTTTTCTCGGGCGATCGCCTCGACGATGTTGTCGTGACGTTCATACCAAACCAGCTGCTTGCATCCGTGTTTTGCCGTGAACCCTTGGCGGAGACTCTCGCGATGCTCATAGGCTCTGCTTTGCAGATCGCTTGTCACACCCATATAGATCGTGCCGTTTCGACTGGATGTCATGATGTAGACCCAACCTGACAAGGATCAGCCTCCAGGTCTGGATTCCGGGTTCCGCTGCGCGGCCCCGGAATGACGATCATCCCGCCAGCAAATCCTCCACCACCACCTGGGCCTGATCGAGCGTCAGGAGCGTGCGGCGCGCCCAGTTCGGATCCTGATCCGGGAAATCGGTGCGGAAGTGCCCGCCCCGGCTTTCGGTCCGGTTCAGCGCCGATATGGCGATCAGCTTGGCAGTCGTCAGCACGTTGGCGAACCGCGTGTCGTCCCTGGTCTCGTCTTCCAGTGCCACAATGGCGCGCAGCGCCTGACGCATGCCGGCCGCATCGCGCAGCACGCCAAGATGGGCGCTCATGATGGCACGCAGCCTCGTCATGCCCGGATGATCGACTTCCGTGACCGCAGCGGGCGCGTCGACCGAGCCCTTCGCCCAGTCGTCAGGCGCTGCGTCGCCGCGCTCGACGTTCAAGGCGTCGGCGACGCGGGCGGCAAAGACAACGGCTTCCAGGAGCGAATTGGAGGCCAGCCGGTTGGCGCCATGGGCGCCAGTCGACGTGCATTCGCCGCACGCCCAAAAGCCGGGCAGCGACGTGCGGCCGGTCGCGTCGGTCCAGATGCCGCCCATGAAATAATGGGCCGCCGGTGTGACCGGGATCAGATCGGTCGCCGGATCGATGCCGGCGTCGGTACAGTAGCCATGAACGGTCGGGAACTCGCCGGCGAAATCGTGGATCGCCGTGCGGCAATCGAGAAATGCGCCGCGGCCCGCCTGCACCTCAGCGAAGATGCCGCGCGCCACCTCGTCGCGCGGCGCCAGTTCCGCATCCGGGTGCAGTGGCACCATGAAACGCTCGCCGGCGCCGTTCAAAAGTGTGGCGCCATGGCCGCGCAATGCCTCGGTCGCCAGCGGCGCGGGGTCCCTGGCGACATTTATGGCGGTGGGGTGGAACTGCACGAACTCCATGTCCGCCATGCGGGCGCCGGCGCGCGCGGCCATGCCGATGCCGCCGCCGCGCGCCTCTTTCGGGTTGGTCGTCACCGCATAGAGATGGCCGACGCCGCCCGTCGCCATGATCACATCGGACGCGCCAATGGTTTCCGGTTCGCCCTGTCCCGCCTCGCCGCGCGCGATCACGCCCGTGATGCGGCCGGCATCAGCGACCAGCTCTTCGGCGACATAGCCTTCAAGAACGCGCACATGGGCTGCTTTGCGGATCGCCCCGACCAACGCCTGCATGATGGCGCGGCCGGCCATGTCGCCCTTGACGCGGACGATGCGTGAATGGCTGTGCGCCGCTTCGCGGCTGACGGCCAGATGGCCTTCCAGATCGCGGTCGAACGGCACGCCGAATTCCAGAAGATCATGCACGCGGTCGGATGCTTCGGCCGCCATGCCGGCAATGATCGCCTCGTCGACAATGCCGTCGCCGGCGGCGATCGTGTCCTCGACATGGCTTTCGATCGTGTCGCCCGGCGAGACGGCGGCGGCGATGCCCGCCTGCGCCCATGTCGACGAGGCGCCCCTGCCAATGGGCGCGGCAGCAAGGATGGTGACGGGGCGCGGTGCCAGTTTCAGCGCACAGAACAGCCCGGCCAACCCGCCGCCGATGATGAGGATGGGGTGGGTCATGGCGGCACCCTCCCCGTGTCGGTAACAACCCCCACCCGTCCAATTCGCTGAAGCGAATTGTCCACCCTCCCCTCAAGGGGGAGGGAGACAAGCGCCAGCATGGCCGCTTCTACTGGTAATCGAGTTCTTGCAATCAAAGCCATCATCGACCGTGGAGCGGCGATGGTGATCATGCGTCTCCCTCCCCCTTGAGGGGAGGGTGGACCGGCGTGCCAACGCCGGGACGGGTGGGGGTCATGGAATATCGCTTCATGATCGCGGCCCTGATCTGCTCGGAAACCCAAAACGGGTTCGCGCGGACATCAGGTTCGTCGAACCGCATCACGCGATAACCCAGAGACGTCAAATAGGCGTCGCGTCGGGCGTCACGGCGCTTGCCCGTCTCTGTCTCATGTGTGTCGCCGTCCACCTCGACGACCAGGCGGATACGGTGGCATGCAAAATCGGCAATGTAAGGCCCGATGGCCGCCTGCCGGCGAAAGGGGTACCCTTGTTTGCGGAACCGGCGCAGTTCGTCCCAAAGCAAGCGCTCGGCGACGGTCGCCTGATGACGAAGCATGCGGGCACGATTGCGCTGCGTTCTTTCCACCATCGTCGACCCCCACCCGTCCAGCCGCCTGAAGCCGGCTGTCCACCCTCCCCTCAAGGGGGAGGGAGACGACACTCAATTCTTCAGATTCACCATGCGCTCCACCGCCCGCCTCGCACGGGCGGCGATGGCCGGATCGACCGTGACCTCCTCCTTCATCTCGCACAGCGCATCGAGGATCTTCGGCAAGGTGATGCGCTTCATGTGCGGGCAGAGGTTGCAGGGCTTGACGAAGTCCACTTCCGGCACCTGCGACTGGATGTTGGAGGCCATCGAGCATTCGGTCACCAGCAGTACCTTGGGCGGGCGCTGGTCGCGCACATAGTTGATCATGCCGGCGGTCGAGCCGGTATAGTCGGCCATCTCGACCACCTCGACCGGGCATTCGGGATGGGCGATGATCTCGATCTCCGGATCGGCATCGCGATAGGCCTGAAGCTCCTCGGCGGTGAACCGCTCATGGACCTCGCAATGGCCCTTCCAGGTCAGGATCTTCACGTCGGTCTGGGCGGCGACGTTCTTGGCCAGATATTCGTCCGGAATGCACAGCACCGTGTCGACGCCGAAACTCTCGACCACCTGCACCGCGTTGGACGAGGTGCAGCAAATGTCGGTTTCGGCCTTCACTTCGGCGGAGGTGTTCACATAGGTGACGACCGGCACGCCCGGGTAGCGCTCGCGCAGAAGGCGCACATCGGCGCCGGTGATCGATTCCGACAGCGAGCAACCGGCCTTCATGTCCGGGATCAGCACGGTCTTTTCGGGGTTCAGCAGCTTGGAGGTCTCGGCCATGAAATGGACGCCGCACTGGACGATGATGTCGGCATCGACCTTGGTGGCTTCCTTGGCCAGTTGCAGCGAGTCGCCGACAATGTCGGCGACGCAGTGGAAAATCTCCGGCGTCTGGTAATTGTGCGCCAGGATCGCCGCGTTGCGCTCCTTCTTCAGCCGGTTGATCGCCGCCACATAGGGCGCATAGACCGGCCATTCGATCTTCGGAATGTGATGGGCCACGCGCTCGTAAAGATGGGCGGTCTCGCGCTCGATTTCGGCGTTCCATTCAAGCGGCGGGCGGGCGATGACGCCGAACCGGTCGGCGGCGGCCTTGCGGGACGGTGCCGTCGCGGGTGCGGGCTGGACAGACATGGACACGCGGTCTCCTTGAGCGTTCGGTCGGGCCGGATGCCGCGTTCTTAGGCCATAAGGCGTCCCCGGTGCAATCGCGTCAGATCGGCGCTTGACATGCATCCAAATATCATGAATTTTCGATATATGGACAAGCATCAAACAATCGAGGCGCTGGGCGCCCTTGCCCATGAAACCCGGCTCGACGTCTTCCGCCTGCTCGTCAGAAAGGGCGCGGACGGGATGGCCGCCGGCGAGATCGGCGATCATCTCGGCGTGCGGCAAAACACGATGAGCGCCAATCTGGCCGTTCTGAGCCGCGCGGGGCTGGTTCGATCCCAGCGAGACGGCCGGTCGATCACCTATTTTGCCGATTTCGACGGGATGCGCGGCCTTCTGGCGTTCCTGATGGAAGATTGCTGCGGCGGCAATCCGCAACTGTGCCAACCGCTGCTCGATGAAATCGCGTGCGCCTGCTGAAAAGGACAGTTTTATGCCCGAGACCGACGACAAGACCTACAATGTGCTGTTCCTGTGCACCGGCAATTCCGCCCGGTCGATCATCGCCGAAGCCATAATGAACCGGGTCGGGCGCGGCCGTTTCAAGGGCTTTTCGGCCGGCTCGCAGCCCAAGGGCGAGGTCCATCCCTATACGCTCGATCTGCTCAAGACGCTGAACTACAACACCGATTTTGCGCGCTCGAAGAACTGGGACGAGTTTGCCGAACCCGGCGCGCCGCAGATGGATTTCGTCTTCACCGTGTGCGATTCGGCCGCTGCCGAGACGTGCCCTGTCTGGCCCGGCCAGCCGATGAGCGCCCATTGGGGCGTGCCCGACCCGGCGGCTGCCGAGGGGACCGACGCGGAACGGCATTTTGCGTTCTCCGATACCCATCGCATGCTGGAAGGCCGTATCTCGGTCTTCACCAGCCTGCCGATCGCCGGGCTCGACCGGCTGGCGCTGCAAAAACGGCTGGACGATATCGGCAAGGCATGACGATATCGCAGCATGACAACCGACAGACATGGACGTCGAACCGGTTACGGGCATAAAGCCTCGCGGCACTTGGGCTACGCCGCTGCGGGCGCCGCGATGCTCCTCGCTGTGGCAATCCCGCCAAGCCAGGCCGAAGCGGTCGATCGCGGCGACGAAACACTGTTTGGCTTCTTCGACGATCCGTCAACGCTGTCACAGACGCTGATGTTCGGGCTGCGCGCGCGGGGCGGCGAGGCCGCGTTGCTGTTTTCCTGCGATGCCGAAAAACAGTTCTTCGGCGGTCTTGTCGTGCCCAATGTCGATCCGAACGACCTCGGCAACGCCGTGCGTGTCACGGGCGCGAATGGTCGGGAACGCGCATTCCGGGGCCGGGCAATCGAGGTGCCCGGCCAGATGCAGTTCGACGGCGCGGCCGCTCGAGGGGCTTACTTCATCTCGGGTCCTGACAATCTGCGTATGCGGTTTCCGGCCAATATGAGGTTCATCGGCGCGGTTCTCGAGCCGGGCCCCGTGTCCATAGAGATCGTCAATGGCGCCGAACCCGCCCGCTTCATCTTCGAAACGGCCCCGCACCTTGAGTTGGTGGAGCGCGTCGCGAACCATTGCGATCGCACAATCGGACAGTGACATGACAGAGTATGCCCCCTGGCGCGACGATCCCGCCATGCCCAATCTCGATAGCGGCCAGCTTGGCGAGATCGATTTCCAGGCGATTCACAACCGCGCGCCCTCCCTGCACAGGCCGCGTGTGCTGATGTTGTATGGATCGCTGCGGGAGCGGTCGTTCTCGCGCTTTCTGACCTATGAAGCAGCGCGCGTGCTCACCCGTTTGGGCGCCGAGGTGCGCGTCTTCCATGCCGACGGTCTGCCGCTGGTCGATGACGCGTCCGCCGATCACCCCAAGGTCGATGAGTTGCGGCAATTGTCGCTGTGGTCGGAGGCCCATGTCTGGTGTTCGCCCGAGCGGCACGGCGCGATGAGCGGCGTGATGAAGACGCAGATCGACTGGCTGCCCCTGTCGCCAATCGGCGGCATCCGGCCGACGCAGGGGCGTACGCTGGCCGTCATGCAGGTCTGCGGTGGATCGCAAAGCTTCAACGCGGTCAACCAGATGCGCACTCTGGGCCGCTGGATGCGGATGATCACCATCCCCAACCAGTCCTCGGTCGCAAAAGCCTGGCAGGAATTCGACGGCAACGGGCGCATGCTGCCGTCAGCCTTCTACAATCGCGTCGTCGACGTGATGGAAGAGCTGATGAAATTCACGCTTCTGACACGCGACCGGTCCGCCTATCTCACGGACCGTTATTCGGAACGCGTCGAAAGCGTCGAGCAGGTGCACAAGCGGGTTAGCCTGCCGAAGATCTGAAATTCAGCGTTCGGCGAACGCCAGACGCAGGCCGAGGGCGGCAAAGGCGGCGGCGAACGACCGCTTCATCCAGCGCATCACGGACGGACGGTTCACCACCTGATCGCGCGCCAGCGCGGCGAACGCGCCATAGCCGACAAAGACGATGAAGGTCAGCGCCATGAAGACCAGCGCCAGACCGAGCATCAACAGCGTCGGGTGGGCAGCTGTGGCGGGGACGAACTGCGGCAGGAAGGCCAAAAAGAAAAGCGACAGTTTCGGATTGAGCACGTTCAGCGCGATGCCGCTTGTGACGATCTTTCCCGGCGCCATCTTCCGGCGCTCTTCGCCAACGTCCAATGCGCCGCCGGACCGCAGGATCGTCCAAGCCATGTAGAACAGATAGATCACGCCGAGATATTTGATCACCTGAAACGCCAGGGCGCTGGCGTGCAGGATCGCTGCAAGCCCGACAATGGAGGCCACGATGTGCGGCACGATGCCGAGCGTGCAGCCGATCGCGGCGAAGACGGAGGCGCGGGCGCCCTGCCCCAGCCCGACAGCGAGCGTGTAAAGAACGCCGGTCCCCGGAAGCAAGACGACGATGATCGAGGTGATGAGAAATTCTGCGGACATGGCGCCACCCTATGCAAGGTCACACCGCTGCGCCAGCGTTTCGGTTCAGAAAAGCTTCACTGGCGCGACAGAAAAATTGGTTTGGTATGATCCCGGCCCGGGCGTACTGTTCGCACCGTCTCGGGAGATCGATCCATGTCCGCACACGCCACGACCGACACACGCTCGGACTATCCCTGGCTGATCATCGCCGCCGGTTGCCTGATCGCTGCGCTGACCTTCGGCCCGCGTTCGGCGATGGGCTTTTTCCAGATTCCGATGCTGGCCGATACGGGCTGGACGCGCACCGATTTCGGCCTTGCCATGGCGATCCAGAACCTGATGTGGGGCCTCGGCCAGCCCTTCTTCGGCGCGATCGCCGACCGGTTCGGCACATGGCGCGTGCTCGCCCTCTCGGGCCTGATGTATGCGGCCGGCCTGTTCCTGATGGCGACGCCCGATTCGCTTTGGTACCTGCATCTGGGCGGCGGCGTTCTGGTCGGGATGGGTATCGCGGCCGGCTCGTTCGGCATCGTTTTGGCGGCGTTCGCGCGCAACGTCACCGCCGAACAGCGCTCATTCGCCTTCGGGCTAGGCACCGCGGCGGGCTCGGCCGGCATGTTCCTGTTCGCGCCGTTCAGCCAGATGCTGATCGACTCGTTCGGCTGGCAGGATTCGCTTTTGATCATGTCGGCGCTGATGCTGATCGTGCCCATCCTCGCCATTCCGCTGCGCGGCAATTCGGCGTCGGGCCGCACCAGCCAGCTCGAGATCGACCAGTCGATCGGCGCTGCGCTGCGCGAGGCGTTCGGCCATTCGTCCTATCTGCTTTTGACCGCCGGCTTTTTCGTCTGCGGCTTTCAGGTGGCCTTCATCACCGCGCATTTTCCTGCCTATATCGCCGATATCGGCATCGATGCGCGCTATGCGGTGATCGGCATCGCCGCGATCGGCTTCTTCAACATTATCGGTTCGCTCGCCTCGGGGATCATCGGCCAGAAATATTCCAAGCCGATCTTCCTGGCGCTGATCTATATCGGCCGGTCGATCGCGGTGACGGCGTTTCTGCTGCTGCCGCAGACCGGAACGTCGGTGGTCGTCTTCTCGGTCGTGATGGGCCTGTTGTGGCTGTCGACCGTGCCGCCGACCAATGCGCTTGTGGCGATCATGTTCGGCACGAAATATCTGGGCATGCTCGGCGGCATCGTCTTCCTGTCGCACCAGGTCGGCTCGTTCCTGGGCGTGTGGATGGGCGGCTATCTCTATGACGTCTTCGGGTCCTACGATCCGGTCTGGTGGCTGGGCGTCGCGCTGGGGCTGTTTGCGGCGATCGTCCACTGGCCGATCAGGGAACAGGCAGTCGAACGGCCACTGGCCCAGCCGGCCGAATGATCAGGCGGCATCCGCAAGGGCCTTGCGCGCGGCGCGGATGAAGCCGTTACGGCTTTCGGGCGGATCGATGCCGCGCGCGGTCCAGATGTCGCGGTCGAGAAAATAGCCCGTCATGCGGAACGCGTCGTCCAGATCGCCGGGCGGGCACTGGCGCCCTTCCCGCGCGGTCAGGAAAGAGGGCAGCGGCAGCATTTTCGCCGCCCATGGCGCGCCGGTCTCGCGGTTCACCGCCTGGCCGCTCTTTGGCGAGACATAGGCCAGATCGTGGGTCGCGCCCGATCCGGCGCAGCGATCGAGCGTCAGCCCGAAGCCGAGCTCTTCCAGAAGCCGCAACTCGAACCGCACCATGAGCGGGCCGGCCAGCGCGGGCTCGGTCAGATGGTCGGCGAGGACGCAGGTCGCCTCATAAAGCGCGCCATGGGGATCGCGCTCGGGCAGCAGCCGCAGATGGGCGCCCAGAAGCTGGATGCCGGCGATCGCGCAGGCGCTTTCCATCAGCCGCGCCGCGTGCAGGGCCACCGGCTCGATGGCGAAGGTGCCCAGATGCTCGTCAAGCCGCGCGCGCCAGACCGCCTCCACCCGGTTGCCCGGCTGGAGCACCGGCTGACTCTTGCGCGAGCGGCCACCCCGCACGAGGCCGAGATGGCGGCCATGGCCGCGCGTCATCAGTTCGACGATCAGGCTGGTCTCGCCATGCCTGCGCGTGCCGATGATGATGCCGTCGTCGCGCCATTCCATGGTCCGACATTGCGTCGCTAATCGTGAAAGTCCAGCCCCATCTCGCGATAGCGCTCGGGATCGTCGCCCCAGCGCTCACGCACCTTGACGAACAAGAACAGGTGCACCGGCTGGCCGATCAGTTCGGCAATCTCGCCGCGGGATGCCATGGAGATCGCCTTGATCGTCTCACCGCCCTTGCCCAGGACGATCTTCTTCTGGCTGTCGCGCTCGACATAGATCACCTGCTCGATGCGCACCGAGCCGTCCTTGCGGTCTTCCCACTTCTCGGTCTCGACCGTCGATGCATAGGGCAGTTCCTGATGCAGCCGCTCATAGAGTTTTTCACGGGTGATCTCGGCGGCCAGCATGCGCATCGGCAGATCGGACAGCTGATCCTCTGGGTAGAGCCAGGGGCTTTCCGGCATCGCGTCTGCAAGCGCGGCGAGCAGGTCGGCGCAGCCCGATCCGTTCAGGGCTGAGACCATGAAGGTCTGGGTGAAATCCGCGCGCCCATTGAGCGTTGCGGTCAATTCCAGCAGCTTTGGCGGCTCAATCGCATCGACCTTGTTGAGGATCAGCCATTTGGGCGTCTTGACGTCGGGCAGCGCGGCGAGGATCGCTTCCTCGTCTTCGCGGATACCCTTGCGCGCATCGATCAGCACAAGCGCCAGATCGGCATCGTGGGCGCCGGACCATGCGGCGCGCACCATCGCGCGGTCGAGCCGGCGCTTGGGCGCGAAGATGCCGGGGGTATCGACAAAGATGATCTGGCTTTGCCCTTCGATCGCAACACCGCGCACCGGCGCGCGCGTTGTCTGCACCTTGCGCGAAACGATCGACACCTTGGCGCCGACCAGCCGATTGACCAAAGTCGATTTACCGGCATTGGGCGCGCCGATCAGGGCCACGAAACCGGCGCGCGTGTCCTTGGCCATGCCGGCACTCTTGTCTTCGGCGCTCATGACGCTGTTGCCCCGTCTCCGGCCGGCCATATCCCCTCGCGGACCAGCATGGCGGTGGCGGCCAGTTGTTCGGCTTGGCGCTTGGACGGGCCCGTCGCCTGTTCCGGCGGCAGTGTCGCAACCCGAACCTCGACCGCAAAGGAGGGCGCGTGATCCGGGCCGGTCCTTTCCAGCACACGATATTGCGGCGTTTCAGCGAACGCCTTGTGCGTCCATTCCTGCAATTCGGTCTTGGCATCGCGCCGGGCGGCCATGACATGGCGCGCACGCTGCGCCCAGCAGCGCGTGATGAAGGCGCGCGCCGCATCAAGCCCGCCATCGAGATAGATGGTCGCGATCAGCGATTCGACCACATCGGCACGCACGCTCTTGAGCCGCGCCGAGCCGACATTGCCCATATCCGCGCCGGTGCGGATCAGCGGCGTCAGGGCCAGCTCGTCGGCCACCGAGGCCAGCGTATCGGCATTGACCAGCGCATTCAGGCGCACCGACAGTTCGCCCTCATCCGCCTCGCCGAACTCGGCGAACAGCATTTCGGCGATGCACAGGCCAAGCACGCGGTCGCCGAGAAATTCGAGCCGTTCATAGTCGCGGCCGGTGCCGCCGCGGGCGCTCGAATGGGTCAGCGCCCGGTCGAGCCGGGCCAGATCGCCGAAATCGTGACCGGTGACCGTCCGCAGATGCGCCAGCGTTTCGGCGGACACCGGCGCGGCGGACGAACTGGTCCGCGCGCTCATCGCGACGCCGAGGCGAAGAAGCGGTCGAACCTCAATTCCGCCGGCCAGCGCCAGACTTCCAGCGGCGACGCCCCGCCAGCGATCGAAAAGAAGATGATGTTGGCGCGGCCGACCAGATTTTCGGCCGGCACGAAGCCGACATTGAAGCGGCTGTCGGCGGAATTGTCGCGATTGTCGCCGAGCATGAAATAGTGCCCCTCGGGGACGACGAATTCGCGCGTATCGTCGCCGACCGTGCCCTGCGTGACATCGAGCGTTCGATAGCTGACGCCATTGGGCAGCGTCTCGCGATAGACCCGCACGGGCCGCTGCTGCTCGGTGATGTCGACATCGTCGATCGTGCCGATGGCTTCGCGTTCGACCGCCTCGCCATTGAGGAACAGCGCGCCGTCGCGCATCTGCACCGTGTCGCCCGGCAGGCCGATCACCCGCTTGATATAGTCAAGGCGCGGATTGGAGGGCAGCTTGAAGACAGCCACATCGCCGCGCTCGGGTTCGCCGGCCCAGATGCGGCCCTCAAACAGGTCCGGGCCGAACGGTACCGAATAGCGCGAATAGCCATAGGCGAATTTCGAGACGAACAGATAGTCGCCCTCCAGCAGTGTCGGGCGCATCGATCCCGAGGGGATCGAAAAAGGCTGGAACAGGAGCGTGCGGATGACCAGGGCGAGGATCAGCGCCTGCACGACCACCGAAATCACTTCGCCGATGCCGCCGGATTTCTTCTCGGTCTTTTCTGCCACGGTGATGGTCCTGCTGTTGGTGATCGGTGTGCGCCGGACGGCGACAAGACGGATTTTGCGGGTCTTAGCGTTTCGCGCGCGGCGCGGCAATCACGATGGCGCTCCGCCGGACATGGGAACAGCCTCGATGACGACGAATGCCTGCGCCAGCGGATAATCGTCGGTTATCGTCAGATGTATGGCCGCTTCATGGCCTTCGGGCAGCAACATGGTGAGCTGCGCTTGCGCGCCGTTGGTCAGGTGCAGGGTCGGCTTGCCGCTCGGCAGGTTTACCACGCCCATGTCGCGCCAATAAACGCCGCGCGCAATGCCGGTGCCGAGCGCCTTGGCGCAGGCCTCCTTGGCGGCGAAGCGCTTGGCATAGGATGCAGCGCGCATGCGCCGGCGCTCGGATCGCTGGCGTTCGATGTCGGTGAAGACACGAGCGATGAAGCGCTCGCCATGGCGCTCCAGCGTTTTTTCCACGCGGCGAATGTCGATCAGATCGCTGCCCAGGCCGATGATCATGAATGCACTTGCTCGCCCGAGCGGGCATTGGCGGCTTCGCATTGCGATTGCGCGGCGTCCAGCGCCTCCTGACGGGCCAGCGCCCGTTGCGCCTTGCGCGCGGCGCGGCGGGTCTGGAACGCGGTCAGGCCAAACCGCGTGAGAAGATAGAAAAGCAGCCCGGCCGCGAGACCCAGCGGAATGCCGCCGACCAGCATCGGCTTGATGAAGGGCTGCCAGAGGGCTGCGAACCCTTCAGCCGCGAAGGCGGCCCCGAATTCCTTGCCGTCGGCACCGTTCGCATCGATGCCGAGCATCCAGCGCCCGAGCCCCAAGGTCGACGCCCAGATCATCGGAAAGGTCAATGGATTGCCGACCGCCGTGCCGAAGGCGGCGGCGATCATCGAACCGCGGGCCAGAAAAGCGAGCAGGAAGGACAGGATGAAGTGAAACCCCATCAGCGGCGTGAAGGAGGCAAAGGCGCCGGCCGCGACACCGGCGGCGATCGCATGGGGCGTGGCGCGAATACGCAGCACGCGCTTGGCGAAATAGCGGGTCGAGCGGGCATAGTTGCGCCGCGGCAGCATCGACACGCGCAGGCGCGTCAGTCGGTCTTCTTGCTGGCGGCGTTTGAACAGCATCGCAGGTTTCCGTCATTCATGCGCGGCGCGGCACTAAGCGCATTGCAACATGATAGGCCCGAACCGGTTACGAAACAGGCAACCCGCACCAGATACGCCCGTGCGCGGGCCGCTTCAAGCATGACGGCAAAAAGCGCCGCAGCCACCGGCGGTCAGAGCGACCGGCTGCCGGGCTTGACGGCGGGCAGTGCGGCCAGTTCGGGCGGCAGCGCGTCGGCGGGATAGGCCGGCACTTCATATTCGGCGAGCGCGATCAGCGGCACGCCGATATCGGCCTTGCCGGCGGAGCGGTCGATCAGGCAGGCGGCCGCAACCACCTCGGCGCCCAGCGCCGTCATGCAGTCCACGGTCTCGCGGATCGACAGGCCGGTGGTGACGATGTCCTCGATGATGACCACGCGGGCGCCCTTTTCAATCTCGAAGCGGCGCAGGCGGAAGACGCCATCCTCGCGCTCGACCCAGATGGCCGGCGCGCCCAAATGCCGGGCGGTCTCGTAGGCCGGGATCAGGCCGCCAATCGCCGGCCCGACGCAATAGTCGATCGGTTCATCGACCGCTTCGCGCACTTTTGCCGCCAACGCCTTGCACAGCGTCTCGGTCTTGTCGGGATGCATGAAGACCCGGGCTTTTTGCAGGAAGACGGGACTGTGCAGCCCCGATGTGAGGATGAAATGGCCTTCCAGCACCGCACCGGCGGATTTGAAGATGGACAGGACCTGGTCGGTGTTCATGGACATGGCGCGGTTTATCTCTCCCCTTGCGGGAGAGAAAGTGATTTCTCGGGCTTGGCAAGGCCAAGTCCTTGGAAATCACAAGAGAGGGGGAAGCACGATCCGGGCTGAAAGCCGGCTGTCTGGATCCGCGATACCCCTCACTTGCAATTTCTAACACTTGGCCTTGCGTCCAAGATGTTGAAATTGCTTTCTCTCCCTCAAGGGGAGAGAAACGCCTCGCCCTTCGAGGCTCGCTCATCATCACCCTCATCCTGAGGTGCGAGCATGGCGAGCCTCGAAGGGCGAGGGTGATGATCGCTCGCGCCTCTGGATGAGGGCAAGCGGGTTGGCGGCCCTCACCCCTCACCCGTTGACCCGCTCGGCGGTCGAGACCGCGTCGGACTCGCGCAACTGGCCAAGAAGACGGGTCAGGTGACGGATGTCCCAGACTTCGAGATCGAAGATCATCTCGGTGAAATCGGGCGCCGTGCGCACCATGGCAAGCGTGTGGATGTTTGCATCGTTGCGGGCGATCACCTGCGCGATCTCGGCCAACGATCCCGGCGCGTTGATCGCGGTGACGATGATCTGCGCGGGAAACCGGGTCCGGTTGGCTTCATCGATATCCCAGCGCACATCGATCCAGCGGTCGGGCTGGTCGTCATAGGCGGCCAGCGCCGGCGATTGGATGGGATAGATGGTGATGCCCTTGCCCGGCGTGGCGATGCCGACGATGCGGTCGCCGGGCACCGCGCCCTCGGGCGAAAAGCGCACCGGCAGATCGCCGGCGGCACCGCGGATCGGCAGTGTGCGGTCGCTGTCGCCGGTCTGATGGGATGATTGGCCATCGCCGTTGGCGACGGCGCCGGCGGGCACGTCACCGCCGGGGAAGCGGAACATCATCCCGGACGCATCGGTCAGGTTGAACCAGCCTTCGCCAAGCAGTTCGGCGCTCGCCGGCGTCGAGAGTTTCTCGTCCTGAAAGTCCGGGAACACGGCCTTGATGACATGGGCCGACGCCAGTTCGCCGCGACCGACCGCGGCCAGCACATCCTCGACATCGGTGTGGGCCAGCCGGTTCAGCCCATCATTGAGAATGTCGCGGGAAAAGGGCCGCCCCGCGCGCTCGAACGCACGCTCTAGGATGCGGTGGCCAAGGCCCGAATATTGCTTTCGCACCGCGGCGCGGGTCGCCCGCCGGATCGCCGCGCGTGCCTTGCCGGTCTTGACCAGCGCCTCCCAGGCAGCGGGCGGCGAGGCCGAGCCCGACCGAATGATCTCCACCTCGTCGCCGTTCTGCAATTGCGTGACGAGCGGCATGATGCGGCCGTTGATCTTGGCGCCGACGCAACTGTCGCCGACATCGGTATGCACCGCGTAGGCGAAATCGACGGGAATGGCGCCGCGCGGTAGCGCGATCAGGCGGCCCTTGGGCGTGAAGCAGAAGACCTGGTCCTGAAACAGTTCGAGCTTGGTATGTTCGAGGAACTGTTCGGGATGATCGCCCTCGGACAGCGATTCGATGGTGCGCCGTAGCCAGGCATACGCGTTGGTGTCCTTGAACGCTGCCGCGCCACCGCCCTTTCCGTTGGGCTTGCCTTCGCCGACCGTCGCCGCGCCATGGTCCTTGTAGATGGCGTGGGCGGCGACGCCATATTCGGCCACCTCGTGCATGCGCCAGGTGCGGATCTGCAGTTCGACGCGCTGCTTGGAGGGGCCGACGATGGTGGTGTGGATCGACCGGTAATCGTTCTGCTTGGGGGTCGAGATGTAATCCTTGAAGCGGCCAGGCACCATTTTCCACTCGCGGTGGACCACACCGAGCGCGCGATAGCACTCATCGATCGAGCCGACGATGATGCGGAACCCGAAAATGTCCGACAATTGCTCAAACGACAGGCCCTTGCTCTCCATCTTCTTGAAGACGGACCAGGCCTTCTTGCGGCGGCTTGCGACGTCCGCGTGGATGCCATTGTCGGCGAGAAGGCCGCGCAGCGTGCCTGTGATCTCTTCGAGCAGGCCCGCATGGCGGTTGGCGATCTGCGCCAGCCGGTCGGAGACGGTGCCATAGGCTTCGGGATTGATGTGCTTGAAGGACAGTTCCTCAAGCTCGTCGCGCATGTCCTGCATGCCCATGCGGCCGGCCAGCGGCGCATAGATGTCCATCGTCTCTTCGGCGATGCGGGCGCGCTTGTCCTCGCGCATGAAATCGAGCGTGCGCATATTGTGCAGCCGGTCGGCGAGCTTGACCAGAAGGACGCGCACATCTTCAGAGATGGCGAGCAGCAGCTTGCGCAGATTTTCGGCCTGGGCGGCCTTTTTGGAGACCAGGTCGAGCCGCTTGAGCTTGGTCAGCCCCTCGACGAGGCGCGCCGTGTCCTCGCCGAACAGTTCCTCGATCTCGACCTTGGTGGCCGACGTGTCCTCGATCGTGTCGTGCAAAAGCGCGACCGCGATGGTCGATTCGTCCATATGCATGTCGGTGAGGATCGCGGCGACTTCCAGCGGATGCGAGAAATAGGGATCGCCCGAGGCGCGCGTTTGCCCGCCATGCTTCTTCATGGCGTAGACATAGGCCTTGTTCAGAAGGGCCTCGTTGACATGTGGCTTGTAGCGCTGGACGCGCTCGACAAGCTCATATTGCCGCATCATCGGCCGGCGACCTCACGGAAAAAGCGCGCGAACGGCATCGTCCACGCGCTCTATATAGGCATGCAAGGGGCCGCCGCGAAAGGCGGCTTGGCCGCGCTCAATCGTCGGATTTTTCCGGCGGGACGAGACCCTCGATGCCGGCCAGAAGTTCTTCTTCGCTCATCGCGCCGCCACCAAAGGTAATCTGCTCGGGCGCGTCCGGCGCATCGGTGGTTTCGGCAACGTCCGCAATCTCGGCTTCCGGCTCGTCGACTTCGACATGCTTTTGCAGCGAATGGATCAGGTCTTCTTCGAGATCGCCGGGCGACAGCGTCTGGTCGGCGATTTCGCGCAGGGCGACGACGGGGTTCTTGTCATTGTCGCGGTCGACCGTGATCGGTGCGCCCTGAGACACCTGCCGCGCGCGGTGGGCGGCAAGAAGGACGAGGTCGAAACGGTTGTCTACTTTGTCGATGCAATCTTCGACGGTCACGCGGGCCATGGGCGTTCCTTCGCGGTACTTGCGGGCATTGGAGGAGTTGGTTGGGCTATACACCGCGTCCCCGTGCAAGGCAAGCACGGCAACGGCCACAACAATGCGGCGAAATCCCGACCTGCACGGCTTTTGCCGCATGCAGACGGGTTTTGCACTCCGAATTGACGTTACGTCACCTCAATGTCTTGATTTCGCCCCCAACGCATGAAACACCCCCGAACATACTGTGAATCATTTCAGAAGGAACGATGATGTTCGACCAGAGAGAGAAGATTGCCCTGTTTATCGATGGCGCCAACCTTTATGCCGCCGCCAAGGCGCTTGGCTTTGACATCGACTATCGCAAGATGCTCGAACATTTCCAGAAACACGGCTATCTGATGCGCGCCTATTACTATACCGCGCTGATCGAGGACCAGGAATATTCGTCGATCCGGCCGCTGATCGATTGGCTCGACTATAATGGCTACAAGGTGATCACCAAACCGGCCAAGGAGTTCACCGATTCCACCGGGCGCCGCAAGATCAAGGGCAATATGGACATCGAACTGACGATCGATGCGATGGAACTGTCGCGCTCGATCGACCATGCGGTTCTGTTTTCGGGCGATGGCGACTTCCGGGTTCTGGTCGATGCGCTGCAGCGCAATGGCTGCAAAGTGTCGGTCGTTTCGACCATGGCCTCGCCGCAGCCGATGATCGCCGACGATCTGCGCCGCAATGCCGACCATTTCATCGATCTGAAATCTCTTGAAGCGGAGATCGGCCGTGCGCCTTCCGAGCGCTCCGCCCCGCGCCAGCCGGCCAATCAGGACGATGATTACGAATATGAGGACGATTGACCGGGCTGTCGATGACAAAGGCACCGGCGGCAGTCGATCCGCCCCATGATTGCGCGCTGTGTCCGCGCCTCTCGGACTTTGTCGCCGGCTGGCGGACCAGAGAGCCGGACTGGCACAACGGACCGGTGCCCACCTGGCTGCCGCTACAGGGTGAAAGCGCCGTCCGCCTTCTGATCGTCGGGCTGGCGCCGGGCCTGCGCGGCGCCAACCGCACGGGCCGGCCCTTCACCGGCGATGCATCGGGCGAAACCTTGTTTGCCACCCTTGATCGGCACGGGCTGGCGCGCGGGCACAGACCGGGCGCGGCCGGCGCGGGTGTCGATCTGGTCGCCACGGCGATCACCAATGCGGTGCGCTGCGTGCCGCCGGAGAACCGGCCTGTCGCCGCCGAATTCAACGCTTGCCGCGCCTATCTGGAGCCGACGCTTGCGCGTTTTGCCAAGCTGCAAGCCGTTTTGACGCTTGGCAAGATCGCCCATGACGCCTGCATCCGGGCGCTAGGTGGCAGGGTTTCAGCCCACCCGTTCGGCCATGGTGCGCAGACCACGCTGAACGGACTGACCATCGTCTCGAGCTATCATTGCTCGCGCTACAATTTGAACACGGGCCGGCTGACCGAGGCGATGTTCGACGCGGTGATCGCGGAAGTGGCCGGACTTGTTCAGGTCCGCTGAGCGGACAGCCAGTCGATCACGTCGGCGGCGTTCCGGTCGGGCGGGAAGACGGGGTAGAACACCTTTGCGATCACCCCTTCCCGTGCGATGATCGCCATGCGCTTGAGTAGCACCATGCCCTCGACCGCGAAAACCGGCAGGTCCAGCGCATCGCGCAGAGCGCCCGCCACGTCGCTGAGAAGGTCGAACGGCAGATGCAGCCGGTCTTTCGCCTCGCGCTGATAATCGGTGTCCTGCGCCGAGATGCCGAAAAGACGATCGACACCGAGCGCCTGAAGGTCGGCAAAGTGGTCGCGGAACGCGCATGATTGCGGCGTGCAGCCGCGCGCGCCGGCAATGCCGTCCCAGCCATCGGGGAGCGCCACGCCGGGCCGTCCGGTCATCGGGTAGAGATAGAGCACCACCGTGGCCTTCAGCGATGCAAGATCGACCGCATCGCCGGCCGTCGAGGCAAGCCGGACATCGGGCAGCCGCATACCGGTCAAATGGTCCGCCGCACCCTCATCCTCGGGGACCGGCAGGCCGTCGGACAGCACATTGGGGTCCTTCACCACGGCCTACCCTTTCTCCCTCAGCAATCTTGCCTTTTCGCGGTTCCAGTCACGCTTTTTTTCGGTCTCGCGCTTGTCGTGCAGCTTCTTGCCGCGCGCCACGGCCAGTTCCAGCTTGGCGCGGCCGCGATCATTGAAATAGAGCCTCAGCGGCACGATCGTCATGCCCTCGCGATCGGTGGCGTTGACCATCCGGGCGATCTCGCGCTTGTTGAGCAGCAGCTTTCGCCGGCGGCGCGGATCGTGGTTGAAGCGGTTGGCCTCCAGATATTCGGGAATGTGGCTGTTGATCAGCCACATCTCGCCATCCTCGAAGCTGGCATAGCTCTCGGCGATGTTGGCCTCGCCGTTGCGCAGCGACTTGACCTCTGTGCCGCGCAGCATCAGGCCCGCCTCGACCACGTCCTGTATCTCGTAGTTGAAGCGCGCCTTGCGGTTTTCCGCCACGAGCTTGCGGGCGGTGTTTTCTTTCTTGGATGCGGCCATGATTGCGAGTTGGGCGGACGCCCGGCTCAGTTCAAGAGGCCGGCATGGCGCATGGCGTCGTCGATCAGCGCGGCGCTCGCCGCCTCGACCGGCACCATCGGTGAACGCAGTGCGTTGTGCATGCGGCCAAGCTTGGACAGCGCGTATTTCGCACCCGAGACGCCAGCCTCGACGAACAGCGCCTTGTGCAGCGGCATCAAACGATCCTGATAGTCGAGCGCCGTGGCATAGTCGCCTGTCAGCATCGCCTCCTGAAACTCGGCGCACAGGCGCGGGGCAACGTTGGCCGTCACGGAGATCGCGCCGACACCACCCTGGGCGTTGAAGCCGAGCGCGGTCGCGTCCTCGCCGGAAAGCTGGATGAACTCGGTACCGCATACCATGCGCTGTTCCGAAACCCGGTCGAGCTTGGCCGTGGCATCCTTGACGCCCCAGATGTTGGGGAAATCAGCGGCCAGTTGCGCCATGGTCTGCGGCGTCATGTCGATCACCGAACGCGGCGGGATGTTGTAGATGATGATCGGGACATCGACCGCCTGGGCGATGGCGGCAAAATGCTGGTAAAGGCCGCGCTGGCTGGGCTTGTTGTAATAGGGCGTCACGCAGAGCACGGCGTCCGCACCGGCCTGCTCGCCATGCTGGGCAAAATCGACCGCCTCGACCGTGTTGTTCGACCCGGCACCGGCGATCACGGCGGCCCGGCCGGCGGCCTGCTCGACGCAGATGTCGACCACGCGCTTGTGCTCGTCATGGCTCAGCGTCGGCGACTCGCCCGTGGTTCCGACCGGAACCAGCCCTTTTGTCCCCTCTTCGACCTGCCAGTCGACGAGCGCGCGAAACGCCGCTTCGTCGAGCGCGCCGGTGGCGTCAAAAGGCGTCACAAGGGCCGTCATAGAGCCGCGCAGGCGGCTGCGTTCGATCATGGGCCGGTCTGTCATGGCCACAGCTCCACACATTCATAGTCGCGGGCACAAACAAAAACCGCGCGACGGCGTGTCGCGCAGCGGGCCCGCTTCAGGCTGGGCGGCACCATAAGGCCCGGCGGAGCGGCGGGCAAGCAGTCCTTGTGATGTTACAGCCGATCAACTTTTACAGACCGTTAACCATCAGTTTACCGGCCGGGGCCAGCCTCGTCCCAATGCTGCCACGACCGCGGGCAACAAGGGCGCAATGGAACTGAACCAGAAATTGATGGCCGGCCTGGCGAGCCTGGGCATTGTCACGCTTGCAGGGTTTGGCGCGCTGACCATGGTCGGGCCGCAGCCGACGCAACTGGCCGACCGGGTCATTGCGCACGATGGCGTCGATCCGATCGTCACCGCCAGCGTGCCCGCCGCCGACAATGCCGAGCACAATGCGCAGATCGCGCGGCTCGGAGAAGCGCTCACCGCGATCGGCGAGGGCCGCATTGCCGATGCGAGATCCCTGCGCGATGCGATGCTGGCCGGTTCCGTCGACCGTGATCTCGTCGACTGGACGCTGGCCGCATCGGGTGACCGCGCCGTCGGGGCTGGTGCGATCGCCAAGACCATGCGCCGGCTTGCCGACTGGCCCGGCCAGGCGCTTCTGGCGCGCAACCATGAGCGGGCGCTGGCACGCGGTTGGCTGGGCAACATCAAGCTGCGCACCGTGTTCGATGCCAACCCGCCCGAGACGTTCGAGGCCGCCTATGCGCTGGCCAAGGGCCATCTGCGGACCGGCGGCGAGACGAAGGCACGCGATCTGGTCGTTTCCTATTGGCGAACGATGGTGCTGTCTTCGTCGATCGATCGCGAGGTCCTTGACCTGTTCGACGGCGTGTTGACGCAGGCCGATCACCGCGCGCGCTATGTCGCCATGATGGTGCGCGAGCGCATTCGCGCCGGCGGGCGCATCGCCGAAGCGTCCGGCATGGATGGGCTGCACGAGGCGTGGGCGGCGGTGATCCGCAAGGCGCCAGGGGTCGACGCGCTGATCGCCGACGTGCCGGACGCGCTGCTCGACACGGAAGCCGGCCTTTACATGCGCATCGAGCATCTGCGGCGCACGAACCGGATGGAGGATGCCGCAGACCTGCTTGCGGAGGTGGCGTCCGATCCTGCCAAAATCACCGCTCCCGATGCCTGGTGGAACGAACGGCGCATCGTTTCACGGTCGCTGCGCGAGGCTGGTGCGATCGAGCAAGCCTATGAAATCGTCGCCAAGCACCGCGGCGGCAGCCCGGCGACCGAGGTCGATGCCGCCTTCCATTCCGGCTGGTATGCGCTGCGCGGGCTCAACGATCCGGCGCGCGCCAAACCGCATTTCGAGCGGATCGAACAGATCGCCCAAGGGGCAGCATCGCGTGCGCGCGGCGCCTATTGGCTGGGCCGGGCGGCGGGCGTGGCGGGCGACGAGGACATGGCGCGCGCGCATTTCGAACGCGCCGCGTCTTATCCGACCAGCTTTTACGGCCAGCTTGCCGGGCAGGCACTCGGCCATGAAAGGCTGGCCATCGGCCCGATACCGACCAGCGAACAGGCACGGCGTGATCTGTCCGCATCGCGGGTGCTGATGGCGATCGAACGCCAGACCGAAACCGGCGCGATGCGATACCTGCAAACGCTCTATCAGGGCCTTGCCGAGCATTTCGACACGCCGGCGCATTATGCGGCGCTCGCCGCCCATGCCGCCGAGCGGGGCCATCATGCGATCGGTCTGAGGGTTGCCAAGCGCGGCCAGTGGAACGGGCACGATCTGGGCATTGCGACGCATCCGGCCGATGCCATCCCGTCCGACGGTTTTCTGTCCGCTTCGGACCGGGCGCTCGTCTATGCGGTGGCCCGGCAGGAGAGCGAGTTCAACACCAACGCGGTTTCGCGCGCCAATGCGCGCGGCCTTCTGCAATTGCTGCCTTCGACTGCGCGCGACGTGGCCGGACGCATGGATCTCGCCTACAGCGCATCGCGGCTGACCGCCGATCCGGCGTTCAACGCGCTTCTGGGCACGCAATATCTGGACGAGCAACGCGACAGGTTCAGCGGTTCGCACATTCTGACCTTCATCGCCTACAATGCCGGCTCGGGTCGCGCGCGGGAATGGATCGGCCGGTTCGGCGATCCGCGCGGCCTGCCGCTGGATGAAACGATCGACTGGATCGAACAGATCCCGTTCCCGGAAACGCGTCTCTATGTGCAAAAAGTCATGGCCAACATGGCGGTCTACAAGGCGCAGTTCGGCCTGCCCTTGACGATCTCGCAGGATCTGACCGCGACAGCGGGTTGACCAGGCGACACTTGGCATTCGCGCGACGGGTTTCGCCGCACCGCAAAACCGGATAGAGATGCCCGCGCAGTTCCGTTGTCCTCGCGATCGTTCCGGTGCCTTTCACTCCGCCCCCCTTCGACCCCGGCGAAAGCCTTTTCTTTTCCGCCCGAGACGGGATGACCATCCATGTGCGCGCCTTTGGGCCGAAGCACAGCGGCCTTGCGCCGATCGTGTGCCTGCCCGGCCTCAGCCGCAACAGCCGCGATTTTCTCGGCCTTGCGCACCATTTCGCCAACCATGCCAAGCGGCCGCGCCGGGTTTACGCGTTCGACTTTCGCGGGCGCGGCCTTTCGAGCCATGACAAGGAATGGCGCAATTACAATGTGCTGACCGAGGCAGACGATGTGGTGTCCGGCCTGACCGCGCTGAACATCGAGCATGCAATCTTCGTGGGCACCTCGCGCGGCGGCATCGTCACCATGCTGCTGACCGCCATGCGACCCGGCGCGATCGCCGCCGCCGTGCTCAACGATATCGGTCCGGTCATCGAGGGTGCCGGGCTGACGCAGATCCGGCTCTATCTGAAGAAGATGCCGCAGCCGCGCGACTGGGCGGACGCGGTCGCGATCCAGAAAGCGGTGATGGACAAGTCGTTCACCGCTCTTGAGGACGCCGACTGGGCCTTCGAAGCGTTCGGACGTTATCGGGAGGTCGACGGGCACATCCGGCCCGATCATGACCCGGCGCTTGTGCGCACATTGACCGATATCGATCTGGGTGAACGGCTGTCCACCATGTGGCCGCAGTTTGCCGGGCTCAAACGGGTGCCGGTTCTGGTGCTGCGCGGCGAGAATTCCACGCTGCTCGCCAAAGAAACAGTCGCGACGATGCGGTCCATGCATCCGTCATTGACGGCGGCCACGGTCGGAGGTCAGGGCCATGCGCCCATGCTGCATACGCCCGGCGCGTTGGCGCCGATCGAAACGTTCGTCGGCAAGCTGAAGTTCTGAGCGAAACGGGTCGGCCGCCTCTGGCGCGGCGGACAAGCCGCCAGAATGGCATTTCTTGTTGCGTAACCGAACAAGAAAAACCCGGCAGTTGCCTGCCGGATTTTCCGTCAACTGACGATTGTCAGATGATTAGAACGAGCGCTGGAAGCGCAGCGTGCCACCGAAGACGTCGTTGCCGGCATTGTTGTTGTAGTAAACAACTTCCGGACGAACGATGAAGCCATCAACGATCTCGTAGTTGATGTTGGCAGCAACTGCCCATTCGTCGCCGATGCCGTTGCCTTCAGCCCACTGAACCTGGGCGTTGAAGGTTGCCTGGTCGGTGAAGTCGAACGAAGCGCCACCGATAACCGAGAGCGTTTCGGCCGTAACCGGACCGTTTGCCCAGGTGGTGTAGGCCGACGAGTTTTCACCGTACATGACCATCACGAAGGCAGAGAACGGATCGAACGAAACGTCACCGCGGACCTTGGCGGCCCAACCGCCCTGCTGCAGCAGGCCGAGCTGAGGGCTGACAACGTTGTTGCGCGTGTCATAGGCGAACACACCGCGGATCTGGAAGGCACCGCTGTCGTAACCAGCACCTGCAACGATGTGCGGCACATAGTCGTCAATGCCCCAACCGACGTGAGCGTCGTACACGCCACCGAACGTGTTGTCGGTGAAGTAGTTGCTGCTGCCCTGCTCGAGCGAGATACCAGCCGAGAACGCGCCACTGTTGAAGGTGTAGCTGATCAGGTTGGTGTCGAACGGACCGTAGCCGCCAGCGGTGGTGTCGTTGATGACCGCGCCACCGTAACCGGTGAACGTGGTGAAGAACGATTCGTCCTTACCGATGCGCAGGCCGGCCAGGTCGATGTAGGCGAAGTTGATCGAGAACTCGCCTTCATTGCGGTAGCCGTCCGGGCCAAGCGTCCAGTCGGGGTTGTTGCCGTTCACGACGCGTTCGTTCTGAGCACCATTGGTGTCATACTGCCAGCGAGTTTCGACATAGGTGCGCAGCGGGCCAAACTCGGTGTCGGCCCAGGTCGACACGCGGAACGAAGCGCGAGCGCGCGTGTTCCATGTGCCTTCACCGTCGGCAGCGGTCACTTCGTTCAGTTCACCAAAGCCCAGATCGTAACGGACATAGCCGTGGATACGCAGGCAGGTCTCGGTGCCCGGGATGTAGAAGAAGCCGGTGCCGGCTGCATCGCAGACGCGGACATATTCGACAACTTCGGGCTCGGGGATGATGATGTCGGCTGCCTGGGCAGTCGACACGGCCATCATCGCCGCAGCCGAGCCAAGAAGAAGGCTCTTGATTTTCATAATTGACCTCCAGTCAAAGTTCGAAACGGGTCTGGGGTGTTCTACAGGACTGCCTGTCCCATCCCCTACGCAGAAACAGGCAGACCCGCCCGTTTCCTGATCCGTTCATGACGCAAGCGATCTGGCCGCGCAACACGCAATTGGGGTCATGGCTGCCCCGCCGCCCCTGATAGGAATGCGATGTTGCACAAATGACACGATTTTGGTCAGGAACTGTTCATCGACTTTAACAGCCGTTAACAATTCGGAAGCGGACAACAGGCCGCCATGTGGCCGAAAACGCCCCAAAACCCTTATATTCAAGGCATTGTCGGCAGATTCGGGGGCGACTCGCCCCTCTTTCAATAATCGCGCTCGAAGAACAGGCCGATCGACGAATCGCCGCTTGTGGTGGCGCTGCCGCGCGCGGTGACGGAATCGGTGATGTCCAGATTGATGGATGTCTCGGCCCCGTCGGCGCCGGCCTCCACCTCCAGATAGACATTGTCGGACAGATAACGGCCGGCGCGCACGGCGACGCCGCCGCCCTCGTCCTGCACGACGTCGAGATCGTCGACGCCGAGCGCGCCGCGCAACCCGCCCGCCAGGTCTGACCCACCGCCGGCGAGCGAAGCAGCGGCGGCGGCCAGTTGGGCCAGCTGCGCCGGCGACAGGCTGCCAATGTCCTCGCCGAACAGGATGCGCGCCAGAATCTCGTCCTCGGGCAGCGAGGGCGAAGAGGAAAGCTGCACGTCAAGGTCGGACGCCGGACCGACAATGGTCACGAAGGCGGTCAGGTCGCCATTGGACGTCTGCGCGGTCATGTTGATGAACGGATCCAGATTGCCGGTCAGCGTCACCGCGCCATTGGTGAAGTCGAGCCGCCGGGACAACAATGACAGCCGCCCGCGGATCAGGTTGAAGGCGCCGACCGGCGCCAGCGCGTTGAGCGGTCCGGTCACGCGGACCTGACCGCCCAGTTCCGCGTCAAGGCCGCGACCGCGCACGAACACCTGGCTGGGCGCGTTGATGCGCATATCGAGCCTGAAGGGCGCCGAAGGCTCGCTGTCATCGGCGCGCGGCATCACCGATGCGATCCGATCGAGCGTCGCGCGCGTGCCCGCATCGGGGTCGATATGGCGCACATCGATCAGGTCGGCGTCGCCCGCAAAGGTTTCCGGCACGGTGATCTCGGCGCGGGCGATATCGACCGCGCCGGCGATCGTCGCGCCGCCGCTCAACGGTCCGGTAATGGCTAGATCGGCGCCGAGATCAGCGGAAAAGAGCTGGCCGTCCGAATAGCGCGCGCCGGCGAGCGCCAGCGTCAGATCGGCCGGCAGGCCGGCACCAAGGCCAACGGTGCCCGACAGCGTCAGGCCGCCGCCGCCCGACAGGTTCGCCGATGCGTTGCGGATGACGAGGCGGTCGCCCTCGAGCCCGGCCAGCAGGTTGACGCCGGTCAGATCGATATTGGCGCCCGGATCGGTGATCCGGCCGCCGGAAATCGAGACCAGCCCGGACACGGACGGCCGTGCCAGCGCGCCGCCCACCCGCGCATCGAAGCGCGCGGTACCGGAAAGCCGCGTGCCGCGCCCGGCCAGCATGGCATTGGCCAGTTCCAAGGGCGCTGCCCCCGACGCGGTCACGTCAAGCGCGCCAGATGCGAGCGGCACCGTGCCCGACGCGTCGATCGCCATGCCCTGACCGTTGCGCGCCGACAGGCCGGAAATGGCGATCCGTTGTCCGCCGAACGTTCCCGTCGTCGTTACGGAAAAGGGCGTGACGCCCGCCTCGCGTATCGCGGCCGCCGTCAAGCCTTCGCCATTGATCGCAAACGACGCGCGCGGATCGCTTGTGGTGCCCGTCACCTCGACGCGTCCGCTGATCGTGCCCGCCGCGCCCAGGCCGGACTGGACCGTGTTGGCGAGACCCGCCGGCAGATTGTTGAAGACAAGATCGAGATCGAGCGCCTCTCCGACCGAGCCCGACGCGGCAACGCGCCCGCCTTCGACATTCAGTGCCAAACTGTCGATCCGTGTCGTTCCGCCATCAAGGACAATGCGCGCGGGGCCGGCGAGGCGCGCGTCACCATAGCGCGTATCGAGCGACAGCGCCTCAAGCCCGATTCGCGTCGCATCGCCGAACGCCACCGTGCCGTCCGACCGGACCACCGTGCCGTCCTCCAGCGCGGCATTGGCCTCAAAGGCCAGCGTCTCGGCGCCGTTCACGGGACGGACAATGGCCGTTGCGGACCGGATGGCGGTGCCGCCAATGTCGATCGATCGCAGATCGGCTTCGGCCCGGCCCGACACGGTGCCGAAAAGATCGGTGAGCGCCGCATCGAGGCTGCCGCTTGCGACCGACACGCCGGCAATTGTCAGCGACCGCACCGCCGCGCCGGCCGTCACATCCTGTTCACCATCGCGAACGGCAAGGGCAATATCGGCGTCAACGCCGCCGGAGGCTTCGACCAGCGCAAGCGCGGCAAGGCCCGACACGTCGCTGGCATCGACGATCAGGTTGCCGTCAGCGACGCCGTCTCGATAGGAGACGCTGCCGGCAATGCGCCCGCCACCTGCCTCAAGCAGCAGATCGCGCACGGCATATCCAGCGCCCTCGCGCGCCACCTGCGCCTCGATCTGAACCGGCTGGCCCGCCAGGTCTCCGCCCCCATCCAACCGTCCGGCCAGGCGGTCCCCGATCGCTTCGCCGGCAAACCCGATCCGCATGCTCGACACAGCCTGCCCCGCCAGACGCCCCTGCGGCACCAGAAGCGACGCCGTGACCGCAAAGGGCCGTTCAGCATCCTCTTCGGGCGGCGCATCCGATGCCGGTGCCGGCGCGCGGTTCACAGCGACCTGCACGCCGGCGCTGCCGGACGAACGCGCGTCGATGAGGCCCAGATCGACCAGCGACAGGGCAGCGCGCAGATCGGCGGTCTCGCTTGCAAGGGTCCCGCTGATGGCCAGCGAAACCTGATCGTTGGCGGCTTCGAGCGCCGAAAAAGACAGGCCGTTCGCCGTCCGGGCCACGCCGCCGCCAAGGGCCAGATCGCCGGCAAGAAGCCGGCCGGCCATGTCGTCACCTGCCCGCAGTCCGGTCGCACGGCCATCGATCATTAAGTCGAAACCGCCGCCGATCAGCGCGACCGATCCTTCCAGCGCAAGAGAAGCCGCGCCGCTGAGTTCTCGCCCGGCAAGTGTCGAGAAGGGTGAAAGATCGGCAATATCGAGTACGGTCGTGCCGTCGAAGGCCCCGCCCTCGAGAATGCCGGTCCCTTCGACGCCCGCCGTCTCTCCGGTCAGCGTCAGGTTCGACAGGGTCAATGGTGCGCCGGCCCGCCATTGACCGCCAATATCAGCATTGACCGTTTCGCCGAGCGCTTCCGCCAATGCCGCATCGGCGGCTTCAAGCGCGCGTGCCGCGCCCGTCAGGGCAAAAGATACCGAGCGCGCCTCCGGATCGGCCAGATCGGCCAGCGTGCCCGAACCGCCAATGCCGACCGATCCGATCGACAGATCCGGCATTGCCAACGCCTCGACGTCCAGCCGAGCCGTCCAGTCGGCGCCGCCATAGTCGAGCGTGAGACGGGCATTGTCGATCGTGATGTCGCCCGTGCCGGGCATCGCCACGGGTCCGCCGGCGGGACGCGCCAGCCGGATATCGGCGCCCAGCTCCGCCGGAAACCCGTCGGGGAGCAAACGCCCCGTGACGCGTCCGTTCAGCGCGCCGCTCTCGATCGTCACCTCGTCGATGCGCGTGCCGTCATCATCATCCAGCAATAGCCGGCCCGCAAGTTCGGTCGTGTCGCCGAAGAATGCGCGCTCGCGCCGCGGCAGGATATCGGCCAGCGGACCGCCAAGCGAGAATGTCAGTTCGGTCGCGCCGGCCAGAAAACCGCGCCGCGTCTCAAGCCGGCCGTCCAGAATGCGCGCACCGTCCACATCGAACCCCAGATCGATGCCGAGCGCATCGAGCGGGCCGCCGCCGGCAAGCGTCAACGCCACGGGCGGGCGGCCCTGAAGGTTCAGCAGATTGGCGACGACACCATCGTCGGGCTCGCGCAGCGCGACCTGCAGATCGAGGTCTTCGCCTTCCAGCGTCGTGTTCAGATCGAGGCTGCCGCCGGGCCCGTCGAGCCGGTCAATGTCGAGATCGGCGGCAAGGTTTCCACCGTCGAGCGACAGGCTGCCGGCGAGCGACAGCACCGATTGCAGGCCGAACACGGTCTCGCCGAACGCCGCGCGCGGCAGGCTGAGTTCGGCGATCTGAACCGAGACCGGCAGTTCGGGCACCGAAAAACCACCGGCCTCGGGATCGGGCAGGCTGTCATCGGCCAGCGGCGGACGGACGAAATCCAGCGATGTGGCCGACAATTCGTCGATCACAAGCCGTCCGCGCAACAGCGCCGAGCGCTGCCAGACAAGCCTCGGCTCCTCGATCGTCAGCCAGATGCCGTCATCGTCGGAGATGGTGATCCGTTCGAGCCGCACATCTGACGACAAGGACCCTTGGATGCCGATCAGCCGGATCTGCATGTTGGGTGCCGAAATCTGCTCTTCGACGAAACGGATGAAGCCCGACTGTTCGCGCTCCTCGGCATCTTGGGCCATGGCGTGCGTCACGGCTGCGCCAAGCAGTGCAACAAGAAGAACGGCGATGCGCGACAGGTAAGCCATGATCAAAACGCCTGTCCGATGCCGGCATAGATGGCAAACCGGCCGTCGCCCGCACGCGGATTGAGTGGCGTTGCCGCATCGAGCCTGAGCGGGCCGAGCCCCGTCTTGTAGCGCAGGCCGACACCGGCGCCGGCGCGCGGCGCCCGATCGAAGACCGGCAGTGTATCCGTGCCGACCATCGCCGCATCCACAAATCCAACGACGGAGATCGTGTCGGTGACCGCCTGGCGGACTTCCGCAGACGCTTCGATCAGCGACTTGCCGCCCGTCGTCGTACTGTCGGCGCCACCGATCGAGCGATAGGCAAAACCGCGCACCGAGGTGCCGCCGCCGGCGAAATAGAGCCTGTCAGGCGGCAGGAAGGCCGGCGCGGGGCCGACGATCGAGCCGGCGGTGATCCGGCCGGCCAGAACCGTGCGCTCACGTTCGCCAAAGGCCTGGTAGGCGCGCACTTCGCCGTCAAGCTGGATGGCGGGGTTGCCGAACTCCCATTCATAAAAGGGCGTTGCCTTTGCCGAGGCGAAAAAGCCGGCCGTCGCATCGAGCGGGTCGTTGCGCGCATCATATTCAAGCCCGGCGCTGCCGCCGATCAGGCCGAGCCGCCGAGTGCCCATCGCGTCCTCGAACTCGGCATAGTCGACGAACAGGCTGCCCGACCAGGTCAGCCGGTTGGATTGGTAGTGCACGACACCGACCGACGTTTCCGCCCCGGTCCTTGTGTAGCTGTCGAGCACCTCGCGCTCGGCGAGCGCCTTGAGCGTGATGTCGGTGTCCGGCGTGAAACGGCCGGGCAGGCCCAGCGTCGCGCCAAGCCTATAGTCATAATTGCCCGCATCCAGAGTGCCGTCGACGCCCGATACACCACCCTCGATGCGCAAACGCTCGGCGCGGCCCCACAGATTGCGGTGCAGCCAGAAAGCCTCGGCGCCGAACCCGTCGAGCGTCGAATAGGTCGCGCCCGCGCCGATACGGCGCAGCTTGCGTTCCTCCACCGTCACGGCGACCGGCAGCGTACCGTCTTCGCCGACCTCATCGGCGGGACGCACAGTGGCCGCATTGAAGACGCCCAGGCGCCGCAACCGCTCGTTGGCGCGTTCCACATCGTCGGGATCATATTCGGCGCCGGGCAAAAGCCCGGTCTGCCTTGCCACAAAGGAAGGGATCATCCGGTCGGTGCCCTCGACGGTGACTGCGCCATAGCTGGCGCGCGGCCCGGGATCGACGGCGAGGCGGACCCGTAATGTGCGACTTGGGTGGTTGGCGACGACCTCGCGGTCGGCGATGCGCGCGGTGGCGTAACCCTGCTGGCGCCAGCCTTCGACGGCGAGTTGGGCGGCGCGGCGCACGGCCCCGGCACGCGCGAAGCCGCCGGTGGCAAAACCGGCCGTCGACGGCGCGTCGACCCGGTCGCGCGGGTCATCCGAGCGGGGCGGCAGATTGTCGATGGCAAGGGCGCCGAACGTATAGATCGGGCCGGGACGGACCGAGACGGTGAAGACCGTTCCGTCGGCGAAATCATGGCCCGCCGGCAAGTCGGCCACTTCCCGCCCGTCGGCGCGGATGGAAATCGTGCCGCCATAGCGCGCTTCGTCATAGAGCGCGGCCTGGATGCGCCGATAATCGGCCCGCGCGCGCGACAGGAGCCCTGCGGAACCGGCGGCCGGCGCGTTGCGGCCGCCCCACAGCGCCGAACCGGCCTTGACGGCGGCTTCCACGTCGGCGTCGGCGCCTTCGACCGTCAGCGCCACATCATAGGGTTTGGGATCGATCAGGTCGGGCGCTTCGACCGCGCTGCGGCACTCGCCGAACAAGCACAGGCCGAACAGTTCGAGAGCATGCGCATCGGGCATGCGGGCGGTCCATGTCACAGCGAGCGCGAGCGTCAGCGCGCCGGCGCGGCACGCAGTTCTTCCCGCAGACAGTCGACCCGACCCTTTACGCAACACTTCGTGCGCGGCCCCTTTTAGCTTTCGTGCGGCGCCGCATCGAGCCCGCATCGTCAATGCGGCGTATCCCCCGCGCCGCTCACCCCCGCGTACCTAGCGCGGAAGAACGCCAAGCACCAGAAAACATGGCCGGAAACATGGCAGGCCGCCTTGGCGGCGGGGCCATAGTTAACCGCGCGTGAAAGCTCGCACGCACGGCCCCCGCGGTTTTCGTGGTTGACTGGAGGTCAATTATGAAAATCAAGAGCCTTCTTCTTGGCTCGGCTGCGGCGATGATGGCCGTGTCGACTGCCCAGGCAGCCGACATCATCATTCCCGAGCCCGAAGTTGTCGAATATGTCCGCGTCTGCGATGCAGCCGGCACCGGCTTCTTCTACATCCCGGGCACCGAAACCTGCCTGCGCATCCACGGCTATGTCCGTTACGATCTGGGCTTTGGTGAACTGAACTCCGTTACGCACCAGACCAGCGGCGATGAGACATGGAACGCCCGCGCCCGCGCCTCGGTCCGTCTGTCGACCTGGGCCGACACCGAGTACGGCCCGCTGCGCACCTATGTGGAAACCCGCTGGCAATGGGACACCAACGGCGTTGAAATTCGCACCCCAGGCGACCCCGGCGTCGTCGTGACAAACGGCTATGAAAACACCGGCGAATTTTCGATCAACTTCGCATACATCGATCTGGCCGGCCTGCGCATCGGCAAGAGCGAATCGTTCTTCACCACCTTCACCGGTTATGCCGGCAGCGTCATCAGCGACGGTCTCATCGGGTACGGTCCCTTCGACACCAACCTGATTAGCTACACCTTCAACAGTGGCGCGTTCTCGGCTGGTATCTCGCTCGAACAGGGTAACAACAACCTGTCAACGACGTGGCGTCGAGTGACCCTTGATGCCAACGGTGACGGCACATCCGACGCCGTTCGTTTTGCTACCGGCATTGGTGGCTGGGGCATTGATGACTATGTGCCGCATGTCGTTGCCGGTGCTGGTTATGATGCCGGCGCCTTCAATATCCGCGGTGTGCTCGGATACGATACTGTCAACAACGCGTTCGCCGCCAAACTGCGCGGTGATGTCAGCTTCGATCCGTTCTCTGCGTTTGTGATGGTGATGTTCTCCGAAGCGACCTCGGCTTACGGCACGGTCGATGGTTGGGTGAACAACAATCAGGATACTTGGGCCGTGATCGGGGGCGCTTCGTTTGACATCAACGATGCACTCACCGCCAACCTTCAGGTTTCGTGGGCCGAAGCCAACGGCCTGCCCAACGACGAGTGGGCGGTTGCGGGCAACATCAACTACGAGATCGTCGATGGCTTCATCGTTCTGCCGGAAATTGCTTATCACAGCATGACCGATGGCAGTGATGCATTTGGCGGCACGTTGCGTTTCCAGCGCTCGTTCTAAGCGTTCCTCTAACGCTTCAGACCCAAACACAAGAAACCCGGCGGGCGACTGCCGGGTTTTTCTTTTCAGACCTTGTTACTCAGTCTCTTCTTACTTTTCGGGAATTGACAACCGGACCAACAGTTCATTCCCTCGTTGCAGAGGGGGATTGGCGAGCAATATGCATGTATCCGTTTTGGCGTTCTATGAGTCGTTTCACCATGTCTTGTGGGAGGATGGCAGTCACAAGAGAAACGTATTCAAGTTTCTTCTAGAAATCGATGACGTCATAGAAAGAAATTCTATTGAAAACCTGGACGACTCCCTTGTCGATCAATTGATTTCGTATTATCGTGAAAAAGGAAATTCAAACGCGACCATCAACAGAAAGCTGGCCGCACTCTACAAAATACTTCGCAAAGCGGAGCGTTCAGGGCTGATTACTCGACTTCCATCTTATGTCCGGCTGCCGGAAAAGAATGCGCGCGTCCGTTTTCTTACGCGCGAGGAAGAGCAGTCTTTGCTACTTAAACTTGAAAACCGTGACAATGCATACAAAAATCTCTGTATATTTCTGATCGATACTGGCGCGCGCGTCGGCGAGGCGCTCGGCCTGAAGCATGGCGACGTGCACCGTCAGCGCGCCACCTTCTGGATCACCAAATCGGGGCGCAGCCGCACCGTTCCCCTGACGGACCGGGCGGTCGAGGCGCTGGCCAACCAGGCCCGGCAGCCCGGCGGGCCGTTTCACGGCATCGCCTACCAGAAATTCCTCTATCACTGGAATGCGGTGAAACGCGAAATGGGTCTGAAGGACGATCCGCAATTCGTGCCGCACATGCTGCGCCACACCTGCGCGTCACGCCTTGTCCAGGCCGGCATCGACCTGCGCCGGGTGCAGGCTTTTCTCGGCCATCAGACGATCCAGATGACGCTGCGCTATGCGCATTTGGCCACCGACGATCTCGACCAGTGCGTGATCGCGCTCGACCGGGTCAATGCGAAGAATGAGCGGCCCGCGCGCCGCACGCATGACGCGAAGAAAGAGCCGGACGTGACCGCTGCCGGCCAGGGCCGAACGGCCGGCATGAAGCACCCCGCGCACGCCGACTGACCAGGGTCAGGACCCGTTAATGTGATTGAAATGGCGGTCGAGATGGCAAGCAATACAAGGAAAAGCGCGAGGAGCGGGGTCTATCCCCCGGTCGAGCGCTTTGACGCGGTAGGGTGCAGCCATATCGGCCGTCCTTCGGATCGGGCGGATTTGTACGGCCTGCTGTGTCGCAGGTCCTTGAAAGTCGGAAGACTTCCTGCGGCCTTGCTCCGTGCATCCGCACAAATTCACCACGACCATTTCAACCAGATTAATGGGTCCTGACCCTAGGCTCACCCCTCGCGTGGCGTCCAGCCAATCGTCATCGACACGGTCATCGCGTGGCCGGACGCCAGGACGGCCATGCCCGGATGGCCGGGCGCATTGATCGCATCCACCGCATGGCTGACCGGCTCGAAGCAGAAGAAGCCCGCATCGGCAGAGGGCGCAAAAACCATCGCATGATCAAGCTCTTGCGATGCGGCAATGGCGATGTCGATGCCGAGGTCCGGCTGCGCGACAAGAGCTTTTCCGTCCCAGCCGGCGAAACAATTGTCGATCGGCGTTTGCGGCAGCGGTCGTGATCGGGCAAAATTCCAGTCGGGCACGGATGCCATTGCGATGCGCTCGATCGGCAGATTGGCGTCATCGGAAAGCCAGACATGGCTGGCCGAAAAGCGCAGTTCGGTGTGGTCAAGGCGCGGCAACCAGGGGTGGAACCCGCCGCCGAGCGGCAGGGGTTGCCCGATGTTGGTCACGGTCAGTTCGCCATGCAGCGTTCCCGCCATCAGGCGCCAGTCTATCCGCGCGTCGTAGCGCCACGGGCCGATCGCGCCGTCGGCCAGATGCAATGTCACTGCGTTTGCCGCCTGATCGTCCACCTGCCAGCGCCGGAGCAAGGCATCGCCATGCAGGGGCAGCAGGTCCTGATCGGGCAGGTTCGGGGCCACGGGATGAAACCGGCCACCAAACGCGAATCCGCCGCCGGAGATGCGATTGGCGAACGGGATCATCAGGTTGCAGGCCAGATCGAACGGATGGCCGCCCGTGCCCTCCATTGGCCGCAGCACCGGTTTTGGCCCGCCGGCGGTCAGGGCGTCGAACCGGGCAAGGCCGGCGCCCATGTCCGGCCGAATGGCCACCTTTGCCCGCCCATCCTCGATGGTCAGCATGGCCTTGTCCTCGGCACTCAGACCGCCGAACTCCATGGATGCTGATGGGGCGCCGCATCGGGATGGTTGTGCACGAAATGGTGGAGCACGTGCAGCAGCATGCGCACATGGTCGCGGTCGCCGCGTGCCTGCGCAGCACGGATATCGTCAATGATCATCCGGCCGATCTTTTCATACCCATGCGCTTCGTGCGCCAGATAGTCGCCATAGGCGGCGGCGACGCCTTCGGGCACATGTTCGTGCTCGGCAATGGCGAGGATTTCCGCCTCGCTGAGATCGCACATGCCGATAATGTCATCGAGCGATATCATCGAAGCAGGAAACCATGACAGGGCACGGCGCGCAACCGGCCGCCATGCGCACGTACCGGACGGTTCAGGTCAGGATGATGTCGGCGCCGACGCTCTGTTCGATCACAAGGCCCGCATTGGGCAGATCATTGTCGTGGGCACGCCCGATCGCCGCATCGCGATCATGGCCGTGCGCCAGCCACCGTTCCACCAGGCGCTCGGACAGGATCGGCATGGCGGGGGCGACGAAGACGGTCAGATCGTAATTGGCCTGCGCCCCGCGCCAGGGCTCCTCACCCAGGAGCAGATAATTGCCCTCGATGACCACCACCTCCACGGACCGGGCGATGATGGCGGCGCCGGCAATGGCGAGATCGGCGTTGCGGTCGAAGACGGGGTGCACCACATCGGCATGGGCGGCGCGGACCAGCGCGACCATCCGGCAAAAGCCGTCGGCATCGAAGGTTTCCGGCGCGCCCTTGCGCGGCAGCAGGCCCCTTTGTTCGAGGATACGGTTGTCGAGATGATAGCCGTCCATGGGAAGGAGCGCGGCGCTGCCCGCCCCCGCACCCTCATTGAGCGTGTCGACCAGCGCGGCGGCGAGCGTCGACTTGCCGGAGGCCGGCGGTCCTGCAATCGCCACCATCAGGCGCCGTCCCGGCACATGGCGGGCACGCACGGCGGCAAGAACGCGGGCGAGATTGTCGTCGCGCGTGTCGGCCATCACGCGGCCAGGGCGGCTGTCGGCGGTTCCTTGGCGCCGGTCATGAAGGCGACCGCGTCGGACATGGAATAGTCCTTCGGATCGATCACGCACAGGCGCCGCCCCAGCCGATGCACATGGATGCGGTCGGCCACCTCGAAGACATGCGGCATGTTGTGGGAGATCAGGATGATCGGAATGCCGCGCGCTTTGACGTCCTGGATCAGTTCGAGCACCTTGCGGCTTTCCTTGACGCCGAGCGCCGCGGTCGGCTCGTCGAGGATGATGACCTTGGAGCCGAACGCGGCGGCGCGGGCGACCGCCACGCCCTGACGCTGGCCGCCCGACAGGGTCTCGACCGCCTGGTTGATGTTCTGGATGGTCATCAGACCCAGTTCGTTCAGCTTGTCGCGGGCGAAGGCCTCCATCGCGCGATGGTCGAGCTGGCGGAACCATTGGCCCATGATGCCGGGTTTGCGCAGTTCACGCCCCATGAACATATTGTCGGTGATCGACAGGGCCGGCGACATGGCCAGCGTCTGATAGACCGTCTCGATGCCGGCATCGCGCGCATCGAGCGGTGAATGGAAGCGCACGGGCTTGCCTTCGAGCCACACCGTGCCCTCATCGGGCGCCACGGCGCCCGAGACCGCCTTGATCAGCGTCGACTTGCCGGCGCCATTGTCACCGATCACGGCGAGGATCTCGCCCGGATAGAGCTCGAAGTCGCAATCATCGAGCGCGGTGACGCGACCGTAACGCTTGGTCAGGCCCTTCGCTCTGAGGATCGGATCGACGCGCTGTTCCATCACACCGACACCTTCCTGATCCACTGGTCGACCGTGACCGCGGCGATGATCAGAAGGCCGATCAACAGATAGGTCCATTGCGCATCGGCGCCCATCAGGCGCAGGCCGAGCGTGAAGACGCCGACGATCAGCGCGCCGAACAGCATGCCCAGGATCGACCCGCGCCCGCCGAACAGGGAAATGCCGCCAATAACCACCGCGGTGATGGATTCAATGTTGGTCAACTGGCCCGATGTGGGCGAGACCGAGCCGATGCGGCCGATCAGCGCCCATCCGGCAAACGCGCAGATCAGCCCGGACAGCGCATAGACCGAGATCAGCACGCGATCGACCTGAACGCCCGACAGTTCGGCCGCGTCCTTGTCGTCACCGACCGCATAGACGTGTCGCCCCCACGCAGTCTGCCGCAGCACATAGGCGAGAAAGAACGTCAGCAGCACCATGAAGATGACGCCATAGGTGAAGATGGCCCCGCCAATGGCGATCTTGTTGCCGAAGAATTGCAGGAGCGGCGCGTTGGCCTCGATATCCTGGGAACGGATCGTCTCATTGGCCGAATAGAGGAAGTTGGTCGCGAGCACGATCTGCCACATGCCGAGCGTGACGATGAAGGGCGGCAGCTTCATCTTGGCGACGAGGAAGCCGTTGAGAAACCCGCACAGTGTGCCGCACAGAAGGCCGCAGGCGACGGCGACCTCCGGCGGCAGGCCGTAGCGGAATGTGAACTGGCCCATCACCACCGAGGACAGGACCATGATCGCGCCGACCGACAGATCGATACCGGCGGTCATGATGACGAGCGCCTGCGCGCAGCCGACAATGCCGACGATCTGAACCTGCTGAAGGATCAGCGTCAGAGCGAAGGGCGAGAAGAATTTCGAGCCCAGAAGCAGGCCAAAGACGGCGACCGACAACACCAGCACGATCAGCGGCACGAGTGCCGGGTTCTGATGCAGCAGATGCTGGAAGCGCTGCAAAAGCGTCTGCTCGCGGCCGGCAAAGGAGGCGACCTCCGTCGGGCTTTTCGAGGCGGCGGCTTCGTAATCCTGGGCGTTCATGACAGCGCTCGCTGGGCAGGGTCGAAACGGACGGGCCGGTGCCCGTCCGTCATGTTAGCGGTTTTGGCGACCAATGTCGCCCGCGCTCAACCCCAGCAGAGGTTCATGCCCTCTTCGACCGAGACGGACTCAACGCCATCGACCGGCGCGTCGGTGACGAGCGCGACGCCGGTGTCGAAGAAGTCCTTGCCCTCGGTCGGCTCGGGCTTGACGCCCTCATCGGCCCATTTCTTGATCGCCTCGATGCCGAGCGATGCCATCAGCAGCGGATATTGCTGCGAGGTGGCGCCGATCACGCCGTCGGCGATGTTCTGGACGCCCGGGCAGCCGCCATCGACCGAGACGATCAGCACGTCATTCTCGCGGCCGATGGCGCGCAGCGCTTCATAGGCGCCGGCGGCAGCGGGCTCGTTGATCGTGTAGACGACATTGATCATCGGATCCTTGGCGAGCAGGTTTTCCATGGCGCGGCGGCCACCCTCCTCATTGCCGGCGGTCACATCGTTGCCGACGATGCGCGGATCGTCCTCGTCGCCCCAGCGGCTCGGGTCCTTCACATCGATGCCGAAGCCGGTCAGGAAGCCCTGGTCGCGCAAGACGCCGACCGTGGGCTGGCTGACAGCCAGATCGAGCATGCCGATCTTGGCGTCGGCAGCCGCATCGCCCAGCGTTGCCGCGGCCCATTGACCGATCAGTTCGCCGGCCAGGAAGTTGTCGGTGGCAAATGTCGCATCGGCCGCATCGATCGGATCGAGCGGCGTGTCGAGCGCGATGACCAGAAGGCCGGCATCGCGGGCCTGCTGAACCGAAGAGACGATGGACGAGGTGTCGGACGCGGTGATCAGGATGCCCTTGGCGCCATCGGCGATGCAGGTCTCGATCGCCTGAACCTGGGTCTCATGGTCGCCGTCGATCTTGCCGGCGAAGGACTTCAGGTCGATGCCCAGTTCCTCGGCCTTGGCGGTGGCGCCCTCGCGCATCTTGACGAAGAAGGGGTTGGTGTCGGTCTTGGTGATCAGACAGGCACCGATGGCGTGATTGTCGGCGCTGGCCGTTCCGGTGAACGCCGCGGTTGCGGCAAGCGCGCCGGCGCACGCGGCGAGAAGTGTCTTTTTCATGTTTCCTCCCATGGCGGGCATGCCGCCGAACAAGTAAGACCGCCCGTCCGCCGTGAGGACGAGCCAGGCCAATGGACACGAAGCCGCAAAGCCTGTCAATAATTAAATCAACTTGATTTATTAACTTTCGTTTGGTCTATTCCCTCCTGCCAGGCGCGCTGGGAGGGCGCATTGACCGTCGCTCGAACCACCGGTGCAGAACCAGCAACCGATCCGGCGCCGCAGATCAGCGGCGCCAACCAGAGCGGCGTGCGGGCACACAATGAACGGCTGATCCTGTCACTGCTGCGCCGTCATGGCGCGCTGTCGAAGGCCGAGATCGCACGGCTGACCGGCCTGTCCGCCCAGACGATATCGGTGATCAACCGCCAGCTTGAAACCGACGGTCTGGTGATGCGCGCCGAGCGCGTGCGCGGCCGGGTGGGCCAGCCCTCGACGCCGATGACGCTGAACCCCGACGGCGTGTTCTCGATCGGACTCAGGATCGGCCGACGCAGCGCCGACCTGGCGCTGATGGACTTCACCGGCATCGTCCGCAGGCAGATACGAACCACGCACGCCTTTCCGACACCCGATTCCATCATGGCCTTTCTCGCCGACAGCCTTCCGGCCCTCCTCGGGATGCTCGAACCGGCGTTGCGCGACCGGGTCATCGGCATCGGCGTGGCTTCGCCGTTCGAACTGTGGCACTGGCTGGACCGCGTCGGCGCTCCGTCGGCGGAGATGCAGCAATGGCGCGGGTTCGACCTTGTCGCCGCGGCGCGGGCGCAGACCGGTCTCGATGTGATGCTGGTCAACGATGCGTCGAGCGCATGTCTTGCCGAACTGACGGTCGGCGACGGGCGTGAGACCGGGGATTTCGCCTATTTCTTCGTCGGCTTCTTCATCGGCGGCGGCATTGTGCTCAACCATGCGCTTCAAACCGGCGCCACGGGCAATGCCGGCGCCTTCGGCCCCCTGCCCTCGCGCGATCCGCGCCGCGGCAATGGCAGCCAGTTGATCGACACGGCTTCCCTGTTCACGCTGGAACGATCGTTGATCGGCGCCGGTGTCGACCCAGCGGACCTGTGGCGCCAGAGCGGGAACTGGGACCGGTTCGAACCGCACCTGACCCGTTGGCTGGCCGAGACAGCGCAAAGCATGGCCGATGCGATCGTCACCGTTTGCGCCGTTTTCGACTTCCCCGTCATCATCGTCGACGGCGCCTTTCCAGACGCGGTCCGCGCCGATCTGACCGCGCGGATCAACGCCGCCATTGAAAACTGCAACACCGACGGCATTCAGGTGCCGGACATCATCAGCGGCAGCGTTGGCAGCAATGCAAGGGTGATCGGCGCTTCGATGCTGCCGATCTCGGCGCGGTTTCTGGTCGATCGCGCCGGCGCGGCGGCCTGACTGCCGCCTCATTGCGCCCGAAAAAGGTCACCCGCGGAACCCACGAAACGCGGTTTGTGCATTTTTTGTGCGGCGCAAAAAATCTGACCATCTTTTAGGCATTCGGAAACATGGCCAGTCGCCCGCCGAATGCCTCCCGTCTTGCGTCATCGGCACGACTCGCACTGTGAATCAAGGCCTCCGCGCCGTTGCCAGTCAACTGGCATGGCTGTTGCCTCGCCCCCGGCGTCAGACTCATCGCACGGAGCGTCAAAGATGATCACAGCCGCCAAAAAAAGCCGCCTTCTGCTCGGCTCATGCCTTCTCGCCACCACCGCGCTGATCGGCGCCGCCCAGGCCGAGGACGGGCCGATCAAGGTCGGCGTCCTGCACTCGCTGTCCGGCACGATGGCGATCTCGGAAACCACGCTCAAAGACACGGTCGAGATGCTCGTCGATGATCAGAACGCGAAAGGCGGGCTTCTGGGCCAGCAATTGGAGGCCGTCGTCGTCGATCCGGCCTCCGACTGGCCGCTGTTCGCCGAAAAGGCCCGCGAACTTCTCACCGTCGAGGAGGTCGATGTGATCTTCGGCTCATGGACCTCGGTCAGCCGCAAGGCGGCGTTGCCGGTGCTGGAAGAGCTCAACGGGCTGATGTTCTACCCGGTCCAGTATGAGGGCGAGGAAAGCTCGAAGAACGTCTTTTACACCGGCGCCGCGCCGAACCAGCAGGCAATCCCGGCGACCGACTATTTCCTCGAAGAGCTGGGCGTCGAGAAATTCGCGCTTCTGGGCACCGACTATGTCTATCCGCGCACGACCAACCGCATTCTCGAACAGTATCTGAAAGACAATGGCATCGCCGAAGAGGACATCTTCGTCAACTATACGCCGTTCGGTCACTCGGATTGGTCGTCGATCGTCGCCGACGTCGTCGCGCTCGGCGCAGACGGCAAGAATGTCGGCGTGATCTCGACCATCAATGGCGATGCCAATGTCGGCTTCTACAAGGAACTGGCCGCCGCCGGCATCTCGGCCGACGACATCCCGGTCGTCGCCTTTTCGGTCGGCGAGGAAGAACTGTCGGGCCTCGATACGACGGATCTGGTCGGCCATCTGGCCGCCTGGAACTATTTCCAGTCTGCCGACACCGAGGCCAATGCCGAGTTCGTCGCCGCTTGGAAGGCGCGCATGGGCGAAGAGCGGGTGACCAACGATCCGATGGAAGCGCACTATATCGGCTTCAACATGTGGGTGAACGCGGTGACAGAGGCCGGCACCACCGATGTCGACGCGGTGCGCGAGGCCATGTGGGGCCAGGAATTCCCGAACCTGACCGGCGGCACGGCGACCATGCTGCCGAACCACCATCTGACCAAGCCGGTGCTGATCGGCGAGATCACCGAGGACGGCCAGTTCGACATCATCAGCCAGACCGAGGAAGTGGCCGGCGATGCGTGGACCGACTTTCTTGCCGAAAGCGCGGTGCTGAAATCGGACTGGCAGGAACTGGGCTGCGGCATGTTCAACACCGAAACCGAGACCTGCGTGCAGATCGAATCCAACTACTGATCGCACGTCACACAAATGGGCGGGAGGGCCATCGGCCCTTCCGTCACATGCATCGGGGTATCGGGCTGATCATGGTCAGACTTTTTGTGGCCCTCGCGATTGCGTGCCTTGGCGCGATCGGCACGGCCCATGCGCAGACAGGGCCGATCCAGGCCGTCCTGCAGGAGAACCGCGCCGACGTCGAACGGGCATCGCGGCGCACCGTTCAGCCAGTGCTCGATGCAATCGTGGCGACCGGCAGTGAGCGGGTTCCGCTGTTTCTCGAACGCTGGCGCGACCGGGTCGTCTATCAGCGCGACGCGGACGGGCTTTTCTTCCTCGTCGAAGACGAAGACGCCGACCCGATGCGGCTGATCGACATCGATACGGGCGAGATCGCCGGCGAGGTGCCCGAAGACGATATGAGCCAGCTTCGCCCGAACAGCGGCGTGCGCGGCGTCATCGCCACGGCGCTGGTCCAGTTCCAGCTCTCCGATCCCGATCCTGAGCGGCGCGCAGCCGGCTTGACCGCCATCGAGCGCGATCCGGAGGCCTCGCATCTGACGGCGCTGCGCGCATCGATCGAACGCGAGGCCGATCCGGCGCTGCTGGCGCGCAAGATGCGGCTCGAACGGCTGCTGACTGCCACTTTCGACGAGGACGAAGCCGCGCGGGTGGCCGCCATCGAAAGCTTTGCTGGCGATATCGCCGTCGATGTCCGCGCCACGCTCAACCCGCTCTTGGCCACACGAACCCGCGCCGCCGAAACCCTGCCCGACAATGCCAACATCGCACGCGTGCTTGAACCGGGCACCGATATCGCGATCGACGATGCGTACGCCATGCTCGTCACCGCCGATCTGGCGCCCGCCTTGATCGACGCCGACACCCGCGATGCAGCGCTGATCGCCAATATCGACAATGGCCGGGTCGCCGGCGTTGATGTCGCGACGCTCGACAGCAATGCGGCGCGCGATGCGGCCTATGCCGCGCTCGCCGAAACGGGCGCCGTCCCGCCGGCGGTGACGCCTGACGAGCGCGCGGCGGCGGTTGCCGATCACGTCTTCTTTGAGACCTACAATGAGCCGTCGCAGGCGGTCACGACAGCCGCTTCCGAGACGCTTCGTGCCATCGAAAGCCGTGTCGGCGCCTATCGCGTGGTCGATCTGGGCCTCGACGGGCTGTCGCTGGCCTCGATCTATTTCCTCGCCGCCATCGGGCTTGCCATCACCTTCGGCGTGATGGGCGTCATCAACATGGCGCATGGCGAATTCATCATGATCGGCGCCTATACGGGTTTCGTCGTCCAGCAACTCGTGCCCAACTACACCGCCTCGATCGTCATCGCGCTGCCGCTGGCCTTTGCGATCGCCTTCCTCGCCGGCGTCGCGCTCGAACGGCTCGTCATCCGCCATCTGATGCACCGCCCGCTCGAAACGCTTCTGGCGACCTTCGGCATCTCGATCGCGCTGCAGCAGCTTGCCAAGAACATTTTCGGCACGCAGGCCCGGCCGCTGACCGCACCGGAATGGCTGGACGGCGCCTGGTCGCTCAACGATGTGGTCTCGATCAGCTATATAAGGATCGCGATCTTTGCCCTCGCGGTCATCTTCTTCGTCCTGTTGTGGTTCATCCTCAACCGGACGCGGCTGGGCCTCGAAGTGCGCGCGGTCACCCAGAATGCGCGCATGGCCGCCTCGATGGGAATCAGCCCGGACCGGGTTAACATGCTCACCTTCGGCCTCGGCTCGGGCATAGCCGGCATTGCCGGCGTCGCCATCGGCCTTTACGCCCAGGTCACTTCGGAACTGGGCGCGTCTTACATTGTCCAGAGCTTCATGACCGTGGTGGTCGGCGGGGTCGGCAACATCTGGGGCACGCTGGCCGGCGCCGGCATGATCGGCTCGCTGCAGAAGATCATCGAATGGTTCAACCCGGCCAACACGCTGGCCGCGCAGACCTATATGATCATCTTCATCATCATCTTCATCCAGTTCCGGCCCAAGGGCATCTTCGCCCTGCGCGGCCGCGCGGCGGGGGACTGAGATGATCGAGCGGACGTTCCTCCTGCGTCATCCCTCCGTGATGGTCTTCATCGCGCTTCTGGCGCTGTTCACGATTGGCGCGACGGTGCTTTCCGAAGGCTTCGGCATCGGGCTGATCTCAACGAGCTTCGTCAAAACGCTCGGCAAGACGCTGTGCCTGTGCCTGATCGCGATCGCGATGGATCTGGTGTGGGGCTATTGCGGGATCCTGTCGCTCGGCCATTTCGCCTTTTTCGGCCTAGGCGGTTACATGATCGGCATGTGGCTCATGTATGAGCGCACCAAGTCCATCGTGGTCGAGCAGCTTGACGCGGCCGCCCTGCCGCCGACGCCCGACGAGGTGCGCGAGGCGATCGGATCGCAGATTTTCGGCGTGGTCGGCGGATCGGACATCCCGGTAATCTGGATGTTCGCCGACAGCCTGATCATCCAGCTTGCGCTGGTCGTTCTGGTGCCCGGCCTTCTGGCGCTCGTGTTCGGCTGGCTGGCATTCCGGTCGCGCGTGACCGGCGTCTACCTCTCCATCCTGACCCAGGCGATGACGCTCGCCCTGTCGCTCTATCTGTTCCAGAACGATTCAGGCCTGCGCGGCAACAATGGCCTGTCGGGCCTGCAGAACATTCCCGGCGCCGAAACCATCTCGCAGGATGTCGTCTCGATCTGGTTCCTGTGGGCGTCCGCCTTTGCGCTTGGCGCGGGCTATCTGTTCGCCGCCTGGATGGTGTCGGGCAAGTTCGGCAATGTCGTCCGCGGCATTCGCGACGACGAGGCGCGGGTGCGGTTCCTGGGCTATAATGTGGAAGCCTACAAGCTGGTCGTCTTCACCGTCACAGCGGTGATCGCGGGCATTGCCGGCGCGCTCTATTATCCGCAGGCGGGCATCATCAACCCGGCGGAGATCGCGCCCATCGCGTCGATCTATCTGGCCGTCTGGGTGGCGATCGGTGGGCGCGGCCGGCTCTATGGCGCGGTGATCGGCGCGGCGCTGGTCTCGCTCGTCTCCACCTGGTTCACATCGGGCCAGGCGCCGGACATTCCGCTCGGCTTTTACACCATCGAATGGGTCGACTGGTGGCTGGTGCTGCTCGGCTTCGGCTTTGTTCTGGTGACGCTTTTCGCACCCCAGGGCCTTGGCGGACTGGTCGACGCGCTCGTGCGCAACCGGCAGGCCGTCGCCGCACCGCCCACCGCCCCCGTCAAGCCGGCGGAGAAAGCAAGCGAGGCCACATGAGCAGTCTTCTCGAAGTGGCCGGCGTCTCGGTGACGTTCGACGGGTTCAAGGCGATCAACGATCTGTCGTTCGAGATCGGCGCGGCCGAACTGCGGGCCATTATCGGCCCCAATGGCGCGGGCAAGACCACCTTCATGGACATTGTCACCGGCAAGACGCGACCGGACCAGGGCCGCGTCGATTATGGCGAACCGCCGCGCAGCCTGCTCAAGATGAGCGAAAGCGCGATCGCCCGCGCCGGCATCGGCCGCAAGTTCCAGCGGCCGACCGTGTTCGAGCAGCAAAGCGTCCGCGACAATCTGATGATGGCGTTGAAGAACGATCGCAGGCCGTTCGGCGTGATGGCCTGGCGCGCCGGCAAGGACGATGTCGACCGGGTCCGCGAACTGGCCGAGGAGATCGGCCTTGAAGAGCATCTGGACCGGTCCGCCGGCGAACTGGCCCATGGCCAGAAACAATGGCTCGAAATCGGCATGCTGCTGGCGCAGGACCCCAAGCTTCTTCTGGTCGACGAGCCCGCCGCCGGCATGACGCTGGGCGAGCGCGAGCACACGACCGATCTTCTCAAGCGCGCCGCCGAAACCCGCGCCGTGGTCGTCGTCGAGCATGACATGGAGTTCGTGCGGCGGCTGGAATGCAAGGTCACCGTGCTGCACGAGGGATCGGTGCTGGCCGAAGGCTCGCTCGATCATGTGACCGCCAACCAAGACGTGATCGACGTCTATCTGGGGCGCTGAACAATGCTGTCTGTTTCCGACCTGACCCTGCATTATGGCCAGTCGCAGATCCTCCACGGCGTCTCTTTGTCGGCCGAGACCGGCCGCGTGACGTGCGTGATGGGGACCAATGGCGTCGGCAAGACGAGCCTTCTGAAGGCGATTGCCGGGGTTCATCCGCGCTCGGGCGGCGCGCTGTCGCTTGACGGTGAAACGATCGGCAAGGTGCCGGCACATGTGCTGGCCGCCAAGGGCGTCGGCTATGTGCCGCAGGGGCGCGACATCTTCCCGCTTCTGACGGTGCGCGAAAACCTCGAGACCGGCTTTGCGACGCTGCCGCGCGGCGAGCGCGCGGTGCCCGACGAGATTTACGAACTTTTCCCGGTGCTCCGGGAGATGGACGGAAGGCGCGGCGGCGATCTCTCCGGCGGGCAGCAACAACAATTGAGCATCGGCCGGGCGCTGGTGACGCGGCCCAAACTGCTGCTTCTGGACGAGCCGACCGAGGGCATCCAGCCCAACATCATCACCCAGATCGGCAAGGTGATCGACTATCTGCGCGACCAGGGTCAGATGGCGATCGTGCTGGTCGAGCAATATTTCGATTTCGCCTATGGGCTGGCCGACGAGTTTGTCGTCATGAAGCGCGGCGCGGTCTCGCTGGCCGGCGACCGTGACGCGGTGTCGCGCGACGCGCTGGTCGAGGCCGTTTCGGTGTGATCACCGGGCCGGCAGGCATCCGGCTCACCGGGCGGCGGCGGCGACCATGGCCAGAACCGACGCCTTGAGAACCGCCAGCCTCTGCTCGAGAACCTGCCTGTTTGCGGCGTTCTTCTTGGCGTTGATCGCCGTCGAATAGATGAATTCCGCAATCGCATCGATCCCGCCGGGCGCATCTGCGAGGCCGGGCGCATAGTCGCGCAGCATCGCGCTGAACGCCTCGGTGCCGCGACGGCCGGCACGCTCCATCTCTTCTTTTGCAACGATGTGGACGCCGTCGAGGAACTCGGCGGCATCGGGCGATGATTCCACTGCGTCGTACCAGGCCAGCGGGCCGAGTTCGAAAAACCTGTCCAGCTTGTCTTCAAGCGTCGGCGCGGTCTGCCATGCGTCCGAAACCTGCCGGAAGGTCTGCTCGAACGAGTTCTGCACGACGGCGCGCACGACCTCGTCCTTGCCCGGATAGCTGTTATAGAGCGTCTGCCGCGCCACGCCGGCCTCGCGCGCAATGTCGTTCATGGTCGTCTTGCCGACGCCATAACGCGCAAAAACGCTTTCGGCGGCCTTGAGAATCCTTGTGTTTCGATCGGTCATGTCGGGCGGTTCTTTCCCGCTTGCGTTTCATTGTCAAATTGGACATAATTACGTTTAGCGTCTTATAATACAAATGTCCAAATGCGCTATCGGGGATTGCCATGCAGTTGACGGTGAACGGTCAAATTCATGCGGTCGATGTCGAAGACGACATGCCGCTCCTGTGGGTGCTGCGCGACGAGCTCGGGATCACCGGCGTCAAATATGGTTGCGGCGTTGCCCAGTGCGGCGCCTGCACGGTGCATCTGGACGGCATGGCGGTGCGAAGCTGCCAGGTCGCGGCGGCCTCGGCCGAAGGTGCCGAGATCACCACGATCGAGGGGCTGGGCACGCCCGAGGCGCTGCACGCGGTCCAGGAAGCCTGGGTCGAGCACCAAGTCGCGCAATGCGGTTATTGCCAGTCGGGCCAGATCATGCAGGCGGCTTCCATGCTCGACTTCAATCCCGAGCCGACCGACGAGGACATCGATCTTGTGATGAGCGGCAATCTTTGCCGATGCGGCACCTATCCGCGCATTCGGGCGGCGATCAAGACCGCCGCCGCCAAGCTGCGGGAGGCCTGAGCCATGGGACGCGCACGCACAATCGCCCGACGTTCATTCCTCATCGGGTCGGCCGCAATCATGGGCGGTGTCGCCTTTGGCACCTATATGGTCCGCCGCCCCTACGACAATCCGCTCGCCGCCGAACTTCCCGACGGCGCAGCGACCTTCAATCCCTGGGTGATGATCGACAGCGATAAGATCACGCTGATCACGCCGCATGCCGACAAGGGCCAGGGCGTTGTCTCGGCGCAGGCCGCGCTGATCGCCGAGGAACTCGATGTCGAGTTCGGCCAGTTCGAGATCAGCTTCGGCGATCCGAGCCCGGCCTACTGGAACACGGCGATGGCCGATGAGGGCGTGCCCTTCATGGCAACCGATGAGAGTTTTCCGGCCGAGACGACGCGCGGCATCATGGGCGGTGTGATGAAGCTGCTGGGCCTTCAGGGCACCGGCGGATCGACCGCCATGCCCGACAGTTTCGTCAAGCTGCGCCAGGCGGGCGCCGTGGCCCGCGAAACGCTCAAACAGGCCGCCTCGCAACGCACCGGCATCGCCATCGACCAGCTCACAACCGCCAATGCTGCTGTGCAACTGCCGGACGGGTCGGAGCTTGCCTATACGGAGCTTGCGGCCGATGCGGCCAGCATCGCACCGGTGGCCGCGGTCGAATTGCGCGCCCCCTCGCAATGGCGGCTGATCGGCAAGCCGATGCAGCGGCTCGACATTGTCGGCAAATCGACCGGCACGCTCGACTATACGATCGATCTCGAAGTCGACGACATGGTGATCGCCGCCATCAAGGTGAACCCGCGCCAGGGCGGCGAACTGAACGGCTATGACGCGTCGGCAGCGCTCGCCATGCGCGGGGTCAGGGATGTGGTCGAGATCACTGGCGGCGTCGCCGTGATCGCCGACAACACTTGGCGCGCCTTCAAGGCCGCCGACGCGCTGGAGCTCGACTGGGCCCCGGCGCCCTACCCCGCCGAACAGGCCGACCATTGGGACGCTGTTGCCGCTTCCTTCACATCGGACCAGCTCGACAGCGAATGGCGCAATGACGGCGATGTCGATGCCGCCCAGGCCGAGAGCAATGTGTTCGAGGCCGAATATCGCTCGCCCTATGTGGCGCATGCGCCGCTGGAGCCGCTCGGCGCCATCGTGCGCGTCGATGACGACATGGTCGAAGTGTGGACCGGCCACCAATTGCAGCGGCAATTGCAGGTGCTGGTCGCCGACATCACCGGCCACCGCCCCGAACAGGTCACGCTGCACAACCAGTTCATCGGCGGCAGCTTCGGCCACCGGCTCGAATTCGAGCATGTCAAACAGGCGACCGAGATCGCCAACCAGATGCGCGGCACACCGGTCAAACTGGTCTACAGCCGCGAGGAGGATTTCGCCCATGATTTCCCGCGCCACATCTCGATGGCGCGCGGCAAGGGCACGGTCGCCGACGGCAAGGTCGTCTCGATCGATCTTCAGGGCGCAGCACCCTCGGTGATCGCATCTCAGATGGGCCGCGCCAACATCCCCGTGCCCGGACCCGACAGCCAGATCGCCGCCGGCGCATGGAACAATCCTTACGATGTGCCGAACTTCCGCATGCGCGCCTATCGCGTGCCTGAACTGGCGCCGGTCTCGTCCTGGCGTTCGGTCGGCGCACCCGGCGGCGGCTTTGCCTTCGACTGTTTCCTCGATGAGCTGATCCATGAGGCAGACGCCGACCCGATGGCAGAACGCATCCGCCTGATGAGCCACGACGTCTCGCGCAAGGTGCTGGAAGCGGTGGCGGAGATGTCGGACTGGGGCGCCGAGCTCGCGCCGGGCACCGGCAAGGGCGTCGCATTCGTCGAAAGCTTCGGCGTGCCGACCGCCGAGGTGGTGCAGGTGACCGCGACTGATCGGGGCATCCGCATCGACAAGGTCTGGGTCGCCTGCGATGTCGGCACCGTCGTCGATCCGGTGAACTTCGAGAACCTCGTCCAGGGCGGTGTCGTCTTCGGCCTTGGTCACGCGATGAATTGCGAGATCACCTATTCGGACGGCATGGCCGAGCAGACCAATTATCACGCCCATGAGGGCATGCGGATGTACCAATGCCCCGAGATCATGGTCCGGGGTCTGGAGAACGGCCACAAGATCCGCGGCGTCGGCGAGCCGCCGGTGCCGCCCGCCGCGCCGGCGCTCGCCAACGCAATCTTCGCCGCCACCGGCCAGCGCATCCGCGAACTGCCGCTGTGGCACCATATCGATTTCGTCTGAGGAGCCGGCGATGAGGAAGATTGCAATCGCAGCGGCCGCCTTGTTGATCGGCGCGCCGCTTGTCTGGGCCGCCGGCGAAAATGTCGTCATCGAGCCGCCCGCCGAAGGGTCGGTGACACGCGAGGAAGGTCTCGCGGCCTGGAACCGCATCTTCGAAGTGACCTCACATCCGCGCTGCTCGAACTGTCATGTGGGCGAAGACAATATCCCCATGTGGTCGGGGCCAAGCTATGGCGAAGCCAGGCCGCACGGCATGAACATCAATGCCGGCGAGAGCCGCATCGGCCTTGAATATGTGACATGTGCGACCTGCCATTTCGAGCGTGCCGGGCTGAACGATGTGCCGCACGCCGCCCCGCAAGTGGCGATGCCCTGGCAATTGGCGCCCGTCGAAGCCGAGTGGTTCGGAAAATCGTCGGACGAAATCTGCAACCAACTCCGCGACCCGGACCGCAACGGCAATCGGACCTTCCTCGATCTGGCCGCCCATCTTGATCACGATCTGATCCTGCACTGGGCCTGGAACCCCGGCGGCGGGCGGGAGCCGGCACCCTACAGCCTGCAGGAGCATGTGAACGACGTGCTGGCCTGGGGCGTTGCAGGCATGCCCTGCGCCAGTGACGGCTAAGGAGGCGCACCGCACCATGTCTCTTCTGAACGGACCCTATCGCCTCGGCGCCCTGTTCATCGCGGTCAGCGCGGCACTGCATGTGTTCGCTTTCCTCGTCGGCGGATTTTCGGCCGATGCGCTGCGTCTGATCCCGGTCGGATTGGTCTATGCCGTGATTGCCTATGGTCTGACGCGCGGCTGGCGCTGGCTGGCCTATGTCGCCTTCATCGCGATGATGATCGGCGGCACGGTCGCCCTCGGTTCGCTGTGGACCCACTCGCCCGTCCCGCAATGGTGGACAATCGCCATCATCGCCGCCGACTGGCTGGCCGCGCTGGCGCTGTTCGTGGCCCTGTGGCGCCCGGCACAGGCAACAGGCAACGCGGCCTGAACGCCAGCGCGAAAGCCACGACATTGGCCACCGATCTCGAGGGCCGACAGGATCAGTTCCGGCTCATCCAGTCCTGATCCGCCTCGCTGATCCGGCCGCCATGCGTGTCGAGCAGCGCCACGGCCTCGTCCCGGCCGGCGCCGCGCGCCATCAGAATGGCCCGCTTGACGTCGTAGTCGCTGGCTTCAAGTGCCTCCAGCGCGGTCTGCTCGTCGCAGCCCACAATGTCGCGCACGATGCCCAGCGCCCGGCTGCGCAGCTTGCGGTTGGTGACGCGCATGTCGATCATCCGCCCCCGGTACACCTTGCCCAGCCGGACCATCAGCGCGGTCGAGAAGATGTTGAGCGCGATCTTCTGGCTGGTGCCGGCGGCCAGACGGGTCGATCCGGCAAGCGCTTCCGAACCGGTATCCAGAAACACCGGGACATCGGCCTCGTCGAGGACCGGCGTCCGCCCATTGTTGGCAATGCCGATCGTCAGGGCACCGCTCCGGTTGGCCGCCTTCAGCGCCGCGACCACGAAGGGCGTGGTGCCGCTGGCGGCGAGACCGATAACGACATCGTTCTCGTCAAGGCCGAGCTCGCCCACGGCACGCGCTGCTGCCGCTTCATCGTCTTCGGCGCCCTCCTGCGCCTTGACGATGCTCGCCGTGCCGCCGGCCATGAGGATATGGAGCCGTTGATCGGGCCAGTTGAATGTCGGGTTCAGTTCGACACCGTCGAGCAGCGCAACGCGCCCCGACGTGCCTGCGCCGCAATAGATCAGGCGCGCACTCGGTTTTTCGAGCCGGGCAGCAGCGGCCAAAACAGCATTCATGATCGGCGACTGCGCCGCCTTGACGGCATCGATCGCCTTGGCCTGACCGCCCAGCAGGGCGTCGAAGAGCGCGCCATCATCCAGACTGTCCAGAAACGGCGAATCGAGATCGTGCGCTTCGGTGTTCGGGCGAATTTCGCTGTTCGCTGACAGGGCCAAGGCTGGAGATCCCTATAATACCAAAAGATGACCAATTAGCAGGAAGCCGGCTCCGATTTGTATTGCAAGGCGGGTGAAATTCAACCCTCAATCCGCCGGTTTGCGGCGCACTCGAACGGCCTGGCAGTCAATCGGAATTGAAGTGGACAATAATTGGATTTATCCGGTAATGGGAGAGGTATGATCAAGTAACGGGGTTGCGTTGGACAAGCTGATTATCGCGGGCGGCCGTCCCTTTTCCGGCTCGATGCAGGTCGCCGGAGCCAAGAATGCCGCGCTTCCCATCCTGGCGGCATCGATGCTCGGCGGCAGCCGGGTGCGCCTGTCCAACCTTCCCGATGTCGGTGACGTCCGCTCCATGCTCGAACTGCTCGGCTTGTGTGGTGTCGAGACCAGCGATCCCGTCCATGGGCGCGTCGAAGTCTCCACGGCTGATCTGCGTGCCGCCGATACGCCCTACGACATCATGCGCAAGATGCGCGCCTCCTTCCTCGTGCTCGCACCGCTTCTCGTGCGGTTCGGCCGCACGCGGATTTCACGGCCGGGCGGCTGCGCCATCGGAACGCGGCCCGTCGATCTTCACCTGAACGCGCTAGAGGCGCTCGGCGCCCAAGTCGATTTCGGCGGCGGCATCTATGACGTGCGTGCGCCCGATGGCTTGCGCGGCGCGCGCATCGCGCTGCCGATGGCGTCGGTGGGTGCGACCCACACAGCGCTGATGGCGGCGGCCGGCGCCCGCGGCGAGACGGAAATCGTCAATGCGGCGCGCGAGCCGGAAATCGTCGATCTGGCCGCCTTCCTCAACGGGCTGGGCGCAAGGGTCGAGGGTGCCGGAACCTACAAGATCACGGTTCAGGGCACCGAAAGCTGGAATGATGTCAGCCAAGCGATCGTGCCCGACCGGATCGAAGCGGCCAGCTATCTGATCGCGGCGGCAATGACCGGCGGCGAGTTGGAAATCATCGGCGCGCGCCTCGAACATCTGGGCGCTGCGTGCCAGATCCTCGAACAGGCGGGCATCGTGATTTATCCGTCCGACCGGGGGCTGATCGCACGGCGCGGCGGCGCGCTGAAGAGCGTCGACGTCGCCACCGAACCGTTTCCGGGCTTTCCGACCGATCTGCAGGCGCAGTTCATGGCGCTGATGTGCCTTGCCGACGGCGTTTCGGTGATCCGAGAGCGGGTTTTTGAATCGCGCTTTATGCATGTGCCGGAATTGCAGCGCATGGGCGCCGATATCCGCCACGACGGATCGACCGCCATCGTGACGGGCGTCGGCGAACTGCACGGCGCCGAGGTGATGGCAACCGATCTGCGCGCCTCCATGTCGCTGGTGCTGGCCGGTCTTGTCGCCAAGGGCGAAACCGTCGTGCACCGGGTCTATCATCTCGACCGCGGCTTTGAGGACATTGAAGGCAAGCTGCGCCGCTGCGGCGCGGCCATCGAAAGGGTCGCCGAATGACGACGGCCAAAGGCGGTGCCGGGGCGCTCTTCATGGCGGTCGATGGCGGCGGCACGGGCTGCCGCGCGCGGCTGGAAACCGCCGACGGCAAGGTGATCGGCGGCGGGCTGGCCGGCCCTGCGGCAACGCGGTTCGGTGTCGAAGCATCCTGGGCAGCGATTTCGACCGCCTTTTCGAACGCGCTGGACGAAGCGGGCATCGGACCATCGGACGCCGGGCACATCCGTGCCGGTATCGGCGTCGCCGGCCTGTCGCGGCAGGGCGCACGGGAGGCGCTGGAGGCGATGGAACACCCATTTGCGTCGGCGCATTTTGCAACCGACGGCGAGATCGCCTGTCTTGGCGCGCATGGCGGGCGCGATGGCGCGATCGTCATCGTCGGCACGGGAAGCTGCGGCCTGGCGCGCCTGTCGGGGCAGCTGATCAAGATAGGCGGTTACGGGTTTCCGATATCGGACGAGGGCAGCGGCGCCTATCTGGGATTGCGCGTCGTCCGCGCGGCGATGATGGCCCATGACGGCCGGATGGCCATGACCGCGCTGCTCGGCGAGATCATGGGCCGTTTTGACGACGATCCGGGCAATGCGGTCCATTGGATGGATCAGGCGACGGCAACCGACTATGCCGCCTTTGCGCCGATCGTCGTTCGCCACGCCGACGATGGCGACCCCGCGGCCCGGCGCATCATGCAGGACGCGGCTGCTGCGATCGAGACCATCGGGCGCACGCTGTTCGAACGCGGCGCCGAGCGGCTGTCGCTGATCGGCGGGCTGGCGAGCGTGATCGAGAGCTGGCTGGCGCCTGACCTGCGCCGCCGCCTGAGCCCACAACTGGGCGACAGCCTGGACGGGGCTGCGATCCTTGCCGGCCGGCCGGCGATCGGCCAGTGAGGATGTGGAAACAGGACCGGGCAATGCGAAAAAACCGCCACATTGCGGCTGCAGTGCGGACCGGGGAAATGGGGTAGGCTTTGGGCGATTATCCAGTCACGATCGACAAGATTTTCCGGGACTATGGTCCGATCGACCAGAACAATCCGACGCCCCGTTACATCCAGTTGGCCAACCGGATCCGCGAACTGATCGAGAGCGGAAGCTGGAAGGCCGGCGACGCGCTGCCCTCGGAACGGACCATCGTCGGGGCGACCGGCCTGTCGCGGGTGACGGTGCGCAAGGGTCTCGAACTTCTGGTCAATGAAGGGCTTTTGTGCCAACGCCACGGTTCGGGCACCTATGTCAGCGACGAAGAAGACCGCATCGAGCAGTCGCTCGGGACCCTGACCGGGTTCAGCGAGGACATGCACTCGCTGGGCCATGTGCCGAGCGCCCGATGGATCGAAAAGAAGATCGACAATCCGTCCACCGAAGAGACGATGGTGCTGGGGCTTTCGCCGGGCGAGCAGGTCGCGCGCCTGCACCGCCTGCGGCTGGCGGACGGCGAGCCGCTGGCCATCGACATGGCCGTCGTGCCGGCCAGCATCCTGCCCGACATCGACGACATGCAGGATTCGCTCTATCAGACGCTGGCGACACAGGGCGCGCTGCCGGAAAAGGCGTTGCAGCGCATGCATGCCTGCCGCCTGCCCGCGTTCGAGGCGGAACTGCTCAAGTGCGAGGAAGGCGAGCCGGCGCTCCACATCGAACGCCTGTCGCGTTTGCGCAGCGGCCGGGTGATCGAGTTCACCCGCTCCTACTACCGGGGTGACCGCTACGATTTCATCGCCGAACTGACGCTTCCCGGTGCACGGCCAAGGACAAGGCAGGGCAAACGCTGATGACAGGCCTTGTGCAGCGGGAAATGCGGGCCATTGCCGCTTGCGTCGCCGATCCCGATCGGGTTTTGCCCGGACCATTCAGCAAGGTCACCGAGACGATATGAGCGGGCTCACGGTCTTCAGGGCGCGCGTGATTTTCGACGGTTCGGTCGTCCACCGGGACCGCCAGCTCGTCGTCGAGGATGGCAGGGTCAGGGGCCTCGTCCCGCTGGCCGATACGCCGCCGCGCAGCCGGATCATCGACACGGAAGCCGAATGGCTGTCACCGGGCTTTGTCGACTGGCAGGTCAATGGCGGTGGCGGCGTGCTGTTCAACGACAATCCCGGTGTCGAGGGCCTTGCCCGGATCGCCGACGCCCATCGGCGCTTTGGGACGACCGCCTTGCTGCCGACCGTGATCACCGATGCGCCGGCCGTGACCAAGGCGGCCGCCGAGGCGGCGGCGGAGTCCATCAAGCAAGGCACGCCCGGCATTGCCGGCATTCACTTCGAAGGCCCGCATATCTCGGTCGCGCGCAAGGGCGTTCACGATGCGCGCTTCATCCGGCCGATGGAGCAGGACGATCTGGCTTTGCTCCGGCGCCGGGATATTGGCCGCATCGTCGCCACGGTCGCGCCGGAAAACGCCACGGTCGACGATGTCGCGGCGCTGGCGGAGGCCGGAACCATCGTCAGCCTTGGCCATACGGCGGCGGATCACGACACGGCACGGCGCTATTTCGCCGCTGGGGCGCAGGCGGTCACCCATCTTTTCAACGCCATGGAGCCGCTGCACCATCGCGCGCCCGGGCTGATCGGAGCGGCGCTTGAAAACCCTTCCATCTATTGCGGGCTGATCGCCGACGGGCACCATGTCCACCCGTCCGTGCTGTCGATGGTCTTTGCGGCGGGGCCCAAGGCGCGGCTGACGCTGGTCACCGACGCGATGTCCTCGGTGGGCGATCCGTCCGACACGTTCGAACTGAATGGCCGCACCGTCCACCGCGAGGACGGGCGCTTGACGATCGATGACGGAACGCTGGCCGGCTCCGATCTGGACATGGTCTCCGCCATCGGGTTTGCGGTGCGCGCATGCGGGGTTTCCATCGTCGATGCCCTGCGCATGGCGACATCGGTGCCGGCCGGCATGCTCGGGCTCAACACAATCGGCTCGCTGCGGCCCGGCGCGCGCGCAGACATCGTCACACTGACTGAAGGTCTTGAGATCACCGGCGTCCATATGGCCGGCGAACCCGCCTCATTGGGTTAGCGCGTCAGTTCGGCGTGGTCACCGCCGGGTCGTCGGCGAAGTGGCAGGCGCATCTGCGCGACTGGAAGGTGTCGCCCTCCAAGACGCGCAGTTCCGGTGCCGCCTGATCGCAGCGCGACTGTTTCCAGTAGCAGCGGGGGTGGAACAGGCAGCCTTCGGGCCGGTGGGCGATATTGGGCACATCGCCGGTCAGCACGATCCGTTCGGGCACCGCCGATTGCGCCAGTTCGCGGCCGGGAATGCGCGGCACGGCGGACAGCAGCGCCCGCGTATAGGGGTGGCGCGGCGCCTCGAAGATTGACTGCGAGGGGCCATACTCGACCAGCTTGCCGAAATACATCACGCCGATCCGGTCGCTGACATGGCGGACGACCGACAGGTCGTGGCTGATGAAGATGATCGACAGACCGAGTTCGGCCCGCAGCTTGGCCAGAAGGTTGATGATCTGCGACTGGATCGAGACATCGAGCGCGGAGACGGCCTCGTCGGCGACGATAATCTTGGGGCTGATCGCCAGCGCGCGGGCGATCGCGATGCGCTGGCGCTGGCCGCCGGAGAATTGATGCGGCAGGCGGTCCGCCGCGCTCTTGGGAAGGCCGACGAGATCGAGCAGTTCGGCAATGCGGCGCGCCCGATCCGGAACACCGTGGACGACAAGCGGTTCGCCGACGATGGTGCCGACCGTGTGGCGCGGATTGAGCGAGCCGAACGGGTCCTGGAAGACCATCTGGATGTCGCGCCGCGCCTGTTTGAGATCGCGCTTGCCGATCGTTGCGATGTCGCGCCCGCCATAGATGATCTCGCCGCTGGTCGGATCGTCGAGACGCATGATGGTGCGGCCGAGCGTGCTCTTGCCGCATCCCGATTCGCCGACAATGCCGAGAATCTCGCCCGCATCGAGATCGAAGGAAATTCCGTCCAGCGCCAGCACCTTGCCGCCCGAGCCGGTGGGATAATGCTTGACCAGATCGCGCACGGACAAGAGCGCGCTCATGAGGCCGGGTTCCAGCAATAGCCGGCATGGGCGCCACGGCGCACCTCCGGCGGTGGTTCGGTGGCGCACCTGTCGGTTGCGAAATCGCAGCGCCCGGCAAACGCGCAGCCCTTGGGCCGTTCCCCCGGCGGCGGCACCGCGCCCGGTATCGCCGGCAGCTGCGATCCCGGCGGATTGGCTGCCGGGATGGTCCCGACAAGCGCTTGTGTGTAGCGATGGATCGGGCTGGCGAAGAGGTCATTGACGGGCCCCTGCTCGGCAATCCGGCCCGCATACATGACCACTGCCCGGTCGCAGGTCTCGGCGATCACGCCCAGATCGTGCGTGACCATCACGCAGGCCATACCGAACCGTTTACGCATTTCGGCGATCAGGTCGAGGATCTGCGCCTGAATGGTCACGTCGAGCGCCGTGGTCGGTTCGTCGGCGATCAGCAATGCCGGCTCGCAGGCCAAGGCGATGGCGATCATCACCCGCTGTCTCTGGCCGCCCGACAGTTGGAACGGATAGCGCTGCAGTTGCGCGTCTTCGCTCGGCAGGCCGACCAGGCCCAGAAGCCGCTTGACCTCCGCCTTGCGCTCCGGACCGGCCATCTTGCGATGGATTTCCAGCGCTTCGCCGATCTGCGCCCCGATGGTCATGATCGGATTGAGCGATGTCATCGGTTCCTGGAAGATCATCGCCATGCGGTTTCCGCGAATGCGGTTCAGTTCCGTTTCGCCCAGATCGGCCATGTTGGTCTGCTCAAAGAGGATCCGGCCGCGCGAGACCTTGACAGCATGTTTCGGAAGAAGCCCAAGGACCGACAGGGCGGTGATCGTCTTTCCGCATCCCGATTCCCCCAACAGGCCGACCATCTCGCCCTTGTTGACGGTCAGATTGATGCCTTCCACCAGCACCGCCGAGCGGGTCGACAGATGGAGGTCTTCAATCGCCAGAAGCGGCGGGGCCTGAACGTCGCCGATTGAGCTTTCCTGCACGAAAATGTGGGCTCCGGAACGGGTGGGACAGAGTGATCTCTGCCGCAATCTGAATTCCAACTCGTACGTTATTGGTTACATTGACAATGCTAACGAGGTGAGAAATGGTATTGAGGTGGACTATGTCACCAGCTTGGCCCTGGAATGTCAACAAAGGCGCGGCCACCAACATAGTCTCGGGAGCGAAACCGTCTTGGGAGAACGTCATATCATGAAAAGCCTTCGCACCTTCACTTTGGCATGCGGCGTGGCCGTGGCAGCCGTCGTTTCCGGCCCTGCCCTGTCGGCGCCCCTGCAAGTGGCCGTCGAGCAGTCGCCCTCCGGTCTCGATCCGCACATCGTCACTGCATTTTCCTCGTTCCAGATCATCGACGGCACGATCTATGAAGGGCTGACGGCGCTGGACAATGATCTGAACATCGTTTCGGGCCTCGCTTCAGACTGGCAGATTTCCGACGACAAGACGACCTATACGTTCACCCTGCGCGAGGGCGTGACGTTCCATGGCGGCGATGCGATGACATCGGCGGACGTGGCCTCCAGCCTCAACCGCGTGCTGGCCGAAAACACCGGTTCGCCGCTCGCCAGCCGGCTTGCAGCGGTCGACAGCATCGAGACACCCGACGACAGCACGGTTGTTCTCAACCTGTCGGCGCCTTCGGCACCGCTCCTGTCCTCGCTGACCTCGATCGCCATCGTGCCGGCCAAATATGAAGACGACACGGACACGCTGCAAAGGGCGCCCGACGGCACCGGCCCGTTCAAGTTCGTTTCCTGGCAGCCCGATGTGGCGATCACGCTTGAAGCCAATGCGGACTATTGGGACGAGGGCCGGCCGGCGCTCGAGGGCGTCGTCTTCAACATCGTGCCGGAAGCGGCGACCCGCCAGGTCGGCCTGAATTCGGGCCAGTACCAGATGCTGCCCAACATCGATGGCGTGATGGCGCAGCAGTTCCAGGGCACCGGCGGCGTCCAGCTTGAGGAGACGCTGGAACTGGCCTATTCGCTGATCGGCATCAACGTCTCGCGGCCGCCCTTCGACAATGCCAAGGTGCGCGAAGCGATCAACTATGCGATCAACCGCGACGATATCGTCGCCGCCGCCCTGTTCGGGGCCGGCGTGCCGGGCGGTCCGCTGTCGCCCGCGCTGACCAATTACGCATTGCCGCTCGACGAGTTTGGCTGCTTCACGCCGTCCGCCGACAGGGCCCGGGCGCTTCTTGAAGAAGCCGGCATCGAAACGCCGGTCGAGGCAACGCTGCTGGTCCTGCCGCGCGACAGCACCAAGGGCATCGCGCAGGTCGTCCAGCAGCAATTGGCGGCCATCGGCATCAATGTCGAACTCGACATTCCCGAGATCGGCCAGTTCGTGCAGAACTGGCGCAATTCGGATTTCGACATGTTCGTCTCGCTCAACTCGGGAACGATCGAGCCGGACGATTATTTCTACCGCACTTTCCGCACCGGCGGCTCGACCAACGTCTTCAAATATTCGAACGAAACGCTCGATGGCCTGCTCGATGCCGGGCGCGAGGAGACCGATACTGCCAAGCGGCAGGAGATCTATGCGGACGCGCAGCGGGAACTGGCCTGCCAGGGCCCAGCCGCGTTCCTGACCTATGGCCAGCTCTACACGGCGATGCGCGACAATGTGGACGGCTATTCGATCAGCCCGACCCGTTCGATGCGGTCGCTGGGCGGCACGTCGGTCACCGAATAACGGGTACGGACGGTTTGGCGGAGTGCTGCGCGCGTTCCGCCAATGTCGCCCGTGCCGCCCTTGCGGTATGAAGACAGCCCATGGTGTTGCTGAAACGACTGCGTGACCGGCTGATCGATCTGGCGATCGTCATTTTCGGCGTCTCCATTCTCGTTTTCGGCTTCATCCGCATGATCCCCGGCGATGCGGTCGCGATCATGCTCGGCGCTAATGCCGAGGTGACGCCCGACCGGATCGCAGCCATCCGCACGCGGCTCGGCCTCGACCTGCCGATCCATGAGCAATATTTCGTCTGGCTGTCGAACGTTCTGCGCGGCGATTTCGGCGTGTCGATCTGGACCGGCCGGCCGGTGATCGAGGAGATCGGCCACCATGTGTGGCCGACGCTGCAACTGACCCTTCTGGCGCTTGTGACGGCCATCATTCTCGCCATCCCGCTCGGCATCCTGATGGCCAACATAAGGGGCCGGCGCGGCGAGGCCTTTGTCCAGGCCGGCTCGGTCATCGGGCTGACGGTGCCGCCCTTCTGGCTGGGGATCATCATGATCCTGGTCCTGTCGACCGTGGCGCCGAGCCTGCAAATGCTGGGCTATGTGCCCTTTACGACCGATCCGATCGGCAACATTCAGCGAATGATGTTGCCCGCCTTCGCGCTCAGCCTGCCGATCATGGCGAACCTGGCGCGCCTTTTGCGCTCGACACTGCTCGAGGCGATGCAGCAGGACTATATCCGCACCGCGCGCGCCAAGGGCGTTCCCGCGCGGCGCATCCTCTACCGGCACGCGCTGCGCAACGCGATCATTCCCTTCGTGACCAGCGTCGGCATCATGGCCGGCTATCTTCTGAGTGGCGCGATCGTTATCGAGCAGGTCTTCGCCATTCCCGGCTTGGGACGTCTGATCCTGGGCGCCATTGCCGAGCGCAACTATCCGCTCCTTCAGGCGGCGATATTGCTGGTGACGTGCAGCTTCGTGCTGATCAATTTCCTGGTCGACGTCATCTACACCCTCATCGATCCGAGGATCACCGAATGAGCGGCGGCACCATCGAACACCCGGCCGAACAGCCCCTGCCCGCCCGTCCGGCGCGGCGGTTCAAAATGCCCGAGGCGAGCCTTTACAATCTGTCGCTCGGCATGATCTTCCTCATCACCATCGTGGCCGTGGCCGCGCCCTGGATCGCGCCCTACGATCCGCTCGAACAGGACATTATCCAGCGCCTGAAAGGGCCTTCGGCGGCGCACTGGCTGGGCACGGACCAGCTTGGCCGTGATCTTCTGTCGCGGATCATGCATGGCCTGCGCGCGTCGCTCGCGATCTCGGCGGGTGCTGTGGGTGTGGCCCTTTTCTTCGGCAGCATTTTGGGGCTTTTGGCGGCCTACTATCGCGGCTGGACCGAACGCGTCATCATGCGGCTGATGGATGTGCTGTTCGCCTTTCCCGTCATGCTGCTGGCGATCGGCGTGATCGCGCTGCTCGGCCCCGGCAGCTTTCCGACGGCGGCGGCGATCGCCATCGTCTATACGCCCATCTTCGCGCGCCTGCTGCGCGCGCCGGCTCTGGTCATCGCATCGAGCGACTATGTGCTCAGCGCGCGCTCGATCGGCGCGTCGGACCTGCGCATCATCGCCTTCCACATCCTGCCCAATCTCGCCAGCGTTATCCTCGTGCAGGTCAGCCTGCTCCTGTCCTCGGCGATCCTGGTCGAAGCGTCCCTGTCGTTCCTGGGGCTTGGAACCCAGCCGCCGGTTCCCTCGCTCGGCATGATGCTGTCGGAGGGCCGCAATTTCCTGTTTCTGGCGCCCTGGGCGGCGATCTTCTCGGGGCTCGCCATTTTGATCGTCGCCTTCGCACTGAACCTGTTCGGCGATGCGCTGCGCGACAATCTCGATCCGCGGCTGCGCCAAAGCTGACCGGACGCACGTGATCGCCGGACGAGGCAGATGCATGCGTCGGACGCCGGTTCAGCCTGCCGCGTAAGTTGCCAGTTTTCCGCCCGTCTGCGGCGCCTTGACGCCGGTGGTCAGCGGATAGCTGTAGGGCATCTGGCGCATCGACCGGATCGCCAGAAACGCAAAGCACTCCGCCTCGACCGCATCGCCGCGCAGCCCGACATCGTCGGCCAGAAGGATCTCGCATCCGGTGCGTTTGGCCATTTCGCGCATCATGGTGGGGTTCTTGCGACCGCCGCCGCAAACGATGATCCGTTTGGGCCGCCTCGGCAGCAGATCCAGCGCCTTGCCGACCGAGCCGGCGGTGAAGGCAGTCAGCGTGGCGGCGCCGTCTGCGAGGCCCAGCCCGTCGGCCATCGATGCCAGAAAATCGAACCGGTCCAGCGATTTCGGGAATGCCGCAGACAGGTAGGGATGCTCCAGAAGACTCTTCAGCCGGTCCTCATCAACGGAGCCGCTGGCGGCGATCTTGCCGTCGACATCCATGTCGGCGCCCGAATGGGCCGAGACCCAGTCATTGACCGGCGCATTGGCCGGCCCGGTGTCGAACGCCATCATCTCGTCGCCGTCGCACCAGGTGATGTTGGCGACCCCGCCCAGATTGAGGATCGCCGTGTCGCTGCCCGCCTCGATCTTGCGCAGCATGGCCTTGTGGTAGATAGCCGAAAGGGGCGCGCCCTGTCCGCCGGCCTCCATGTCGGCCGAACGGAAATCGTAGACGACGTCGGTGCCGATAATGCCGGCCATCATCGCGCCATCGCCAAGCTGCCGCGTGTGGCCGCGATGGCCGTTTTCAGGCGCCGCATGCAGAACGGTCTGGCCATGGAAGCCGACCGCCGCAATGTCCGACGCCTGATAGCCATGCTTGGCCAGAAAGCGGTTGACTGCTTCCGACTGCGCCCGGGTCAGGGCGATCTCCGCTTGACGAAAAATCTCCGGCTCCGGGCCCGAAAAGCGCCATTGCAGCGCGGCCTCAAACGTCTCTCGCAACAGCGATCGTATGTCGGTCGGATAGGGCGCCAACTCCCAGGGGCCGAAAGCCTCGATCGTCTCGCCGTCGGTCTTGATCATTGCGATGTCGATGAACCCGTCGAGAACGGTGCCGGTCATCAGGCCGATTGCCCAGGCAGGCTGCATGTTGGACGTCTCCTTGGTCAGGCGGCAGCGGTCTCGACCGGCTGCAGGGGAGGTTGCGGGAGGATGCGGCCCGCCGGCGTGCGGTGGAAACCGCAACGCGCGACGGCCGTGCGTCCATGGCCAAACCGGCGGCGATGGATCAAGCCGAACGCGCCGCCGCGATGCTGACGATCGTCCCTGCCCTTCCCATCGTCGCGGAACCCGTCTTGAGACATTTTCTCGGTCAATCAACGCCCACTGGTATTTAAGAGGTATCATACGTCCCGGATCGAAATCTGGCAATCGGTTTCGCCGCGCCAAACCAGCACCATGCGAAACACGGATCGAGGCGCGCGAGATGACTTTGCTGCCCTTGTCGACCCTGATCGCCCTCGGATCACCGCGCCATCCTCTGCGCGATCGTGCGCAACCGGTCGGCATCACGGAACGCGATGTCCGGATCACGGGGCCGAACGATGCCCGGCTCGGGGTTCCAACTGCGTCAAGCGGTGCAGAACCGGCGGCGAGCACTGTTCGCATATGTTTGTCGGGCGTGGCGGAGAGCGCTTTTCATGCCGAAAACCAGGAACCCCTACGCTGCACAGTGAGCTTGCGAACCGAACCGGTCATCGCGCCGGCGAGGGCCGCTCTCAGTGTTGAATGCCTTGCGCGCGTCCGAGCCGTGCGCTGCGACGATCCATGGCTGGAACCTGCTGGCCCACAGCCGTCCACGAAACCGGTGGAACGCCAATTTGACGCCAAACCCCGACCGCAGAAAGGCTAGTCCAGCGGATTGCCCGTCGCAAAGCCGCCATCGACCTCCATGCAGATGCCGGTGATGTAGACGGCAGCCGGTGAGCAGAGGAAGATGACTGCGCCGACCAGGTCCTGCGCCGTACCCCAGCGACCCAATGCTGTGCGTCTGGAGATGGCCGCTTCGCCATCCGGGCGCGACCAGATTGGCTTGGTCATGGCAGTTCTGTGATAGCCCGGCGCAATCGCATTGACGCGGATGCCGTCGCGTCCCCAGGCATGGGCACAGGATCGGGTGAGGCCCAAAATGCCGGTCTTGGAGGCGCAATAGGCCGGCACACCGGGATCGGCGAGGAAGCTGAGCATCGAGGCGATGTTGACGACGGAGCCCTTTGATGCGGCAAGCTGGTCGCGCAGCGCGAAGGCAAAACGCATCTGGGCGTTCAAGTTCACTTCGATCGTATCAAGGAAGATGTCTTCGTCCCATTCCTCGCCGCCCCGTGCGACACCGGCCGCATTGACAAGTATGTCCACCTGTTTCTGGGCATTGCAGAATGCCGACACCGCCGTCCGGTCGCGCACATCGAGCTGCGTGAACCCGATGCCCTCTTCGTTCAGCGCCGCTATCTTGTCGGCCGAGCTGCCTGTACCCGTTACATCGGCGCCCGCCGCGGCTAGGCCGCGTGCGATCTCAAGACCGATGCCGCTCGTTGCGCCCACCACAATGGCGCGCTTGCCCGCCAGGAGGTCAGGCCGGAACGTCTCGACAATTTCGTTCATGTCCGTGTTTCCCTGATCAGTTGGCGCAAGGCGCCAATCACGTCGGCGGGTGTCACCGCCATCGGTTCATTGTCCATGATGTCGCCGGGACGGCACGCGCGCTCGGCGACGCGGGCGAGCTTCTCGTCAGTCACATCGGTGATGCCGACGCCAGCAAGCGTCGTCGGCAGGCGGACCGCCTCGCAAAAGGTGCGAACCCGCGCGAACTCGGCGTCCTCGCCGGCGATCAGCAGCATGGCGAGGACGCCGATGGCGACCTTTTCGCCGTGCAGATGATGATGCACATCGTCGAGTTCACAGAGCCCGTGATGAATGGCATGCGCACCGGCGACACCGCCCGACTCGAACCCGATACCCGACAAAAGGATGTTGGCTTCGACCACTTTTTCCAGTGCGGGACTGGCGCGATCATCGTCGCAGTCGGCGAGCGCAGCGGGGCCATGCTCAAAGATCACGTCGCGGCAAAGACGCGCGATCTCGAAGGCAACGCCTGCGCCATGGGTGTTCCAGCAATTGGGTGCGTCGGCCTTCCGGCCGCTTTCGGCTTCATAGAAGGTGGCGAGCGCGTCGCCGATCCCGGCGGCGAGGAACCGTGCTGGCGCTGCGGCGATGATCGAGGTGTCGACCAGCACCAGATCCGGATTGCGCGGCAGGAACATGTCGTATGCCACCGTCCCGTCCTCGCGATAGACGACGGCGAGCGCCGAACAGGGCGCATCGGAGGCGGCGATCGTCGGCACGATGACGCTGGCGGCGCCGATCCTGTGGGCGACGGCCTTGGCCGTATCGAGGCATTTGCCACCGCCGACCCCGATCACGATATCCGCGCCATCGGCACTGTCGGCGGCGGCGTCGATCTCCGCCTCGGAACACTCTCCACCATGCGTGCGCGTGGCCAGTGCCAGTTCGTCGCCCGCCGCAGCATGCACAATCGGCGCCAGCCGGTCGGCAAGGCCCCGGTCGAGCAGGCAGAAGGCGCGCTTGCCAAGCGGTGCAGCCTCAACGCCCAGACGACCGATGAGGCCGGCTCCCTGAATGTATCGGCCCGGGAAGCGGGCTCCGGAAATCCGCATCGTGCCCTGTCCTACCAGCATGTGTAGCCGCCATCGGCAAGGACGATCGATCCGGTCATCAGGCTGGCCGCATCGGAGGCCAGAAACAGGATCACCGATGCCACCTCGTCCGTGCGCCCCATGCGCCCTTGCGGCGTGCCGCCGATCCAGTGTCGCATCAGGTTCTCATCTTCGTAGACATAGGCGTTCATCTCGGTCTCGATATAGGTGGGGGCGACGGCATTGACCCGCACACCGCGCGGCGCCCATTCGGCCGCAAGCGACTTGGTGAGCTGGTGCACCGCCGCCTTCGACGCGTTGTACTGCGCCTGTTCCTGCGGGCGGTTGACGATGTAGCCCGACATGGAGCCCACATTGACGATGCAGCCATTGCCTTGGTCCAGCATCCGCTTGCCGAACGATCGGCAGCACCAGAACAGACCGTTCAGGTTGATATCGATGACCGATGACCACTCATCGTCGTTCATCTTTTCAGCCGGGATGTTGGAACGGGCGATGCCGGCATTGTTGACCAGGATATCGAGCGCACCGACCTGCCCGGCCATCGCTTCGACTGCCGCCTGATCGGTGACGTCGAGCGGCTGCGCGGTGACATCGAGCCCCCTGCTCCGCAAGCCCGCCGCAGCATTCTGCGCCAGTTCCGCATCGCGGTCGGTCAGGATCACCGAGGCGCCGGCCTCGGCCAGGGCCTGGCAGACGGCAAGGCCGATGCCGCGCCCGCCGCCCGTGACCAGCGCGCGGCGCTCCGAAAGGCGAAAGCGGTCTAGGTAGGGCGTTTCAACGGCTGTACTGGTCATTCAAGCCTCCGGTTGCGATACGATGAGCGCATCGAGCGTGTCATAGTGCTGCTGGCTTTGCTCATAGAGTGCGTTGAAGAGCGGTTGCATGCAGTGATAGTGCTCGGCCCATGCCGGATCGGGCATGACCTCTCTGCTGTGCCGCACCATCTGCGCGGACGCCTCGGTCAGATCGCGCGCAGCGCCGGTGGCGACGGCAGCAAGCGCCGCGCAGCCGACCAGCCCGCATTCAGGCTCTTCTGGGATCATGATGGGCCGGTTGTAGATCGCCGCCTTGATGCGCAGCCATAGGTCGGCCTTGGCGCCACCACCCGAGGCGATCAGAATTTCGGGGCGCGTGCCCGTCGCCCGCTCCATCACGTCCAAATGGCGGTTGACGGCAAAGCCGACGCCTTCGAGCACCGCGCGGTGCATCTGCGGCAGGCCGTGGCCGGCCGCCAGACCGAAGAACTGGGCGCGGGAGTTGCGGTGCGCGCCCAGCCGCTCGCCGACGAGATAGGGCAGGAACAGGAGTGCGTCGGATCCGGGGCGCGCTGCGGCCGCCATCTCGATGATCTGTGCATAGTCCATCTGGTTGTCGTGGAACGCCCGTCGCGCCCAGCGCGCTGCGTCGCCGCCCGCCTCGAGCAGGACAAAGCCGCCCCAGTTGCCTTCAGGCGTGCCGACATTGCTGATCTCGGGATCAAGAATCGGACGATCAGCCACCAGCGTTATGATTGAGGATGTGCCAGCGACCTCGGAAGCCAGTCCCGGTCGGCACACGCCCGAGCCCAGAAGCGCGACGGGATAATCGCCGCCACCGACAAGCACCGGCGTGCCTTGCGCAAGCCCCGTCTCGGCAGCGGCCGCCGCAGAAACGCCACCCAACACCTCTGTCGGCAGGCGAATAGGTGCCATGCGTTCAATGTCGAGGCCAAGTTCGTCCAGAACCATCCGGTTCCAACCGCCGGTCTGCGGGTCCATCAAGAATGAGCACGCAGCCTCGGTCCAGTCCATGGCCCGTTCGCCGGTCAGGCGCAGGTTGACATAGTCCTTGGGCATGAAGACCGTGGCGGTGCGCGCCCATGCGTCCGGATCGTTGTCGCGCAGCCATTGCAGCTTGAATGCGGGCCAGGCCGGTGTCGGCGGGTTCGCCGTGCGCGGCAGCCATGCGGCGATATCCTGGCGCGCCTCGAACGCGCGGACATAGTCGAGCGTCCGCTTGTCGTTCCATAATGGCGCGGTATCCCGCGTCAGCCGCCCGTCATCATCGACCAGCACGGTGCCATGCATCTGGCCACAGGCGGCGATGGCGTCGACGGTCAGACCATTGTCCCCAGCCCAGGCGGCGACTTCGGACAGCACGGCCCTGGCGGCGTTCCACCAGTCGTCGGGCCGTTGTTCGGACCAGCCATAGGCCGGAACGATCTGCTCATATTCGCGCGCGGCCACCTTCAGGACGGCGCCGTCGGGCGACATGGCCGCCGCCCGGGTCGACCCCGTGCCGATATCCAGCGCGACCGTGCATTTGCGAAGTCCTTGCATCAGCGGCGCAGGAAAGAGGTTCCGTGCTGCATGACCACGGCGGCGACGATGATCACGCCCAGATAGACCTGCTGGTGATAGCCGGGCACCCCGGCAAGGTTCATGATGTTGCCGATGACGCCCAGGATCATCACGCCGATGAAGGTGTTGATGACACCGCCGCGCCCGCCCATCAGGCTCGCGCCGCCGATCACCACGGCGGCGATCACGTCGAGCTCGGCGGCAACGCCCACCTGCGCCGAGCCAACGCCCGACCGGGCGGTGACCAGAATGCCGGCAATCGATGCCAGGGCGCCGGAGATCACATAGACCGCCATGACATGCCAGGAGACGGCGATGCCGGACAGGCGCACCGCTTCTTCGTTCGAGCCGATGGCTTTTACAATGCGCCCGAAGCGCGAGTAGTTCAGAACAAGGAAGGCCACCGCGAACAGAGCGAACATCAACAGTGCCGGGTTCGGAAAGCCGAATGTGAACGATGTACCAAACGCGCTGAGCGGCGCGCCGTCGGCCCCGGGCATGACCGGCTGCCCGTTGGACAGGATCAGCGCAAAACCGCGCGCCGCGGTCATCATCGCCAGCGTGATGACGAAGGCCGGCAGCCGAAGGAAGGCAACCAGGAAGCCCGAGATCGCACCGCATATAGCGCCGAGCGCCACGACCATGCCGATCGCCACCGGCAGCGGATATTGCTGGATCAAAAGCGCGGAGCTGACCGCACCCAAGGCAGCGATGGAGCCGACCGACAGGTCGATGCCGCGTGTCAGCACGACGAACAGCATGCCGATCGCCATGATGCCGATGCCCGACATCTGGCGGAGCACGTTCATGATGTTGCGCTCGGACAAGAACACGTCCGATTGGGTGCTCGCGAGCAGCACCAACACGATGAATATGGCGAACGTGCCGAACTGCGCAAAAATCCGCCGTGCCGACAGGCGCCCCTCGGTTATCGCGCGGGAATCGGTGGCCCGATGGCCTCCGACATTTGCGGCGTCATCGGTCATGCCAATGCCTCCTGTCTGTCTTGTGCAGCGGCGCCGATCGAGAGCGTCAGCAGGTTTTCTTCTGAATAGTCGTCAGGGCGCAGCTCGCCGCGCAACCGGCCCTCCCCCATCACCAGCACCCGGTCGCAAAGACCGAACAGCTCGGCATGTTCCGAAGAGATGATCAGCAAGGCCTTGCCTTCGGCTGCCAGGCGATGGATCAGCGAGTAGATTTCCGTCTTGGCGCCAACGTCCACGCCACGTGTGGGCTCGTCCAGGAGCACGACATCGCCGCCGGAATGAAACCATTTGGCCAGCACGATCTTCTGCTGGTTGCCGCCCGACAGGCTGCTGACGGGATCGGATGGGTGGCCGAGCTTGACGCGCAGCGACTGGATCAATCCGTCGACAACCTTACGCTCGCGAGCGGCTCGAAAGAAGCCAAGCGTGGTGACCGGCCCGGTCTTGGCCATCGTCATGTTCTTGGCAATTTCCATATCGAGCACGATACCCTGGCCCTTGCGGTCCTCAGGCACCAGATTGACGCCCCGAGCGACCGCTTGCTTGGGGTTGCGCGGTCTAAAGGGCTTGCCGTGAAGTTCGATGGCGCCCAACCTGATCGGATCGGCGCCGAAGATCGCCCGGGCCACCTCCGAGCGGCCGGAGCCGACAAGGCCGCCCAAGCCAACGACCTCGCCCTTCCGCAGTTCAAATGACACTCCGCCTACGCCGTTTGGCAAATCGAGATCGGTGACTTTCAGCAGGACGTCACCGATGGTCGTCGGCGGTTTTTCGCCAAACATCTGCGATAGTGGCCGTCCCACCATCATGCGGATCAGATCGTCGACTGTGGCCTTGTCCGGCGTGACAACATCGACATTGCGGCCGTCCTTCAGCACCGATATGCGATCGGATATGGCGAAAATCTCGTCCAGCCGATGTGAGATGTAGACGATCCCAACCCCCTCGGCGCGCAGATTGCGAATGATGTCGAGCAGCCGCTGAGCGTCGCCCATCGACAACACGGCGGTCGGTTCGTCGAACACGATGACGCGCGCCTCGCGCGACAGCGCCTTGGCGATCTCGACGACCTGCTGATGGGCGACCGAGAGTTCGGACACAAGCGCGCCCGGCGGAATGTCGAAGCCCAACCGGTTGATGAGGGCACGCGCCTTGCGGCGCAATTCGCCCCAGCCGATGCGGGCAGGCAGTTCGCCCAAAAAAATGTTCTCGGCCACCGACAAGTCCGGGGCCAGCGCCATCTCCTGGTGAATGATGGAGATGCCGCGGCGGATGGCATCGATCGGCCCGGTCAGGCGGACGGGTTCGCCATTGATCGAGACCGTGCCATGGTCGGGCCGCATCTCGCCACCCAGAACGCGCATCAGCGTCGATTTTCCAGCGCCGTTCTCACCGACCAGCGCATGCACTTCTCCAGCCTGAAGCGCGAAATTCACGCCGGACAGGGCACGGATTCCGGAAAAGGACTTGGTTATGTTGTCGAGTTCAACCAGCGCCATCGTGAGGTCTTCCCTCAGCCATTGTGCACGAAGCACCCGCCCGGCACGAGGGCCGGGCGGGCGCCGGGAGGAAAGGGATCAGAACAGGGATTCGGGATCGTAGAATTCGTCCACATTTTCCTGGGTGATCGCCGCCGGCTCGGTGAAGGTCAGCTTTGGCATATCCTCGGGAAGTTCACCGTTGAGCGCCTGCAGACCGACCTCGACCGCCTTGCGCGCGATCTCGTTGGGATTGTTGAGGCCCGTGACGCCGTAATCGCCGGTCTTGATCAATTCGAGCGCTTCCTTCTGGCCATCGGCAGCGGCGACAAGCACCACCTCGTCGAGGCGACCGGCAGCCTGCAACGCGGCGCGCGCGCCGAGCACCATGGAATCATTCTCGCCGAGCACGACATTGATGTTCGGGTGCGCCGTCAGCAAATCTTCCATGGCGGTGAGACCGCCATCGGTTGCCCAGCCGCCCCAGCCCTGGCCAAGAATGTTGACCTCGGCACTGCCATAGTCGGTGATCATCGCATCAAGCAGGCCGCGCAGCACGCCCAGCCGACGGTCACGGCCGACAAGGTTGCCCTGCGAACCCGACAGCAGCGCGATGTTGGCCGGCTGGCCCTCAAGATGGTCTGCCAGCCACGCGCCGACCAGTTCGCCATTGGCCTGGTTTGACGACTGAATCTGGGTGATGAAGTCGGCCGACGGATCAAGCGTGGAGTCGATCGCGACCACGTGCACGCCCTGCGCCGAGGCCGAATTGACCGCCGGGATGAGGCCCTGGGCGTCCCGCGGGTTGACGATCAGGATGTTGATGCCAGCGGCCACCATGTCTTCGATGTCACCGATTTGCTTGACCATGTCGTTCTGGCCGTCGGCAGAACGGACTGTGCAGCCGGCTTCCTCGGCGGTCTTGCGGGCCGTCGCCTCTTGGGCGGCGAAGTAAGGGGCGCCGAGCGTGTACATGGCAATGCCCACGCGGCACTCTTCCTGCGCAAATGCGGCGCCGCCCGTCAGCATTGTGGCGGCGGCTGCCGCGGCGACAAAGATCGATTTCGTCATTCCAGAATTCCTCCCTGAGGTCGCGCCGCCAAACCGACGGCGTCAGCTTCGTTGGTCACTCACATTTTGGAGCGTAGCTACATAATTTTCGCCCGTCAATACGAGATTTCCGATCAATCTGCCGAAAAATCCGCTATTTTATGAAATTTGCATCGCTATCTTGACGAGAAGTTCATCATCAATGTAGCAATATTACAAAACTGATTGGGAGAGCGTTTTGAAAATCGCGGAACCGCATCTGTGCCGTGTCGATGCCGCACAAGGGCTGCTTCTGGGCGCCGACGGCCACTACAGGAAAACCTATGACGATCTGTCCGGACTTTATGCGGACACGCAGGCTTTCGAGGCACTGCTGTCGGAACGCCGAGGACAAGTTGCTTACGAAGTGACCTCATATACGCCCGGCGAGAAGGTCAGCGATCTTATCGTCGGCGTTGCGCGGATGGAGCCCGGAAAGGTGGGGGACGAGTTCTTCCTCACACGCGGGCATATTCATGCCAACGCCGACCGGCCGGAAGTCTATGTCGGCCAGGCGGGGCGTGGGCTGATGCAGATGGAGAGCCCCGAGGGCGAAGTGCGGATCGTCGAGATGACGGCGGGGAGCGTCTGCTACGTGCCACCCTACTGGATCCACCGATCGGTCAATGTCGGCGACGACGATCTGGTGATGATGTTCGCCTATCCGGCCGACTCCGGCCAGGATTACGGGATCATCGAACGGTCGGGCGGTATGCGCGTCAGGATTGTCGATGACGGCAAAGGCGGCTGGCGGCAGGTTGACAATCCCCATTGGAGACCACGCTCGCCTGAAGCAATCGCTCGCATATACGATGAAGGCGGAGCTGCGGCATGAGCGGGGCGTTCGACAAGGTCGCGGCCATCGGCGTCGTTCCGGTTATCGCGATCGAAGACGTCGCCCATGCCGAGCCGCTGGCAGACGCCCTGCTCGAAGGTGGGCTTGGTGTCGCCGAGATCACATTCCGCACGGCGGCCGCAGCCGATGTGATGGCGAGACTTCGCGACAGCCGGCCCGAACTGCTGGTGGGTGCGGGCACGGTCCTGTCGGCAAAATCGGTGCGCGAGGCGGCCGACGCCGGAGCCGCCTTTGGCCTGGCACCCGGCTACGATCCCGCCGTTCTGGATGCCGCCGACGCGGCGGGCCTGCCGTTTGCGCCCGGTATCATGACCCCATCGGATATCTCGCTGGCGACCGCACGCGGTTGCCGGTTGATGAAATTCTTCCCTGCGACGGCAGCAGGCGGCCCCTCCATGCTCCAAAACATCGCCGCCCCTTTCGCCCATCTCAAGCCGACCTTTATTCCGACCGGTGGCGTGACACTGGAGACGATGGTGGATTGGCTTTCGCTTCCCGCCGTATCTGCGGTGGGCGGCACCTGGATTGCCAAGCCGGACGACATGCGCAACGGCGACTGGAAAGCCATCGCCAACAAAGCCAGCGCCGCTGTCGCCCGCGTGCGGGAATTGGGCCGATGAACTATCTGCCGCGCGCCAAACCCACGCTCCACTTCATCGGCGTGACCACTGCCAAAAGCTCGATCATGAAAGTGTTTCCGGCGTGGGCCGAGCATCTCGGCCTCAAGGACGCGCAGATCGCCGGTATCGACTTTGCCCCGCACGCCGATGCCGGCGCCTACCGCGAGGCGGTCGCCTATATACGCGATGATCCCAATTCGCTGGGCGCGCTTGTCACCACCCACAAGATCGATCTCTTCAACGCCTGCAAGGACATGTTCGATGTGATAGATCCCATGGCGGCGCTGATGAAGGAGACCAGCTGCATCTCCAAGCGCGACGGCATGCTCGTCTGCCACGCCAAGGACCCGATTTCGTCGGGGCTGTCGATCGACGGATTTCTCGGCGACGATTATTGGCGCCGCACCGGCGCCGAAGTCTTCTCGATGGGCGCAGGCGGATCGACGATCGCGCTGACCTGGCATCTGATGCGCAAGGAGCGTGGCGCCGATGTGCCGGCCCGCATCGTCGTCTCCAACCGGTCCGCCCCGCGGCTCGATGAAATCCGGCACATTCATGCGCAGATCGAAAGCGATGTGGCCGTCGACTATGTTCTTGCGCCCGACCCGACCGACAATGATGCGGCTCTGGCCGAACTGAAGCCTGGATCACTGGTGATCAACGCGACGGGGCTCGGCAAGGACGCGCCCGGATCGCCGCTGACGGATGCTGCGGTCTTTCCGGAAAAAGGCGTTGCCTGGGATCTGAACTATCGCGGTGATCTCGTCTTCCTCGAACAGGCCCGCAACCAGAAGGCCGCGCGGGATCTGACCGTCGTCGATGGCTGGATCTATTTCATTCACGGCTGGACGCAGGTGATCGCCGAGGTTTTCGACATCGAGATCGATCCGGGCGAGCAGAGCATCGCGGAGCTGACCGACATCGCCGTCAAGGCGGCTGCGGGGTGAGCCATGGACCGCGTGCTGATCACTCCTCGTTCACTGACCGGCAAGCCGCCAACGGCCCTTCAACCGCTGCGGGAAGCGGGCCTTGAGCTCGTGTTTTCCACACCCGGCGAAATGCCGGACGAGGCCGAACTTCTCAAGCTGGTACCCGGATGTGTCGGCTGGCTGGCCGGCATCGAACCGGTCAGCCCTGCCGTTCTGGCTGCCGCCGACCGAATGCGCGTCATCTCACGCAATGGAAGCGGGGTCGACAACCTGCCGCTGGCTGAATGCAGGCGTCGGGGCATCGCCGTCGAACGCGCGATGGGCGCCAATGCGGTGGGCGTCGCGGAACTGACGCTGGCTCTGATGCTGGCCGCATGCCGCCACATTCCCGAGACGGCCAACGGTTTGCGCGAGGGCGGCTGGCCGCGGATCAAGGGCCGCGAAATCGACGGCGCCACGGTGGGTATCGTCGGCATGGGGGCGATCGGCCGCCGCGTCGGCACGATGGTGACGGCCATGGGCGCCAAAGTGTTGGCGTACGATCCGGCCGAGCCCGATCTGAATGATGGCCTTGGCGCGGTGCGCTACGCTTCGTTGAGCGAACTTTTTCGCAATGCGGACATTGTGACATTTCATTGCCCCATGACCGATGACGGCACGCCTTTGTTGGACGCTGGCGGCATGGCGACGATGCCCGACGGAGCGATCGTGGTGAACACGGCCCGCGCCGGCCTTGTGGATGAAATGGCGCTGCTCGCCGCGCTGGATGGCGGCAGGGTCCAGACCTATGCCACCGATGTTTTTGCCGAGGAACCGCCGCGCGACCGCACGCTTGCAGCGCACCCCCGCGTCATCGGCACCAGCCATATTGGCGGCCTGACCGAAGGAAGCGTGACGCGGGCAACCGAAAGCGCCGTCGCCAACCTCCTCAAGGTGCTGGTGGCTCAGGATGCTGCTGTCTGAGACCGACCTTACCGAACCTCTGGCCAGTGTGCTCGCCGAGCCGCCGGGCGACGAGGTGCGGCTTTATTGGCTTGGTCAGGCCGGCTTCGTCATCGACGGGGGGCGGCGGCGTGTCGTGATCGACCCGTACCTTTCGGATTCGCTCGCCATGAAATATCGCGGACAACCCTTTCCGCACACGCGCATGATGCCTGCTCCGGTGAAGCCGGACGATATCGGCCATGTCGATCTGGTTCTCGCAACGCATGCCCACACGGATCATCTGGACCCCGGCACCCTGCCCGCTCTGATGTCGACCAATCCCGGTGCCATGCTGCTGGCGCCAGCGGCAGTCGAAGCGATGGCGCTTGAGCGCGGCGGCATCGGCTCCAACCGGCTTGTCGGTGTCGATGCGGGCGATGTGACAGAGCCCGTTATCGGCGTGCGCGTCACCGCCACGCGCGCCGCTCATGAAACCATCCGGCACGACACGGCCGGACGGCACATGTTCCTTGGCTATGGGATCGCGCTGGGCGGTGCCACCATCTTCCATTCCGGCGACACTGTGCCGTTCGAGGGGCAGGTCGAGGAGGTCGCGGCGCTGAAGGCCGATCTGGCCCTTTTGCCGGTCAATGGCCGCGACACGCGGCGGGCCTCGCAAGGCGTACCGGGAAACCTTCACTTGACCGAAGCCGCCGATCTCGCCGCCGGCGCCGGTATTGCGGCCATGATCGCGCACCATTTCGACATGTTCGAGTTCAACACGGTTCCGCGTAGGAACATCAATGCATTTGCCGCCAACGAATCCCGCATATACTTGTGTGGTGCCCGTACGGGGGTTCAATACCGGCTCGGAACGGCCGCATTGTAGGGGAAACGGAACGATGGAATTGCGAGAGCCGGAGGTCCAGAGCGGCAGGAACATCCTCGAGGTGACCCGCACGCTGCGCCCCAATCTTCGCAAATCCGACCGCAAGGTGGCCGATGTGCTGCTGGAATCACCGCAGCGGGTCCTGAATTCCACCGTGGCGGAGACGGCCGAACTGGCCGACGTCAGCCAGCCGACGGTGATCCGCTTTTGCGTCGCCATCGGCTGCGAAGGCTTTCAGGATCTGAAAATCAGGCTTGCGCAAAGCCTTGCCCTTGGCACGCCGGCGACGCATTCGGCGATCACCGATGACGACACGCCCGAAGCCGTGGCGTCGAAGATCTTCGACTACACGATTTCGTCGCTCGACTGGGCACGCCACGCACTCGATATGAAACAGATGAACGCGGCGGTCGCCTTGATCCTCAAGGCAACCCATCTGGAGTTCTTCGGTTTCGGGGCGTCGGCCATCGTCGCCCAGGACCTGCAGCAAAAGTTTCCGCTGTTCGGCATTCCCTGCAACGCGACCATGGACAGCCATCAGCAATTGATGGCCGCTTCGATGATGAAGCCTGGCTCGGTGGCAGTGGCAATTTCCAACACCGGCCAGACGCTGTCGATCGTTGAACTGGCGCGACTGGCGCGCGAACAGGGCGCCAAGGTCATCTCGATCGCCGGTTCGACCCAGACAGCGCTCTTCAACTATTCCGACGTGGTGATCAATGTCGAGACGCTGGACAATACCGATATCTTCACGCCGACCACATCGCGCATTGCCGCGCTCGTCGCCGCCGACATCCTGTCGACGCTGGTGGCACGGCAATTGGGTGCCCCGCACAACCAGCGGCTGGTGCGGATGAAGCGCTATCTCAGCCAGATGCGGAAGAACGAAGCGTTCTGATCTGATCGGGCAGGTCGCGCATATGCGCAACGACCGATACCGCACCGGCCTTTTTCAGACTGTCCGCGTGCCCGGGGTAGCTGTGCTGGCCGCCGACAAACCCGATGGCGGTCATGCCGGCTGCGCGGGCCGCGGTGACACCGGCGACGCTGTCCTCGATGACAAGACAGTCTCCGGGTGCGGCGCCATATTGCTCTGCTGCAAACAGGAACACGTCTGGCGCCGGCTTGCCGCGCGCCACCTGCTCGGTCGAATAGACGTGCGGGGCGAAATGATCGAACAGGCCGCAGCGTTTCAGAGACAGTTCGAGCTTCTGGCGGCTTGCCGATGAGGCGACAGCTCTGTTGCCCGGCAGTTGCGCCAATGCGCTTGCCACGCCGTCGACCGGCTCCAACTCCGTCTCGATCCGCCCCATCAGAACGGCGATGGCCCGTTCGTAAAGGCCATCGGGCCAGGGCTCGCCACGCTCTTCGGCAACCGCGGCCCAGATATCGGGCTTGGGCCAGCCGATAAACCGGCTTATCAGCGTCTCGGTGGAGATCGGATAACCGGCTTCGGTCATCATCGCCGCATCGGTGCCGCAGGACAGGATCTCGCTGTCCACCAGCACGCCGTCGCAATCGAAGATGATCATTCGCCGTATGGCACCCAGATGTTCTTGACCTGGGTCGCGCGGTGCAGGAAGGCGCGGCCAAATCCCTCTGACTTTGTCCAGTCGCGGGCCATGCCCTGTTCGGTCCAGGTCTGTTTGAGATTACCGGCAGAGCGCTCTTCGGCCATGGCGATACCGTCGTTGGAGCCGATATACCACAGCCCGTCGACGCCATCATGGTCGGCGAGCGTCGTGACCAGTTCGTCGCGTGTCCCCGTGACGATGTTGATCACGCCGCCAGGCACGTCGGATGTCTCCAGCACCTGGTAAAGGTCGGTCGCAGCCAACGGATGGGTCTGCGAGGGGATCGCGACCACGCGGTTACCCATGGCAACGGCCGGCAGCACCAGCGAGACAAAGCCGAGCAGCGGGAACGGTGTTGGGCAGGCAATCCCCATCACGCCGAGCGGCTCGTGCATGGCGAGCGTCACATGGGCGCTCTTGGTCTGGTGCACGGCGCCGTCGAACTTGTCGGCTTGCGCCGCATAGTAAAAGCAGCGCTGGATCGCGGTCTCGACCTCGGTTTTGGCTTTCGCCGCGCTCTGGCCGAAGCTCTTGAGCCGGTCGGTGAACTCGTCCGCCCGCGCCGCAAGGTTCTCGGCCAGATAATAGAGCACCTGCGCCCGGTTGTGGCCGGTCGCCGCGCCCCAGCCCGCCGCCTTGTGCGCCGCTTCAACGGCATCGCGAATGTCCTTGCGGTTGCCATGGCCGGCAAGGCCGATCGCCTCGCCCTTGGCATTGGTGACCGGGTAGGAATAGCCGCCGTCCGGCCGCTTCTGCTTGCCGCCGACATAGAGTTTCGCCGTCCGGTCGATACCGACCACCACGCCGCCAAGCCCCGGCGCGGGCGGGATCGCCGCCGGCGCGTCGTCTGCCTGTGTGGCCTTGGGCGCGGGGAAGGACAGATATTCCATCATGCCTTCGCGGCCGCCCTCGCGCCCGAAACCGCTTTCGCGGTAGCCGCCAAAGCCGGCGCCCGCGTCGAACACATTGGTGCAATTGATCCAGACGACACCGGCCTTCAGGTCCGCTGCGATGCCGAGACACAGATTGACATTCTCCGACCAGATCGAGGCGGCAAGGCCATAGCGGGTGTTGTTGGCGAGCGCGATCGCATCGGCCGGCGTGCGGAAGGTCGTCAGCGTCGCCACGGGTCCGAAAATCTCTTCGGTCGCCAGCGTCGACGCGGGCTCGACACCGGTTGCCAGCGTCGGCGGGTAGAAGCAGCCGTCCGGCGCGTCGCCCTGATAAAGGTCCGCGCCCTCCGAGACGCCCTTAGCCATCAGTTCCTTGATCCGCGCCAATTGCACCGGATGGACGATCGCGCCGACATCGGTCGACTTGTCGAGCGGATCGCCGACCCGGAGCGCAGCCATGCGTTGTTTGAGCAGCGCGCCGAACCGATCGGCAACGCTTTCGGCGACGAGGATGCGCGCACCGGCGCAGCAGACCTGGCCCTGGTTGAACCAGATCGCGTCGACCACGCCCTCGACGGCGGCGTCGAGATCGGCATCGGCAAAGACGATGAACGGGCTCTTCCCGCCCAGTTCCAGCGTCAGCTTCTTGCCCGAGCCCGCCGTCTCGCGGCGGATCAGTCGGCCAACATCGGTGGAGCCGGTGAAGGCGAGCTTGTCGATGCCGTCATGAGCGACGATCGCGGCGCCGGTCGCGCCGTCGCCGGTGACGATGTTGACAACGCCCTTGGGCAGGCCGACCTCGTCGCAGATTTTCGCGAAGGCCAGCGCCGTCAGCGGCGTGTATTCGGCAGGCTTGAGGACGATTGTGTTGCCGGCGGCCAGCGCCGGCGCGATCTTCCAGGCCAGCATCAGAAGCGGGAAGTTCCAGGGGATGATCTGGCCGCAGACGCCCACCGGTTTGGCGTCCGGGAACTCGGTGTCCGCCAGTTCGGCCCAGCCGGCATGGTGGTAGAAATGGCGTGCCACCAGCGGCACGTCGATGTCGCGCGCTTCGCGGATCGGCTTGCCATTGTCGATCGTTTCGAGAACCGCGAGGAAGCGGGCGTGCTGCTGGATGCGGCGCGCAAGCGCGTATAGCCAGCGGGCGCGCTCGTGGCCCGAAAGCGCTGCCCATTTGCCCTGCGCGGCGCGCGCGGCCTTGACCGCCATATCGACATCGGCGTCCGTCCCTTGCGTGATCTGCGCGACCGTTGCGCCCGTCGCCGGATTGCTGACCGCGAACGTGTCGCCCGGCCTCGTGAAGGCGCCATTGATGAAGTGGCCGAAGCCGGCCTGATGCTCGGCCAGCCAGTCCTCGACAATATCGGCGCTTTCGGGCGCCGGGCCGTATTCCATGGTGTCGATCAGGTCTGCGATGGAGTTCATGGCTTTGGTCCTCAGGCGATGGCGTGGCGGTGGCTGGCGGCGTAGCGCCCGGTGACATGGTGTTCGAGCTGGCGTTCGATGTCGGCGAGCATGGACGAGGCACCGAGGCGAAACAGGTCGGGCCTCAGCCAGTCATTGCCCAACTCCTCCTTCATCAGGATCTGCCAGGCGAGCGCGTCCTTGGCGGTCTTCATCCCGCCGGCCGGCTTGAAGCCGACCCGGTGACCGGTTTCCATCCCGTAGTCGCGCAGGGCACGGACCATGATGAGGCTGACCGCCAGTGTGGCGTTGACGCCCTCCTTGCCCGTCGAGGTCTTGATGAAGTCGGCGCCGGCCTGCATCGCCACCATCGAAGCGGCATAGACATTACGATAGGTTTCGAGTTCGCCGGTGGCAAGAATGGCCTTCAGATGCGAATGGCCGCAAGCCTCGCGCATCTGCGCGATCTCGTCATAAAGCGCGTTCCATTCGCGCTTGAGCACATGTTCGCGCGTGATGACGATGTCAATCTCGTCGGCGCCTTCTTCAACCGCGTAGCGGATTTCGGCGAGCCGGATCGGCAGCGGCGTCAGCCCGGCGGGAAAGCCGGTGGCGACCGAGGCGACCGGGATGTCGGTGCCTTCGAGCGCGGCCACGGCGTGCGGCACCATGGTCGGATAGACGCAAACCGCGCCGGTGGTCAGGCCCATATCGGCGATGCCGAGCCCTTCCATTATGCGCGGCGCCAGCGGCTGGCGCGCCTTGGCGCACAGCCGATGGACGCGGCCTTCCGTGTCGTCGCCGGCGAGCGTCGTCAGGTCGATGCAACGAATTGCGTTGACAAGCCAGGCCGCCTGATTGGCCTTCTTGACCGAGCGCCGCGTGGTCAGGCTCGCGGCCCGGCGCTCGGCCGCCGAGCGGTTGACGGCGTGTCCCTCGAACATGTCGGGCGCAAGTGCAATGCCCGGATTGCGTGCCCGGTTGTGATCGGCCGATGGCGGCGCCTGATCGAAGGCGGATTGCGCGTCGGCGGCGGTGGCAAGGTCAGCGGTCATGGACATGCTCCAATGCATAGGTGGCGGTCGCCGCGTCGGTGACCAGAACACTGATCAGCCCCGCATGCAGGACACCGGCAACCACCGGATGTTTATCAGAACCGGCGGCAACGCAAATCGCCCGGTCCCGGGTTTTCAGGTCCGACAGCGGCAAGCCGATCGTGCGGCGGTCGATATCGGCATCGACGATCTGGCCCTTCCGGTCGACGATGCGGCCGACAATGTCGCCCACCGCACCTTTTGAACGCAGCTCTTCATACTCGTGTGCAAGCAGATTGCCCGAATTGAGCAGCGCCGAATCCTCGGTGAGTGCGCCAAGCGAGAAACAAAGGGCCTGCACGGCGCGTGCGCGTTGCAGAACATGGGCCACGATGCGGTCGCGCTCGAGCACCTCCCGCGTCTCGGCCTGGCCGACAATGGCGGGCACCGGCAGCGGAACGAACCGGCCATCGCCCTTGCGCGCAAAGGTCTCGGCCACATTGTTGTGATGGCCTTCGCCGGGGATCTGCGCGACGGTGCCGTTGATCTGCACAACTTCGACCCCGCTCGCCCATCCCTCTGGCAGCCAGTGCGCGACCGCGGCCATCGTCCGGCCCCAGGAGACGCCGAACGTTGTCGGGCGCGGCTTGAGCGCGGCAAGATACTGGCCGGCCGCCTTGGCGAGGCCCTCAAGACCGCCGGCCCCGTCGACGCTGTCCGGCAGGACCACCGCATCGGCAAGACCGAACGTCTCGACCAGCGCGGTTTCCAGATGCGGGCTGCGTTCGCTGCGCGGCACGATCTCGATCCGCACGACACCCAGATCGCGCGCTTCCTGCAACAGCCGGCTCACCTGCCACCGGTTAAGGCCGGTTCGGGTCGCGATGTCGGTGTGGGTGAGATCCTGCTGATAGGCCATCCGCGCCACCTGCACCATCAACTGGTCGCGGGCCGCATCGACGGGGAGCCGATTGGCGGCACGCTCCTGCTCATTGCTCATCGGTTCTCTCCCACCGCCGACAGCTTATGCAGAAGCGGCGCCAGCGTCTCGGTCAATTCCTGATACGTTGCCAGCATGTCAACATATTGCGCGTGCCGTTCTTCGTCGGGCCGACGCAACTCGGCCGGCGCGGTGAGACTGCCCGCCGCCTCTTCGATTGATCCAAACCTGCCAAGCCCCGCGGCTGCCGAAACCGCATTGCCATAGAGCGTAAGATTGTCGCCCGTCGCCACGCTGACGGGTTTGCCGATGGCATCGATGGTGGCCTCAAGCCAAAGCGGATTCTGCATGATGCCGCCGGCCAGGACCAGCCGGTCGATGGCGACGCCCTGACGCTCGAGATCGAAAACGACATTGGCCGCACCAAGCGCCACCGCCGTGACGCAGGCGCGGAATATCGTCGGCCGATCGTGGGAGAGTGAAAAGCCGACGATGGCGCCTCGCAGACGCGCATCGCGATAGGGCGTCCGGTTGCCCATCCAGTAATCCAGGGCGAGAAGACCCGTTTTGCGGAAGTCGACATCGGCCGCCGCATCACACAAGGCTCGGAAGCCCATCTCGTCGAGTTCGAACAGATCGCGCGCCAGCCAGTTCAGGATCGATCCTGCAGAAACCTGCCCGCCCTCGATCATTCGAAGCCCGGGCGTCAAGGCATTGGGATAGGGGCCCCATACGCCGCTGATCTGCCGGCCATCGTCGGGCACCTGCGTGAGATGGACGTTCGACGTACCGCCGATCAGCAGCATTGCACCGGGCGAGACGGTACCGGCGCCGAATACGCCCATATGCGCGTCGATACCGCCCTGGACGACAATGGGTCGACCCTTTATGCCAAGGGCGGCGCGGGCCTCGGCGGTCACCTCGCCGATGACGGCCCCGATCTCCAGAACATGCTGCGGCAGCTTCTCCGCCAGTTCCGGAACGCCGAAAGCCTCGTATAGATCGGGGCAGAATGCCTTGGTACGGCTGTCATAGTTCCACTTGCAGGTCGCGTTCATCATCGAACCGACCCACCGGCCGGCAAGTCGGAAATTGATGAAATCGAGCGCTTCACAAACGACATCCGTGCGCGCCCACAGATCGGGCTTGTGCTTCGCCAACCACATCGCCTTGGGCACCAGCCACTCGACAGCATTCGAACCGCCGGAATAGGCAAGCACCGGATGGTCGATTGTTTCGGTGAAATTCGCCTCGTCGGCGGCGCGCGCATCCATCCACAGGATCGCCGGTGCGAGCGGCCGGCCCGACCGGTCGCAGACGACGACCGTCGACGAAAATGCCGCCACGCAGATCGCGGCGACCTCCGGATCGCCGGCGCGTGCCAAGACGTCGGGCAGCGTGGCGCACAGGGCAGACCACCAGTCTTCCGGGTCCTGTTCGGCGCGGTTGGGCGGTAGATGGCTGGTCGGGTAACGGGCCTCGCCGGTTGCCAACAATATGCCGGCATCAAGGTCGAATATGCCGGCCCTTATGCCGTTGGTGCCGAAATCAAGGCTAACAACTGCGGTTATCGCTCTGTCCTCCCTAGTCGCGGCCGATCAAGGCCGGAACAAAACCTTCGAGAAATCAATATCGCGCGCATCGAATCGGCGGAAAATGTCCGGAAGCTCGCCCAGATCGAGATCGTGCGAGATCAGAAACTCCCATTTCAAGTCGCCCGATGCGAACTTCTCGATCGTTGTGTGCCATTGCGGTCCGGGAAACGGCGCTCCGAAACTGTTCCAGGCCCCATGAAGCGAAAGTTCCTGCCGCAGAAACGCCTGATAGGTCCGGTTGGCAATGGTGACGTCCGGGACCGGAATGCCGATGAAAGAGACATGGCCACCAGGCGCGGCAATCGACATTGCGGTGTTAATCGTGGCGTCCAGGCCCACCGCTTCGATCACCACATCGGCGCTGACCGTGAGCTTGTCGACATCCTGGCTGAGCACGCACACCGATGCGCCGGCCTCGCGCGCAAGTTCCAACTTGGCCTCGGTCACGTCGACAGCAATAACCTCTGAGGCCCCCATCATCCGGAGCCACTGGATGGCGAACAGGCCGATGGGACCGCAGCCGACGACCGCGCCTGTTTTGCCAACCGTCGTGCCGCCTGCCTTCCAAACCGCATGGAGCGCTATCGATGCGGGGTCGGTCATGGCAATGGCGCGCGGGTCCACATGCTGGGGCACCTTGACGAGGTTCTGCACTGGCGAGGCGACATATTCGACATAGGCTCCGTCGCGGCGACTGCCGAAATAGTCGTAGTTCCGGCAGCGGGAAAAATTGCCCGTCATGCATTGGTCGCAGACGTTGCAAGGCAGGAGCGGCGCAACGGCCACCAGTTCGTCGACCTCCCAGCCTTCGACGCCTTCGCCGAGAGCCTCGATATGCGCCGAAAACTCGTGGCCGGTGATCAATGGCATGCGATGTGCGCCTTTGACCAGCATGCGTGGCAAATCCGAGCCGCACACACCAACCGAGGCAACCCGCAGCAGCACCTCTCCGCGGCCGGCCATCGGCTTGGGCCGATTTTCCAAGCGAATATCTTTGGGGGCGTGGAGCACGATGGCGCGCATTCAGGACTTCTCCGATACCGATTTTTCACATATGTGTTGCTTTTTCACAGATGTGATATTCCAGTCGACAGCCCTCGTCAAGCCGGCATCTCAAGACCCCGGACCATCGCCGATGATGGGCGACACTGCAGCGCGTTCGGCGGTGCTGGAGGAGGCCGCAGAAGATCGCGCATGTGGCGACGGGTTGCAGCATGTCAGATGGCAAGATCAGCGGCGCGGGAGGCACCGCTGCATTGTTCAAGGCGACAGCGGGAATGGCCTCCCGACGGTTGAAGCCGAACACGTCGGGATTTCCGAGTGTCTCGCCCAAAAGCCTGATTTCTAACAGGACTTCGGCACAGGTTTCCGAAACGCCAAAACCACCCGTCTGTTCAAGGTGTTAGCGGATATTTGGGACGGTGAAAAAGGAAATGGCGGAGGGGGCGAGAGGACGTTCGAACCCGCGAGGTTCGTAAGGCCAAGGGCTGTCCGAGCCTTTGCGAGACCCCGACCTGAGCGAAGCCTGAAGGGCGACAGCGCGAAGGGCGAAAGAGCGAAGTCTGAAAATGGCGGAGAGGAAGGGATTCGAACCCTCGAGACGGTTTTGCCGCCTACTCCCTTAGCAGGGGAGCGCCTTCGACCACTCGGCCACCTCTCCGCACGATCCCTCGCCTATCATGATTTTCCGGGCGGTCAAACAGCATCGACACTGCAATTCAGCCGATCATCGGCGGGCGACAGGCCGGCCCGCCTGCCCGCCAGACCCCGGATCACAGGGCCGACGAGGGAGGCCTCGCGACGGGACCGAGCGGACCGATGTGCGCCGACATCTGTGGACCGGGTTGCGCCACGGGACGCAAAGCCCTTTTTCGCGCGCCGCGCCATCGCGCCCAGACCCGCTTACCGGCGTGCGAAAATCTGCTATCAGCGGCGCCACCCGATCGCCAGGAACGCCGTCATGCCGCCACGTCCCAACCCGCTCGTCGACGCCCTGCCGGCAACGATCCCGTTCGTTGCACCCGAGCGCACTGAGCGCGAGACGGGCACGGCGTTCACGGCGCGGCTCGGCGCCAATGAAGGCAATTTCGGCGCGGCACCGGCTGCAATCATGGCGATGGAAAAGGCGGCGCGCGATGCGGTGCGGAACTATCCCGACCCGGAGAACTGGGCGTTACGCGAAGCGCTGGCGGCGCATATGGGCATTGCCATGGACGAGATCGTCGTCGGGCCGGGCATTGACGGACTTCTGGGGCTGATCGTGCGCATCTTCGCCGATCAGGGCGCGGCGATCGTCACCTCGCTCGGCGCCTATCCGACCTTCAACTATCATGTCGCGGGCTACGGCCGGCGGCTCGTGACCGTGCCCTATCGCGACGATTGCGAGGATCTCGACGCACTGGCCGCCGCCGCACGAGCCGAGGACGCCGCCATCGTCTATGTCTCCAACCCGGACAATCCGATGGGAACATGGTGGGATGCGGCGGCGATCGATGCGTTCTGCGACGCCGTGCCCGAACAAACGCTGATCGTGCTCGACGAGGCCTATGGCGAGACGGCACCGGCGGGCACGCTGCCGGCGATCGATACGAGCCGGACCAACCTCATTCGCCTGCGCACATTTTCCAAGGCCTATGGGCTTGCCGGCCTGCGCTGCGGCTACGCGTTCGGGGCGAGCGCGCTGATCGCCCCGTTCGACAAGGTGCGCGATCATTTCGGCGTCAATGCCATGGCGCAGGCGGCCGCCCTGGCCTCCCTTGGCGACCCGGCCTGGCTTGCGGAGACACTCGGCAAAATCGACGCCGCGCGCGACGAGATCGCGCGGATCGGCACCGAGGCCGGCCTCACCCCCCTGCCCTCGGCGACAAATTTCGTCACGCTTGATTGCGGCCGTGACGGCGACCATGCCATGGCGGTCCTGAAGGGGCTGATGGATGGCGGCGTTTTCGTGCGCAAACCGATGGCGCCGGTGCTCGACCGGTGCATCCGCGTCAGCGTCGGCCGGCCCGAAGAACTGGCGCATTTCGCCGCGACCTTGCCCGCCGCGCTCGCAAAGGCGGGCGCGACTGCTTGATCGCGAGCACCAAATCGGCAAGGGCTTGGCGCAATACCGGCATTGGCCGGCCCAGCCAGGGATGTTCATCGCGTGACCGAGACAGACGAAGACGCAGGCGGCAGCGAGGGCGAGCCCGACCGCCAGGCGATGATCATGATCCGGCCGAGCCGGCATACGCTGCCCGAAGACGTGTTCGCGATCTCGATCGGCGTCGCGCTGGTCTCGTTCGGCGTCTATCTGTTTCAGCAGGCCGAACTGGTCGTTTCGGGCGTCGCCGGCATCGCGCTGACCATCTCCTATGCGACCGGGCTCGATTTCTCCGCCCTGTTCTTTGCGCTCAACCTGCCCTTTTATGCCCTCGCAGTGCGCGGCATGGGCTGGCGGTTCGTGATCAAGACCTTCTGCGCGATCGCGCTGATGAGCGTGCTGGTGCGGTTCTATCCGGTTCTGATCAGCATCGAGGCGGTGGAGCCCGGTCTTGCCGCGCTGCTCGGCGGCATCATGATTGGGCTCGGGCTTCTGGCCCTGTTCCGCCATGGCGCCGGGCTCGGCGGGATCAATATCCTGGTCTACTGGCTGCAATCGACCCGCGGCATGCGCGCGGGTTATGTGCAACTCGGCATCGATGCGCTGATCCTTGCGGTGGCGGCGCTGGTCATCGGCTGGCAGGGCATCTTGTGGTCTGTGGCCGGGGCGGTGATGTTCAACCTGATCCTGGGCGTCAACCACAAGCCGGGCCGCTATGTCGGCGTGAACTGACGGCGCGCCCCTGCCAACACGCTTGAAAATGAAAAGGCCGCGCGCTCAATCCCCATGAGCGCGCGGCCTGTCAGCGGAACCCCCGTTGCGACCGGTCGCTTGCCCCCCCGCAAACCGGCGCCCCACCCGCTGATGTCCTGTTTCGGCCGGCCGAAAGGCCGGCGCGAGCGATCAATGACGGGTCATCCACTCGCGCGCTTCGCGCAGCGCCTTGGCCAGTTCGGCCTTGTTCATCGTCTCGGCGATCTCGGCGCGCAGGGCACCGGCCCGGGGCGAGCCCTTGATGGCGGCGATGTTGAACCATTTGTGCGCGGCGACCAGATCGGCGTCGCCATTGCGGCCCGTTGCGCAAGCCAGCCCCATCTCGAACAAGATGTCTGCGTTGGCGCCGGCACCCAAGCCGGCAAAGTCTGCGTTTTCCATTTCAAGGCGTGCCATGTCGACCCCCTCTTGCGTGTCCCTGTTTCGTCCCCGAGCGCTTTTTCGTCCCGGCGTTTGGATGAGCGGAGGATGCCGGCAAGGCTTCAACGGCTGGCAAACAAGCGTCCTTAATGGCGCGCAAACGAAACAAAAACAGGGGGTAAATTCAACCGGACGTTAACGTGCCAATTGTTTGATTTCTCTATCAAATCGGTGATTTTTCATAGATCGTTGAGGAATGGCGCGGAAAGCAATCGCTAACCGTGGCAAACGGTCCGAGCCCTACGCATCCGCTTTTTTTCCCGCCGATGAACCGCCCGCTCCGCCCACAGGCGCAGCTCAGGCGTTGGTCAAAACCCGTTTACTTTTACGTTTGCGTCAATAATAGTGCACGCAACCGGTCCTTGGACCGTGATTTTTCGGGAGGAACATCATGAAGACATCTTTGCTTGCGCTGGCCGTCGCCGTCACCATGACCGCAACGCCGGCCCTGGCCGACTCCATCGTCGGCACCTGGCTGCGCCCCAGCACCGGAACGCTCGTCAATTTCGCGCCCTGCGGATCGAACTTCTGCGGCACGGTACAGAACGGGCAATATTCGGGCCAGTCGATCGGCACATTGTCCGGGTCGGGCAGCAACTATAACGGCCAGATCACCGATCTCGCCGAAGGCAAGACCTATCGCGGCAAGGCGCGCATCAGCGGCAACACGATGAAGCTGCAGGGCTGCGTCGCCGGCGGCCTGATCTGCCGCGGCGAAGACTGGCAGCGCCAGTAACCGCCATTTTGTCCACCTGCCGGCAAAGGCCGGCGGGCGCTTCGGTCAGCGCGCGCGCTGGCCGAACAGTACCTTCTGCGCCTCCTTGTCGTCGCGCAGATTGGTTTGTTCGCGCTTTTCGCGGCCGACCGCCAGGCCCCGTTCCACCGCGGGCCGGGCCTTCATGGTCTCGAACCAGCGCTTGAGGTTGGGGAAGTCGTCTAGGTCCTGGCCCTGCCGCTCATAGGGCACCACCCAGCCGATGCAGGCCATGTCGGCGATCGAATAGTCGCCGCCGAGGAAGTCGTGATCGGCAAGGCGCGTGTTCATCACGCCATAGAGCCGGTTGACCTCATTGGTGTAGCGGTCGATCGCGTAGGGCACCTGCTCGGGTGCGTACTGGCGGAAATGGTGCGCCTGGCCGGCCATCGGGCCCAGCCCGCCCATCTGCCAGAACAGCCATTCATCGACAGCGGTCCGCGCGCGCGGGTCGGCCGGATAGAAACGGTCGAACTTGCGGCCCAGATATTGCAGGATCGCGCCTGACTCAAACACCGAGATCGGCTCGCCGCCCGGCCCTTCCGGATCGATGATGGCGGGCATGCGGTTGTTGGGCGCGATCTTCAGAAAATCGGGCGCGAACTGCTCGCCCTTGCCGATGTCGATGTAACGCACCTGATAGGGCACGCCCAATTCCTCCAGCATGATCGATATCTTCCAGCCATTGGGCGTCGGCCAGTAGAAGAGCTCTATCGGTGCGGTCTGTTGCGGCATGGGTCCCTCCGGTGCTGTCGCTCTCGCACATAGGTGGCCGGGCGCCAAGCGCAAGCCGCGTTAACGACCCTGAACGCCATATGAATGGCACCCTCAGCACCGGTTCAGTGCGCCCCCTGTAGATTGCGCGGCAGGAAAGGACACAGCCGATGCTCGCACGCCGCTTCATCATCATCTGCCTGATCGCCATGATCTTTGCGTTCGCGCTGATCAACCTGATCGAGCAGAGCAGCGGGCCGGCCTATTCCTGGAAAGTTCAATCGACCGTGCCGTGCGTCTTCGAACGCCCGCGCGTGTGCGCCATCCCGCGCCAGTAATTCGTCAGGGGCCGATCATGACCATGAACAAAGCCAACCGCCGCCGTTTCCAGACCGTCCGCGCCTTTGGCCGCGCCGCGCTTCTGGCCACTCTCTTCATCGGCCCGCTGGCCGGCTTTGCCGCCGCCCAGGCTGATGAGGGCGCGCGCAAGGGCAATGGCGTCGGCTTTGTCCTCTACGTCTCGCTGATGCGGCCTTAAGGTCAGGACCCCAAGCTTCCGCGATCCACAGGCATCGTCACCACGATGTCACCGCGCCGTAACGCCCCTGTAAAACACGTCCGCTAGCGACCTTCCTGTTGTCTGAACATGGAGGTCCTCATGACCACGCCCCTTCGCGCCGCTGCCGCAGCGGCCGCGCTGTCTGCCCTTTTGTCCACGACCGCGCTTGCCGACGAGCAGGTCTTTCCCGCAACGCTTGCCGGCCATGCGATCATCCCGGCCATGACACTGGTGCCGCCGCCGGCGGACGCTCCGGCCGATGCTTGGATTTCCGGCAAATTCGCGGCCGGCCCGGCCCGCGTCGACCAGCCGATGAGCGTCGAGGGCAACACGGGCGGGCTGCACGGCAATCGTGGCACCGGCCTCTACCTGCCGTTCATCGGCCAGCCGGTGCAGGGCTTTTCGGGCTTCGCCATGGAACGCGCCGAAGACGGCGCGATCATCGCGCTGACCGACAACGGGTTTGGCTCCAAGCTCAATTCGCCCGATACGCTCCTGTTCTTTCACACCATCATGCCCGACTTCGAGGACGGAACCGTCGAACGGCGCCAGACCATCTTCCTGCACGATCCGGACGGCCATGTGCCGTTCCGCATTGCCTATGAGGGCACAAGCGAGCGTTATCTGACCGGCGCCGACTTCGACCTTGAGAGCATTCAACGGGTGGGCGACCAGATCTGGATCGGCGAGGAGTTCGGCCCCTATCTGATCTCCGCGACGCTCGATGGCCGCGTCACCGGCGTTCATCCGACATTGATCGACGGTGAAGAGCTGCGCAGCCCGGACCATCCGCGCCTGCGTGTCGGCGCCCAGGCGGGTGCCGACTACCGGCTGCCGCGCTCGTCGGGCTATGAGGGCATGGCGCTGCATCCCGAAACGGGCATGCTTTGGGGCATGCTGGAAAAGCCGCTGCTTGACGAAAACGGCGAGGCCGGCCCGCGCGTTCTGCCGGTGCTCGAGTTCGATCCGGAAGCGGGCGAATGGACCGGCAACCAGTTCCTGTTCCCGCTCGCCGACGGTGCCACCGCCATCGGTGATTTCAACTTCATCGACGAAACGCGCGCGCTTGTGATCGAGCGCGACAATGGCGAAGGCGACCCGTCGCTGCAATGCGCCGGTGAGCCGGCGCCGGATTGCTTCCCGAACCCGGCGATGCACAAGCGCGTCGTCCTCATCGACACGGCACAGATCGCCGATGACGGCATTGTGGCGCGCCTTGGCCATATCGACCTGATGGACATCGACGATCCCGACGGCAATGCGCGGCTGGACACGGTCGCCGACCGCGATCTGACCGGCAAGTTCACCATGCCGTTCTTCACGATCGAGGATGTGATGCGCTACGACGAAACCCACATTCTCGTCGCCACCGACAACAATCTGCCCTTCTCGTCCGGGCGCCAGCTCGACGCGGCCAAGGACAATGAGTTCGTGCTGCTGCACGTGCCCGAACTGCTGGCGGCAGAATAGGCTTCCGACACCATGTTGCCGGGCGGCAAACCAGAGGCCGCCCGGCGTCATTTTGGGTCGCATGGCGTCTTTTGCGTGCAATGATCTGGCCGTATATGATGGTGCATGGACAAGAGAACAGACGAATCACATCACACCGGCGGCCAGGACGGTTCCGGCTTTCTGACCCCGCCGCCCGAACGCCCCACCTTCTACACCGATCCCGCCGAGGCGGTTGCCGCCCTGCGGGCGCTTTACGAGCGCAACACCGCCTTCATCCGCGATGCCTTTGCCGAGATGACCGACAAGGGCGATCTTGAAGGGCGCGTGCGCGCCTATTACCCACAGCTTTCGGTCAGGACCGCCAGCTACAACCAGGTGGATTCGCGGCTCGCCTACGGCCATCTGGCCCAGCCGGGCCATTATGTGACCACGGTCACCCGGCCCGACCTGTTCGGCAGCTATCTGGAAACTCAGATCGGGCTTTTGCTGAAGAACCACAATGTGGCGGTCGAGGTGTCGGAATCGGGCACGCCGATTCCGTTGCATTTTGCCTTTCTCGAAGGCACTCATGTGGACGGCGCCAAGGCCGACCAGCTCGCACGACCGCTGCGCGACGTGTTCGACGTGCCGGACCTCAACGTGACCAATGATGACATCGCCAATGGCGATTTCGAGCCGGCGCCGGGCCAGGCGTCGCCGCTGGCGCCGTTCACTGCCCAGCGCGTCGACTATTCGCTGCACCGGCTGTCGCACTACACCGCGACCAGCCCGTGGCATTTCCAGAACTTCGTCCTTTTCACCAACTACCAGTTCTATATCGACGAGTTCTGCGCGTTCGCGCGCGAAAAGATCGCCGACCCGGCCTCGGGCTATGAGAGCTTCGTTGAGCCGGGCAATGTGGTCACACGCGCCGGCGCGGCCGAGCCCGAAAGCGGCGCGCCGCCGCCGCGCCTGCCGCAAATGCCGACCTACCATCTGACCCGGCCGGACCGCACCGGCATCACCATGGTCAATATCGGCGTCGGCCCGTCCAACGCCAAGACGATCACCGACCATATCGCCGTGCTGCGTCCACATGCCTGGCTGATGCTCGGCCATTGCGCGGGCCTGCGCAACACGCAGCAACTGGGCGACTATGTGCTCGCCCATGCCTATGTGCGCGAGGATTCGGTGCTCGACGACGATCTGCCGCTGTCGGTGCCGGTGCCGCCACTGGCCGAGGTGCAGGTGGCGCTCGAGCAGGCGGTCGCCGAAGTGACCGGGCTGTCTGGCTATGATTTGAAACGCATCATGCGCACGGGCACCGTCGCCACCATCGACAACCGCAACTGGGAGCTGCGCGACCAGCGCGGTCCGGTCAAGCGGCTGTCCCAGTCGCGCTCGATCGCGCTCGACATGGAATCGGCGACGATCGCCGCCAACGGGTTCCGCTTCCGGGTGCCTTACGGGACGCTTTTGTGCGTCTCCGATAAGCCGCTGCACGGCGAACTGAAGATGCCGGGCATGGCGTCGGACTTCTACCGAACGCAAGTGGGCCAGCATCTGATCATCGGCATCAAGGCTATGGAGAAATTGGCACAGATGCCGCCCGAACGGCTGCATTCGCGGAAATTGCGCAGCTTTTCGGAGACGGCGTTTCAGTAGGGGCGCACATGGGCGGCAAGCCATCGGGCAAGCGCCAGCTTGTTCATGGTGCCCGTCTCCAGCCGCTTATAGATGAAGTCGATGACCGCCTGCGGTTCCGCACTGATCCGATAGCCGTTGAGCTCAAGGAAGATGTCGACGCTCGCGAAGGCCACGCGTTTGTTCCCGTCGACGAATCCATGGTTCATCGCAAGGCTCTCCCAAAGCGCAGCGGCTTCTTCGATGATCCCGCCATAGTAGCCGGTCTGCGGTCGCAGCAGCGCCGCCTCGATCAAGCCGAGGTCGCGGATTCCTGGTGCACCGCCGAACAAACGTAACTGTTCTCGATGGATGAACAGGACATCCCCAAGGCTCAGATACTGCGCCGAGACGGACACGCTATCGGGCGAGCGCGCGGTACACCTCGGCCCAACGGTCGGCGCTGCGCTCGTGCAGCGCTTTCACGGCCGGGCTGACGCCGTTCCCGGCGGCGTCTTCGGCCAGTTGCATGAATGCGTCAGCCGAAAGAACGACCGCCACATCGCGTCCGTTCTTGCTGATGCGCACCGGCCCTGATTGGGCCGCATCGAGCAACTGGCCAAACCGGTTCTTGGCGTCCGACGCTTTGAAAACATTGCTCATTGTATCTGCTCCGACAGTGGGCTAACTTTTAGCTATATTGGCCAATTTAGGCAATTCTCTGTCTGATTGGATGGATTGCCAAGTCTCGAGGTCGAGCGGATAGAACCATGCCCCTTCTGCCCAAATCCACCGCGCCGCTCCTGATCGGTGCGTCGGCGCTGATGTTCGCCGGCGGCGTCAACGGGCTGATCCTGCCGGTGCGCGGCGCGCAGGAAGGGTTTTCGGCATTTTCGCTGGGCCTTCTGGGCACGGGCTGGGCGATCGGCTTCGTGCTCGGCTGCCTGGTCGTGCCGCGCACGGTCAAGCGCGTCGGCCATATCCGCTCGTTCGGCGCGATGACGGCACTGGCGAGCGTTGCGATCCTGCTGTCGCTGCTCGTCATGCATCCGTCGGCGTGGATCCCCTTGCGCGCCCTGTCGGGCTTTTGCTTTGCCGGGGCCCAGCAGATCATGGAAAGCTGGCTGAGCGAACGGTCCGGACCGGACAGCCGCGGCCGGGTTTTCGGCATCTATGCGATGGTCAATCTGACCGCGACGACCATCGGCCAGATGGTGCTGCCGCTGGGCGACACCGGCGCGGAGACCTTCTTCGTTCTGGGCGCGGTCTTTTATGCGCTCGCCATGATCCCAACGGCGCTTTACGCCTCGCAGCAGCCAAAACCGCTGACCGAAGTGTCGCTCGACATTCCCAAATTGTGGCGCAACTCGCCGGTCGCCGTTGTCGGCATCGTGCTCATCGGCATGGCCAATTCGGCGTTCGGCACGCTGGCCGCCGTCTATGGCAACGCCATCGGAATGAGCGTGACGGCCATCGCCATCTTCCTGTCGGCGACCCTGATCGCCGGCGCGCTGGCGCAGGTGCCGGTCGGCTATGCATCCGACAAGACCGACCGCCGCTATGTGCTGATCGCCGTCGGCATGCTGGCGGTGGCGACCTCGGTCTATTTTATCATCGCCGCGCCGCGCGAGGCCGTCCCGATCCTGATCGGGGCTGGCCTCTTCGGCGCCTTCATCCACACCATGTATCCGCTGCTGGTCAGCCACGCCAACGACCATGCGGCGACGGACGATTTCCTGCGCACGTCGGGCGGCCTTTTGTTGCTATTCGGCATCGGCTCGATCGCCGGGCCGCTCATTGCGGGCGTGGTGATGGGCGTTGCGGGACCCGAAGGCCTGTTCATGACGATCGCCGCGGCCCACACGATGCTGATCGGCTTTACCATGTGGCGCATCCGGCAGCGCGCGGCAGCCGCCATCCGCCGGGCCTATGTGCGCGTGCCGACCGCGCGGTTCTCGACGCCCGAAACACTGGCGATGAACCCGCGCGCGGAAGACGCCGAACCCGCCGGCAATGACCGCTAACCCGCCAGCACCGGCCAGAGCGATGCGACCAGCAGCACCGCCATGGTCCAGTTGAAGGCGCGCAGGCGGCTCGCATCGGTCAGGAAACGCTGCATCTGCTGGCCGATCAGCGTCCAAGTGCTGACGGAAGGCAGGTTGATCATGCCGAAAATCAGCGCGACCAGTGCGATCGCCGTCAGGCTGCGGTCGGGCGCGTAGATGGTGATCGCCGTCAGCGCCATGGTCCAGGCCTTAGGGTTGACCCACTGAAACGCCGCCGCCTGCAGGAAGGTCATCGGCGTGCCCTGCGCCTCGCCCCCTTGCGGCGCGCCGGCATTGGCGATTTTCCAGGCGAGCCAGAGAAGATAGGCGACCGAGACGATCTTGAGGATCGTATGGCTGACCGGCACGGCATCGAAGACCTGGATCAGCCCGACGCCGACGAGCACGATCATCACCGTAAAGCCGATGCCGATGCCCAGCATGTGCGGGATCGTGCGGACGATGCCGAAATTGGCACCCGACGCAAGGAGCATCAGATTGTTCGGCCCCGGCGTGATCGACGAGACGAAGGCGAAGGTGGCCAGAGCTGCGAGCAATTCGGCGTTCATCGCACAATCATGCAGCCAATTGGCGCGCAATGTGCTTTCTTTATTGGGCAATTTCCGGCAATATGTGCAATCGATGAAGGCAATCGACGCAAAAAGCGAAGAAATATTGCGCGTTCTTTCGACAGACGGCCGGATCAGCAACATCGATTTGGCCGCGCGTGTGAACCTGTCGCCGTCGGCCTGTCTGCGCCGGGTCCAGGAGCTTGAGCGATCCGGGGTGATCAGCGGCTATCGGGCGGTGATCGACCGGACGCAACTGGGACAGGCCTTCACCGCCTATGTCGGCATCGGGCTGGCGGACCATTCCAAGGCCGCCCAGGACGCGTTCGAGCGCGCCGTGGCGCATGTGCCGCAGGTGCGCGAATGCCACAATGTGACAGGGCTGATCGAATATCTGCTGCGCGTCGAGGTGGCCGACATCGCCGCCTACAAGCAGTTCCACGCCGATGTTCTGGGCGCCATCCCGCAGGTGCGCGCGATCACCACCTATGTAGTGATGGGCTCCCCCAAGGACGAGCGGGCGTAAGCTGCGGGCGCCGAGACAGCGTCGCAAGCAGCCACCCAAGCCGTCGAGAGAGATGATCAGACGCGCCGCCGTCCGATCCGCGCGCCCGCGAACTTATCCAACCGCCCTCCGCCTGCCTTATCGTTTCGGCGTCGCGTGTGCCAAGGCACGCGGGATTCGGCCACAGCAGCCGAAAAAACCATCCAACTGACCGAAGCGATCAAAGGAGAACATCATGAGAAAGATGACGACCAAATGCCTTGCAGCCGCCATGGGCGCCGCGCTTTCACTAACCGGCATGTCCGCAGCGGCGGCGGGACCGGAAGTGCGTTTCACGCTGGCAAATGACGGTGGCTCGACAATCTCAAAGCGCGGCTCGGCCACATGCATTGGTGCAACGTGTCCTTCCTCTTTTCCCAGTATCGGCGCGAATGATTCGGAAGAAATCGTGTTCGATCTCAACCCCAGTTCATCGTCGGCACTGATCATCGTCGAGTATGGGACTTTCAGCAGAAGGTGCCGCCTGACCTTGCGGGTGACCATGTCCGGAGGTGCGCCCGATGACATCACAAGCTTCAGTTTCCTGCGCTCGGTGGGCACGGGCAGTTCGCCGCAATGCAACGAGGGATCGGCGAACATCGTCATTGATGACGTGATTGCCGACGCCAACATGGATTTCTAAAGCGGGCTCGACATGCCAGGTGCCGATTGAAACGGTCGGCACCTTGGTCCGCTGCCATCCCCTATGGCCATGTCACATAGAGCTGCACCGGGCCAACGGTGAAGTATGCTGCGTTTTGTCCCGTCGTCCTGTCGGTCATCGTGCCGTCCGGGTGGCGGATAGAGTTGTCTTCGCGGAACCGGCGATATGCTTCGATGTCAGTGTCGGACACCCGGCTGCCGCCGCGATAACCGCCATATTCGTTGAAGTGGACGGTGTATGTCACCTCGGAGCGCACGCCCTTCTCTTCGAGATCGATGATCGTCGCCGTGCCGTTGGCGACGGCCGCGCGCATCTGCGCTGCCTGCTCTCCCATACTTGTGCCAAGGTGCCGTGAAAAATCGTCGGACAACAGATACCGCATGGCGTCATCCTTCGTCATAGACGCGCGCATGGCTTTGTCCGCGAGCGCCTCGCGGCCTGCTCTTTGGCTCTTTTCGATCTCAATCTGCGTCGAGTCCCTATCAGCTTTGGGCGCACGCCCCTCCATCTGCGCGACCAGATCGAATATGCGGCTCATCGCGTCGCGCGCCGCCGGCGACAGCGGATCGGCGCCCATGGCCGATCCGGAAACGCCGGTCCCGGCCGTCAGTTGATCAAGCGACACGGTCTTTCCAGCGGTCGAGACGAGGGGCGCATGACCATCGCGGCTGGTGATCGAAACATTGGATGTGAACATTTCGCTGGCCTTTCAGATCGACGTGCAGATCAAGACAAGAGCGCCTGTTCTCGGTTGGGTCTTGCCTTCCGTTGAGGAGACCATTTTCCCTTTAAGATGATAAACGCCAAAATATTAACCGAATACTTCACGAGGCTCGCAAGCATCCCTCGGACCGACTGGCATCGCCGCCCACCGGCTGACCGGTTCGCCAGGGACAAGCAGGCATAAGCGGCAGGCGCTTGCCCCTCGTCTTGCCGCCGTCATGGGTGGCCCCTAGGCTGCCGCCCGACGCGAACGCAACGGGAGAAAAAGCCATGGCTTATGTGGACGGGTTTGTCGCCGCCGTGCCCAACGACAACAGACAAGCCTTTATCGATCACGCCAAGGCAACCGGTCCCGTCTTCAAAAATCATGGCGCACTGGCGGTCATCGATTGCTGGGGCGACGATGTGCCCGACGGTGAGGTGACCTCGTTTGCCATGGCGGTGAAGGCGCAAGAGGGCGAAACGGTGGTTTTCTCGTGGGTGCTGTGGCCGGACAAGGCGACGCGCGATGCCGGCATGGAAAAGGTCTTCGCCGATCCGCGCATGCAGGAAGACCAGAGCCCGATGCCGTTCGACGGCAAGCGGCTGATCTATGGCGGTTTCCAGATGGTGTCGGAGATCTGAGCCGCCGGCGACGGCTCAGCTCCGGCGTTCGCGGGTTGGCCCGTCCCGCTCAGGCCGCGGCGGCCTCCGTGCGCCCGCGGGCCAGAACGCGCAGGCGCGAGGCGAATTCGCCCCGGTCCACATAGCAGCCATGCAGGTGCCGGTGGCCGGTCGACGGATCGAACGCCTCGCGCCCGTGCAGCACGCGGCGATTGTCGAAGACGACCATTTCTCCGGCCTTCAGCTTGAGCGTCAGCCGGTAGGCGGGGTCGCGGGTGCGCGCCATGAAGGCGCGGTAGGCGCCGTAATAGGCCGGCATCTGGTCGGACGGCATGTCGAACACGCCGGCAATATGGGCATTGAACCGGACCTCGATCAGATCGCCCTTGCCGTCCAGCGTGAGCACCGGCTGGCGCACGCTGATGTCGGTTCCCTCATCGTGAAAGCGGAACGGGATGGCGATCTCGCTGAGCAGGCGGAAAGCCTCGGGATCGCCGGCGCGCAGATCGGCGGCGATGGCAAAACCGTCGGCAAAGACCGAACCGCCGCCTTGAGCCTCGTTCGCCAGGCAATGCAGGAACTGGTAGCCCGGCGGCACTTCCTGGTTGGGCAGATCGGTGTGCAGCGGCAGGGCCACCGACGTATAGGCCAGATTGTTGGGGTCGGGCTTGCTGACCACTTCGAAGGTCGTGCCGAAATTGGTCCGGCGCAGAAAGCCGATCCGTCCGGCAATGTCGGTGCCCGCCGACACGCGGTCGTCGAGGCCCTCGACAATCGACAGGCCAAACGCGGCGGTGTCGGCCAGCCAGGCGTGCAGCGCCGCATCGTCGGCGAGGATGGCCCGCGCGCCGTGTCGGGGAATACCCGCCGCCCCCAGATCGGCGCGCCACAGCGTTGCCGGCAGCGCGGCGGCGTCTGCGGCGGCCATGCCGGGCCGGTGGGCGTCGAGAAAGGCAACCGGCATGGTGCTTAGATGGCCGTCAGCATAGCGCAGCCCGATGTGGGGGCCGGAGCGCTCGGCGGCGACCAGTTCGGGGCTGTGGTCGAGCGAAAGAAGATCGAGCGTGCGTTCCTGCGTCTGTGGATGCAGGCCCGAAGGGCAATTGTCGCGCAGCCAGATCGTCGGGTAGCGCGTCAGGGTTCCATCGGTCCAGGTCACGGCGAGCATGCCGGGCAGGACCGCAAGGTCGGTGATTGTCATGGCAGTTCCAGTCTGATGAATGGGTGATCGTGGCGTGCGCGGCGATCAGCGCGCGGGCGGCGGCCACCATTCCTGCGCCTTGCCATAGGGCGCGCCGATGGCCCGGCCGCCCTCAACCAGCGATGTGACATTCATCATCATGGGCGCATGCTAGGCCGGAAGCGTTGGTGCGGCAAGGAGGATTGGAGCGCCGGTTCCGACCCCCGACGCGCTCGGCAACCTGATGCCGGTGCAGGCCACGGTGAGGGCCTATGCCCGCGCGATGGCACCGAACATCATTTCCCCGACCGTCGTCGCCGAAAAGGCTCGGCGTTCTTCGATCAAACGTTCTTCGAGGGTCTCGACTTCCATCTCGGCTCGGGTCGCAACACCGGCCGCCACGATCCGCTCCGCCATGGCGTCGACGATCGCCGCCGTGTGTCCCGCCTGCGTCGGCGTCACCACGATCGCTTCGGCCGAAATATCAATGTCAGAAAAGCCGGCGGCTGCCAAAATCCCGTAGAGGTCAAAGCCTGTCCCGATGTTTGCGCCTTCTGCCCGGACCGTGTCCCATATCCATGATCGCGCCTTCTCATAAAGCGGCAGCGTTTGGTTCGATTGCATGATCGTGGCGTCATGTTCCTGTACGACAAAAAGGCCACCGGGGCGAAGTGCCGCATGGATCGATTTCGCCGCCGCCACCTGATCGGGCAGATACATCAAAACGCGGCGGCATGTGATGATGTCGAACGGTTGCTCCTCCTGACCCAGATGCTGAAGGTCGCGCTCGACAAATGTGACATTGTGCAAGCCTTCATCGGCCGCTCGCTGGCGGGCGACATCGAGCGCCGAACCGTTCAGGTCCATGCCGATGGCGCGCCCCTCGGCACCGAGTTTCCGGGCCAGCCGCAATGTGACATCGCCCGTCCCACATCCAACATCCAGCGCCCGCGCGCCCTGTTGGAAACCGGCCCGGTCAAACAAACGGTCCGTGAACGATCCGCCAAAATCCACGTCGATACCTCTCCATCCGGCCGCGAGCCGATAGGGCTCGATAACGCAAGTCGGCCCTCGCCAAAAGACAGGTTCCGCCGCATTCCTCATTTATTGACGTTTACGTCAAAGTAAATTACGAAAATACCATGGATGCCGGCTTCCGTGCCGGTGCATCTTGCTCGATCGGGCGCGCGCGGGCTAATTGCCCGCAGCGGACCCACAAGAAAGAACGCGGCCGGCATTTGAATGATGACGGCACGTGCGACCGGAGGACAATGATGAGCGAAGCCAACGGGGCGGACGATCCCAGGAACGAACCGCGGGAGTCGATGGAATTCGACGTCGTCATCGTCGGCGCGGGGCCGGCGGGGCTTGCCGCGGCGATCCGGCTCAAGCAGATCGACGAGACCATTTCCGTCGTCGTCCTCGAAAAGGGTGCCGAGGTGGGAGCGCATATCCTGTCGGGCGCGGTGATCGACCCGGTCGGCCTCGACACGCTGATCCCCGACTGGCGCGACGACCCGGACCAGCCGCTCAAGACGCCCGTCACCGACGACCATTTCCTCTATCTCGGCCCGGCGGGCGGCGTGCGTCTGCCCAATTTCATGATGCCGCCGCTGATGAACAATCACGGCAACTACATCGCCTCGCTGGGCAATGTGTGCCGCTGGCTGGGCGCCCGCGCCGAGGCTCTGGGGGTCGAAATCTATCCCGGCTTTGCCGCCGCCGAACTGGTCTATGACGAGGATGGCGCGGTCAAGGGCGTCGCCACGGGCGATATGGGCATTGGTCGTGACGGCGAGCCGACGGCGATGTTCGCGCGGGGCATGGAGTTGCACGGCAAATATGTGCTGATCGGCGAAGGCGTGCGCGGCTCGCTCGCCAAGCAGCTCATCGGCAAGTTCGTGCTCAACGAAGGCAAGGAGCCCGGCAAGTTCGGCATCGGCCTCAAGGAACTCTGGCAGGTGGCGCCCGAAAAGCACAAGCCCGGCCTCGTGCAGCATTCGTTCGGCTGGCCGCTCGGCAACAGGACCGGCGGTGGCTCCTTCCTCTATCACCTCGAAGACAATCAGGTGGCGGTCGGCTTCGTGGTCCACCTCAACTACAAGAACCCCTATCTGAAGCCGTTCGAGGAGTTTCAGCGCTTCAAGACGCATCCGCGCATTCGCGAGACGTTCGAAGGCGGCAAACGCATCTCCTACGGCGCGCGCGCGATCACCGAGGGCGGCTGGCAGTCGGTGCCGAAGGTCTCGTTCCCGGGCGGCGCGCTGATCGGCTGCTCCGCCGGCTTCGTCAACGTGCCGCGCATCAAGGGTTCGCACAATGCGATGCTGTCGGGCATGCTGGCCGCCGAAAAGACCGCCGAAGCGCTCGCCTCTGGCCGTGCCCATGATGACGCGCTTGATGCCTATGAGGCGGAGTGGCGCGACGGGCCGATCGGCCACGACCTCAAAAAGGTGCGCAACGTCAAGCCGCTCTGGTCGCGCTTCGGCACGATGCTGGGCGTCGGCATTGGCGGCGTCGACATGTGGATCAACCAGTTGACCGGCGGCTGGTCGCCGCTGGGGACGCTGGGCCACGGCAAGGCGGACCATGAAGCGACCGAGCCGGCCTCAAAGCACAAGCCGCTCGCCTATCCCAAGCCGGACGGCGAGATTTCGTTCGATCGTCTCTCCTCGGTGTTCCTGTCCAACACCAATCACGAGGAAGACCAGCCGGTGCATCTGAAGGTGCAGGACGATGCGCTGCAGAAGCGCTCCGAATATGCCGACTATGCCGGCCCGTCCTGGCGCTATTGCCCCGCCGGTGTCTATGAATGGCTCAATGCCGATGGCGACACGATCGGCGATGGCGCCGAGCGGACGGCGGACGATGCGGCGCGCTTTCAGATCAACGCGCAAAACTGCGTCCACTGCAAGACCTGCGACATCAAGGACCCCAACCAGAACATCAACTGGACGGTGCCGCAGGGCGGCGAAGGCCCGGTCTATCCGAACATGTGAGTGGGCGCGCCTGCGGCAATCATCGGTTGCATGCCGGCTGTGGCCCTACCTGCACGGCCCGTGCAAAGGTGCGAGGTCGTGAATATCGCACGGAGCAGGCCGATGATGCGCTCAACGCTCGCAGCCGGGCTGGCCGGCTTGATCCTCTTGACAGCCGCCAGCACGGCTTTAGCTGCTCGGTGCACCGATTATTGGAGTTGCGAACAGGCGGTGCGCGCATGGTGTTCGGGCGCCCATCCGCGCGCCGATGGCGACAATGACGGCATTCCTTGCGAGAATGTCTGCCCCAATCGCCGGATCGTCAACCAGATCCGCGCACAGATCGGCTGCTGACGATAGGCGGGCGGCCGCTATTCAACTCAGCGCCATGTCGATCACCGTCACGCCGGCCGGCTGGCCGCCATCCATCTCGGCGAGCGCGGCGCCGGCCGCCGAGAGCGGAATGGTCCGCGTGACGAGCGGGGCGGGATCGAGGCGGCCGCCGGCGATCATGTCCATCAGCGGCGCGAACTGACGGGCGCCAAGGCCGCGCGTGCCATGCAGCGTCAATTGCCGCGCATAGACCAGATCGAGCAGCGGCAGCGGCACGGTCGCATGATTGCCGACCGGCATGCCGACCTGGACGTGCCGGCCCAGCTTGCGTAGCGACCGGAGTGAGTTGGCAAACGTGACGCCGCTGCCAAGCGCATCGACCGACACATGGGCGCCGCCATCGGTCAGCGCCCGCACCGCCTCGCCCACATCGTCGATGGCTGAGACGTTTAGAACCGCGTTGGCGCCCAGTTCGGTGGCCTTGGAAAGCGCTTCGTCGCTGACATCGACGGCAAGGACCCGCGCGCCGAGCGCGGTGGCGATCAACGTCGCCGAAAGGCCGACGCCGCCCGCGCCATGCACGACCAGCCACTCGCCGGGCGCAAGGCGCGCGCGGTCGGTCAGGGCACGCCATGCGGTGGTCACGCGGCAGCCCATGCCGGCGGCGGGCACGAAGTCCATGGTCTCGGGCAGATGGACGAGATTGAAGTCGGCGGCCGCAATCGCGATCCGCTCGGCGAAGGCGCCCCACATGGTGAAGCCGATGCCGGCCTGATCGGCGCAGATGGTCTGCCGTCCGGCGTGGCAATCGGCGCAATGACCGCAGCTCAATATGAACGGCGCCGTCACGCGGTCGCCGACGCGGAAATGGCGGCATTCGGCGCCGACCTCGATGATCTCGCCGGCAAATTCATGGCCCATCACATGCGGCAGGGCGACGTCGGGGTCGAGCCCCTTCCAGGCATGATGATCCGACCGGCAGACGCCGCACGCGCGCACGGCGACAATCGCGCCATCGGCCGGGCAGACCGGATCGGGCACGGAAGTCACGGACAGCGGGCCGTCGAACCGTTCCAGAAGCGCCGCTTTCATCGGCTTGTCCCCGGCCTTGGCGTCAGTTTTTCAGCACCTTTGCATGATGGGCGACATGATCGCCCAGGAACGTGCCGACGAAATAGTAGGAATGGTCGTAGCCGTCGCGCATGTTCAGGGTCAGTGGCTGGCCAGCATGGCGGCAGGCTTCGGCGAAGAGTTCGGGCCGCAATTGTTCGGCGAGAAACTGGTCGGCGACGCCCTGGTCGATGAGGATGTGCGCTTCTGAGGGCTGACGGGCGACCAGGTTGGTCGCGTCATGAGCCTCCCATACCGACCGGTCTTCGCCGAGATAGGCGGTGAAGGCCTTTTCGCCCCAGGGCACCTTGGCCGGCGCCACGATGGGCGCGAAGGCGGAGACCGACCGGTAGCGCTCGGGATGTTTCAGATGCAGCGTCAGCGCGCCATGGCCGCCCATGGAATGGCCGAAAATGCCCTGACGGGTCATGTCGGCGGCAGGGAACATGTCGGCGATCAGGCCGGACAGTTCCTCGGTGATGTAACGGTCCATCCGGAAGTGTTGTGCCCAAGGCTCCTCGGTCGCCGTCAGGTAGAAGCCCGCGCCCTGCCCCAGATCGTAAGCGTCATCGTCGGCCACGCCCTCGCCGCGCGGCGAGGTGTCCGGAAAGACGACCATCATGCCGTGTTCGGCCGCATGGCGGTGGATGCCAGACTTCTCATTGACGTTCTGCCAGGTACAGGTCAGCCCCGACAGATACCAGAGCACCGGCACCGGACCCTCGGCGGCTTGAGGCGGCGTATAGACGGCAAAGCGCATGGTGCAGTTGGTCACCGCGCTGTCATGGTCGTGGACCGTCAGCCAGCCGCCAGAGGATTTGTGGGAGAGGATGGCGTCTTGGGTCATGGCAACGTATCCGGCATGTCGTAGAGGTTGACGATCTTGCCCGGTAGCACGTCGTCAAATTTGCTCGCGAGCTTCTTATCCGCCGTCACAAGCGGAATGCCGTGATCTAAAGCGCAGGCAATATAGAGGCAATCATAGACGGAATGGTTACGTTCAATGGCCCAGCGTATGGCCTGAAGGCGGTAGCCGGCGGCAGGCGCAACCGTAAACGCGCGCTCGATGGAGCTCTGAATGTGCTGCGCCATATTCGGTTCTAGTCGATTGACACGCGCATATGTGGCGGCAGCATTGGCCGCCTCAAACAGCGTGAAGTCCAGCACCAACGGTTCGTAGTGTCCGATACAGCGACGCGCCTCAACACTGACGCTCGACGACGCGTAGCCGGGGAAAATCGCGCTTGCATCAAATACTGCTTGCATTTTTGTCAATCGTCATCGGAGAGCAAACCAGCATGGCGCAGCGCCCGCTGCTCCTGCTCGTTTTTCATTTCCTCAATCATCTCCTCAAACGATGGCGCATCTGCCGGCAGTTTGATCCGTGCGCGCACAGCGTCCATTTCAGCCAGAATCTCAGCCTTTGTCGGCCGGGCTGCATCGGCGAGCACTTCGCGCACATATTGTTCCAGCGACTTGTCCGCGCCTGCGGCTTTCGCCTTCAGCCGCGCATGCACTTCATCATCGATGTTACGGATCAATATCTGTCCCATGCGCAATATGATAGCACACTGCTATCACACCCTCAAGAAAGCTAGTAGAGCACCACGGACCGGATGCTCTCGCCGGCATGCATCAGGTCAAAGCCGGTGTTGATCTCGTCGAGTGGCATGGTGTGGGTGATCAGCGAGTCGATATCGATCCGGCCGTCCATATACATGTCGACGATGCGCGGCACGTCGGTGCGCCCGCGCGCGCCACCAAAGGCCGAGCCGCGCCAGTTGCGCCCGGTGACGAGCTGGAACGGGCGGGTCGATATCTCGGCGCCGGCGGGCGCCACACCGATGATCACCGAGGTGCCCCAGCCCTTGTGGCAGCATTCGAGCGCAGTGCGCATCACGTCGACATTGCCGATGCATTCGAACGAATAGTCCGCGCCGCCGCCGGTCAGTTCGACCAGATGGCCGGTCAAATCGCCAGAGATGTCTTTGGGATTGACGAAGTCGGTCATGCCGAAACGGCGTGCCATCGCCTCCTTGGCTGGGTTGGTGTCGACGCCGACGATCTGGCGCGCGCCGACCAACTTGAGCCCCTGGATGACGTTCAGGCCGATGCCGCCAAGGCCGAAGACGACCGCGGTGGAATTGGGCTCGACCTTGGCCGTGAACATCACCGCGCCGATGCCGGTCGTCACGCCGCAGCCAATGTAGCAGATCTTGTCGAAGGGCGCGTCCTTGCGCACCTTGGCGAGCGCGATCTCGGGCAGCACCGTGTAGTTGGAAAAGGTCGAGCAGCCCATATAGTGCAGCAGCTTCTCGCCCTTGTAGGAAAAGCGCGATGTGCCGTCGGGCATGACGCCCTGCCCCTGGGTCGACCGGATCTTCTGGCAGAGGTTCGTCTTGGGGTTCAGGCAATAGTCGCATTCGCGGCATTCGGGCGTGTAAAGCGGGATGACATGGTCGCCCACCTCAACCGAGGTGACGCCCGGGCCGGTCTCGACCACGATGCCCGCGCCTTCATGACCGAGGATCGCCGGGAACGCTCCTTCGGGATCGGCGCCCGACAGGGTGAATTCGTCGGTGTGGCAGATGCCGGTCGCCTTGACCTCCACCAGCACCTCGCCTTCCCGAGGCCCGTCCAGATCAACTTCAACGATTTCAAGGGGTTTGGCCGCTTCGAATGCGACCGCTGCGCGCGTTTTCATGGCCCGATCCTCCCGCCGTTTTGGCCGGATTAGGCATGGATCGGCCCGCCGGCGCAAGTTCAAATCGGGCTTCGCCGTTGCGGGCCCGGCCGCCCGCGCTATCTTGCGCCCATGGCGGCAAGCGGATCGATCATGGCAAAGGCGGGACTGGCGGCGGCGCTGTTAGCCGCGCCGGGCAATGTCGCATCCGGAAAGGATATCGCTGTCCGTGCCGAGCCGCCGGCGCTGACCGCCGGCTATGATTTCTCGGACGCGCTGGGCGGCTTCCGCATCGTCACCCTGTCCGGGCTCGGCACGCGCTCCGATCCGATCAAGATCGGCCAGCAGGTCTTCTCGGCGACGCCTTCCACACTGATCATTCGCGCCACCAAGCCGATCAACCCGTTCGCCCACCCCAAGACCCATGCGACCGGGACGCTGCATTTCGACATCACCGCGCAGAACACGTCCGGCCTGCCCTGGATCGGTGTGGAATTCGAGCTGCAGGAGATGCTCGGACAGGCCAGCGTCTATGGCGACGGGTTGTCGTTCGACCAGCGGCGCACCGGCAATTACAGCGTCGTCTCCGACCGTTTCGCCGACAGCCGGCAGGATTTCGAACCGTTCGACCGCATCCTGTTCATGGACGGGTTCGTCGATCCGGGCGAAACCGTGCGGTTCCGCTTCCTGATCACCGATCTGACACCGGCGAACCTGTTTTACATCAAGTTCGATCCACGCATTCCGGCCTCCTGAGATTGCACCGCGCCGCGTGGTCTGCGAGATAGGATCATGACCGCGACCGCAGACCCTAATCGCGCCGAACTCGAACAGTTGCTGCGCTTTTACGCTGACAGCGGGCTCGATTTCGCGCTGGATGCGGAACCCGGCAACAGGTTTGAAGCGCCCGGCGAGCCATCGCGGCCCCCGGCGGTTGCGGCAGCGACACAGGCACCATCCGCGCCCGCCCCCGAGACGGCAGCACGCCCCCCGGCAACAACAGCAAGCGCGGCGCCGGCGGCGCGCATTCCCGACGATCAGGCGGTCGAACTTGCGCAAAAGACCGCGGCGGCGGCCGGCGATCTCGATGCGCTGCGCGCCGCCGTCGAAGCGTTCGAGGGGTGCAATCTCAAGCGCAGCGCCCGCGCGACCATCTTCGAGGGCGGCACGCGCGGCGCCGACCTGATGCTGGTCGGCGCGGCACCCTCGCGCGACGACGACAAGAATGGCGAAGCCTTCTCCGGCATTGACGGCATTCTTCTGGGCAAGATGCTGGCGGCGATCGGGCTCGACAGAAAGGCCGACATCTATGCCGGCTTCTGCGTGCCCTGGACGGTGCCAGGCGGCGAGCGTCCCACGCCGCTGCACATGAAGATCTGCGCGCCGCTCCTGCACCGGCAGATCGCGCTCGCCAAGCCGCGCGTGATCGTGGCACTCGGCAATGCGACCAGCCAGCACCTGCTCGGCTCGAAAAAGACGATCACGCAATTGCGCGGCACATGGACCGAGGCCGATTTCGGCGCCGGCCCGGTTCCGGTGACGGCCCTTTTCGATCCCGTCTTCCTGCGCGAGCAGCCGCGCTTCAAGCGCATGGCATGGCTCGACCTTCTTGCCTTGAAAAAGCGTTTGACAGAGGCGGCCCCGAACGCCTAACGGCGCCACTTCGCAAAACCGTGTCGCCGCCGGACGCGCAATCAGCGCGGCGTTCGTCCAGCATGGTTTGACCAGTCAGGCCGGGCGCTTGGGGAGCCATCCATGCTGCGCAACATCGTTCCCGTCACCGGGCTGATGCTCTCGACATTCTTTCTGCTGGCGGGCAGCGGGCTGACCGGCATCACGCTGCCGCTGCGCGCGGGGCTGGAGGGCTGGAGCCCGGTCATCATCGGCTGGATCGGGTTTGGCTATGCGCTGTGCTTCACCGCCGGCTGCGTGATCGTGCCGCGCATGGTGCGCCGCGTCGGCCATGTGCGCGTCTACGCGGTGCTGGCGACCCTGCTTGCCATGTCGCTCCTGCTCCACGCGCTGATCGTCCATCCGCTGGCCTGGATCGCGATCCGCGGCATTGCCGGCTTTTCCCTCGCCGGCGCCTATATGGTCGTTGAAAGCTGGCTCAACGAAAAGGCGACCAACGAGTCGCGCGGCCAGATCTTCTCCTTCTACATGATCATGAACATGGTCGGCATGATGGCCGGCCAGTTCATGGTGTTGCTCGGCGATCCGGCGACGACGACGCTGTTCATCATCGCCGCGCTTCTTTACGCCATGGCAGTGATCCCGACCGGCCTGTCCAACGCGGTTTCGCCGCAGCCGCTGACACAGGTCACCCTCGACCTGCGCAAGCTTTACCGCAATTCGCCGGCGGCGATGGTCGGCATGCTGATGACCGGCATCATTGCCGGCATCTGGAACTTCCAGGCGCCCGTGTTTGCCGAGCAGACCGGCCTGTCGGGCAACCAGATTCCGCTGATGCTGGCGCTGGCGATGATTTCCGGCGCGGTCTTCCAATTGCCGCTGGGCCGGGCGTCCGATCGCATGGACCGGCGCTATGTGATGATCTTTGCCGGCATTGTCGGCGTCGGCTGCGCCATCGCCTACCAGATCGTGCCGGGCGCGGCGTCGGCGCCCGGCATCTTCGTCACCGTCTTCATCCTGGGCGCGGTTCTGTTTCCGATCTATTCGCTGGTCGTCGCCCATGCCAACGATTACGCCGAACCCAGCGAGTTCGTCGAAATCTCATCGGGGCTTCTGGTGGTCAACGGCGCCGGCGCGATGATCGGGCCGGTCCTGTCGGGCTTTCTGATCGTCGGTCTCGGGCCCGCCGGCTTCTTCCTGTCGCTCGCCATCGCGTTTGCGATCTTTGCCGGGTATGCCGCATGGCGCATCACCCAGCGCGAAGCGGTGCCGACCGACGAGATGACCGACTACACCTATGTGCCGGTCAACCGCGGGCAGACGCCGGAAATGTTCACGCTCGATCCGCGCTCGGAGGAAGAGTGAAAAACACGCCCTCGTCCTTCGAGGCGCGCCGCGCTCGCGCCTCAGGATGAGGCCTCTTGCTCACCCGTGTGGCGGGGTGACCGGCCGGGCCTTGCCGCGCTCAAGGCCGAGGCGGTGTTCGCGATAGATGATGAAGATGCCCGAGGCGACGACGATCGCCGACCCGACCAGGGTGGCAATCGTCGGATATTCGGCGAACAGCGCGATGCCGATGACGATCGACAGCACCACGGACGTGTATTCGAAGGGCGCGATCGTCGAGGTCTCCGCATAGCGATAGCTCTGGGTGAGAAGGATCTGCCCCAGCCCGCCGCAAAAGCCGGCGGCAATCAGCGCAGCGGTCTGGGCGGCCGTCAGCGCACTCCAGCCGAACGGGATCGAGAACAGCGCCAAGACGCTTGCGGTGATCGAGAAGTAAAGCACGATCGTTGCGGTCTTTTCGGTGTCGACGAGGCGTCGCACCAGAACGAAGGCGAAGGCGGCCAGACAGGCGGACAGGAACGTCGCCAGCGCGCCGACAGCTTGGTCTGAATCGCCGCCGCCGCGCAGCAATTGCAGGTTCGGCCAGGAGATGATCATCACGCCGACAAGGCCGATGATGACCGCGCTCCAGCGATAGCGGCGGACGACCTCGCCGAGGATGAGGGCACCAAGCACGACCGTCAGAAGCGGCCGCGCATAGCCGATCGCGATTGCGTCGGGCAGCGGAAGGCGCGTCAGCCCGAAAAAGCCGAGCGCCATCGCGCTCACCCCGACAACACCGCGCAGGACATGGCTCAAGGGACGGTCCGTGTGCCAGGCATCCCGGAACTGCCTCGTCACCAGCAGATAGGCGACGATCGGCAGGATGGCGAAGAAGGAGCGGAAGAAGACGATCTGACCGGGCGGCAATTGCCCGGCGATCTTAATGGACGTCGCCATCGCCATGAAGGCGCAGACCGAGGCCACCTTCAGCGCGATGCCGAGGAGCGGGTTCTTTTCGGGTGCGGGAGATGTTGCCGGGCCGGTCACATGGGCTTCAATGAACCCGCCGGAAGATGAATGCAAGGCCGCCTCACCCCCACGCAATTGCCCATGACGGCAAAGGCCCGATCGTGTAGATGGGCGCTTTGGCGGTCGGTATTGGCAATGAAGGGCGAGAGACGATGCGCACCGAAACCGGACAGGTGATCAGGCTCGGCGATTATCGGACGAGCGACTATCTGATCGACAGGACCGATCTGGTGTTCCGCCTCCATCCGACCGAAACGCGCGTCACCGCCACGCTGCAGATGCGGCGCCGTGAAGGCGTCGGGCGGGGCACGCCGCTGACGCTGGTCGGCGACGGGCTGACACTGTCCGCTGCGCGGATCGATGGCGCGGATGCGGGCGACAATGCCGTCAGCGCCACCGCCGACGCGCTCATCGTCAGCGCACCGCCGGCGTCCGAGACGTTCACGCTGGAGATCGACACGATCGTCGATCCGACCGCGAACACGCAATTGATGGGCCTTTACCGCACCGGCGGCAATTACTGCACCCAATGCGAAGCCGAAGGCTTTCGCCGCATCACCTATTTCCTCGACCGGCCGGACGTCCTGTCGGTCTACACGGTGCGGATCGAAGCGGCCCGCAAGGATGTGCCGCTTCTCCTGTCGAACGGAAACCCCGTCGAACAGGGCGATCTCGGTGATGGCCGCCACTATGCGGTCTGGCACGACCCCCACCCCAAACCGTCCTATCTGTTCGCGCTTTTTGCCGGCAATCTGGGCGTGGTGGAGGATGAATTCACCACCGCGTCGGGACGCAATGTGGCGCTGAAGATCTATGTCGAGCACGGCAAGGAGCCGCGCGCCGCCTATGCGATGGATGCGCTCAAGCGGTCGATGCGCTGGGACGAGGAGCGCTTCGGGCTCGAATATGATCTCGACATCTTCCAGATCGTCGCCGTTTCCGACTTCAACATGGGCGCGATGGAGAACAAGGGCCTCAACATCTTCAACGACAAATATGTGCTGGCCGATCCGCGCACCGCGACCGACCAGGACTATGCGTCGATCGAGGCGATCATCGCGCATGAATATTTCCACAACTGGACGGGCAACCGCATCACCTGCCGCGACTGGTTCCAGCTTTGCCTGAAGGAAGGGCTGACGGTCTATCGCGACCAGGAATTCTCCGCCGACATGCGTTCGCGACCGGTCAAGCGGATCGGCGATGTGCGGCTGTTGAGGGCGCATCAGTTTCCCGAGGATTCGGGCCCGCTGGCGCATCCGGTGCGGCCGCGCACCTATCGCGAGATCAACAATTTCTACACGGCGACGGTCTATGAGAAAGGCGCGGAGATCGTGCGCATGCTGCGCACGCTTCTTGGCGCGGAAGACTTTGCCGCCGGCATGGACCTCTATTTCGCGCGCCATGATGGCGAGGCGGCGACCATCGAACAATTCTTGTCCTGTTTCGCCGAGGCGGCTCAGACCGACCTGACCCAGTTCGCACTCTGGTACGAGCAGCCCGGCACGCCCAATCTGGCGATCACGACGCGCTACGATGGCAAGGCGCAGACATTCGCGGTCACCGTCAACCAGAGCCTGAAGCCGCCGGTTGCCGGCGCGCCCAACGCACCGATGGTCATCCCCGTCGCCTTCGCGCTTGCCGGCAAGGAGGGCGCAACGCTCGTCTACGGGGATGTGACCGGCGCCGACATACGTCGCCATGCCGAAGAAGACGATGTGCTGGTGATCAGCGAACCAAAACATGAAATCGTTTTTTCCGGCGTCGCCGAGGAGCCGGTCCTTTCCGTGCTGCGCGGGTTTTCCGCGCCGGTGACGCGCGTGCCCCAGGCGCCAACGCGCGACCGGCTTTTTCTCGCACGGCATGACAGCGACCCGTTCTCGCGCTGGGAGGCGCTGAACAGCCTGGCGATGGAAGACCTGATCGCGGCCACGCGGGCCGCGGCTGCCGGCGAAACGCCACGGGCCGGCGATGCGCTGGTCGACATTTTCTCGGCGGTTGCCGGTGATGGCACACTCGACAATGCCTATCGCGCGCTGTGCCTTACGCTGCCGGCCGAAGCCGATATCGCCCGTGAGATCGGACGCGACATCGACCCGGACGCGATCAATGCGGCGCGGCGCGGCGTCACAGAACATCTGGCCAAGGCCGGCGAACGCGTGTTTGCCCGCGTCTATCATGAACTTCAGCCGCGCAACGCCTATGACCCGGGCGCCGAAGGCGCCGGCCGCCGGGCCTTGCGCAACGTGGCGCTGACCATGCTGTGCCATGCCGCCCGCAACACGGAACTGGCCGAACAGACGCTGGCAGACGCCGACAACATGACCGACCGCGCCCATGCGCTGACGGTGCTGACCCATCTGGCGCCCGAAAGCCAAGCGGCCGTGCAGGCGCTCGAAGCGTTCCGGACCACGTTCCGCGCCGAGCCGATCGTCCTCGACAAATGGTTCACGATCCAGGCGACGGTTCCCCGCGCCGAAACCGTAGAGGCTGTGCAGGCGCTGACCAGAGCGCCCGGTTTTTCCTGGGACAATCCCAACCGTCTGCGCTCGCTGATCGGAGCGTTCGCCACGGGCAATCCGGTCGCCTTCAACCGTACCGACGGCAAGGGCTATGAGCTTTTGTGCGCGGCGATCGGGCGGATCGATGCCAAGAACCCGCAGGTTGCCGCGCGCCTGATGACGGCGATGCGGGCCTGGCGAAACCTCGAACCGGGCCGGCGCCAGCGCGCGAAAACGGCCATCGAGACGCTGCGCCGGGGCGACCGCGTCTCACGCGATCTGGCCGACATTATCGACCGCACATTGGCCTGACCCCCAAGATCGTGGGGTAAAAAAAACGTTAACGCCGGCTGGACAGGCCGAATCGGTTTTGATTCATTGTCTGCGATTCGGCAGTTCGAGTGCGCGTGTCGCGTTTCAGGGACAATCGGCAAAAGCCCCTCGGGGACCGGCAGTGTTGAACTGCCGGGGGAGAGATCGTGGCAGTCAGCGAGACCAGCAAGGCGGAACCGGGGGGCATGACCGGTCTTGCGCGCTTTCTGGCCGAACCCGCCTTTCAGCGCCTTCTTGCGCTCGAACCCTGGCTCAAACGGTCGATCCCCGTCCTGATCCTGGTTTTCCTTGCCATCGTCTTCAGCGCGCGCGCCATGGCGCTGCTGAACGACCGCGAACAGGCCGGCCAGTCGGCGCGGATCATGCTGTCGCTTTTGGCCGACACGGGCGCGGGCGCGGTGCGCGAAGCCGAACGCAACGGGTTTGCGCCGCAAAGCGCGGCCGATTTCGACCGCATCCTGTCGCGTGCCCTGCCGGCAGAAGCGCTCTCCACCGGCCGCATGTTCATCGTCGCCGACGCCGGCGGCACCGTGATCAGCCAGCGCGGCGGCACCGCCGACATGATCAGCGAGCGGCTTGCGAGCCGGCTCGACGGGGTCCAGCCATTGATGATGTTCGGTCAGGATGCGGGCGTCCAGACGGTGATGCTGGGCGACCAGCCCAGCCTTGCCGCCGCCTCCAGAGTGACCGATGCGGCCGGCTTCATCGTTATGGCCTTGCAGCCGACCGGCGCCATCTACTCGCCCTGGCGGCAACGCGCGTCGATGAATGTGGCGCTGTTCGTTGCCATGTCGTCGATCCTCCTGATCCTGCTCTATGCCTATTTCGGGCAGGTGGCGCGTGCCCATGAGGCCGACCAGGTCTATTGCGAAACCCACAAGCGCATGGATCTGGCGCTCTCGCGCGGCCATTGCGGTCTTTGGGACTGGGATCTGGCGCGCGGCCGCATCTATTGGTCGCGGTCGATGTTCGATCTTCTGGGCTATGCGCCGGTCAATGACGTTCTGTCGTTCGGCGAGGTTTCCAAGCTGGTCCATCCTGAAGACGCGGACCTTTTCGACCTTGCGGAGCGCGCAGCGGCGATGGAGATCAAGGGCGTCGACCGCATCCTGCGCATGCGCCATGCCGAAGGCCATTATGTGCGGCTGCGCATCCGCACCGAACTGGCCGAACATCCCGGCCACGGCAATCATCTGATCGGCATCGCGGTCGACATGACCGAGCAGCACCGCCTGACCGAACTGTCGCAGATCGCCAGCCAGAATCTCAAGGCGGCCATCGAAAGCACGTCGGAGAGCTTCGCGCTGTGGGACAAGCAGGACCGGCTGGTTCTGTGCAACCGCAAGTTCATGGAGATCAACGGTCTGGGCGAAGGCGCGATCCGCACCGGCATGAAGCGCGAGGAAATCGGTACGCTGATGCGCGAACCGGTGACCGAACGACGGATACCGCAAGGCGGCGACGGCGCCGTCACGCTCGAACGGCAGATCGAGGACGGGCGCTGGCTTCAGATCAACGAGCGGCCGACACCGGCCGGCGGGACCATTTCGGTCGGCGCCGACATCACCCAGCTCAAGCTGCAGGAAGAGCGGCTGACCGACTCAGAACGCCGGCTGATGGCGACCATCCAGGACCTGTCGATCGCCCGCCAGGCCGAACAGGAAAAGGCGCGGGCACTCGAGGAGATCAACCACAAATTCCTCGACGCCAAGGACCGGGCGGAAGCGGCCAACCAGGCCAAGACCGAGTTCCTGGCCAATGTCAGCCATGAATTGCGCACGCCGCTCAATGCGATCATCGGCTTTTCGGAGATGATGCAGCAGCGCATGTTCGGCCCGCTGGGCTCGGAACGCTATGACGAATATATCGCCGACATCCATGGCAGCGGCGCGTTCCTGCTCAATGTCATCGACGACATTCTGGAAATGTCGAAGATCGAGGCGGGCCGTGTGGTGCTGGACAGGGAGGACACGGACCTTGCGCCGTTGATCAGCGAGGTCGTGCAGATGGTGTCGCTGCAGGCCAAGGCCAAATCGATCGCGATCGAGGAAGGCGTGGCGCCGGCGATGCACATCCATGCCGACCGGCGTGCGATGAAGCAGATCCTGATCAATCTTCTGACCAATGCGGTCAAGTTCACCGACGAACAGGGCCGCATTCGCATCCGTGCGAAGATCGACGGTTCGACGGCGCGGATCCTGATCGCCGACGATGGCTGCGGCATTCCCGCCGATGATCTCAAACGTCTGGGACGGCCGTTCGAACAGGTCGCCAACCAGTTCTCCAAGAACCATGGCGGGTCCGGCCTCGGCCTTGCGATCTCAAAATCGCTGGTCGAACTTCATGGCGGTACGCTGACGATGCGGTCGCGCCCGGGCGACGGCACCATTGTCGTTGTTCGCCTGCCGGTCGACGAGGATGGGCTGCCGGACGCGGCCGATGCCGCGCCCGATCAGGCCTGATCCGCCGATCAGTTGCCGCCGCGCTTGCCGCCGGCAAAGCGGCGCGGCAGTTCGTCTTCGGTGACCGCGCCCGAATCATCGCGATCCATCAGCGCGAACATCTTCTCCTGGCGGTTGACCAGCTCATCGGCCGAGACGCGTTCGTCGCCATCGATGTCGAACCGTTCGATCATCCGGCTGGCGCGCCGTTCGGCGCGGCGGCTTTCCAGCGCCTCTTCCAGTTCAGCGGCGCTGATCAAGCCATCGCCATCGGCGTCGGCCTGGTTGAAGCGCTCCATCATCGGACGCGAAAATTCGGCGAAGGTGACCGAACCGTCGCTGTCGGCATCGAGCCGCTCGAAACGCATCTCGCCGCGCCGTTCGCCGCCATCGTCGGCCAGCGCAATGCCGGCACCTGTGACGGTGACCACGGCCGCCAGAAGGGCAATATTGATTTTCCTGAACAGAGTCATTGACTTATACCTTTGCATCGTTCGTCATCCCGCGATGCAAGGCCGCCGGCATGCTTCCCGTCACGCCTCCGGCACGGGTTCACCGATCACGTCGTGGAAGATGGCTTCCACCCGTTCGCGATGGCTTTTCAGACGCGCCTCGACATGGCCGATTGCCGGCACATGGAACTTCGAGCACAGGGCCTCCACGAGACCGCGCGGTGCCTGTTCGGGGTCGAAGGCCTCGGACGTGCACAGCCGCAGCATGTGGCCGACCGTTGCGTAATCATGGGCGGCAGACACCAGAGCCTCTCTTTGCCGCCCGCCGATCACCGCATCGTCAAGCACGTTGAAAATAGCGGTCGCGCGGGCCCCGTTCAAATTAAGCTTTGGTAAGGCCGTCAGCCGCCAATACTGGGCCAGAAAGTCGATGTCGGTGATACCGCCGGCGATGCGCTTGAGGTCCCATTCGCCGCGCGGCGGCTTGTCCCGCAAGAGCCGGGCGCGCATGGCCAGAACGTCGGCGCGCACCTTTTCAGCATCGCTCGGCAGCGCCAGGATGGCGTGCAATTCTTCCTCGGCGCGGGCGCTCAGACCCTCGTCTCCGGTCACCACGCGCGCACGCGTCAGCGCCATGTGCTCCCAGGTCCAGGCCTCCGACCGCTGATAGTGCGAGAAGGCGCGCAGCGAGGTCGCCAGCGGTCCCTTGTTGCCCGAGGGGCGCAGGCGGAAATCGACTTCATAGAGGACGCCTTCGCTGGTCGGCGCGGAAAGGGCAGCGATCAGGCGCTGGGTCAGCCGGGCATAATATTGGGTCGGCGCGAGCTCCTTGTCGCCATCGCTGGCATCGACGCCTTCGGGATGATCGTAGAGCAGGATGAGATCGACATCGCTGCCGGCAGTCATCTCGTGCGATCCGAGCCGGCCGAGCGCCAGAACGCAGCACTCGCCGCCGGGCACATGGCCGTGGCGTCGCGCCACTTCGCTGCGCGCCGCATCCAGCGCTTCGGCGATGGCGAGATCGGCGATGTTGGTCAGCGCCTCGCCCATCTGATCGGCCCTTGCCGCGCCGGTCAGAAACCGCACGCCGACGAGGAAACGCTGCTCGGCGGCGAAGATGCGCAGCCGGTCCAGCCGATCCTCATAGTGGCGCGCGTCGCCGAGAAAATCGCGCAGGCTTGCCGCCAGTTCGTCGCGGTCGGGCAGGCCTTCATAGAAGGCCGGGTCGAGCATGCCGTCGAAGACCAGCGGACGTTTGGTGATGATTTCAGACAGGCGCGGCGCCGCCGACAGGATGGTCAGAAGGAGTGACAGAAGATGCCGGTTGGAATGCAGCATCGAAAAGAGCTGGATACCGGTGGGCAGGCCCTTCAGAAACGCGTCGAAACGCAAAAGCGCATCATCGGGCTGACCGGTCGCCGCGAAGGCCTCCAGCAGAGCGGGCGTGATCCCTGTCAGCCGCTCGCGCGCCTTCTGGGACTGAACCGCGCCATAGCGGCCGAAATGCCAGCTTCGGATCACCGACCACATGTCGGCCGGGCGTGTGAAACCGAGCTGCGACATTGTCGCGAGCGTGTCCGGGTCCGGATCGTCGCCGGTAAATGACAAATTGCCAGCGGCGGCCGCCAACGTTTCACCCTCCTGGAAAAGATCGCCGAAATGGCGCTCGACCGTGACCAGTTGCTCGCGCAATGCGAGGCGGAACGCGTCGGTGTCTTCGAACCCCATCAGCGCGGCGACCGCGGCCATGCCGTCATGGGTGTCGGGCAGCGTGTGGGTCTGCTCATCGCCGATCATCTGGACGACATGCTCGACGCGGCGCAGGAAACGATAGGCGTCGGCCAGTTCGTCGCGGGCTTCGGCGGTGATCCAGCCATCATCCGCAAAACGATTGAGCATTTCGAGCGTCCGCCGGTCGCGCAGATGCGGCGCGCGGCCGCCGGCGATCAGTTGCTGGGTCTGGACGAAAAATTCGATCTCGCGGATACCGCCGCGGCCCAGCTTGACGTTGTGGCCTTCGATGGCGATCGCGCCATGGCCCTTATGGGCATGGATCTGCCGCTTGATCGACTGGACATCGGCGATGGCCGCATAGTCGAGATATTTGCGCCAGATGAAGGGGGTAAGCTGGGCGAGGAAATCTTCGCCCGCCGCCCGGTCACCGGCGACGGGGCGCGCCTTGATCATCGCGGCGCGCTCCCAGTTCTGGCCCCTGCCCTCATAATAGGTCAGCGCGGCATCGACGGAGATGGCCAGCGGCATCGCGCCAGGGTCGGGCCTGAGCCGCAAATCGGTCCGGAACACGTAGCCGTCGCCGGTGCGCTCCTGCATGATTCGGATCAGCCGCCGCAACATCTTGGACAGGTTCGAACCGGCCTCATAGGGGTCGGTCCAGGTCAGCGCCTCGGGTTCATGCTCGAAGAAGACGATCAGATCGATGTCGGAGGAATAGTTGAGTTCGCCCGCTCCCAACTTGCCCATGCCCAGCACGATCACGCCCGAGCCCTTGCCCGGATCGTCCGGATGAGCCAGTTCGAGCTTGCCCTGTCGGGCCAGATCGCGGAGCAGCCAGTTGAGCGCCGTGTTCAGTGCAGATTCGGCGAGGGCCGACAAATGACCGGTCGTCTGCTCGACCGTGTGCGCGCCAGACAAATCACCGAGCGCGATCAGAAGATGCGCCTGGCTCTTCAGATCGCGCAATTGTCGCGACAGTTCCTGCTCGGATGTGTCGGGCGGTGATGCCGTCCGGGCGAGCTCACTAAGAGCGGCGACCGTTTCGGTGATCGCCTGGTCGAGCCCGGACGGATCGAGCGCGTCGAGCAAGCTTGCGTGACGCGCCATGGCGGCGGCGAGAAAGGGCGCGTGGCTCCCAACGGCGACCAGAAAATCGCCCCAGGGATCCTTGGCGCCCAGCGTCTTAGAAAGGCGCCCCGCACCGGCGCGGTCAGCAGCCTCGGTCAGCGATCGGCGGCAGGTCTCGGCGCCCGCCTCATCGACAGTCGCGACGGTGCGCCGATGATGTTCGCTGGTCTGGTCTTCCCGTGCCGTCGACACGCGCTTCTCCCGTCAGTGACGACACACACCTAGAGCGGTTGATCGCCAGATGGAAGCGGATTGAGCGCGGCGGTCAGGACGCGGGAAAGGAGAGGATGGCGCACAGGCCCGGGCCATTGTCCTCGAGCTGCAGCGCCCCGCCATGCTGGCGCATGATCGCGTCGACCAGCGACAGGCCAAGGCCGGAGCCCGGTTCGGTGCGGCTTTCGTCGAGCCGCTCGAAGCGGCGCACGGCGCGTTTGCGATCGTCCGGCGCGATGCCCTTGCCATTGTCGCAGACCAGCAATTCGACGCGGCCGGCCGCCTTGTCGGCCCGGCCCTTGAGGACGACCGTGCCACCCGGTTCGGTCAGCCCGTATTTGATCGCATTGTCGAGCAGGTTGGTCACCGCCTGGCCGACAAGTTCGCGGCTGCCGGCGGCGATGAGCGGCCCTGTCACCGTGTTTTCGAGGTGGCCGCCGGCATCCTCGACCAGCGGCGCGTATAGTTCGGCCAGTTCGTCTGCGACGGCGGCCAGATCGACCGGTTCGGGCGTGAATTTGGTGTAGCCGGCCTCGACCCGCGAAATCTGCAGCATGGCGTTGAAGACGCGGATCAACTGGTCGGCTTCGGCGATCATGTCTTCGAGCGCGTCGCGATAGCCGGTTTCGCCCGGTTTCTTGCGCAGCGCGTCCTCGGCCCGGTTGCGCAGGCGGGTCAGCGGTGTCTTGAGATCATGAGCGATCGAATCGGAGACTTCGCGCAATCCGTCATTGAGCGTCTCGATGCGTCCGAGCATCGTGTTCAAACTGCCCGACAAGCGGTCGAACTCGTCATTGGCGCGCGAGACCGGCAGCCTGCGGCTCAGATCGCCGGCGACGATGCCGGCACTGGCGGCCGACATCGCATCGATGCGCTTGAGCGCCCGGCGTCCGATGAAGAACCAGATGAGAAACCCGCCAAGCGCCATCAGCCCAAGGGCAAACATCAGCGACCGCTGGACGATGACACGAAACCGCTCCGGTTCACCCAGATCGCGGCCGACCAGCACGCTCATGCCGTTCTCGAAGCGAAAAATGTTCGCCATCGCGTGTGGGCTGCGATCCTCGACGGCACGCGGGCGGAACTTCTCATAGGCGAAGGGGCGCGGTGTCCAGCCCTGCTTGTCGAGCACACCCGGTTCGAGCGACCGTACATTGCCGGCCAGGATGCGGCCGGTCTGGTCGGCGACCAGATAGACGAAGGCGCCCGGCGCCCGCGAACGCCGGTCGATCGCAACGACGAGCCCACGCATGCCGCCGCGCTGATAGATGCGATCGAGACTGCGCACCTCCTGCTCTATCGCCTGACGCGTCTCGTTCATGAAGAAGCCGGCGGCGAGCGACGTCATGTAAAAGACCAGGACAATGGCGCAGACGCTGAACAGCAGCAGGTAGAGCGCCGAAAGGCGCACGGCGGTGGTCTGGAAAACGGCGCCGAAGCGGCGACGCGGCGGCGACTGCTGCATCAATCGCGCATGACATAGCCGGCGCCGCGCACCGTGTGCAGCAGCGGCTTGTCAAAACCCTTTTCGATCTTGCCGCGCAGCCGCGACACATGCACGTCGATCACATTGGTCTGGGGATCGAAATGATAGTCCCAGACATGTTCGAGCAGCATGGTTCGGGTGACCACGCGGCCGGCATTGCGCATGAGATATTCCAGCAGGCGGAATTCGCGCGGCTGCAGCGTGATCTCCTCGCCGGCGCGTGTTACGCGGCGCGACAGACGGTCCAGTTCGAGATCGGCCACCTTGTAGCCGGTGTCGCCATCGCCATTCTGCGACCGCCGCTGGAGCACTTCGAGGCGGGCCAGCAGTTCGGAAAAGGCGTAGGGTTTGGTGAGATAATCATCGCCGCCGGCGCGCAAACCTGTCACGCGGTCATCGACCTCGCCGAGTGCCGACAGGATCAGAGCCGGCGTGCGGTCTTCCTCGGTGCGCAGTTGCGAGACGATCGACAGGCCGTCGCGTTTGGGCAGCATCCGATCGACGATCAGCGCATCATAGGCACCGCCGTTTGCCATCTGATAGCCGTCATCGCCGTCATGGGCGACGTCGGCACTATGGCCGGCTTCGGCGAGCGCCTTTTTCAGGTAGGAGGCCGCCTGCCGGTCGTCCTCGATGATCAGCACTTTCATGGGCTGGGTCTTAGCAGGCACGGCGGTATCCTCAAAGGGCGGCGGCGGGCTGGAGGGGGAAGGCCCGCCGCCGTTTGACCCGTCCGGAGGGGATGACATGGAGGGCCCGGACAGGATCGGTGTGGCCGGTCAGCCGCGCGGCAGCGGCACGGCGACGAAGCGGCTGGCGTTTTCGCCTTCAAGGCGCAGCAGCGCTGCCGCACGGCCGCGTTCGGAGACTTCGGCGACGCGCTCTTCGATGTCGGCCGCCGACGCCACGGGCCGGTTGTTGACCTCGCGGATGATGTCGCCGGCGCGAATGCCGGACTGGAAGGCCGGGCTGTCCGGCTCGACGGCGGTGATCAGAACGCCTTCCCCATCATCGGCCGGCACGACCGTCAGACCGAGATCGTCCATGGTGGACGGTTCGACCTCGTCAGGCATCGTGTCCGAGCGTGCTGCGGCAAATCTCTGCAGTGAAGGCAATTCACCCAGTTCGACCTCCAGATCGCGGTTGTCGCCGTTGCGCTGGATGGTGATGGTCACGTCGGTGCCCGGATCGAAAGCCGCAATGGCGCGCGACAGGTCGCGCGGTCCTTCGATAGCGTTGCCGTTGACGGCGGTGATCACGTCGCCGGCACGGATACCGGCGCGATCGGCCGGGGCGCCCTCCTCGGGATCGGCGACGATCGCGCCTGACGCGTCGGCCAGACCGAGCGACTCGGCGATTTCGTCAGTGACGGGCTGGATGCGCACACCGAGCCAGCCGCGCTCGACATCGCCGTCCTCGATCAGCTCGGCCACCACGTCGCTGGCGACCGATGCGGGCACGGCGAAGGCGATACCGACATTGCCGCCGGATGGCGAGAAGATGGCGGTGTTCACGCCGACCACTTCGCCGGAAAGGTTGAAGGTCGGACCGCCGGAATTGCCGCGATTGACGGCCGCATCGATCTGCAGGAAGTCGTCATAGGGGCCGGCGCCGATGTCGCGGCCGCGAGCGGAGACAATTCCCGCGGTGACCGTGCCGCCCAGGCCAAACGGATTGCCGACCGCGACCACCCACTCGCCAACGCGCGTCGCATTGTCATCGCCAAAGGTGACGTAGGTGTAGTCGCGATCATCGTCGACCTTGAGGACGGCCAGATCCGTGCGCGGATCGGCGCCGATCAGTTCGGCGTCGAGTTCGGTGCCATCATTCATGATGACGGTGAACTCCTCGCCATTTTCGATGACGTGGTTGTTGGTGACGATGAAGCCGTCACCGGAGATGAAGAAACCGGAGCCCTGGCTGACCGGACGGGCGCGGCGCGGACGGTCAGGCCGGCGTTCGCCGAACCGGCGGTCGCCAAACTCCCGACCGCCAAATTCACGGTCGAAGAAGCGGCGGAACGGGTGGCTTTCGGGCAGGTCCTCGAACGGGCTGCCGCGGAAATCGAACCCGCGCTGCGAACGGTCGGACACATTGTCGATACGGCTGCGTACGCGCACAGAGACGACGGCCGGCGAGACGGCATCGACGACATCGGCAAAGCCCGGCGCGACGACGGGCGCCTCCAGCCGAACGGCTTCGGCATAGGCGGGGCTTGCGAGCTGGGCGGTGCCATAACCGGCAAAGCCGGCGCCAACGACGGCAGCGGCGACGATGGCGGTGGCAAAACGGGATTTCTTCATCGGTTTTCCATCCTCTTGGATTCCAAGCGTGGCGCGATGCGCCTTGGACCCCAATCTAGGAAACCGAAGATTGCGCAAACATGGCCGTCAGATGAAAAATCGGTAAGGTTCGGTCACGTGGGTGTGAGCGCGTTAGCGGGGCTGACCGACGCTCAGCCCTGCCCCGCCTCGACCCTGGTGATCACGGTCGCATTGCCTTCCAGCGTCTTGTGCACCGGACATTTGTTGGCGATTTCCTCAAGCTTGCCGGCCAGTTCGTCCGGCACATTGCCGTCGACCGTGATGACACGCTCGAACCGGTCGATCTTGCCGCCATTGGCACGCGATTCGTCGCTACAGTCGGCACAATCATCGGCATGGACCTTGGCGTGGCTGACATTGACGGTGACGGTGCCCAGATCGAGCTTCTTGAAGCTGGCATACATGCGCAGCGTCATGGACGTGCAGGCGCCAAGCGCCGCCGACAGGAAATCGTACGGCGTGGGCCCGGTGTCCGTGCCGCCGACCGATGGCGGCTCGTCGGCGAAGAAGCGGTGGGTGCCGGCCTGGACACTGTTCTGGAACTTTGAGGCCCGGGTTTCTGTGACGCGGACATGCTCGATCGCTTCGTTGCCCTGCGGCTCGTCCTTGGGCAAAAGGCGCGAGGCCCAGCCGGCAATGACTTCCGCGGCGAACTCGGCATCGTCGGCACCAGACAGCAGATGGTCGGCCTTGTCGAGCGATACGAAACTCTTGGGGTGTTTTGCGGCGGTGAAGATGCGGGTCGCATTGCCGATGCCGACCGTCTGGTCGATCGGCGAATGCATGACCAAGAGCGACGCGCGCAGCTTGGCGATCCTGTCGGTCAGGGTCGTCTCGCGTGCGGCATCAACGAAGCCCTTGCCGATTCGGAACTTGCGCCCGGCCAGGGTGACTTCGGCGGACCCTTCGCGCTCGATCTCCTCGATGCTGGCTTCGAAATTGTGAAGCACATGTTCGGCATCGGCCGGCGCACCGATGGTCACCACGCCCTTGACCTCGGCAATGTCGCCTGCGGCGGCGAGAACGGCCGCGCCACCGAGCGAATGGCCGATCAGCAGCATAGGCGCTTCGCCGTTTTCGCGCATATGGTCAGCCGCGGCGATCAGGTCGGCAACATTGGACACAAAGGAGGTGTTGGCGAACTCGCCTTCCGACGAACCAAGGCCGGTGAAGTCGAAACGCAACACGGCAACGCCAAGCCGTGACAGGTTGGCGGCGATGCGGCGCGCTGCCACAATGTCCTTGGTGCAGGTGAAGCAGTGGGCAAACAGCGCATAGCCGCGCACGGGCCCTTCGGGGCGATCGAACCGCGCGGCAAGCATGTGACCGTCACTGGACGGAAAGGTGCGTTTTTCGACCGGCATGGCGAACTCCCCTCATTGATGAGGGCTACCTAGCCGTCGCGGCGCTCACCTTCATCTAAAATCTTTGCGACGCGCGCTTGTTCTTCGGCACTCAGCGCCTCACCGACGCGTGACTGGCTCTGCCGACGGCCGAACATGAAGGCGGCCGTTCCGCCCAGAAGCAGAATGATGATCGGCGTGCCCCACAGGAGCGCGTTGCGGGCCGACAGGGTCGGTCGCAACAGGACGAACTCGCCATAGCGGTCGACCACATAGGCGACCACTTCGTCATTGGTGTCACCGGCGACCAGCCGGTCACGCACCAGAACCCGCAGGTCGCGCGCCAGTTCGGCGTCGGAGTCGTCGATCGACTGGTTCTGGCAGACCATGCAGCGAAGCCCGGCTGAAATGTCGCGCGCGCGCTCCTCCAGCGCCGGATCGTCGAGGATCTCGTCGGGATTGACCGCATGCGCCGGCGCGGTCGCCAGCCCGAGGGCGACGATCAGCGCGGGAAGCAGCGCCCTCATTCGGCCGGCTCCGGCTTCGCCGCGGCCAGCGCGGCCTCGCGTCTGCGGCGCGCGGCAACCGGGGCGCCAATCCGAAGGCGCCGGTCGGACAGCGAGATCAGCCCGGCGGCGACCATGACAACGGTGCCGTACCAGATCAGCGTCACCCAGGGCTTCCACCAGATGCGCACGACGATGTCCTCGGACCCTTCGACGGCATCGCCCAGCGCCAGATAATATTGGCTGAACAGGCCAACGGTCTGAATGCCCGCTTCGGTGGTGGGCATGCGGCTTGCGACATAGACGCGCTTTTCCGGCTCGACCGTGCCGATCACGCGGCCGTCGCGGCTGATCGTGAAGATGCCCTTGTCATAGGTGAAGTTCGGCCCCTTGCCCGGCGTCAGCGAATTGAATGCGACGTCATATCCGGCAAAGCTGGTCGTGTCGCCGGGCGTCATACGCAGCACGGTTTCATCCTCGAGGGTCGTTACGCCGACAATGCCGAGCGTCGTGATGCCAAGCCCGGCATGGGCGAGCGCGGTGCCCCAATTGGCGCGCGGCAGGCCCTTCAGACGCGCCCAGCCTTTCGACCAGCCATTCTTGGCGAACCCGGCCTTCTGCCAGACATCGGCGAACGAGCCGATGATCAGCCAGAAGGCGAGCGCATAGGCAAAGGCGGACAGGATCGGCGCGTCATAGACCAGCCAGGCGATGGCCAGCGCGGCAACGAGCGATATGGCGGCGGTCAGCCAGAGCCGTTCGGCCGCAGCAGCCAGATTGCCGCGCTTCCAGGCCAGAAGCGGGCCGAAGGGCACCGCCATCAGAAGCGGGATCATTAGCGGGATGAAAGTATAGTTGAAATAGGGCGCGCCGACCGAAATTTTCTCGCCGGAAACCGCTTCGACCAGGAGCGGGTAGAGCGTGCCGACGAGCACGGTCGCCGTCGCCGTCGTCAGGAACAGATTGTTGAGGACCAACGCCCCTTCCCGGCTGACGGGATGGAACATGCCGCCATTGCGCAGGGTACCAGCTCGCAGCGCGAACAGGATCAGCGATCCGCCGATGAAAAAGACCAGGATCATCAGGATGAACAGGCCGCGCTCCGGATCGGTGGCGAACGAATGCACCGAGGTCAGAACGCCAGAGCGCACCAGGAACGTGCCGAGAAGCGAAAAGGAAAAGGCGAGGATCGCCAAAAGGATGGTCCAGACCTTCATCGCCTCGCGCTTTTCCATCACCAGCGCGGAATGGAGCAGCGCGGTGCCGATCAGCCATGGCATGAAGGAGGCGTTTTCGACCGGGTCCCAGAACCACCAGCCGCCCCAGCCCAGTTCGTAATAGGCCCAATAGGAGCCCATCGAGATGCCGGCGGTCAGAAACACCCAGGAGACCAGCGTCCAGGGCCGAACCCATCGCGCCCAGGCCGCATCGATGCGCCCTTCGATCAGCGCCGCGACCGCAAAGGAGAAGCAGATCGAAAAGCCGACATAGCCGAGATAAAGAAGCGGCGGATGGATGGCGAGGCCGATATCCTGAAGGATGGGGTTGAGATCGCGCCCTTCAAGCGGCGGCGGCGACAGGCGCTCGAACGGATTGGACGTCAGGAGGATGAACAGGGCAAACGCGACCGTCACCGAGCCCTGCACCGAGAGCACGGCGGCCTTGAGACGCGAGGGCAGATTGCCGCCGAAAAAGGCGACCAGCGCGCCGAACAGCGCCAGCGTCAGGATCCACAAGAGCATCGAGCCCTCGTGATTGCCCCAGACGCCGGTGATCTTGAAGATCATGGGCTTGTCGGAGAACGAGTTGGCCCAGACGTTGCGGACCGAGAAATCGGACGTGACATAGGCCCAGGTGAGCGCGGCGAACGACACCGCGATGACGAGAAAGGTGGCGACCGTCAGCGACGGCGCAACGGCGAGCATGCGCGCATCATTGGTGCGCAGGCCGATCATTGGCACGACCATCTGGGCCAGCGACAGCGCCAGTCCCAGAACGAGCGCGTAATGGCCCAGTTCGACGATCATGTCGGTCGCTCCCTAATAGTCGCTGCTTGCCGGGGTTTCGGCGGACGCTTCGCCCTTCCAGGCGCCCTGTTCCTTCAGCGCGTCGGCCACTTCACGCGGCATATAGGTCTCGTCATGCTTGGCGAGCACGGTGTCGGCCCGGAACGTGCCATCCGGCTGCATCGTTCCTTCGGCGACGATCCCCTGCCCTTCCCGGAACAAGTCCGGCAAGATGCCGGCATAGCGCACCGTCACCGCGTGATTGGCGTCCTCGATGGCAAAGCGGACCGCGGCATCGTCGAGCGTTTCGACCGAGCCCATCACGACTAGCCCGCCAAGCCGCAGCCGCCCGTCATTTTCGGATGCATTTGCCGTCGAAACGATGTCGGTCGGCGTACGGAAGAAGGTGACCTGTTCGCTGAGCCCTGTCAGCACCAGTGCCACCGCGCCGCCAAGCACGGCAAGTGCGGAAAAGATGACGGCAAAGCGCTTCTGCTTGCGGGTCACGGCCAGTATTCCTCCACATTCACCCCCAAGCCCTGGGCGAAAGCGCGCAGGCTCTCGAGCTCATCGGGCCGGTCTTCATAGGCGCTGCGTGCACGTTCTAGCGCGTCGCGCAGACCATCGTCTTGATCAAGGACAATCCGGGCGCGAATGAGGCGCTTCCAGCCCTCCAGATCGTTGGGTTGGTCACGCAGCCGTTCATCGAGCGAGGCCACCATGCCCTCGATCACCGAGCCGCGCTCAACGGCGCTCATGTCCTGCATCTGCTCGATCGTCGCCTCGTCCAGAACAGGTGGACGACCCGAGTTCTCGACGGCGGGCGCCGTCTCGTCGAGCCGGGCGAGGCTCTGTTGCGCGACGGCTCGCCAGGCCATGTCGGCACCTTCGTCGGCCGCCAGCACCGTCCATGCCGAGCGGGCGTCCTCATACTGGCCGATCTGCACGTCGGCCAGACCCGCAAAGAAGCGGGCACGGGCATCGGCGGGATTGGCGTCCAGCGCCCGATCGAAGAGCGCCGAAGCGTCGGCGGTGACGATGCCGCCGGCAGCCGTGACCATCGTTTCGCCAAGGCCGGAAAGCCGCTGCGGCGTCTCACCCAGCAGGCGAATGGCATTGCGGTAGGCGGTCTCCGATTTGCCCACCTCGCCGAGGCGGAAATAGACCGGTGCCAACACGTCCCAGCCGCGGCCGTCATCGGGATTGTCGCGCAAATGATCTTCGGCGCGCACGACAAGGTCTCGCAACTGGTCCTGCGTCTGGTTTCGTGCGGCGGCGGCATCGCGCATCGCTTCAAGCCGCATCGCCAAGGGTTGCGCCTCATAGGCCGGCGAACCGATGCCGGTATAGATGATCAGGGTCAGGCCGGGGATGAAGACCAGCGCGAAGAGGGCGAGCGTTGCGGCACCTGAACGGCGCGGAACGGTCGAAAACCCGGTCGCGCCCGCCGCCGTCAGTCGATCTTCAACGGCAAGGATCCGCCGCGATATCTCATTGCGCGCCTGGGCCGCTTCGACCGGAGAGATCGAACCGCGTGCTTCCTCGCCGGCCAGTTCTTCGAGCTGATGGCGATAAACGGCGATGTCGTGTTCATGGTCCTCGACGCGATCGGGCGCAGCCGATCCGGTGCCGCGCAGCATCGGCCGGAAGCCGATCACGATCGCTGCGGCGGTGAGCGCCAGCACTGTCAGCCAGAAAACCATGGGGACCAGATATCGCTAGAGTGCGGTGTTTCCAAGCAAAACCGGCTGCGACAAAGGTGCATGGGAAGCGGGAGAGGTCAGGAAAGAAGTGTCCAGCTACCGTCAGGGTTGCGGCAGGCGGTGCCGCGGACGACGGACGGGGCCGCCGTGCCGGTAGTGACGGTGTGGGTGTATTGCCGGCAGTCCTGCGAACCGACGCGATAGGGCTGGGAGGCGACCACCTGCCCCGAAAGGCCGGCCGACCGCCCCTGCCATGTCACCAGATCGCCCGGTGCGGTGTATTCCAGCGCGCGATACTCGCTTTGAAGCGCGGCGATGCGATCGGCGCGCGACAGGCGCGGTGCCCCGATGCGGCCGACAAGACCGCCGGCCAGAGGTTCAAGAAGATTGGCCGCAGGCACAGCCGTACCGCCACCGCCCGATCCCGGGGTCAAGGGAAGAGCGGGGCTTCCGCCGAGGCTGACACATCCGCCAAGGCCCAGCGACAGTCCGCCCACAAGGGCAAGTCTCGTCAGGGTGTGCGCCACGCCGGCCATCTTTGTCTCTGCCTTCGGTTGGTTCCGGTCGCCCGCATTTACGGGGCATTGATCGCCGCGGCAACAGGCAGATTTATGACACGGTGCGTGCACGCGGCAGAACCAGCGCAACGCGCAGGCCGCCCAGATCGCTTTCGCCGAGGGCCACATCGCCCTTATAGGCCTCAACCGTCTCGACGACGATGGAAAGGCCGAGACCGGTGCCTGGCTTGGTTTCGTCGAGCCGTTGGCCGCGCCTGAGCGCCTGGTCGCGCTGGTCGGCCGCAATGCCCGGCCCGTCATCATCAACCGTGATGGTGAAAGACCGGTCATCTCCCGATGCGCCGGCGACGGCCACCCGGATCCGCTCGTCCGCCCATTTGCAGGCATTTTCGAGGAGGTTGCCGCATATCTCCTCGAAATCCTCCTTCTCGCCGGCAAACGCAGGCGGGGTGGCCGGAATGTCGAGGGCAATCGTCGTGTCGGGGTTGAGCTTGCGCATGACCTTGACCAAGCGCCCCAGTGTCTCGGCAATATCGGTGCGAAAGGCCGTGCCGCCGGCCTGGGCGGCGATGCGTGCGCGATGAAGATAATGCTCCACCTGCGCCTTCATGGCGTCGGCCTGGTCGGCGACAAGCCGTGGATCGACCGGCTGGCCACGATCGGCCTCGTTTTTCAGCACGGAGACCGGCGTCTTCAGCGAATGGGCCAGATTGCCGACCTGCGTCCGCGCGCGCTCAACGACCGAGCGATTGTTGTCGATGAGCATGTTCATCTCATCGACCATGGGCTGGATCTCGTCGGGGTAGCGACCGGCCAGCGCGTGCTCCTCGCCGGCATGGATGGCGCGCAGCGCCTCCCGCACGCGGTTGAGCGGCCGCATGCCGAACACGATGATCGCGCCGTTGATCGCAACGAGCCCGGCTCCGAACAGGGTCAGAAGGAGCGCAATGTTCTGCCCCAGCGCGGCTATGGCCGCGTCGAATTCGCTCTGGTTGCCGGCGAGTTGGAAGAAGGCGATCTCGCCGCCCGAACCGATCTGGACTTCGGCCTCCAGCACGCGCAGCCGGTTGCCGGCGGGCCCGTCCGTCTCGAACGTCCGGGTGAACTGTTCGTCATAGGGAATTTCGGCGAGCGGCGGGCCCGTGAAAGCCTGGCCGCCAAGCGAGACGGACCGGCGTGCCGGCGCATCCGAACCGACGACGGCCACCTGCCAGTACCAGCCCGACGCCGCTTCGCGAAAGCTCCGGTCGCCCAGATTGGGCGTGCCGGTCAGCGTGCCGTCATCGGCGATGCGGAACGCGGCGATCAGGCTGAACAATTGCGCCTGCTGCAGGTCGGCAAAGCCGCGCTCCGCATTGAGCCGATATTGGGTGACCAGCAGCCAGCCCAGAAGCGCGACGGCGAGCACCGTCCACACGGTGGACAGCGCGATGACCCGGTTGCGCAACGACCCTTTCACGGCGTTCAGCCGGCCGCAGGCGTTCCGGCCTGTTCGTCGTCGGGGTCGCGCAGCCGGTAACCGAGGCCGCGCACGGTCTCGATGAGATCGCAATCAAGCTTGCGCCGCAGGCGGCCGACAAAGACTTCGACCGTGTTGGAGTCGCGATCGAAATCCTGATCATAGAGATGCTCAGTCAGTTCGGTGCGCGAGACCACCGCCGACTTGTGGTGGATGAGGTAGGACAGAAGCCGGAACTCGTGCGAGGTGAGCTTCAACATCTTGCCGTCGACCATCGCCTTGGATGTCTTGGTGTCGACAACCAGCGGCCCGCACACCAGTTCGGATGTCGCATGGCCCGAAGCACGGCGGATCAGCGCCCTGACGCGGGCCAGCACTTCCTCGATATGGAAGGGTTTGGTGACATAATCGTCGGCGCCGGCATCGATGCCGGCGACCTTGTCGTTCCAACGATCGCGGGCTGTCAGGATCAGGACCGGCATCGCCCGCCCGTCCTCGCGCCAGCGCTGGAGAACCGAAATGCCGTCCATCAGCGGCAGGCCGATGTCGAGAACAACGCAGTCATAGGGTTCGGTATCACCGAGAAAATGGCCCTCTTCACCGTCTGCCGCGCTGTCGACGACATAACCGGCGTCTTCCAGCGAATCCTTGATCTGGCGATTGAGATCGGCGTCGTCCTCGACAACCAAGATGCGCATTGGACCGGCTCCCGTTGATTGCGGCCCAGCTTACGTCAGGCGCCGCGCGGTGCTGTGCCTTTTATCACGACACTCACTGCGCAACAAAAATCTCCTCGCGGCGCGGACGCTCTCCGCCCTGGCCCTGATAGAGCAGCACGACGCGACAGCCGTTCCGGCCGTTCTGTTGCGCGGCCTCGGCGCCGACCAGCGTCGCGCCCTGCCGGGCAGCAAGGTTCTGACCGATCGCGAAACAGCTTTCGCTGGCCAGTTCGACGGTGTCGCCGGCATGAACCGGGCCGGCAAGGGCCAGCCCGATCATCAGCGCGCCAAATGTGAGTGCATTCCTGAACATCATGGCCCCTCTATAAGGGGTGCCAGATGAATGCAAACTGAATGAGAACGACGCTTTTCGTTAACGGATCTGCGTGGTCGCGCTCAGCCGTCCGAGGATCGCCACGGCACCCGCGGTGGCCGAGACGAGTTGCAGGACAGCGTCGGTTAACCCCTCACGCGCGGCCGCCTCGATCGGAAGGCCAAGCGCGGCGCCGCCGCTGGCGGCAATCGAGACGAGTGCCGCCCAGATGGTGCGGGAGAGATACCAGGGTTTTGATCCGGTCATGTCGGCTCCTTTCGGTTCAGATGATCAGTTCGGGGTCAAAGGGAGGGTCGAGCGCGCGGCAAGGCCATCACCGACGCGGGCGCTGACCTGCCTGATCTCGACGTCGATGGTGTCCGGCAGAGAACCGAAGATCGCGATGACATCGGCGGATGAAAGCACCAGCGACGGCGTATCGGTCTCGGCGGCATGGATCGGCGCGCCGCCGGCGCCGAACAGCGTGAGGCGATAGAGTTCACGCTCCTCGCCGAGCGGAACGGAGCCGCCGATCGTCCCGTCGCCGCCGATCCGGCTCCTGCGGATCCACGATATTTCGACACCGCCGCCCGGCATCTGATGCGCGCGGGGATGGACCGGCGAAAGCGGCAGCAAGGTCCGCCTGCCGCCGGCCTCCGTCAAGGCGGTGAAGTAGCGCGATGAAAACGTCCTGCCGGCAGGGCCGATCCGCCAGTTGAGCGTTCGGCCGGCCTCTGCTGCATTGAGCCCCGAAGGCGGCGCGCGACGGTCCAGAAAGACGATCCGGGCACCCACGGGCGCGCCGACGGCCGCAGCATCATCGGTTCCAGCCTGACCGCGCAGCAGCTCCCAAAGCCGCCACTCGTCGGCTGCCACCTCTTCGGCGAACCGGAACTGGAGCACTTCGAATGGGCCGCCTTCGGTCTCGACCGCAAGCGCGTTGCGCCCGGCCAGCAGCAATTCCTCGGTCACAGAGGACAATTCGCCGCCAAACAGGCGAATGTGAATGATGCTCGCACGGTCATAGCGGCCCGCCGGTCCGGACGGCAGCGGCGAGAGCAGCGTCCCCATGATCGCGTTGCCGGAAACCGTTTGGCGCAGTTCGAAACCGTCGGCGCCCGGTGATGACAGGACGGCGTGCGGCCGCTCTGGCACCGCATGCAGCGCGATCCGGTGATTGTTCTCGGCTACCGTCTGATCGAGCATCGGCAGATCGAGCAAGACCGCTTCGGGCGGCCCACCGAACCGGCCCGATGTTTCGGGTGACGCGGCATGGGCGGGAAGCGCCGGCGGCGCCGCCGGCGCCAACGACCGGACGATGGAGCGTGCGGTGATTTCGAGACGGTCGGTCAGGTCGATCGCCGTGATGCGCCAATGGGCGCGCGGATTGTCATCGAAGGTGGCGACATCGCCCGGCTCGAGGCCCGCGAACCGCAGCGGCAGGTGAAATTTCAACGTGTCGCGGCCGAACCACAGGCGGTCCAGCATCGCGTTTGCCACGGCGAGCGCGCCTTCGGGATGCAGCGTACAGGGCAAATTGGCATCGACCAGCATGGCGGACGGCCCGTCGCGCCGACGCGAGCGCGCAGATTGCGAGCGATAGTCGGTCAGCGCGTCGCGATAGCGGAGCACCACCTCGGACGGCATTTCGTCGACCTGCCCCGATATCAGCGTACGGTCGCCATGCTCCTTGCCCAGACAAAGCTGCGCGTGGGGAACCGAGACCGGTCGGTAGTCGGGATCGGAAATCCGGATCACCGGCGTCTGGGCGTCGCCCGTGTCGGTCACAATCAGGCCGAACGCGTCGACCAGCGGCTCGAGCGTCTGGCGGATGCTGCCGGGTGTCAGCACCGTCATGCCCTGCGCGACGCCCCTGACGGCCTCGACATCGGGGGCCGGCAGGCCGTGATCGGCGAAAATGGCACGGATCAGTCCGGCGAGCGGAGCGCAGCCGAGACGTCCGTTGGTCCAGTGCCCGGTCAGCCAGTTCGGCCCGTCGCCCCAAACCGTGCCGTTGCGCGGGAATTCCGGATAGGGTCTGGCATCCCAGGCCCAGATAAACTGCCGTTCGGGGTCGACCATCGGCGTCGATGTGCCGGGCGCGAAGGGATTGGCGGGTGCGCCCACCTGGACCCAGTGCCTTTGATGCGCCGTCAGGAAGGCGCGCTGGACGCTGTCGCCGCGCGTGCCTGTCGAATGATGCGGCCGCGCGCTTTCGCTCGACTTGGGATCGGGGAACACATTGGGCTGGTTGGTGCCCGCATCGACCGCCGGACAGCCCGTCTCGGTCATCCAGACCGGCTTGCTGTGTGGCACCCAGGGGGATTGCGGCCCGGTCTCGGCGCTGCCGCGCCGGTCGATGTGGACGTTCGACCACCACGAGACCAGGTCCTTGTAGCGATAGACCCAGGGCTTTCCATGTGAACCGTCGGTAATCGGCGAACGTACGCGGTCCGCACGATCGGCATCGCTTGCATAATACCAGTCAAAACCCTCACCGGCGGCGATCGCCATCTGCATCGCGGCCACGTCGTTTTCGGCGCGCATCCCGTCGGGATTTCCGTCGTCGGCGAAGGCGTCGGCGGCGCGCCAGTCGGACAGCGGCATGTAATTGTCGATGCCCACCGCATCGATCTCCGGCGCCGCCCAGAGCGGATCGAGATGAAAATAGACATCTCCGGAACCATCGGCCGGCTGATAGCCGAAATATTCCGACCAGTCGGCACCGTAGCTGAGCTTGCAGCCCGGCCCGAGCATGGCGCGCACATCGCCGGCCAGTTGGCGCAACGCATCGACGAAGGGAAATTGGTCGTTGGCGTTGCGCAGCCATGTCAGGCCGCGCAATTCGCTGCCGATCAGCATGGCATCGACGCCGCCGGCGATCTGGGCCAGACGCGCCATATGCAGGACGAGGCGCCGATAGCCCCAGTCCGCACCGGGGCCGGGAACCACCGTCTCGCCGTTGACCGGCAGATCGGCAGGCTGAGTGGCGCCGACGAATGTGGCGACCTGGCTTTGCGCCGTCGCCGTCCGGTCGGCGCTGCCGGCTTGTTCCGGTCCGGGAAAACAGGTTATCCGGCCGCGCCAGGGATAAGGGGCCTGCGCGGCGGCGCCATAAGGGTCCGGCAGCGCATTGTCTTGCGGCACATCCATCATGATGAACGGGTGCAGCATCACCGAAAGGCCGCGCGCCTTCAGATCGCGAATGGCTTCGATGACGGAGGCGTCCGTCGGCGTTCCGCCATAGGCGGGCCGGTCGTCGACGCGGCTGACAAGGCGCGTATCAGGGCTCTGGCGCGTCAGGCCGCTGACGCGCCAGGGCGGGGTTTCCTCTCCCATCTGGCGTTCAGTCACGCCGGGGCGCAGGGCGCATTGACCCGCGCGCAGATCGTCGCCGAACCAGGTCACGATGAGCGAGACGTGCTTCAGGTTCGGGCAGATCGCCTGTAATTCGTCGATGGAGGCCGTCCAGTCATTGCCCGCATAAAGGATGTGGCGATTGTGTTCGACGATTTCGCCCGGTCCAAAAAGGCTGGTGGCGGAGCTTGGCGACAGGCCGTGTTCGGTGGCGCCGGGAATGACCGACACCGCCGTCAGCCCCGTTTCGAGTTCGCCAACCGGCCGGATCACTTCGGCTTCGATCTGCGGAATGCGATTGCCGAAATCCTCGAGCGGCAGTCGCTCAAAGACCAGATAGGCAATGTTCCTGTAGGCCGGTGTGTTGCCGGCACCCTGCTTGGCCTCCAGAAGCGGGTCGGCCGCCTGGCCTGCTTCGCCGGTGTGGATGCGCATGGTGATTTCGGTCAGGTCGATTTCGCGGCCGTCCGCCCAGACGCGCTTGACCATTGCGACCGGCCCTTCGCACAGGGCCACCGCGACATTGCCGAAATAGCTGTAGGTGGTGGTCGTCGCCTTCGGACCGCCCTTGCCGCCCTGGCGCTGGGTCGTTGTCTCCTCCTCAAAGCGGGTTGCCCATATGACCGTGCCGGCAAGCCGCACGTGGCCGTAGGCGCGGGCAACCGGCATACCCTCCTCGGCGGTCATCGGGCGCTGTTCGGTCAGGCGCGGCCCTTCGGCATGCTGGCCTGCGCCGAACAGGCGCTGATCGATCCAATAGCCGGCAAGCGCACCGGCCGCGGTGCCGACCGTCGCGCCGAACGTGCTGAATGCGCCGCCCAGCAGCCCGCCGGCGGCTTGGAGCAGAAGCGTCGCCATCAGTGCACTGCCGAAAAATCACTGTGCGGCGGAAAAGCGAACACCGCCGCAAGACGCCTCTTCCACCAGCCCGTCAGCGCGGTTTCGCACACTGCGTGGCGCTCGCGTGCATGGATCATCATCGACGGACCCGACAGGATCGCCAGATGCTTGGCGGCGACATGGGGCGACCAGCGGAAGACGAGAAGATCGCCGGGTTGCTCGGCCCCCACCGAGACGGTGTCGCAGCGGGTCCTGCAGGCATCGAGCAATGGTTCACCGGCGCCGGCGCTTTCCGCCCAGTCGGCCGAATAGGAGCGATCATAGCCGGGCATTGCGCCATAGATTTCGGTCCAGACGCCGGCGACCAGCCCGAGGCAATCGCAGCCGACGCCGCGCCGGGCCGCCTGATGGCGATAGGGCGTGCCGATCCAGCGGCGCGCGGACGCAACGATCGCCATGCGCAGCGGATCAGGGGACAAGGGGACCGCCATCGAAGACCGCATCGGAATTGACATAGTTGAGCGCCCGGTCGTCGCCGGGCATGTGCGGAAAGCCCTGAAAATTGAGCTGGTTGGAGAATTTGGCCTTGCAGGTCGCAAACGTCTTGTCGCAGCCGGCGAACAGCGTCGCCGGATCGCCTGTTGCCGGCGGCACGCCGACCGGTTCGCGCAGCAGAAGCCGCATGGTCGATGCATCGGACAGGCTGGCCGAAGCGACGGAAAGCGTGTCGCCGGCGCGGACGCCGCCATCGAACCGCAACACGCCATGGTCGAACCAGCGGTCAGGGTGAACGCCGATGCCTGCCAGATCGATCGATCGTGCGCCATTACCGCCCGAAACGGTGCCTTGGGCGCTGTATCCAGGTGTGCCCGACAGCGCGAAACCGCAGCGCGCATCCCCGAGCCGGGCGTCGCAATGGCGGGTGAAGAAGCGGCCGCGCGGCTGGTCGAGCGCCGCCGACAGGCTGCGCAGTTCGGCGCGGAAGGCCCGGCCCTCGCGGGTGATCTCGCCGACATGGAAGCGGCGCAGCAGGCTTGCGGTTTCCGGCGCCTGCCAGTTGACCAGATAGAGCGCGACATCGGCGCCGTCATAGGCGCCGCGCTCAATATCGGTTTCCGAAATCGCCGACGATGACAGGGCGCCCGAAACGTCCGAGATGTCGCCGCCCAGACCCAGCGAGGCTTCGGCGGCGCCGGCGGTGAACCCGGTCTGCGGTTCGCAAACCGTGCCGGCAACCGTCAGCGGCCGGTCATGGTCGGTGAAACCGAGGACGCTGCCATCGGTTCGCCGGACGATCCATGCCAGACAGACCGTCGTGGCGCCGTCTTCGAGATGCGCCTGAAGATCAGGATGCAGGGGTCTCACGCGATCACCTCTGTCAGGAGCAGATCGTCGAGCGAACCGCTTTCGGGGTCGGCGCGGGAGATCTGCAGCGACTGGTTCTCAAAACGCACCGGCACATCGAACAGGCAGCCGCCTGTCACGGCGACGCCGGGTGCGGGCGCTGCCGAAAGCGTCACGATGCCGGTCGCCGCATCGACCGACACCGAACCGGGATCGAGGGCGGTTCCGTTGAGGGCCATGACGACGCTTGACGTTTCGGGCTTGCGGATGGTGCGCCCGCTGGCGGTTTTGAGCTGAAACTGGTTTTGGACGCCGTCGCCGACGCCGAGATGAACGTCCGACGGGGCCGGGCCAGGGCCATTGGTAGCCGTCGAAGGCTCGACCGGGTCGCGGAACCGGAAGGCATGCAACGGTCCGCCGCGCGCCTCGAAGAATGCTAGGACGGCGCGGATCTCGGCCATCGGCCGCTTGCCGACGGGGATCGTATAGTGGCGCATCGTCTCGGCCGTCCGGCTGTTGCGGGTCTCGTGACCTGATGACAGTGCGACGACATCGATGTGCCGCCGGCTGGCGACGTTGACGCCGAACGGCAGGCGCGGGACGAATGCGACATCGTGAAAATCGGCCATGGCCCGCTCCTCAGACGCCGCGCCGGCCGCGCATCACGGCGCGTGTCAGCGCCGCGCTGACCTGGGATTGCGAGCGCTCAAAGCCCTTTATGTCCGGGGTCGAAATGTTAACGACGACCTGCATGGGCGCTTCGCCCTGTCCCCCAGACGCGACACCGAGCCGGCCATCCGCACCGCGCCTCAGCGGCAAAATGGCCTCGGCGCCGGCCTCGCCGGCAACACCGAATCCGCCGCCATGCGGGAAATAGGCCGGTGCGGCCAGGACGCCGCCTCCGCCGGCGAACAGGCCGGTCGATGCGACGCCACCCGCGGCAAAGGGTTTTGCCGCGCCCAGCAGCCCGCCGAGAACCGATTGGCCGAACCCGTTGAACATGGACTGCAGCGGCGCCAGGCCCTGGCTGAGCGCATTGCGCGACATGCTCATGGCGATGCCGCGCAGCACATCCTCCACCGACTTGCCCTTGATGACGATATCGCTCAAAGCGCCGGTCATCGTCTGGCCGAAGCTTTCGGCTTCGTTCTTGAGCGTGGCAAGCGCCGTTTCGAGGCCCGTCGTGTCGGCGTCGACGGTGACGATCAGTTCTTCATCCATGATGGTCCGATCCTTGCTCGGACGTGCCAATATCGGGAAATGCCGACATCAAGTCCTCAAGCGTGTTGCGCGACGGCGCAACGGTCCCACCACCGCGTACGACCGACATGGCGGCCGCCAGTTCGCGCGGCGTCATCGCCCAGAACGCCGCCGGCGGCAGGCGCAAGACGCCGAGGCCGAACGCGATGGCGTCGTTCCAGGGAAAGGCGTGCCGCATGGCTCAGCCTTCCTTCACCGGGCCGAACGTTGCGGCCAGCAATTCGCTGACGATCGCCGCATAGCCGGAAAGACCGCCTTCGGCCTGCATCTCGGCCACATCGTCGCGCGTGAATGTGTGGCCGCCGCCTTCAAGGCCCGCATGGATGATGGTCAACAGGTCGCGCGCCGACAGTCTGCCGGACGAGAAACGCTCGCCCAGAGCACCCAGGTCGCCGACTGCAAACGCGCTTTCGAGTTTCGCCAACGCCCCGAGCGTCAGGCACAGGCAACGGTCCCTGCCGCCCAGATTGGCGACGATCTCGCCACGTCTGCGATTGACCAGCATCAAAGGGCTCCGAAGGTCAGTTCGCCGGCGGATTCAAGCGCCAGCTCGAACGTCACCTCGCCATCATGGTTTCCGGCATAGTCGAGCGCGGTGATCGCAAAGGCACCCGCGATCGTTCCGAAGTCGGGAATGACGATCTCCCACTGGCCGATCGCGCCATCGAAGAAGGTCTGCCGAACGAGCGCGTCCGACGCCGCATCCTTGAAGATGCCCGAGCCGGACAGGGATGCGCGCCGCACGCCGGCGCCGCCCAGAAGTTCGCGCCACCGGCCGGCGGACTCCATGTCGGTGATGTCGACGGTCTGCGCGTTGAACGCGATGCGCTTGGTGCGCAGCCCCGCCACGGAGACGAGCGCCTGCTGGCCGTCGTCGAAGAGTTTCAAAAGGATGTCCTTGCCACGCTGGGCGGTCATGGGAAGTCTCCGTTTCGGATGTCGGGTTGGGCTGGATCAGGTGCCGGTGTGCGCGCACAGGAAGCGCAGCCGCACGGTTGCATGAAAGGCGGCCTGTTCGCGTTCATAGGCCGTCGATGCGGTCACCGGCGTTGCCAGCACGATCCGGGTGGACTGGGCGGTCGCCGGAACCGCGTCGGTCAGGATGTCTTGGATGCGTGTCGCAATCCGGTCGACACCGGTTCGGCCGGGACCGCGCGCATAGGCGTGGATGACGACCGACACCGCCTTCCCCCGCTCATCGTCCGTGCTCCAGTCCGACGCCTCGATCCGGCCGATATAGACGGCCGGCAAGGCCCGGCGCCGCGGAGGCCGGTCGAAGATGCGCGGCGGATCGCCGAGATCGGCGATCAGCACTGCATCGCTGGCCAGTTGGTCGAACAGCCAGGCGTGAAGATCGCCAATCATGACCGCCCGTCTCCGTTTCTGGCCGGTTTGCGCTCATGCGCCGCCCGGTCGGCCAACCGCGCGGCGCGTTCGTCGGCGCGCGCCACAACCGCCTTGCGCAGCGCGCTGACCAGATCGTCGACCGTGGTTCTGATGGCCGTCTTCATTGCGGCACCTCGCTGGTCGCGGTGCAGCGCAGATAGCGCCCGCTCATGTCCGCATCCTGCAAGGTCTGGATGATCAGTCGTTCGTCACCGGCGACCAGACGCATGGTTGGCCGGACACGCGGATCGGCGCGCAGCACGATGGTGCGTTCGATCACCTGTTCCCCGGCGCCGGCGCGTACCGGATCGGTGACGCGCGACGTGCCCACCATGCCCCAGACATGGGCGACATGAGCCCACACATCGGTGAAGCCGCCCTGGCCGTCGGGTACGGATGACCACTCCTCCAACGCAAAACGGGTGCGCAGGCGGCCGGGATCGATGGGTTGTCGCGCCATGGTCAGATACCGATCCGGCGCCAGGCGCGCACCAGGCGCGAATAGGCCATCGGAACGGAGACGGGCTGCTCGCCGGGCCCGTAGCTGCCCCGGAACTCGTACCAATGGGCGACCAAGGTCAGGATGGCGCGGCGCAGCGTGTCGGGCACGTCGGGTCCTGCCGGGCTGAACCCGGCGTGGAAGTCGATCTCGATGCCGGTCATCGACGCCGACAGGGCTCCCGGCTCGAAGGTCAAGGTGGCCGGGCGTCGCATCGTGTCGAGCCGGTAGGCACTGCCGTCCAATACCGCCGGATCGCCGTCATGGTCATAAGCCGTGACGGCCACGATCGCGGCAACGGGATGGCGCGGCAGAGCGACCGGCGCCGTCGGCATGTCGGACAGCGAAAGACGCCAGGCCTGATCGATCAGCGCGATGCCGGTATCGTCAGCGATGAAGCGCGCTGCGGCATCGACCAGTTCGGCGATCAACGTGTCCTCGCCGTCATGGGTGACGCGCAGATGCGCCTTGGCATTGGCAAGCGGCACCGGCGGCACGGCCGGCGTGCCGATGGGCATCAGAACCATGGTCTTTCCTTTTCAAGATGGGTGCGGACGGCCCGGCAGGGAGGCGGACCGGGCCGTCCGCTGCGGCGTGAAGCGCGGGGGACGAGGCCGCGCCTATCAGCTCACGCCGAACCGGATCAGCTTGATGGCATCGAAGTCCTGGATGCCGCCGCCGACGCGCTTGGTGGTGTAGAAGAGCACGTAGGGCTTGGCCGAGTAGGGATCGCGCAGCACCGAGACGCCGCGCCGGTCGACCACCAGATATCCCCGTGCAAAGTCGCCAAAGGCGATGGCGGGCGCATCGGCGGCGATGGCCGGCATGTCCTCGGACTCATGCACCGAAAAGCCCATCAAGGAGGGCTTCTGCTCGGCGGTGGCCGGGGGCTGCCAGACATAGTTGCCATCCACGTCCTTGAGCTTGCGGATGGCGGCCTGGGTCTTGCGGCTCATCAGCCAGGAGGCGTTCTGCCGATAGCCCGCCTTGAGCGTGAAGACGGTGTCGAGCAGCACGCCTGTCGCGTCGTCGGCGGGCAGATCGCCGGCGGTGCCGGTCGGAACATAGCCCAGATTGCCCCAGCTCCACGCGCTTTCATCGACGATGGTGTAGTCGAGAAGTCCGCGTGGCTTGTTGACGCCGTCGCCATTGACGAACGCCGCCCCCTCCTGCTCTGCGAATGCCGCCTCGACCTCGGCGGAAATCCACTGGTCGATGTCGACGGCGCTGTCCTCGAGCAGGGTCGCGGTTGCAGCCGGCATGGCGTAGAGTTCCATCGTCGGGAACTGCAATTCGGCCAGCGTTCCGGCCGCCGTCTCGGGTCGCGCATCGGTTTCGCCGACCCAGCCCACCGCTGGGCCGCTGACGGCGAACGGCTTTTTCAGCACCGCGCCGGTGACCTGGCGCACGGTGGCCAGCGCGCGAATGGGCGACAGATCGCGCAACCGGCCGGCGATGGCGGTCTCGGTCTCCGGCGGCACGAGAAAGCCGCCATCGGGACCCGAGCCATAGGACATGGCCTTGCCTTCGAGACGCCGGAGGCCCGCTTCGTCGCCGCCGCGCACATAGCGCTCGAAAGCGGCCTTGTGTTCGCTGTTGCCGCCAAAGGCGAAACCGCCGCCGCTCGTCGGGCTTGCGGCCTTGGCCACCAGTCTTTCCAGCACGCGCTTTTGCTCGTCGACCGCCAGGTTTATCCGGTCGACCTTGTCGGCGGAGACGGGATCCTCGCCAAGCTGGCTCTCCAGTTCGCGCAGACGTTCGTCATTGGCCTGCTTGAACGCGTCGAAGGCGCGCATGAAGTCGTCGAACGCTTCGGCGACATCCTGGGCATGGGACACCGGCATGGGTTTGGCGGCAGGCACGGCGGGCATGGCCGTTGCGGCCTTTCGCGCCGGGGCCGTGCGGCCTTTCTGAAGGTTGCTCATGATCGCTATTCCTTGGTCTTGAGTGTGAGAAGATCGGCGGCGCGGCGGATGGTGTGCGCGAGCACAATCCCGTCCTTTGCGCCGGTTCCGGATGCGGCTTCCCGCCCGCGATCCAATGCGGCAAACCCCTTGGTGATCACCGTGCGGGCCTGCCGTCTGGTCAGCCCGGCATCGCGCACGAGCCAACGTTCAAAATCCCGGACCGTCGGCAGGGCCGGTGCGGCCTTGACGGCCGCAACCCGCGCCTCGGGCAGCATCGGGAATGTGACGATGGAAATCTCCCAGAGATCGGCCTCGAAGATGTGGCGGACACCGGTGGCGGCGTCGGTCTTGGCGCGCACCGTCTTGAAGCCGATCGACAGGCCGTCGAGTCCGCCGGCCTGCATCAGCGCCAGCACTTCGCGGCCGCGCGCGACTTCGGTGCTGATCCGGCCGCGGACCTTCAGGCCGTGCGCATCCTCCTCGACCGACAGCCAGTGGCCGATCGGTTCGTCCGGATTGTGCTGGAACAGCATGCGGATGCCGGCGGCGCCCCTTTCGGCCAGAGACTTGGTGAACGCGCCGGCGGCGACCACCTCCTGTCCCAGATCGACCGCGCCGAAGACGGACGCATAGCCCGTGAACGTGCCGGTCTCGTCGACATCGCCCAGTTCGGATGCGGCAAATTTGCGATCAAGCGGAATCATCGGGGCTCCTGGTGCCGGATTTGGGTGTCGAACTGCCGCTGCGGTCGGCGAAACGGATGGCAAGGCCCATCGCCCACCAGATGCTGACCGAAGCCAGGGCGGCGCCCATCAGCACGGTTTCGAAGTCGCTGAGCACGTCGGCGATCGCCAGACGTTCGGCGACCGCAACGCCGACCGTGGTGCCGAAGACGACACCGCCGGTCACGCCGGTCATGAAGCGCAGCGCGGCCTCGCGGCGCGAGCGCGGAAACAGATAGGCAAGCGAGATCGCCGAGCCTGCGACAGCGCCGGCCAGTTTGGCGAGCCACACCGTGCCCGCCGGATTGATGTCGGTCATGATCTCGTCAGCCGCTCTGCGACGGCGTCGGCGCATAGCCGACCGCTGCACGTTTTTCGGCATCGGTCAGGAAGGACGCCGCTTCGAGCCGCGCCCACAGCGCATCGCGCTCGGCGGCCAGCCCCTCGACCTGATCGAGATCGATGCCGATCCGGATGCGCCCGGGATAGAGCGGCGCCAGCCAGCCGGACAATGCCTCGACCGTCCGTCGAACCAGCGGCAACACGGTCAGCCGGTAGAAGGCGCGCTGTGCTTCCTGATAGTTGGAATAGGTGTTGTCGCCCGGTATGCCGAGCAGCATGGGCGGCACGCCGAAGGCGAGCGCAATGTCGCGGCTGGCCGAGTTCTTGGCTTCGATGAAGTCCATATCGCGCGGCGTCAGGCCCATCGCCTTCCAATCGAGCCCGCCCTCCAGCAGCAGCGGACGGCCGGCATTGAGCGCGCCGGAATAGCCATCGGCGAGTTCCTTTTTGAGTTGGTCATATTGCTCGGCCGTCAGGGTCGAGCCGTCGCCTGGCGCGTAGATCAGAGCGCCCGAAGGCCGCGCCGCATTGTCCAGCAGCGCCTTGTTCCATTGTGCGGCAGCATTGTGCACGTCGAGCGCCATCAGCGCGGCCTCGAGCGGCGCGAACCCATCGGTCTCGCTGAGCGGATTGTAGAGCGACAGATGCACGATAGCCGGCGCGCGAGCGTCATCGTCCATGCCGATCGTGCGCGCTCCGTCCGCGCCTTCGATGATGCAGCGGGCGGGCCAGCCGCGTTCGTCATGTTCGATACGCACGCGGTCGGGCCGGATCGCATGGAGCCGCATTCGGCCGTCGGCGGCCTCAATGCGCTCCATATAGGCATTGCCGGACAAAAGCAGATTGCCGAACAGCGTCTCGGCCAGCGCGGTTCGTGACTGGCCGATATTGGGGCGCTCAAGCGTCTCCACAAGCGGGTGTTCGGCAAGATCGCGGTCACCCTCTTGCACGCTCCAGGGCACGGCAGCGGCGGCCTCCGACACCATCCGGACGCACCGGTGCACGATCGGGTTGCGCATGAATCCTTCGCGCGCCAGGGTGGAGAAGGAGGCATGCGTCCACCCGGCGTCGAGCATGGTGTGCATGGCGATGAAGCTCTGCGCGATCGCTGACTTTTGTTCAGGCGGAGTGTTGCCCGCCGGATGCCTTTGGGCCGCGTTTGCACGCGCCCGCCATCGGCCGAGCATGGTCATGACCCTGTTCATCGGTTCTTCCGTTGTTCACATGATCGCGCGGACGCGCGGTTGGCCGCGCGCGCCGGAAACCAGTTCGCCGACCGCCCAGACCAGCGCATCGAGCCGGTCGGGAGAGCGGCCCGAGGACAGGCCGTCCAGCCCGAAGTCGCACATCTCGTCTTCCAGTTCGGCCAGCACGCCCACATGGCGCACGCGGCCCTGCTCATAGAGCGCGGCCACCGGCTCGGCACGCAGCCATTTGGCGCGTGACGCCCGCACCGGGCGGACATTGACGGTCGGATCGACCATGCCGATCACGCTTTTCACCATGTCGCCGCCCTGGTTGACTTCGGCGACCATGATATCGGCGCCGACGGCGTGATAGGCCGCAACCGCGCGGCTCGCCCATTGGCGCGGCGTCGCCGCACCGATGGTATGATCGGCGATGATGTCGACCATGCCCTCATCTGTCAGGCCGGCAATGACGATGCCGCAGGCATCCGACGACGCCTTGGCGCTGGCCGGCGGGTCGACGGCGACGACGATCCGCCCATGGTTGTCGCGGCCGGTCGACCTACCCCGTTCAAGCAGTTCGCGGGTCCAGAGCGCACCGTCACGTTCGCCGAGGATTTCGGCATCGAGTTCCTGCCGTCCGAGCCGCGTGCCGCCATAGCGCGCCTGCATCGTGCGCAGGAAATCGCGCGCAAGGTTGGCGGCATTGTCGGCGGTCCCCATGCGCACCGTGATGGTCGCGGCATCGTCCATGATGCGTGCCAAAAGCTTGAGCGGCCTTGGCGTCGTCGTCACCGCCAGACGCGGCCAATCGCCAAGGCGCAGGCCGAATTGCAGCATGTCCCAGCACTCGCCGGGATAGGGCCATTTGACCAATTCATCGCACCAGGCTGCCGCGAATTGCGGTCCGCGTAGACTGCCCGGATCGTGCGCCGAAAAGACCTGCGCAATCGCGCCATTCGGCCAGACAAGCCGGCGCCGGGTCGCCTCATAGACCGGCCGGTTGTAGCGCGCGGACCGCAATATGCCGGCCGGCCCCTCGATCATCACATCGCGCACATCGGCGATCGTCTCGCCGATCAGCGCGATCGGCGCCGATACCCTGTCGGCGAACGGATGGGCCGCGCTGGCAAGGCCATGCACCCATTCGGCGCCGGCGCGCGTTTTGCCCGATCCGCGCCCGCCGAGCAAAAGCCATGTCGACCAGTTTCGGTCACGCGGCGGGGTCTGCGCCTCCCTGAGGGCCAGAAGTCCGCATCTGAGCGCCACACGCCGGACATGTCGCGACGGTGTCGTCGTCAGCCACCAGCGTGGCGGCACGTTCATGGGCAAGCTCGTCGATCCGTTTGTCGGTGGCCTTGAAGAAGGCGTTCAGTTCCGCCAATTCGTCCTCGGGTGCCTCGCCTTCCGTGTCGCCGCACAGCGCCTTGAGGTCGCCAAACTTCTCGGCCGCCCTGGTCAAAGCCGGCACCGCATCCAGAAACAGCCTGTCGACGCCCCCGCTCCGCTCACCGAGCGCGATCACCCGCTCGGCCTGTACCTCAAGCTGACCCTCCAGCGCCTGGAGCACACGGAACGGCAGCGCGACGTGCCGCGCCGCGCTCTCGCGGTTCGATCCGGAAACCATCGCAAACCTCTCTTGAAAATTCACAATGGGCGAACGACCGAACTCCCGTCATGCGACGAAGCGCCGTGTCGACCCAATTTCGTGATTATGTCACTACCCTACTCCGGCACCGTGACGATGTCAAGAAAATATTCCTATCATCGAGCATTTTTTGAACGGACCTTCCATGTCGACCTCTTCCGACGCGCGCCCTGACACCGATTATCCGCCGATCAAGCCCCAGCACACCGGGCTGGTCGGCAAATGCCCGCGCTGCGGCCGCGGCCATCTGTTTTCGGGCTTTCTGGCATTGGCCGATCATTGCGAGGTGTGCGGTCTGGATTATGACTTCGCCGACCCGGCGGACGGGCCGGCCTTTTTCGTCATTACCTTCGCATGCGTTCCGGTGGTCGCGTTCGCGGTCTGGATGGAGGTCGCCGTTGGCGCGCCTTACTGGCTCAATGCGCTTCTGACACTGCCGCTGCTGCTGGCGTTCTGCGTTTTGCCTCTGCGCCCACTCAAGGGCCTGATGGTGGCCACGCAATATTATCACAGTGCCCGGGAGGGCGCGCTCGACTTGCCGCAGACAACCGAAACGGGCGCCGGCCGTTAACGCCAACAGCGTGCAGACCATTGCCCGCCATGACGAAATGCGGCAAGACAGCATCAGACGCCTGTGGAGCAAGAGCTTTGCGGGGTAGCATGAATGGGGCCGAGCGCCGGCAAGGCCGGCAGCGCAGCGCGCATTTTGCGACATGGATGATCTGAACCTGCCAGACGACGGCCGCAAGAAGAGGCCGCACAAGAAGTCGTCATTCCTTCTGGAAATCGACGCATGGATCGATTCGGCCATCTACAATTCCGGCTTCCGTGCGGCCCAGACCTGGGAAGACATCACGATCTTCTTCCGCAGGTTCCGCCCCCGCGGGTTTCGCCGCGTCTTCTTCGAGGCGGCGGGCGACGCGATGACGCTGGGCATGCTCGGCCTGATTGCGCTTCTGGCGCTGGCCATCCCCTCGTCGCGCGAGGTGGCGCAGGACTGGCGCAACCAGGACCAGTTCGCCGTCACCTTCCTTGACCGGTACGGCCGCGAGATCGGCCAGCGCGGCATCCTGCACACCGATGCGGTGCCGGTGGAGGACCTGCCCGACCATCTGGTGAAGGCGGTCCTGGCCACCGAGGACCGCCGCTTCTTCGACCATTTCGGCATCGACGCGATGGGGCTTGTGCGCGCGATGACGGAGAATGTGCGCGCGAACTCTGTCGTGCAGGGTGGCTCGACGATCACCCAGCAGCTCGCCAAGAACCTGTTTCTGAGCAATGAGCGGACGCTGGAGCGCAAGATCAAGGAGGCGTTCCTGGCGCTTTGGCTGGAAGCCAATCTGACCAAGGAGGAGATCCTCAAGCTCTATCTGGACCGCGCCTATATGGGCGGCGGCACCTTCGGCGTGGGCGCGGCGGCAAAATTTTATTTCGACAAGGATGTGCGCGACATCGACCTGGCCGAGGCGGCGATGCTTGCCGGCCTGTTCAAGGCGCCGGCCCGCTTTGCGCCGCATATCAACCTGCCGGCGGCGCGCGGGCGGGCGAACGAGGTGCTGACCAACATCGTCCAGGCCGATTTCATGACCGAGGGTCAGGTCACCGGCGCACGGCGCGAACCGGCCGATGTGGTCCTGCGCAACAGCACCGAAAGCCCGGACTATTTCCTCGATTGGACCTTCGAGGAGGTCAAGGACTTCATCATCGCGCAAAACGTGCCGACGCGATCGGTGATCGTGCGCACCACGATCGATCTGGAACTGCAGCAGGCTTCCGAAGAATCGGTGCAGTTCTTCCTGCGCAAGCACGGCCAGGACTACAATGTCAGTGAATCGGCCGTGGTGCTGATCGAGGCCAACGGCGCCGTGCGCGCGCTGGTCGGCGGCAGAGACTACGGCGTCAGCCAGTTCAACCGCGCGACAGCCGCCCAGCGGCAGCCCGGATCGTCGTTCAAGACCTATGTCTATGCGGCGGCGATCGATGCCGGGCTGACAGACGCCACCGTCATCGCGGACCGGCCGATCACCTGGCGCGGATGGTCGCCGCAGAACTACAACCGTTCCTTTGCCGGACGCGTCTCGCTGTCGACGGCGCTGGCGCGTTCGATCAACACCGTGCCGGTCTGGATCACGCGTGACCATCTGGGCGGCACGAAACCGATCGTGGACATGGCGGCAAAGATGGGCGTTGAATCGAACATCATCAGCCATCACACGATGGTGCTGGGCACGGCCGGAATGACGGTGATGGACCAGGCGACCGGCTATCTGACGCTGGCGAGCGGCGGCATCGCCGGCACCCGGCACGCCTTCACCCAGATCAAGAGCCCGTCCGGCGAGATCATCTATGATCGCCGGCGCGCGGCAGCCGAGGGCGAACGCGTGCTCGACGCCGACAAGGCGGAAATGCTCAACCGGATGCTGGTCAATGTGACCGAATGGGGCACCGGACGGCGCGCGGCGCTCGACGGCATCAAGGTGGCCGGCAAGACCGGGACCACACAGGCTTATCGCGATGCCTGGTTCGTCGGCTACACCGGCAATTTCACCGCCGCGGTCTGGTATGGCAATGACGACTACACGCCGACCAACCGGCTGACCGGCGGCCGCCTTCCCGCGATGACATGGCAGCGGATCATGTCCTATGCGCACCGCGATGCCGACCTCATTCCCCTACCCGGCGTCGAAGACTCTATCCGCCCTGCCGCGGAGGAGGCGCCTGAAGTGGCAGTCGAGGACAACACCGGAAGGCTCGCCCAGCGGCGACTGGCCCTGTCGGAGGAGGCGGTGCGTTACCTGATCGCGCTTGAGGAACGGCTCGGCGGCACCGTGCCGCTTGCGGCCGATCCCCAAAGGCTGGCGGCACGTTCGCGTTGACAGGGCGATGCCCGCCGCTGCAAAGCGATGCTGCGGCGTGATCGGCGATGATCTGACGCGCCGCCGATGTCCGGCCCTGCCGCATCGTCCCGCCAACATGTCGACCGTCGCCCGATGATCCGCACGATTGTGACCATTGCCTATGTGCTCAGCCTCGCATTCGCGCTCGGCGGCATGAGCGCGTGGGCGGTCACCGAGCGGTTCGCCGGTTTTTCGGCGCTTTCGATCGGGCAATGGACCGGCTTTCCGCTGGCAGGCTCCAAGGATGTTGATCCCTATGCGCGTGCGCACGCGGCCCGCAATGGCGGCATCGCCCTCGGCGCGGCCGAGGGTCTGGCTTTCAGCGCCGCCGATGACACGGACGGCACGCCTCTGGTCGGGTCCTGCAGCTATGTGATGGAAGGGCGCTTGCCGTCCAGCCGCCTGTGGACGCTGCGGATCGTCGATCAGGCAGGACGCATGCTCGATGCGCCGCTCGGTGTCGCCAGTCGCACGCACAGCCGGGCACTCCTGCACGATCCCGATGGCAGCATTCGCATTGCCTTGTCCGATACGGCCGAACCCGGCAACTGGCTGCATCTGGATCATCCGGGTCCGATCCGGCTGATCCTGACATTTTATGACACCGCCATCACCACCAGCACCGGGCTGGTCGATCTGACGATGCCCGATGTCCGACGCAGCGGGTGCCGGTCGTGACACGGTTTGTCTATGCAACGCTGGTCGGGCTGGTGGGCGCTGCCGTCGTCCACCTGATCATCGTTTTCCTCCTGCCGCTGGTCTCGGCCAACACGCCATGGAACCGGATTGCCGGCCTGACCGAGACCAATGCGCCGTACCGGCTGCCCGCCAGTATGGCCGGTGCCACGTTCGGAAACGGCGTGCACGGGCCCGATCCGTTCTTCGAGACAATCGTCTGTCGCTATGATCTCGACAATGGCGCCGCGCACCTGCGATCCACCGCGCGCGTGCCGCTGTGGACGGTCAATCTCTACGACAGCCTCGGCACCGGATTTTTCTCCGCAAACGACCGGTTGGCCGCCGGCCAGCGCCTCGATCTGGCGGTCCTGGACGCGTCGCAATTGCGCTTTGTCCGGCAGAGCACACCAGCCGAACTGGCCGGTGCGATCATCGCGCCGGCGGACGATCCGCGCGGCTTTGCGGTGGTGCGGGTGTTTGTGCCGGACGAAACGTGGACCGGCATCAGCGCGCGCTTTGCCGATGCACTGGAATGCCGCTCGCTGGAGTTCTGATGCCGAATGCGGCGTGATCTCAGTGATCGGTCGTCGGCGCCTTGGCCCGGCGGCGAGCGGAACGATCTTCGGTCTTGGTGCCGGAGGCGGCCGAAGCAGCCATCGGCTCGCGGCGAACACCAGTGAACAGAAGCAGCGTTGCCGGGCCGGACTTGGCCAAAAGGTCCGCCCGGCGCTTCGATTGCACCCGTTCGTGCGCTGCCCTGTAGGCAGCCATTGCAACAATGTCGGCCATGGGAACCCCTTTTTGCGTCCGATGGCGAGTAACCCATGGTTGCGTGTTTATGGTTAACGCATCGCTAACGCTTCGGCGCTAGTGTCTCGCCATGCAGAATCAACGCCTTGCCAGGATGCTCATCGAGAACGCCGAACAGTTCGCGCGACTGGGCAACCCTTCCACCGACGATTGCATGCGCATCCAGAAGCACATTCTGGAAAACATCGATCTGGTCTCCGCCGATGACCGGCGCGCGATCGCCGCGATTTTCGCCCCGCTCGAAACCACGCCGTTGGAGATCGTTCATTTCTTCTGCGACAGCGATGAGGCGATCGCGGCGCCTTTCGTCGCCCGAACGCCGGCGGTCGACGACCGAATGCTGTTGACGATGATCGGCAGTTACCGTGCCGGTCCACGCGTGCGCGCGATCGCACGGCGGCCAAGCCTTTCGGGACCGGTTCGTGCGGCGCTGCGTGCGCTTGACGATCCGTCCGTCGATCGCGCGCTCGAATTGCGGCAAAGCCCGAAAAGCGGCAGCATGGCTGCATTTGCGGACCGTGATCGCGTTCGGCCCACACAGCGTCTCGACGCCGGTGCATTGAGCCAAATCGCTGCGCTGGCCGGCGAGAAATCACGCTCGCTGTTCGAGACGGCGCTGGCCGACTGCACCGGACTGTCGATGACCAGCGCCCGCATCCTGTGCGACGACCCAACCTCGCGCAATCTTCTTTTCGCCTTGCGCTTCATGGGTTTCGATCTGGACCAGGCACTTTCGGTCTTTCGCGGGATGGCCGCCGATCTGGCCGGGGACGAGACCGTCCTTCAACGGTTCCGCGCCGCCTATTCGATGATCGAGGCCGAAGAAGCCGCCGAGCGCGTCCGGCGATGGCAACTCGAAGAACTGCAATCGCTCGTCACCGGCCAAGGCGCCGCCAACGGGCAGCAGCAACACCCGAAAGTGCGCAAGGGAGCAGCCTGACGGCATCGGCCGCAAACCCGGCGTCAGCCTTGCGAAAGCGCGATCAATCCCTCCACCGGCCCTTTCCAGTTTTCGATCTCGACCAACCAGAAATCGGGGTCGAAACGCGCCTCGCTGTCGACAAACTGCCGAAGGGCGTCATCGCCTTCGAGCGTGCGGGACAAGGTGAACCGACGCCCCGCCCCGGTCCCGTCTGGCGCATCGGGACCGGGCGGCGTGGCCTGGTAGATGTCGTAAGATCCCGACGCATGATCGGAGAGCGCGATCACGATCGCGCCGGCCTGAGCATTTCCGCGCCGCGCCACATAGCCGAACGCGCCACCGGCGCGCGCCGTGCGCAAGAGGGCGCCGACGAAGATTTCCGATGTGACGCGCGGTGCCATCGGCCGGCGGTCAGTCGATCAGGCCGACCGCAACCATCTTGTCGAGCAGCGCGGTGTCGATTTCGCCGGTGACCGGCATGCGGAACAGGGCCTGGAACTCGCGAACCGCCATTCGGGTCTGCTCGCCAGCGACACCGTCGACACGGATGTCGTCATTGCCAAACGCCTTGAGCCCGGCCTGGACACGCAGCACGTCGGGATCGGCGACCGGTGCCCGGACAGCCTCGCCGACTCGGTCCTGTTCGGGCATGACGGGCGCTGCGGCCGGTGCCGGTTCGGCCTGCGGCGCCGGCGTGGCCGGACGCTGGCGCGGGATGGCCGCTGTGACCACCATATTGTTGCGCAGACTGGTCAGCAATTCATCGGTCGACAGTTCGATGCCGCGCAGGCCGACGCTCGTCTTGTAGGCCTCGATGGCCGCTTCGGTGCGCGGGCCGGCAATGCCGTCAACCGCCGCATCGTAAAACCCCAGATCGGCGAGCATGGTCTGAAGTTCGACGGTCGGTGTCGGCGCCTGCGGCGCTGCGACCGGTGCCTGAACCACCTGTTCGAGCACCGTGGGCGCTGTGCCCTCGGCCGCCGGGCGCGTCGCCGGAACGGCGCCGGGTGCCGGCGTTTCCGCCCCGCTTTCATCGAAAACGATGCGGGTGACCGGCGCGGCATCGGGGCGCGCAACGCCGGTCGACCGCTCGTCGCCGCGCAGCGCGTGCCGCCTGTCGGCCAGCGTGTCGCGGGTTTCAAAGAAGGCCGACGGATGGGCGCCATCCTGAAGGTAGAGCGCGTTGACGCTGGCGTAGGTGACGATGCCGAAGATGCCGAGGGCGGCGGTGACCGCCCGGCGGTTGCGCAGGGCGGCATGCCAAAGCCCCTCGGCCAGTTCGCCAAGCACGCTGTCGCGATCATCCCCGTCAGCCATATCGTTGCGGCGCATGGGCGATCTCCTCTTGCTGGTCTGCATCATCGAGCCGGTTTTTCGGCCACAGCTCGGTGATCCGGTCGTCCTGGTCGTGGCCGTTCATCTGTTCTGATCCGGCGCGCGGCAGGTCCACCGTCACGCGCGTGCCGATTTCGGGCGTGCTTTCGATCCGCATCTGCCCCTCGTGAAGCCTGGCCAGACCCTTGACAAGCGACAGGCCGAGCCCCGTGCCTTCGCACTGGCGGGTGTAGGAATTGTCGACCTGGGCGAAGGGTCGGCCGAGTTTTGCAAGGTCCTGGGGCGAGATGCCGATGCCCGTGTCCGAAACGGTCAGCGACAGGCCGGCAGGCGATGTTTCGGCATCGATGGTGACGCATCCATTGTCGGGCGTGAACTTGACGGCATTTGTCAGAAGATTGGTGACGATCTGACGGACCGCGCGACGGTCGGCATGGGCGGGAAGCACAGCCTTTTCCAGGTGCAGGTTGACGTGAACGGATTTGGCGCGGGCGCGCGGGGCGATCATCGTCGCGACATCGCGCACGGTGCGATCGAGATCGAAATCCTCGCGGTTGATCGCGTATTGTCCGGACCCGATCTTGGACACGTCAAGCATGGCATTGACGACCGACAGGAGATGCGTCGCCGCATCATGGATCAGATCGGCATATTCGCGGTGGCGTTCCGGCGGCAGCGCGCCAAGCGTGTCGCCCCTGACCAGATCGGCAAAGCCGATGATGGCATTGAGCGGTGTCCGCAGTTCGTGGCTGACCATTGCCAGCCGTGCGGCGTCACGATCCTCCGCAGCTTCAGGAGCGGCGGCAGGCGCAACATCGCAGGCCATGAAGACCTCGATCCGGTCTGGCGCATGCGCCCGCAGGATCATGGTGACGGGTGCGAACGATTGCGGATCGCCGGGCGCGGCGCGGTCGAGGCGCACGGTCACCGCAACCGGCGCCGCATCGACCGCCCGCGCATCGGCCAGGGCCCGAAGAAAGGCCACGCGATCGCCAACATGAACCCGGTCGAGCAGCCGATCGTTGCTTTCAAGCGGCGTTGCGGTGGCATCCGGCAGCACGAAGCGCGAAAGAACCGCCGACCTGTCGTCGATCACAAGGCCGCCCGGCGGCGTGGCGTGCGGCGCCTTTTCCGCGAAGGTCTCCGCCGGACGTGCATTTCGGGCTGGTTCGTCGGCCGCGTGCGTCGAGCGGGCGAGCACAAGCGCCGTCAGGGCGAACAGCGCGGTGGATATCACGGCCACCACGGCCAACAAGGGGCCCGGATCGCCAACACCGGCGACCGCCATCAGCGCCAGGCTGGCCGAACCGCCGGACAGGGCCGCCGCCACCAGGGCCGCGTCAAACCGGCCGCAGGAGCCGGCGCCGAACGCACGTCCAACCCGGCCAAGACCCGGAATTTCGTCGATAAAACGCAACACGATACTCAAACACCCAACCGCCGATCGATGCGGCAGGAGGACCCTCCCATGCCACCGTTTACGAATGGATAAACCGGACGGGATCGCGGCATCGGGCAATGGTGATTTGTGGCCGGACAGGCGCCAAACCGCCCGATATGGTTAACGGAATGCGATGGCGATCAACGCGTTGACGCGGCTCGATTTTTCACGGTCTGAGGCATTTTATCAAAATTTGTCGAAAGTCGAGCATCGCTACGGCACCGGCTTTTGGGGACTGTTCGGCATGGTCCGCTGCGGGACACGACCGATTGGGGACGAGACATGATTCGCTTCGCGTTCAAGATGACCGTGTGGGGCTTTCTGGGTCTGATGGCCCTACCGAGCTTTTTTCCGGCCGAACCAGCCGCCGAGCCGGTTGCGCAGCTATCGGACATCGATGTTGACACGCCGATCCACGCCGCCCGCTTCGCCGGCGCGGTGGCCGAAGATGTCGGCTCGGTGTGCACACGCCAGCCGGCGCTCTGCGAAAGCGGCCGGGCGCTGGCCGACGCCGCCCTGGCACGGGCGCATCAGGGCCTTGTCATCGCCACAGGCCTGATCGAACGGGCGCAGTCGGGCGAGGCGGACGGACCCGGACGGGACGCCGGGGCCTGACCTCGACACGGATGCCGCCGCCGACCCTTGAGGCCCAGGGGCAAGAGCCATATGTAAGGCCATCTCCCGCGCGCATTCAGGTTCGCCATGACACGCTCAATCGATGCCATCGTCGACGATTTCGACCTCCTTGACGACTGGGAGGACAAATATCGCTACGTGATCGAACTGGGCCGCGAACTGCCGGAGATGGCGGACAGCGAAAAGACCGCCGAGAACAAGGTCAATGGCTGCGTCAGCCAGGTGTGGGTGGTTGCCGAGCCGGCCGAAGCCGACACGCTGCGCTTTCGTGGCGATTCGGACGCGCATATCGTGCGTGGCCTCGTTGCGATCATGATCAGCGCCATGTCCGGAAAGCCACCCCGGGAAATCGTGGCGTTCGATGCCGAGGCCCTCTTCAAACGCATTGGCCTTGACAGCCATCTGACGCCGCAGCGGTCAAACGGGCTGCGCGCGATGGTCGACCGCATGAAGGCCGAGGCGGCCGGAACTGCCGCCGCCTGACCGCGCCTGTCAGCCGTCAGATGGTCGGGCGGAAGCCGGCCCCGCCCCAGTGGCGCATGCGGCGCGGCGACCGAGGCGGCGGCGGATTGTAATGCCGGTCGAGCAGGGCCAGCGCCGTCCGCAGCACCACCTTGGCCGACCGACGCGGCCATTTGCGCTCCAGTTCCACCTGCTCAAGCCCCTTCAGAAAGCAGCACACATCGACCAGCAGCCCGGCAAGTTCGGGGCCGACGGCATCGAGCGCGCGGTTGAACCGCGCGCGCGCATCGATGGCGCGGTCGGACACATGTTCGCGGGCCCCGTTCGCGCCGCCGGCATCGCGCACCGTGCGCGCCGGATCCCAGGAGGCGGAAACGGACGGCCCCATCTGGCCGAACTCGAAGTCGGACCGAAGGCGCTCGCCGGCCACAAGATGGCTGTGTTCGAGCCAGGCACCTCGCCTTGCGCCCGAGGGCCGGGCCAACCGCGCCAGCGGTGATTCGGCCATGTTGCGGGTCAGACCGGCCTGGCCGTCGATGGTCGCGTGGGCCGGCTCTCGATGCTGATCGGCGTACGCACCGCCCGACGCCATCCGTTTGCGCCAACTGCGGCCATCGGCGCTGACCGTTGCCAGGGTCCGCCCGCTCACCGGGCATTGCAAGAGATTGATCCAGCCATTGCGTACCATTGCCTCCAACTGGTCGGCGGGGCAGCGCATCGTCCGTTCGGCCGACAGATGCAGCACGCGGCCGCTCGTCCCGCTGCCGGTGACCGGCACCGGATCATGGCCGTCAAGAGCGCCGATCACGCGCATTGCCCGCCGCTCCAGACGCCCGGCGCTCATCGCAAGTCTCCGCTGCGCCCGCCAATGGCGAACGCCACCCGCACGATCTGCTCGACCCGCGAGACGATCCGGTTGAACTCGATGTCGTCGCGCATGTCCTCGACAAGATGACAGGCATACATGACCGTGCTCTTGTCGCGGCCAAAGCCGGTCGCGACATCGGCCATCCGGATCGCGAGTGTCGTGTGCGCCACATACATGCCGATCTGGCGTACGCGGGCAATCGCCCGGCCGTGGCGCTGCGGCGAACGCAGATGGCGCCCGCTGACACAGAACAGGACGGCGATCAGGTCGATCACGCCATCGCACATGGCAATGGCCTGTTCGGCGGTGGGCGAGCCGGCGACGATGACGCAGGCCGGTGCGGTGTCGCGGTCGGCCGATGTGGGCCATTCACGCTCGCCCGCTCCGGCGAGCACCTTTCTGAACTGACGGGCTTCGGCCTGCTCCAGACTGTGCATCATCACCTCCTTTTTGAGGAATAAATTCTTATTCCCGGAGGCGCAAGGTTTGATAGGAATTTTTGCCTGTCAAATACAAGACTTTGATTGCGCGTCTTTTTTTGAAGCGATGAAACACGGCGATCGACAACTTATCCAACCCGCGGCCGACGGACCTATCGTCCATCAAAACTGCTGACGGGATGGAAAAAGCGATGGCGCACGGTTCAGTGACACATGCTGTGTGCAACGTGGCGGAAGAGTTAATGCTTCAGCGCATGACCGGTGTGCGGCTGCGCGACCTCGATCGGGCGAATTTGGGCGAACTGAACCGGCATCTGCGGGCGTTCGAGCGCCTGCTGACGCGCGAGCGCAACAAAGGGATCGCGCGGCACTGGTCCTACGACCTGAACCGGCACATCGTGATGAAAACGGTGCGCGACATGATCGCCCGGCGCATCGACGAGCGACGGCGCCTGCGCTGCGCGCGCTGACTTGGCCAAGATTCTGACCCTAGAGCGGTCCACTTCTGCTGGAAGCGCTCCAAGGTCGTATCGGATGGCCATCCGGTTTTCTGGATGGCCATCCGATAGGCGGAAGTCCGCCTTTACTTCTTTTTGACTTTGGAGCCCGGCTTGCGGCCGAGACCCATTTCGCGCGCCAGCCGCGAGCGCTGCTCCGCATAGGCCGGTGCGACCATCGGATAATCGGGCGCCAGGCCCCACTTTTCGCGATACTCTTCCGGCGTCAGGCCGTAATGGCTCATCAGGTGACGCTTGAGCGACTTGAACTTCTTGCCGTCTTCCAGACACACAATATAGTCGCGCGTGACCGAACGTTTCGGGTTGACTGCGGGAACCGGCTTCTCGGCCGGGCCGCCATCGGCACCGTCGCTGGTCTTCCCAAGCGCCGAATGCACCTGGGAAATCAGCGAAGGAAGATCGGAAGCGGAGACCGGATTGTTGCCGACATAAGCGGAAACCACTTCGGCGGTGAGTTCAACGAGCAGATTGCTGTCTGTGTGAGGTCTTTGATCGTTGTCCAAGGGAGTCCTCGTTCTTTTTATTGCTATAGTCTCACCCGTAAAATACGCCTTGTCATGATTGGCGTTGATATGCAATCACTTCTTTGCAACATCCAAACACAATTATGTATTCGGCCGGTCAAAATTTACGTATTGACCGGTACAAATTTAATCTTGAGTTGATTTGATTCCGTGATTCGCGCTGAGGTTGCGATTTTCCGCAAGTCTCACCGGGGATCAGACAAGTCGTCGCGGACGCTGTCCTTGGTCAACGGATATCCAACCGAGTATGCGGCACGCGCCAGAAGGTGAGCGGCAATCGGCGCGGTTAGAAGGAAGAAAACAACGCCTGCAAGGGCTCTGCTTGTTGTTCCGGCGTCGCCGGCATGCACCGCCAGCGCAATCAGCACCAGACCCGAGCCGAGCGTGCCGGTCTTCGATGCCGCGTGCGACCGCGTGTAGATGTCGGGCAACCGCCAAAGGCCGATGACCGCCACAAGCGCAAAGAACGATCCGACGAGAACAAGTAAACCGGCAATAATCGCAGCCAATTCAGTCATTTGTTCTTTGCTCCACCTGTTTCCGAGAACTGCGCGGCGTCGGGCATGATCACCGCGTCCTGCGTCATGTCTTCATCTTCGGCCGGCGCGTCGTTTTCGCTGCGGCCACGGGTCAAAACGAACCGGGCAAAGGCGACCGTCGCCAGAAAGCCGACGAGGCCCAGCGTGATGGCGATATCGACATAAAGCGTGAAGCCGGTCTTGATGCCGATGGCGGCGATGAAGCCGATCGCGGTCGCCACAAGCATGTCGAGCGCGAGGATTCGATCCGGCAGGGTCGGCCCGCGAATCACTTTGAACACGGTGCCCAGGAACGCCACGCTGAGGATGACCAGCGCGATCTGCACCGACCAGTCGAGAAATTCGGCGGCACCCATCAGCGGAAGGCCTCCAATATCTTGCGCTCGAACCCGTCGGCGATGTCGGCCCTGATGCTGTCGGGGTCCGAACAGTCCAGCGCATGGATGTAGAGCGTCTTGCGGTCGGCGGAGACGTCCACCGACAGCGTGCCCGGCGTCAGCGTGATCAGGTTGGCGAGCACCGTGATCTCCAGATCGCGGTCGACCTTGAGCGGATAGGCCAGAATGCCTGGCTTGAGCTTCATGTTGGGCGACAGGACGAGGATCGCAACGCGCGTCGCCGAAAGGATCAGCTCGTAGACAAACAGCAGAAGCAGCGAGACGATCCGGTAAAGCCGCGACAGATAGCCGACCGAGCCCACCTGTTCCTGGATGATGGTCAGCGCCAGCGCGCCGAGCGCGAAGCCGAACAGGATGTTGATCAGCTCGAAACTGCCCGAGACGGCGGCCCAGGACAGGGCAAGAAGGATGTTGGCGAGAAACAGGTTCACTGCACGGCTCCTTCGGTTGCGGCCGGTGTCGGCCCATAGACCGCGTCAATATAGCCTGCGGGGTTCATCAGTTCGAATGCGATCCGGTCGGACACCTGGATGAACGGTTCGGGGTAAAGGCCGGCAAATACGGTCAGGCCGCACAGGCCGGCCAGGACCGGCACGCCAAGCCGCGCGACCGGCACTTCTGCGAGCGACAGCGACCGCATGTCGGGATTGGCCGGGCGCCAGAATGCGAAGGCGAACAGCCGCACAATGGCGATCGTGGTCAGGAAGCCGGACACAAGGATCGCGGCGGCCAGCCACCAAGCGCCGACGTCGATCGAAGCCTTGACCAGGAATATCTTCGGCCAAAGGCCGGAAAAGGGCGGCAGGCCGGAGACCGAAAAGGCGAGGATGAGCGCGACGACAGCCAGCCAGGGCGCGGTGGCATAAAGCCCGCCGGCGCGATGCAAATCGAACGTGCCCGCCGCCGCGCCGACAATGCCGACCAGCAGATAAAGCGCGGTCATGACGACCATCGAATGGGCCGTGTAAAACGCGGTTCCCGACAGGCCAGTTGCGCTGCCGAGCGCAAGTCCGGCCAGCATGATGCCGATCCCGGAAATCACCAGATAGCCCAGAACGCGGCGCATGTCGGTCTGGGCGAGCGCGCCAATCGCACCGAGCAGCATCGATGCGGCGGCAACGACGGCAATCGCCACGGCCAGATCGTCGCGATCGGCCGGAAAGATGGTCAGAAGGATACGCAACAGCGCATAGACGCCCACCTTGGTCAGAAGTCCGGCGAAGATCGCGCCGACCGCAAGCCGCGGCGTGTGGTAGGAGGCGGGCAGCCAGAAGTTGAGCGGAAAGGCGGCCGCCTTCATCGCAAAGGCGAAGAAGAACAGGGCCGCGATCGTCAGGCGCGGGCCCACCTCGTCCATCACCGCCGCCTTGCGGGCGATGTCGGCCATGTTGAGCGTTCCGAACAGGCCGTAGACATAGGCAACCGCGATCAGGAACAAAGTCGTCGCGATCAGGTTGAGGAACGCATATTTGGTCGCGCCGTCGAGCTGGTCGCGCCGCGAGCCAAGGATCAGCAGGCCGAACGAGCCCAGCAGCAGCACTTCGAACCAGACATAAAGGTTGAAGATGTCGCCCGTCAGGAACGCGCAGATGACGCCCGACAGCATCATTAAAAGGAACGGGTAAAAGCCGTAGCGCCGCTCGGTGTTGTCGGCTTCACGCAGCGCGTAGATGCCCGTTGCCAGCCCGACAATTCCGCTGACCAGCGCCATCGCCGCGCCCAGCGTGTCCGCGACGAAGGCGATGCCGAAGGGCGGCAGCCATCGCCCCATGGCCATGACGACCGTGCCATTGACCAGAACATGGACGAACAGGCCGGCAACCGACAGAAAGATCAGCACCAGACCAGCGATCGCGATCACCGGCTGTCGTGCCGTGTCCTTGCGCGTCATCAGGCAAAGCGCGGCGAAGATGAAGCCGATCACAAGCGGCGCGACGATCAGCCAATCGGCAAGCGCGGGCGCCTCCATGACGAAGGCGTCGGCGGGGTCGATCACAGGTCTTTCGGCGGCGGCCATCGGGTCCGGTGTCCTTGAATTCAGTAGCCGAGCGGCGGCAGCGGCTCGCCCTCGGGTTCGGCGTCACGCATCGCATAGGTGTCATCGGTGCCAAGCTCCTGATAGGAGCGCATGACGAGCACGAGCAGGAACGCAAACAGGGAAAAGGCGATGACGATCGCGGTCAGGACCAGTGCCTGCGGCAGCGCATTGGCGGCGCCTTCGGCCGGCAGGTACAGGCCGCTGGGGATGATCGGCGGCACTTCGCGCGTAATGCGCCCCATGGCGAAGATCGTCAGGTTCGCGCCTGTCGACAGCGTTACGGTGCCCAGAAGGATGCGGATAATGTGCCGCGACAGCATCAGATAGATCGAGACCGCAAAATAAAGGCCGGTCAGCGCGGCAACGGCGATTTCCATCAGTCGCGCTCCTTTTCTTCCAGCGCAAGCGCGATGGAGGTGATGGCACCGAGCACGACCAGATAGACGCCGATATCGAAGATCAGAGTGGTCGACAGCTTCAGTTCGACGCCGAAGACGGTCGGGTAGACCCAAAGCCCCGTCATGTAGGGAACGCCGGCAAACAGCGAGAAAACACCCGCGATCGCGCCAAGGAACAGGCCAAAGCCGGAAATCGCCATGGGATGATAGCGGATGGCGCGCCGCACCGGCGAGACGCCGCAGGCAATGCCGTAGATCGCCAGCGCCGATGCGGCGATCAGCCCGCCGATGAAGCCGCCGCCGGGCTCATTGTGCCCGCGCAAAAGGACGAAGATCGAGTAGAGCAGCATCAAGGCCGTCAGGTAGGGCGCGGTCGCCCGGAAGATCAGTGTGCGCATCGGGTCACTCCTTGCCCACAGCGACGGGCTCTGCCTCGGGCACGCGCGGCGCGGGCGCGCTGCCAAGCGAGCGCTTGGGCACGATCCGCAGAAGGGCGAGGATTGCAAGGCCCGCGACCATCACGACGCCGATCTCGCCGAACGTATCCACCCCGCGGAAGTCGACCAGGATGACGTTGACGATGTTGCGCCCCTGGGCGAGCGAATAGGAATAGAGATTGAAGAAGTCGGTCAGCGTCCGGTCGAACGGTGTCTGCAGGATCTGCAGCAGGATGAATGTCAGCGCCACGCCACAGGCGATGGCCACTGCGCCGTCAAGCACGGTCTGGCCGGCGGAACGGTGATCCTGCGGCGACAGGCGCAGGCGCGTCATGGCGAGCGCGAGGATGACCACGGTCAGCGTCTCGACCATGAACTGGGTGAAGGACAGGTCCGGCGCGCCCATCAGCATGAAGAGGATCGCGACGGCAAAGCCCTGAATGCCGAGAGAGACGATTGCCGTCAGGCGATTCTTGGCGCGGACGACCGCGATCAGACCGATGGCGATGATCGCAACCGTCACCCATTCATAGATGGAAAGGACCGGGAAGGCCGGCATGGCGGGCCATTCATCGGCGACGAACATGGTCCGGAACAGCCACAGGGCCAGCAGCACGAAGGTCGCCGTCATGTAGAATTCCATCCGCCCGTTCTGCAGGCTGCGTGTCAGAACGACCGACAGGCGGACCAGCCCGCGGATGAACTGGTCAAAGCCGAGATCGGGACCCCAGCCGATTGCCTCGAGCGTCGCAGCCATGGCGGCGCGCAAACGAGCTAGTCCGAAATAAAGGACAACGCCGAGCGCGATGGTGACGATCGACAGCGTCAGGGCAAGGCCGGGCTTGGGGATGATCGAGATGGTGATCTCGAGCGGCACACCGGCGACGGCCGACGCCATCGGGCTTGAGATGAACTGGTGGAACAGGCCCGACCAGAGCGCGGCGGCAAGGCTGAGCGCGGCCAGCAAAACCGGCCCGGCATACATCAGAAGCGGTGCCTCATGGGCGGATTTGGGCGTTTCCACCTTGGGGCCGAGAAACGGTTTGACGGCGACGGCAAAGCCGATCACCAACATCAGCGCATTGCCGACAATGGCCACGGCGGTGATGAAGATCGACCACGGGTCGGAGGCGGCGATGCCGTAATAGATCTCTTCCTTGGCGAGAAAACCCACAAATGGCGGCAGGCCGGCCATCGAAAAAGCCGACAGGATCGCCGCGCCGAACGTGATCGGCATGGCCGCCAGAAGCCCGCCGAGCTTGGTGACATCGCGGGTGCCGGCCTCATGGTCGACATTGCCGGCCACCATGAACAGCGCGCCCTTGAACAGCGAATGCGCCACCAGGTAAAGAACCGCACCCTCGATAGCCTTTTCGGTGCCAAAGCCGGTCAGCATGACCAGAAGGCCGAGCGAAGCGACTGTCGTATAGGCGAGCATCAGCTTCAGGTCGGTCTGGCGCACGGCGAGGAATGTGCCGACAAGCAGCGTCGCGCCGCCGAACAGCGGCAAGATGGTCTCCCACGCCACGGTCTCGCCGAGCACGGGATTGAGCCGCATCACCAGATAGACGCCGGCTTTGACCATCGTTGCCGAGTGCAGATAGGCCGACACGGGCGTCGGCGCTTCCATCGCGTTGGGCAACCAGAAATGCAGCGGGAACTGTGCCGACTTGGTGAAGGCGCCGCCAAGGACAAGGATCAGCGCGGCGAGATAGAACGGGCTCTCGCGCACCAGATCGCCGGTACCCAGAAGCAGCGAGAACTCGCTGACGCCTGTCATGTTCCAAAGGAAGATCAGACCCGCCAGCAGGATCAGCCCGCCGCCGCCGGTCACCACAAGCGCCTGCATCGCGGCGCGGCGCGAGCGTTCGGCATTGTGGTTGAAACCGATCAGCAGGAAGGAGGTGATCGAGGTCAGCTCCCAGAAGACGAAGAACATGAAGAAGGAGTCCGACAGGACCAGCCCCTGCATCGCGCCCATGAACATGAGGATGAAGCAGAGGAAGCGGCCCTGCTGCGGATGGCCTTTCATGTAGCCGCCCGCATAAAGAACGATCAGCGTGCCGATGCCCGAGATCAGAAGCGCGAACGTCAGCGACAGGCCGTCGATCAGCCAGGAGAAGTTGACGTTGAAGGAGGGGATCCACTGGACCCCGCCGGTCACCCTGCCGCCCTCGGCCACGTCGGGCAGGAAGCCCGCAAAGTGTACGAAAATCAGGGCCGGAACGACGGCCAAAATCCAAGCCGCATTGTGCCCGGCAATCCGGACAAGGAACGGGGCAAAGACGGCCGCGATGAAGGGCGCAAAGAAGGCGAGAAACGTCAGATCCATGAGGTCTTGGCGTAGGTTGTCTTTTCTGCGCGGGACAAAAAAGTGGCGTGATTGTTGTAATTTGCGCCGGATTTAGGCGGCAAGTGATGACTAGGCAAGATCGTGCCCGTCCGATTTTGCCGATTCTCGCAAGATTCGGAGCAAAACAGCCCATTTTCGGCGGCAAAACTGTTTAGTCGGCGCAGCACGCGTTCGTTCCGATCGCAGCGGCCGGCGATCGCATCCACGACACTATCGGTGCCTCAGGCCTCGCCCTGCATGGCGGCAATATGATCGGCATCGATCTTTTTGGCCGCCTTGTAGGCATCGCGTTCGCGCAATCGTGCGGCGTAGGATCCGAATGACGGGCGCGAATGCAGTGTGCCGAATTGCAAGCCCCAGTCGATCTGGGCACCGACATAGATGTCCGCCACGGTGAATCGGTCCCCGCAAACAAAGGTGCGGCCTTCAAACAGGGCGGACAGCGTGTCGACAACCGTGTCATAGGTGCCGAAACCCAATGTTGCCGACTTCTTCGCATCCAGCCCTTCATCCCATTTCATCGCGTGCGAGGTGATGGCCTGTTCGACCGGGCCGGCGGAGAAGAACATCCAGCGATAGCATTGGGCTTTTTCGGCCAGCGTGCGCGGCGCAAGGCCGGCGTCGGGAAAAGCCTCCGCAAGATAAAGGCAGATCGCCGCGGCCTCGGTCACAACCATGCCGTCATGGTCGATCGCAGGAACTTTGCCCATCGGGTTGATGGCCAGATAGTCGGCGCTCTTCATCTCGGCACCGAAGCCCAGGATGCGCTCTTCGTATTCGGCGCCGACCTCGTGCAGCGCCCAGCGGACGATCTGCGCCCGGCTCATCGGATTGGTGTAAAATGTCAGGGCCATCGACCGTTCCTCCGGGCGAATTTGTCTTCGGTGCGATTGCAATCGCCGCTGGGCATCGTACCTAGGTTGCCGACACAAACACAGCGGAACCGACCATGCCCCACCGATTTCAGACCGACATGACACCGCCGGCAGCGGACAAGCGCCCCGTGACCGACACGCGTCACGGGATCACCCGGTCGGACAACTATGCCTGGCTGCGCGCGGACAATTGGCAGGCCGTGTTCAAGGACCCTTCCGTGCTCGCCGATGACATTCGCGATCATCTGGAGGCCGAAAACGCCTACCAGAAAGCGCTGATGGCCGGCACGGAAGCGCTGCAGAAGACGCTGTTCGGCGAGATGAAAGGCCGGATCAAGGAAGACGATGAAAGCGTGCCGGCGCCGGACGGGCCGTGGGCCTATGGCTCATCTTATGTCACCGGCGGACAGCAGCCGCGCTTTTACCGCGTTCCGCGAAACGCGCCCGACGGCGAGCGCGCGATCCTGCTCGACGGCGACAGGGAGGCAGACGGCAAGGACTATTTCCGGCTCGGCGGCGCCGACCATTCGGCCGATCACGGCAAGCTCTTGTGGGCCTATGACGACAAGGGTTCGGAATATTTCACCTGCCGGGTCCGCGATCTGGCAACGCTCGAAGACCTTGATGACAGGGTGGACGACACGTCCGGCGGCGGTGTGTTTGATGCGTCCGCCGAGGGCTTCTTTTACACACGCATGGACGAGAACCATCGCCCGTCGAAACTCTTCTATCACCGGCTCGGGACGGCACAGGCCGAAGATCGGCTGATCTATGAGGAAACCGATCCGGGTTTCTTCATGGGCGTCGGCCAGAGCCGGCTCAACGATTTCGTCTTCATCAATATTCACGACCATGAGACGAGCGAGTTCCGGCTGCTACGCGCGGACGATCCGGCAGGCACACCGGTCATGGTCGAACCGCGCGTGACCGGCGTCGAATATGAGCTTGAGGAAGGCGGCGATGTCTTCTTCGTGCTGACGAACGCGGACGGCGCCAAGGACTTCAAGATCATGAGCGCGCCCGTGGACGCGCCGCAAAAGGCCAACTGGTCGGAAATCGTGCCTCACCAGCCGGGCCGGCTGATCCTCAGCCACCAGGCCTATGCGCGCCATCTGGTCTGGCTGGAACGGCAGGACGGACTGCCGCGCATCGCGATCATGGACCGAGTTTCCGGTGAGGTTCATCACATCGCGTTCGACGAGGAAGCCTATGCGCTGGGGCTGCAAGGCTCATACGAATATGACACGGACATTATCCGCTTCACCTATTCGTCGATGACAACGCCGAGCCAGGTGTTTGACTACAACATGGCGACGCGTGAACGCACGCTTCTGAAGACGCAGGAAGTGCCGAGCGGCCACGATCCGGACGCCTATGTGACGCGGCGGCTTCAGGTGCCGTCGCATGACGGGGAAATGGTGCCGGTCTCGCTGGTGATGAAGGCCGATACGCCGCTCGACGGTTCTGCGCCCTGCCTTCTTTACGGCTATGGCTCCTACGGCATCACCATCCCGGCATCCTTCAACACGAACTGCCTGTCGCTGGTGGATCGGGGTTTCGTCTATGCGATCGCCCATATTCGCGGCGGCAAGGACAAGGGCTTTGCCTGGTACGAGGACGGCAAGCGCCAAGCAAAGACCAATACGTTCAAGGATTTCGTTGCCGTGGCGCGGCATCTCGCCGACGAGGGCTACACCGCGCCCGAAAGGATCGTGGCGCAAGGCGGCTCCGCTGGTGGTCTTCTGATGGGTGCCGTCATGAACATGGCGCCTGACGCGTTCGGCGCCATCATCGCAGAAGTGCCGTTCGTGGACGTTTTGACGACGATGCTCGACGACACGCTGCCGCTGACGCCGCCCGAATGGCCCGAATGGGGCAATCCGATCGCGTCGGAAGCTGATTACCAGACCATCGCCGCCTACAGCCCTTATGACAATGTGGGCGCCCTGCCCTACCCGCCCATGCTGGCCGTTGCCGGGCTCACCGATCCGCGCGTGACCTATTGGGAGCCGGCCAAATGGGTCGCCAGGCTGCGCGATCATTCGACATCGGACGCGCCGATCATGCTGAAAACCAATATGGGCGCGGGCCATGGCGGCGCGTCGGGCCGCTTCTCGCGGCTTGAGGAAATCGCCGAGGTCTATGCGTTCGCGCTCAAGGCCGTCAGCAAGGCGGACTGATCCGTCCGCTCAGCCATCGGGCAGTGGCGGAATCGCCTTGAGATAGGCGGCGATCGCGGCGCGATCTTCTGCGGCCGCGTTGGCGAAGTTCTTGACGACGGACGCCATCGAGCCGCCCATCGAGTCGAACGCCGGCGTAAAGCCCGATTCAAGACCGTAGGCGATATCGTCCTCGGTCCAGTCGGCCAAACCGTCGGGATGGTCGGTGATGTTGGGCACGCGGCCCTCGCCTTCCGGGTTGGGTGCGCCGGCCAGCCAGCGCGAGCCGTCCATGGCCAGACCGATGTTTCGCGGCGAGTGGCATTCGCCGCAATGGCCGGCCCCTTCGACGAGATAGCGGCCCCGCGCCAAAACCGGGTCATCGCCCAGCACATCGTCGGCAATCACCGGCGCTTCGTTCAGATAGACCCGTTTCCAAAGACCGATACCGCGGCGCATGTTGAAGGGGAACGCCAGTTCGGTTTCGGGGATGACGGCGGCGTTTTCCGGCACCGGCATTCTCTGCAGATAGGCCCACAGATCGGCCAGATCCGTCAGCGTCATTTTCGCATAAGATGCATAGGGAAAGGACGGATAGTAGTGGCGTCCGTCGGGCGACACGCCGCGCTTCATTGCGTTGGCGAAATCGGCAAACGACCAGCCGCCGATGCCAGTCTCTGGATCGGGGGATATGCCCGGCACGCCGAACACGCCATAGGGGCTTTCAAGCGCCAGGCCGCCGGACAGGACCGCGCGGGCGTCACCTTCGGCGTCCGGCGCTGCGTGGCAGGACGCGCAACCGCCCACCCAGAACAGGTTCTCGCCATTTTGAAGATCGGGCTCGTGCCCATCCAGAGCCGCCAGATCAGCGTCCGGAAGTTGCGTGGGCGCCGACAGCAGCCAGAACGCTGCCAGGCCGAGGGCCACGCACACACCCAAAATGACGGTCAGACGTCGCAAGGCTCCTCACACACCCAATGCCGGCGCGCGGCACAAGCCGCCGCCAGCCCGTCCGGATCCGATATCGCCGAAGCGATCAGTTCTCGGGAACCTGATAGTCTTCGTGGCAATCGCCGCAATTCTGCGCCACCGCGCCGAAGACGGGCCGGAAGGCATCCAGGCTGCCGATATCCGCCGAAACCGCCATCGCCAGATCTTCCTTGAAGTCCGCCACGGCGGTGTCGAAACCTTCGCGATCGGTCCAGATCTCCGGCTTGGCACGCGTGTCGCCACCGGTCTCGGTGCCTTCGGGGAACAGGTCGCCATAGTTCTGCGCGGCATCGTTCATCTGCACGAAAGCGGCGAGTGCAGCCTCGGCGTCGTAATCGGCCTGCCCGCGCGCCATGGGAACCAAAACGCGCATGGAACGGCCCATCGTCTTCATTGCCTCCTGGCGTTCGGCGATCGGGTCGTCCTGCGCGATTGATACCGTCGCGCCGGTCGCCAACATGGTCGCGGCGATCGTCAAGGTTCTGAGCAACATCTGTTTTCCTCCGGATGTTTTTGTGGCGAGCCAAGGCCCGCCTTACAAAGAAGATGCAACCGGTGAGCGAAAATCAAGACGCGTTATTGTGAACAGTTCGTAACAAAGAGCCCGGCGCGGCGGCCGGGCTCGATGTTTTTGCATTCAATGGGTGGGGATCAGCTCGTCGCAGCCTCATACATTTCAAGGACGTAGTCCCAGTTGATGAGATTGTCGACGAAGGATTCGAGATATTTCGGCCGGGCGTTGCGATAGTCGATATAGTAGGAATGCTCCCACACATCGACGCCCAGGATCGGCTGCGCGCCGTGCACCAGCGGGTTCTCGCCATTGGGCGTCTTCATGATTTCCAGCTTGCCGTCCTTGACCGCGATCCAGGCCCAGCCCGAACCGAACTGGCCGACACCGGCGGCAACGAAATCGGCCTTGAACTTGTCATAGCCGCCCAGATCGCTGTCGATGGCGCTCTGCAGCTTGCCCGGCAGCGATGTGCCGCCGCCGCCCTTCTTCATCCATTTCCAGAAATGGATGTGGTTGTAGTGCTGGCCGGCATTGTTGAACAGGCCGGGATTCTTGCCATGCGACTGCTTGACGATCTCCTCCAGCGACAGCCCGTCCATGCCGGCTTCGGCTGCCAGCTCCGTGCCCTTGGTCACATAGGCCTGATGGTGCTTGTCGTGATGGAATTCGAGCGTTTCGCGCGACATGTAGGGCGCGAGCGCGTCGTAATCATAGGGAAGATCGGGAAGTTCAAAAGCCATGGTCGGGGTCCTTTGCGTCGGATGATCGGACTTGCGCGGGCGGGTACCGGATGGGGCGCAAATCCTGACCGCTGATGTAGACTTCAAGACCGAATTCGGCAAGCGGACGGGTACCGATTTCGCCTTGGGGAACGATCTGGCAGGCGATCAGCCGTGCGCCCATTCCCAATAGAGTTCGCGCGCTTTCTTGCCCACCGGTCCGGGCTGCAGCTCGCGATCCTCGATCTTCACAACGGGCACCACCTTGGAATGGTTCCCGGTGGAAAAAATCTCGTCCGCATCCATGAAATCCTCGACCGTCAACGCTCTTTCAGCGGTCTTGAAGCCATATTGCCAAAGAAGATCGATGATCCGGTTGCGGGTGATGCCGGAGAGGAACGTGCGGTTGGGCGCCGGCGTCATCACCTGCCCGTCCTTGACCAGAAAGATGTTGGAGGTCGCCGTCTCGCACACATTGCCCAACATGTCCCGCACCAGGCAATTGTCGAAGCCGCGCGAACGCGCTTCCATGATCGCGCGCCCATTGTTGGGGTAGAGACAACCGGCCTTGGCATCGGTCGGCATGGTCTCGACGGTCGGGCGCCGGAACGGCGAAACGGTCACCGAAAAGCCCTGCGGAGCGATCATCGGCGCCTCGAACAGGCACAGCGCGAAGCGGGTCGATGCCGGATCGGCGGGCACGGACATGTAGCCGCCATGCTCGGCCCAATAGGTCGGCCGGATATAGACGGCCGTTTTGCCGTCGAACTTCCCGATCCCCTCCATGGTCAGCGCCACCATCGCGTCGGGCTCCATGGTCGGCTGGAGACCGAGCGCCAGCGCCGACGCATTGACGCGCTGGCAATGCAGGTCGAGGTCCGGCGCGACGCCCTCGAACCAGCGGGCACCGTCAAACACGGAAGAGCCAAGCCAGACCGCATGGGTGCGTGCGCCCATGATCGGCACATTGCCCTCGTGCCAGTCGCCATCGACATGGGTCCAGGTCTGGCTTTGTGCCGGTGGTATCGTCGCCATGGGTCGCTCCCTTCGTCTGCCCTACGCATTGACTGGTTTTGGCAAACGCGTCAACGCACGCGACTTGACGGGGCGGGCGATTGCATGATGATGCGCCCGCCTGCAACGCGACGGATCAAGATGACCCCCACCGGCTACGTGTTCGACGCCTACGGAACCCTGTTTGACGTCCATGCCGCCATGCGCACGCATGCCAAGGCGCTGGGCGATCGCTGGGAGGCAGTATCGGCGACATGGCGCACCAAGCAGCTTGAATATTCCTGGGTGCGTGGGTTGATGGGCAGCTATTCCGACTTCTGGCGGCTCACAGAAGAAGCGCTCGACTACGCGCTGGCGCTGCACGGCGTGGGCGACGATGCGCTCCGGTCGGCACTTCTCGATGCCTACTGGACGCTCGATGCCTATGCCGACGTGCGGCCGACGCTGGAGCGACTGCGGCGCGACGGAACGCGCACCGCCATTCTGTCCAACGGCTCGCCGGAAATGGTGGCCGCGGCCATGGGCTCGGCAAAGCTCGACGCGCTGATCGACGACACATTCTCCATCGATGCGGTCAAGGTGTTCAAGACCGCTCCCGAGACCTACCGGATGGTGACCGATGCCTGGGACGCCAAACCCAAAAAGGTCGTCTTCGTCTCATCCAACCGCTGGGACATTGCCGGCGCAACCAAGTTCGGCTTCCATCCGGTCTGGATCAATCGCAGCGGCGCCCCGGACGAATATGCCAAATACCCGCCCAAACGCGTCATCACCTCGCTCGACGAATTGTAGACGCCGACATGTTGCAGCTTTGCAACGCTGCCGGCCAAAGGCGGCAAAAGCGCTCACAGAGGCGTGAAGCGACGGCGTTTCGGGCCGAGCGCAACTTCCCAACCGGCGAACGCTGCCTTAGCAGTGGATGGGGTTTTTCATCATGGGGTCCGTCATGATTCGTACATCTCGCAGGCAATTTCTGGGTCTTTCGGCGCTGGCGCCCCTGGCGGCGACCGCCGCATGCACCCAGACGCCGCCGCCCGAAGGCGGCACACAGCCGCTGTCACTGGCACCGACGCGTACCGGCGCCATGCCGTTCGGCCCGGAGCCGACGTTTCCGCCGTTTGTGGAAATGTACGCCTCCAAGCGCGATGGCGGCTTTACTATTCCGGCGATCCCCTATGAGCGGGTGCCCGAACGCTATCTGCGCCAGGTGGTGCGCGACACGACGGGCGAAAGGCCCGGCAGCATCGTCGTCAACACACGCCAGCATTATCTGTTTCTGACACTCGGCAACGGCAATGCGATCCGCTACGGCGTGGGGCTCGGCCGTGCCGGGTTCGAATGGTCGGGACGGGCCAATGTCGAGCGCAAGGCGCGCTGGCCGAAATGGTTCCCGCCGGATGAGATGATCGACCGCGAGCCGGAACTGGAAAAATACCGCGCCAGCTATGACGAATCGAGCGGCATCTGGCTGGGCGGCATGGAGGCGGGCGTCACCAACCCACTGGGTGCCCGCGCGCTCTACATCTATCAGGATGGCAAGGACACGCTTTACCGGCTGCATGGCAACCCGCAATGGAGTTCGATCGGCCAGTCGGTGTCTTCGGGCTGCGTGCGGCTGATGAACCAGGACGTCATCGACCTGCACAGCCGCGTGCCCGACGGAACGCCGATCGTGGTGCGCTGACCGCGTTCGGCGCGGCTGACGGCGAGAACTGGGCGCCAATGGCGCCCTTTTTCATTGGTGCGGCGATGCTGCCGCCGGTCAGAACCCGCGCTTGATGCCACCCAGAATGCCGCGCGCGATGGCGCGGCCAAGCTGAGTCGAGACGCTGCGCACGACCGACTTGACCGCCGCCTCGGTGACGCTCTGGCGCTTGTAGCTGCGGCGGCGGCCCGAACTGCGGCGACGTGACTTTGAGCTGCGGCTTGATCGGCGGCGGCCGGAATAGCCGTCATCATCGTCATAATCGGGAAGCCGCCATTGCGACCGGGCGCTGCGCTCGCGTTCGCGTTCGCGACGCTCCTCTTCCTCCTCGCGGCGTTCCTCTTCCTCTTCGCGCCGACGCTCTTCCTCTTCGGCGCGGGCTTCTTCCTCGGCGCGGCGCGCCAGCATCTCAAAGGCCGAATCCCGGTCGAGCGTCTCGTCATACTGGCCCATGATCGGGCTCTGCTTGACGACGTCGGCGCGCTCGCCATCCTCAAGCGGTCCCAGGCGCGAGGAAGGCGGGCGGATCAGCGTGCGCTGAACGATGCCGGGAACGCCCTTCTTTTCCAGCGTCGAAACCAGCGCCTCGCCGACGCCAAGCTGGGTGATCACCTTGAAACTGTCGAAATCGGGGTTCGGCCGGAACGTGTCGGCGGCGGTCTTGACCGCGCGCTGCTCGCGCGGCGTATAGGCGCGCAGCGCGTGCTGGATTCGGTTGCCCAGTTGCGACAGCACAGTGTCCGGCACATCGAGCGGGTTCTGCGTAACGAAGAAGACGCCAACGCCCTTGGACCGTATGAGCCGGACCACCTGCTCGACCCGTTCGACCAGGATTTTCGGCGCCTCGTCGAACAGAAGATGCGCCTCGTCGAAGAAGAAGACCAGGCGCGGCCGGTCCGGATCGCCCACTTCGGGCAGTTCCTCGAACAGTTCCGACAGCAGCCACAACAGGAACGTCGCATAAAGGCGCGGGTTCATCATCAACTGGTCGGCCGCCAGCACATTGATCGCGCCGCGCCCGTCTGGCGTCGTGCGCATGATATCGGCGATGCGCAAGGCCGGCTCACCGAAGAACAGATCGGCGCGCTGCTGTTCGAGCACCAGGAGCTTGCGCTGGATGGCGCCGATCGACTGGCGGTTCACGCTGCCATATTTGTGCGAGAGTTCCTTGGCGCGCTCGGACATGTTGGACAAAAGCGCCCGCAAGTCCTTCAGATCAAGCAGCAGGAGGCCTTCCTCGTCGGCGATGCGGAAGGCGATGTTGATGACGCCTTCCTGGCTGTCGGAGCAATCCATCAGCCGCGACAGGAGCAGCGGCCCCATCTCCGAGATCGTCGTGCGGATCGGATGGCCCTTCTCGCCAAACAGGTCCCAGAAGATCACAGGGAACTCCTGGAACTCGTATGGATCGAGCCCGATCGTCTCGGCGCGGTTGAGAAGAAAGTCCTTGGCTTCGCCCATCGCGGCGATGCCGGAAAGATCGCCCTTCACATCGGCGCAGAAGACTGGCACGCCGGCATTGGAAAATCCCTCCGCCAGAATTTGCAGCGTCACCGTCTTGCCCGTTCCGGTTGCACCGGTGATCAGCCCGTGCCGGTTGGCATATTTCAACTTGAGGAACTGTTTGGCCTCGATGCTGTCATCTGGCTTGCGGCTGGTGCCGACGAAAATCTCGTCCGGTGCGGTCATTGATGGTGTCCCGTCTGCTGCGTCCCCTGCCCTGCTATAGTTGGCGGTCCGGCACCGGACAATGGCGCGAGGTGAATTTCGCGCGATGGCGCGCCTGCGCCCTTGAATTGCGTGCGTCGTTCTGCCAGTGACGTAAACGTCAAAATTTTTCGCCCGGAGGCACCCATGGAAGACCTGATTTCCCGCATCACGGACAGCGTCGGCATCGACGCCGGCAAGGCGCAGAGCGCCGTCGGCATGATCCTGGGCTTTCTGCAAAAGGAAGGCCCGCAGGACAAGATCGCCGAAATGCTGGCCGCGATGCCCGGCGCGCAGGATCTGATCGACAATGCCGATGGCGGCGGCGGCATGCTCGGCGGCATGATGGGCGGCGGCGTGATGGGCCTTGGCTCGTCGCTGATGGGCCTTGGACTGGGCATGGGCGAAATCTCCGGCATCTCCAAGGAGACGATCTCCTATGCCAAGGAGCAGGCCGGCGACGGGCCGGTCGATGAAGTGATCAATGCGATCCCCGGGCTCAGCCAGTTCGTCTGACGCCTTAGACCGCATTCGAAAGCGCTCCGGACCGATGTGCCGGAGCGTTTTGGCATCGTGTGTGCACCTGATCCTCTCAACGGAGGAAAGGCATGCACAGACGCCGGTTTCTGACCCATTTTGGCACAGGCCTGGCCGCGCTGGCGGCCGGCGGTCCCGCATTGGCACAATCCCGCCTTCCGGAGGTGACACTGGCCGAACTGCGCGGTTCTGTCAGCGCGCTCGACTATGATGTGCGGCCTGGCGCGCTCGACAACCAGTCGGCCGCCTTCCAACGCATGCTGGACGAGACCGCGCGGCGCGGCATTCCGGTGTTCCTGCCCGCCGGCACCTATGTGGTCTCCAACATCAAGCTGCCCGACGGTGCGCTGATTTCCGGCGTGCCGGGACGCACGGAACTGATCTATGGCGGCGACGGCCATTTCCTTTCGGGCCAAGACCTGCGCCAGGTGCGCTTGTCGGGCCTTGTCGTCGACGGCGTCAACCGCTGGACGGGCGCCGGCGTGGACGGGCTGATCGACCTGCGCGGCGTGCTGGACGCCACGCTTGAGGATCTGGTCGTGCGCGGCGCCGGACGGGACGGCATCCATCTTGAACGCTGCGGCGGGCGGATCGCAGACTGCGCCATTTCCGGCGCGGCGCGCTTCGGCATCTACGCGGTCGAGAGCACGGGCCTTACAGTGCGCGACAACCGGGTGGATGCCTGCGCCGATGGCGGCATCATCGTCCATCGCTGGAGCGAGGGCGATGACGGCACGATGATCACCGGCAACCGCATCTCCAATATCGGCGCGGTCAGCGGCGGCACGGGCCAATGGGGCAACGCGATCAATCTGTTCCGCACCAACAATGTGCTGGTCAGCGGCAACCGGATCGAGGGCGCGGCCTTTTCGGCCATCCGCGGCAATGCGGCACGCAACCTTCAGATCATTGACAATAATTGCCGCGCGATCGGCGAAACGGCGATCTATTCAGAGTTCGGGTTCGAAAATGCCATCGTCGCGCGCAACTTCATCGATGGCGCGGCCAACGGCATTTCGGTCACCAATTTCAACGATGGCGGGCGGGCCGCAACCGTCTCGGGCAACATCATCCGCAACATCGTCGCGACCGGTCCTTACACGCCCGATGCGCCCGGCTTCGGCACGGCGATCGGGGTGGAAGCTGATACGACGGTCACCGGCAACATGATCGAGGGCGCCGCGCTTTTCGGCATCAATGCCGGCTGGGGGCCTTATCTGCGCGACTGCGTCTTGTCGTCGAACGTCATCCGAGACGCGCGCATCGGCATCGGCATTTCGGAGGCACCGGGCGCCGGCACCGTGCTGGTCAGCGCCAATGTGATCGGCGCACGGCAGGGCGCGATCCGCGCCCATCGCTGGGCGGACCTGACCACCGGTGAATTGCTGGGCGCGCGCCGCGGCGTGCCGTCCAACATCGTCCTTGCCGACAACCGGTTGGCGTGATGCGGACCAAGCTTGTTGACGCATGCCGGATGTCATAGAAACCCGGTGTGCGAGGCAAAGCGATGAAGCTCGATACACTCCTTCTTGTGCTGGCGATCGTCGGCGGTGTTTTTTACTTCGGCGCCGTCATCTTCGGCCTGTTCATCGCAACTCCGGCCGGCATCGCGGTGCCCCTTCTGATCGTGGTGGCGATCATCGGCTACGTCCTTTGGCGCGTCATCGCCGAGCGGCGGGCCAATGCCGAAGACGATTATTACGAACGCAATGTGGAGAAGTAGTCGTGCTGGTGGTTACGACCGAAACCGTTGCCGGACATGAGATCGAAACGGCCCTGGGCGTCGCCCGCGGCAATGTGATCCGCGCCAAGCATATCGGCACCGACATCCTCGCCGGTCTGCGCAATCTGGTGGGCGGTGAGGTCTCCGAATACACCAAGCTGATGGCGGAGGCGCGCGAGCAGGCCTATGACCGCATGCTGGCGAACGGCCGGGACATGGGCGCGGACGCCATTGTGGGCGTGCGGTTTACCACTTCGATGGTCACCCAAGGCGCGGCCGAAATCCTCGCTTACGGAACAGCGGTCAAGCTGCGGCGGTAACAGCGCGCAACTCTCCCACCTGCGCGCCATTCCAGTCGCGGACCGGCCGTTTGGCGAAAGATGCGAGCTTTGGCTTCAAATCATGGTCCGGACCGAGCACTCTCACAAGGGCTGACGCAATCGCAACTTCCGCCGCGCGCGTCGCGCCATCGTCGCATTTGAGCGCCAGTGCGATGCCTGCTTCCGGCGCCGTGGCCACATAGACGCCCTCAGCGCCCGTCTTGACATAGACGCGCCCCGCGCAGGCCGTCATTAGATCGGTGCAGAACCGCCCGGTGCCGGCCACCATGAAGGGTTCGGCCATGCTCGCCTGCATCAGCTGCCGCGCCGCCTTTGCGCGCATGCTATCAAGACCATTGCCCGTCGCGAGGCGCGCAAAGCCACGCGCGAAGGCGACAAGCGGCAGCGCATAGGTCGGCGCCGAGCAGCCATCGTGGCCGCACCGGTCGTCGGCATCAAGGGCCGCGCCGGTCAATTGCTCGATCGTCGCGCGTACCTGGCGCTGAACGTCGTTGCCGTCCGCAAGATAATCGTCCGTATCGATCCCCTGATAAACGCATGTGCATAGAAAGCCGGCATGCTTGCCCGAGCAATTGTTGTGGGCACGGCTCGGCGCGTCGCCGGATCGGGCCATGGCCGCCACTGTCTCCAATCCGAACAGCGGCCAATGGGCGCCGCATTGCAGATCATCCTGCGTCAGGCCCGCTTTTGACAGCATCGCGCGCGCCATCGCGACATGAGCCGGTTCGGACGAATGCGATGCGCCGGCGAAGGCCAGTTCCTTGTTGCCGAAGCCGAATGCGTCGGCCGCACCGCTTTCAACGAGCGGCAGTGCCTGCATCAATTTGAGCGCCGACCGTGGATAGACCGGCATATCGACATCGCCCGCCGAGAACATGATGCCGCCATCGGCATCGACGGCAACAACGCGTCCGCGATGGATGCTTTCGGTGCGGTTGCCGCGCGTGACTTCGGCGATGACAGGATTGGCCATGGTTCCTCTCCGCGGCGTTCAGCGCGCCACCGCAATTTCACCCCATTGCCGCGCACTATGCCCCAAGACCCGTACGCACAAGAGTTCCATGCGAATTTTCCTTGCCAGCCTGACGCTCCTTTTCTTCCTGCCGATCGGCACCGCCACCGCCTGGTGGCTGACGGTGGATCGCCCGCAAAGCTGGCGCGAGGCCGACTGGTCGGGCACCGGTACCCTGCCCGATCCGGTCCTCGACGCCGAAGCGGCGATCTATGTGATGGCGGCGCGCACGGGCGGGCTCAAGGGTGCTTTGTCCGTGCATAGCTGGCTCGTCTACAAGCGGGCGGGCGACAGATCCTATACGCGCTATGACAAGGTGGGCTGGGGCATGCCGGTTCGGCGCAACGCCTATGCCGCCGATGCGCGCTGGTATTCCAACCAGCCCTTCATCATCCGTGCGATCCATGGCGACCAGGCAGCGCGGCTCATCCCCGCGATCGAAACGGCCATCGCGCGCTATCCACATGCCGGGCGCGGCGATTATCGCATCTGGCCGGGTCCGAACTCGAACACGTTCGTCGCCCATGTGTTGCGCGCGGTTCCCGAGATCGACGCGGTTCTGCCGCCGCATGCGGTGGGCCGTGATTATCTCGGCCCCGGCCCGCGCGCTGCCGTCGATCGCGATGCACGCGACCTGCACCTATCGCTGCATGGCCTGGCCGGGCTGTCGGCGGGCTTGCGCTCAGGATTGGAGCTTCACCTTCTGGGTCAGGCGATCGGCATCGATCTCATGCACCCGGCGCTCAAACTGCCGGGCATCGGCCGCATCGGCATGGCGCGCTGATCACAGGGTCTGGTTGTATTCGCCGACTTCGCTGTTCTCGCGCAGCACCGCATCGACGGCGTGGAACATGTCCACCTTGCGCTGCTCGGAGACCGGGCTTTCGACGACGACCACCAGTTCGGGCTTGTTGGAGGAAGCGCGCACCAGGCCCCATGTGCCGTCGTCGGCGACGACCCGGACGCCATTGACCGTGACCAGATCGGCGATCGGATGGCCGGCGACCTGTTCGCCATCGGCCTGCATTGCCTCGAACCGCTTCACCACGCGGTCGATCACCTCATATTTGATCTCGTCGTCGCAATGGGGCGACATGGTCGGCGAACCGTAGGTGAGCGGCAGCGCACGATAGAGATCGGCCATCGATTTTCCGGGATTGCGGTCGAGCATTTCGCAGACGGCGATCGCGGTGACGATGCCGTCATCATAGCCCCGGCCGATCGGTGGGCCGAAGAAGAAGTGGCCCGACTTTTCGAAGCCTGCGATGGCGCCCAGTTCAGTCACCCGGCGCTTGATGTAGGAGTGGCCGGTCTTCCAATAGTCTGTCTTGGCGCCCTGCTCTTTGAGCACCGGATCGGTCGCGTAAAGCCCGGTCGACTTGACGTCGGCGACGAAGACGGAATTTTCGTGCTGGGCGGAGATGTCGCGGGCGAGCATGACGCCGACCTTGTCGGCGAAAATCTCGTTGCCCTCATTGTCGACAACGCCGCACCGGTCGCCATCGCCGTCAAAGCCCAGGCCGACATCGGCGCCATGCTCGAGCACCGCATCGCGGATGGCGTGCAGCATCTCCATGTCTTCGGGATTGGGATTGTAGCGCGGGAAAGTGTGGTCGAGTTCGACATCGAGCGGGATCACCTCACAGCCGATCCGTTCGAGCGCCTCGGGCGCGAACGCGCCGGCCGTGCCGTTGCCGCAGGCCGCCACCACCTTGAGCTTGCGCGAGATCGTGTGTCCGTCGACGAGATCGTCGATGAATGTCTGCCGAAACCCTTCAACGAATTCGTAGGCGCCGCCGCCGGTCAGGTCGAAATCGCCACCAAGGACGATGTCGCGCAACTGGCCCATTTCCTCGGGTCCGAAGGTGAGCGGCCGGTCGCAGCCCATTTTCACGCCGGTCCAACCATTTTCATTGTGCGAGGCGGTGACCATCGCGACCGACGGCACGTCCAGCGCGAACTGGGCGAAATAGGCCATCGGCGACAGGGCGAGACCGATATCCTTGACTTCGGCGCCGGCGGCCATCAACCCTTGGGTCAGCGCCAGCTTGATCGTCATGGAATAGCCGCGGAAATCGTGGCCGACGACGATCTTCGGTCCGGCGCCGCGGCGGCGGATCAGCGTGCCGAGCCCCATGCCGAGCGCCTGAATGCCCATCAGATTGATTTCGGGCGCCTTTTTAGAAGTGGGATGACCGAACCACCAGCGCGCATCATATTCGCGGAAGCCGGTCGGCTTGACGAGCGGCGTCGTCTCGAAGGCGAACGTGTTGGGGGTCAACTCCGCGACGGGTTTCATGGCAGCTCCGCTGGCTTGAATGGCATGATGCAGGACAGGATCGGGATAGACGCAAACCGGTGCCCGCGGCAACCGGCAATCGCCGGCGCCAGCGCGGACGGCGCCTGTTCCGTCCATTTCGGTTCTAAAGAATGGTCGGAGTGGCAGGATTTGAACCTGCGACCCCCTCGTCCCGAACGAGGTGCGCTACCAGGCTGCGCTACACTCCGGCCTTTGAAATCGAGCGATTTCCGGCGCCTTCTAGCCGAGCCTTTTCGATACAGCAAGGGAACAAACGACCCCGAGCGGCACGAAAATGCGCAATGTCTCCAGGCGGCATTGCGCGCTGGCCCCTCCCGGACATTGGAGCGTGTCCGGATGCCACGGCGTCTGCCGACAGCGGACATTGTCGGTTCTGTCTTCTGCGCCGTCGAGTTTTCTTCGATCTTTTTTGATAGTGCTTTCCCATATTATGCATTTTCTTGATCATTGTGTTTTGACACCATCCATCGATCTCAGGCGCCGGCTGTTTCGGGGAGGAGCGACGGGATGGAGACACGCGGAGACATCCGTTTCCTGCTGAACGGAAACATGGTGCGGCTCGATGAAGCCGCCGCCACCGACACGCTTCTTGATTTTCTCAGGATCGAACGGCGCCTGACCGGCACCAAGGAAGGTTGTGCGGAAGGCGATTGCGGCGCCTGCACGGTTCTGGCCGGACGGCTTGACGGTGACCGACTGCGCTATGAGCCGGTCAATGCGTGTATCCGGCTGCTGGCCTCGCTCGACGGCTGCCATGTCGTCACGATCGAACATCTTTCCGGCCCCGACGGCCGGCTGCACCCGGTTCAACAGGCAATGGTCGATTACCACGGCAGCCAGTGCGGCTTCTGCACGCCGGGTTTCGTCATGTCGCTTTACGCGCTGTGGATGGAAAATCCCGATCCGACGGACACCGAGATCGAAACCGCGATCCAGGGCAATCTGTGCCGCTGCACGGGCTATGAACCCATCATCCGGGCAGCGCGAGCCGCCACGGCGCTCGGCAGCCCCGCCGACGACGCGCTCAACCGCGAGCGTGGTGCTGTCACCAAAAAACTCTCCGCGCTGCGGGACGGCCGCCGGGTCGAAATCGTCAAGGGTGAAAGCCGCTGCATTCTGCCTGCCTCGGTCGATGATCTCGCCGATGTGCTGGTCGAAACGGCCGACGCGACGATCGTTGCCGGCGCCACCGATGTCGGGCTCTGGGTGACGAAATTCCTGCGCGACATCTCGCCGGTCGTCTTTGTCGGCCATCTGGACGCGTTGCGCCGGCTTGACGTGACGGACACGGCCATCGAGATCGGCGCCGGGGTCAGCTACACCGACAGCCGTGCCGCAATGGCGGGCGACTATCCGCATCTCGCCGAATTCTGGGACCGGATCGCGGGCTGGCAGATCCGCAACATGGGCACCATCGGCGGCAACATCGCCAACGGCTCGCCGATCGGCGACGCGCCGCCGGTGCTGATCGCGCTCGGGGCGACGATCACGCTGCGCCGGGGCGGCGAGCGCCGCACCCTGCCGACCGAGGATTTCTTTATCGCCTATGGCAAGCAGGATCGCCAACCCGGCGAATTTCTCGAAAGCCTCACCGTGCCACGCCCCGCAAAGGGCGCGCTGCACGCGGCGTACAAAATTTCCAAACGCCGCGACGAGGACATCTCGTCGGTCTGCGCGGCGTTCAACATCACCGTCGCCGACGGCATCGTCAGCGATGCGCGCATCGCCTTTGGTGGCATGGCCGCGACGCCGAAGCGGGCAAGCCACGCCGAAGCCGCGCTTGTCGACCAGCCATGGAGCCTTGCGACCGTGATGGCCGCCGCCGCCCGGCTCGGCGACGATTTTGCGCCGCTGACCGACTGGCGCGCATCGGCAGACTATCGCCTGCGCGTGTCGCAGAACCTGTTCCGGCGCTTCTGGCTCGAGCAGCAGGACGAACCGGCGCCGGTGCGCCTGAGCGCGTGAGCAAGGAAGACGACCGATGAGCGATCTGAAGACCGTCGGCGCACCGGCCGACACCGACAAGCGCCGCGATCCGCCCGTGCCGCGGCAACGCGTCCTGGGCGATGACGAGGGCGCGACGATCAAGGGCAGCGTCCACACGGATCTGCGCCACGATTCGGCGATCAAGCATGTCACCGGCCGTGCGGAATATTGCGACGACATCGTCGAGCCGGTCGGTACGCTGCATGCCTATCTGGGCCTTTCGACCCGCGCCCATGCCAGGATCACCGGTCTTGACCTGACCGCCGTGCGCGCCGCCCCCGGCGTCGTCGGTGTGCTGACCGCCGACGACATTCCCGGCGTCAACGATGTCAGCCCGACCGGGCGCCATGACGAACCGGTGTTTGCCGAAGGCAAGGTCGAGTTCTGGGGCCAGCCGATCTTCGCCGTCATCGCCGAAAGCCGCGATGCGGCGCGCCGGGCGGCGAAGCTGGCCGACATCACCTATGAAGACCTGCCGCATGTGCTGGACCCGCAATCGGCGCGCGATGCCGGCATGCCCTATGTCACCCCGCCCCTGACGCTGAAACGCGGCGATGCCGAGGGCGCCATGGCGAACGCCAAACACCGGATCAAAGGCCGGTTTACTGTCGGCGGCCAGGATCACCTTTATCTGGAAGGGCATATCGCCTTTGCCATGCCCGGCGAGGATGACGATGTGATTGTCCATTCCTCGACCCAACACCCCACCGAGGCGCAGCACATGGTGGCGCACGTTCTCGGCGTTGCGTCCAATGCGGTCACCGTCAATGTGCGTCGCATGGGCGGCGGCTTCGGCGGCAAGGAAACCCAGATGAACCTGTTCTGCTCGGTGGCCGCGCTGGCCGCCAAGAAGTGGAACCGGGCCGTCAAGATCCGCCCCGACCGTGACGACGACATGTCGGCAACCGGCAAGCGGCACGATTTCGTCATCGACTATGAGGTCGGCTTTGACGATGAGGGTCGCATCACCGCTGTCAGCGGCGATTTTGCCGCCCGCTGCGGCTTTTCCTCGGACCTGTCAGGCCCGGTGACCGACCGCGCGCTGTTTCACGCCGACAATGCCTACTACTATCCGGACGTCCTCCTGAACTCGCATCCGATGAAGACCAACACGGTCTCCAACACCGCCTTTCGCGGCTTTGGCGGGCCGCAGGGCGTCATCGCGGCCGAGCGGATCATCGAGGAGATCGCCTATCATCGCGGCCTCGACAGTCTGGAAGTGCGCAAGCGCAATTTCTATGGCGGCCCGGACGATGGGCGCGATGTGACGCCCTATCACCAGACGGTCGAGGACAATATCGCGCCGCGCATCGTTGCCGAGCTGGAGGAAAGCGCCGACTATCAGGCACGCCGGCAGGCCGTGCTGCACTGGAACGCCAAGGGCGGCATCATCCGCAAGGGCATTGCGCTGACGCCGGTCAAGTTCGGCATCTCCTTCACGGCCACCTGGTACAATCAGGCCGGCGCCCTACTGCACATCTATTCGGACGGCTCGATCCATCTCAACCATGGCGGCACCGAGATGGGCCAGGGGCTGAACACCAAGGTTGCCCAGGTGGTCGCCGATGAACTGCAGGTCGATTTCGACCATATCAAGATCACCAAAACGACCACCGAAAAGGTGCCCAACACGTCGGCGACGGCGGCATCGTCCGGCTCGGATCTGAACGGCATGGCGGCGCTCGACGCGGCGCAGCAGATCAAGGCGCGGCTGACCGCCTTTGCCGCAGAACGCTGGCAGACCGACGAAAACCAGGTCCATTTCGTCGCCAACACGATCAGGATCGGCGGCGAGACCGTGCCCTTCGCCGAATTGATCCGCGAAGCCTATATGGCGCGCATCCACCTGTCGGCGGCGGGGTTCTACAGGACACCCAAAATCCACTGGGACCGCGATACCGGCAAGGGCCGCCCCTTCTACTATTTCGCCTATGGCGCGGCCTGTTCGGAGGTCTCGGTCGACACGCTAACCGGCGAATACCGCGTCGAGCGCACCGACATCCTGCACGATGTCGGCCGGTCGCTGAACCCGATTATCGACAAAGGCCAGGTGGAAGGCGCTTTCATCCAGGGCATGGGCTGGCTGACTACCGAGGAATTGTGGTGGGACGAAAAGGGCCAGTTGCGCACCCATGCGCCGTCCACCTACAAGATCCCGCTCGCCTCGGACCGGCCGCGCATCTTCAATGTCGAGCTTGCCTCCTGGTCGGAGAACCGCGAGCGCACCATCAAGCGCTCCAAGGCGGTGGGCGAGCCGCCCTTCATGCTCGGCATTTCGGTGTTCGAGGCGCTTTCCCATGCGGTGGCGAGCGTTGCCGACTACACGGTCTGCCCGCGTCTCGATGCACCGGCCACGCCCGAGCGTGTGCTGATGGCGATCGAACGGCTGAGGGAGTGATCGGATGACGCTTCGCGCCTTCTTTGACGCCGGCGAACCGGCGATCCATGTCCGGCTGACCGGCGTGCGCGGCTCCTCGCCGCGCGAGGCCGGGGCGGAGATGTTCGTCTCGACGTCCGGCCTATGCGACACGATCGGCGGTGGGCAACTTGAATATATGGCGATCGACAAGGCGCGGGCCATGTTGCGCGCCGGCGAGACGACCGCCGAGATGGACGTGCCCCTTGGGCCGGAAATCGGCCAGTGCTGCGGCGGACGTGTCACGCTATCGCTGACCGCCATGACCAAGGCCGACCGCGACGCCGCGCTGGCCGCCGACGCCGAACGCCGGGCCGCCCTGCCCCATATCTATGTGTTGGGTGCCGGCCATGTCGGACGGGCGCTGGCCGTCTTCTTCCAGTCCCTGCCGGTGCGGTGCATCCTCGTCGACAGCCGCGCCGATGAGCTGGCCCAATCGCGCGCCGACGTCGAAAAGCGCGAGGTGGCAGTCCCGGAAACGGTGGTCCGCGCCGCGCCGGCCAGCAGCGCCTTCATCGTCCTGACCCACGATCATGCGCTGGATTTTCTTTTGACCGCCGAAGCGCTTGCCCGCGGCGATGCATCCTATGTCGGGCTGATTGGCTCGGCGACCAAACGTGCCAAGTTCGAACGCTATTGCGCGTCCGAAGTGCCGGCGGCGGCGATGGCGCAACTGACCTGCCCGATCGGCGCGGCGGGCAGCGCGGACAAGCGCCCCGAAGTCATCGCCGCGTTCGTTGCGGCCGAAGTGATGGCGCAGATCACCGGACCGACGCCTGCAACCAAAGGGGCTGCGACCACAGCGGCCGGGAACTGACGACACGACAACGCGCGCCGGGCCATACCCAAGAGAACCGTCACACGCGCCAACTTTTCTGAAACAGGGAGGGAGCCCTGCAATGTCACAGGACAGCTACAATTACCGACTGTTCGCCAGAAGCGACTTCAGCGCCTTTTGGGCGCTGTTCACCGACAACCTGGTCAATCTGATGGTGCTTTCGGCCATCTGCCAGTTCGTCTTCCAGATGCCCGCCGAGATCGTCTACGGGCGCATCGTGCCCGGCGCGGCGATCGCCATCCTCGCCGGCGTCGCGGTCTATGCGATGATGGCCAAATGGGCGGCGCAGAAGCATGGCCGCGACGTCACCGCCCTGCCCTACGGCATCTCGACGCCGGTCATGTTCGTCTATCTGTTCGGCGTGATCGGGCCGATCTACTGGACGACGCAGGATGCCATGCTTGCCTGGCAGGTGGGCATCGGTGCGGGCTTCATGGGCGGCATCGTCGCCGCGTTCGGCGCCCTTGTGGGCCCGTTCCTCAAGCGCATCACGCCGCGCGCCGGCATGCTCGGCACGCTGTGCGGCATCGCCCTTGTCTTCATCGGCTCGGTGCCGTTGACGCAGATCTTCGAAAACCCGATCGTCGGCTTCACCGCGCTGGTGATCATCCTGTGGGGCCTGGTCGGGCGGTTCCAGCTGCCGGGCAATCTGCCGGCGGGCCTTGTCGCCATCGCCGTCGGCACGGTGATCGCCGTCGTCCTAGGACAATCGCGCCTTGAACTGGACAGTGTCGGCTTCTATCCGCCGCTGCCCTATGTCGGCGACCTGATCGCCGGCATCCAGTATCTGTTCGCCAATCCCGAACTGTTCCTGGTGCTGGTGCCGGTGCAGATCTACAATTTCATCGAGACGATGAACAATGTGGAAAGCGCCGAAGCGGCCGGCGACGAATATCCGGTCGCGGTCTGCCAGGTCACCGACGGCGCCGGCACGATGATCGGCGCGGTCTTCGGCTCGCCCTTCCCGACCACGGTCTATATCGGTCATCCCGCCTACAAGCGGCTCGAGGCCCATGCCGGCTACATTATCGGTGTCGGCGGCGTGATCGCCTTTGCGGCCTTCTTCGGCTTCCTTGCCTTCCTGAACGGGCTGATCCCGATCGCAGCGGCGGCGCCGATCCTGGTCTTCGTTGCGATCAGCCTGATCACCAACACGGCCATGTCGATCAAGCCGACGCATATGGCGGCCGTGACGATCGCCATCCTGCCGCACATTTCGAGCTTCCTTGTCACCAAATGGGGTTCGCTTGCCAATGCGCTCAGAAGCAGCGGCGTCGAGGGCATGCCCGCGCTTGGCAGCCCGGAACTGACCGCCGCCCTTCTGATGGAAGGCGCGCACTATGAAGGCCATCTGGCGCTGTCGCAGGGCGCGATCATCACGGGCCTGATCTGGGGCGCGATCGTCGCCTCGATCATCGACGGCCGGTTCCGCACCGCAGGCGGCTTTGCGATCGCCGCCGCGATCATGTCCTCAATCGGGATCATTCACGCCGCCAGCCTGCAGATGCCGCAGCTTGACGGGATCACCATCGGCTACCTGATCACGGGCGCCTTCCTGCTCCTCTATCCGGCCATTGCGCCCAAGGAGGATCTCGATCACCGGATCATCGTGCCGGACGAGCCCGATTTTCTCGACACCGACGCCCCTTCGGGCAGAAGCTGACCAAGGTTGGGGCGGCCATCCCGCCGCCCCGGCCCTCCGTCTCAAGCCAAGGAAAGCACCCGGACCATGACCGACAGGCTCCTGCGCGGCCGCCTCCTGACCTTTCACCACGCGCCGGCGGATGAAACCGACGCCGACGCCTTCACCTATCACGAAGACGGCGCCATCCTTGTCCGCGACGGGATGATCACGGCTTCAGGCACTTATGATGAGGTGGCGCCAGCGGCGCCGGATGCGCAGATCATCGACCACCGACCACACCTTATGACGGCAGGGTTCATCGACGCGCACATCCATTTCCCGCAGGCGCAAGTCGTCGCGTCCTGGGGCGCGCAGCTTCTGGACTGGCTGAACGGCTATGTGTTCCCCGAAGAAGCGCGGTTCGGCGACGAAGCCCATGCGCAGGCGATCGCCAGCCGGTTCTACGATGTTCTGACCGGGCACGGCACGACGACCGCCGTCGCCTTCTGCTCGGTCCACGCCGCCTCCGCCGACGCCTATTTCACGGAAGCCGCGCGCCGCAATATGCGCATGATCGGCGGCAAGGTGATGATGGACCGCAACGCGCCCGACAATCTGCGCGATACGCCGCAATCGGGCTATGACGACAGCAAGGCGCTGATCGAGCGCTGGCACGGCAAGGGCCGCGCCGGCTATGCCATCTCGCCGCGCTTTGCGATCACCTCGACGCCAGAGCAGCTCGAAATGGCCGGCGCGCTGGCGGCCGAACATTCCGACTGTCATATCCAGACGCATTTGTCGGAGAACCGCGACGAGATCGCTTTTGCCACCTCGCTCTATCCCGAAGCCTCGGACTATCTGAACATCTATGAGCGCTACGGCCTTCTGGGCGACAAGATGCTGCTTGGCCACTGCATTCATCTTGAAGACCGCGAAGTGTCGTGCCTTGCCGAAACCGGTGCCCATCCGGTCTTCTGCCCGACGTCCAACCTGTTCCTCGGATCGGGCTGTTTCGACCATGCCCGGCTGGAAAAAGCCGGCATCCAGAGCGCCATCGCCACCGACATCGGCGCGGGCACCAGCTATTCGATGCTCCAGACGCTGAACGAGGGCTACAAGATCCTGCAACTCCAGTCGCAGAGCCTGCACGCCATGCGCGCCTTTTACTGGATGACGTGCGGCAATGCCGAAGTGCTCGGCCTCGCGAAAAGGATCGGCACGCTCGATGAAGGCACAGAGGCCGATATCGTCGTGCTCGATGCGCGCGCGACGCCCGCCATGGCGCTGCGCATGGATCGCGTGGAAACCCTGGCCGAGGAGCTCTTCGTCCTGCTGGTGATGGGCGATGACCGCGCCGTCGCCCAGACCTATATAGCGGGCGAACCGCACAAGGAGACCCAACCATGATGACGATCCGGCGCCTCGATGCGCGCGATGCCGACATATTGATCGAGGGCGCCGAGGCGCGCGCCGATGCGATCGGCGTACCCATGTGCATCGCCATCACCGACGAAGCGGGACAGTTGATTGCTTTCCGGCGCATGGATGGCGGTAAGGTCACCTCGACCACGATCGCCATCGACAAGGCCTTCACTGCGGCGGGCGCCAGAAAGGCGACCCATGAATATGGGCAGGCCAGCCAGCCCGGTGCACCGGCCTACGGGATCGCCTCGGCCATCGGCGGCCGGCTGATGGTCGTCGGCGGCGGCCTGCCCGTCATGCTCGACGACGAGCCGCTCGGCGGGATCGGCGTCAGCTCGGGCACACCGGACCAGGATGGCGACGTGGCGCAGGCCGGGATCGACGCGTTTCATGCGCATGTTGCGCGCCTTTTGTCCGATTGACGAAATGGGCCCGGACACACATGAGGAATGCGCACGGCATCGGCCATATGGAACAGGATTGGGTGCACGATGGTGAACAAGGACCTGCACAACCCATTGACCAGCAGCGGGACACAGTCATGACCGGCAACTATTTCGCGCCATCGGGCGGCCATCCGCCGCAAACACAGTTGCTGACCGACCGCGCTGTCTTCACCGAAGCCTATGCGGTCATTCCCAAGGGCACGATGCGCGACATCGTCACCAGCTTCCTGCCCTTCTGGGACAAGACCCGGCTGTGGGTCCTGTCGCGTCCGCTGACCGGCTTTGCCGAGACCTTCTCGCAGTACATCATGGAAGTTGCGCCCGGCGGCGGGTCCGACCGGCCCGAAACCGACCCGGATGCCGAGGGCGTCCTTTTCGTCGTCGAGGGCGAAGGCACCATCACCATCGAGGGCTCAACGCACGATCTGCGGCCGGGCAGCTATGCCTACATTCCGCCGGCGACGAACTGGACGCTGCGGAACCCGAGCGACGCGCCTTTCAAGTTCCACTGGATACGCAAGGCGTATGAAGCGGTGGATGGCCTGGCGCTGCCCGAAGCGATCGTCGCCCATGAAGACGATATCGTTCCCACGCCGATGCCCGGCACCGACGGCAAATGGGCAACGACGCGCTTTGTCGATCCGGCCGACATGCGCCACGACATGCATGTCACCATCGTCAGTTTCGAGCCCGGCGCCGTCATTCCCTTTGCCGAAACCCATGTGATGGAGCATGGGCTCTATGTGCTCGAAGGCAAGGCGGTCTACCGGCTCAATCAGGATTGGGTCGAAGTGGAAGCCGGCGACTATATGTGGCTGCGCGCCTTTTGCCCGCAGGCCTGCTATGCGGGCGGGCCGGGCCGCTTCCGCTATCTTCTCTACAAGGACGTCAACCGCCACATGGCGCTCAAACCCGCATCTGCGGCGCGTTCCGCGCCTGTCGCAACGTTCAGGAACGCGGCCGAATAGTCCCAACCTTTGCTGGAAGCGCTCCAGCCGATGGCCATTGGCAAGAACCGGTTCAGGGATCGTCGGACCGCTGTCTTGCGGCAACGGCAACCTCGTCGCGCGGCGCCGGCACATCGGGCGTGTCCTGGCTGGCGATCGCCTTCATCTGTTCGGCGAGTTCGTCCTGCCAAGGCCCCATGATCTCTCGGACCCGCGCCAGATAGGCCTCGTTCTCGGTGGGCGGGATCGTCACATCATAGGTATCGGCCACCGCGACCATCGACCGTCGGTCCATATCCTGGAAGGCGTCGGTCATCGCCTCGGCATGCTCGCGGGCAAAGCCCAGCGCCTCGAAGGCCGACCGGCCCATGCGCAGCGAACTGTCATAGGTTTCCCGGATAATGTCGCGGCAGCCCGCCGCATAGAGATGATAGACGTGGTCGCGATCAATGGCGCGAGCGATCACATGCACGTCGGGATAGTTCTTCAGGACATAGTGGACGACTTCGCTGATCTGCTCCTTGTCATCGATCGCGACCACAAGCAGTTTTGCCTCGGCAATGCCGGCGGCGGCCAGAAGGTCTGGCCGGGTGGCGTCGCCGAAATAGACCTGCGCGCCGAACTTGCTCATATTCTCGATCTGGCGGGACGAAAAGTCGATCACGGTGGGCGTGTAGCCGGCCGCGGTCAGCATGCGGTCGACAATGCCGCCGACCCGTCCGCGCCCGGCAATGATGACCGGGCTCTTCCGGTCGATATCGTCATCCTCGCGCGCCTGCGCCTCGCCAAAGCGCGGCGCGATCAGCCGGTCGTAGGCGATGAACAAGGCCGGCGTGAGCAGCATGGATAGGGCCACGACCAGAAGGAGCTGATCGGCCAGCCCCGCCGGAATGACGTCGTTGGCAACGGTGAACGACAGTAGCACGAAGCCGAATTCGCCCGCCTGCGCCAGTCCGAGCGCGAACAGCCAGCGATCCGCGCCGCCGATCTTGAAGATAATCGCCAGGGCCAGAAGCACGCCCACCTTGAGCGCCATCAGGCCAAGCGTCAGCGCCACCGTCACCGCCAGATTGTCGAACAGCAGCGAGAAGTTGATGCCGGCGCCGACGGTGATGAAGAACAGGCCCAACAAGAGCCCCTTGAACGGTTCGATGTCGGCTTCCAGTTCGTGCCGGTATTCGCTGTTGGCCAAGACGACACCGGCCAGAAACGTGCCCAGCGCCGGCGACAGACCGACCAGCGACATCAAAAGCGCGATGCCGACCACCATCATCAACGCCGTGGCCGTGAACAGTTCGCGCAGTTGCGCAACGGCGATGAAGCGGAACAGCGGCCGTGTCAGGACGCTGCCGCCGACGACGACAAAGCCGATGGCCGCGAGCGTGACGAGCGCGGCCTGCCAGCCGGGAAGCCCCGCCACCAGGCTCATGCCCGACCCGTGATCGTCGCCTTCGCCATGGCCCGCTTCGGCGCCATGGCCCGCATCGGCACCGTGGGCTGCCTCGGCGCCGTGGGCTGCCTCGGCGCCGTGACCGACAGCCTGTGACGCCGTGTCCATCAGGTCCGGCATCGCCAGAAGCGGGATGAGCGCCAGCATCGGGATGACCGCGATGTCCTGAAACAGCAGAACCGAGAAGCTCGATTCGCCGCCATCGCTTTTCATCAGGCCTTTTTCGTTCAGCGTTTGCAGGACGATGGCCGTCGACGACAAGGCCAACACCATTCCGATGGCAAGCGCGATCGTCCAGGGCTGACCGAACAGGAGGCAAACGCCCGCCACCGCGATGGTCGTCAGCCCGACCTGCCCGCCGCCCAGACCCAGAAGCCGGCCGCGCATCGACCACAAAAGCCTGGGCTCAAGTTCGAGGCCGACCAGAAACAGCATCATGACGACGCCGAACTCGGCGATGTGCTGGATGGCGATCACATCCACCTGGAGCAGCGCCAAGACGGGCGAAATCACGATGCCGGCGATCAGATAGCCGAGCACCGAACCCAGCCCCAGCCGCGATGCGACGGGCACCGCGGCAACGCCGGCAACCAGAAAGATGAATGTCAGCAAAAGCAGATCTGTCACATGCGCCCCCGACAGTATGCGTGCATTGGCCGCAGCACTGTGGCAGGTCGCCGCGCCAATGGCCAGAAGCGACTATGATGGCGTTGTTGACGTCCAGGCTCAGGACCCAGAGGCGGACGGACGGCCTCAGGCGATGATGGCGCCGGTGGTCGCGGCCTCCTCGCGCCCCAGCGCGCCGAACACCGCCTTGACGATGCCTTCCGCATCGAGGCCGGACTGCGCGTACATGCGGTCGGGCGAAGCCTGATCGACGAAACGGTCGGGCAGGAACAGCGACCGGTATTTCAAGCCATTGTCCAGAAGTCCCTGCTCGAACAGGTGCTGGGCGACGAACGAGCCGAAGCCGCCGACCGAACCTTCCTCGACCGTGATGAGAAGCTCGTGACTGCGGGCAAGCTGGCCGATCAGGTCCAGGTCGAGCGGCTTGGCAAAGCGCGCATCGGCGACGGTTGCCGGCAGGCCGAAAGAATCAAGCTGTTCGGCCGCGAGCAACGCCTCTTTCAGCCGTCCGCCCAACGACAGGATGGCGACCTTGCCGCCTTCGCGCACGATCCGGCCGCGGCCGATCTCGAGCAATTCGCCGCGCTCGGGCATTTCGACGCCGACGCCCTCGCCGCGCGGATAACGGAAGGCGAGCGGTCCTTCGTCATAGGCCGTGGCTGTGCGAACCATGTGCTTGAGCTCGGCCTCGTCGCCCGCCGCCATGATCACCATGCCCGGCAGGCAGCCAAGGTAAGCGATGTCGAACGAACCGGCATGGGTCTGGCCATCGGCGCCAACAAAGCCCGCCCGGTCGATCGGAAAGCGCACGGGCAGTTTCTGGATCGCCACATCATGGACGACCTGATCATAGGCACGCTGCAGAAAAGTCGAATAGATGGCGCAGAACGGCTTCATGCCGTCCGCGGCGAGACCGCCAGCAAAGGTCACCGCATGCTGTTCGGCAATGCCGACATCGTAGGTCCGGTCGGGAAAGGCATCGCCGAAAATGTCGACGCCGGTGCCGGACGGCATGGCCGCAGTGATCGCGACGACCTTGTCGTCGGCTTCGGCTTCCTGGACGAGCGACTGGCCGAACACTTTTGTGTAGCTGGGCGCGTTGGGCTTGGCCTTGGCCTGGGCGCCGGTGATCACGTCGAACTTGGCAACGCCGTGATATTTGTCGGCGGCGGCCTCGGCGGGCGCATAGCCCTTGCCCTTCTGGGTGATGGCGTGGATCAGGATCGGGCCGACGCCGGCATCGCGCGCATTGCGCAGCACGGGCAGCAGGTGGTCGAGATTGTGTCCGTCGATCGGGCCGACATAGAAAAAGCCCAGCTCCTCGAACAGCGTGCCGCCCGAAAAGAATGTGCGGGTGTATTCCTCGGTCTTGCGCGCCTTGTCCTGGATGAATTTCGGCATGCGCTTGGACAATTGCTTGGCCGCCTCGCGCAGGGAGATATAGGTGCGGCCCGAAACCAGCCGCGCCAGATAGGCGCTCATCGCGCCGGTCGGCGGGGCGATCGACATGTCATTGTCGTTGAGAATGACGATCTGCCGGGCATCCATGTGGCCGGCATTGTTCATCGCCTCATAGGCCATGCCCGCCGACATGGAGCCATCGCCGATGACCGAGACGACATTGCGCTCGACGCCCTGAAGCCGGGCGGCTTCGACCATGCCGAGGCCGGCGGAAATGGAGGTGGAGGAATGGGCGGCGCCGAACGGGTCATATTCGCTCTCGGCACGCTTGGTGAAACCGGACAGGCCGTTCTCCTTGCGCAACGTGCGGATGCGATCGCGGCGGCCGGTCAGGATCTTGTGCGGATAGCACTGATGGCCGACATCCCAGATCAGCCGGTCGTGCGGCGTGTTGAAGACATGGTGGATGGCGATGGTCAGTTCGACGACACCAAGGCCGGCGCCAAGATGACCGCCGGTCTGGCTGACCGCGTCGATGAGTTCGGCACGCAATTCTTTGGCGAGTTGGGGAAGCCGGTCGTCGGACAGAGTGCGCAGATCCGCAGGGGTGCGAACCGTGTCCAGAAGCGGTGTTTCAGGTCCGATGCTCATCAAATACGCCTCCCGCAAGGCCAGCGCCTTTGGACTGTCCGGCCTGTACCGAAAGTCTGACGCTTCAATGTGTCAACTTTAATTGTCACTCGTGCCCGATCCCTTGTCAATCAAAACTGACACTCGTGGTCAGTAACGCTTGAAGCAACCAAATGCGGCAAGGCCAAGCCTTTTTGCCGATCGTCGCAAACGACCGGACATCCAAGTGCCCAACCTTCGGGTGCGGCGGTGCCAAGCGGTCATGTTGTCACCGCCGGGCGAACGGTAAGACGACGCTGCTTCCGTGTCATTCGGCGGGAACGGCCCGGGCCGGAGCATCGCCCCAGATCATCGCATCCTGGCGGGCGCGCAGATCGGCGATCATCGATCCGGGCTTGGGCACGGCATTGTCCCAGGTCAGCAAATCGCCCTTGCCAATGGGTTTGAGCGCCTTGCCCTTTTCGAGAAGCCCGCACGGAATGGCACGCGCCGAGCGCGCATCGCCTGCCGTCATGGTGAAGGACCGATAGCAATATTGGCCGACGGCGCCGAGCGTTTCGCCGGCCGCGATGTCCCGCTTTGCCACCGCGCAAACCTCGGCGACGGGCGTTGCCAAAGGCACCATGTCCGGTTTGCCGTGCAGCATGATGCGCGCGGCGGTCAGCGGCACTTCCAGCGAGGTCAGATGGTAGGGGCGGTGGAAGGTGAAATAGGGTCCCTCGCCCATCTTCAAATCGGCCATGCGCTCATGGATGCGCGGATGTTCGGCCTTGATGACGACGAAAACGCCCGGAGACACGCCCTTGCCAATCGAATAGTCGACACAGCCGGGCTTTGACAGGACGCCGCCATCGGCTTCGGGAATGAGGACGGAAGCCAACTCGTCGACGGTGGCGCGCGGGCCGTGCATGCCGGGCACATCCGGCACGAGACCGGTCGCGTTGGCGATGGCCGCCATCTCAACCATGGTCTTGGACCCATCGACGAATTCAACCAGCATCCGGACGTTCATGTTCCGGCGGTCGGCCTCTTCCTGATAGTCGTCAGGGATGGCATCGACATTGAGCGGGTTGTTCTTGCCCTTGCCGGCAGAGACCACCGAATGGCCCATGGCCGTGACGAACTCGATGATCTCCATGCAGGAGGAAGGTTCGTCGCCCGCGCCAAGCGTGTAGACGACGCCGGCCTTGTCCGCCTCGTGCTTGAGGTACGGGCCGATACAGACATCGCACTCGACATTCATCATGATCAGGTGCTTGCCAAAGCCGATCGTGCGCATGCCGATATCGGCGCCGGCCTCGGGCACGCCCGTCGCATCGATCACCACATCGACCAGATCGTGCGACAGGGCCAGATCGAGATCGTCGGTGACGGCGATCTTGCCGGCCTCGATCGCGGCGGATGCGGTGTCGTGGCTGGACACGGTTTGCGTCCGGCCGGGCTCGCCATAGGCCAGCGATGCGCCCTGTTTGGCCTTTCCCGGCGTGCGCTCCATGACGGTGGCGATCTCGATGCCGTCCATCATCGCGACCTGGGTGAAAATGTCGGTACCCATCTCGCCGGTGCCGACCATGCCGATGCGGATGGGGTCGTCATCCTCGGCGCGCCGGCGCAGTTCGGCGGCAAGCCCGGTCAGTGCAACATTGGGCGATGAAAAACGCATGGCAACTCCCGTTTGGCGCATTGTTCGCCAAGCGGACGCGATAAAGCAAGTTCGCCGAAACGCCTATAGGCCGGGGACGATACCGCGTGCCACCAGTTCGCCGATCACCCGATTGGCCGCCTCATCGGGGCTGAGCGTCGTCGTATCGATGCGCAGGTCCGGCTTTTCGGGCCGCTCATAGGCCGAGCCGATCCCGGTGAAATTGGGAATCTGGCCGGCGCGCGCCTTCTTGTAGAGCCCCTTGGGGTCACGCTCTTCGGCCACCGCGAGCGGCGTGTCGACATGGACCAGGAAGAACTCGCCATCGGGCACCAGATCGCGCGCCAGCCGCCGCTCGGCGCGGAAGGGCGAAATGAACGAAACGAGCGCGATCAGGCCAGCTTCGGTCATCAGCCGTGCGACTTCCGCAACGCGGCGGATGTTCTCGACGCGGTCGGCATCGGAAAAGCCCAGATCCTTGTTCAGACCATGCCGGACATTGTCGCCATCGAGCAGCATGGTGTGTGCCTGGTTGGCGGCGAGCTTTTTTTCGACCAGATTGGCGATGGTCGACTTGCCCGAGCCCGAAAGGCCGGTGAACCAGACGACGCAAGGGCGCTGGCCCTTGATCTGCGCCCGCTCGTCCTTGCCGATGTCGGTCGCCTGCCAATGGATGTTGTCAGACCGGTTGAGCGCATGGTGGATCATGCCCATGCCGACGGTCGCATTGGTCAGCTTGTCGATCAGGATGAAGCCGCCGGTCTCGCGATTGTCGTCATAGGGATCAAACGCGATCGTCCGGTCGAGCGTGACGGCGCAGACGCCGATCTCGTTCAGTGCCAGATCGCGTGCTGGCTCTTCGGCCAGCGTGTTGATGTCGACGCGGTGCTTGGGCGCGCCGAGCGTTGCCTGCGCCGTGCCGCCGCCGGTCTTGATCTGGTAGGCGCGGCCGGGGAACATTTTTTCATCGGCCATCCAGATGATCGTCGCCTCGAACCTGTCGCCGGTCTGCGCCGGGGCGCTCGTCCTGACGATCATGTCGCCGCGCGACACATCGATCTCGTCGGCCAGCGTCAGCGTCACCGACTGGCCGGCGACGGCGCTTTGTGCGTCATCATCGGTGCCGATCACGCCGGTGACCGTGCTCTGCCGGCCCGAGGGCAGGACCGTGACCGGGTCGCCGACGCGGACCTGGCCGCCGGCGATCTGGCCGGCAAAGCCGCGAAAATCGAGATTTGGGCGGTTGACCCATTGAACCGGCAGCCGGAACGGTTTTTCGGCCCGGTCGTCGTCGACTTCGACCCGCTCGAGATGTTCCATCAGCGTCGGCCCGTCATACCAGGGCATGGACCGGCCGGGTTCGATGACATTGTCGCCCTCAAGCGCCGACATGGGGATCGCCGTGATATCGGGCTCGGTGTCCAGCGCACGGGCCAAAAGACGGTATTCGCGCTCGATCCGGCGAAAGACGGCCGCCTCATAGTCGACAAGGTCCATCTTGTTGACGGCAAGGACGATTTTGCGGATGCCCAGGCGCGAGACGATGAAGGAATGGCGGCGCGTCTGGGTCAGGATGCCCTTGCGCGCATCGACGAGGATGATCGCCAGATCGGCGGTCGACGCGCCCGTGGCCATGTTGCGCGTATATTGTTCGTGACCCGGCGTATCGGCGACGATGAATTTGCGCTGTTCGGTCGAAAAGAACCGATAGGCGACGTCGATCGTGATGCCCTGTTCGCGTTCGGAGGCCAGCCCATCCACCAGCAGCGCCAGATCGAGACGGTTGCCCTGCGTGCCCGACTTGCGCGAATCCGCATAGAGCGCGTCGAGCTGATCCTCGAAGACGAGCTTGGATTCATAGAGCAGCCGGCCGATCAGCGTCGACTTGCCATCATCCACGCTGCCGCAGGTCAGAAAGCGCAGGAGCGACTTCTGCTCGTGCGATTTCAGATAGGCCGCAATGTCATCGGCAGCCAGATCGGATGCATAATGGGCCATCAGAAGTAGCCTTCCTGCTTCTTCTTCTCCATCGACGCCGACTGGTCATGATCGATCGCCCTGCCCTGCCGCTCGGACGTCGTCGTCAGCAGCATTTCCTGGATGATGTCGAGCAGGCTCGTCGCCTCGCTCTCGACGGCGCCGGTCAGCGGGTAGCAGCCGAGCGTGCGGAAGCGGACATGCCTTGTCTGCGGCACTTCGTTGGGATGCAGCGGGATGCGGTTGTCATCGACCATAATCAGCATGCCGTCGCGCTCGACCACCGGCCGGGGCGCGGCGAAATAGAGCGGTACCAGTTCGATCCCCTCGCGGTGGATATATTGCCAGATGTCCAGTTCGGTCCAGTTGGAGAGCGGGAAGACGCGGATCGATTCGCCCTGCCTCTTGCGGGGATTGTAGAGCTTCCAGGGTTCAGGCCGCTGGTTCCTCGGGTCCCAGCGATGGTCGGCCGTGCGGAACGAAAAGACGCGCTCCTTGGCGCGCGATTTCTCCTCGTCACGCCGTGCGCCGCCAAAGGCAACATCGAATTTGTGCAGATCAAGCGCCTGGCGCAGAGCTTGGGTCTTCATCACATCGGTATGCACCGACGAGCCGTGGGTGAACGGGCCGACGCCCTGGGCCAACCCTTCCTGGTTGGTGTGGACGATCAGCTCCATGCCGGTCTGGTCCGGAATCCGGTCGCGGAACGCGATCATCTCGCGGAACTTCCAGGTCGTGTCGATGTGCATCAGCGGAAAGGGCGGCGGCGCGGGATAGAATGCCTTTTGCGCCAGATGCAGCATCACCGCCGAATCCTTGCCAATCGAATAGAGCATGACCGGGTTTTCCGCCTCGGCCACCACTTCGCGCATGATGTGGATGGCTTCGGCTTCGAGGCGATCGAGATGCGTCAGCGTCGACATGGTGGGTTCCTTCGGTGTCAGGTGCCGGTGCCCGCGGACTTGCCGATGCAACGGGCGCGAGCCCCGGGCGAGGAGGCGATGAAATCGGGGTTGCGGTAGCCCGGCTTGCCATAGCCAAGCGGCCGACCATCGGTGGTCACCACCTCGCCGCCGGCGGCGGCAAGGACGGCATGGCCGGCGGCCGTGTCCCACTCCATGGTCGGGCCAAAGCGCGGATAGATGTCGGCCTTGCCGGCGGCGAGCACACAGAATTTGAGCGACGACCCGGCGGTGATGCAGCTTTCGATGGCATGATCGCGCAGGAATGCGCGGGTTTCGGCGGAATCGTGGAAACGGCTGGCAAGCGCCACCAGATCGCTGTCGTCGCCGCAGGGGCGCACCTTGAGCGCGGTGCGCGTGTCGCGTTCGCACAGTTCCTCGGCCGCCGCGCCCGGTTCGGCGATGAACAGGCACCCAAGAGCCGGGGCGTAGACGATTCCGGCCACCGGCAGCCCGCCTTCGATCAGCGCGATGTTGATGGTGAATTCGCCGGTCTTGCGGATGAATTCCTTGGTGCCGTCGATCGGATCGACCAGAAAGAAGCGATGGGCCCCGCGCGCCGCCTCAAGGCTTGCCACGCGCTCCTCGCTGACGACGGGAATCGCAGGATAGGCCTTTTGCAGGGCTGAGACGATGATCTCGTCGACCGCGATGTCGGCCTCGGTCACGGGCGTGCAATCGGCCTTGCGGCGCACCTTGATGTCGCCGGAATAGACCTCAAGCGCCGCGCGGCCGGCGCGGCGGACGGTGGGTATCAGCGATGTCAGCATGATCTTGCTCATGGTGGTTGATTGGCAAAGGCCCATCGCGTTCCGTCAGGTGACGCAATGGGTAGACGCTCTGCGGCGTCGTGACGAAGTCTGAACGTCTAACCGGACGGCCCAGGGAGGAATATTCTTCCGGACCGGTCATCGGACGCGTTACGCCGACCGCGCCCGAATGTCATCGATGGCATCGAGTACCGCTTCGGGCGTTGCCGGCGTGCGCAGGTTCGGTGACAGACCGGGCTTGCCGCAGGAGGCCACCGCGTCCCGCAGCGCCAGCCAGACCGAGACGGCCAGCATCAGCGGCGGCTCGCCGACGGCCTTGGAGCGGAAAACGGTTTCCTCGACGTTCGGCGCGCTTTCGAGAAGCGCGACATTGAATTCGGGCGGCACGTCGCGCGAACCGGGGATTTTGTATGTCGAGGGACCGACAGTGCGCAGCCGGCCCTTGTCGTCCCACCAGAGTTCCTCGCAGGTCAGCCAGCCCATGCCCTGAACAAATGCGCCCTCGATCTGGCCGAGATCGATGGCCGTGTTCAGCGAAGCGCCGCAATCCTGCAAAATGTCGGCGCGCAGGCAGCGGTTTTCGCCGGTCAACGTGTCGATGGCGACTTCGGCGACCGCCGCGCCATAGGTGAAATAGAAGAAGGGCCGGCCTTTCATCGCCTTGCCGTCCCAATGGATCTTGGGCGTCGCGTAATGGCCGGCTTCGGAGAGCGAGACGCGCGCGGCCCAGCTCATCCGCGCCAGTTCCGCAAAGGAAATCGATCGGTTGCCGGCGTGGATGCGGCCCTCGCGGAAGACGATTTCGTCCTCGGTCGCCTCGAAATGCTGCGCCGCGACCGGCGTCATGCGTGCGCGGATGGCTATTGCGGCCTTGTAGGCGGCCATGCCGTTGAGGTCCGAACCGGTCGAGGCGGCCGTCGGCGAGGTGTTGGGCACCTTGCCGGTGTGCGTTGCCGTGATCTTGACGGCATCGATGTCGAGCTGGAACACTTCGGCGACGACCTGGGCGACCTTGACGAACAGACCCTGCCCCATCTCCGTGCCGCCATGGTTCAGATGAACCGAGCCGTCCTGATAGACATGCACCAGTGCGCCGGCCTGATTGAGCGAAGGCAGGTTGAACGAGATGCCGAACTTGACCGGCATCATCGCGAGGCCACGCCGGATCACCGGATCGGTGGCGTTGTGTTCATCGATCTCGGCGCGGCGGCGCTGCCACTCGGCCGATTGCAGGACCAGATCGGTGACCTCGACGAGCCGGTTCTGCTCGACCGGCTGGCCATAGGGCGTCGTCTCGCCCGTATCGGGCCCGTAATAGTTGATGGCGCGGACGCGGTTGGGGTCCATTTCCAGTTCCCCCGCGATCTGGTCGATCATCGCTTCCGAGGTGATCACCCCTTGCGGGCCGCCAAAGCCGCGAAAGGCGGTGTTGGAGACGGTGTTTGTCTTGCAGGCATGGCCGACAACACGCGCCGCCGGGAAATGATAGGCATTGTCGGTGTGGGTCAGGGATCGCGTGATCACCGGCCCGGTCAGGTCGGCGGTGTTGCCGGCGCGGGCCAGATATTCGACATCGGCGCCGACGATGCGGCCCTCATCGGTCACGCCCACCCGCCATTTCGACACCATGTCGTGGCGCTTACCCGTCGCCGACATGTCGGCCGACCGTTTCAGCCGCATGCGGACGGGGCGGCCGGTTTTCCGGGCGAGCAATGCGGCCGCGCACGCGATGATCGTCGCCTGGCTCTCCTTGCCGCCAAAGCCGCCGCCCATGCGCCGGACCTGCACGTCGACCGCGTTCGCATAACCGCCCAGCACATGCGCCACATGGTGCTGCACCTCGGTCGGGTGCTGGGTCGAGGAATGGACGGTCATGTCATTGTCCTCGCCCGGAATGGCGTAGGCGATCTGGGTTTCCAGATAGAAATGATCCTGCCCGCCAATCTCCAGCCGGCCTTCGACGATCCGGTCCGCGCTCGCGAGCGCGGTATCGACGTCGCCGGCGACCAGACGCTGCGGCGCGATGACGTGATCGCCGCGCGCATGGGCTTCCTCGATGTCGAGGACGGGCGCCTCTTCCGTCAGATCAAGTTGCACGGCATGCGCTGCGCGCACCGCCTGCTCGAAGGTTTCGGCGGCAACGGCCCCCACGGGCATGCCGATATAGTCGAGATCACGCTCGGCAAACAGCGGCTCATCGGAGAGGATCGGCGCGATGTCGTTGTGGCCGGGTATGTCGCCCGCCGTGACGATCGCGACGACGCCGTCCATCGCAGCGGCCTTTGACATATCGACGCCGTGGAGCATGCCCTTTGCGACCGGCGACAGGATCAGCGCGGCATGAAGCGTGCCCGGAACGTCGGGCATGTCGTCGATGTAGACAGCTTGGCCACTGACATGCTTTTTCGCGCTGTCATGGGCGATGCCCTTGCCGACGACGGCGCGCTGGATGGATTTGACATGTTCATTCACAGCGCCATCACCTCCACGGTCTCGCCAGCGACGTCACGCGCCAGGCGCTCGATAAGGCTCGCGGCGACGCGTTGCCGGTAGGCGGCCGAGCCGCGCCAGTCCGTCAGTGGCTCGAAGTCCGAGGCCAGCGCGGCGCCCGCTTCGCGCGCATTTTCCACGCTCAACGGCTTGCTGCGCAGGATGGCTTCGGCGTGTGGGGCGCGTTTGGGCGTCGCCGCCATCCCGCCATAGGCGATGCGGATGTCGGCGATGGTTCGGCCATCCATGGTCAGCCAGAATGCGCCGCACACCGTCGAGATGTCCTGGTCGTAGCGTTTGGAAATTTTGTAGGTGCGCAGGGTTTCGCCGACCCTTGCGCGCGGCACGGTGATGCTCGCGATTACCTCGTCGGGACGCAGTTCGGTCATGCGGTAATCGATGAAGAAGTCCTCCAGCAGCATGGACCGCTCCCCGCCTTCCAGCGAAACGAGCGTGATCGTCGCGCCAAGCGCGATCAATGCGGGCGGCCCGTCGCCGATCGGGCTTGCGGTGCCGATATTGCCGCCGATCGTGCCCATCGACCGGATTTGGGTCGAGCCCAAACGGCGGATCAACGTGGCGAACGAGGGATAATCCTCGGCGACCGCATCGAGCACTTCTTCCCAGGTCACGGCGGCGCCGAACGTCCAGTGATCGTCACCGGCGTCGATCCGGCGCAGTTCGGCAACGTGGTTGGTGGTGATCGTTTCAGGCCAACTTGTCTCATAGCCGGCCAGCGGCACGCCCAGATCGGTCCCGCCGGCGAGCAGCACCGCATCGGGGTGGTCGCGCCGCAGCATCAGCAATCCGCGCAGATCGCGCGGCCTGTGGGCCGTCGCGCCGCCCGCATCGGTGTGCGATGTCACAAGGTTCTCATCGACAGCCGGTGCCGGTTCGATGCGAACGCGCGCCGCAGCGGCCTTGGCCGCATCGACGATCGGCCGGTAGCCGGTGCACCGGCACAGATTTCCGGCCAGGGCGTCATGGATGGCGTCCTCGTCGGGATCGGAATTGCGCGCCAGAAGACCGGTCAGCGCCACGGCGATGCCCGGCGTGCAGAAACCGCACTGCGAGGAGCCGTTCCTTGCCATCTCGTCCTGCACCGCGTTGAGCACGGCACCGTCACCCGCCAGCCCTTCGACGGTGACGATCTCGCCGCCATCGATCTGCGCCACCGACATGATGCAGGAATTGGCCGCCAGCATCGGTGCACCGCCATCGCCGCCGCGCCGGAACAGGATGGTGCACGCACCGCAATCGCCCTCGGCGCAACCTTCCTTTGTGCCCTTGCGGCCCAGATGATCGCGCAGCAGGTCAAGCACCGTCGTGTCCGGCCGGACTTCGGTCGCAACAGGTTCGCCATTGAGGACGAAGGCCGTGTGGGTCGTCATATGTGCTCCTTGCGCCGACACCGATTTGGCCGGTTGGCGGCTCGTCTGACGGCCAATGTGTACTTTGGTTGAAGGCAAGCGCAAGGCGGCGCCCGAAAAAGCATGGCCGTCGCCGCCCGGTTTTTGCACCGCACTTTCGCGCCACGCCGATCGGTCGTATAGGGACGACCCGCACGACCTGCCGAAAGGCCGGCAACAGGAAAGCGCCGCGCGTGAGCCAATCCCCTTCCTTTTCGCTGAGTTTCGAACCGCGGTACGGCGAGGCCGTTCCGGTCGCCGCCGGCCTTGCGCGCATCACCGCCAACAATCCCTCGGCGTTCACCTTTCGCGGCACCAACAGCTATCTGATCGGCGATGAGACGCTGGCCGTCATCGACCCGGGTCCGGACGATCCCGATCACCTCAAAACCCTTCTTCGGGCCATCGACGGCCGTCCGGTCAGCCATATCGTGATCACGCACACCCATGCCGACCATTCACCCCTGTCGCGCAAGCTGCGCGATCGGACCGGAGCCGCGATCATCGGTGCGGCCGTCCATCACGCCGCACGCGATCTGCATATTGGCGAGGTCAATCCGCTGGACGCCGCCGCCGACCGCGACCATGTTCCCGACAGGACGCTGATGCATGGCGAAACCGTCGAAGGCGATGGCTGGGCGCTGGAAACGATTGCGACACCGGGCCATGCGGCCAACCATCTGGCGTTTGCGCTGAAGGGCACCGGCGCGGTCTTCACCGGCGATCACATCATGGGCTGGTCGACGTCGATCGTCGCGCCGCCGGACGGTGCGATGAGCGACTATATGGCCTCGCTCGACACGATGGCGCGGCGCGGAGAGATTGACCGGCTCTATCTGCCCGGCCATGGCGGGACGATCGACAATCCCGCGCCCTTCGTGCGCGGGCTCAAGGCGCACCGCAAGATGCGCGAGCGAGCGATCCTGGAGCGTCTGCGCGCCGGCGACCGGACGATCTCCGCCATGGTCGCCAACATCTACCGCGACACGGACCCGCGCCTGCACGGCGCAGCCGCCCTGTCCGTTCTGGCCCATCTTGAAGACATGGTGGCGCGACAGATTGCGCGCACCGAAGGGCCGCCGGCCATCGGCGGGCGCTTCGAACCGGTGTGAATGAACCGGTCAGGGTTCGGCGATCCCGATCATCGCATAGTCGATATCGGCCAGAAAGCGTCGAATGATGCCCGCGCTGACGCCGAGATCGTGCTGCAAATCCGGCATCTGCGCGCGTACATCGACGAAGCTCGTTTCGCCTTCGTCAGTGGTTCGGACCACGATCTGCACCGGCATGCTGAGCACGGGCGTCCTATAGGCATATTCGACGAACAATTCGTCATCGGCACCGATCCGGCCGCGTCCGCGCATGCGCTGCCAGCCAAGGGTTTCGGCGACTTCGGCAACGATGCCATCGGTGGCGTCAAGCGGCGCCTTGAACCGTGTTCCCAGCAGGTCGGGATAGCCGTCGCGCAGGCGGCCGGCCACGACCGCCGGCGCTCCGGTGCCATGGGCACGCCGTTCGGACGCGAAGACCGGCGGATCGATCAGATCGGTCGAAACGTCCGACACGGCCGGCCGCAGCGCCCATGCGAGCGTCGCCACCCCATAAAGGACGACGAATGGCATCAGGAGGAACAGCGCCCATGACAGGCGCCGGCCACCGCGCGTGCCGTGCACCCAAAGGCTGCGCAGACCGATGGCGAACAGCAACAGCCCCAAAAGACACACAAGACCGCACAGCGCGACAAGCACCAGCAGCGTTTGCGTGTCGATCAGCGCACCGCGATGGGCGAGGATGGAAAGGCCCGCCAGGACGGGCAGAAAGACCGCCAGATTGAGCGCCCAGCGCGCGGAACGCGATGGCCTGCGGCTCGGCAATGTCGCTGTCAGCAGCATGGCTGGGTCTCAATCCGTGCGCCGATGTCCGACCGGCTTTCACGCAGCGTTACCGCCTTGTCGCGCAAAGTTAAAGCCGGGCACGCCGATTGCCCCACAATGGCCGCGCCGCGCGGCAAATGTGACCCCGGCTGCGGGGCGTGCGGCAGGAGGTACCCGGATGACTGCAACCCTATCGACACGCGCCGAACCCGGCGAGGCGGTCGCGCGCGCCGTCTCGCTCAAGCAGATCGAGTTCGAACTGGCGATGGCTTCGGCGGACATCGTGTCCGAGGGATTTGAGGCCAGCGTGCGCGCCGCCTGCACCGCGTGCGGGCTGACATTTTTGTTCAACCTGCCGGTGTTCGACGATCCCGACGCACAGCGCGTGGCCGCCGCCGCCTGGCAGGAGGCCGACGATGCCTCGCCGCAATTTGCCTTCGTCACGCTCGATCGCGACGGCACGGCCGTCGCCGTCAGCGCACACTGCACCTGTCTCGACCATGGTGCCGCCGTCGCGCTGGCCTGGTATGATCTGATCGAAACGGCGCGGTGACGCCCTGACGATCAAAAGGTTCCGCGACTGGCGCGGATCGCCGCCTGCGCCGCCGCAAGGCGCGCGACGGGCACGCGATAGGGCGAGCAGGAGACATAGTCGAGACCGATTTCCTCGCAAAAGGCGATGGATTCGGGGTCGCCGCCATGTTCGCCGGTGATCGCCATGACGATGTCCGGATGGGCGGCGCGGCCCTTGTCGACAGCCATGCGGATGATCTCGCCGACCCCTTCACGGTCCAGATTGATGAAAGGATCGCGTTCGATGATCCCCTCATCGAGGTAGCGTGACAGGAAATGCGAGGCGTCGTCGCGCGAGATGCCCAGCGTCGTCTGGGTCAGATCGTTGGTGCCGAAGGAGAAGAAGTCCGCGGCGCCGGCGATCAGATCGGCGCGGATCGCCGCGCGCGGCAGTTCGATGATGCACCCCACCAGATGGCGAATGTCGCTGTCATACCGGCGCTTGGCATCGGCGGCGATCGCATCGATGCGCTCGCGCAGATGCCGCAGTTCGGCGTAATAGGCGACCAGCGGGACGACGATTTCGGGGACGACCGGCGCACCGCTGCGCTCGCCCGCGATGATCGCCGCCTCGATGATGGCCCGGGTCTGCATCTCGGCGATCTCCGGATAGCAGATGGCCAGACGGGCGCCGCGATTGCCGAGCATCGGGTTGATCTCGTGCAGTTCGTCGGCGCGGCGGCGCAACTCATCGGCCGGCATGCCCATCTCGTCGGCCACCCGGCCAAGTTCGTCATCGTCGTTGGGCAGGAACTCCTGCAGCGGGGGATCGAGCAGGCGGATCGAGACGGGAAGACCGGCCATCTTCTCGAAGATGGCGACGAAGGTGTCGCGATGGATCGGCAACAGCCGCTCGAGAACAACGCGGCGCGTGCGCTCGTCGGGCGCCATGATGGTCTCGCGCATCACCTGGAGACCGTCGCCTTCGAGGAACACGTTCTCGGTGCGGACCAGACCGATGCCCTCGGCGCCGAAGCCGCGTGCGACCTCGGCATCGTTGAGCGCGTCGGCATTGGCGCGCACGCGCATGCGGCGGATCGAATCGGCCCATTCCATGAGCGTGGCGAAATCGCCCGATAGCGGACGCTGCACCATGGGAAGTTCGCCCAGCAGCACCTCACCGGCGGCGCCGTCAAGGGTCAGGAAATCACCCTCGCGCACGGTTATGGCGCCGGCGCGCATCGTCCGGCGCGCCGGGTCTATCCGGACCTGGGACGCAGCCGTGATGCAGGGCTTGCCCATCCCACGCGCAACCACTGCCGCGTGAGACGTCATGCCGCCGCGGGTCGTGACGATGCCTTCGGCGGCCGCCATGCCGTGAATGTCGTCCGGGCTGGTTTCGGGCCGCACCAGGATCACCGGCTTGCCCTCGGCCTTGGCCTCCTCGGCCGCCGTCGATGAAAAGACGACCATGCCCGCCGCGGCACCGGGCGATGCCGGCAAGCCTCGCGCAAAGACCTGGCGTTTTGCGTCGGGGGCGACGCTTGGGTGCAGGAGCATGTCGAGAAGGGCGGGATCGACATGCAGGATCGCGTCCTCGCGGCTGATCGTGCCCTCGCCGGCCAGTTCAACGGCGATCCGGATGGCAGCATCGGCGGTGCGCTTGCCCTTGCGCGTCTGCAACAGCCAAAGCGTGCCGTCATCGACGGTGAACTCGATGTCCTGCATGTCGCCGAAATGGGCTTCGAGCTGTTCGCCGAGCGCGTTGAGCCGCCCGAATGCCTCGGGCATGCGCTCGCTCATGGCGTGGCCGTCATGATGGCCGTTGGGCAGCAGCGGATCGGGCGTACGGATGCCGGCGACGACATCCTCACCCTGCGCATTGACCAGATATTCGCCGAAGACGCGCTTTTCGCCCGTCGAGGGATGGCGGGTGAAAGCAACGCCGGTCGCCGAATTGGTGCCTGAATTGCCGAACACCATTGCCTGCACGGTGACGGCGGTGCCCCAATCGTCGGGAATGGCGTGCAGCGCGCGGAACGTCACCGCCCGCGGGTTCTTCCAGCTTTCAAAGACGGCGCCGATCGCGCCCCAAAGCTGGGCGTTCACATCCTGCGGAAACGGTTCGTCCATATCGTCGATGATGGCCGCCTTGTAGGCATCGACAAGCGCGCGCAGCGCATCGGCGTCGAGCTCGTTGTCGCGGCTGACGCCCGCCTTGTCGCGCGCCGCGTCCAGAAGCTCCTCGAAGACGCCGTCCTCGACGCCGATAACGACGGTCGCGTACATCTGGATGAAGCGGCGATAGCAATCATAGGCAAAGCGCGGATCGCCCGTGCGCTCGGCCAGCGCCTCGACGGTGTCGTCGTTAAGGCCCAGATTGAGGATCGTGTCCATCATGCCAGGCATCGAGACGCGCGCTCCCGAGCGGACCGAAACGAGGAACGGATCGGGACCGGCGCCGAATGTCCTGCCGACGGACGCGGCGGTTTCGGCCAGAGCGGTTTCGACCTGGGCTTTCAGACCATCGGGAAAGCGGCGGCCGGCGGCGAGATAGTCCCGGCAGACGTCCGTGGTGATGGTGAAGCCGGGCGGCACGGGAAGGCCGACACGGCTCATCTCGGCCAGATTCGCGCCCTTGCCGCCGAGCACGTCCTCACCGATCCCTTCCGGCAGCGTCCGGCCGGGCGCAAAGCTGTAAACCAGATCGTGTGCCACGCGCGTGTCCAAGCGGCTCCCCCTTCCGGAGCGCCTTGTTACCGCATTGCACCATCAAGCGCCATGTGTCTTTTGGCTGCGCAAGAAGGCCGGCCCGACCGACCCGTCAACTGGCCTCGCGCAGCTCCTCGGCGGCGCTCAGATCGACCGAGACAAGCTGGCTGACGCCCTGCTCGGCCATGGTCACGCCGAACAGCCGGTTCATGCGCGCCATGGTGATCGGATTGTGGGTGATCAGGACGAAGCGCGTGTCGGTCTGCGCGGCCATTTCGTCCATCAGGTCGCAGAAGCGCTCGACATTATGGTCGTCAAGCGGCGCGTCGACTTCGTCGAGCACGCAGATCGGCGCGGGATTGGTCAGGAAGACGGCGAAGATCAGCGCCATGGCGGTCAGCGCCTGCTCGCCGCCGGACAGGAGCGTCATCGTCTGCGGCCTCTTGCCGGGCGGGCGGGCCATGATCTCAAGGCCGGCTTCGAGCGGATCGTCGCTCTCGACAAGCTGCAATTCGGCGGTGCCGCCGCCGAACAGATGGGTGAACAGGCGTGTGAAATGGCCCTGAACCACGTCGAAGGCTGCAATCAGCCGTTCGCGGCCTTCCTTGTTGAGCGAGGAAATGGCGGAGCGCAGTTCGGCGATGGCGGCGATCACGTCATCGCGCTCGCCGGTCAGCGCCTGATGGCGTTCGGAGAGTTCGGTCTGTTCCTCCTCGGCGCGCAGATTGACCGCGCCAAGGCGTTCGCGCTCGATCTTCAGCCGCTCCAGCCGGCGTTCGAGCGGCTCCATCTCGGGCAGCGGCTCGTCGGCCGACAGGCCGGCAGCGGCGAACGCCTCATGCGGCGCGCAGTTGAGCGCTTCGGTGATGCGGGTCTCGGCATCGGTGCGCCGTTCGGCGGCGGCGGCCAACCGTTCCTCGGCGCGGGCACGGCGTTCGCGTCCTTCGGACAGGGTTGCAATCGCATCGGTCGCCGCCTTGTCGGCGGCCGCGGCATCGCCTTCCGCCTTCGCCAGGGCGTCGCCGGCGCGGGCGCGCTCCTGTTCGGCCTGCTCGATCTGGCGAACCAGTTCGCGGCGCTTGGCGGCCTGCGCATCGGGTGTCTCGGCGATGTCGGCCAGGGCCTGCCGGGTGTCGGATTCGCGCTGCGCCAGGGCGGCGATCTGGGCTTCGGCGCCTTCAGCCCGCGCGATCCAGTTGGCGCGCTCGCGCTCGATCGCGGTCAGCCGCTGATGCCGCGCCTGCCGGTCGCGGGCGACGCCGCCATGTTCGGTACGCGCCTCGGCCAGTGCCGCTCGGCCTTCGGCCACGGTCGCCTGAATGCGGCCGATCTCGGCATCAAGGCCCGAGACATCGGGTTCGGCGGCCAGCGCGCGCTCGGCTTCTGCCAGCGTGCCGACGGCTTCATCGCGGTCCGACGCCAGATGTTGCAGGCTTTCCTCGACGACCGCGCGCCGGCGCGTTAGGTCGCCCGCGGCGCGTTCAGCGGCAGCCAGCGCTTCGCGCGCGGACCGGGCCTGGTCCTGCGCGGCGCGCACCGCATTGCGCGCGGCCCGCTCGGTTTCGATGGCGGTGGCGGTGGCTGCTTCCGCGTCGGCGATCCGGCCCTTGACCGCGTCATGGTTGTCCCGGGCGGCTGCGATCTCCCGCTCCAGTTCGGCCAGCCGGTTCTTTTGTGAAAGACGTTGTGCGGCGGGAGTGGGCGCGTCGGCGGCGGCGCGATAGCCGTCCCAGCGCCAGAGCGCGCCATTAAGCGTCACCAGCCTCTGGCCGGGCGCCAGGCTGGCGGCCAACGCATGACCTTCGGTTTCATCGGTGATGACACCGATCTGGGCCAGACGCCGGGCAAGCGCCGGCGCGCCGCGCACATGGTTGCCAAGCGGCGAGCAGCCGGCGGGCAGCGGCGGATCGTCGGGTGCCGCATCGGCGCCCGCCCAATGGGCCGGTGCCGCGGGATCGAGCGGCGCATCGAGTTCATCGCCGAGCGCCGCGCCCAGCGCCGTCTCGAAGCCCTTGTCGACGTCCAGCGCCTCGATGACGCCCGGGAACAAGCCGGCATCGCCGGCATTGAGCAGCTTGGCGATCGTGCGCGCTTCGGCCTCCAGCGCACCCAGCGCATCGCGCGCCGAGGCCAGATCGGGCCGGAGCGCGGTTTCGGCGGCGCGCGCGGCCTGCACGGCCTTTTCGGCTTCGGATGCGTGTCGTTCGGCTTGCGCGACGGCCATATCGGCGGCCTCGACGCCCGCCTGCTTCTCCGCCGGATCAGCCAGCGCCGCGATCCGCTCGGCCAGGGACAACATTTCGGTCTCGGCGGCGGCGCGATCCCGGTCAAGCCGGTCGCGACGTTCGGCGCTCTCGCGGATGCGGCGTTCAAGCTGCACCCGGAGCGCGGCCGTTTCGGCCCGTGCCTCGGTGGCCCGCGCCAGCGCGCCTTCGCTCTCCTCAAGCGCCAAACGGGCCGCTTCGACCTTTTCGGCCAGCGATGCCTCGCGCGCTTCCTCGCCGGCTTCGGCCTTGTTCAGCGTGTCGCGCTCCTCGTCGAGCGCGGCCAGCATGCCGGCATTTTCCTCGGTCAAACGCGTCTCGCGCGCCATGTCGGCGGCAAGCTGTTCGAGGCGCTGTTCATGTTCGCGCTTGCGCGCGGCGAGCCGCTCGGCTTCCGCATCGAGCTGGTCGCGGGCGATCGTCAGGCGCTGCAGGGCAGCGGCCGCGGCCGCCTCGGCTTCGCGCAGGCCGGGAAGCGCCTTTTGCGCGATCGCCTGCAGGCGCGCCGCCTCCATCTGGGCCTGCGCGCGCTCAGCAACCTCCGCGGTCGCTTCGGAAAGGGCCGATTGCGCATTGGCCTCGGCCGCCTTGGCCTGCACCCATTTGAGATGCAGCAGCGTCGCCTCGGCGGCGCGAATGTCGCGCGACAGGGTGCGGAAGCGGTTCGCCTGCCGTGCCTGCCGCTTGAGGCTGTCGATCTGGGTTTCCAGTTCGGCGACGACATCGTCAAGCCGTTCGAGGTTGGTCTCGGCGGCACGCAGGCGCAGTTCCGCCTCGTGGCGGCGCGAATGCAGGCCTGAAATGCCGGCCGCTTCCTCAAGGAGCGCGCGGCGGGCCTGCGGCTTGGCCTGGATCAGTTCGCCGATCCGGCCCTGGCCGACCATGGAAGGCGAACGCGCACCGGTCGACTGGTCGGCAAACAGGAGTTGCACGTCGCGCGCGCGGGCATCGCGGCCATTGATCTTGTAGGCCGAGCCGGCTTCGCGCTCGATCCGCCGCGTTACCTGAAGACTGTCATCGCCATTGAAGGCGGCGGGCGCGGTGCGGTCCGAATTGTCGAGAAAAAGCGACACTTCAGCCATGTTGCGCGAGGGGCGCGTGGCCGAGCCCGAGAAGATGACATCGTCCATCCCCGAAGCGCGCATGTTCTTGTAGGAGCTTTCGCCCATTACCCAGCGCAGCGCCTCGACAAGGTTGGACTTGCCGCAGCCATTGGGGCCGACGACGCCGGTCAGCCCACCTTCAATGATGAATTCGGTCGGTTCGACGAAGGATTTGAAGCCGGTCAGGCGGAGCTTTTCAAAGCGCAAGGCGGGCCCTCCCGCCATGCGCACGCCATCGCGCCGACCGGCGCCGGCGCTTAGAGAAGCTGATCGATAATGGCCGACATCTCTTCAACCGAGAGTGCTCCGGTATATTTGCTACCGTTGATGAAGAAGGTCGGGGTCGCGTTGACGCCGAATTCTTCGGCCCCGCGCGTGCGGATGGCGTTCACATCATTCAGAAGCTGCTGATCGGTCAAGCAGGCTTCGAAGGTCTCTTGTGTAAAACCGGCCAGTTTGGCGATGTTTTCCAGCGGTGCGCGGGCATTTTGGGCGCGCGCCCAGTTGCCCTGCTGCTCAAACAGCACATCAATCATCGGAAAATAGCCGTCATTGGGGGCGCAACGGGCGAGCATGAAGGCCGCAGCCGCGCGCGGATCGAACGGAAATTCGCGCAGCACCAGACGGACCTGGCCGGTCTCGACATATTTTTCTTCCAGCGCCGGCCAGGTGTCGTTGTGGAAACTGGCGCAATGGCCGCAGGTCATCGACGCATATTCGACGATCGTCACCGGCGCGTCGGGGTCGCCCTTGGTCATTTCGGGCAGCGGGCCGGGCTCGAGCAGCGCGTCCATGTCGACTTCGCCCTGGGCGGCCGGGGCCGCTTGGGCGAAGGCCGGGACATGCAGGGCGGCGAGCGCTACGGGAACTCCGGCCAGCGCGCGCAGGGTGGAGCGGCGGGTCGGAAAGAACGGGTCGGCCATCGATAAGCTCTCCTATGATCGGGCGTTTAAACGCTATAGCCCCACGAATCAGGTGCCAACATGGCACATCTCGCCGCGTCGTCGCAGCGCCGATAACATATGCGTTATCGCCCGCACCCTGCCGCAGCACCGCCAGCCGCGCTATCGTGGTGTTCGTTCAAGACCGGAGACACGCGCATGCCAAACTGGCCCGAACTGGACTTTCCCGCCTTTGCCGCGACCGGGCAAAGCCTGCACATGTGGACACAGATCGTCGGCAAGTTTCGCCTGGCCAACTCGCCCTGGGTCAACCATTCCTGGCAGGTGCCGCTTTATGTCGATGCGCGCGGGCTGACGACATCGCTCGTGCCGACCGCCAGTGCCGGTTTCGAGGTACGATTCGACTTTCTCGATCATCGGCTCGATGTGCTGAGCACCGATGGTGCGCGCGAGACCGTGCCCCTTCAACCGATGTCCGTGGCCGATTTCCATGCTGCCTTCATCGCGGCGCTCGAAACGGTTGGCGCGCCGACCCGGTTCCATGGCAGTCCGAACGAGGTGCCGGACCCGGTGCCGTTCGTCGCGCAGACCGGAGCCGGCGACTACGCTCCGGAGCATGCGACCGCGTTCTGGCAGGCCATGGTCGATATCGATCGCGTCTTCACGCGGTTCCGATCGGGATTTCTGGGCAAGGTTTCACCGGTGCATTTCTTCTGGGGCAGTTTCGACCTTGCCGTGACGCGGTTCTCCGGCCGCACCGCGCCGTCTCACCCCGGCGGGTTTCCTGCCCTGCCGGACAATATCACGCGCGAAGCCTATTCGCATGAAGTGTCGTCGGCCGGCTTCTGGCCCGGCGGCAACGGCATCGAGGAGGCCATGTTCTTCTCCTACGCCTATCCGACCCCGGACGGTTTTGCCAAAGCGGCGGTCGAACCCGGTGCGGCCTACTGGCATGATCAATTGTCGGAGTTCGTCTTGCCCTATGCCGCCGTGCGCGCGGCGGAGGACCCGGACGCGGCGCTGATGGCCTTTCTGGATTCGACCTATCGGGCCGCGGCCGATCTTGCCGGCTGGGACCGGTCGACGCTGGAATGCGCCTATGGTGAACCTGGCGTACCGCGCGCGATCTGAGACCGTCAGGCGGCCAGATGCAGAACGATCTGGCGGCTGTGAGGCTGGGTGCGGTGTTCGAACAGGTAAAGCCCCTGCCAGGTCCCCAAAAGCAGTCGGCCATCCTGAACGGGGATCGACAGCGATGTCGGCATCATCGCCGCCTTGATATGCGCGGGCATGTCGTCCGGCCCTTCGGCCGTGTGCACGATATAGTCCATTGACGGATCGTCGGACGGCGGCACGAGCCGCGCAAAGAAGGCCTTGAGATCGCGCTGCACGTCCGGGTCGGCATTCTCCTGGATCAACAGCGAACAGGAAGTGTGGCGCACGAAGACGGTCAGCACGGCGTCAGCCGCGCCATGGGCACGGGCGAAGCGCACAGCATCTTCGGTGAATTCGTAAAGCCCTTGCCCGTTCGTGCGGATCGACAGCGTTTCTAGCGGCATGGCTCGGCCTTTCCCGTCGCGTTCCTGTGGATGATCGGCGCATGCACGCCGTGGTTCGTGGCGGCGGCGCCTCCGTCGCGGCACTATGGCGATCCGAACAGGTGTCCGACAATGGTCAAACTGCACGAAAGCTGGCTGGCGCCGCTGCAAACGGACTTCGACAGTGCCTATATGGCCGATCTCCGGCAGTTTCTCGTCGCCGAAAAGGCAGCGGGCAAGCGCATCTTCCCGCCGGGCAGCGAGTGGTTCCATGCGCTCGACGCGACGCCGCTCGACCGCGTCAAGGTCGTCATTCTGGGACAGGATCCCTATCACGGTCCCGGCCAGGCCCATGGGCTGTGCTTTTCGGTGCGGCCCCGCGTGCGCATCCCGCCCTCGCTCGTCAACATCTACAAGGAGATGGAGACGGATCTGGGCATACCGCCAGCGGCCCATGGCCATCTTGAAAGCTGGGCCAAACAGGGCGTTCTGCTGCTCAATTCGGTGCTGACGGTCGAGGCGCACCAAGCCGCTTCGCATCGCGGCCGCGGCTGGGAGCGCTTTACCGACGCGGTGATCCGCCTCGTCGATGCGCGGCAGACGCCGGCGGTCTTCATCCTTTGGGGCTCCTACGCCCAGAAGAAAGCGGCGTTCGTCGACCGGTCCAAGCACCTTGTCCTGAAAGCGCCGCACCCTTCACCGCTGTCGGCGCATAACGGCTTTTTCGGCTCGAAACCGTTTTCGCAGGCCAATGGGTTTTTGGAGAGAAACGGGATCGCGCCGATCGATTGGCGGCTGCCGGAGGCGGTATGACATGCGGCTTCTTGAAAGATGTAAGAAAGTAAGCCATCTTACATCGCATGAGTGATGCCTATTCCAAGATTTCGTCCAAGAGCCAGACCGTCGTGCCGCGTCCGATTCGCGAAAAGCTCGGCCTGAAGCCGGGCGACCTGCTGCGTTATCGGCAGACGCGTCTCGGCATCATCGTCGAAAAGGTCGTTCCCGCTGACGACGATCCGTTTGCCGTCTTCACCGAATGGTCGAGCGAAGCCGACGACGAGGCCTATGCCGACCTCTGATCCACTGCCACGCCAATGGGACATTGTTGTCGTTCCCTTTCCCTATGCGGATCAACTTGCCGAGAAGCGGCGCCCGGCGCTTGTGGTTTCTTCGGACGCATTCAACCGGCAAACCGGATTGCTCTTGGTCGCCATGATCACGTCGAATACATCGCAATGGGTGGGCGATGTTCCGATCGGTGACCACACAGCCTGCGGCTTGCCGGTTCCTTCGACAATCCGATCGGCGAAGATCGCAACAATCGAGGCGGTGCGCGTCCTGCGGGTTGCGGGTCAGGCTGGACGGGCGGACGTGGACGGGGTGCGCCGCGCCATTCGGATGACGATCGGTGAGAATTGATCCATAGCGCCGCTCAGCGCGGGCTGTAGCGTTCCAAGTCCAGCGCATATCCGTCGATGCGCTTGGCGGCCAGCGTGGTGTCGAAACGGTGCCGTTCGACTGAACCAAATTCGCCATCGCGCGGTTGGCGGTGCACCGTGACCTGCATGGCGTTGACATCGAACACCCAGAGTTCGCCGATAACGAACTCCGCATAGAGCCGCGCCTTGCGGCCCAGATCGTAGGAAAGCGATGAATCGGCCACCTCGATGGCCAGAAGGCAGGTTTCAGGCGACAGTTTTTCAAGGCCGCTCTCGGCCGGATAGACCACGAAGTCGGGTTCGATGAATGTGTCTTCAGACAGATAGAACGTCGTTTCGGGAATGGTCTGCAAATGGGTCGGCAGCCCTCTGATGAGCTGCTCGTTCAGCCATTGCTTGAGACGCTCGTGGCGAATTCCCTTGGGCGACATGGGCACGATCTCCCCGCCGATCAGTTCGAAGCGCTCATCGCGGCCAAGAACACCCGCCTCGACCATGCGAACGACATCGCTGACCGTGAACGCACGGCGCGCAAGTCCCTCGGCTGCATGGGTGACCCGGATGTTCATGGCGCGAGGATAGCGGAATGGCAGGAAACTGTCACTTCGAGCCTCGATGGTTCCCTCTTACACCCGTTTCACCGGCTGGCGCAGGACCGTTTTGAGTTTTTCGGGCGCGGTGCGGCGCGGGTCGGAGAGATAGATTTCGTGGTGATGGCCGTTTTCAGTCAGCCCATTCTGCGGGATGAACTCCTGATGCAGCCGTGCGATCGTCGGCGCCTCATCGTCATAGGCGCCGATATGGAGGATCTGGACGCACAGACCCTCGTCATAGGTGTCGAGCCGCAAGCTTTCCGGCGGCTCGCCGAGCTTGCCCCGCGCCTTGCCGACGGCTGACGCGAACATGGCGTCGGTGATCCAGTCCGGCTGCATGATCATGGCGGTCCAAGACCACTGGTCCTTGTCGCCGGTCGTGAAGGCCCCCATGTCCTCGGCCCACCAGAGCGCCTCGAGCGGCGGCACGACATAGTCGCGTGCGCATTGCGTCTTGGAGGCGAATTTCAGCGCGTAGCTGACGCCATAAAGCCACTGGATGGCTTCCATATAGGCCGGCGCGGTGTTCGGATTGCCGGACCCGTCGACCATGACGAACTGCATCGTCGGCACATCGACCAGCGCGAAGTCCTTGGCCGACGGCCTGTAGAGATGTTTCAGCGTCTTCTTGAAGTCGGTCTTTTCCATCGCGGCATCCTCCCCGGAACAGAGGCTGCCGTCATCGGGCTCCGAGCGCCTTGATGCCCGTCAAGCCGGCCATTGATGCAAAAAAGCCCGGCGCTGGGGCCGGGCTTTGATAGCTACTGATCCAGAAAACTCCTCAGCTTCCGGCTCCGGCTCGGATGCTTGAGTTTTCTGAGCGCCTTGGCCTCGATCTGGCGAATGCGCTCGCGGGTGACCGAGAATTGCTGGCCAACTTCCTCCAACGTGTGGTCGGTGTTCATGCCGATGCCAAACCTCATGCGCAGAACGCGTTCCTCGCGCGGCGTCAGCGAGGCGAGCACACGCGTCGTCGTCTCGCGCAGATTGGCCTGGATCGCCGCATCGATCGGCAAAACGGCGCCCTTGTCCTCGATGAAATCGCCCAGATGCGAATCCTCTTCGTCGCCGACGGGCGTTTCGAGGCTGATCGGCTCCTTGGCGATCTTGAGAACCTTGCGCACCTTTTCGAGCGGCATGGCGAGCTTTTCCGAAAGTTCCTCCGGCGTCGGCTCACGGCCGATCTCGTGCAGCATCTGGCGCGAGGTGCGAACGATCTTGTTGATCGTCTCGATCATGTGCACCGGGATGCGGATGGTGCGGGCCTGGTCGGCGATCGAACGGGTGATCGCCTGCCTGATCCACCAGGTCGCATAGGTGGAGAACTTGTAGCCGCGGCGGTACTCAAACTTGTCGACCGCCTTCATCAGGCCGATATTGCCTTCCTGAATCAGGTCGAGGAATTGCAGGCCGCGATTGGTGTATTTCTTAGCGATCGAGATGACGAGCCTGAGGTTCGCCTCGACCATCTCCTTCTTGGCGATGCGTGCCTCGCGCTCGCCCTTTTGCACCTGGTTGACGATGCGGCGGAATTCGGGGATCGAAATGCCGGTCTCGGTCGCCAGTTCCTGGATCTCGGCACGCAGTTCCTCGACCTTGCGGCGGTCCTTGCCCGCGAACTCCGCCCAGGCGGGCGAACCGAGCGATGCCACATTGGAGAGCCAGTTCGGGTCCAGTTCGGTGCCCTGATATTGTTTGAGGAACTCCTCGCGGCCGACGCCATAGCTTTCGGCCAGACGCAAGAGCTTGCCCTCATTCTGCATCAGCCGCTTGTTGATCGCGTAAAGCTGCTCCACCAGCGCGTCGATACGCTGATTGTTGAGCGACAAAAGCTTGACCTGCTCGATCAGTTCGTCCTGGAGCTGCTTGTAGCGGCGCTTCTGGGAGGTGGTCAGCGTCTCGCCGTCAGCGAGCGCGTTTTCCACCTGCTGATCCTGCAGCTTGCGGAGTTTGGCGTAGATCGAAGCGATCTTGTCGAACGAGGCCATGACGTCTTCGCGCAGTTCGGCCTCCATGGCCGCCAGCGACAGGTTGACCTCGTCCTCCTCGTCATCCTCTTCTTCCTGGCCCTCGCCGCCAACATCGGTGATGTCGTCATGGCGGCGCGGCTGGCGAAGGGCGCGTTCCTTTTCCTCGCGCTCCTTGCGGGCCTGTTCGATCTCCTCGGGCGTGGGAACCTTCGGCGCCTGCTTGGCCTCGGGGCCGGCATAGGTGGCTTCCAGATCGATAATGTCGCGCAGGAGGATGTTTTCCTCGAGCAGCTCGTCGCG
>JANSXT010000003.1 GCA_024742765.1 Phyllobacteriaceae bacterium | reverse complement strand
GCCACATCATCGCCGGCGGCCAGCTGCAGCTCAATCTCACGCAGCAGCTTCACAACATCCTCGTCCGAATGTCGCTTCCTAGCCATGCCAAATCCTCCTTTTGCGGCCATTACATTGGCCCAGTTCTAAGGGGGAAGCACAGCTCCTCAGCAGGCCGTGCAGTAGCGCCAGATCGTCAAGATAGCGTGCAAGCCTGGCGCCGGTGATCGACACATCGACGATCTGGCCGGGGCAGAACCGGCTGTGGTCATCGATGATGTTGAGGATCCGGAAGCAACGATAATCAGCCAACTGATCGCTCATGAAGTCCAAAGACCAGCGCTGCATGGGTCGATCCGGCACCTGCGGGGCGACCCTGTCGCGTCGGGGCAGCGTGCGACGCTTCTTGGTGCGAACCTGCAATCCCTGTTCGACATAGAGCCGCCAGGTGCGCTTGTGGTTCATCACCAGTCCCTCGCGCCTGAGCAGAGCGTGCAGGCGCCGCCTCTCGGCATTCGCTTCGCAATTGCCTGTCGGCCAGCGGATGGCCGTATCGCCGGTTCTCCGACGCCAGCGCTTTCATCCGTTCGATCACCGCGGCATCGCTCCTGGGCACCGTACGATATTGCTGCACCGACCGATGCAGCCCGACAATCCGGCAACTGCGGCGCTCGCTCAGGCCCATCTCGTCCATCAGAAAGCCCACGGCTTTGCGTTTGGCCATGGGCTCACCAATGTTTTTGCAGCAGTTCCTTCATCGCCGACATGTCCAGCATCTGATCGGCGACGATCCGCTTCAGCTTGGCGTTCTCGACCTCAAGCTCCTTGAGGCGCTTGGCCTCACTCGCTTCAAGGCCGCCGTTCGCCGCGGCGCTCGAACCAGTGGCGCGCTGCGCCGATCACTCTTGCGCCACGCATAGAATGTCGCCGAGCTGATCGCATGACGTCGGCAGATGGCGTCGACCTTCGCTCCGGCCTCGTTCTCCTTCAAAACGCCCCCTCTCGGCGGCGCTCCGCTTGCCTGCCGGGCAGTGGATGATCTGCTCTTCTGTGAACCGTTTACGCTTCATGGGTCTTCCTCCTTCGCTCATTCAAAGGCGGAAAGTTCCAGTTCGCAATGGCTCGGATCCAGGGGGAAGGGTCAAGTTGCTCTGGCCCTTTCCCAGAGGCCCAAATTCCAACCTCTTGGTTCACGAACCGGCGTGCACGAAAAGGCGCGAGAGCCGTCCAAGACCTGACCGTCAGCCCGTGACAAAGGGCGTGTTCGCATCGGTGCGCTTTTGGCGTATTTGAAGCGGCGCCGTTTGTCGGCCTCTTGTCAGCCCGCCGCCTCGGCCCGCTTCATCTGCTGGTGTTCGTCCTCGACAAGGCCGATCTTCCAGTAGCCCGAAATGTAGGTGTTCTTCTTCGAAAGGCCCTTTTCGTTGTGCAGGAACGCACGCAGCGCGCGGATCACGCCGCTCTCTCCGGCGATGCAGGTCTGCACGGTTCCGGACGGCCATTCGAGGGCACGGATCAGCCGTTCCTGCGCGTCAGACGGTGTGTGCGGGTCGGGCTGAAGCAGCCAGTTCATGGCAATTCCGGGCGGTGCGTCGATCGGCTGGCGATCGTCCTCGCTGGTGATCTCGAACAGGGCCACGCCCCTGGCGTCGCGCGGCATCGCTTCGAGCGTCGCAGCCGCAACGGGCAGCGCCGACATGTCGGCGGCGACCAGATACCAGTCGGCGTGGAATTCGGTCAGCTTGACCGGGCCGGGACCGGCAAAGCCGCAGAAGCTGCCGGGCGCCGCCCTGCGCGCCCAGGCCGAAGCCGGACCTTCATCGCCATGGGCGACGAAGTCGACATCGATCTCCTGACGTTCGGGCCGCGCATGGCGGATCGTATAGGTCCGTGTCACCGGCCGCGGCCCGTCGGCCAGTTGTGCGGCGAATGCGCCCGCGGACTGGCCTTCCTCCGGCAGCATGATCTTGCAGTGGGCGCCTTCGCAGCCGGCTGGGATGTCGCGCAATTCCGGCGCGGTCAGCGTGACGCGGACCATGTTGGGGGTGATGTGGCGCGCTGCGCTGACGGTCAGAAAGCGAGGCGTGCGGCGTTTGGGCTGCGTGTTCGGCTTCGGCGCCGCTGTGCTGGCGGTCTGGCTCATCGTGCCCTGACCTCCTTGACCACGCCGCCGGGCGCGATCGTGGCGGCACATGCGTTGCGATCGGTGAAGCTGCCGTTCTGCATGCAGGCGCCGACGACGAAGACATAGCCGTCGACATCGGCGCAGGGTGCGTTGGGCGTTTCGAAGGTGGCCGAGGCCGATGTCTCGCCCTCGCCAAAGCCGAACGAAGCGCCCTTGCTGCGTCCGACCTGTTCGTCGCCGACGAAGACGTAGAAGAAGCCGTTGACGTCCTGATAGGCGACGCCGTCGGGCTGGGTCAGAGCGAAGGTCGCCGTGCAGTAATATTCGCGCTGGCCGGTTTCTTCGAGCGCCAGGGTCAACGCGTCGTCCATTGCGTTTGCGGGCCATGCGAGCAGCATGGACGACACGGTCATGGCGGCGATCTTGCGAAGCGTGCGGGACGGCATGGGGTCAGCTCCTTGTGCGCAGGGATGGGATGAGAAGCGGCGTGCGTGCGGCATAGGCCTGATAGGTTTCGCCGAACTGTTCGATCATCAGCTTTTCCTCGCGCCCAACGCGCAAGACGTAAAGCGCTGTAAACGCGATCATCCCGGCAATGCCGGCCAGCCAGTTTTCAAGCAGCAGCGCCTGGCCGATGCAGATCAGGAAGATCGCCGTGTACATGGGATGGCGAACGCGGCCGTAGATGCCGCTGGTGATCAGTTGGTGGCCGTCGCGGATCTCCAGCGTCGGCGACCAGTAGGCGCCCAGATCCGCATGCGCGCGGTAGAAGACATAGGCGCCCAGGGCCATGGCCACCGTACCCGCGATGAACGCCGCCATGGTCGGCGTGTAAAGGGCAAAATCGAGCAGGGGGGTATAGAGCGCGATCACGGGCAACAGCATCATGCCGATGGCGGTGGCGAACAGCGTCGCCTTCTCCAGCCCGTCGACATTGGCCGTGACGGTCTTGAGCGTCTGGCCGCGTGTCAGCCGCTCCCGGATGACAAGCCAGCCAATCGTGAACGCCACATAGCAGAGCGTCGCGTAGGTGATTTCGCCGTGCCGCCACACAAAGACCGGCACCGCAAGAAGAAACAATATGGCGCCGGACAGGCGTTTCACCATGGTCATGTCACCGTGCCCTCACTTTTCCGATCCCGCGGCCGGTCCGTGCTCGGCAGGTGCATTGCGTCCAAATCTGAGAAGATTGCCGTGCGAATCATGAACGTAGAATTCGCGCATGCCCCAGGGCCGATCCATCAGCGGGGTCAGCTTGGGCACGTCATTTCCGGTAAATTCGGCATGCAGATCGTCGATGCCGCCACCGCGTATGTAAACCGACGAATTTTCGCAGAATTCCCGCCGGTCCGTCAGCCAGAAATGAATCTCGATCCCCGGCCGGCGCAGTATCAGATAGTCGTCGGCTTTGTGGACAAGCTCGTCCAAGCCCAGACGGTTTTGATAAAAGTCCATCGTCTCCGCGACGTTCAGGGTCGGCAGGACGGGCAGCGTGTCAACGTCCGGACGTGGCATCGTTCCAATCTCCGCTGGCATGGTTTTGATGATCGATGGGCTGCGCGGCCGCCAAATCGGGCAGGACCAGCATGCCATTGCCGTCCGGTGCGCTGCCGATCCGCATCGGGCAGTCATAGACCCGTTCGAGATTGCCGCTCGTCAGGACGTCGGGTGGCTTGCCGGCGGCAAAGACGCGCCCGTCGCTGATCAGCACCACATGATCGGCAAAGGCCGCGGTCAGGTTCAGATCGTGCATTATCGCCAGAACACCGCCGCCGCGCGCGGCATAGTCGGCGGCGATGCGCATGATCTGGAGCTGGTGCTTAATGTCGAGGCTGGAGACCGGCTCGTCGAGGAACAGAAAGCGCGGCACGTCGTTCAACAGCGGTTCCCAGACCTGGCACAGCACGCGCGCAAGCTGCACACGCTGCTGCTCGCCGCCCGACAGTTCCTGGTAGAAACGTGCCTCGAACCCGCCAAGATCGACGGCCTTGAGCGCCTCAATGACCAGATCGCCGCCGTCCGCGCCCATGATGCCGCTGGTCAGACCCAGGCGCACCACCTCATGCACGGTGAAGGGAAAGGCGAGTGTGGCGCTTTGCGGCAGCACGCCGCGCATCGCCGCCAATTGCCAGGGCTGCGCGCCGGCAATGTCGACGCCGTTCAGCGTGGCCGATCCTTGAAAGGCGATCTCGCCCGTCAGCGCGCGCATCAGCGTGGTCTTGCCCGATCCGTTCGGGCCGATGATCGCCGTCACACGGCCGGCATGTGCGGCCAGATCGATGCCGTGCAGGATGGTCTTGCGGCCCAGATCGACATGGATGTTTTCGGCTTTGAGCATGGTCACAAGTCCACGATGCCGCGCCGGCGCAGCAGGATCCAAAGGAAGAAGGGCGCGCCGATCGCCGCGGTGACGATGCCGATCGGTAGCTCTGCCGGGGCAACCACCTGCCGCGCGATCGCATCGGCCAGCAGCAGCATGACCGCACCCAGAAGCGCGCAGGCCGGCAGCAGGTAGCGGTGGTCGGGTCCGATCAAGAGGCGCAGCAGATGCGGCACGACGATGCCGACAAAGCCGATGCCGCCTGAGACGGCAACCGCCGCGCCGGTGGCGGCGGCCACCGCGACGATGGCGATCCGCTTGAAGCGCTGCACGTTGAGGCCGAGATGCTGGGCGGTTGCTTCGCCGAGCGTCATGGCGTTCAGGCCCCGCGCGAGAAGCGGCGCGAGCAGGACGACCGGGACAATGATCGGCGCGACGGCGGCGATCTTCACCCAGGTCGCGCCCGCGACAGAGCCAAGCCCCCAGAAGGTCAGGTCGCGCAATTGCTGGTCGTCCGCCCAGAAGACCAGAAGGCCGGTGAAGGCGCCGGCGAGCGCGCCGAGCGCGATGCCGGCCAAAAGCATGGTCGCGACCGAGGTGCGCCCGTGCCGTGTCGAAACGCGGTAGAGCAGGATCGTCGTGACCAGCCCGCCGAAGAAGGCGGCAAACGGGACGTGATAGATGCCGAAGAGCGCAGCAACAGGGGCCAGCACGCCGGTGCCAAGAACAATGAAGGTAACCGCGCCGAGGCCCGCGCCGGCCGAAACGCCGACAATGCCCGGATCGGCCAGCGGGTTACGGAAGAGTCCCTGCATCACCGCGCCCGAGACCGCCAGCGACGCGCCGATCAGGGCGCCCAAAACGGTGCGTGGCAGACGGATATCGAAGATGACGACCCGCTCGACCGTGCTGATCGCCGCGTCATTGCCCGTGACGAGCGCCCAGAACACAGCCGCTGCAGACGTGTCGGTCGCACCCGACGTCAGGCTGAAGACGAACACCAGCGCCAGCAGAACCGCCAGCGCAGCAATCGTCGCTCGCGCGAGCGCGCTGCGATCGCCGCGATGGCGCCGGGGCGCGACGCGGCGACCGGCCGGAGCCGCGCTATCGGAGCTGATCGCCATAGATCGCCCTTGCCAGTTCCTGTGCCGCTTCGCCGGTGCGCGGACCAAAGCCAAGCAGATAAAGACCGTCCATTCGGATGATCGCGCCTTCGCGCGCCGCCCTGGTCGCGCCAAGCGCCGGGTGTCCGGTGATGCGGGCGTTGGGCGCGCCATGGTCCTCGGCTTCGCCGCGGCCTTGCATCATCAGGATCACGTCGGGATCGGCGCTGATCACCGCTTCATCGGCCAATTGCTTGTAGCCCTGAAAATCGCCGATCACATTGTCCGCGCCTGCCAGTTCGATGATGCCGTGCGCGGCGGTTCCCGTGCCCGACGCCATGATGCGGTCGTCGCGCATGGAAAGGACGAAGAGGACACGTTTTGGCGCATCGATGCCGGCGGTGGCTGCGCGCGCTGCCGAAAGATCGTCGGCCAGGCGTTGCCGCAGCGCTTCTCCCTTGTCGGGCACGCCCAACGCATCGGCGATGATGCGGATATTCTCGTCGATGCCTTCGGGCGTGAAATCATCGGGGACGGTCACCCAGCGCACCTGGGCTGCCTGAAGCACTTCGATCGCTTCGTCCGGCCCGCTGTTGGCCCGCGCCAGAATGAGGTCGGGTTTCACCGAGAGGACGCCCTCGGGCGACAGCGCGCGCATATAGCCCACATCAGGCAGGTTGGCTGCTTGGGGCGGGAAGGTGGAGGTGGAGTCGCGCGCGACCAGCCGGTCCTCTTCGCCCAGCGCATAGACGATCTCGGTCACCGCGCCGCCAATGGCGAGGACGCGCTGCGCTTCTTCGTCCTGCGCGCGCGATTTTGCCGTTGAGACGGCGAACAGCGCCAGGGCGGCAAAAAGGGCAGTCCAAACCAGGCTGCGGGGCCGCTGGCGGTGGAGGTTGGCTCGCAAATAGGAAATCATCTTACCTGTCACTTCGGTTGAAATGCATGCGGGGAAGCCCCTCGACGAGAATGCGCCACTCGCTGCCCGTTTGGTCATCGTCCGCGGAGACGCCATTGATCATGATGATCGGTGATCCGTCGTCGGCGAACGCTTCGATCGACATGACCGCGCCATCGGCGGATGGTTTGCGGACGGCCCAGACCGAGGCGATCTTGTCGGTGCGCAAATGCAGGTGAAAACCCGGATCCATGACATTGAACCACGGGCCGACTTTCTTGAGTGCGGAAATCGGTCCGGAATGGACCTGAAGGCACCCCGGATTGCGCACGAAGACCATGATCGGCAGGCTTTCGTTGGCGGCGATGCGCAAAAGCGATTCGATCGCATCGTCCATCAGCCTGCTGGCGAATTGCGGCGCCAGATGGCGGATGAGGGCACCCTTTGAAAGGCCGGACCCGCGCAGCAACCCGGCGACCTGATGCATGTCGGTCATCGCCGCCCAGTCGGCCCGCAATTTGGCGATGTCGTCCTCGCCGAGCCTCGGAGGCTGCGGTGCTGTGCGCGGCGCAGCGTTTATTGGTCCGTGGGGCGCGTCCGCAGCCAATGCGTCGACCAGATCGGACCATCCAGCCATGTCGGTGTGCTGACGGGTGAAGACCTTGTGCACCGCATCGCCATGGGCGTCGAAAATTTGAATGGAGCTGAGCGTACTGTCGCCGACCTTCTTTTCGACCGCGAAGGCATGGACCCAGTGGCTGCGAAGTATCCGAAGATCGATATGCGCGCCCAGCACGACCGCGACATGGCCGCCGAGCCTTGCATTTTCGTAAGGACCGGTCTTTTCGTGCACGGCACAGGCGTTGCGGGTCAGCGCCATCACCTCGCCGACGCCTGACAGTCCGGAAATGATCGCGTCCACATCGGCCCGCAGGCGGCGTGCGCTTTCGCCTTGGAAGGCATGGATCAGGCGCGCTTCGGAGATGCCCAGATTGGTGGCGAGATCGCGCTCGCGCAGCTTGGGATTGTCGGCCCGCGCTTTTTTGATATCGGCGTCGGACAGGATCGAGACGGTGTTCATAAACGGGCCTTACTTGTTGAGGATCAGTTTGCCCTGCCGGGTGATCTTCAACCGGTAGAGCGCTCCCTCATGCTCGATGCCGATCTCCCGGGCGGATCCGAACAAGGTCCGGGCATCGATGACCGTCACGCTGGGATCGGTGCCAGATGTCATGGTTTTCCGGTCCACCTGCTGCTGGGCTGTGTCTTTGTCGTGTTGCATCATGGCCTGTGCCTGGGTCGATATTGCCTGGCTGGCGGACGCGCTGGCTTGGCTCGAATTCCTAACTTGACTGATTATGTCAGATTATCTAAGCGTCCTGCGATAGTTGATCGTTCTTGTCAAGTTTCACTCGGACATGGAGTGACGAACGGGCCGGTCAACGCCGGTCAGCAAGCCTGTCGCCAGCCAGCCGCAACGATATCGAGCAGCATGGTTAGGAGTGGCAGACATGGGGCTGGCTGGACGTGGTTTTTTGGTTTTGACGGCGAGTACGGCGGTGGGATTGGTGCTTGCGGCAAGCGCAGCGAATGCTCAGGACGCGGATGCGCAGGGCAGCGCGACGCTGCTTCAGCGTCTCATCCTGGGCGCCGGCGCGCCCAAGGTGGCGGTCGATACGCCGCAGGCCGTCACGGTGCTCGAAGATGAGGATATCCAGGAGGCGGTTCCGGATACGCCCGCTTCGCTGGCCGACCGCATACCTGGCGTGAGCGCGGCCGGCAGCAGCGCTAATGTTCTGGGCCAGGCGTTCAACATTCGCGGATTCGGACCGCAGGAGGTGGGCTCGAACCAAGAGGGGCGCGTCCAGGTCAATGTGGACGGTGCGACCAAATATTACGAGTCCTACCGCATGGGCGGCTTCTTCGACGATTCCGAACTCTACAAGCGCGTCGAAGTGCTGCGCGGCCCGGCCTCGGGCACGCTCTACGGGACCAGCGTTTTGGGCGGCGTGGTCAATTTCACGACCAAGGATGCGTCCGACTTTCTCGACGACGGCGACACCGGCGCGCTTCGCCTGAAAATGACCGGCGACAGCAATCAGGAAGGCTATATCGCCACCGGCATTCTGGCCGTGCGCATGGGCGAAAATGCCGAGTTTCTTGCGGCCGGCTCCTATCAGGACCTTCAGGACATTGTCATCGGCGGCGGTAGTTCCTTGAACGGTACGGGCGTGAACTCGCCATCCACCCTTCTCAAGGGCACCTTCTATCTCGATGAGGAACGGGAACGGGTGCTGCGTGCATCCTACGACTACAAGATCATTGACGGCGTTTCGGCGATCTCGCCCGGTGGCGATCCGATCTGTTCGAGTTTCTTCCTTCCGTGCGACGGCACCGACAATCCGCTGAACCCGGCCCGCACCATCCCGCGCAAGGTGCAGGATACGACGGCCATCCTGTCCTATGAGGATGCGGCCAGCGACAATCCCTGGCTCGATCTGAATGTGAACCTATCCTATTCCCGGCAGCAGAACACGCAGGAGCAGTTCATCGATGCCGACTTCAGCTACGCCTATTACGAGTTGAAGGCGGACAACACGTTCGAGTGGATAACCGACACCTATGAGAACTATCTGACGGTCGGGATCGCGGGCAAGTTCCATGATCGCCGGCGCGAGGATTTCGACGGCACCTCGGTGTCGAGCCATCCGGAAGGCAATGAGCGCTATTTCGGCGCGTTCGTGCAGAACGAGTTCATCTACCAGGACCGGCTGACGATCATCGGCGGACTGCGGGTGGATTGGCGCGAACTTGAGCCGGTCGGAACGACGCTCTTCCAGCGTGACACCGTGACGCCCCGTCCCGTGCTGCCGCAGACGGTCTCCGATGTGGCCTTTGCGCCGAAGATCGCGGCGATCTTCGATGTGACGGAGAGTTTCTCGGTGTTCGGTTCATACGCCTACACCGAACGCATGCCCGGTATCGACGAGGAGTTCGACTGGAACCGGACGACCGTCCAGAACAATCTGGACAAGGAAACGGCCAACTCGTTTGAGATCGGTGTCAGCCAGACGCTCAACGATCTGGCCTTTGGCGGTGATGCGCTGTCCTACAAGGTGACCGGCTTTTACAGCATCATCGACGATCTGATCGTGCGCGGCGGCACCGGTCAGGCCGACTACGTCAATCAGGGCCAGGGCGCGATCTATGGCGTCGAGTTCGAGGCGAGCTACGATTCGGACTATCTGTTCGCGGGAGTGGCCGCCTCGCTGATCCGCGGCGACAACAGGTTCACCGACCAACCGCTGACATCGATCGCGCCCGACGAGGTGTTCCTGACGATCGGCGGCAAGATACCGCAGCACAATGTCCGCTTCGGCTGGGATGCGCGCTTTGTCGCCGCGCAGGACCGCGTTCCGGCCGGAACCAACACGACGGCTCTGCGCTATCAGGCGTTCGACGTGCACGACATCTTCGCGTCTTGGAAACCGGTCGAAGGTCCGCTTTCCGGCTTCGAAGTCGTCGGCCGCGTTGATAACGTCTTCGACGAACGGTACCAAGAATATCTGCAGACAGCCGGACCCGCCAAGGGGCGGACCTTCAAGCTGTCGGTCGCACGAACGTTTACCTTCTAGGAGAGACCCATGCTGCCCTCGGCGATGCGCCATGCCTTCTTGATGAAACTGGTCCTCTTGCAGGCGGTAGCACTCGCCGTGGCGGGTCCGGCGTCGGCTGAGGGGCAGACGCCGGACCCGTCCCTTTCGATCGAGATCAACAAGGCCGAACAGCTTGAGGCGACTTGCCGGCTGGTCTTCATGACGCATAACGGACTGGGGACCGATCTGGCGGAACTGTCGCTGGAGACGGTGCTGTTCGACACCGAGGGCGGCGTGGAACGCTTCACCCTGTTCGACTTTCGCGATGTGCCGGCCGGCAAGATGCGGGTGCGCCAGTTCGATCTGCCCGACACGCAATGCTCCAACATCGGCAAGGTGCTGATCAATGGCGCCTCGGCATGTGCGGGTGAGGGGCTGACCGGCGGCGAGTGCATCGAACACCTCGACGCAACCAGCCGCATCGACATGGAGATTTCGGGATGATGTTCGGTTTTTCCAATCCGATCGACCGCGCCGCGGGGCTCATCGAACTGGGCGGTCCTGTGGTGGCCCTGCTTCTGGCTCTGTCGGTAATCGCGCTGGCCATCGTCATCTACAAGATCGCGCAATATGTCCGGCTGGGCACGGGCAGGGACCGGCAGGTCGATGATGCCGTCCGCCTTTGGCGGGCTGGAGAACAGGGTGCGGCGCGTGCGCGCCTTGCCGACCGGAAGACAGCGCTTGCCGGGCTGGTGCGCGACGCGATGGGTCAGGCCGCGCAGGCAGGCACCAGCGTTGCCCGCAGCGATCTGGAAGATCATTTCTCGATCGTCGCGGCGCGGCAATTGCAGCGGCTCCAGAGCGGGTTCCGGGCGCTTGAATCGATCGCCCAGGTCGCCCCGCTGATCGGCCTGTTCGGCACCGTGCTGGGCATGATCGAAGCGTTCCGCCAATTGCAGGAGGCGGGCAATTCGGTCGATCCGTCGCTGCTGGCCGGCGGCATCTGGGTGGCGCTGCTGACGACCGCCGTCGGCCTTGCCGTCGCCATGCCGACGGCGATCTGCCTGAGCTTTTTCGAAAGCCGGGTGTCGCGCCACCGGCTCGCCATCGAGGAGGCGCTGACGGCGGTGTTCAATCCGGTGCGCGCCGATGCAGGAGCGCCGGGACAGGCCGACGACCGGCCGGCCGCGGTGGCCGCAGCCCATGCGCATTGAAGCCGGCACATATGGCCGTGCGCGCCGCATTTCGCTGACGTCGCTGATCGACGTCATCTTCCTGCTGCTGCTCTTTTTCATGCTGACGGCGACCTTTTCGCGCTTTGGCGATGTCGAACTGACGGTCGGTGGAGCCGGTGCGTCGCAGCCGGCCGACCAGACGCCCGTCTTCCTGCGCCTGGGTGCCGACGGCCTGTCGCTCAATGGCGAAACGCTGACCGTGGCCCTCCTGGCCGATCGCCTGAATGCGCTGCGCGAGGCGGGCCGCGCCGATGTCGTCATCCTGTCGGTCCGGGACGGCGCGACCTCGCAGCAACTGGTCGATGTGATCGCGGCGGTGGGCGCTTCGGGCGGGCCGCCGCTGCAGATCGTGCGGTAAGGGCCTGTTGCGATGCGTCTTGATGCCAAGGGCTTTGACGATGCGCCGCGCCAGCGGTCCGAGCCGACCATCGCGCTGATCAACATCGTTTTCCTGATGCTGATCTTTTTTCTGGTTGCGGCACAGATTTCGCCGCCGCTGGAGCATGATCTCGACTTGATCTCGACCCGCGATCTGGACGGTGACGAGCCGCCGGACGCGCTGGTGATCTCGGCTGAGGGCGAGTTGTCCTATCGCGGCGCGACCGTGACGCCGGCGCAATATGTGACGATCCGGCAGGAGAGCGTGCCCGAGCTCGAAGCGCTGCGGCTTGTACCCGATCGCGATCTTGCGGCGACGCAGTTGATCGAGATCGGCGGCCAGCTTCAGGCGCTTGGCGTCAAGCGCATCTTCATCGTCACCGAACGGAGCCTTGCGGGATCATGACCGGGCGTGGTCTTGCCTTTGCCGGTGCCGCCTTTCTCGCCCTTGCGGCCTCGATCGGCATCCATCTGGGCGCCGGCGCCGTCGGTCCGTCGGCCGAGACCGACGTGCAGATCGCCGGCGGCGAGACGATGCAGGCGGCCGCGCTTGGCTCGGGCTTTGAATCGCTGGTCGCCGCGGGCGACCGGCTGAGCCCCGTGGAGGCCGAGACCGAGGCCGTTGCGCCGGCGGACGATGCGAGCGCCGAACCCGTCGATGCCGCTGCGTCCGATCAGGCCAACGAACCGGAAACGCCGCTGCCGACCGAACCGGCGCCGGCGACCGATCAGGCGGTTCCCGCCCCGTCGACCCAGGCGACCCAAAGCCCGTCGCAGACAACGCCGGCCGCGCCGGCGGCAACGTCCCAGGCGCTTTCTTCGGCGCCGACAGATGCCGTGACACCGGTGCCGGGTGCGGCGCCCATGATCGCGCAGCCGGCAACCACAGAGCCCGCCGCCGCGCCGCCGAGCGCTTCGGCTGAACAATCGGTGGCGGCGCAGGCGCCGGAAATCGCCGCCGTGGCGCCGGTGCAGACCAGCGACGTGGTCGAGGCGCGGCCCGACGAACCGGTGCTGCCGATCCCGCAGGCGCGGCCGTTCCGGCAGATCGATGTCGATCGCGCGCGTGCGGCCGAGGAGCGCCGTGTGGCCCGCGCCGCTGAACGTCAACGGCAGGCCGAACAGCAAAGGCAGGCCGAGCGGCAGCGCCAGGCGGATCGGCAAAGGCGCGCCCAGCAGCAACAGCAGCGCGCGACGCGCCAGCAGGCACAGGGCGCCCAGCAAGGCCAGGCCAACCGCAACGCGCGGGCCGGCCGCGCCGATGGGCAGGCGCAGGGGCGCAGCGCCAACAGGCGCGAGGGCAACAGGCGGGCGCGCGAAGCCGGCAATGCGGCGGCGTCGAACTATCCCGGCCGCGTCTATGCCAAGATACGGCGCACGCGGCAGCGCGCAGCCGGCGGGCGTGGCACGGTGCGCGTCCGGTTCTCGATCGGCGGCAGCGGCGGGCTGGCCGGCGTCTCGGTGGCGGCCAGTTCGGGTTCGGCGGCCGTCGATCGGGCGGCCGTCGACCATATCCGCCGCGCGGCCCCGTTCCCCGCGCCTCCGCCCGGCGCGCAACGACGCTTCGTCATTCCCATCGAGATACGCCGATGATCAGGACATCGCTTGTCGGCTGGTCTTCGACCTTTCCCGGACGCTGCGTCGTCCGACCCTTCGCAAACCAGAACAAGCCAAGCCAAAACATTACAGGAGACCAAGCCATGTTCGTCGCGATGAACCGCTTCAAGATCAATGAAGGCCATGAGGATGCGTTCGAGGAGGTCTGGCGCAACCGCGATTCACGCCTCAATCAGGTGCCCGGCTTTCAGACGTTTCATCTGCTCAAGGGCGATTTCGACGATGACAGCCGCACCACGCTTTACGCGTCCCACACCATTTGGGGCAGCCGCGACGATTTCATCGCATGGACCAAATCCGACCATTTCCGCCAGGCCCATGCCAATGCCGGCGACAATAAGGGCATGTATGCCGGCCATCCACAGTTCGAGGGCTTTGAGGCCGTTGTCAACGAGTGATCCGTAACGCCAGGGAGGCGCTGCCATGACCGAGAGAAGACGACCACCACCAGCCGGCGACCGGCGGCGGCCTTGTAGTGTCCGCGCGGACGGCGCGACGATCGACCTTACCGCCGGCGAACGCAACGCGCTGTGCATCATGCGCTGCTACTTCATGTCCTATGCGCGGCCGCAATCGGTCGACTGGGAGTTGGGATTCAGCAACGCCGTCAAGCATTTCGGCGAGCAACGCGGGCCAAGCGTGGCCTGGTGCTGCCTGCGCACCGTTCAGGCAATGCGCGTTTCCCGGCGCACCAAGTTTCATTTCTGCGATCCGTTCTGCCCATGCTGCAACAAGCGCCTGACCAACAATGAGGCGCATCTGATGCGCAGTCTCCAGGCAGTCGGTCGCGGCAAGATGGGCGAAGCGCGGCTGTCGGCCATGATGCTGTGCGAGGGCAATCCCGACGCGCCCTTTCTGGAAGCCGTCGAGCGGCTCGACAGTGAATTGAGGACCGTGGACGCCTGAAGTCTGGTCCCGGGTTCGGCATGGGTGGCCGGTCAGCGCCGGGCGGCGGGCAATGCGATCAGATGATTGTCGAAACCGACATCGTGCCGCGCGGTGCCAAACAGCCCGTCTCCGGAACTGTATCTGAACCCGGCGCCGGACGGCGCGATGCCGCACAGATCCGGCTCATTGCGGGTGGCGAGAATGGCCCGGCTGGCCGGATCGAATGAAAAGGCAACGCCGCCGCGCGGCGAGGTGATTGCTATGTGGCCCGTCAGGGAATTCGCCGCGATCGAACCCACATAGCCGCGCAGGGACGCGGTTGCCGTTTCGGGGAGGTCAATGAGCTCGAACGCGCCCGAATGCAATGACGCCCGGCCGATCAGCGCCACGGGTTCGGCAATGTCACCCTCATTCTGACAGGCGAACCAGGCCGTGCCGTCGCGATCGACCGCCAGATGCCGGATCGACAGTTTGTGCATGGCCCGCGGCAGCGCATGGCGCGCCAGAAGATCGCCGGTTTTGGCATGGATGAAGGCAAGGTTCGGCGCCATGGTCGGCACGTTCAGCTTGGCGCGCGGATAGTCGGGATGGGTCTCAATGCCGCCATTGGAGACGACCAGCGTCCGGCCATCGGGCAAGACCGCCATGTCGTGCGGGCCGGTGCCGAACGTGTCGAATTCGCCGATACGGGCAAAACCGTTCGTTGCGTCATAAAGGCCGATGACACCGCGCGCGGCATCGAAATCATTCTCCGTTGCATAGAGCAGCCGGCCATCGGTGGAGAAGGCACCATGACCGTAGAAATGCCGGCTGGCCGGCGCGGCGATGGTGACCGGCTCGCGCGCGCGACCAAGATCGAACAGGGCGGCGAACGTGCCGGGCCGGCGGGCGAACGCAACGAGTGTGTCGCCGTTCGGCTGGCGAACCAGATCGTGGCCGCGCGCCGGCAGCGCATAGCGATGCACGATCGCGCCATCCTCGCTCAACAGCGCAACGCCGAACGCGCCGGACCGGTCGCGATAGGCCGAGGCGAAGACGGCTTGCGTCCCGGCGAGCGCAATTGCGGCCGACGGGATGAGCGAGGCGGCAAAGCCGGCCCCGGCGGCACGCAGAAATGTGCGCCGGCCGATCAGCCCCGTTGCGCCGAAGCGCTGCATCAATCGCCGTCCAGCGAGGAGAAGCCGGACGACAAATCGTAGATTTCCTTAAGCCGTGTCGCCGAAACCGTCGCCAGTCCGTCGACCACGAGCCGCACATAATTCATTCGGCCATAGGCCTCTTCGTCCTCGGCGATCGCCTGAACCGGCAGATCGGTCTGGCCAAGTGTGCGGGCCGCATTGGCAAGCTCGAAATTCATCGCGCCGACAAACCGCGCGCGCTCCTGATCGACGGTGGCTTCAAGATCGGCCGCATCCACCAGAGCCTGGAGGCCGGCAATATTGGCGCCAAGTGATGCCACCCAATTGTCCGACCGCCAGAACAGCGCCGATTTCGGCCGCATGGAGGCGCGATCATCGCGCAGCACCGCGTCGATCCGCTGGACCTTGATGATCTCGAAAGCGTCCCCGATCAGCTTGACGAGCCCGTTGATCTGCTCGCTCTCATCGTGGAACAGCGGATTGTCGTCCGCCGGGTTGAGCCACAGCGCGGCGATCCCGTCTTCGGCCTGCCAGCCGGCATTCAGTTCGCCCGCGATCGTCGCGATGTTCTGCGCTATCGCTGCGCCATAGGCGCAGCGTTCGGGCGTTTCGCCTGCCGTGATCCGGTCGCTGTCGGTGCCGAACAGCGCATATTCCAGCGCTGCCAGACCCTGCACCGCGACTGACTTGTCGGCCAGCGTATCAGCGGACAGGGCGGTTTCGTCGCCGGTGGCGATCACCCCCTGTATCTGGTTGAGGCCGCGTCCGCGCCGATCCGGCCAGAACAGGATGCGCTCGAGCCGGTTGTCCTGCGACAGTGGCCCCAGCCGGATGAACTCGACACGGCCCCAGGCATCGACAAGATCATCGAACCGGTCGCGCGCCGCCGCCATCGCCTCGTCGGATGGCGAGGCGCACAGCGTGGAAACAGCCTGGGCCATGGATTGCGCCTCGGTTTCAAACGTCGCGAAGCCCGGCCGGATCGCACCCTCGATCGCCCCTTCGATGGCGGCATCGATTGTGCGCTCCTGTGCCGCCGCCGGCAGAGTGGCGAGCAAGAGGACCATTGCGGCGATCACGATGCGCATCAAAGGCTCTCCAGAAAGGCGATCAGCGCCTCGCGTTCGGTCTTTTCCAGCGCGGCGAAACCGTCGCGCGCGCCTTGCGCCTCGCCGCCATGCCAGAGGATCGCTTCGGTCAGATTGCGCGCGCGGCCATCATGCAAAAAGAAAGTGTGGCCGTTCACGGTCTCGGTCAAGCCGATGCCCCAAAGCGGCGCCGTGCGCCATTCGTTGCCCGAGGCGCGGCCCACCTGCTGGCCGTCGGCAAGGCCTTCGCCCATATCGTGCAGTAGGAAGTCCGAATAGGGCCAGATCAACTGGAAGGCGTGTGCCGGGTTGGCCGCATCGCGCGAAGTGACGAATTTCGGCCGGTGACAATCGGCGCAGCCGAGCGTGTAGAAATGCAGCTTGCCGTCGAGCACCATCGGATCATCGACCGCGCGGCGCGCCGGCACGGCCAGGTTTTCCGAATAGAAGACGACGAGATCGAGCACGGGATCGGGTGCCTCGGTGTCGCCCAGGCGCGGCTGCACGCCAACGGGCATGGCAAGGCACGCCGCCTGGTTTTCGGTGCAGTCGCCGTGATGGTTCGGAACGTCGGGCGAGGAGATGCCGATATCGCCGGCAAATGCGCCCGCCGACTGCTGCCGCACGGCCGCGTTCTGCGCCTTCCAGCCGAAGCGGCCGAGCGCGATTTCGCCCGTTGCCGGGTCACGGGCGAGGGCGACGCGCCCGGAGACGCCATTGCCGTCTTCATCGTCCGGATCGGCATTGGCGATGATGTCCGCCGGGTGGATCGCCTCGATCAGCCCCATGCCGATCATCGGCGGTGCGATGCGCGGGGACAATGTCGTGTCCGGATGCAGCGGCCCGTAGCCGAGATCCGCCACCGAATAGGTGGGCCTGCGCAGATTGACGATCGTGCCGTCGCCCAGTTCGACTGGCTCCTCCACATAGTCGATCACCATCCTGCCTTCGGCCTTGAGGCCGGGCACGGCGAGATCCTGCAACTGGCCGCCATAGGTCGGGTCGGGATGGTTGGACAGGACGTAGCTGGCCAGCGCCTCGCGCTCGGCGTCGGTTTCAGCCGGCCGCGACAGGCGCAGGAACATCGACGTCGCGTCCATGTCGCCCTCGGGCGGATGGCCGCGCCCGTCTTTCAGATGACAGCTCTGGCAGGCGCGTGCGTTGAACAGCGGCCCGAGCCCGTCGGAGGCCTGCGTCGATGAGGGCGAGGACACCCACAGCTTTCGGAACAGCGCGTTGCCGAGCTTGAAATCCTGCTCTTCCTCGAATGTCAGGTTCTGGTTGAAATGGGAGAACGCATCGCGGTTGATGCGCTTCGTCGAGGTGCCGGCACCGCCCGCCATGGTCTCGAAGGCTTCGGGTTTGGAGAAATCGTCCGTGGGCGTGGTGACGGCCTCGACGCGCGCGCGGTCCTCATCGGTCAGGTCGCTGCGCTCGGTCGGCAGCCCGTGGCCGTCGAAGGCGGTGGCGGCGGTGACGACGCTGATCGTCAGCGCGGCGGCTATGGGGAGAACTCTGTCCGATCGAATTCGCATTGGACTGGTCTTTCGGAAACGCCGGCGCGGCGAGCGCGCCGGCAAAATGTGTCTCGCTTCTCAAACACCGTCATTGCGGACATGCGCAGCATTATCCTGAATCCAGCGGCTCACTTTTCGGCCCCTCGGCTCTGGATTCCGGGTGCCGCTGTGCGGCCCCGGAATGACGGTCGCCAATTTGCGTTTTACTGGAACACGGCGTTCGGATTGTCGAGGCTGTCAGACCCTTCGAACTCCAACGAACCGAGATCAAGGGCGGCCACCGCGCGCTCGATCGACCGCGTTTGGTCGATCAGCCCGTCGATCGCAGCCTGCACGACCGCGTTGCCCTCGTCATTGCCTTCGCCGATCATCTGGTCGTAGGCCTCGACAGTCTCGGCGCGCGCGGCCATGGCGTCCATCTTCTCGATGGTCGTCATCAGCTTGGCCTTCAGTTCTTCATCAACGCCCGCATCGGCGGCGGCGACCAGTTCGGAGATCGCGGGACCGGACAGTTCGGTGCCGTCCAGGCGCGTGTAGACGCCGTTATAGACGTTGTTGATGCCGACCGCATTGTAGCGGTGCGAATTGTGCGTGTTGTCGGCAAAGCAATCATGCTCTTCTTCGGGGTCGTGCAGCAGAAGGCCGAGCTTCATGCGCTCGCCGGCCAGTTCGCCATAGGAGAGCGATCCCATGCCCGTCAGGATGATCGAAAGGGCATTTTGCGGATCGGCCAGCAATTCGCCGCGGGCTTCACCGTCGGTTTCCCAGTTGGCGACCATTTCCTCGAGATCGGCGATCAGGAGGTCGGAGGCGGCGGCCAGATATTCTCCGCGACGGTCGCAATTGCCGTTGGTGCAGTCATCGCCGGTCGCGTAGTCGGTCCAGGGGCGTTCGCCCGCGCCGGCATCGGTGCCGTTCAGGTCCTGGCCCCAGAGCAGGAACTCGATGGCATGGTAGCCCGACGCGACATTGGCCTCCACTTCGCCGGCTTCGTGCAGGGTCGACGAGATCAGGTCCGGCGTGATGGCCGATGCATCGACCGCTTCGCCATTGACCGTGACCGACGCGTTGGCGATCACATTGGCGGTGTAAAGCGCGTTCTCGTCATTTTCGGTGCCGTAGGACGCGTCGACATAGTCGATCAGTCCCTCATCGAGCGGCCAGGCGTTCACGCGGCCTTCCCAGTCGTCGACGATGGCGTTGCCGAACCGGTAGACCTCGGTCTGCTGGTAGGGCACGCGCGATGCGAGCCATGCGTCTTTGGCCGCCTGAAGCGCCTCGGCGGAGGGTTCGGCGATCAGCGCGTCGATGGCGGCATCGAGCGCTTGCGCGGTCTCAAGCGAATCCTGGTATTTCGCCAGTGCGATGTCGGCATAGTGGGCGGCGACGGCCTCGGGCGTGGTTTCGGCCAGCGCCGGCATGGCGCCGAGGGCCGTCGACAGCATCAGCGTCGCGGCGAGGGCAGGGGTGGTTTTCATCAAAGGCTCCGATCAACGAAAGGACTGAATGTCAATGCGCCTGCCGACGGGCCTTTTTGGCCCGGGACAGGCAGTCCGGCCCGATCAGCCGGCTGGCAGCCAGAGTTCCCTCAATGAAAGCTGACTGACCGGCTCCACATATGCCGCCGGCGAAAACTGGTGTCAAACACTCTAGTTTTGAACGATTCCAGACTGACGGTCATGGACGACCGCGCACGGGTACGCGCCGCAAATTGCCAATCGGCAGGATTGACTCTTCGCGCGGGCCGCGTTTTTTTGCACTCGCTTCAAGGTGCGGCCGCATGCGGCCGGTAAAAGGGAACATGGTGCGGCGTACCCAACAGGGACCAAGACCATGGCTGCCCCCGCAACTGTAACCGTGGAGCCCGCCTGACAACGCCACTGTCCGCATGGATGGGAAGGCAAGGCGCGGCGCTGAAACGGAAGCCAGGAAACCTGCCTTGGACGGTCACCCAGCCGAGCCACGGGGTGTGGCACGGCACGGTCTGTTCCGCAGAGGTGACATCGAAAGATGCGTCTTTGCGCGGAGCGTCCGTCGGGTGGCTTTCCTCCACCAAAATGGCCGGTCCGGCAAACGCCGGGTTCAAACATGCGGTCCCGTCGCGGGCCGCTCGGACATTTGGGGGAAAACCGTGATCCGAACCATCCTTCTGACCACCGCCGCCACGGCGGTATTCGCGTTGCTGCAGCCCGCTCACGCCCAGAACGGGACCGATGATGGCGAGACACTGCTTCCGACGCTTCTGCTCACCGCCGGCCGGACGCCGGTCGAGCAGGAAAAGACCGGCCGCGCCTTTACCGTGATCACCAGCGAGCAACTGGAGCGCAGCCAGACCCGCTATCTTGCCGATGCATTGCGTCAGGTCCCCGGCTTTCACGTCTCGCGCACGGGGTCCTTCGGTGGGCTGACCCAGGTGCGCGTGCGCGGTGCCGAGGGCAACCATGTGCTCGTTCTGATCGACGGGGTCGAGGTCTCGGCGGTCAGCCAGGGTGAGTTCGACTTTGGCGGCCTGCAGGTCGGCGATGTCGACCGGATCGAGGTGCTGCGCGGCCCGCAAAGCGCGCTCTACGGCTCGGACGCGCTGGCCGGCGTCATCAACGTCATCACCAAATCCGGACCGCGCAACGGTTTTGAGGCGCTGGTCCAGAGCGAAGCGGGAACGGACGGCACGTTCCTCGGTGGCGTTGCCGTACGCGGCGGCGCCGACAATTTCGATGCCGCCCTGTCCGCCCGGTTCCGGCGCACCGACGGGTTCAACATCTCCGACTTCGGCACGGAAAAGGACGGCGACGAGAATTTGACGCTGACGGGACGCTTCACGCTTGATGTCAACGAGAACCTTGTGATCGACGGCAATGGCCGCATGGTCGACTGGCTGAGCGAAAACGACCGGCAGGACTTTGCCTTTCCGGCAACGGCCACCCAGGGGCTTGTCCTCGACAGCGACGACACGACCAATGTCCAGGAACTGGCCGGCTCGATCGGTGCCACATGGACGTCGCTTGATGGCTATTGGACGCACAGCGCGCGGTTTTCCGGCAATGGCGATGTGCGCGACAGTTCAAGCGGCGGGGTCGTCACCTCGACCAATAAGGGCAACCGGCTAAAGGCGACGCTGCAATCGAGCTACATGTTCGAAACGCCGGCACTGCTCGATGCGATCCACACCGTCACCGGCGCCTATGAATGGGAGCAGGAGCGGTTCCGACAGACCGCGACCCAAGAGCGCGTGACGCAGTCATTCGTCGCCGAATATCGCGGCGAGTTTGCCGACCAGTTCTATCTGAACGCCGCGGTGCGGCACGACATGAACGACCCGTTCAAGGACGCGACAACCTATAGCGTCGCCGGCGCATGGGCCGTGCCGGGCACCGGCACGCGGCTTCACGCCTCGGTCGGAACCGGCATCAAGAACCCGTCCTTCTTCGAGCAGTTCGGCTTCGTCGCCGGCCGGTTCCAGGGCAATCCGAATCTTAAGCCTGAAGAGAGCCTTGGCTGGGATATCGGCATCGAGCAGAGCCTCTTGGACGGGCTGGTCGTCGTTGATGTGACATGGTTCAACCAGACACTTGAGAACGAGATCCAGGGCTTTGGGCAGACCGTGCGCAACCTTAACGGAACGTCGCATCGGCAAGGGCTCGAACTGTCCGCAACGGCCGAACTGTTCGACGGTTTTTCGGCCACCGCGATGTACACCTACACCGACGCCACCGAACCGGGTGGCGCGCGCGAAGTGCGCCGACCGATGCACACGGCGTCGCTTTCGGGCGCCTACACCTTCTATGAAGGCCGGGCGCAGCTTTTCGGCGAAGTGATCTATAACGGTGTCATGGAAGACCTCGAGTTCATTTTCGCGACGCCGCAGACCCGCGTCACGCTCGACGATTATGTGCTGGTCAACATCGGCGGCAGCTTCAAACTCAACGAGACCGTGGAGGTCTATGGCCGCGTCGAGAATCTGTTCGATGAGCGCTATGAGGAGGTGTTCGGCTACAACACGCAGGGCCGCACCGCCTTTGCCGGCATCAAGGCCCGGTTCTGACCATGTGGAAGGCGTCGATATCGCTGGTGATCGGCGCCATGCTTTGGCTCGGCGTGGCAAATGCCGCGCCGGCCGCCGAGATGCCCGCGCGCGTCGTCTCGATGAATGTGTGCACCGACCAGCTCGCCATGCTGATCGCGCGGCCCGGCCAACTACACTCGGTGTCGTGGCTGGCGGCCGATCCGACCATATCGGTGCTGGCCGACGATGCGGCGGGCTTTCAGCTCAATCATGGCCTTGCCGAGGAGATCTTCCTGATGAAGCCGGATCTCGTCATTGCCGGCACATACTCAACGCGCGCGACCGTGACGCTGCTCCGCCGGCTCGGCTTCCGTGTGGAGGAGTTCGCGCCGGCTGCTTCGTTCGACGACATCCGCGCCAATATTGCCCGCATGGGTGACATGCTCGGGAACGCGGGCCGTGCCGATACGCTGATCGCCCGGCTGGACGCCGATCTGGCGGCGCTCAATGCCAATCCGCCCAGCGACCGGACGCTGGCGCTCTATTATGCCAACAATTACACGTCGGGTGCCGGGACGCTGGCCGACGCCGTCGTCGAGGCTTCCGGGCTTAGAAATCTGGGCCGCGAAATGGGCTATGCCGGCACGGTGAAACTGCCGCTCGAACTGCTGGTTGCCGCCGAGCCCGACCTGGTCGCTGGCAGGGAGCGTGATTTCGGCGCGCCCGCCCGTGCGCAGGCCCATCTGCGCCACCCGGCCTATCGCGCCGTTACGGGCGCGGGCAGGGGCGTCGCGATGGACAGCCGGTACTGGCTCTGCGGCACGCCTTTCACGCTGGAAGCGGCGCGGCATCTTGCAGCACGTGCAAGGGCGAACGGCCCCGATGAGTGAGCGGGCGCGTTTTCACCTGCTGATCGGCGTTTTGACGCTCGCCGTCCTCGTGCTGTTCGGCATCTCGTTGATGACCGGCCCGGCGGCGACCGGTTTTGCCGATGCTCTCGCCGGCCTTTTTTCCGACGATCGCGGACCGCTGGCCCTCATCATGCAGGAAATCCGTCTGCCGCGGGCGATCCTGGCGCTGGCGATCGGCGGAACGCTCGGCCTGTCGGGCGCCGCGCTGCAGGGCTATCTGCGCAATCCGCTCGCCGAACCGGGGCTTTTGGGCATCAGCGCCTCGGCGTCCTTGGGTGCGGTGCTCGCTATCTATACCGGGTTCGCCGCCATGTTTCCCCTCGGCCTGCCGCTTGCCGCGCTTTCGGGCGCGATCGTCGCCGTCTTCATCGTTCAGGCGCTGGCGGGGCTTTCGGGCAATGTGCTGACCATCATTCTGGCGGGTGTCGCCGTTTCCAGCTTTGCTGGCGCGATGACATCGCTGGCGCTGAACCTGTCGCCCAATCCGTTTGCCGCGCTCGAGATCGTCTTCTGGATGCTCGGTTCGCTCAACGACCGGTCGATGACCCATGTCTGGCTGTCGCTGCCCTTCATGGTGATCGGCTGGGCCATGCTCGCCGCGCTCGCCCGCCCGCTTGATGTGCTCACTCTTGGCGAACAGGCGGCACGGTCCATCGGCGTCGACATGGGGCGCGTGCGCTTTCTGGCCGTGTTCGGAACGGCGGCTTCGGTGGGCGCGGCGACCGCCGTCGCCGGCGCGATCGGCTTTGTCGGCCTGGTCGTGCCGCATGTGCTGCGCCCACTCGTCGGCGCGCGGCCATCGCGCCTTTTGCCGGCCAGTGCCCTGGGGGGCGCCGCGCTGCTGCTGGCCGCCGATATCGCCGTGCGGATCGTCGCGCCGGGCCGGGACCTGAAGATCGGCGTCCTGACGGCGCTGATCGGCGCGCCCTTCTTCCTGTGGCTCGTCTTCCGCTATCGGAGGACGCTGATGTGAGCCTTCTTGCGGTCCGGAACCTGTCGGTCACCCTCGGCAAACGCGCCGTGCTCCACGACATCGATCTGTCGGTGGAACCGGGCGAATGCGTCGGCCTGATCGGGCCGAACGGGGCGGGCAAGTCGACACTTCTGAAGGCCGTGCTCGACCAGGTACCGAGCGGCGGCGACATTCGGCTCGGCGATGCGGACGGGCGAACGATGACCGTGCGGCAACGGGCGCGGATCGTCTCCTACCTGCCGCAAGAACGCGAGGTGCACTGGCCGGTCAGCGTCGAAGCGCTGGTCGGGCTCGGGCGCGCTTTCACGCAAGTTCCGGTGGCCGCGCCGGCAGCCGCAGACCAGGCTTTGATCGAGGCGGCCATGGCGCGCATGGACGTGACCGGCCTTCGCCACCGCCGCGCCACCGAACTGTCGGGCGGCGAACGGGCGCGCGTGCTGATCGCCCGGGCGCTCGCGCAGGATACACCGCTGCTGCTCGCCGACGAGCCGACGGCGGGCCTTGATCCGGCACACCAGATCGCGCTGATGGCGACCTTTTCCGATCTGGCCCGGGAGGGCCGCAGCGTCGTCGCGTGCCTGCACGAGATTTCCTTGGCGGCGCGCTGGTGCGATCGTATCGTCGTTCTCGACGCCGGCCGGATCGTCGCCGACGGACCGCCAGCCAGCGTCTTGACCGACGAGTTGATGCGGACGGTCTATGGCGTCGAAATCCATCGGGCCGACGGCGCGGAGGGTCTGGTGTTGTTGCCGACAGCGCTTTCGGAAACCGGACCCAGCGACAGAAAGGACGGATCATGAGGGGGAACGGAGCAGAAGGGCTGATTGCCGATCATTTGCCGGACTGGCAGACCGGCTGGTCGATGGGCGCGTTCGGCGCGCTGGCCGAGTTCCACCAGGACGATGGCGAGCCCGCCCTCGTGGACGATACCGCCGCGTTGACGCGGGCGACCGCGCGTGGCGCCATCCGGTTCGATCCGGCTGTCGTCGACAGGCTCCAGCCGATTGCCTATGAAGCGCTCAGCCCCAAGCCGCACCGCTGGAGCCACGCCGTGGCCCTGTGCCTGCCCGCCGAAGAAGCGGCCTGCGCCCGCCGTTCCGTCTTGACCGAACTTGGCCCCGACACGGATGCCATCGCGCCGCAGAACCGGACGGACATCCTGTTCGACATGGGCCTGTCGCTTGCCAATTGCGACTTCTGCGTCCGCACCGCCGACCCCGATCTCTTGTCCGTGCTGCGCGCCAATGAAGGCCGTTCGCTGTTCGAGCCGGACAATCCGGCGATGGGCGCGATCCTGAAAGCGCATCCGCACCGGGTGGCCATCACCAGGGCAGGCCGTGCCGAAGTGTTCCAGAAGATTGGCGGGCCGGACACGGGTGGCGTCTCGCCGCAGGGGCCGCACACCCATGTGCTGCCCAAGCTGATGGCTTCGGGCCGCACCCACACCGCCAACACGCCGATCCCCGACGCGATGGTGCCGGTCGCCTTCCTGCATCCGGGCAGTCCGGTGATCGGCCCGCTTGGCGAGGATCGGGCGTTCGATCCGGACCTGCATAGGCGGTTTCAGGCGCTGCTCGACGCGCACGGGCGGCCGCCATTGGTGGCCGTGAAGCGGCGGGTGAACGAAGCGCTGGCCAAAGGGCGCGCGCCCGCCGATTTCGAACCGCCAAACGGCCGCCATGAACGCGCCGCGCTGCGCATCGCCTTGCGCCAGAATGTCCGGCTGGCCGAGCATGCCGACGACGCCGGCCTTTCGCAGCTTGTCGCCGCGTGGCGGACGGTTTTCGACATGCCGCGCAGTTCGGACGAGGCCGACGACGAGGCACCCGGTCACTGAAGGGCGGCCATGCACGGGGATGGCGTTTCCTTCCCGATTTACCGATTTTGCGGAAAGCAGGCTCGCTCCGGGTGTTTGGTCCCAGATTTTGACGGTGCAGTCCTTTTGCGTGAATGGAAGGAGGCACTATGGGGCGGTTTTTGCACGGGAGCGCCCGCAAGGCAGAGGCGCTCGAGGATGAGAACGCGAAGCTGAAGAAGCTGCTCGCCGAGCAGATGCCGGACAATGCGATGCTGAAGGATGTGAACGCAAAAAAGTGGTGACGTCCGCCGCGAGACGGCAAGCCGTGACACACCTCTGCAAAGCGCACGGGGTGAGCGAACGGCTTGGCAGTCGATGTGATCTATGCGGACTTGGGTGCCCATGGCCGTCGCGCCGGCCCGACCCTCGATGCTGAAGTCGTGGCACGCAGCGACCGGTTGGTTGCTTTCTGGAATGGTCAAAGCCGCAACACACTGAATCCGGTCGTGCAAGCGGTTGATGCTCAGATACCTACGACTGTCTTCGGACCGGACCGCGGCGAAATCGCGCGGAACGCCACCATCCAGCCAGCAGAGACGCTGGGCGTTCTGGATGGCCTTGAAAGAGCAAGTGCCAGACTAAGCGGCGTTGAACTGCGCTACCAGCGCTCTGCGGCTCGTAACCGGAAGCTTCGGATAACACGTATCTGGAACTGAACAGACTTTGAAACGGGTCCGCCGTTCATTGCGGTTCCTGCATGCGATTCATTCCGAGGCCCCTGGAAGATACATTTGCGCGCGCTTGGCAGCTCTCCGAGATCATGACCGAACCCGAGATGTGGGCAAACGCTTCGCAACTCCAAATGAGGGAATGCGCCTATCATCCCAGATGCGGGACGAGCCCTTCCGGCATGTCCTGATAGCAGACCGGGCGCAGGAACCGCCGGATCGCCAGCGTTCCCACACTGGTTGCGCCGAAGTTGGTCGAGGCCGGGTATGGCCCGCCATGCACCATGGCGTCGGCGACCTCGACACCGGTCGGGAACCCGTTTGCGAGCAAGCGGCCGGCCTTTCGCTCAAGGATCGGCAGCAAGCGTCTGGCCAGGTCGTGATCGGCATCGTCCATGTGCAGCGTGGCGGTCAACTGGCCCTCCATCAGGGACGCCATCTCCACCATTTCGGCGGCATCCTTGACCGTCACGACCAGACCGAGCGGCCCAAACACCTCCTGGTGAAGTGTTCCATTGCCGCAGAAGGTCTTCGCGTCGGCCCAAAAGAGTTGCGGGCCGGCCTGCCGTGCCGGCGCGCTGGTCGATACGACCGTTGTGACACCGTCCGTGCCGGCGATCCGGTCCCGGCCGTCACAAAAGGTCTCGGCCATGGCTTCGGTCAGCATGGTCTGGGCGTCGACCTTGGCGAGCGCTTCCGCAGCGGCAGCGATGAAGCTGTCCGCATCGTCGCCGGCAATGGCCAACACCAGTCCGGGGTTGGTGCAGAACTGGCCGGCCCCCATCGTCAGCGATGCTGCCCATCCGGCCGCGATGTCCGGGCCACGGCCGCTCAGCGCCTCGGGAAGCAGGAACATCGGATTGACCGAGCCCAATTCGCCGAAGAACGGGATCGGTTCAGGGCGTGCGGCGCAAAGATCGAACAGGGCGCGTCCGCCGCGCAGCGATCCTGTGAAACCGACCGCCTTGATGCGCGGATCCTGGACCAGCGAAGCTCCCACAGCCGTACCGCCGTCATGGACAAAGGAAAAAACGCCGGGATGCAGATCGCACGCGGTCCTCGCCGCGTCGATCGCCTCCGCCACGATCTCGCCCGTTCCGGGATGCGCCGGATGTCCCTTGACGATGACGGGGCATCCCGCGGCAAGCGCCGATGCCGTGTCGCCGCCGGCTGTCGAAAAGGCGAGCGGGAAGTTCGAGGCGCCGAACACCGCAACCGGCCCAATCGGGCGCTGCATCATACGCAGGTCAGGGCGTGGCAGCGGCTTTCGGTCGGGCAATGCCGGGTCGTGGCGGCGGTCCAGAAAGGCGCCCTTGCGGATATGGTCTGCAAACAGCTTGAGCTGTCCGGTCGTCCGGCCGCGTTCGCCTTCCAGCCGGGCGGCGGGCAAGCCCGTTTCGGACATTGCGATCTGCGTGATCGCGTCTCCGCGGGTTTCGATCTCCCCGGCGATCCGCTCGAGGAAGATGGCGCGTTCTTCGGTGCCCGAATATCCGTAGTTCCGGAATGCGGCCTCGGCGGCGCTGCAGGCGTCGGCGACCATGGCCGGCGTGCCGGCGTAGAACATCCGGGCTTCACCGGAGGCCGGGCTCGAAAGAAACGTCTCCGCGCCTTTGTGCCAGGGACCGCCAATCAGGCTCTTTCCGTCCATGTCCGTCTTCCTCAAATCAGCTTGCGCGCAGAAAGGTTCTTCATCAGAGCGCTCGTTCCGAACGTCCACGGCGGACACTCGGTCGAAAGGCGTACAGTGTTGGCCAGCCGGCCGAGCGACGCATTGGCAATCTCGACTGCGTCGCCAAGCTTGTGCGTGAAGCCGCCGCCGGGCGTATCGCGGTCCTGGGTGGGGGCAAAAAGCGTCCCCAGCATCAAAAAGAACCCGTCAGGATATTGGTGATGGGCACCAAAGGTCTGCTGGACGAGGTCTTCCGGTTCGCGGCTGATCTCGCGCATCGAGCTTTTTCCGTCGAGCACGAAACCGTCGGCGCCGACGACCCGGAGGGTGAGCTCGGCCCGACGCACATCGTCCATGCCGAACGTGTCATCGAACAGTCTGAGCATCGGGCCGATCGCGCAGGCGGCGTTGTTGTCTTTCGCCTTACCGAGCAACAGTGCTGAACGGCCTTCGACATCGCGCAGATTGACGTCATTGCCGAGCGTCGCCCCCTTCGAACGGCCGCGACTGTCGACGGCCAGCACGATCTCGGGCTCTGGATTGTTCCATGTCGAAACCGGATGCAGGCCGACGCTCGCCCCGAACCCGACCGCCGACATGGGCTGGGCCTTGCTGAATACCTCGGCGTCGGGGCCGATACCCACCTCCAGATATTGCGACCAGACGTCTTCGGCGATCAGCGCATCCTTCAGCGCCATGGCCTTGTCCGACCCGGGCACGACGGCCCGCAGACTGTCGCCCAGGATTGCCGTGCAGCGCGCGCGAATTGTGTCGGCCTTGACCGGATCGCCCTTGGCTTTTTCCTCGATGACGCGCTCCAGCATGGAGGACACGAAGGTGACGCCGCAGGCCTTGATCGGCTGGAGGTCGGACGGTGCAAGGAAGAACGGCGCCGACGGATCGGGCGTCTCCGTCGAATTGGCTGCAACGTCACTGAGCGCTCCGACATCGGTTCCGACCACCGCCCTTGCCGTCTGTGCCGGATTGTCGGCTTCGAGCAGGGCATGCATGGTCGGGATCGACCCGCTGGTGATGTCGACCAGACGGTCCCCCCTGCGCACGACAACACTCGGGCCGTCGACATCGGGGCGCCAGACGCGCCCAACAAAGAGCCCATCCTCGGGCAGGTCAGTCTGCATCGTCTTGTTCCAGCGCGATCAGGGTTTCCATCAGATCCGGCATCGAATCCCGTGCGGACCAAAGAAGCGTCATGTGATTTGCCTTGGGCAGCAGGCGGAGTGCGGCCGCCCCGGCACTTGCCATCAGGGTCGAGCCACGCAGGAACTCGTGCGTTTCGTCCGCACCGTTGACATAGACGACCGGGCGCCGGCCGTTAGCGGGGGCAAGGCTGTACCGGCGCACCTCGTCTTCGGTCAGGCTGAGCTCATCCTGGAGAAATGACAGGCGCACCGGCCGTAGATCGTAGACGCCGCTCAGCGCGATGGCTCCTGCAAGACGCGGTGCCAGCTTCGGATCGTCCAGCGCAGAGATAGCGAGGTGTGCACCGGCCGAGTGGCCGACAAGCACCAATCGATGGCCAGGAAACCGGGTGGCAAGTGCCGTCAACGCCGCAATGAGATCGGCGACGACGTCCGCCAGTCGCACCTCAGGCATCAAGCGATACTCAATGTTGGCGACATGGCCGCCCAATGGCGCAAGTGCGCCCATCAGGAAGCGGTGATCTTCAGCCCGAAGCGCCCGCCAATAGCCGCCGTGAATGACGACCGGAAGCAGATCACCGCCACCGCTGCTTTGTGTGATTTCCGCCCATTGGCGGGGATCGTTGCCGTAGGTCAATGTCTCAAAGCTGCGGCCCTGCGCCCAATCGGCACTTTCGCGCGCGGCCCGCTCAAGTATGGCGCCAAAATCCTCGATGATTGTCGAGAATTGCATCTGGCCGTTCCAGAACGCCTGCGTCACGACGGCGAGTCCACCAGGGTTTGAAGCTGCTGGCATGCTTCGACCAACGGCGTGCCAAGCGCCGTCGCATCGCTTCCATGCCCGCCAAGAAGAAGCCCCAGCACCATGGTATGCTCCCCGCCGAAAGACAGGGGGGCGAGCAGGCCGTTCACCCGGCGCACCATGCCGGATGCGACATATCGCAAACTGGCTTTCGCCGGCCTGCCGGGAACAAGGTCGGGCAACTCCTCCTGCAGATAACGCGTCTGTACCGGATGGTGCCGGGTTTCGGGCCCGGTGGAATAGGGGCCTGTGACAAGGTCGGCATCGTCGCAGTTTGCGATGAACACGGTGTGGCGCGTCGCCTGCCGCAATTGCGTTATGACCGGTTCGGCGACCGGAGCGATTGCACCGAAACCGAACGCGCGAAGTCCGGTTCGCACCGCGGTGAGCCCGGCAAGATAGGCGCCGTTCGGGTCGCGCCGAAGGAAACCTTCGGCCTCCAGCGTGGCGACGTGACGATAGCCAGAACTTGGTGGCAAACCTGCTGCCCGGATCAGGGTGGCGGGTGTGGTGTGGCGGCCTGATCGCGGTTGCTCGAGCAGCGCTTCGAAGTTCCGGACCGCCATTGCATAGGTCTCGCTCGTCATGCCGACATCCTCGGCTTGGCGGAGGTCTGCGGTCCGCGCAGCGCCGGGCCCTGAGACAGGATGGCATCGCCGGGCAGGTCCCACTGCGCGTGAAGTTCGGCCCAGACATCAGCCTTCACGGATGCGGTCTCGCATCCGCGCGGAAGGACGATCTGAACGGGCACTTCGATGCGCTGTGGCACGGTGCCGCCCTCCATCACTTCCAGCGACAGTTCCAGCGCCCGCGCACCCATGCTGGCCGGATAGTCGAGAGCGACCATGGGAACGTGCGCCTGCACGCACAGCCTGTACATCTGATTGATGTCGCCGCCGGTATGCGCCGGCACGGGCTGTCCCAGACCCAGGAAGTGGCGTACCGAGCCAACGCCCTGCAAGCCGCTGTCGCACCAGACGCCGTCGGGCGCGCGGCCGGTCTCGCCAAGGAGCTGTGCCACGGCGTCAGCGCCGCCTTGTTCGGTCCAGTCGGTGTAGCTGACATTTTCCACCTTGATGCCCGGAAACTCCGCGAAGGCCGACAGGGCCGCCTGCTGTCGGCGAAGCGCGGGGCTGGCACCCTCAAGTCCCGAAAGCATCCAGACCCGGCCTTGCCCGCCAAGATGTTCGGCCATCCACAGCGCGCTGATCCGGCCGATGCGGTGGTCTGAAGCCGTGACAAAGGAGACAAGAGACGACCGGTCTTTCGGGCGTCGATCGACGGCGACGATTGGCACGCCGTCATCGGCAAGCGCGGCCAGCCTGTCGCTCAGCGCGGTATGGTTGACGGACGCGATCGAGATGAGGAGCAGATCGATCCCTCGGGCGACCAGATCGTTCACTTGCCGCAACTGGCGTTCGGGATCGTCCCCGGCATCCGTGATCAACATCTCCGCGATCTGGTTTTGAGCGATCTTCTGTGCATAGGACAGGCTCTGAAGCATGGCCTGTCGCCATGGATTTTTCGTCGACGCATTCGAAAAGCCGATGCGGTAGGGCGCCTGTTTGCGGTATCGACCCGCATCCACCATCCGCACCAAAGCCGGGTCCCACTCCAGATCCGGTGTTGCCTCCAAACCCGACGGGCGGCGCGGATCGGCCACCATCCGCGCGGGAACTGTCAGCGCCGAAGCCTCGAACGCTGCGTGGGCCAGTCCGCGCGCCCGCGGGCCAAGCCGGACATGGCCGTGATCGGACCGTTCGAGCCAGCCGCGCACGAGAAGGGCGCGCAACAGGCCAAACCCGGTGGACCGCGACATGCCCAGTTCGGTGACGATATCTTGCGTCCGCCGGGGCGTGTTTTCGGCGTCGAACGATTTCAGGATCGCCGCGATCCTTTGAATGTTTGTTCGATCGTCCTGGGCCATCGGCGTTCCGCTGCACTTCCTATTCCGCTGCCTGGATCAGGCCATCGGCCAGAATGCCATGGCGTGGATCCTTGAACATGACGCCGTCCTTCATGATCATCGACAGATTGTCTTGATGCTGGACGAGGCTGACGTCGCGGGTCACGTCACCTTTGACCAGAAGCAGGTCGGCAAGGAATCCTTCCTTGACTTGACCCAGCTCATGGTCACGGCCCATCAGCGACTGCCCGACTGTCGTTGCACATCTTAGCGCATCGATCGGATCGTAGCCGAAATAGGTGACGAAGTGCTCGATGTCGCGCGCGTTCTGACCCATCGGCGTGACCGCAAAACCGTAGTCGCCGCCAACGACAACGCGGACCCCGCGTTTGCGAATCTCATGATAGGTGGCACAGGTGTGGTCGAACTTGCGGAACAGGTGCAGTTCCTCGGCGACCTCCGGTGTGATGCCGGCGGGCTCACCCTCCTTGGTGGAGTTGTGGACCAGCCCGAATGCCGGACCGACCCAGATCCGGTCCTTGGCATCTTCGAGCATGTCGAGCGCTTCTTCGTCGGCGAAGTCGCAGTGGTAGATGCAGTCCACGCCGGCGCGCAGTGCGCGTTTGACGCTCTCGCTGGACCGGGCATGGGCCGCGACCTTCTTGCCGAACGCATGGGCGACCTTGACGAATGCCTCGATTTCCTCGGGTTCGGTGGGCGTGATTTCCGCGCGCGCATGGCTGACGAACTCGTCGCCGGAAATGTTGATCTTCATCACATCCACGCCGTCACGCACGCACTCGCGCGCAACCCGCCGGAATTCGTCGGGACCATCGGCAATCAGACCGAAGCTTTCCTGATGAATGTGCCGCTTGCGTTCATCGCCCAGACCGGCCGTCGTCGTTACTTCGGGACTGCCGGCCATCATGCGCGGCCCGTCGATCAGCCCGGCCTCGATCGCGTTGCGGGCCGTCACGCCGAGCATCGGCTTGGCAGATGCGGCTTCGAAGATGGAGGTGAAGCCATGGCTGAGAAGCAGCCGCAGGTTCTGTGCCGTCAGGAGCATGTGCTCCTCGTTCGACAGCAATCCCAGTTCTGGTGGCTCGTTGATGCCGGTGAAGCTGGGATGGCAATGGCCCTCCACAAGCCCCGGCATCAGCGTGTGTCCGGACCCGTCGATCACTTCTCCGACGGAGTCTGCCGATCCGTTCGCGCCCTTGTCGACGGCGGTGATCCGGCTTCCCTCGATTGTCACCGTGGCGGGGTAGGCTTTGTTGGACACCCCGTCCCAGACTGCGGCGCCGGTGATGATGGTTTTCGTCATTACATCCTCCCATGGGCGGCATGTGCCGGGACTTTGCGCATGCGCCTTTGGGTCGGCAGTTTGAGCGATGTCGCGCCGATAGCCATCGAGAACAGCTAGGATTATCCCATATTTCGGACTAATCCGAAATATGGTGTGCGATGTCTGATTTTGCCGGAACGGGAGCGCCTGGAGCGGCGAACCCATGCATGCGACTTGCACTGTCGAACCGGCTAGTCCTTTGATGGCCGAAACAGTGAAGCAGCATGATCCGTGCCTGTGATCGGGACGGGTGACTGGAACCGACCGACTTGAAGCGCATCAAAATTTCCGACATCGCAAAGGCCGCTGGCGTCTCCAATGCCACGGTCTCCTATGCACTCAGCGATTCGGGGCGAGTGGCGCGCGAAACGCGCGAGCGCATTCACAAAATCGCCGAAGAGATGGGCTTCATCCGTGACGGCACGGCGGCGCGACTGCGCACCGGACGGTCGTCGCTGATCGGCGTGGTGCTCAACACCATCGTGAACCCCTTCTTTTCCGAGCTTGTCTCGTCGCTGGAAACGGCGGCCTATGACGCAGGTTATCTGACGCTGCTGGCAACCGCGCAGAACGACCCCGTGCGGCAGCGTGAACTGTTGTCATCCATGATCGCACAGGGTGTCGCTGGCGTTGTCGTCAGCCCGGTGCACGTGACCGGGGCCGAACTGTTGTCCGCCACCGTTCGGCGCGCGATCCCGACGGTCGTCTGCGTCCGCGACGTGCCCGGGTCGGGAGCCGTCTTTGTTGGCGCCGACGAGGAAAAGTCGGGCTACCTTGCTGCCCGGCATCTCATCGCATGCGGGCACCGTTCGTTTCAGTTCCTTGGGGGCTATCCTTCGACGACCACCTGGCAGGGACGCTGCGAGGGGATGCGGCGCGCTCTGTCCGAGGCGGGGTTGCCGGAGGCGGCCTTGTGCGTGACCCCCGGCACGCTTCTGCCGGACTTTGCGCACGCCGAAATCATGGCGGCCCACGCCGAACGGCGGCTTCACAGCGCGGTCATCTGTTTCAATGATGATCAGGCGTCGGGCGTTTATCGCGCGGCCCGCTCGCTGGGGATCGCCGTGGGTGACCAACTCTCGGTGATGGGCTTTGACAACATCTCCCAATCGGATGTGCTGGCGCCAGGCCTGACGTCGGTTGACATTCACCCAAGCCGGATCGGCTCCATATCGGCGCAACTCGTCGTCAGCATGCTGCAGGACCGGACGACTGATCCGGCGCCTGTCATCCTCGAGCCACGCATCGTGCAACGCGAGTCGGTCGCGCGACTGGCTTGACAAGAGCCGGCTCTCTGTGAAACGTTTAAGTAACCAATTGGTTACAATCAGTTACACGGGAGCAGGCCGATGGAGCCCAAAGCGTATGATTACGTGATTGTCGGCGGCGGTTCCTCCGGCTGTATTCTCGCTGCGCGTTTGAGCGAGGACCCCAGTGTCAGCGTCCTCCTGATCGAGGCCGGCGGGCGCGACCGGAACCCGCTTTTTCACATGCCGGCGGGCTTTGCGAAGATGACCAAGGGCATCGCGTCCTGGGGTTGGTCGACCGTGCCGCAAAAAGGGCTGAACGGACGGGCCCTGTGGTTCACGCAAGCCAAGGTGATCGGCGGCGGATCGTCGATCAATGCCCAGATCTACACGCGCGGCAATGGTCGCGACTATGACCGGTGGGCCGACGAGTTCGACTGCGATGGCTGGAGCTATCGCGACATCCTTCCCTATTTCAAACGTGCCGAGGGAAACGAACGGTTCGAAGACGATTATCACGGTGGCGAGGGGCCGCTTGGTGTTTCGATGCCATTGGGCGCCCTGCCCATCTGCAGCGCCTTTATCCGCGCGGCCCAGCAATGGGGCATCCCCTACAACCCTGACTTCAATGGCCGCCAGCAGGCCGGTGCGGGCTTCTATCAGCTCACCCAGAAGCACGCACGGCGGTCGTCGACATCACAGGCCTTCCTCAAGCCTGCCGAAAGCCGGCCCAATCTCACAGTTATGACCGACGCACAGGTCGGGCGCATCCTGGTCAGGAAGGGCCGTGCGGCCGGCGTCGAACTGCTGCGGGGAACCGAGCGGGTTGAGATCGGCGCCGAAAACGAGGTGATCCTCACCGCCGGAACGATCGGCTCGCCGCGCCTGCTGATGCTGTCGGGCATCGGCCCGGCCCACCATCTCGGAAGCGTCGGGATCGAGGTGGTGCACGATCTGCCGGGCGTTGGCGAGAACCTTCATGATCACATCGATCTGTGCACCATTTCGGAATGCAGCGGCCGGCACACCTATGACGGCACCGACCGGATCGACCGAACCGTCCTCGCCGGCCTGCAATACATCCTGACCCGCACCGGCCCCGCGACGGCTTCGCTCTTCGAGACCGGCGCGTTCTGGTACGCCGATGATGACGCCGACTGGCCCGACATGCAGTTTCATCTAGGGCAGGGGTCCGGCATCGAAAAGGGGATCGTCAAGATCGATGGCTGGGGCGTCACCCTCAACAGCACCTTCGCGCGGCCGCGGTCGCGGGGAACGGTGCGGCTGGCGTCCAGCGACCCGGCGGCCGCGCCCCTGATCGATCCCAACTATTGGGGCGATCCCTACGATCGGGACATGTCCCTGCGCGGTCTGGAAATGGCGCGCGAGATCATGCAGCAGCCCGCTCTGCGGCCCTTCGTCCGCAAAGAGGTTTTGCCCGGCCCCAATGCAACGGACGACGAGGTGCTGGACTACGCCATCCGGATCGCCAAGACGGACCACCATCCCGTCGGCACCTGCCGGATGGGCAAGGATGAGATGGCGGTCGTCGATCCCGAACTGCGCTTGCATGGCATTGACGGGCTGCGCGTTTGCGACGCGTCCATCATGCCCGCGATCAACTCCTCAAACACAAATGCTCCGGCAATCATGATCGGCGAGAAGGCTTCCGATCTCATAAGGGGTCACGAGCCGCTGCCTGCAACCGTGTTCGAGCACGAGCGCAACGAGAGGCGGCGCGCGCTCGCCTGACGCATTCCCACAGCCAAAAACGAAAGCCCGAAGCTTACGGCTTGACGAAGTAACTAAATAGTGCGTTAATCGTTTCATCAAATCCTGAGAGGGGCAAATTGGCAGTTCTTGGTCTGCATCACATCGGGTTCACGGTCCCCGACATGGAAGAGGCGGTTGCCTTCTTCCGCGACATGTTCGGCGCGGTGACGGTCATGGAATGCGGATCGGTCGACGTCGATGACGAGTTCATGCTGACACGGCTCGGCGTTCCCAATGGCTGCAAGATCACTGATCAGCGCGTCTTGCAGGTCGGGCGGGGCGGATCGCTGGAAGTGTTTCAATATTCCGGGGTCAAGGAACCCCAGCCGATCAAGCACAATGCCGAAGTCGGCGCGATGCACATTGCGTTCGAAGTCGATGACGCCTTTGAAGCTGCCGAGCGTTTGAAGGCGCGCGGTGTCGATGTGCTCGAAGGGCCGACCCTGATCGAGGGCGGGCCCATGGATCAGTTGGTCTGGATGTATCTGCGAGCCCCTTGGGGCCAGTACCTCGAAATCGTCAGTTCCAAGGGGCCGCTCGGCTATGAGGCGGCTGGCGGCCCAAAGCTTTGGACGCCGTCCGAAGGGGCGTAATTTCCGATTTTGCTTAATCGTTTCAAATCGCGCTTTTTGCGCGTTTCAGCGGAGGAGAGAAGATGAGACCGTTTCTGTTGGCCGGTATTGCAGCGGCCCTGACTGTTTCGGCTATGACGGCCGTTCATGCCAAGGATTATGAGGGTGTCGAGCTGAAGATGCTCGCCATCGGCGACACTTCGGTGACGCGCCTGGCGCCCATTGTCGGCGAATTCGAGGAACTGACCGGCGCCAAGGTCCAGATCGACATGTTTCCCTATCCGGGTCTGATCGACAAGATCGTCATCGAGGCCAGCGCCAACCGGCCGTCCTATCAGCTCATGTGGGTCGACAGCCCCTGGGTTGGCGTGCTCGGCGAATCCGGTGCGCTCGAAGACCTGACCGACTGGGTCAAACGCGACGCCGAGGAGATTCACCTCGACGATATCATTCCGATCCAGCTGCAGGAAAACACATGGCAGGGGCGTCTTCTGGCATTCCCGGCATCGGGCATGATCTGGCATCAGAACTACCGCAAGGACCTGTACGAACATCCGGACGAGCAGGCCGCGTTCCAGGAAAAATATGGGTATGAACTGGCGCCCGCCCAGACGTGGGATCAGTACATCGACATTGCAGAGTTCTTCACGCGTGCCGCCGGCGAGACGCTCGCAGGCGAAACGCTCGACAAGGACTTCTACGGCAATGCCCAGGCCTATAGCCGTGTTGCCGGCGCGATCACGCACGACTTCTTCCCGATCATGCGCAGCTTTGGCGGCCAGTATTGGGATCCCGAAACGGGGCTTTGCGCCATGGACGGCCAAGCCGCGCTCGCCGCAGCGGACGTCATGAAGCGCCTGGTGGCGTTCAACCCGCCCGACTATCTGGGCCTGATGTGGGACATCCGCACCGGCTACATGGAGCGCGGTGAAGTCGCCCAATCGAGCTACTGGTCGGTTCGCACCGTGCGCCTGACGAACCCGGACGAGGCCGTCTTGCCGACGATCGGCGAGGCCGGCTATGCGCCAAGCCCGACCGGCGACGGCGAACCGCAGCCGACCATGACCGGCGCGCTGAGCTTTGGCATCAATTCGAAGGCCTCCGACCGCGAGAAGGAAGCGGCCTGGGAGTTCATCAAGTGGGGAACGTCCCGCGACATGATGCGGCGGTTCGCCGAGGAAGGTTCGGGGGTCAGCCAGTTCCACAAGTCGATCCTGGCCGATCCGGCCCTGCAGGAAGACTATCCCTACTATCAGGTCCTGCTGGAGACGCAGGAGAACGCCCAGCGGCGCATCTTCCATCCATTCTACGCCGACGTTGAAGAAGTGTTCGGTGTCGAGCTGAACAAGTTCATGGCCGGCGAGACCGAGACCGCCGAGGAAGCGCTGACGAACGGCTGCACCAAGATCAACACGCGGCTGAAGGTCTTCCCCGAGGAACTCCGGCTCCGTTGGATCAACGACGCACCGGCCGCCATCTTCCAGTAGGCCGGCTTCCGCCGCCCCGGGCCTCCCGCCGGGGCGGCGGACCCGTTCCCAATCCAAAGGCATCGCACAATGGCCTATATCCGCAAGCGCAATCGGAGGATCTTCATGATCTTCCTGCTGCCGGCCATGCTGGTCCTGTTTCTGACGACCATCTATCCGATGCTCTATGCCGGCTATCTGAGCTTTCGCTCCTATGATCTGGCAAAGCCGTTCGTGCCCCGTGTCTTTGTCGGCTGGTCCAACTATCAGCAGGTCCTGACCTCCGGCGATTTTCTGAACGCGCTCTCCATCACTTTCCAGCTGATGGTGATCACCCTGTCGATCCAGCTTGTGGTCGGTGTCGGGCTGGCTCTGCTTGTTACACAGCGCCTGCCGGGCATGGGCATCGCCCGGACCCTCCTGCTCATTCCGATGATGATTTCTCCGGTGATCGTCGGGCTGGTCTGGCTGTTCCTCTATTTCCCGGAACTGGGCTACCTGAACTACTTTCTCAGCTTTGTCGGCCTCGACCCGATCCCCTGGATCACCTCGCCGAACTGGGCGCTCTGGGCAATCGCGATCGCCGACATCTGGCAGTGGACCCCTTTCATCATGATGGGCACGGCTGCCGCGCTGACCAGCCTTTCGCCCGAACCCTATGAGGCGGCACGGATCGACGGCAACACGCGCTGGCAAGTCTTTCGCCATGTCACCCTGCCGCAGCTCAAGCCGGTGCTGGTCAGCCTTGTGTTCTTGCGGGCGATCGACGCCTTCAAGATCTACGACATCATCTTCGTTCTGACCAAGGGTGGGCCGGGCGATTCCACCGAGGTGCTGTCCCTCTACATCTACCGCCAGTCCTTCACCTTCTGGCAGATGGGTGTGGGCGCGGCCGCCTCCTTCGTGTCGCTGATCATCATCGTCGTGCTGATCACGCTGTTCTTCAAATCCCTCAATCGCGACCAGACGGCGTAAGGAGAGCGAGCCGTGAACAAGCCCAGCATGCAGCAGGCAATCCTCGTCTATGCCCTTTTGGGCATAGCGCTGATCGTCTTCCTGACGCCGATCTATCTCATCGCGTCATCGTCGGTGAAACCCAGCCCCATCATGTTCCAGCGGCCGCCGGCCATGCTCTTCGAGCCGACATTCGAGCACTATCGCGACCTGTTTACGATGCGGCCGTTCGGCAAGTTCATCATGAACAGCCTCATGGTCGCGCTGGGATCGACGGCCTTTTCGGTCTTCTTCGGCAGCATCGCCGCCTATGCGATCAGCCGGATCAAGCACAAGCGCATGAACGACATCGCGTTCTGGATCCTGTCGATGCGCATGTTCCCGCCGATCGCCGTCGTCGTGCCCTATTACATCATCTTCAAGACCGCCGGGCTGCTGGACACGCCGCTCGCTCTGATCATCGTCTATTCGACCGCCAACATCCCGCTGACCGTCTGGCTAATGAAGGGCTTCTTCGACGAGGTGCCCAGAGCGCTGGAAGAAGCGGCGGCGGTCGACGGGCACGGACTGATCTCGATCTTCTGGCGAGTGACATTGCCGCTGGCCGCGCCCGGCCTCGCCGTCTCGGCCGTTTTCTGTTTCATCTTTTCATGGAACGAGTTTCTGTTCGCGCTGATGCTGACCGGCTCTGAAGCCCAGACCGCCACCGTCGCCGTCATGTCGTTCTGGTCTTCGGACGCGGTCCAGTGGGGCCGGATCATGGCCGGCTCGTTCGTCATTCTCATTCCCGGTGTCGTCTTCGTGCTCACCTGCCAGCGCTGGCTGGTGCGCGGACTGACCATGGGCTCGGTCAAATAGGAAAGCCAATGTCGGCCATCACACTCAGAAGTGTCGTCAAGCGCTATGGCAGCGTCGAGGTTGTCCATGGCATCGATCTGGATGTCGAGGAGGGCGAGTTTGTCGTGCTGCTCGGTCCGTCCGGTTGCGGCAAGACGACCACATTGCGCATGGTGGCCGGGCTCGAGGACGTGTCAGACGGCGAACTGTCCATCGCCGGGCGCCGCGTCAATGAGGTTGCGCCCAAGGATCGCGGCGTGGCGATGGTCTTCCAGAACTATGCGCTTTATCCGCACATGAGCGTGCGCCAGAACATGGAGTTCGCGCTACGGCCTCTGGGCCTCGATGCCGCCGAAGTCGATCGCCGCATCCAGGAGGCGGCCGGCATTCTCGGTCTGGGCGAGCTTCTGGCCCGCAAGCCGGCGCAATTGTCGGGCGGTCAGCGCCAGCGGGTGGCCATGGGGCGCGCGATGGTGCGCACGCCCGATGTGTTCCTGTTCGACGAGCCGCTGTCCAATCTCGATGCCAAGCTGCGTACCCAGGTGCGGCTCGAAATCGGCAAGCTGCACAACAGGCTCGGCACCACGGTCCTCTATGTCACGCACGATCAGGTCGAGGCGATGACGCTCGCCGACAAGATCGTCGTCATGCAGAACGGCCATATCGAACAGGTGGGCACGCCCGAACAGGTCTATGCGCACCCCAACAACATGTTCGTTGCCTCCTTCATCGGCTCGCCGTCGATGAACATGATCCCGGCGCGCCACGAAGGCGGGCGGCTGCGGGCCGAAGGCCTTGATCTGGCTGTGCCGTCCCGGTTCGAGGGTAAGCTCCCCGAGGGGCAGGATGTGGTCATCGGCATCCGGCCAACCGGCCTGCAACGCGCCGAACCCGGCGCGGCCGACGCTGTGGTTGCGCGGGTCGAGGTCACCGAGTTTCTCGGCAACGAGGCGCTGCTCGACATTCGCGTTGGCGACCACGAACTGATCGCCGAAATCCCGGCCGCCGGCCGTCCGGCGCCGGGCGACGAGGTCAGCCTGACCTTTGACCCTTCCGTCATCCATCTCTTCGATCCGCAAACCGGCGCGACGCTCTCGCGCTGACACAAGGGATAACGCAAATGCCCAAGGAAATCGTCTTCCCATCCAGGAACAGGTTTGTGCTCGAAGATTATGCGGACGGGGCGCTCGGACCGGACGAGATTCGCGGCAGCACCGTTGCGACGCTGATCAGCCAGGGCACGGAGCTGGCCTGGGCCAATGGCGATGATTTTCCTATCCGTCCCGGTTATGCCGCCGTCTTTCGCGTCGAGGAGGTCGGCGAGGCCGTGCAGGGGGTTGAGTTGGGCGAACTGCGCTTTTGCATGGGCCATCACCGGTCGACGCAGCAATATCAGGTCCAGCACACCTTGCCGGTGCCGGCTGGCATGCCGGCGGAAACGGCGCTGCTGGCGCGACTGATGGGCGTTTCCATGACCACGCTGATGACGACGCGGGCCCGCCCCGGCGATCGCGTGATCGTGGCCGGCGCCGGACCCGTCGGTCTTTTGGCTGCACAGAACTTCCGTATTGGCGGCTACAATGTCACCATCGTCGAGCCCGATGTCAAGCGCCGTGCGCAGGCGGAGCGCACCGGCATCACATCGACGTTCGCTGCCATGCCGATCGAGGACGTTGAGTTCGCGCGAAAGGTAGCGTTGGTGGTGGACTGTTCCGGGCATGAGGGCGCCGTGCTGGACGCCTGCCGCATTGTCCGCCAGGGCGGCGAGGTGGTGCTGGTCGGCGTGCCCTGGCGAAAGCTGACGGACATTGCCGCCCATGACGTGCTGCGCGAGGTGTTTTTCGGCTTTGTCCATCTGCGCAGCGGATGGGAGTGGGACGTGCCCATCCATGGGCGCGATTTCGTCTGGGAAGAATTGCTGGAAGGCTACAACAATGCGCCGCAGAGCATCTTTTCCGGGTTTGGAAAGGCCTTGCGTTGGCTGGAAGAGGGCCGCGTCAATGTGAGCGATCTTGTCACGGCACGGCCTGCTGGCGATCCTGCTTCGCTCTACCGCGCCATCGCCGAACGCCAGATCGAAGAGCCGCTGATCGTGCTCGACTGGTCAGGGGTCTGATCGTCGCTCAGCATTCAAGGCTGAGCGCTTCGATGGCCGCCATGGCGCATGCGGCGTCTTCGTGACCCCGTGCGCCCGAAACACCGATCGCGCCGATCAGCGCGCCGTCTTCACGGATCGGCACGCCACCTTCCCAGGCCAAAAGCCGCTGACGGGTCGACAGGCCAAGCTCGAGCGGCTTCGACGATGCCATGCGTTCGCCGAACGCCAGACTGGTCTTGCCAAGCGTCGCCGTAAACGTCTTGTCGGTGGCAATGTCGAGGATGGGCGCGGGCACATCGTCCATCCGACCGGCAGCCAGCATGTGGCCGCCGGGATCAAGAACGGCAACCGCCACACGCCACGCATTTTTTTCGGCATGGTCCATGGCATGTGCGACCAGCGCTTGGGCGCTCTGGTAGCGCAGGACCGGTTGGGTCCGGCTGTGCGATCTGTCTGTCACCCGGAACTCCCTCTCAGCACACCGTGCGAAAGCGCTCGACCATTATGTCGAGTACCTCGGCCGGGTCGCGTTTCCACCAGTTTTCGGCGGAGAAAATTTCGACTTCGCAGGCGCCGTCATAGCCGGCACCTTCCACCGCACGGCGGATGGCTTTGAGGTCGGCCACGCCATCGCCCATCATGCCGCGATCAAGCAGCATGTGCGATGTGTGCTCCATCCAGTCACACAGATGATAGCCGAACAGCCGGTCGCCAGCTTCGGCGCAGCTCGACGCCAATTCCTGGTCCCACCAGACGTGATAGACATCCACCGCGACGCCGACATTCGGCGCATCGACCATGGCGCACACATTAAGCGCGTCGCGCACCGTGAACAGACATGTCCTGTTGCCGCCGAACATCGGGTTCAGCGGCTCCAGCGCCAGTTTGACGTCACGCTCGGCAGCGTAGGGGGCAAGTTCCGCCACGCGGCCTGCGAGGATCTTCTGGCTTTCGGCCACGCCCTTGGTCCCAGGTTCCGTCCCGCCGGTCACGATGGTCAGAACGGGGGCGCGGAGTTCGGCGGCCATGTCGATCGAGGCCCTCGCTTCACCCATCAGGTCGGCCGGAACCTCAGACCCCACGAGATACGGCGTCCGGCACAATCCGACGACGTCCATGCCGGCCGCCCGCACGCGTTCGCCGATCTCGATCGCACGATTGCCGATTTCCCTGCGCCAGAAGACGATGCCGGCCAGTCCGCGCTCGGCGCAGGCGTCGATCACCCGTTCCGGCGACCAGCCCGCGCCTCGACCTTCCAGATTGTGGCCAAGTGTTGCGGTGTTGAGCGCCAGCGCCGAATGGTCGTCGGTGAAGTCGCGCATCACACGCCGTAGAGCTTGAGCAGAGACCCCATCCGGTCGACGGCCAAGTCCGGATCGCGCAGCAGGCCGTTCTGCTCGGCCAGTTTGAAGCATTCCACAAAGTAGGGCAGAGGCCGCATGGCTTGAGCGCCGTTCAACATGACGAAATGGTCCTGAAACCCGTTAAGCCAGGCCAGGAACACCACGCCCGTCTTGTAATACTGGGTCGGCGCGCGGAAGATCAGGCGCGCCAGCGGTACGGTCGGATCGAGTGTTGCACGAAACCCGTCAATATCGCCGTCGCCCAACTGCCGGACGGCCTTGCCGACGGCGACCGCCAGCGAATCGAAGATGCCCAAAAGCGCGTGGCTGAACCCTTTATCGTCGCCGGCGATCAGTTCGGGATAATTGAAGTCGTCGCCCGTATACATCTTCACGCCCGCCGGAAGGCGGCGGCGCATGACGATCTCCTTGTCCTTGTCCAGAAGCGAGATCTTTATGCCGTCGACCTTGTCGACATCGGCCGCGATGATCGAAAGCGCGGTCTCCATGCAGGTCTCGAAATCCGACGCGCCCCAATAGCCCGCAAGCTGCGGGTCGAACATTGCGCCCAGCCAGTGCAGGATGACGGGCTCGTCGCAGGCGGCCAGCACATCTCCATAGACCGCCACATAGTCGTCGGGCGAGGTGGCCACATGGGCCAGAGCACGGCTCGCCATCAGGATGATCCGGCCCCCGACGTTCTGGATCGCTTCGACCTGCTCAAGATAGGCCGCTTTGACGTCGTCAAGCGTGCGTGCGTCTTCCGGCGCGAGCTGGTCGGTGCCGCATCCGTTGAAGACCAGGGCATCGGGCAGTTCGGCCTTGGTACGGGTGATCAGATCGAGCGCGCCGGGCCAATCGAGCCCCATGCCGCGTTGGGCTGTGTCCATCGCTTCGGCAATGCCAAGGCCCAGACCGTCCAGATAACGCCGGAAGTCCATGGTCCGGTCCCAGTCGACGGTCGCGGGCCCGGACGGGTCATTGGCCGTGAAAGGATCGGCAACGACATGGGCGGCCGAAAAGACGGTGCGGTCGGGATTTGGCCCCAGTGGTGCGGCCTCGATGGGGGTACCCCTCAGATGGTAATCGCTCAGGCGACCGGACGCATCGGGCAGTGTGATCTTCACAGGTCCAGTCTCCTTGTCAGAACCGGGGAACGAGCATGCCGGCGTCGGCCGAGATCGCCTGCCCGGTGGTATAGGGCAGTCTGCCGGTCGCAAGCGTTGCAATGATCGCGCCGATGTCCTCGGGCGTGCCGATGCGGGGCAAGAGTGTCAGCCCCTCCTTGGCGCGGCTTTCATAAGTGTCGATCACCGCGGCCGTCATGTCGGTTGCAATCAGACCGGGCTGCACGTCATAAACGGCGATCTCCGCCTCACCCAAGCGGGCTGCCCATGCTTTCGATGCCATCGCAGCAGCCGCTTTGGAGACGCAATATTCCGATCGCGGAACGGCCACCGCCACTGCGTTCGAGGAGGTAACGTTGACGATCGAATGCAGAACCTGCGGATCGCGCTTGCGGGCCAAAAGGCGCTTGGCGAAGGCCTGGGTCAGAAAGAAGACTGCCTTGGCGTTCACGTTCAGGCAGCGATCCCAGCTTTCCTCGCTGACGTCGAGCGGATCGCCACGGCTCATCACGCCGACGCCAGCATTGTTGACCAGCGTCGTCAGCGGCCCAAGCTGATCCTCAATGTCGGCCAGCGCGCCTTCATGAGCCGGCAGATCCGCCACATCGAACGGAGCGGCAATCGCGTTGGCGCCCGAGCTGCGGATCGTTTCGACCGCCGACTTCAGCTCATCATCGTCCGCCGGTCCGTTGATGGCGATGGCGAACCCTTCGTTGGCAAGCGCCGTTGCCGCGGCAAGGCCGATCCCGCGGCTTGATCCGGTGACAAGCGCGACCCGTTTGCTCACGCTGCCGCCCCGTGCTTCATCAGTTCGCGGGCGATGATCATGCGCTGGATCTGGTTGGTGCCCTCATAGATCTGCGTGATCTTGGCATCGCGGTAGAGACGCTCGACCTCAAATCCGCGAATGTAGCCGGAGCCGCCAAACACCTGGACGGCGTCGGCCGTGCGCGCCACCGCCATGTCGCTCGCAAAACACTTGGCCATCGAGCAGGCCATTGTCGCCGAAACGCCGGCATCGATCTTGGACGCGGCGGAGTGCACCAGAAGGCGCGCCGCCTCGATATCTTTCGCCATGTCGGCGAGGAGCCACTGAACGCCCTGAAACTCGGCGATGGCCTTGCCGAACTGCTTGCGCTGCTCGGCATATTCGACCGCCGCTTCCAGGCCGGCCTGACCGAGCCCGACCGCCAGTGCGGCGATGCCGACCCGTCCCTTGTCCAGGACGCTCATCATCATGTGGAAGCCGCGGTTCTCTTCGCCCAGTATCGCGTCGGCGGGGAGCCTGACATCGGTGAAATTCAGGGCTCCGACCTGGCTCGCCCGCTGGCCCATCTTGTGTTCCTTGGGGCCGCGCTCGACGCCTTGTGAGTGAAGGTCGACGATGAAGATGGACATGCCGCGATTGCCGGCCTCGCGGTCGGTGCGCGCCAGAACGAAGCCCACATCGGCAACCGGTGCATTGTGGATCCATATCTTGCCGCCATTGAGCACCCAACCGTCGCCATCGCGAACGGCCTCGGTACGGATGCCCGAGACGTCGGTGCCTGCCTCCGGTTCGGTGATGCAATAGGCGACGCGGGTTTTGGCCGCCGTCACGTCGGCAAGATATTGTGCCCGCTGCGCCTCGGTGCCGTGACGGACCAGCAATGTCGAGATCAGTTCGACAAGGCCGCACTGGTCGGCGACCGACGAATAGCCACGCGACAGTTCCTCCATGACCAGCGCATAGGTGACGGTATCGAAACCCGGCCCGCCCATCTCTTCGGGCACGCAGATCCCGAACAGGCCAAGCTCGCCCATCTGGTCGTAGATCTCGGCAGGGAAACGCTCGTCTCGGTCGAGTTCCTCGGCCAGCGGCTTGATCACGCCGTCTGCAAAATCGCGCGCCATGTCGCGCACTTGGGTGTGGGTTTCCGTGAGATACATCGTCATTCCGCATATAACCAATTAGTTACTTATCGGATAGCGGGCATCACAGGTCAAGGGTGTCGGCCGCAATTTCGGCCTTGCCATGCCCGCTGGAGCACTGCTATTAACCAATCAGTTACTTAGGGAGGAATGACATGCAGCCGGGCACAAAAATGAAATTCGGCCGCGTCGATCTGGAAGTTACGGCCTTCGGTTTCGGCACCGCACCGATCGGCAATATCTTCCGCGAAATCGACGAGCAGACGTCCGACGCGATGATCCAGACGGCCTGGGATGCAGGCGTGCGCTACTATGACACCGCGCCGATGTACGGGCACGGGCTGTCCGAGCTGCGCACCGGCCATTCCCTGCGCTGGAAGAAGCGCGACGATTTCGTCCTGTCATCCAAGGTTGGCAGACGGCTGGTTCCGGCTCGCCGCGACACGATCGACTTCACACCCTGGACGAACGCCGCGCCCTTCGTGATGGAGTTCGACTACACCTACGATGGCACGATGCGCGCATTCGAGGACAGTCTGCAGCGCATGGCGCTGGAAAGCATGGACATCTGCTTCATTCACGACATTGACGTCTTCACCCGTGGCCCGGAACAGCCCGAAGTTTTCAAACAGGCCATGGACGGCTCATGGCGGGCGCTGGAGAAGCTCCGCGATGAAGGCGTCGTCAAGGCCATCGGCGTAGGGGTCAATGAATGGGAAGTCTGTCATGAAGCGCTCAAACAGCGCGACTTCGACTGTTTCCTTCTGGCGGGCCGATACACGCTTTTGGAGCAGGATGCGCTGAACGAGTTCCTTCCGCTTTGCCAAGAGCGCGGGGCAGCGGTCGTGGTTGGCGGCGGCTTCAACTCGGGCATTCTGGCAACCGGCGCAAAGGAAGGTGCAAAGTACAATTATGCGCCGGCGCCGGCCGAGATCATGACCAAGGTCGCCAAGATCGAGGAGGTGTGCGCTGAGCACAGCGTGCCGTTGCCTGCCGCTGCGCTGCAATTTGTCGTGGCGCACCCGGCCATCCCCAGCTTCATCGCCGGAACCCGCACCGTTGAGCAGCTCGAACAGAATCTCGCCTGGTTCAGCCACCCGATCCCGCCGGCCTTCTGGTCGGACCTGAAGGCGAAGGGGCTTTTGCGCGAAGACGCGCCGACGCCGCAGTGACGGAGGTCTTGCCGCGCGGCCGGCTTCTGCCCGCCGCCCATTACCGCTTCGACGCGATCGACGTCGGAGACCGGGTGGAAACCGGCAAGGCAACCGTAACCGCCGAGGCGATCGACACGTTCGCCGCGCTGTCCGGCGACCGGTTCGTCATCCACATGGATGACGCGGCTGCGCGCTCCTACGGCTTCCCGCGACGGGTCGCGCATGGCCTTCTTGTCCTGTCGCTTGTGGACGGGCTGAAGAACGCGGCACCGGCGCAGTTCGACGCGATCGCGTCGCTTGGCTGGGACTGGCGCTTTGCGCGGCCGGTTCTGGTGGGCGACACGGTGCGCGCGACGATCACCGTTATCGGCAAGAAGTGCACCAAGAAGCTCGACCGCGGCATCCTCGAACTTGATGTGTCCGTTCAGAACCAACGCGGCGAGACCGTGCAGACCGGCACCAACCGTCTGATGGTGCGCCGTTAGCCGATCGGGGTCGCTCGACCGTCCTTGCTGTCCGTGCCGAAACGGATCACACGTCGAAGTCGAACACGAAAACGCCGTCGGGCCCGCCTTCAAGTTCGGCGACGATGCGCGCACCGATGGCCTGATGCACTTCGGCTACAAGGTAAGCGTCGCGGACGGAGATATCACGGAAGTCGAACCAGAACAGATCGCGATAGCCGCGCACCAGCGGGTCTTCGACACTGATGTTGCTGCGGCTTTGGAAGTCGACAATACCGTCGATCCGGTCGCTCAGCTTTGCAAGGTCGTCATAAAGCGACTGCTTGGTTTCGTCGCTTGTGCCAGGCTTGTAGCGCAAGGCGACCAGATGGCGGATCATCATGTGTCCTTTCCAAAGTCGGGGGATCGTTTGTCGCGGAACGCCTTGAGGCCCTCGGCGAGTTCGTCGGAGCTCGCTGCGAGGCTGCCTGCCAGGGCTTCAACAGCGCGTTCGCGCTCTTCGCCTTCAGCGATGTTGATCAGCATCTTGGTGAGTTCGGTTGCCCTTGGCGCCCGTTTCAGGACGCGCGCGGCAGCCTCTTCGGCGGCGGCCATTGCTGTTCCGGTGTCGACCACCTGGTCGACAAGGCCCAGTGATAGGGCCTCGTCCGCCGGGAACGTCTCGCCGAACAGGGCCATGCGGCGGACTGTTTGCGCGCCGAAGCGCCGGACCGCGCGTTGCGTGCCGGACCATCCGGGAATGATGCCAAGGCCGGTCTCGGGCTGACCGATGCGAATGTGCCTCTCGGCAATCCGATAGTCGGCGCAGGCGGCAATCTCCAATCCGCCGCCCAGCACGTGCCCGTCGAGCACCGCGATGACCGGTTGGGCCAGCCGCGCGAGCGCGTCAAAGGCTGCGTGACCGTCCCGCACCCAGTGCCGTCCGAACGCCTCCGGGCTTTTGCCGGACCAGGCTTCAATGTCGCCGCCAGCGCAGAACGCCTTTCCGCGGCCCGACAGGATGACCACCCGCGCATCGGACCGTTCGATCTCGCGGCAGCGGGCCGCAAGCTCCGAAATCATGTCGGCGTCCAGCGCGTTCAGCTTGTCAGGACGGTTCAGCGTCAGCCGCGCAATGCGGCCCGCTACGTCAACAAGGATGCGCTCGTCGCTCACACCAGAAGACCAATCGGTTCGGGCCGGTACAGGGCCGCATCCATCTCGCGCAAGTCGCTCGCCACTTTGAGGGGCGTTGCGGCTTGGGACAGGACGTCCCGCTCCAGATCGATGCCCGGCGCAATCTCGGTGACCTCCAGTCCGCTTCCGGTCAGTTGCATCACGCAGCGCTCGGTGATGTAGGTCGCACGCTGCCCCTGGCGGACGGCGCGCTTGCCGGAGAACGAGACCTGGTCGACCTGCGGAACAATCTTGGCGATCTTGCCCTCCTTGTCGATTGCCAGGCGGCCATCGTCGATCCGCATCTTCGCGCCGGCATTGAACGTTCCGGAGAACACGATACGGCGCGCACGCGCGGTGATGTCGACGAAGCCGCCCGCGCCTGCGGTCCTGTGCGGCGTGGCCGCAAGCCGTGAGACATTGACCGAACCATCCGCGCCGATCTCAAGAAAGGAGAGAAGCGAGCAGTCAAACCCGCCGGCCTGGAAATAGGCGAACTGGTGCGGAGAGGTGACAAAGGCCTCGGCATTGGCCGAACAGCCGAACTTGAAGTCCAGAAGCGGAATGCCGCCAACCGCGCCCTGCTCGATCACCCATGTCACGGCCCCATGTTGCCCTTCCTCAAGGAAGATGCGCGGCACATTGGCAGAGACGCCGAAGCCGACATTGACCGCCCAATCGCGTTCAAGCTCCTGCGCGACCCGGCGCGCGATCACCTTCTGGACGCCGAAATCCATCATCTGGAAACTGTCGAGCGGCCGGATGAGTTCGCCTGAAATGGCCGGATCGTAAGGCGTCGCTGTCGTCTGCAGCATGTCAGGCGCTTCGACCACATGATCGACAAGGATGCCCGGGACATGGACGTCGTGGGGGCGGATGGAGCCGTTCTGCGCCACACGCCGCACCTGGGCGATCACGATGCCGCCATTGTTGTGCGCGGCGAGCGCCATCTCGACCGCGCCGAGATATGCGCCTTCCGATTCAAAGCTGAGATTGCCGCGCTGGTCGCCGGTCGTGGCCCGGATAATGGCGACATCCGGCTTCAGCGCCTCGAAGTAGAGCCAGTCCTCGCCGGCGAAGCGCTCGCGTCGGACGATCGCGCGCGCGCGCGCCGCATCGTTCATCGCGCAGCCTTCCAGATCCGGATCGACAAATGTCTCCATTCCGACCTTCGTCAGCACGCCGGGGCGCTGCCCGGCGCCCTCGCGCAGCATGTCGAAGATGATGCCGGACGGGACATTGTAGGCTTCGATCTGGTTGCCGGTGATCATCTGCCAGATCAGCGGCGGTTCGGCATTGGTCGGCCCGGATGGATAGGAGCCGCCGATGATGCGGCTGAGGCAGCCGGGCTTGGCGATGTGATCGATCCCCTTGGTGCCGAAGAAGTCGCCAGCGGCGATCGGATGGATGGTCGTGAGGTTGCGCGGGGCGTCCGTTGTGTCGAACCGTTCGCCGATCCCTGCAAGCACGGCATCGGGACAGCAAAGGCCGCTGGAGGAGTTGACGGCAACAACGGCGTTGTCGGGAACCAACGCCGCAGCATCGGTGATTGATACCTGTTTGCTCACGGCGCCTCCGGAACGCAAATTCGCAAAAGTAACTAGTTAGTTATTTCGACTATGCCAACGCATGCCTGTGGAATCAAGGCTGAATTCGCCGCGCCGTGAGCGGCGCCGAGAAACCCCTTTTCAGCAAGTAACTAAAAGGTTACAAGAATGCAGAGACACAGGGAGGCGGCCCATGAACATCTATTTTCAGAAGACCCACCAGCGCGCCTTTGGCACCTATCCGCTCCAGGGCGATGTCGCCAAACAGGCGATCCTGGCGGCGGCCGAGGCCGGCTATCGCGCGTTCGACACGGCGCAGATGTATGAAAATGAAGCCGAGACCGGAGAGGCGCTACAGGCGACCGGTCTTGCCCGTGAGGACATGTGCGTGACCACCAAGGTCCATCCCGACAATTTCACGGAAGAGCGGTTCGTCGCTTCTGTGGAGCAGAGTCTCAAGGACCTGCGCCTCGACTATGTCGATGTCCTTCTGTTGCACTGGCCGTCGATCGGCGGGGACATTGCGCCGTCGCTGCGTCTTCTGGAGAACTGCATCGACCGGGGACTGACGCAAAACATCGGCGTCTCCAACTACACGGTCGCCATGATGCGCGAGGCGGTGCAGATCGTCGATGCGCCGATCGTGACGAACCAGGTCGAGTTTCATCCGCTTCTGAATCAGGACACGCTTCTGGCCGGCGCAAGCGCGGTCGGCATCCCGCTGTCGTCCTATTCCTCGGTTGCACGCGGCGAAGTCTTCAAGCACCCCGAACTTGCCGAGATCGGCAAGGGCTATGGCAAGTCGGCGGCGCAGGTGGTCTTGCGCTGGATCCTGCAGAAGGGCGTGAGCATCAACACCATGTCCACCAAGCCAGAAAACATCCGCGCGAACTTCGACATCATGGACTTCACGCTGAGCCATGTGGACATGGCGCGGATCGAGGCGCTGACCCACACGGGCTACCGGATCGTCGGATCGGATCTGGTGCCGTGGGCGCCGGAGTGGGACGCATAAGTCACCACAAGAACTCTGACGTATCAGGCAGCCCGGGTGATCTGATGACAGGGCGGTGCTGATTGGCGATCACTGATTGCCGCGGATCATGTCGCTGGCTTTCTCGGCGATCATGATGGTCGGCGCGTTGGTGTTCGAGCCGATGAGGCTGGGCATGATCGAACTGTCGCAGATGCGGATACCGTCAAGGCCGTGCACACGAAGCTGCGGGTCGACCACCGCCATTTCGTCGGCGCCCATCTTGCATGTGCAGGTCGGGTGATAGGAGGTCCGCCCATATTGCCGGGCATAGGCCTCGAAATCGGCCTGCGTTCTCACATTCTCATCGGGGAAGCGGATCGACCGGACATGTTTCTGCAGGCTGTGCTGCGAGAAGATCTCGCGGCTGATCTTCACGCCCTCGACCGAGGTTTTCAGATCGTCGGGATGGCCCAAAAAGTTGGGATCGACCAGCGGCAGATCATCGGGGTCCGCAGAACGCAGCCGCACCGTGCCCCGCGCCTTGGGACGCAGCGTGTAGGAGTTGAGCGTAATGCCTGAGGAGCCGGCCGGAACGCTTGGAACGCCGGCTTCCGCCCCAGCGCCAGCCAGGAAGTGGAACTGCAGATCGGGGCTTTGGGCGTCCCTGTCCGCATACCAGAACGCACCGCCTTCAACGACGTTGGACGTCACCGGCCCGGAATTGAACAGATAATATTGTGCGCCCGCCCAGATTGCCCAATGCCATTTGTTGTATTTGTCGAGACTGTCATGGCCGTTCAGTTCGGCAACGATGTCGATGCCGAAATGGTCGTTGAGGTTTTCGCCAACGCCGGGAAGATCGTGCACGATGTCGATCCCGTGCTCCGCCAGATGTGCCGCAGGTCCGACGCCCGACAGCATCATCAGCGTGGGCGTGCCAATGGCCCCGGATGTGACCAGCACCTCGCTTTCGGCACGGGCCGTCTGGACGCCTTGGCCGTTCGTGTATTCGACGCCTGTGGCGCGCGTGCCTTCGAAAACAATCCGGCGAACCTGACAGCCGGTCTCGACCATCAGGTTCGGCCGCTTGATCACGGGCCTCAGATAGCCGACGGCAGCGGAACAGCGCCGGCCATTCTTCGTTGTTGTCTGATAGACCCCCGCGCCCTCCTGCTGGGGACCATTGAAATCGGGGTTGTAGGGAATGCCCAGCTCCTGGCAGGACTGGACGAAGGCCCGCGTCATCGGCTGCGGGTCCTTAAGGTTCGAGACACCGAGAGGCCCGTCGGTGCCGTGCCAGTCGCCGGCGAGGATCGTGTTGCCCTCGGAGCGTACGAAATACTGCTGGATGTCCGCGAACGCCCACCCTTCGCAACCCTCTTCGTTCGCCCACCGGTCATAGTCATGCGGATGTCCGCGGGTGAAGACCTCGGCGTTGATCGAGGAACCGCCGCCAATCACCCGCGCCTGGGCGTAAGGGATCTCGCGATTGTTGGCATGAACCTGCGGGACGGTGTTGAAACCCCATGTGTGGGGTCCGGTCGTCATCTTGGCAAAGCCGACCGGCATGTGTATCAGCGGATGATTGTCCTTGCCGCCCGCTTCCAGCAAGAGAACCCGGACGGCGCTGTTCTCCGACAGCCGGTTGGCCAGAACACAGCCGGCCGACCCGCCGCCGACAATGACGTAATCATACCCCGAAGTGGCCATCACGCGATCCAGGGATCACGTTTGCCGATCTCGATGTGAACCGACTTGACCTGGGTGTACTCCTCAACGCCGTAGACACCGGCTTCGCGGCCCCAGCCGGACTGTTTCATGCCGCCGATCGGCAGTTCTGGCCCGCCCGAAAGCGTGGTGTTGACCCAGAAGCGGCCGGCCCGCACCCGGCGCGAAACCTGCAGCGCCTTGTCGATGTTCTTGGTCCAGACGCTGGCGGCAAGGCCATATTCGGTATCGTTGGCGATTTCGATCGCCTCGTCGACCGTGTCGAACGGCATCACCGCAAGCACTGGCCCGAAAATCTCTTCGCGCGCGATGGCCATGTCGCGGGTCACATCGGCGAAAAGGGTGGGAGCAATGTACTGGCCGCGGCCGAAGTCGAGCTGCTCGCCGCCATGGACAAGACGGGCGCCCTCGTCTTGCCCCTTGGCGATGTAGCCCATAATGGTGTCGTTCTGCGTATCGGTCGTGATCGCGCCCACCTGCGTTGCTTCGTCGAGCGGGTCGCCCACCACCACCTTTGCGAACTTGTCGGCGACCATCTGGCTGAACCTGTCGGCAACGCTGCGCTCGACAATCAGCCGCGAGCCGGAGACGCAGCACTGGCCGGTGTTGAAACCGATCCCGAATGCGACACCGTCGGCGGCGTCTTCAAGGTCCGCATCGGCAAAGACGATCTGCGGGTTCTTGCCGCCCAGTTCCAGACCCAGCTTCTTGAAGTTGGACTTGCCGGCGGCTTCGACGACCGCGCGGCCAATGGCGGTCGAGCCGGTAAACGACAACATGTCCACATCCATATGGTCGATCAGCGCCTGTCCGACCGACCGTCCCGAGCCGGTGACGACGTTGAACACGCCGTCCGGCAGGCCCGCCTGCGTCATGATCTCGGCCAGCATCAGCGTCGTCACCGAGGTGACTTCGGACGGCTTGGCCACCATCGTGTTGCCCGATGCCAGAATGTAGGGCACGCGCTCGCACAGGATCAGGAACGGGAAGTTCCACGGCGTGATCACGCCGACGACGCCGACCGGTTCGCGCGTGACGATGCCGAACATGCCGTCGCCGAGATTGTTGAAACTGTCGCCGTGAAGCGAGCGGGCAAGACCGGAGGCATATTCGAACATGCCCACGCAGCCCGCCACCTCCGCGCGCGCCTGCGAGATCGGCTTGCCGTTCTCCAGCGTTTCCCAATAAGCGACCTCTTCTGCGCGCTCGCGCAGTATCTCGGCCGTCTTCAGGAGCACGGCCGCGCGCTCGGCACCGCCCAATCCCGACCAGCGGCGGTCCTCGAACGCAGCGCGCGCCGATGCAACCGCCGCATCGACATCGTCTCCCGTGCATTTGACCGTCTTTGTGACTGGCACGCCATGGCCCGGCGAGTTGCGCGTGGCAAGTTCACGGTCGCCGGCGGCAACATAGGCCCCGTCAAGATAGAAGCCGAATGTGCGCGGCTCATTGGGCGGGGAGAGTTGCAACGTTGCCTTGTTCATCAAAAGCCTCCCTGAAGGCGGATCGGATCGTTGAGCGCAGTATAAGTAACCAGACGGTTACGTCAACAACACTCTCGGTCCGCAACTGTCACAGCCGGTCCGGCGTCATGTCATCACGATCTGGGTCTTAAGGTCCTGCGGCCGCGCCGCGAAACTGTCGAACGCGGTCTGGATGGCCTCAAGCGGATAGTCGGCGCCGGTAAAGGCTGCGGTGTCGATCCGGCCGTGCGTCAGAAGCGTCAGCGCGTCGTGCATGTCCGGCCCCATGCCCGCAACCGATCCCTTTATGGAGTTTTCCTCAAGAATGGTCTGAAGGATGTCGACCGGAAGCGATTCATCCGGCCCGGTCAGCCCGAAGGCGGCCAGATGTCCGCCCTTGCGCATCAGCTTGAGGGCCTGCCGGTAGAGAGCCGGGTTGCCGACACTTTCGATCACGATGTCCGCGCCGCGTCCGTCCGTGGCGGCAAGAACGGTCTGCTCCAATTGTGCGGGATCGCTGACACCATGATCCGCGCCCGCATCCAGCGCCATCTGGACACGCTCTTGGCTCAGATCGGCGACAATGATCGGCGCGGCGCCAATTGTGCGCAGAAGCTGGACATGGAGATTTCCGATCGGTCCGGCGCCGATCACGACAACGGACTGGGCAAAGGTGACCTGCGCCTTGCGCGCCGCCCGAACGACACACGCCAGCGGCTCGGTCAGGGCCAGCACGTCGGCCGGCGTGTCCTCTGGCGCGGGGATCACCAGGCGTGCAGGCACCGCGATATAGTCGGCAAAGGCCCCGTCCATCGTGATGCCGATCTGCCGCATCTCGGGGCAGTTCAGCACCTCGTTGCGGCGGCACCAGTAGCAGCGGCCGCAGCCTATGTTCATGTCCACGACGACGGGCTGACCCTCGTTCAGGCCCTGCACATCGCGCCCGAGGCCGGCAATGTGTCCGGTGAATTCGTGCCCAGGCACCATCGGAAGGCTGTCGGCGGCATAATGGCCATTAAAGATGTGCATGTCGGTGCCGCAAATGCCGGTGCGCACGATGCGGATCAAGGCTTCGTCCGGTTTCGGCTCCGGCCGCGGAACCTCGCGCACTTCAAAGCGGCCGGGTTCGACCAGCGTTGCGGCGCGCATCATGGCACTCACTTGACGACACCACGGAGTTTCGAGCGGTCGATCGTTAGCGCGATGGCGGCGATCAGTACGATGCCAAAAACCATCTGCTGCTGGGTGGCGTCGATCTCCAGATAGACCATGCCGGCGCGGATGACGACGACGATCAATGTGCCGATGACCGTATTGACGACGCCGCCAACGCCACCTGTCAGCGGCGTGCCGCCGACGAGGACGGCGACGATTGCCAGAAGGAGGAAGCCGTTGGCCAGATTGGCGTCTCCGCCCGACAGCTTGACCGAGAACATCAGTCCGGCAATGGCCGCAAACATGCCCGAGATCGCAAAGGCGAGTATCTTGATCCGGTCGACGTTCAGGCCCGAGGCGACCGCGGCCAGTTCGCCGGAACCCACGGCCTTCAGCGCGCGGCCGAATGTTGTGCGCTTCTGCAGGAACCAGGCGATGAACAAGAGCACGCCGGCGATGATCAGTTCATGCGGCACGCCGGCGGTGTTGCCGAACATCCACCCGAAACTCTGATCGCGCAGCGTCGCATCCATCGAAAGTGCGCGCTCGCCGGAGAGGAACTTGGCGCCCGAAAGCGCAACGAAACCCATCGCCAAGGTCGAGACGAAGGATGGCACGTAGAGGCGGGTTGTGATGAAGCCCGAGATTGCGCCGAAGAGGAAGCCGACGATGACGCAGACAAAAGCCACACCAATGCCGAACTGGGCGAGATAGACCGTGGCGATCACCGTGACGAGGTTGGCCATCTGCTGCACGGACAGGTCGATACCGCCGATGTAGATGGCGAATGTCATGCCCAGCGCCATGATGAAGAGCGGGGTAATGTCGGCCACCAAGGCGACCAGCCCGACCGGGTTGAAGAATGCCGGGTTTGCGGCGCCGACAATGCCAGCCAGCACAAAAAGGGTGATCCAGGGCAGGTATGGCTTGAGCGTTTCGAGGGTCATGGCGCCGCCTCAGATCATGTGGTGGACGAGGTCGTAAAGCGACGGTTTGTCGCCCGGCCTTCCGTCGAAGCGTTTCTGGAACTCGCCGTCCTTGACGACAAGGATGGTGTGGGAGAGGCCGATCGCCTCTTCGAGCGTATCGGCCACGAGGATGATGCCGGCGCCGTCATCGCACATGGCGCGGATCATTTCGTAGACATCTTCCTTGGCGCCGATGTCCAGACCGCGGGTCGGATGGTCAAGCAGGATGATGTCCGAACCGCCCGATCGCCATTTCGCCAGCACGACCTTCTGCTGGTTGCCGCCGGACAGCCCGCCGCAATCCTTGTTTTCGTTGGGAGTCTTGATCGCGAGGCGTTCGATCCACGTCCGGGCGAGAGACTTCTCTTCGCCGGTCCTCAGGACCCCGGCATTGGAGTAGTTCTGCATCTGGCTGAGCGTCATGTTCTCATAGACGTTCATGCCGGCCACGATTCCTTCGACCTTGCGTTCGCGCGGAACGTAGCCAACGCCGAGATCGACGGAGGCGCGCGCATTGAAGCTGCTGATCGGTTGCCCCTTGATCGTCACCTGGCCCGATGTCGGGGTTTGCAGACCGAAGATGGTCCGGAGGATCGCCTCGCGGCCCGAGCCTTCTGTGCCCACAAGGCACAGCACCTCGCCGCGATGCAAATCGAACGAAATGTCCTTGTAGCGGTTGCCTGCGCTGACAGTGTCGAACGAGACGAGAACCTCGTCGCCATAGGGCTGCTGCTTCTGCTCGCGGTAATATTCCTTGTCGACGTCGCGCCCGACCATCTTGTGCTGAATGGCATCGACCTCGGCGGCGTCGTGATCGACGACATCGACGACTTCGCCGTCTTTCATCACATAAATGCGGTCGGACAGGTCGAGCACTTCGTCCATGCGGTGGCTGACAAAGATGAAGGACGCGCGATTGGTGAGTTCGCGCACCAGCTTGAACAGAAGCTCGACCTCTTCCTTGGCGAGCACCGAGGTCGGCTCGTCCAGCAGGATGACAAGATCGCCGTCGATCCGCTCCTCGAGCGTCAGGACCTTGGCCAATTCGATCAGTTGGCGTTGGGCAAACGACAGTTCCGATGTGATGGTGGCGGGATTGATGTCGAGCTTGACCTTGGCGAGTTGCCTGCGCGCCGCCTCGGCCATCGCCTTCCAGTCGATCACGCCGAATTTGACGAACTGCGCTTCATATCCAAGGAAGATGTTCTCCATCACCGTCAGGTTGGTGATCAGCGACTGCTCCTGAAACACCATGCCGATTCCGTGTTCCATCGCCTGACGCGGGTTCTGGAACCGCACCGCCGTGCCGTCGATGGTAATCGTGCCGCCGTCGGGCTGATAGGCACCGTAGATGACCTTCATCAGCGTCGATTTTCCGGCTCCGTTTTCGCCGACAAGTCCGACGATCTCGCCACGATTGACCTTGAAGTCGACGGCCTTGAGGGCGTGAACCCCGGGGAACTTCTTGTCGACCTTGCGCAGCTCGTACATGGCCGTCCCCTATTTCACGAAGCTGACCGACCGGCGGTCGGTCGACAACACGACGGCGAGGATGACAAGAATGCCCAGAACCGCGTCCTGGACGTAGGCGGGCAGTCCGATGACGACCATGCCATTGTTGATGACGCTGACGATCAGCACGCCGACGAGTGTGTTCCAGACACCACCAATGCCGCCCCACAGAGCCGTGCCGCCGACCACGACAGCGGTGATCGAAACGAACATGAAATTGTTGCCCGTTGCGGTTTCGGCTATGCCGATGCGGCCGACGGCCAAAAGGGCGCCGACAGCGAAGAAGACGCCCGCGAGCGTGAAGCCCATCAGCCGCACGCGCTCGACATTCAGGCCGCTGGCATGGGCCAGTTCCTCGCCGCCGCCGACGGCGTAGAAGTTGCGGCCCAGCGTGGTCCGCGACTGGATGAACCAGGCAATCAGGAGAAACGCGAACGCCACATAGACCATCACCGGAAAGTTGAGCCAGCGTTCGGTCAGGAGGGACCGGAAGATCGGGTCCTCGACGCGCGTGCGGTCCCCGCCGGTCAGAAGCAGGGCGAGGCCGGTTCCGACAAAGCCCATGGCCAGAGACGCCATGAAGGACGGGATCTTCAGCTTGACGTGAACCAACCCGTTGATGAAGCCCATCGCGGCGCCGACGAGCATGGCGGCGGGGATGGCGAGCCAGGCCCAGCTCAGAACGGTGCCGCTCCAGGCCAGGAAAGCGAAGGCGAATATCACCGCGCAAACCGATACCGTGCCTTCCATGGAAAGATCGATGGACCCCATGATGATGATGAAGGTCACGCCGACCGCGACCATCAGGGCGGGTGCTGCCGCGATGCCGATGCGCGCCGCGTTGCGGATGGAGAAGAAACGGGAATCGATCAGATAGGCGTGCGCTTCGCCCGCCCGGATGTCTTCCAGCCACTCAAAGAACGGAAAAAGCAGGATGAGCACACCCAGAACCAGCAGGGGCGCCCATTTTATGATCCGGTCCCGCGTCAGAAACCGCGCGGCGGGTGTAGCGTTCGCCATCGTGTCGGCCATGTGCGCGTCTCCTCAGCGCTCCGCCTTGACGTTGTTGCGCCGGCGGGCCTCTGTCCGCCACAGCGCATCGGCCGGACGGCGGACCGGCGAAGCCTGGAGCGGCTTCGCCGGTTTGGGGAGGAGTGGCCCGGCAGGCCGGGCCACCATGGTCATTTGTACTGGATCGGACCGTTCGACGGACCCCAGAAGTCGGTCCAGTCATAGGTCGGAACGCTGTCGAGATAGTTGGCCTTGAAGTCCAACGCGTCCTCCGGCGTGACCATGATGGTCGGTCCGTAGAACTCACGATGCTCGTTCGGCTCTTCGGACGGTTTGAAGTGGCCGGTGGCCGCATGGTAGGCCAGCGAAGCGGTGATGCCGCCGCCCCAATGCGGGTTGGTGAACACGGTTGCCAGGATCTCGCCGCGGGACACGAGTTCGACCGCCTGCGGGTTGCCGTCATAGGAGACGACCGGCATGCCCTCGATGCCTTCCGCCCGGAGCGCTTCGAGAACACCATAGGCGATCGTGTCGTTGGCGCAGTGGACGCCGGTGATCTCGTCGCCATAGCGCGTCAGGAAGGACGACATGACCTGGTTGGCCTTTTGCGTGTCCCAGTCGGCCGGCTGCGCGTCGAGCAGTTCGACATCCGGATAGTCCACAAGCGCGTTCTTCAGGCCGTTGAGGCGTTCAATGGCCGGGTTGTTGGACGCAATGCCGCCCAGATGAACAACGCCGCCCGAACCGCCCATCGCATCGAGCAGGATGCGCGCCGTCTGCTCGGCGGGCCCTTCGTCCGACCAGGACATGTGGCTGACATAGTTGTCGCCAAAGTCCCACGGATGCAGGTCGTCGGTCTTGTTCCACAGCGTCGAGACATAAGCGCCCGCTTCGACACAGGCCTCGACCACCGGCCGCGCATTGGGCGCATCATTGGTGTCGATGGCGAGCGCAAGATCGCCATTGGTTTTCGACAGCAGCGCCTTGACGTCGGCAAGCGACTTCTCCGACGAGCCCTCGTTGATCAGATGGGTCAGGAAGTCCTTGGATTTGCCGAGGCTCTCAACAAATGCTTCGCCGCCGGAGACGATCTCGTTCCAATAGGGGTTGGTGCGGTTGCGGTACGACCAGGCGACCGTCGGATCGGCGATGGCGGCACGCGCCATGCCGGGGCCCAGAAGACCCGATGCAGCAACGCCGCCGAGCCCGAAGGCCGATGCCAGGAGCAGGTCGCGGCGGTTGACCTTCTCCTGCTGGATGAATTTCTTGATGAACGACATTGGTTCCTCCCTGGTCAATTGGCCGTTCCAGCCATGCTCGCTACGGCGTCTCGCCGGCTCAACATATGATGGCGAACAGGTAACGCACTATTTAGTTACTTTCGATTTCCCTCCCTTGTCAAGTCGGGTATAAAGGTCCGAAATGTGGCAACCGGAACGGCGTCGAAAGCGCCGAACGGGAATGAATTGAAGGGGCGGCTCGATCATGGCGGAGACCAAGGTGCGCGTGCGCGACGCGGATGCAACCAAGGCGAGAATTCTCGAGGCGGCCAAGGAGGAATTCGCCAAGCTCGGCCTTGGCGGCGCCCGCGTTGACGAAATCGCCGATCGGGCCAAGGCCAACAAGCGGATGATCTACCACTATTTCGGCAGCAAGGAGGAGCTGTTCAAGATCGTGCTGGAAGAGGCCTATATCGACATCCGCACGGCGGAACAGAGCCTCGATCTGGAGCATCTTCCTCCACGTGAGGCGCTGTGCAAGCTCGTGACGTTCACATGGCGATATTATCTTGAGAACCCCGAGTTCATTCGTCTGGTCAACAGCGAGAACCTTCACAAGGCCCGGCACATCAAGGAGTCAGATCGACTTCGGGAAGTCAGCCGCCGCTTCACAGGGATGGTCCATGACATTCTCAAGCGCGGCGAGACCGAGGGGGTGTTTCGTCCCGGCGTCGATCCGGTGCAGCTGAACATCACGATTGCGGCCATCGGCTATTACTATCTGACCAACAGATTCACCGGCTCGTTCCTCTTCGAACAGGATTTCATGGCGCCCGAGGCACTGGATGCGCGCCTTGCTTTCAATCTGGACACGGTGATGAGGCTGGTCGAGGCCCGCTAAATGACCGCCTTCCGGCGCTCCGGGCGAAACCTTTCCTGCGGCGCGTGAAGGTCCTGTAGTCGTTCGGCGGGTTCTCCGGCGATCCGTCGCAGAAGCAGCCGCCCGAGCGAGGCACCGGCCGCATGAAGATCTTCGTGGATCGTGTCGATGCGGGGGCGGATAAGGTCGAACACCGACGATGTCTGCTTGGCGACAACAGCGATGTCGTCCGTGACGCTGAGGCCGCAATCCCCAATCGCCGCGATGACCGCCAGCGCCGGAACCTCGCCCGGACACAGATAGGCATCGGGCGCGCAACCCGACCGGATCTGGCGCACCACCAGATCGTGTATTTCGTTTGCCCGCGACGACAGGGTAACGGATCGGAGGTGGGTAACGGCGAGCCCGAGACGCGTGCCGGTTCTCACGGCGGCCTCCGTCATGTGCCGCGCGTAGGTCAGATCCGGGGCGGGTCGGAACAGCATGACTGTCCTGCGCCCTTGGCCTGCGAGCCGCTCAAGGGCCAGTTCGACGAACTGGCCATTGTCATAGTCGCACCATGCATGGCCGCCGGCCATGTCGGTCCGGCCATGCGTGACGAAAGGAAAGCCGGTCTCGAGCAGATAGTCGACACGCTGGTCGCGCGGCTGCGTTCCCGAAAAGATCAGGCCGTCGGCCAGCCGGTTGCGGACGATGTTTTGTATCGGCCGCATCGGGTTGGCGTCGGTGTCATAGGGGGTCATCGTCACATGGTAGTCCGTGCCTTTGAGTTCCTCGGACAGACCGGCCATCATCGAGCCGCGGAAACCGATGATCTCGGCATGGGGGCTGGACACGAAGGCGATCACATTGGTTCGGCCTGTCCGCAGCCTTTGCGCGGCGCGATCGGGGACATAACCGATTTCGCGGGCGGCGCTGGCGACCCTTTGCCGGGTTGCGATGGCAATTTTCGGATCATCCTTGAGCGCGCGCGACACGGTCGTCTGCGCAAGACCGGTCGCTTCGGCGAGTGTCTTCAGCGTTGGTTTCGACATGACCGGCCCATTCCGACTGCAAAACGCGCTACTTTTAGTAACTAACTATTGACTTACCACGGGCTTGCAACGTTATAAACCCCCTGAGCGGCGAGGAGGCCGCCCAAAAGGGAGATTGAGATGACACGATTTGGAATGCGTCTGCGCATGGGCGCAGCTGTGGTTGCATTGGTTGCGGCAGGTGCCGCACAGGCGGCCGATGTGGAGGTTCTGCACTGGTGGACGTCCGGCGGCGAAGCCGCGGCGCTCAACGTGCTGAAAGAAGACCTCGAAGGTCAGGGCATCGGCTGGCAGGACATGCCGGTTGCCGGTGGCGGCGGTGAGCAGGCCATGACGGTCCTGCGTGCCCGCGTCACCGCCGGCGACGCGCCGACCGCAGTGCAGGCTCTGGGCTTTGACATCCTCGACTGGGGTGCACAAGGGGCACTGGCCGACCTGAACGAGGTCGCGGCGCAGGAAGGCTGGGACGACGTCGTCCCCGAGGCCCTTCAGGCCTTTGCCAAATATGACGGCAAGTGGATTTCGGCACCGGTCAACGTGCACTCAACCAACTGGGTCTGGGCGAACAAGGCCGTGCTGGACGAGAACGGCATCGCCATCCCGGAAACATGGGAAGACTTCGTCGCCGCCGTTGAGACCCTGTCCGCCGCGGGCGTGACGCCAATCGCCCATGGTGGCCAGGCCTGGCAGGACGCGACGGTCTTCGATGCGGTCGCCATGTCAGCCGGCGGACCGGAGTTCTACAAGGCCGCCTTCATCGATCTCGACGAAAAGGCGCTTGGCTCGGACACGATGAAGGAAGCCTTTGACCGCATGGCGTTCATCCGTGCCAATGTCGATGACAATTTCTCGGGCCGCGACTGGAACCTCGCCACGGCGATGGTCATCAATGGCGAAGCCGGCTTCCAGATGATGGGCGACTGGGCCAAGGGCGAGTTTCTGAACGCCGACAAGGTGCCGGGCGAGGACTTCCTGTGCTTCCGCTTCCCGGGCACGCAGGAACAGGTCACCTTCAATGCCGACCAGTTCATGATGTTCGACCAGGGTGGTGTCGTCTCCGACGAACAGGCCGCCCTGGCGTCGGCCATCCTGTCACCGTCTTTCCAGTCGGCCTTCAACGTGGTCAAGGGCTCGGTTCCGGCGCGGACGGACGTGTCGGATGAGGCGTTCGATGCCTGCGGCAAACAGGGCATGGCCGATCTTGCGGCGGCCGCATCGTCCGGCAATCTGTTCGGGTCGATGGCGCATGGCCACGCCAATCCGGCGGCGGTCAAAAACGCCATCTACGACGTTGTGACTGCACACTTCAACGGCGAGTATGACAGCGAAACCGCTGTCGCCGAACTGGTCGACGCGGTGTCGATCGCCCAGTAATCCTCCCTGTGGGGCGGCCATCGGCCGCCCCGCGCTCTAGCGGAACCACGCGCCGAGGGGGCCAGTTCCATGGCGGCCAACGCCACGCCCGACTTCAGAACGCGCCTTCAGACCTGGTTGCCGAAACTGGTCCTGTCGCCATCGTTGGCGCTCGTTCTGGTCTTCGTCTACGGCTTCATCGGGTTCACGGTGTATGTTTCGTTCACCAACAGCCGGATCCTGCCCTTTGTCGGACCGGACGGCCAGCCGACCTACGACCTGATCGGGTTCACAAACTACGCCAAGCTCTTCAGCCTCTCCCATTGGGAGATTTCGCTGACGAACATGGCGATCTTCGCCGGCCTTTACATCGTCATCTGCACTCTCATCGGATTGACGCTGGCGATTCTGCTCGATCAGAAGATACGCGGCGAGGGCTTTCTGCGGCCTCTCTATCTCTATCCCATGGCGCTGAGCTTCATTGTCACCGGCACGGCGTGGAAATGGTTTCTCGATCCCGGCATCGGACTTGAGAACATCGTGCAGAGCTGGGGTTGGGCGAGCTTCAGCTTCGACTGGATCAAGAACCGCGACTTCGCGATCTACACGATCGTTTTGGCGGCCGTCTGGCAGACCAGCGGCTTCGTGATGGCGATGTTCCTGGCTGGCCTGCGCGGCATCGACAACGAAATCCTCAAAGCCGCGCAGATGGATGGCGCGTCGAATTGGAACCTCTACCGGCGGATCATCATCCCGCAATTGCGGCCCGCATTCCTGTCCGCTTTCGTCATTCTCGCGCATCTGGCGATCAAGACGTTCGATCTTGTGATCGCGATGACCGGCGGTGGGCCGGGCCGGGCGACCGAACTGCCCGCGACCTTCATGTATTCCTACACGTTCAGCCGCAACCAGATGGGAATTGGCGCCTCCTCGGCCGTGATCATGCTGATGACGATCGCGGCAATCATGATCCCCTACCTCTATGCCGAACTGCGGGAGAAAAGATGATGGCCGTTGCCACGCAGGATACTGCGATCCGCACCGGCCGCGTCACGCGGGCACTGATCTATCTGGTGCTTTTGCTGTTCGTCCTGTTCTACATGCTGCCGCTTTATGTGATGCTGGTGAACTCGGTGAAACCGCTCGCCGAGATCACCGGCGGCGGCATGATGGCGCTGCCGCAGGTCTGGACGCTGGAGCCCTGGGCCAAGGCATGGAGCACCGCGCAGATCGGCGTACAGCCGACAGGGCTGCGGCCCTATTTCTGGAACTCGATCTCGATGGTCGTGCCGGCGGTCGCCATCTCGACGGTGCTCGGCGCACTCAATGGCTACGTGCTGACCAAATGGCGCTTCCGGGGCGACACGATCCTGTTCGGACTGATGCTGTTTGCCTGCTTCATTCCGTTCCAAATCGTGCTTATACCGATGGCCGCCGTGCTTGGCTTTCTGGGCCTTTCGGGCTCAACGGCCGGGCTTGTCCTCGTCCATGTGGTCTATGGTGTCGGGTTCTCGACGCTCTATTTCCGCAACTATTATGCGGTCTTTCCGACCGAACTGGTGCGGGCGGCGCAGATTGACGGCGCGGGGTTCTTCCAGATTTTCTGGCGCATTCTCGTTCCGTCCTCTGGCCCGATCGCGGTGGTCTGCATCATCTGGCAGTTCACCAACATCTGGAACGACTTCCTGTTCGGCGCGTCGTTCGCGTCGGGTGACGGCGCGCCGATGACCGTGGCGCTCAACAACCTGGTCCAGAGTTCGACCGGGGTGAAGGAATACAATGTCCATTTTGCCGGCGCGATCCTCGCGGCCCTGCCGACGCTTCTCGTCTACATCGTCGCGGGCCGGTACTTCGTGCGCGGCCTGATGGCTGGCAGTGTGAAAGGCTGACCGATGGGCTTTCTCGATATCGACAATGTCACCAAGTCCTATGGCGCCGTCGAGGTGCTGCACCGTGTCGACATCGCGGTGGAGGAGGGGGAGTTTCTTGTCCTTGTCGGCCCGTCCGGTTGCGGCAAGTCGACCCTTTTGAACATGATCGCCGGGCTCGAAGACATCACGACCGGCGAGATTTCGATCAAGGGCCAGGTCATGAACGGGGTGCATCCGTCAAAGCGGAACATCGCCATGGTGTTCCAGTCCTATGCACTCTATCCCAACATGACAGTGGGCCAGAACATCACATTCGGGCTTGAGATGCACGGGGTGGCAAAGCCCGAGCGCGACAAGGCAATGGCCGATGTGGCGAAGCTTCTCCAGATCGAGCAGCTTCTCGACCGCAAGCCCGGCCAGTTGTCGGGCGGCCAGCGTCAGCGGGTGGCGATGGGCCGCGCCCTGGTGCGCGATCCGGACGTTTTCCTGTTCGACGAGCCCCTGTCGAACCTCGACGCCAAGCTGCGTGTCGACATGCGCACCGAGATCAAGAAGCTTCACCAAAACCTCGGCACGACGATCGTTTATGTCACCCATGACCAGATCGAGGCGATGACTCTGTCGACCCGAATTGCGGTGATGAATGGCGGCTACGTCCAGCAGCTCGGCACGCCCAAGGAGATCTACGACAATCCGGCGAACGTTTTCGTTGCGTCTTTCATGGGCTCGCCGTCGATGAACCTAATCCCCGCGACCATCGTCGAGCGCGATGGCGCGGCAAACGCCGAGGTCAGCGATGCGTCCGGGGACGCCAGGCACCTGAAGCTTTCGGCGGGCAGGCTGGCTGGTGAGAACGGGCGTCAGATCATTCTGGGCGTGCGTCCCGAATCGATCACGGACGCCGAAGGGGCCGACAGGAAGTCCACCAACATCCAGACCATCACGAACATCGTCGGCGTGACCGAGCCCGCCGGTTCCGACACATTCGTGACCTCGCAAATCTCGGGCAAGGAGTGCATCGCCAGGATGCGCGCCGATGCCGAGGTGCGGCCGGGCGCGACGATCGACTTTGCGGTCAACATGGACAAGGCGCTGGTGTTCGATCCGGAAACCGGCAAACGGATTGGCTGAACGCGGACCCCAGATCACGCCGGGCGAACAAGCGGCTTGTCGATCGCTCGTCAGCTAGGTTTTGTGGATCGCAGATCGGCCAGCCGCCCATGTCGTTACGATGGGGCGCCATGTTTCGTCGCAGGCGACTCGGTTCGCCCGTCTCGGTCTCTCGGGTCGGGGACGCGGGGCGCATCGAGATCCCTGATCATCTCCACCATGAGGAGGTTGTGCGGCTCGTTCGAGGGGCGGACGTCCGCTTGTTTGAACTGGCACCCATTGGAGCCGGCCAAGCCCACGAGGCAACCGCGTTTCAGAACTGCATCGAAAACGGTGACATCGGTCTGGCCGAATGGCCGCCGGCCGCGACGCTGGCATGCGCTCGCATACTGGAGCGAGTGAAAACAACGCACGGCATGATCAAGCGGATTGATGATCGCCACATTCGGGATGCTGACATCTGATGGCTGGTGCCCGGACGTTGGCTTTGGGCCGAAGGCGCGTTTGGGTCCAATGCCTGCTACGCCGCCATAGTCGGACTGAAGATGTCTTTCCGTCCAAGCGTTGCCGCCACTCGCTGCATCTGCATGAAACCCGACCGCCGGCAAGCCGAAGTTCTCGCCAAGCAGCCGCAGCATCACGAAGCCGTGAGCACACTCATCGCGTGCCCCACATACCTTGGTCCGGCCGCAAAACGGTCTATTTCCATCGGTATTGAGCCTGCGAAGGTCGCCGAAAATGCGTACTAACAGGAGACGATGCAATGAACTCCATTCCATTGACGCGCCGTACGGTCCTCGCAGCTGGCGCTATGGTCTCGGCTGTCCCCGGTTTGCTTGTCCCAGCCAGTGCGCAAAGTCTCGCACCGACTCGCTCGATGCGGGGCGGATCCAACAATTATCTGCCTGGCGCACCGATCGTCGACCGGATCGGCGGCGGCGGCTTCTGGATGACGGGCACCGTGCGTCGAGCAGGCGATGGCGCTCCGCTTGCGGGCCAGCGCATCCAGATCTGGGCCCACACGACCGAAGGACATGAGCGCGATCCGCACAGCCACGGTGCGACGCTGACCGACGCCAACGGCGAGTTCCGTCTCGAGATGCCGCAGATCGTGCCGGCCTTCGGCCAGCCCCATGGCCATCTCGCCTATGACGATGATGCCTTCGAAACCGTGTTCCTGCGCCCTGTCATGGCGAGTTCGAGCGACACGAGCTTGAGCGCGCATTTCGTGCTTCAGCCGGCCTGAATGCAGTCGGCCGGAAAGGTGTGAGTCGGGTTCGTACGGCGGCAGTCTGGACCGCTCTTGCCACCGCCATTTTTGTGCCGATCGCAATAGCAGCGGCCAGCCCGTTGCTGGCTTGGCGTGACCCGACTTATATCGTGGCCGGATTTGCGGGCATCATCGCGCTGGCGCTCCTTCTCGTTCAGCCTCTGCTTGCCGGTGGATATTTGCCGGGTCTGCTTGGGACGCTTGGACGGCGCGTCCATCTGTGGATCGGCGGCGCGCTTGTTGCTGCGGTTGTGATCCATGTCGGGGGCCTCTGGATCACCAGCCCTCCGGATGTGGTCGACGCGCTTCTTTTCGTTTCGCCGACGCCGTTTTCCGCGTGGGGCGTGATCGCGATGTGGGCCGTGTTCGCTGTCGCACTTCTTGCCGCGCTGCGCCGACCATTACGGCTGCGACCGCGCACCTGGCGTCGCATTCATACAGGCCTTGCGATGGTCATCGTCGTCGGCAGCATCGTCCATGCCATGCTGATCGAGGGGACGATGGGAACTTGGTCGAAGACAGCGCTCTGCGTTCTTGTCCTGATTGTGACCGCTAAGGTTGTGGCCAGCTTGCCGGTCTGGGCGACCGGAACGCGCCGCGGAGGTAACGCCGCAAAGCGCGACGCCGGATAAAGCATCAATGGCATCGCCCTCAAATATGACGTCGGCGTGCTCCGGAGCACTGCAATGCGACAAGTGGCCGAGATAGGCCAAGCGGTCGCGCGATCGGATTGCGGGCTCGGCCGCGCAAATGTCATCCAGCCATATCTCCTTCGCCACCATGAACTGTCGCTCACCCATTGGCGGCTCCGAGCCCAGCTTTGACGTTCCTAAAGACGGGATGAACGGCAGCTGTCTCTCGACTTGTATAAATCAATCGACTGACATCAGATCTTGATGCTATCTGTCCGAAAAATTGTAGCCGACACAGGAGAAGTGTGTTGAGTTATCTAGCGTTACTCATGGTTGGTATCGGTATTGGTGTTCTGAGCGGCTTGAGTACGTCGCCGGTTTTGTCTGTTATATTGACTAGCCTCATGGCAACAACCGCAGCGGTGACGACCGTGATTGCTGGGCTTTCAGGTCCACCTCAGGGACCACAGAAAAGCGTGCGCACAGTATCAGTTTGGCCGCTTTCAGTTCTTGTCCTAGGAATTGTTGCCGGCGCAGTGGTAGGCGCATGGGCCCGGACGACCTATACCGCCGATCACTTCATGTTCTCAAGCAGTGTCGCAGCATACAAGCCGCCGGACGGGACGAAAGAGACCATCGATGAGTGGGTTGAGCTAGGTCTAGATCAACGCCAAGTGGCGAACGCGCTTTTTGCCGCCCACGTTGGGATCGTAGGCGACACCACGGTAGCGATCGCCGAACGTCAAGCTGTCGCTGCAACGCCCTCTTTGTTCGCCGTAAGTGGGGAAGAATGTGGGCGTCTCGAAAATGCGCGTGACAGCGGAACAGAGAGACTTCGTAGCGCCTTCGAGGCGGTCGAGTCTGCCGTCGTTGCTAGGCTGGCAGGCGTGCTCTCGAATGAAGAACTGGAACTGCTTCTTCCCGTAACCTGCCCGGAGAACGAACGATGAAATTGATGGTCCTATCTTGTTTACTTCTGTTGGGTTTTCTCTCGGCGCAAACCCAACAGTCGCACGCAGATGCAAGATTGGCGGTCTACAAAGTCACTGCCAGCGGTTGCGAAGCTGGCGAAACTCGTGCTCTGACTGGCTTTCTTGAAAAAGACGAGCGCGGGATGGTTACGGCCCTCCACGGGGTAATTGGCTGCGACTCGATACAGGCCCGAAACGACCAGGGGTCGGTATTCCGTGATCTGGAAATCACTAAGGCCGATCTGGACACCGATATCGCTCTGCTGCGTTCACCTGATTTGATCGATTTTATGGCTGGCAATCCGGAGCAAACGCTCAGCCTCTCGAGCGAGACCACTCGCAGCATTAGTGTGATCGGCTATCCTCTTGATATCGGCCGTCAGTTGGAAACGCAGCATATCCGGATTGAAAACACACTGCCCCTTGCGGACCGCATCCCTGCGGCGGAGCGCGGAGCATTTGAAAACTGTCTCAGCCCATCGCTTTCACAAACGGTCTACAGTCTCGAAGGCACGATCCGTCCAGGCGAGTCAGGCGCTCCAGTGCTTAATGATCGGGGCAAGGTGATTGGCGTTGGCATGGGCGGCATTGATGGGGGGCGTACCGCGATAGTTTGGGCCAGTCGCACAAGCGATTTCGAACTCGAGAATGCGGCTGGTATTCAACAGCAACTATCCGATCGGGCGGCACAAGACTGTCCCACCAAAAGCTTTGCGCTCGTCGATGACGAGGCAGACGACCCGCCACCGCCACCGGTATATGGCGACGGTTATTCGATAGAGGTTGCCAAGTGCGAAAGGCTTAACAGGGAAGTCTTATGCGTCATAAACTTTAGGCCACAACGGTCGATGACGTTTCGCACGGATATCAATCAAACGTCTCTGCGCGCCGCCGGTCGAGTTTATGATCTTATGCGGGCGAGTCTAGCTGGAAGAACACTGGTTAGGGGCGATCAATCAGCTTTTATGCAATTGACCCAAGTTTCGCAGATTGCTAGTGATTTTTATGAGATTGAGGCCTTCTTTCCCGCGCCACCCGATAACGTCAGCGCAGCGGTTCTAACCTTCTTTCCTTCGCGCTTTATAAGTTCGGTGGCTACAGAAGTACGTTTTTGATAATCCGATCCAAAGTTCTATCGCTCTTCAGTCCCGCTTCCCAACTAGTTATTGTGTTGCAAAGGAGAGAACAAATGGGATCGAAATCAAGCGCGGAGTTCGGCGCGTCAGCAGCAAGCATACAGGGGTCTTGCTAGCCTCACCAACCCACGTGCTTCTATCGACTATGCGCTCCAAAACCCGATGTTTTTGCAAGGTCTAGTAACGGTCGTTTTTTGGTGTAAGCCTCACGATGCGGGCATTGAGCACGACCTAAACCATAGTCGCTCCGTCCGCAGAGCGGCCAGTAGCAGCTGACCTCCGATTTGTTGCCTGGCGAATTTTGGTCGGCGGGCACCCAGCGACCTGCCTCAGTATCTGTGCAGGCCATCAAAATCCGCCTTTCCAACCTCCATTCCACCATGACGCAAGCCGGCATAGCCCATTGCAAAATGGAAGATCATGTTCGGTAGTGCGAAGCGAACGACATACTCCCCAGGCTCCTGATCCAAGCGAGCTTGGCCGGCTTTGTGCGAGACGCGATTGTTGAGATCGCCTGCCGTGATAGGCCCGACAAGATGACCAATCTCGTCTTTGAAGTTCAAGAGGCTCTCGCATGTGAGTTCATCGGGTATTTCGGGCACCTGCAGCCCGGCCGGCGGACAAAGAACTCGCGCCGCAAACTGAATCGCAATCGCAAAGTGGAAACCGGTATCGAAGCTGTCTGGCGCCAGCTGGATAACCAAGAGCCGATCTGAATCCTGTTCCGCCGCAACCATCCTCAGAATGCGCTCCATGCGGTCGAGGTAGTATTTGACGGTATCAGGCACCGCATCCGCAATCGTGGCACTCATGGCAAGCTCGGTGTAGTCGAACGGAGATTATCGGAGTTTGCGATGAGCCCGATGGAGTGGCAAGTCCGGGCGTCCGCATTTGCCAGCACGGATATGTCCGAAATGCCGCCGCAAGCCGCTGCAGGAACACAGCCGACGAGCTTGCTACAAAAAGTGAACAGATGGCCGGCCCTTTCGAGCCTTTTCCGGGCGCTGCTCAATGGGCTCGGCGTTGCTCATCAGCGGCCTGGCATTCTTTTGATCTTTGACATGCGCTGGATTGAGGTCATGGGCATGCCAAAGCGTGTGCCCCTTGTTCGAGACGATGTTCAGTCCTCAAAGGAACCATCGGGAGGCGACCAACGGCAGACATTCTTGATGGGTCTTGTGCGATCATTGGGCATTACGGCGGCCGGACCGTCTCACGCGGCAGGGCAGCAGCATCGTCAAGCCAAGGAGCGCTGATCGATGCAACGCGCTGCGACCTATGCCCGGATTTCGACGGATTTCCAGAACGATCGGTCTGTCGAGGACCAGCATGCGCTTTGCCGGACCTTTGCGGAGCGAGAGGGGCTGGACCTGTCACGGATTGATGCCGCTCCGATTGCTCATTTACGCGGCCTTTCGTTCGAAGGCCAAGGGGCTTTTCCAACCCAGGGCTGAGTGCCTGCGGCGCGGATTGTAGAAGCCGTTGACGCATTCGGAGATGGCCAATACTCCGCCTTGATCGTCGAGGCGCTGGACCGGCTGTCGCGCGATCAGCACCATCTGGCCCACATCTGGAAGAGGCTGAGCTTTCTCGGGATCGAGATCAGAGCCGTTCGCGATGGAACGGCCGATGCAATCCAGGTCGGTATCCGTGGATTGCTTGGCAATCTCTTCCTGACCGATTTGGTGTCCGGAAGCCAAGGGCAAAACTTCCACAGGCCGCGGGCGCCCCACAAGCTGCTGTCGGGACACTGGGGCAAAGCCGGTGTCGTCAAGCCCGGTATCAAAAAAACGCAAACCGCGCTTCCGGCTAAAAGCGCGCATCGCCGCGTCGGGGGGTACGGTGGTAGCGGAGGGCCGTTGCCGCCTGTCACCCCGGCCCAGATGGGCCCCGTGTTCGCATTCGATGCTCCAGTGCATCCGACCGACACAAGTCACCGGCGGTTCGGCTCATGCACTAAGGCCGCAGGTTCAAATCCTGCCCCCGCAACCACCGAACACCACACTCCCTCATCCGGAGTGTGGTTTTTGCGCTTTAAGCCCGACGCGATACCCAATTGGTCTGATTTCGCAGCGCCCTTCTTGTTTTTCTGCGCAGCAAAAGCGAGCAGCGTGCCAAGTTCGCCATAGAGCGTCACACTCATCTCGTCGCGTTTTTTGCCCGGCCCTAGGGTTAGGACTCAATCCTAGCCAGAATGCGAGGATGGCGGCGAGTGCGACAGTGGACAGGAAGTTTCTGGCGAGCTTGTCATAGCGCATGGCGATGCGTCGGAAGTCCTTGAGGCGGCGGAAAGCGTTCTCGATCAGATGGCGGTCGCGGTATCGCTGTTTATCATAGGTAATAGCGCGCTTCCTGTTGCGGCGTCCGGGAATGACGGGGACGATAGAGACGCTGCAGATCATCTTGCGCAGCGCGTTGGCATCATAGCCCTTGTCAGCGAGGACATAGCGGGCACCCGTGAGGCCCGCCAGCAAGACCGGCGCGGCCTTCATGTCCAAGACATTGCCAGCAGTTAGGTGAAGGGCGAAGGGGCGATCAACAACGTCAGTCAGAGCATGGATCTTACTGGTCTGTCCGCCGCGTGATGGACCGATACCCTGCGCTTTCGCCCCCTTTACCACCGTGAGCAGAGCGTTTGGCCTTGACGTAAGTGCTATCGATAGCGGTGCTCTTGGTCACCGCACCCGAAGTCGCCAAGGCCTCAAGCAGGTCTACCCAGGAGCACCGGCGCGACCAGCGATTGAAGTGGGTGTAGACCGTCGTGGACGGACCGTACTCCATGGGACAATCGCACCATCGGCACCAGGTCTTCAGGACATGGATGATGCCGAGATCACCCGGCGATCATCAACACGCCGGGCACCGGGCTGGTTCTTGGGCAAATGCGGCTCTATCACCGACCACTGGGTGTGCGAAAGCCAAAACAAGCGAGCCATGCACGCCTCCAATCTCATGATTGAAAGCCGTGAACCTGATTTGCCGCTACACATCGACACACTACACATCAACACACTGATTGGGTTTGGACCCTAGATTAAAAATGAACAATTAGCGTATTTCGTTTTTTGCTTCTTAACTCCATTCATTCCGAATGAGCTCCGAGGTTTGATAAAATTTTTTAAATAAATTGATAAATTCAATTTGTTTTTATTGGATCCTCTTCTTCTTTTAAAGCCATATTTTCATTAGTTTCAAATACATCTCCACCGCACTTTATCATCGAAGATTACAATCCCTTTTGTCTTTGAGCTGGGGATATCTATGCCTGACATGCGTGCGGTACCGATGGATGTAGAAATCCGGATCCTACATCGGCGATAGATTTGCCGAGTTTAGCCAAAGGTGCGGGTCGGTCTGCATCTTTTCATACCGATACAAAACCGAATCTTCAGATTACGTTGCGCGATGAAGCTGCTAGGTCGTCAACGAGGTCCAGCACTGCGGCTTCGGCCCGCGCCACCGAACTCTCATAGCGCTCATCCTTGAATTCCTGATATTCAATAGCGATGGTGTGGATATCTTCGCGGGCAACGCCGAAGTAATGCGCACAGGCGGCTAACGCTGGATCAAGGGTATTCATATGCGCCCGCATTCCACCGAACTCGAACCCGAATTCTCCTCGGGCGGAAAGAACCGCCAATGTCTTTCCCGACAAGATCGGTTCGATCGGCACATCTCCACGTTTTAAGTCGAAAGAGAAAGTCCGGCCGATGCGGGCAATCTGGTCGATCCAGCCCTTGAGTGCGGCGGGCACTCCATAATTGTACATGGGAACGCCCATCACGATGATATCCGAGGCGGCGACCTCGTCGACCAACTCATCCGACAGCGCTAGACGTTCGGTCATCGCCGGCGTGCGATCTTCCGGTGCGGTGAAGGCAGCGGCGATCCAATCCTCGTCAATGGCCGGGATCGGCGACCGGCCCAGATCGCGCCGGATAATGCAATCCTGGGGACGCTGGCAAGTCCATCGTTCGATGAAGGAACGGGTCAGCTTTCGGGTGTGCGAACGCGCTTCAAGTTGCGCGCTGGCATCTATATGCAGGAGGGTTTGCGCCGTGGTCATCGTTCGATCTCCATCGGAAAAGGCGTTCTGATGAACTAGAGGTACGGATTGAAGCACCGGCGCACAAAAGCAGACTTCTCAGCACGTCGGTGAACTCAATTCATCTTGCCGGACCTGCGCAAACGGTGAATTCCAAAGGCTCCGGGACGCCATTTGCGCCATTGACAGGGGTAATGTCCTGAGGGCAGGCCGACATGACAACAATGCAGTCTTGCAAGGCACGAATTGAGACCCAATCGCCGGGCCGGGCGACCGGCGGCAGCCACTCAAACGACCCATCCGGCGAAACAGGGATGTTCATCCAGACATTCAATGGAGAAGGTACTTCCGGAGCTTTCTCGCCGATCGCCATCAGCGCCATCCGCAGATTGTCCACACAATTGTCGTGATAGCCGTCAACACCGAGTTGGCGGTAGCGGGCTGCGTCGCAGGCGGCGATTGTCGTGTCGTGCACACCCGGTGAACTGTCTTCGACGAGTTCGAGCATCGGTCGCCGCCGATTGCTGACCAACACATCGCGTGGCCTCGGCATTGTGCGTCCCAGTGCAGTGCGCACATGCTCCATCGACAGGAGTTCCCGCATATCGTCGGCGCAAAAGGCCCACAGATCGCAAACTTGGTGCCCCGACGGATTGATCAGCTTCAGGACCTGTCCCGTGTCCAGCCGAACGGCGCGGCCGCATCGGGTCGGTACCTCATAGATCGTGTCCGGTCTCGGGCGCCCGTCGATCGAGATCGGGCTGTCCAAGGTTGCATTTAGTCCGTCTGGAATACTCGGGTCGTACTGGACGGCATTCGGGTTCAGACCATCACGAGACATGACGGAACCGATCATCGGATTCGATAACGTGACCGTCATCAGGCAGCCAGCCGACGGTGAGCGACCGTCCCGGCGTCAACGATAGGTCATTCAATTCGCGCTGTGGTACTTGGATGATGATTTCGCGTCCCGAGCCGGTCTCCAGGAACAGGTTGACGCCTGCGCCGATGAACTCTTCGCCGATCAGGCGACCGGAAAGGCGGTTGGGTGCCTCGCCGTCGGTCAGAACCAGTCTGTCGGATGAGACGACAAGTTCGATCCGTTCTCCCAAGGCGCGCGAATACGCCCTTTCGGGGAGCCTTATCGGCCCGTCTTCGGTCGTCAGCACTTTCTCGCCTTGATGGTCCTCACGCACTTCACCCGAGAAGATGTTGTTGGCACCGAGGAATTCGGCCACGAAGCGCGAGACGGGGCGCAGATAGAGATCTCTCGGCGTACCGATTTGCTGGATTCGGCCCTCGCTCATGATCACGACACGGTCGGACATGGAGAATGCTTCCGAATGACTGTGGGTCACATAGACGAATGTGATGCCGAGTTCGCGCTGCAGTCCGGAAAGGACCGACTGCATACGCATGGTCAGATGGGCGTCGAGGGCGCTCAAGGGCTCGTCGAGCAAGAGAACGGGTGGCTCGGTCACCAAGGATCGGGCCAGCGCGACGCGCTGGCGTTGCCCGCCGGATAGCTCGGTGATGGCACGTTTGGCGAACCGTTCGATCTCCAGGCGTTCCAACCACGTCATCGCGCGCTTGCGACGCTCGGCGGGAGCAACGCCGCGCATCTTCAGTCCGAACTCCACATTTTCCAGAACGTTCAGAAACGGAAACAGCGCCAGGCTCTGCCAGACCATCGGCGTGTCGCGCTCATGGGCCGCGAGGCCACGTGTCGACACATCGTTCAGGAGGATATCCCCCTCACTTGGCTGCTCAAGGCCGGCAATCATGCGCAGCAGGGTGGATTTCCCAGAACCGCTTGATCCCATGATTGCGAGAAATTCTCCCGCGCCAACATCCAGCGACAGACTGTCCACGGCAGTCGCGGCGCCGAAGCGTTTGGTCACGTTCTTGATTTGTAAGACCGAACTCAATGGCTCATCCTCCTGTTCTGCGAATTTTGGTTGCGCGTGTAGATGACTTGAGCCAGCACGACCAAGGCGATGGAAATCGTGAATACGATGCTGCCGATGGCATTGATTTCGGGGCTGACGCTGCCTTGCAGGATCGACAGGACGCGCACAGGCACGGTTTCGTTGAGGCCGGACACAAACCAGGCCATGGCATACTCGTCGAAAGAGACGGCCATTGTCAGAAATAGCGCCGAGATGATGGCCGGACGTGCAAACGGCAAAATGACGTATCGCATAGCGCGCCAAGGCGAGGCGCCGAGGTTCCAGGCGGCCCCTTCAATTGCAGGATCGATCTGCGACAGCCTCAGGCGGATGATCGCCATAGCGAAGGGTGTCGCGAGAACCGAATGCGCGATGACCACCGAGTAGAGCTCACCGGACAGTGAGATACGCGACAAAAAGGCCAACATGGCAAGACCGAGAACAAGCACCGGCACGGTGGGCGGCAGGAGCGCCAGCGCCAGATAAGCACCCTTGCCGAAAAAATTGTAGCGATAGTCGGTGTAGGCCGCGCCAAAACCGAAGGTTGTCGACAGGATCGCGGTCAGGAAGGCTACGCGGAGTGAGTTGAGCAACGCGTCCCATACGGCACGGTCGGAGAGGATCGCCTCGTACCAGGCGAAAGAGAAGCCGCTCAGCGGAAGTGTCGGAAAGCGATCGGCATTGAGCGAAAAGACAAAGCTGGCTGCAATCGGTGCGAACAGGAAGCCATACGCCAAGATGGCGTAGAGCATTAGAGCCAAACGCGGCCATTTGCCCCTTGATGCCAAGCTCACAGCGCGCTCCTCCGTGTTTTGTAGGCAAAGCGCACTGCGGCAAAGGCGATGACCAAAAGGGTGATCACCATCGTAACGGCAACCACAGCGGCGCGGGGCCATTGGTTCCCCGCTTTAGTGAAGTCCGTGATAAGAATGCCGAGGGTCGGTGGATTGCCGCCGCCCAGATAAGTGGGGCTGACAAAGTCGCCGAACGTCAAAATGAAGCAGAACAGGGCGCCGAGAACCAGCCCAACGCGACTGGCCGGAATAACGACGGCAAAGACGGTTCTAAGCGGCGAACAACACAGGTTGTGGGCCGCCTCCACCAGTGACCGGTCAACATTGGCCATGCTCATCAGTTGCAGCAATACAACAAGCGGCAGGCAGAGTGTGGCGTAGCCGATAAAGATGCCGCCGACATTGTTGAGCATGGTGAGGGGCCCCAGCCCCAAGATGGCCAATGCGGAATTAATGAGGCCCTCATCGGCGAGAAAGGCCTGCCAAGTGTAAACGCGCACAAGGTAGCTGGTGAAGAAAGGCGTAACCAAAAGTAGCACCGCAAGCCGCTGAGCGTTGGCGGAGAGATGAAAGGCGATGCAGTAGGTCAGCGGAAATGCAATCGTGCTGACCAGCACCGCTGACGATGTCGCAAGGGCGAAGGTGCGCAGGTATGCATCCCAAAAGAAGCCTGTTCCGTAAACGCGGGCCCAGTTCGCTGCACTTAGGTCGGGAATCAGGCGGAAGCTCTGGACCGTCCAGAGCGTCAGAACCAGCAGGAACGCCAGCGGAAGCAGGAAGAACAGCGCCTGCCAAACGACAACCGGCATCGAGAAGGCCAAAGAGAAGGCGCTGACGGATCGCGCGGGCTGGTGTTCGCGGCTTTCCGGATCCGACGGGTCGGTGGCGGTCCCCGCTTCGAACTGAGGCATTTCTGCGGCTTTCACTGTCATGGGCATATGTTGTCCGGCTGGCTGGCAGTTGCCCGGCGGGCGCCGTCAAGACCGTCCCTCGCAGATCTCGGGTCACCAATCCGCGAGGGGTTTGAACAAGGTTCCGATCCTAGATGTTCTTGTAGCGGGACCAGGCGTCGTTCCAGTCCTCCAGAGACTGTTGGACGGGCAGCGCCCGAAGCTTGATGCGATTCTGGCGCAGCAGATCGAGCGCATTCGGGCCATTGAGGACCATGCCCTGACGTTTGGCTTCCGCGCTGTCGGCGTCCTGGAGTGCCGCCCAACCAGCCCTTGTCGGCAGCAAGGCGGGGTAGGCATCGAGAGTTGCGGTTCTAACCTGACCGGCCGGCGACAGCATGTATTGAATGAAGTCCCGCGCCAGTTCCGGTCGACTAGAACCCTTGCCGATCGACAGGGATTCCGCCCATAGCAGGCCGCCTTCGTCCGGGACAACGGTCGCCACCGGAGCGCCTTCGCGGCGCAGCACGCCAGTGATCCAGTCACCAATACCGGGTATGGCCAAAACCTGGCCCGATCGCAGCGACGACAGGACACCCCCATAGTCGAAGAATCCGGCGACCTGCGGCTTCAGACTGAAGGTGCTTTCGGCTAGGGCATCCCATTGTGCCTGGTTGAGGTTGAAGGGGTCTTCATTGCCCTGATACAGGCTGACGCAACCAAAATTCGGCAAATGCCAGTCGAAATGGCCGACTTTTGCAATCAATGCGTCGTCCCACATCACGCCATAACTTGATACGTCCAGTCCGGCGAGCGCTTCTTCATTGTAAGAAAGACCCAGATAACCGAAGCGGAGCATGACGGAGTAGAGGTCGTCGCCCTGCCAATGACCCGGCATATTCTGGAATTCGGGGAAGAAGTCGTCGATCGGATAATCCTCCGGATCGAGCTTCTCGATCATATCGGCGGCAACGAGCTGCACGACATACTCGCGATCGGTCAATATCACATCATAGGTACCAGGCGGTGACTGGGCCAAAAGCGCCAACATCTGATCGCCGCCGACATAATACTTCTTGTTGATCGTCACATTGAATTGGGCTTCAAACTCACCGATGGCGTCCGGCTCGGCGTGTCCGTACCATGAGAGCATGTTCAACTCAGTCGGCTGCGCGCCGGCGCGGCGGGCTGGCAACAGGCTTGTCGCCCCCAATCCGAGAGCTGCGGTGCCCGCGCCTTTCAACAGGCTGCGGCGATCGAGTGGCTTTTTAAGGATCATAATCCCCCTCCTCACTTTGCTTGATTTTTCAGGAACTCGTTCCACCGGCGGACGAGGTAGTTGTGCTCGTCCATAACGGAGTTCCAAATGACGATCCGGTTCATCCGCTGGTCATAGCTGCCACCGGGATAGCGTTCCCCACGGCGAACAACTGTTCGGCCATACGGACATTGCAGATCATCGAGCGCGGGCTTGCCCGCGTACCAGTAGTCCCACTCCGAATTGCTCAGATAATCCTTGGCCGCATCCGGGTTTGCGATGTGCGCGTTGTTGCGCATCATCATTGCGCCGGCGTAGCCGTCCAGCCACCAATTGAGATAGTCGTAGACCGCGTCGCGTTTTTTGTCGTTCAGCGCTCTCGAAAGAGCCATGCCGCCATACCAGCCGCGATAGCCTTCGTGAGGTATTGCCATAGTGACCGCGAAACCGCGACGCCGAAGCGCGACAAATCCTTGCCACCACATACTGGAAACATCGACCTTCTCGGCCGACACAAGCGCACCTGCTTCAGCTTCGGTTGTCCAGAACGCAGCGAAATGCCCCTGCCGTTGCAGTTTGGTCAATCGACTGATCAGTTCGTCGATTTCCTCAACGGAAAGGTTGCCCGGATCCTCGAATGTCATCCAACCGTCCGCCATGGCGGCCAGGATGACATCCATCAGTCCGATGGCGGCGTCGCTTTGGACGGCCACGCGCCCATGGTGTTTTTTCTCCAGAAGAGATGCCCAACTCGCTACGCGCGGTTCGCCGTCTGCATGGTCACCGCACGGCACGCAGGCGAAGCTGTCGGCATTGTGAACGGTCGGCAGCATGCTGATCCGTTCGGTTGGCTTGGCTCCGAGTTCGCTATCGTCCTGCACAAACAGTCGTTGGGCCGGGTTGCCGCCTGGTGCCAGCGGCGCATCGTCGGAAAGCCGGCCCTTCTTGGGGAGCGCGTTGATCTCGTCCCATCGAGCAATGCGATCCAGTTGGATCGGTTCGACGGAGCGCGTCGGCCAGATGAGATCGATATTGTGAAACCACTGATCGTAGACGTCGAACGACTGCGGATATAGGGCGGCGATCTGCTGTGCGTTCTTGCCGTCTTCGGTGATGAACTCGATGTCGATGCCCAGATCTTCTTCGGCCCGGCGCCGGATCGGCTCGATCAAGCTGACGGACGTTCCGAGTACACGCACAAGCGCTCGGCCGCTAAGAACGGCCGGTGCCTTGCCGTAACGAAGTGAGGAAGCTGCTGTTGAATTCGCCAACGGTCTGTCTTCCCCTCAGGCCACTTGTTTTGGGCCGAACGGCATACGCTGCGCAAAATCGTCGGCGACCTCTTCCAGGGTGCAGAAGCGAACGCCGGGGAACGAGCGAAAGTAGCCGATGAGACGCTCGTGCATGAGGAGCGTTTGAGGCCGTCCAGAGACGTCTGGATGAATTGTCATGGGAAACACTGCGTAGTCATACTCGCGGTAGACCCAGTCGAACTGTTCGCGCCAAAGCTCCTCAACCTGCCTCGGCGTGACGTATCCGTGGCTGTTCGGCGATGCCTTCATGAACATTTGAGGCGGCATGTCGTCGAGCAACCAACTGGCCGGAATCTCGATCAGCGGCGACGGTCTGCCGGGTCGATAAGGCTTCATCCAGTGCGCGGCCGGCTTGGTGAAGTCGATCTTCGTCCAGCTCTCGCCGACCGGCAGGTAATAGGGTTCGAAATCCCGGTGCATCATGCTGTGGTCGTAGACGATACCGCCATCGATCAGCAGCCGCGCCGTGTTGGGGCTGAACTCCCACCAGGGCGCTACATAACCGCGTGGTGCACGGCCGGTCAGCGACACAAGTAGGTCCCGTGACTTTTCAAGAACTTCTTCTTCCTGCTCCAAGGTCATGGCGAGAGGGTTCTCGTGGCTATAGCCGTGCAGACCGATTTCGTGGCCTGCCGTGACGACGGCTTCTGTCTGCGCGGGAAAGCTCTCGGCGGAATGGCCCGGAATGAACCAAGTGGTGCAAATGCCTTGTCGCCGAAACAATTCCAGAAGGCGCGAGACACCCACTTCGGCGGCGAAGACACCGCGGGAGATATCGCAAGGTGAATCCTCGCCTCCGTAGGAACCGAGCCATCCCGCGACCGCGTCGAAGTCGACGCCATAACTGACGAGTATTTCCTTGGGCATTGCTATTGTCTCCCGCGCAAGGCGGCTTCGACCGCGACGGCCGTGGCCAGCAATTGGCAGTCCCGTCCCGGAAGTGCCGAAATCTGCAACCCGATTGGCGCTTCGCCTGACAGGGTGAAAGGCAAAGAGATGGCCGGCGTATCGAGGACGCTGCCAAGCATGGTGTTGCGCAGAATCCGGTTGTTAAGCGCGGTGAAAAGCTGGTCGTCGTGCTCCACAGCCTCGATCGGCGGTGCTTCAGCGGCAACGGTCGGAAACAGGAGAAAGCTGTCGCCAAGAGTTTCAGCCAATGCCGCTTTTGCGTGTTGTCGCGCAGCGCTGAGCGCTTTGCGGTCCGAACGGGTTTGCCTGCCGCCAGCCGCCAGTCTCCGCCGCACTTGAGGATCCAGTCTGTCGGCCCTTTTGCCGATGCGCGGCCATAGCGTGTCATAGGCTTCGGCGGTGACCCATGTGCCGTGCCTGTCCATGGCCGAAGCGACTATATCGAAGCTCTCGATGGCGCGATGCCCGATTTTGAAGCCGGTCCTTCGCAACTGATCCACCGCGGCCGCGAAACCACGTGCGACCGACTCGTCAAGGTCATCCAAAACGATGTTGGACGGAACAATGAAGGAAATGGTCGGAAGCGTATCTTCGCCGACTGGGCTGTCGTTCAGGAGATTGTCGAGCAGGAGGCAATCGACCGCCGTGGATGCCAGCAGCCCCAAAGTGTCGAGGCTCGGCGCAAGTGGAAAAACGCCGGCGATCGGGTAGCGATTCCAACTCGGCCGAAAGCCGACGACCCCATTCAGCGCGGCGGGCACCCGAACCGAACCGGATGTGTCCGTGCCGATTGCCGCCGGCACGATGCCAAGCGCGACGGCAACCGCGCTGCCGGATGACGAACCGCCCGGTATCCGTCTGTTTCGACCTTGGCTGGCATTGGCCGGCGTTCCGAAATGCGGATTGATCCCCATGCCACTGAATGCGAACTCAGGCATGCTGGTGCGACCGAAGCAGATCGCGTCAAGAGCTTCGAGCTTGGCGACAATGTCGGCATTCTCGGTCGCTGGCGGAGCGGCACGCCGGATCGCCGCGCCCGCCAGCGTGACGTGATTGCGTTGATCGATGTTATCCTTCAGGGCAATCGGCACGCCATCGAGCGGTCCGCTGGACCGCTTTTGCATCCAGCGTTCGGTGCTGCTCTTTGCTGCAGCACACACGTCCGGGCCGTCGAGACTGACAAAAACACCACGGGCGGACGGCAGACAGGCGCGTGACAGCGCGCCTTCCACGGCATCTCGAGGGAAGATGAAACCTGTTCGATAGGCCGCAAGAAGTTCGGTAACCGTCCGATCGTCCGGCCCGGTCTTTGCCTGAACCGTTGCCGTCATGATCGAGCATGGCAGCATGTGAACCCATGCCGCCCTTTTGTATTGCGGAGCGCGAGACCGACATGCTGCATTTGATGGTTTCCGATTTGCGAGGATGCTTGTCTTGATGCGTTTTCGGGATAGTGTTCAGGATGACCGCTGCAAACAAGGGTCATCTTTTCGTGGATTTGAGATCTTTAAACTTTTGATTTCACGTATGAAATTGGATCTACGCAACTTTGGATGTCGCAAAGATGAAAAATAATGACTCTCGGATGGCGGAAAGTCATTCGCTTCAGCTTCCACTTTTCGAGCGGGTCCGATCGGTGCTCGCCAAGCGCATTCGCTCCGGTGCGATTCCGCCAGGTCAGGTTCTCATCGAGGGACCTATTGCAGGCATTTTCGGGTCGAGTCGCGCACCGGTCAGGAAAGCTCTCCGGCTGCTTCACGAGGAAGGATTGGTCCAACGGTTCCAAGGGCGCGGCTATCTGGCTGGAACGGGGCGGCACCTGCTGCCGGTTCGGACGGCGTTGAGTACAGATCTTCTCGACCGTGAAGACGCCGACGACCTAGGCTCTGCTGTGTCTCGAAGTCGTTCCGATGTGGTGCTGGTAAGCGTTCGGCTTAACGCCAGCATTGCCATGGCTTTCGGCGAGTTCCGAATCAATCAGTCGCTTCTTGCGGAACATTTCGGCGTCAGCCGGATTCGCGCGGCGGAGGTCTTGGCGAGGCTCCGTGACCAGCGCATCGTACGCCGGGACGACCGCGGTCACTGGTTGGTCGGCCCGCTGACGGCACGCGCCGTGCGTGACGAGTATGAGCTGCGGGCCATTCTCGAGCCCATTGCTTTAAGGCACAGCGCCAAATGGCTCGAAAGCGATGAGATCGAGGCCATGCAAGAACGGATCGACAGTCTTGTCGACAGGGAGCACGAGCTTGAACTGCACCAGATCGAGCGAGTCGAAAGCGATCTACACGAATTCTGTCTGGCCAGGTCGACCAATCAGCGCATGCTCAACGTGATTGAGCGCAGCCAACTGCCGATTCTGGTGAACAACGTCTTCCTGAATGCGGTGGGGCTGACAAGAGAGCTGCCCGAATTGAAAGAACATCAGATTGTCCTAAGGCTGCTCAGGGGGGGCAATGTAGATGCCGCAGCGCAGGCGCTGGCACAACATCTGAACAATGCCGGTCGGCGAACGATGCAAAGGCTGAAGAGCCTGTCCGTCCTTCCCGAGCCGGAATTGCCGGACTATCTCGTTCATCTGTGACGTTTATTGCGTCCGATCCGCCTCGGGCGGTCGGGTACGCTGTCACCACTTGCCCGGCCTTTCAAGATGAACTGCGTTCATCTAAATAGTTGGCATGCGCAAGCTTCCTCCCCTAAACGCGCTGCGCGCCTTCGAGGCTGCCGCGCGGCATCTGAGTTTCGTCAAGGCGGCCGACGAGCTTGCCGTCACGCCCACCGCAATCAGCCATCAAGTCCGCCTTCTGGAGGACATTACGAGACAGAAACTTTTCCGACGCCGGCCCAGACCGATTGCGCTGACCGAAGCCGGCGAGAGCCTCTTTCCGGTGCTGCGCGACGGGTTGGACAGTTTTGCCGTCGCTGTTGCCGGCTTGAGCGCCGACGCCGATCGGCGCCCTCTGACCGTTTCTACGACAACGGCGTTCGCCGGTCGCTGGCTGGTTCCTCGTCTGGCGAAGCTGAAACAGGACATCGGTCTCGAACTGGATGTTGAGGCATCCGAGATACCTGCCGATCTTCGATCGGGACCGGCGGATTTTGCAATTCGATACCGGCGAGCACCGATACTAGACCTCGAATGCAACGAACTGGTGCGCGATCGTTTCATTCCTGTCATGAGTCCGGCGCTGGCCAATGCAGGGCAGCCAGTCAAAAGCTTAGCGGACCTTGCGCAACACACGCTCATCCATTTCCGTTGGAAGCAAGACGATCCGGACCCACCGACATGGCAAAGGTACGTAGGCGAAGCTCGCGCCGTACATCCGGAAGCGGAACGTATCGATACATCGAACGGACTGCGCTTCAGCGAGGAGTCCCACGCCATTGAAGCCGCGCTGGCCGGCCAGGGCATCGCGCTGGTGAGCGACGTGCTCGTTCGACGCGAACTCGCATCCGGCACGCTGTTGCAGCCTCTGGCCTTCTCGATCGATGCGTTGGCTTTCTACGTTGTCTATCTGACCAACGCTCGCCGCCGTGGTGCAATCGAGCATTTCCTGCTGTGGGCGCGCGACGAAATGGAAACCGCTGCTCGACCGGTAGAAGATACGAGATTCGATTGACCAAAATTCGCCACCCCGACCGAGTTGGGCTATCGTCGCGGATCGCAAGCCATGGGATCAATTGATGAAGACGCTGAAGGATTCACTGGAGATTCTTGAACAATTCTTTGCTTCCGGTGAACCTGTGTCAGTGGGTGAAGTGACGGAAAGATCGAACTATCCCAATAGCAAAGTGTCGCGAATTTTCGCTGTTTTTCGTGACTTCGGATACCTAACCCAGGATCCGAATACTCGGCGATACAAGATCGGTTACAAGGCGTTTGTCTTGGGTGCGTTGTACGCCTGATCCTCCCCCGATGAAGTGGTCCTCCGCCATGTTTAGGAAAACGGAGGATAGAGATGGCGAACAAGTGACCAAGGCCCGAAGAGATTGTCACGAAGTTACTGCAGGTTGAGGTTTTGGCGGGGCAAGGGCTGCCAGGTCTGGATGCGATCCGACAGATTGGTTTGACTGAACAAACGTTTTACCGCTGGAAGATCGGAGCATCGCTGCGCCACCGGTTCGAGCACGATGCGGAGCGTCCGGTGGAATGGGCACGGATCAATTGAAGGAACTCAAGCGCCTTCAGAAAGAGAACGAGCGGTTGCGCAAAGCCGTGTCCGATTTGACGCTCGACAAGTTGATCCTGGCCGAAGCTGCAAAGGGATACCCCGGAACAAGCCCGGGGCAGGCCTTCTGAGGCCCGCCTATCGCCGTGCTTGTATAGATGGAGTTCGTGCTGAGTTGAATGTCTCGGAGCGCCGCGCGTGCCGGTTTCTGATGCAGCACCGATCGACTCAGCGCAAGATGCCTTGTTGGACGTCGTGACGAAGACCGCTTGGTAGCCGACATGATCGAACTGGCCCGGCAGCACGGCCGCTAAACGGCGTTGGCCAGCCCATCGTAGATGCGTTTGTTCAGATCGTCGATTTTCCCTGCCAATCCGACGGGAGCGAGGCGCCAATTGCCGCCAATCCGATCCAATGCCCGCGCGATGGCCGCGGATGAATTTGCAAGAATTTTGCGTGCGCATTTGTCCCAAAGCACGGGCATGGTCGCGCGGCCCCTATAGGCGGGACCACTGGCGGTGTAGATTTGTTGGACATGTCGGATGTATGTGGCGCCCGGATCGATGTCCTGAATACCTGAAAGCGCATATCCCTCCACTCTCGGGCCACCGGCCGCGGCGATGCAAATGCCAAAAACGCCCTTGAGCGCACGGATCATGGTTGTGCGATACGACCAGGGGCAGCTCTGCGAGACGACAAGAACGATATCTGAAGCGTTTTCCAGACGTGCCGCGATCTCTCGGATCGAAAGAGATGGAAGCTCGGGCACCTCACGCTCGAGTGCCTCGCCGTGCATGTATCGGTCCGTTTCAGCACACCAAATTCCATCGATCAGCATTCCCATGGACGATCCCTTGCCCCGCCAAAATAATAAGGTCGATATGCTTCGTCTGTTCGCAAAGATAACCATTTTGATCCTTTGTCTATACCATTACCAATGGAGACTAGGTGCTTGGCAACCTGCAAATGCGTTTGCTTTATTGGATTTTCTTTGAGTCGCGCAGCCGAGGTTCGGAGCGAGACCATGGCTCCGAACTTGTGGCGGTGAAGCGAATTTGTCGTGTTCCTAGCCGGTGGCCCGACAGCTCCTAGGCGTGACGACGCAGGCTTGATGCAAAAGACGCGAGTATAATCTCTGAAACGAGCCTGATGTTCGGCAGGCTGTCGTCTGAGCAATGAAGTGATATCGCGATCTCTGGAAGAGGCGGAAGGCTGACTTGCCCATCAACAATCTGCAACGAAGTTGGAATACAGGACGCCTCCATGACGCCCAATGCTGAGCCACCGAGAAGAGCGCGTTCGATCAATCCGGTGCTGCGGGTAGAATAGGCAATGCGCCACGTCCTGTCAGTCTGCTTGAGTACATCCATCGCTATGACCCGGCTGGCGCAATCCTGTGGCCAAAGGGCCAGCGACAGGCTCGTATCGGGATCGTCCACATAGCCAGGTGCAGCAACCCAATGCAGTGGCTCGTAACAGATGATCTGTCCAGACACGGATCCAGGCGTATGAACCCCAATCGCCATGTCGAGGTCTCCGCCGTCAAGTGCCCGGAGCAAGTCAGGCGTGTTCTCGCAAACGACCTCGATCTGAAGCCGGGGATGTTCGGCGCCGATAATCGACAGTATGTGTGGCAGCACCAGCGTGGCATAGTCGTCCGGCGCGCCGATCCGAACGCGGCCTTCGGCCTCGGGCTGCCGAATCTGCGAGAGTGCCGCATCGTTCGCAAGCAGAATGCGCTTCGCGTAGACCTTCAGCGCCTCACCAGTCGGTGTGATGGAGACGGATTGACGTGTCCGCTCGAACAGTGACTTTCCCACGATCTCCTCCAGACGTTTCATCTGAAGGCTGACGGCGGATTGTGTGCGTGACACCGACTGTGCCGCCTTGGTGAAGTTCAGGTGGGACGCAACCGCCATGAACGATCGCAGCAGGTCGATTTCCAGATCACGCTGCATATTCGACATTCCTAAAATTCATCAATATGAGAAGTATAATTCGTTTCCAGCATAACCGGAAGGGCGGTAAGACCGCACCAGATCGGGTGCCGTCGCACAGCCGGGTCGCCGAGCGAAACGTCGCGTTACAGCCTTGGAAAGGTATCAGAAAATGAACGAGGCGAACGCGCGACTGGACCTTGCGGCCGCTCATCGGATTTCTGTGTTGGAGGGACTGAACGAAGGGACCTGGACCCATTTCAGCTGCAAGATCGGAGACGGTGAGCAATACCTTGTGACGCCTGGCTCCACCCATTTTTCAATGGTCTCCGCCAGTTCCCTACTCCTCCATGGCCGGGACGGAGAGCTGCTCTCCGGCGACGGCCAAGCAAACCATGACGCGCTGCCGATCCACCTTCCGATATATGAAGCCCGGCCGGATGTCCGCTGCGTCCTGCACTTCCATTCTCCGCACGCGACGGCGTTGACGGTGTTCAAGGACATGCGCCTCGACACCCGCCTGAGCCAAACAGCCGCCTATTTCCACGGAAAGGTTGGCTATCTGAGCACCTATGCCGTGCCACGCACCAACACTGCAGAAGGTGAAAAAATGGCCGAGGCGCTTGGCACAAAGAAGGTTCTCTTCATGAAGAACCACGGCGTGCTGATCGCCGCATCGTCCCTCGCAGACGCCTCCGTGTCAGCTTGTCAACTGGAACGAGCCTGCCAGATCCAGCTTCTGGCAGCAGCGACCAGGGCTGAGACCGAACGCATGAGTGAGAAATTCGCCGAGATGCTTGCAAGCGAGGAGTGCAACGGCGAGCCCGGCTATCTGGACGGAATGAAGCGCCTGCTTGAGCGGGTCCAACCGGACTTTCAGGAATAGGCCTGACACATGGATGATCTGCAGAGACTTTTTTCCGAGAACACGCCAACAACACTCACCTTCGATTGCTACGGAACGCTCGTGGATTGGGAAGGCGGTGCGGCCAAAGCGCTGCGCAGTATCTACGGTTTTTCGGACCAACTCGTATCTGACGACGCACTGATCGACATGTTTCTGGAGTTGGACGCGCTTGTAGTTCGCGAAGGGATTTTTCCTTACAGCGCCGCTCTACAGAATGTTGCGGATCGAGTCGCCGGAAGGTTGCTGGGAAAATGTGATGCTGAACTCGGCAAGGCCTTTTCGAAATCGCTTCCGACATGGCCGGTCTTTGCGGAAACCAATGAAGCGCTGGCACATCTCGCGCGTCACTTTCGCCTGGCGATTATCTCGAACGTCGATGATGATCTGATTGCCGGAACATTGGGCCAAATCAGCGTGGCCTTCGACGAAGTGGTCACCTCCGGACAGACGCGATGCTACAAGCCGAACAAGCCGATTTTTGAGACAGCCCTGCGACAACTGGATGAAGCGCCAGACAGGATCATCCATATCGCCGAAGGACTTGGCGAAGCCCGCCCCGCCAGGCAATTGGGCATGAAAAGCATCTGGGTGGAACGGTCCCAGAGGTCGGACGATGGCAGCAGCGCTACGCCGGATGCCACGGCATCCTGTCTCATGGCGATTGTCGAGGCCGCGCAATCCAGCTTGGCGGCGTAGTGCCGTGTAATCCCCACGCCTTAAGAGCCGGTGCCAACCGACCCAATCAAAGCAGGTAGATCATGATTGATATTGAAAAAGTCCGCTCGGAAACGGCCGGCTGCAAGCACGTGCTTCACTTCAACAATGCGGGGGCATCGCTGATGCCCACACCTGTGTTCGACGCGCTGCGACGCGTGCTACGCGACGAAAACGAGGTTGGTGGCTATGAGGCGGAGCGGCGCGCTCAGGATGATATTCAGGCGTTCTACACTGAATTTGCGGGTCTTTTGAACGCCAATCCCGACGAGATCACCTACGTTGAGAACGCAACGCGAGCCTGGGACATGGCCTTTTATGGGCTGGACCTGGGGCCGGGCGACAGAGTGATCACCCACCAATCCGAATACGCCTCCAACTATCTCGCCTTCCTGCAGCAATCTCGGCGCCTGGGGTTTGAAATTGACCTCGTGCCTTCCGACGAGTCAGGCCAGATTGACGTTGAGGCGTTGGACCGCATGATCGGACCCAAGACAAAGCTGATCGCGATTACCCATGTGCCGACGCAAGGCGGTCTCGTGAATCCTGCCGCCGAAGTCGGCAAGGTCGCAAAGAAACACAGCGTCCTCTACCTGCTCGATGCCTGCCAGTCCGTCGGGCAGATCCAGGTGGATGTGCGAGAGATTGGCTGCGACATTCTCTCCGGAACCGGGCGCAAGTTCCTGCGCGGCCCAAGAGGGACAGGCTTCCTCTACGTTCGAAAGGAAATACTCGATCGGGTCGATCCCCCTTTTGTTGACCTGCACTCGGCGACATGGACCGAGGCAAACGGATATGAGCTGGCGGACGGCGCAAGACGCTTCCAGAACTGGGAAAGCTACGTCGCGGGTCGCGTTGGTCTGATGGAAGCGGTGCGATACGCACGCACCGTTGGGATGTCTCACATCGAGGCTCGCGTGACCGAAATTGCTCAAGGACTGCGCGAAGCCCTCTCAGGGGTCGGCGGCGTTTCAGTGCATGATCTCGGGCAAAGGAAGTCCGGGATCGTGACATTCACGAGAGGCGGCATTGAAGCCAAGGTGATTGCCGATAGCCTCCGCGATCAAGGGATCAACGTATCTGTCGCCCCTGTCACAGCGGCCCGTCTCGACTTTGAGACCCGGAAACTTCCGGCAATGGTCCGTGCCTCTGTGCACTACTTCAACACGCGTGATGAGGTCGGTCGGTTTGTCGATGCCGTGCAAGCGATCAGTTGAAAGCGGAGGTTGATCCCTCAATGACCGTGGTCCCGAAAAGTAAGCCGCGCTGACTGTTGGAATCTGGCTTAACTCGAGCTCTTGCAGGAGATGAAAACAAGCGGGAAGCGATACACAGCTGAACAGATCATTGAAATTCTGCGCGAAGCGGAGATCAGGCTGAGCCAGGGGCAAACGGTTGGCGAGATTTTTCGTGATTTTGAGGTGTCGGAGCAGAGTTACTGCCGGCGGCGCCGTGAGTATGGCGGCATGGAAGTCGGCCAAGCAAATCGGCTGAAGGTACTGGAGAAAGAGAACGTCCGACTTCGCAAGGCGGTCTACGATCCGACCCTCGACGCAGCGCAAGCTGCCACGCGGCCGGGCCGATGAGGATGTCCTGACACGGACGATCATCGATCTAGCTTCCCGATTTGGGAAATATGGATACCGGCGCATCCACTGGCTGCTTGAGCAGGATGGCCGATCCATCAGCTTAAAACGTGTCAAGCGCATCTGGTGACGTGAGGGGCTGAAGGTTCCAATCAAACAGCCGAAGCGAGGCCGACTATTGCTGAATGACGGCTCGTGCATCCATCTGAGACCGACACACAGGAACCACATCCTCCTCTCGGCATTCGCTTTGCGATTGCCTGTCTGGCAACGGGACCTATGACTTCGTCATGGATCGCACGCTTGATGGCCAGGCCTTCCGCATGCTGACCATTATCGACGAGCTCACGCGGGAGAGCTTGGCCATCCATGTCAGGCGCAAGCTCAACAGCCAGGACTTGTCGCATGTGCTGGGCAAGCCGTTCCTGTGGCATGGATCGCCGGAACACACCCGCTCTGACAACGGGCCGGAGTTCGTGACGTAGGCTGCGATTTGGCTGGTTCAGAAAACTACCGCTTTCCGCCCGACATCGATAGTGTGTCCGAGACCTAGGTCTTGGGAATTCTATCGGGCGGGCAGGCCTTCAGGTTATGTCCTCGTCGACATCACAGATCGTCCCGGATGCGAAACAATAGACAGTTCGGTTCTGCGGTACACTTTCCCCGACAGCGCTAACCGTCTACATAGTAACCAACAGCAGATGTGGTTTTCGGTGGTTGCCTGCCCCCGCAACCAAACAAGTTGCTGATATTGAATAATATTTCAGCTCGCAATTTCGGCGGGCGTTTTGCGCTCCGAACAATAGTCGCCACTAAGCCGCCACCGTGAAGCGAGTTCTCAGCCATCCGGGCGCAATTTCCTTCTGGAACATACAATTCGGCGCGGTGTGACTGTCGCGCCGAAGGGGATTCTCATCCCATTGTTGGCATGACAAATTCGGGGTCGCTCCGGACACCGGAGGGCCAGCGCGTGGTGATGGTCTTTAGCCGTGTATAGAACCGAACGCCCTCCGGTCCGTGCATGTGGTGGTCACCATAGAGGGACTGTTTCCAGCCGCCGAAGGAATGGAACGCCATGGGCACCGGGATCGGGACGTTTACGCCCACCATGCCGACTTCAATGTCATGGGCGAACGTACGGGCCGCATCACCGTCACGGGTGAAGACTGCAACGCCGTTCGCGTAGTCGTGCGAGTGGATCAATTCGACGGCCTCGGCGTAGTTCTTGCGGCGAACCACCGAGAGCACGGGGCCGAAGATTTCTTCTTTCCAGACCATCATGTCTGGCGTGACATTGTCGATCAGTGTCGGGCCGACGAAATAGCCGTTCTCGTATCCCTGAGGCGGAGTGAAGCCGCGTCCGTCGATCACGATTTTCGCACCTTCGGCTTCGCCCTTGTCGATCAATCCCAAGATCTTTTCTTGCGCGGCCTTGCTCACCACCGGGCCCATCTCCGAGGACCGATCCGCTGCGGGTCCGACCTTCAGCGCCTCGATCTTGGGAACCAGCTTTTCGATCAAAGCATCGGCGACCTGGTCCGTCACCGGGACTGCGACGGAGATCGCCATGCAGCGTTCCCCGGCAGATCCGTAAGCCGCGCCCATCAGCGCGTTGGCAGCCATGTCGAGGTCGGCATCCGGCAGGATAGTCATGTGGTTTTTGGCACCACCGAGTGCTTGGACGCGCTTGCTGTTCTTCGTGCCGGTTTCGTAGACATATTTCGCGATCGGGGTAGAGCCAACGAAACTGATCGCCTTGATATCCGGATGCGCTAGAAGGGCATCCACGGCTTCCTTGTCACCTTGGAGAACGTTGAACACGCCTGCCGGAAGCCCAGCTTCGGCCAGCCATTCCGCAATGAGAAGCGATGCCGAGGGGTCGCGTTCGGAAGGCTTCAGGATGAATGTGTTCCCGCAAGCGATCGCGACGGGGAACATCCACATCGGTACCATGGCCGGGAAGTTGAAGGGCGTGATGCCTGCTACGACACCAAGGGGCTGACGCGTTGAATGGCTGTCGACGGCGGTACCGACATTTTCGGTGAATTCACCCTTAAGCAAATGCGGCGCGCCAACTGCAAATTCCACGACCTCCAGTCCGCGTGTCACTTCACCCACGGCATCGTCATGGGTCTTGCCGTGCTCGGCGGAAATAGCCTTCGCCAGTTGGTCGGCGCGGTCCCAGAGAATCATCTTGAACCGATCGAGAATGCGGGCGCGGCGGAGCGGTGGTGTCTTGGACCATGTCGTCCAGGCGGCCTTGGCCGACGCGACAGCGGCATTGACTTCGTTGGTGGAAGCCAGCGCGACGGATTGGGTTGCCTCACCGGTGGCCGGATTAAAAACCGGTTGGTTGCGGCCGGACGTACCGGCAACGCGGGCATTGTCGATGAAATGGGCGATCTCAGTCATGGACGTACTCTCCGTTGATTGAGCCTGTTTCCCTCATCTGAATGCGGATATGAATGGTCGCCAACGGTAATCCGTTATGCAGGAATGGATATATGAATTGGGATGATCTTCGATATTTCCTCGCGGTTGCACGCGAAGGCCAGATGCTTGGTGCCGCCGCTCGGCTGGGTGTCAGCCAAGCACGGCTCAGCAGACACGTGGCTGCACTCGAAGAAGCGGTCGGTGCGCGGCTCTTTGAACGGACGACGCGCGGTTCGACGCTGACCGAAGATGGCGGGGCACTGTTCGAGACGGCCGAGCGCATCGAAGCGGAAGTTTTGGCTGGCACCGCTCAAATGCAGGGTCGCAACGAGGTGGCCGGAGCCATCCGAATTGGGGCGCCGGACGGTTTCGGCAGCGCCTTTCTCGCGTCGAGACTTGGCAAGTTTCGCGAGACTTATCCTGACTTGCGGGTCCAGCTTGTTCCCGTGCCGCGCAGCTTCTCGCTGTCGGAAAGGGAGGCAGATCTTGCGATCATGGTTGGTCGGCCTGACAAGGGACGCCTTCGGGTCCGCAAGCTCGTCGATTACTCGCTTGGGATCTATGCGTCGGAAGACTATCTCGCGCGCACCGGAAAACCGGAGACGATCGAAAAACTGAGATCGCACACGTTGATCGGTTACGTTGACGATCTCATCTACACGCCCGAGCTCAACTATGCGCTGGAATTCGCCCGAGACTGGAAATCGGACATCGAGGTGTCCACCGCAATCGGGCAGTACGAGGCCGTGTGCGCGGGTGTCGGCGTTGGTATCTGTCACGATTTCATGGTTGCGGCAGAACCAAGGCTTGTGCGTCTGTTCCCGGATTTGTCAGTCACGCGCAGCTACTGGCTCGTCTGGCACGAGAACCAGGCGGTGGCGCGACGCGTGCAAGCCGTCGTGAAACTGCTGGATGAAATCGTGCGCGAGGAGCATCACATCTTTATGCGACCACTCCAGGCCTGAACCGCGATCGCCCTCCGCCAACGGTATTCAGGTGTAAAGCCGATCGTTTCCGCAGCTTTCCTGTTCGCGCAATGCGTTGTGGCCGGCTCGGCCTCCCCAGCCGGTACGCGTTAGCGACAACCGACGTCTCACAGTTCGGAAAATTGAACCAGTTGCTCGAACGCCCGTTCAATATCCAATTTTAAAAGAGCGGCCGCACGGGCGCGATCTCCGGCGCTTATCTGCTCAATCAGTTCCAAATGGATTTCGTTCGAGATCTTCAAATGCCCATTGGCATCAAGTAAATGGAAGTATGGCGTAATTCTCAGCCACAGATTGCGTATGATCTCTACCAATATGTCTGAACCCGATTGTTGATAGATCCGGAAGTGGAACTGGTAGTTCGTATTGATAAAAAGTCTGTTTTTCCGCTTCTTTTCAGCACTGATCAAGGATGTTGCTAGAGCATCAAGTTCGGCGACAAAGCTGTCGGTTCTGTTTTCGATGGCCCAGTTTAGCGCGATGCATTCGATTTCCTGGCGTACTTTCGTCAACTGCGTCAGGTCGATTTCGGACAGTTTGGGCACGCCCATCGAGCGGCCGGAAACCTTGGTCAGCGCACCGACCTGAACCAGACGTGTCATGGCCTCACGAATTGGCATCGGGCTGACTTGCAGCGCGTCGGCCAGGGTGGCGACCGTAACCGATTGTCCGGGCTCCAAGCCGCCTTGAAGAATGAGATCGCACAATCTTTCGTATACCTGCGCCTGCAGGTTTTCGTGCTTCAGCGGTGCGATTTTCATTGAATTGACCATGGTCTCAACAAACACAAATCACGATGTCATGTCCATCGCAAATTCGATGTTTGACTTTTGATCAAAAATCAAATTAAGGTCGTTCCGTGAGTTATCAGTCCCGGGAGGAGACCAGAATGCTGAAGAAACTGATCGGCGCGCTCGCCATGACCACGATGATGGCGTCTGCCGCGCAAGCCGACGAGCCGCACAAGATCTTTCTGTCAATGAGCTACATCGGCAATGATTGGCAGGCCGAGGCGGCCAATATGATCAAGGCGATTGCCGCTCATGACAACTTCAAGGACCGGGTTGATCTCCAGGTTCAGGTGTCCGGCCCCAATGCACAGCGCCAGATCCAGCAGATCAACGCGATGGTGCAGTCGGGCGCGGACGCGATCGTCGTGTTCCCGATCTCGCCGACCGCGCTGAACAACGTCGTCAAGAATGCCTGTGACAAGGGCGTCGTTGTTTTCGCCTACGATGCTGAAATCACGGAAGAATGCGCCTACAATGTTCACATTGATCAGGTCGAAGCCGGCAGGATACCGGCAGAATGGCTGGTTGAGCAGTTGGGCGGAGAAGGCCGAATCGTGGCCGTGACCGGTGTGCCGGGTACATCCGTCGACGCTGAACGGACGCAGGGCGCAATGGAGGTTTTCGACCAGCATGAGGGCATTGAGATTGTGGCCGAGGCGGTCGGCATGTGGAGCCAGGCGGTTGCGCGAACCGAATTGTCGAAAATACTCGCCACGCGCGATTGGGATGACATTGACGGTCTTTGGATGCAGGCTGGCTGCTTTACCGCAAACGCCATGCAACTCGAGGCAGGCATTGCGCCGTCCGACCTGAAGCCCTGTGCCGGTGAAGGGTCCAACGGCGGTCGTATCCAGATGCTTGCTGAGGGTACCGAAGTGGAGGGTGCGTCGGGTGCCTATGCTCCTCTGGGCGCTCCGCGTATCAGTTATGCATCACCGCCCTATTCCGGTGCGCTGGCGCTGAAGCTGGCCGTCGATGTTCTCGAGGGCAAGGATGTTCCTGAACTCACCAAACTGCCCTTGCCGATTGTGACCAGCGAAACAGTTCAGCTTTGCGAGACCGGTTCATGGGAAGAAATGAAGAACGGATGCAACGCCTTCCTCCCGTCGCTTGTATCCAATCCGGGTTGGTTCGCGTCGATCTTTTCCCAAGATCTGCCTGAGATCGGCTTGAATGCGGCGCTGGTTGGTCAGCCGGAGGGCTGATCGGTCGTCCGTAAACGGACGCCAGCTAATCCGATCGGCTGACGCATTGCGCAATGGTGCGTCAGCCGCTCTTACGCAAACGGGCGTCGATCTGGGAGGGGCAGTCCAATGGGTGCTTTGCCGCCGATTATCGAGCTGTCGGGAATTACAAAAGCCTACGGCGCCACAATCGCAAACTCCAACGTTTCGTTTTCCGCCGCGCCCGGACAGGTCCATGCGTTGCTTGGTGAAAATGGTGCCGGAAAGTCGACGACGATGAAGATATTGTCGGGGCTTGTGCGCCCGGACAGCGGAACCATCCGTCTCAATGGTCAGGAAATACGGTTCCGATCCGCGATCGAGGCGCAGCTTGCAGGCATTCAAACAGCTTTTCAGGAGCTGACTTTGATCCCTGACCTTACGATCCTCGACAACATGCTTATTCCCAAAGGCGAAACAAATCCGCTCGGGCTTCTGAAGCGAGGCGAGGCGGTTCGGGCTGTCGCCGCACATCTGGATGAACTTGATCTGGACATCGATATTCATGCGCTCGCCGGCGATCTGAGCCTGGCCAACAAGCAGAAGATCGAAATCGCCAGAGCGCTGTTGCGCCGGCCCAATGTATTGTTGCTGGACGAGCCGACATCGGCGCTGTCGGGCCGTGATGTCGATTGGCTCGGCGACATCATAGAACGCTCCAAGGCTGCCGGCGTCACCGTGATCTTTATTTCTCACAGGTTGCCGGAGGTTCGGGCGTTCTGCGACACGCTCAGCATCTTGCGCAACGGTGAGCACATCCGTTCCGGTTTCATCGACGATTTCAGCGACGATGAAGTGGTTGAACTGATCATTGGACGTTCCGTCGAAACCGCATTCCCTCCGCGCGAGGACGTCGAAAAGCGGGATTTGCCAAACCCGGTCCTGAGCGTTCGCTCGATGTGCGCCGGGCCCAAACTGAAAGACGTCGATTTCGACCTGCATCCGGGAGAAATTCTCGGCATCGCAGGCTTGCAGGGCATGGGGCAAAGAGAGCTGTTCATGTCACTGTTCGGCGCTGAGCCGATTGACTCCGGCCAAATGCTGGTCGACGGCAAGCCCGTCCAGCTCACATCGCCGGCCGACGCTTTGCATCCGTCTATCGGGATCGGTCTGGTGCCTGAAGAGCGCAAGACCCAAGGCCTTTTTCTGAAGATGTCTGGGCTGGAGAACGCGGCGCTGCCGGTTCTAAATCAGCTTTGCAAAGGCCCCTTGATTGACGGCGACAAGGAACGTGAAGAGGCGGCATCGGCTTTCGAAGCCGTCGAGGTGGACGAGCGCGCGCACTATCTGGCCGCGGGGGCATTTTCCGGCGGCAATCAGCAAAAGATATCGATCGCCAAATGGCTGGTCGCAAACAGCCGGATCCTGCTGCTGTTTGATCCGACGCGCGGTATCGATGTCGGTACCAAGCATCAACTCTACGAGCTTATGCGCAGCTATGCGGAAAAGGGCGGCGCGATACTGCTTTATTCAACCGAGATCCCGGAGCTTGTGCATCTCAGCGACCGCCTCGGGGTGATCTATGAAGGTGAAATCACGACCTGGCTCGAAGGCGCGAACATCACCGAGAACAAGGTGCTCGATGCAACGCTTGGCGGCGTTTCATCCGACCTGAGCAAGGTCGCAGCGGAGGGGTGTGCGGCATGACAACGCGCGCGATGCCCCCTATCGGGACTGTCGTCCAGCGCAGTCGCGCTGTCCTGGTTTCCATTGCGGTTCTGGTCGGACTGATTGCGTTTTCCAATTGGCTCAATCCGTTCCCGCTGACCTATTTTGATATCTCGTTTCTCGCCAGTGGTGGCGCGACGACGGCGATTGCGGCCATGGGGCAATCGCTTGTCATCCTGTCAGGCGGTTTTGATCTGTCCGCAGGTGCGGTCATCTCGCTGGTCAACGCGGCGCTCGCGGCGAACATGGACCCGGCAAACATGCAGGCCTCGGTGCCGCTTTGGACTGCCTTCGGCGTTGCAATCGGGATGGCCGTTGGCGCGTTCAACGGTTTTTTCATCGGTTTCATGCGGCTTCAGCCGATTGTTGTGACGCTCGCAACCATGTTTATCGTCCAGGGCATCACTTTGCTGGTCATGGACAAGCCCGGCGGGTTTATCTCGGCCAGCCTTGGCATCTATGCTGGCGATGCAATTCCCAATTTCCTGCCGTTTCCGATCGTCCTGATCGGCGTTGTGTTGCTCCTGTGGATGCTGCTCAAGCGATCGCGCTATGGCCTGGCATTGTATGCCATCGGTTCCGACGGTGATGCGGCCGAAGCATCCGGTCTGCCCGTATCCCGGACCTTGTTTGTCACCTATGTGCTCGCAGGCGGGTTGTACGGTCTGGCTGGTGTCTATGTGTCGGGTCAGACGGGTTCCGGCGATCCGCTGGTCGGCAATGCGTTGCTTCTGCCCATTTTTGCTGCCGTCGTCATCGGCGGGACACGCCTTGGGGGCGGGCAGGGTGGCCTGCTCGGCTCGGTCATCGGCGCCTATGTGCTCCTCGTGGTGGTCAACATTTTGCTGGCTGCCAATGTCTCTGCCTACTACTCGACAATTGCCGAAAGCGCGGTTCTGCTGGCTGCCGTCCTCGCAGGCTCTTTGTCGCGAGACTCCAAGCTGTCTGAACAATTGCGTGCGGGGCTCTCTTGGCTCAGGGCCCGCAACGGCAGGTTGCTGGTCAGCCAACGGGACAGGGTGGACAACCGCATGGCGTTTGCCGGAAGCGCTACCCCGCCTGTCCTGCCTGGCTTCCTCACACGCAATGCGGCCGTCCTTCGGTACTCGCTGCCCGCATGGATCTGCCTGCTGGCGGTGCTGGTCGCCACGCAACTGTTGCTTGGCAATGTCTTCACCGGTTGGGCCTACTGGGATTCGCTCATCGTGTTGTCGACGTTTCTGGCTGTTCTCGCGCTTGGGCAGGGAGCGGTGATCCTGACCGGCGGCCTTGATCTTTCGGTCCCATGGATGATCACGCTTGCCGGCGTCATGCTCACCGGAATGTCCGCGGGGTCCGACGGTTCATTGCTTTATGCCGTCCCGGTCGTTCTGGCGGTGGCGGCGCTGGTCGGCCTGATCAACGGGATTGGCATCGTGGTGCTCGGGTTGTCGCCGATCGTCTTCACTCTTGCGATGAACGGGATCCTGCAAGGGGTGACGCTGCTTTATTCCGGTGGCACGCCGGATGGATTTGCGCCTGCAAGCCTGCGCTGGTTGATGACCGGTGAGGTTTTGGGCGTCACACCCATCATTCCGCTCTTGCTGGTATTCGTGACCTTTGCGGTGCTCCTGCTGACGCGCACGCCATTCGGCCGCCGCATCTATGCGATCGGAAACAGCGAGGAAGCAGCGCATCTGTCCGGCGTCAGAACCAGCGCAACCCTCATTGCGGTCTACATGCTCTGTTCAATGTGTGCGGCGGTGGTGGGCATTTTGCTGACCGGCTTCGGTGGACAGGCGAGCCTCGGGATGGGCGATGAATACCTCTTGCCGTCGATCGCCATCGTCGTTGTCGGCGGTGCCCTGATTACCGGTGGACGTGGGCACTACCTTGGAATGGTCGGTGGCGCGGTTCTGTTGACGGCCATGCAAACCCTGCTGGCGGGAACGACCCTTCCTTATGCGTTCCGCGCGGTCTTCTTCGGTCTGATCATTCTGGTCGCGGTTGTCGGACTTCGTGAGAAGCGTGGGTAGGCGATGGGCAAGCTGAAAGGACAATTTGGTGTCATTACCGCCGGGGCCAGCGGCATCGGCTGGGCGGTTGCCAGACAGCTTTCCAGCGAAGGCATGGATCTGGCGATTTGCGATATCGACCAGAATGCTCTGGATGACGCCGCAGCGCAGATGCCAGCCTCACTGTGCTACAAGGCCGATGTTGCCGACATGGGCGCCATGGCATCGTTTTTTGCCGAGGTTCGCACCAGGTTCGGCAAACTGGATTGTTTGATCAACAATGCCGGTATTGCCGGGCCAACAGGCCGTGTCGATGAGACAAGCCCGGATGAATTCGCGCGCTGCGTGGCGATCGGCCTCACCGGGCAGTTCACATGTGCGCATTTCGCGGTCCCGCTGCTTCGCGCACGCGGCGGCGGATCCATCATCTGCATGTCTTCTGTGGCCGGAAAGTATGGCTATCCCTACCGAATACCCTATGCCGCGACAAAGTTTGGCGTCATCGGTCTAGCCCAAAGCCTCGCCAAGGAACTGGGGCCTGACAACATCCGGGTAAATGCCATCCTGCCGGGATTTGTTGCCGGGCCACGCATGGAAGCCGTCATTGAAAGTCGCGCTCGAAGCGAGGGCGTATCGGTTCAGGAGATACGTGAACAGTATCTCGGCAAAGTGTCCATGAGACGCATGGTGACCGCACAAGACGTTGCTGAAACCATCTCGTTCCTGCTCTCGCCCGCCGGCGCCAATATCTCCGGCCAGTCAATTGCCGTCGACGGCAATGTGGAGACGTTGTGATGGCACACAAGACAGCCATTATCGGTACGGGACTGATCGGACAGGCGTGGGCAATGAGCTTTGCAACGGCCGGTCATCGGGTGATCCTGTGGGACCAGAATGACCAAGCCGTTCAGTCCGCACTGAACGCAATCAAAACACGCCTGCAAAGCCTGCGCGAATACGGGCTGTTTGACGAGGACGTTGCGACTGTTGCCCAAAGGATTGTTCCGGCTGAGTCCCTTCAAGACGCCATCGCTGATGTTGATCATGTTCAGGAAAACGTCGCTGAGGATCTGGAGATCAAGCGAAGCGTATTGATGAAGCTCGATGATCTGGCGCCCAACAGCGCGGTGATAGCCAGTTCGACGTCCGCCCTCCTGCCATCAGCGCTTTTTGACGGTTTCGCGGGCGCTGCACGCTGCCTTGTGGCCCACCCGATCAATCCGCCCAACCTTATTCGCGCCGTCGAGCTGGTCGGGTCCCCATCGACTTCGATGGCGACATACGACCGATGCGCCGCGCTTCTGCGATCGGCCGGTCATGAGATCGTTCGTCTTGATCGCGAGATTGACGGGTTCGTCGTCAATCGCCTTCAGGGCGCGCTGTTGGACGAGGCCTTCAGACTGGTTGAAGCGGGTATCGCAAGTCCGCACGCAGTCGATGCCGCAATCAAGGACGGTTTGGCCAATCGCTGGGTCATCATGGGGCCATTCGAGACGATCGATCTCAATGCGCCGGGCGGTGTTCGTGACTACGTTGAACGCTACGGCCCGATGTATGACCGGCTGGCCGTTGGCGGCGATGGGAGGCCTGACTGGACCAAGGCCGTGGATGTCATCGCACAATGCCGGCGATCACGCCTGCCGATTGATCAGATCGAGGACCGCAGCCGCTGGCGCGACGAGCAGTTGATGAGGCTGCGCGTTCACAAACGACAGGCTGGTCTGGAGGCAAACCATGACTGATGCCGTCATCATCACCTGCGCGGTCACAGGTGCCATTCACACGCCGCACATGTCGCCTCATTTGCCTGTCACGCCGGATGAGATCGCCAAAGCAGCTATTGGAGCGGCCGAAGCTGGCGCCTCGATCCTTCATCTTCACGCCCGTGATCCCAAAAGCGGCAAGCCTGATCAGACGCCTGAAGGGTTCATGCGGTTTCTGCCGCGGATCAAACAGGCCACCAGTGCCGTAGTGAATCTCACGACCGGCGGCTCTCCGTACATGACCGTGGAAGAGCGGGCCCGACCCGCGACCGAGCTGGCGCCGGAAGTTGCCTCGCTGAATATGGGGTCCATGAATTTCGGCCTCTACGGCATGTTGGCGCGCTACCCGGACATCGCCGGCTGGGAGCGGGAACATCTGGAAGGGTCAAGGGACCTGGTATTCAGAAACTCCTTCAAGGATATCGAATATGTTCTCTCGCAGGCCGGCGCGAACGGAACACGTTTCGAGTTCGAGTGCTACGACATCAGTCACCTTTATAATCTTGCCCACTTCGTTGACCGGGGTTTGGTCAAACCGCCGTTTTTCGTCCAGTCCGTATTCGGCCTGCTGGGTGGGATCGGCAATCATCCCGAAGACATCGCGCATATGAAGCGGACCGCAGACCGATTGTTTGGCGCGGACTTGCGCTGGTCGGTTCTGGGTGCCGGCGCTGCTCAATTTCGCGTTGCCACGCACGCAGCCGCGCTTGGCGGCAACATCCGGGTGGGGCTGGAGGATTCATTGTGGATCGCCAAGGACCGGTTGGCGCAATCGAACGCGCAACAGGTTCACAAGGCCAAATCTCTGATTGAGGCACTCGGCAAACGCGTTGCCACGCCCGAGGAGGCTCGGGAGATACTCGGTCTCAAGGGTGGTGATCGGGTCAATTTTTAGAAGGGAAGCGAAATGAAGATCGATGTCTTTCTGGACGTGAAAACGACGCTTGGCGAAGGACCTTTGTGGGACGTCGATCAGCAGCGCTTCTATTTCATCGACTCCATGGATGGTCGGGTCTTTCGATGCACCGAACGGGGAACGGAACTGCGCGCGTGGGATGTGCCCGGCAAGATTGGATCGATGGCGCTTCGCAAAGATGGCGATGGTGCAATCGTCTCGCTTCAGAACGGTTTTTACACGCTTGATTTCAAGACGGGCGATTGCGACCTCATCCACGATCCAGAACCGGGAAAGACCGCAAACCGGATCAACGACGGCAAGGTTGACCGCCGGGGCCGCTTCTTCGCCGGCTCCATGGACACAATGGAAGAGGGTCCGAACGGTGCGCTTTATCGCCTCGATCCGGATTTCACCGTCACCAAGGTCGAAAGCGACATCATCGTTTCCAATGGTCCCTGTTTCAGCCCCGATGACAAGACTTTCTATTTCGCCGACAGCTGGTCAGGTGTGATTTGGGCCTACGACTATGACGTAGAAACGGGCAGCTTATCCAACAGGCGCGATTTCGTTGAGGTTGACAGGTCCGACGAAGGCGCTGCGGACGGTGGCACGGTTGATAGCGAAGGGTGCCTATGGAACGCCAACGTCTATGCCGGTCGCATTTACCGTTGGAGACCCGACGGATCGGTTGATCGCGTGATCGACATGCCTGTGCGCAAGGTCACAAGCGTCATGTTCGGTGGCCCGAACCTGGACGTGCTTTACGTAACCTCGATGGCAAAACCGCCACTGCCACGTTTCCCCGGAGACGGTGTCATGCGCGGCAGCGTTTTCGCGGTGACCGGGCTTGGCGTTACCGGCGTGCCCGAACCTCGGTTTGGGGCATGATGATGGCCAACGCTCCGGACATCATCTGCGTCGGGCGGATCGCTGTCGATCTGTATGGCGTGCAAGCCCATACGCCGCTGGAGGAGACACGCAGTTTTGCCCGTTATCCTGGTGGGTCTAGTGGCAATACGGCCATTGCAGCGGCGCGCGCCGGTGCAAGCGTCGGTCTGATCTCAGCGGTTGGTGACGATCCGATGGGCGCCTATCTGCTTCGCACCTTGCGTGACGAAGGCATCGACACGCAGGCAATGGCGCAACATCGCGACCGCAGAACAGCGCTCGCATTCCTTGGAATGCTTAACAGTGAAGCTGATGGGATCGACTTTTACCGGACGGATGCCGCCGATGCGCATCTGGACGCGAGCAAGATCCCGCCGGGCTATTTCGACCAGGCAAAGATCGTCGCGTTCACGGGTACGCATATTGCCGATCCGGGGGCGTTTGCGATGGTCGCCCCGATTGCTGCCCTTGCCGCACAGGCAGGTGCCAAAATGGTTTTGGACATCGATCTGCGGCGCGACCTTTGGGCATCGTTCGAAGGTGGCCTGGAAGGTTCGGTCGGCCGGGTTGTCGAATTTTCCAGGACTTGCGCCCTGATCGTCGGCAACGAGGAAGAGATAAGCCTGCTTGGCAGCGATGGGTCGGATTGGGCGGGTGATCTGGAGGTCATTCGGAAACTTGGCCCCAACGGAGCTGTATGGGAGCATAAGGAAAGCGCGTGTCGGGCGGACGGTATTGCGATCAGCGTTGTCAATCCGGTCGGTGCTGGCGACGCCTTCCTGGGCAATGTTCTGGCCACATGGATCAGGACCGGAAGCCGCCAGGAAGCAATTGAGCGCGGCAATGGTGCCGGCGCGCTAGTGGCCACGCGGCACGGCTGTTCGGTCGAGATGCCTTACACCAACGAACTGGACCAGTTTCTCGCCGAGCGTGACCAGAACAGCGAACATTTGGCGCATCTTCACCGGTCGTTGTCCCGCCCCGCCATCGATCGTCCCATTCTGGCTCTGGCGTGTGACCACCGGGTTCCGTTTGCCAAGTTGATTGCAAAGCACCGGCGTTCGCAAGCCGATGCCGAAGCATTCAAGCAGTTGGTTTTCGGCGCGATGGAAGAAGGATCACGCGGCCTGGAGGATGCGCAGCCGGGCATGTTGATGGACCCTCAGTTTGGCCAGAAGGTGCTCGACAAACTAGGGAATGACCGGATTTGGACCGGCAGGCCGATCGAGGTGACTGGTTCACGGCCGCTGGAGACCGAGGCTGGTCATAAGCTTGCCAACGATATTGACGGTTGGCGTCCGGGGCAGGTGGCAAAGGTCCTTGTGTGGTTCTCGCCTGACGATGACGAAGACATGATCCAGCAGCAGATCAGCACGCTTCGCACCCTTCAGGCCTCGTGTCGCTCCAATGGTGTCGAGTGGATGTTGGAACTGGTTCCCCCACTCGACATGCCGCGCGATGACGAAACGCTCAGGCGCGGTGTCGCGCTTTGCTACCGGGCCGGCTTGTCCCCCGATTGGTGGAAACTGCCGGCACTTGAAACAGCGGCCGGATGGTCTGCCTTGTGCGAAGAAATTCATGCCCACGACAGGCTTTGCCGCGGTGTCATGGTGCTCGGCCTCAACGAAGCGATCGATACGCTTGGCGAAAAACTCGATCTTGCCGGTCAGCAGGAGATTTGCGCCGGTTTTGCCATTGGGCGGACGATTTTTGGCGATGCCGCGGAGGCATGGTTTGCAGGCTCGAAGGATGATCGGCAAGCGACCAAGGAGATGGCAGACCGCTACAGGAAACTTGTCGCAACATTCATGTCAGGCAGGAGGATGCTGTGCGCGGCCTAACAAAAAGGAGCGGGCAAGCGGGAGATGTCGGACTGGTGGAATGGCCGATGCCGACCGCACGGGCCGGTCACGTCGTTCTGGAGGTTCTGGGCGCAGGCATATGCGGGACTGATCTTCATATCTATAAGAACGAGTACAAGGTCACGCCGCCGGTCGTGATGGGGCACGAGGTTTGCGGCCGGGTTGCGATTGTTGGAGACGGTGTCGACCCGTCGCTTGAAGGCCAGCGGTTTGTCGCCGAAACCTTTTTCTCGACCTGCGGTGTCTGCAGACACTGTCGTAACGGGCGACCGAACCTGTGTCTGGAGCGCAAGTCCATCGGCAGCCATGTCAACGGCGCGATGGCGCCGTTTGTCGAGGTGCCGGCGATCAATCTGCATCGCGCGCCCGACAATATGAGCGACGCGGCAGCGAGCCTTGCGGAACCTGTTGCCTGTGTAACGAACTCGATGTTCGGAGCCCATTCATATGTCGAACCGGGCCAGAAGGTGCTGGTCGTCGGACCCGGTGCCATCGGACTGATCGCTGCACAGGTCGCAAGGACGCACGGCGCGGACGTGACTGTGCGTGGGGCACCCAGTGACAATTCGAGGTTGGAGCTTGCCGCCGGAATGGGCTTTGAGACCTCGGTTGTCGGAGACAATCTGACCGATTCCTCATTTGACGTGGTCGTCGAATGTTCAGGTAATGCCCATGGCTACGCCGATTCCCTGCGATTTGTTGCGCGCGCGGGCCATGTGGCTCAGATGGGGTTGTCGGGAAAGCCATCTGAACTCCCGACCGATCTGATCTGCTATAAGGAACTGACCATCACATCCGGCTTCGCGTCTACCCCATGCAGTTGGGAACGCGCGATGCGACTGATCAATTCCAATGCCATTGATCTCGAAGCCCTGGTAACGGATCGACTGTCGCTTGATCAGTGGGAAACGGGCTTCGAGCGCTCCTTTGCCGGCGACGGTGTCAAGTTTGTCATAGACCCGCAAGGTGCATAGCTGGATGCGCCGAGCCGAATCCTCGACCAGCGCCGCGCTCCGCTGCTGCGTCTGACCTACGGGATGGCAAGTACGCACAACCTGAAGATCTGGCCTGAAGCCCCGTCTTTCATCCAGCCGGGAGATTACAGCGGAAAACCCCAATCAAAAAACGGTCCAGCTTCAGGGGATCAGAGCGATACTGAACGACATTGGAGTTCGGCATTTCGGCTGACCTCTTGCGTTTTGGCGCCATGTCGCCACGGTGAATCCAATTCTCGGCCATCGAACTGAAACGCAAGTTGAGCAACTGCCAACGACCGTTGGAGCCACTTGGTTGGATCGGTAACTGCTGGCGCGGCAGCCGATGAAGCTATCAGACCAAGGGTTCGGCGCCGAAGTGCAACGCGTGTTGCGGCAGCGGCAACGCTGTCTCATCGAGAACGGCTACGCGTCCGAACGAGGAGGGCAGTTGATAGCCAGGCGCCGATTGCCGGACACGCTGACCAAGAGGGATGTCGCCTTGGCCGGCAGTCATCTCGCGAAGAAACTCGGGCGGACGTTTCGGGACGGGACGGATTTCGATTGGAAGAGCGCGAGGTCAGCGGGATCGATCCGTATTGCGTCGGGACTTTTCGCGATCGTTGGGAAGGGCAAGCAGTTCACGCTGGTGCCTTGGCGGCAGGCGATGCGGTTCAGCAAGGGCAGGGGATTCGAATTCGAAACGGGAAGGGGAGTTTCGCGTTAGTCGGCGCCTTGAACGACGGAATTGAGTTTAGGCTCCAAAATTCCCAAAGCGGGCGTTAGCACGTGAGGTTACACGCCTTTTGATGCTTTGACCGACACCAGTGGGTTTTTCGCCCGGTAAGGTTCGCTTGTTTAGAAAATCTCAATTCCTCAACCATAAGGTGCAGCGCAGGGGGTCATTTCATGCAGTTCGGAATATGTTTTGACGCAATCAGCCCCCCTGCCGCCCGATGAAGAACAACGCCTAGCGGCCCTGCGCCGCTACGCCATTGTCGACACCGATCCCAACGAGACCAGCTTCAAGCGCATCGTCGAACTCGCCTCCCGCCAGTTCGATGTTCCGATCGCGCTGATCTCCCTGGTCGATGCCGACCGGCAATGGTTCAAGGCATCGTGCGGCCTTGATGCGTCGGGCAGCGGGCGCGATGTGGCGTTTTGCGCCCATGCCATCCTGTCCGACGATGTCCTTTACGTCCCCGACGCACGTGACGATGCACGCTTTGCCAACAATCCGTTCGTAACCGAGGGGCTCAAGATCCGTTTTTATGCCGGCGCGCCGCTGATCACGCCCGATGGCCACAAGCTGGGCACGCTGTGCCTGATCGACGACAAGCCGCGTCACGACTTCAGCACGCGGGACAAGGTGCTTTTGACCGATCTGGCAGCCGTCGTCGCCGACCAGATCGAAATGCGCTTTGCCACCGGCAACGTCCTGACAGAAATGGAGGGGCGCATCCGGGCCGAGGACGATCTGGCGATAGCCCAGCATCAGCTCAAGCTCTTCTTCGAGCATGCGCCGGTATCGGTGGCGATGCTCGACCGTGGCATGCGCTATATGGGCGCCAGCCGGCGCTGGCGCGACACGTTCCGCATGGGCGAGGCTGCCCTGGCCGGCTGCGACCATTTCGAATTGCTCGAACATCTGCCCGAACACTGGCGCCAGGCCTATGAAACCTGCCTGGAAGGCGACGTTCTCGATCTTGCCGAAGACCGGTTGCCAAGGGCCGATGGCGGGTTTCACTGGATCCGGCACCAGGTCCGGCCCTGGATACAGCGAGATGGCGACATCGGAGGCGTGATCGCCTTCGTCGAGATCATCGATGAGGAGAAGGCGGCCGCAAGCGATCTCGAACACAATCGCCGTTTCCTGCAGGCCGTGCTCGACAACATCAAGGATGGCGTCGTTGCGTGCGATGGTGACGGGCATTTGTCACTCTTCAACGCGGCGACCAGGCGCTTCCATGGTCTGGACAGCCGGCCAATCCCGCCCGAGCAGTGGGCCGAACACTATGATCTTTATGAAGCCGATGGCACCACGCCGCTCGCCATGGAACGCGTGCCGCTGTTCCGCGCGCTGAACGGGACGACCGTGACCGGCCAGGAGATGGTCATCGCGCCGAAGAACGGACCGAAAAGGCGCGTGGTTGCCGACGCGGTGGCGATGCGCGATTCCAAGGGCAACAAGATGGGCGCCGTGGCATCGATGCATGATGTCACCAATCAACGTCTGGCCGAGGAGCGCTGGCAGGAGGCCGAACAGCGGTACCGCGCCATCTTCAACCACACATTCCAGTTCTGCGGTCTGCTCGATCTCGATGGAACGCTGCTTGAAGCCAACGACACCGCGATCGACTTCACCGGGCTGACACGGGCCGATCTGGTCGGGTTGCCGTTTTGGGAATGCCATTGGTGGCAGGTCGGCGATGAAGCCAAGAAACGCCTGAAGCGTGCTATCACGCAGGCGCGCAACGGCCGGTTCGTGCGCTACGAGGCGATCGTGCAGGGCGCCGAGGGGCGGCGCACACCGATCGACTTCTCGCTCAAGCCGGTCTCCGACGATGACGGACGGATTGTCCAACTGATCGCGGAGGGCCGGGACATCTCCGACAAGCGGGAAACCGAGACCTCCCTGCGCCTGATCACCGACAATGTGCCGTTCCTGATCGGATCGGTGGATGCCGATCTCAAATACCGTTTCATCAACAAGACCGGCGCCCAGTGGCTGGCCCGCTCCCAGGACGAGATCGTCGGTGCCGGCGTCGGCGAGGTGTTCGGGGCTGACAGCGTTGCTCCGATCGCCGAACTCATTGACCGCGTCCAGCGGGAAGGCTCGGTGCGCTTCGAGCGCAAGGTCCGCTATCCGGACGGCCAGGAACGCGCCATCGAAGGCGCCTATGTGGCGCTTAAAACGGCCGATGGCGATTATGACGGGTTCATCGGCCTTGCCATGGACATGACCGGCCGCCAACGCGCCGAGGACGCCTTGCGGCAGAACCAGCGTGAACTGGAACTCATCCTCAACAATGTTCCGGTGCGCATCTTCTACAAGGACGACAAGAACCGGATATTGCGCCTCAACAAACCGGCGGCAGATTCCCTTGGACTGAGCGTGGCCGCGGCGGAGGGTGCCGACACCTACGATCTGTTCCCCGAAATGGCGAAGAAATATCACGATGACGATCTCGCCGTCATCGAGTCCAACACGCCGACACTGGGCATCGTCGAAAAATATACGCCGCTCCAAGGTGATCCGAGTTGGGTGCGGACCGACAAGGTGCCCTACACCGACCCGGACACGGGCGCGCGCTCGATCTTCGTCGCCGCCTCCGACATCACGTCGGAAAAGGAGGCCGAGGAGGCGCTGAAGGCCAAGGAGGAGCGCTACCGCTCCCTCTACAACAACACGCCTGTCATGCTGCATTCGATCGATGCCGCGGGCCGGCTTTTGAGCGTCAGCGACTTCTGGCTGGAGAAGCTGGGCTATGAGCGGGACGAGGTGATCGGGCGCAAGTCGACAGATTTCCTGACACCGGAATCCCAAGCCGTGTCCAAACAGGTTCTGGCTGACTTCATGCAATCCGGCGTGTGCAAGGACGTCGAATATCAGATGATCACAAAGTCCGGCGCGATCATCGATGTGCTTCTCTCGGCCATCGCGGAACGGGACGATACCGGCGCGTTCGTCAATTCGCTTGCGGTGATGACCGACATCACCGACCGCAAGCAGGTCGAGCGCCAGTTTGTCCAGGCACAGAAGATGGAAAGTGTCGGCCAGCTCACCGGCGGACTTGCCCACGATTTCAACAATCTGCTTGGCGTTGTGATGGGCAACCTCCAGCTCATCGAACGTAGGCTCGGCGATGATGAAAAGGCCGCAAAGCGCATTGCCACGGCCCTGTCGGCGGTCAACAAGGGCGCCGAACTGACGCGCCGGCTTTTGGCTTTCTCACGGCGGCAACAGCTCGAAACCAAGACGGTCGATCCCAACCCGTTAATCGAATCGATGAGCGCGATGCTCCAGCGCACGCTTGGCGGCTCGGTCGCGCTGCAATGCAGCCTGGGCGAGGGTGTCGCCAATGTCACCACCGATCCGGCACAGTTTGAATCGGCGCTTCTGAACCTGGCCGTCAATGCCCGAGATGCCATGCCCGATGGCGGCCGTCTGACGATCGAGAGCACCAATGTCCGCCTCGATGCCGATTATGCGGACCGTGAAGGAATTGAAGCCGGAAACTACGTCATGATCGCCATCAGCGACACCGGAGCGGGCATCGACGCCGACAAGCTGGACCGCGTGTTCGAGCCGTTCTTCACCACCAAGGATGTGGGCAAGGGCAGCGGTCTGGGTCTGAGCATGGTCTATGGCTTCATCAAGCAGTCAGGCGGCCATGTGCGCATCTACAGCGAAGTCGGGCATGGCACGACAGTGCGGATGTATCTGCCCACCGACGACAGCGATGCGGTTCCCGCGCCCGGCCATGCACCGGCCGAGCCTTCCGACGCTGATCTTTCCGGCACCGAGACCATTTTGGTGGTCGAGGACCAGGACGAGGTGCGTGACGTTGCCGTCGCGCTTCTCGAAGACCTCGGCTATGCGCTTCGGCAAGCCCCCAGCGGCCGTGAAGCGCTGGCGCTCCTCGACCGCGAGCAGGATATCGATCTTCTGTTCACGGACATCGTCATGGCGGGCGGGATGAACGGCACGCAGCTTGCGAGCGCTGTGGCCAAACGCAGGCCCGATCTGCCCGTCGTGTTCACGACCGGTTACGCGGAAGCAGCGGTCCTGCGTGATGGCGACGTGAAAGCGGCGACCAACCTTGTCACCAAACCCTACAACCGAACCGAACTGGCCAGGAAGATCCGCGCGGCGCTGGATGCCGCCGGCAAGAAGGCACCAACGGCTGCATGAGGCACACGATGATGACCAAGAACGACCGTATTCTGATTGTCGATGACGAGGCCGAGATTCGCGATCTGTTTCGCGACGTCGCCGAGGAGTGCGGGTATGAGGCCGCCGAGGCGGGAAACAGGGCGCAGTTCCGCGCTGCATTGAGCGAGTTCCGGCCGACCCTCGTGCTGCTCGATCTGACCATGCCGGACGGCGATGGCGTCGAACTTCTGCGCGAGATGGCTGACCTGGGAAGTCGCGCGGGCGTTATTCTGGCAAGCGGGCGGGACAAACGCGTGCTGTCGACGTCGGAGCGGCTCGGCCGCAGCCTCGGTCTGAAGATGCACCCGCCGTTGCAGAAGCCGATCGATATCGTGGCGCTTGAAAACGCGTTCAACGCCTGCAGCCAGACCGTTCAGGAAGAACCGGTTTCCAAATCCCGCCCGGCCAGGCCGCCGCTTGAGCCGATTGCCGTCGCCGAACTGGCCGACGCGATTGCCGAAGGCCAGCTCGAACCGTTTTTCCAACCCAAGGTCAATCTTCTGGCGGGCATGGATTTTCCGATCATCGGCGCCGAGGCGCTGGTGCGTTGGAACCATCCTGTGCGCGGTCTGGTGCCGCCGGGCGCCTTCATTCCGCTTGCCGAGGAGAACGGCCTGATTGGCGCTTTGACGGAAGTTGTCCTGACGCGCACGATCGCGCATCTGCGGCAATGGATGGATGCGGGTATCGCTGTCCCGGTTTCCGTGAACCTGTCGCCCAACCAGCTCACCGACCTGTCGCTGCCCGACCATATCGCCGATCTTCTGGCCGTCGCCGGCGTTTCGCCGTCGCTCTTGATCGTCGAGATCACCGAGCAGGCCGCGATGGCAGACATCGGTCTTGCGACGGACATTCTGACCCGGCTGCGGCTCAAGGGCATTGCCGTTTCGCTGGACGATTTCGGCGCGGGCTATTCCTCTCTCGTCGAAATCTACCGCCTGCCGCTCAGTGAAATGAAGTTTGACCGCTCGCTGATCGTGGACATCGACCGGGACGAGGATGCCCGAACCGTGGTCAAGGCGCTGGTGCCGCTGGCTCGCGCGCTTGATCTGACGGTGTGTGCTGAAGGGATCGAAACCGCCCAATCGGCACTCTTCCTGCAGGCGATCGGCTGCCACCGGGCACAGGGCTACTATTTCAGCAAGCCGGTCCCGGCTGATGCCTTCACAACGCTGCTGACCGAGCAGCCGTCGCGTGCACACTCCGTGGACGCCGCGCGATCATAAGGCTTTTTCGTACGATTGGCTTATTTGACCGGCCGCTCTTGCAGCGGCGGTAGGCCGGGTTGGTCAGTGACTGTCCAGCCAGTCGAGCGCGGCATCCATATGCGTGTTTCGGGCATGATCGACAATGTTGCGCACTGTCTCGGCGCTGATGTCGCGCGGAAACTGGGCATGGACCCGGCCCGGTGAGCGGCCGACGACATAGCAGGTCAACCGCTCACCGATCTGGGAAAACTCGACATAGAACCACTCGGGGATCGTATCGCTGAGCGCGGCCTCGATCGCCATGCCGCCCTGGGAGATGTCCAGCACCGTTACCTCGGGGCCGTCCAGCCCGCGCAGTGTCGACTTTTGGGGGAACAGGGCACGCGCCTGTGTCTTGACCGTGAAGCGCTCGTGCCTGCGGACATAGTTGCGGTTTTGATAGTGCAGTGCGGCTGCCGTTTCACTCACGAATGGATGCTCCCTGGTCGCGTTCTGACCGTTTCACGTTGGCACCGCTCATTCGGTTCCATCCGCGTCCGAAGCATGGTTACCTCGGGGTAAAAGGCTCTGCGCAATGTCTCGCTGAAATTGGCGGACGTGCCGAACGGTCGACGGCCCGCTTTTCCGGCAATACCGGGAACGCAGCCGCTTTTAACCTGAGATTGTGCCCCGGCCGGATTTACACCCGATGAATCCGCGCGTGATATTTCAACCAATTGGTGTTCTTTGGCGCAGATACACACGCACCGCTTTTGCCGTTTTCGAAAAGATGTGATGGACTGGGCGAATGCGCGCTCGCACCTCACGCAGCTTAAAGGGGCGGTTTCTGCCCGACGAGTTTGACTTTGGTCCAAGCGCGGTGTGGGGCGCCAGATTGTAATATGACCGCCCCTGCTGATCTCCCTTCCGATGAAGGTCAGCAGTGAAACATAGGTCCAAGCTAAAGGCGACTTTGACGCAACGAACAGTCGCTCACCAATTGGCAGCTCCGAGAAACCCAGATCAAATGGCCAGAGTTCGCCACGCCATGCCGCGAGCGAGACGGAAGTGGCGACGAGGCCGAACAAGGCGACCACGTGCATAGCAAGAAGGGTTGCTGTGCGCATTATCCACGCGACCTGACGCAAGCCGTTCGTTGACTATGGGAGGTTTAGTGGCTGCGCGGTGCGCATTTTGACGCAATCACCGTAAGCAGTCGCAGACCGGCATCGGTGGCGTGTGGGGGCACCACCTCGCCATCTTCGAGGTCAAGCAGAATGACCGCGGGCGCGCCGACTACTGTCAGTGCCAGAGGCGTCAACTGCGCCGCATCCCAGACGGTCTGGGACGGCAAAACGGAGGTATCGATCAGCGTCGTTTGCTCGGCGTTCGCGGTCAGCGGGATTAGCGCGAAGGCTGCCGCGAACATCGGGATACGCATGTTTGCATCCTTGCTGTTTTGGGGCGACGCCCTGAGAAGGCGCCGGCGCGATGCCGGCATGGGTTTGTCGCAGCGCGTGGTTGGGACGACTCACGATGAAGACAGCGGCGCCAGTGATGGCGATTGCCTGGATGATCAGAACCAATGGTGCGAAACCCATCATGAAACTGAGGAGGAGGACGGCGCCCATCGTGGCGAGCGCGAATGCCTTGTAGCGGAGCGCAATGGCGCCATTGGCCTTCCAATCCGCGATGATCGGACCGAACGTGGCGCTGTTTTCCAGCCATGCCTGCAGTCGCGGCGAACTCTTGCCGAAGGCGAAGGCGGCCAGGATCACGAACGGCGTCGTCGGCAACACCGGCAAAATGGCGCCGATTGCGCCCACACCAATGGCGGCGCACCCAACCACAAACCAGACGCTGCGCCTTACGGTCATGGCTGACGTCCATTTGCTGCCGTTTGCGGCCCCCATGATCAGCTTCAATTGGTATTTAAAATACTGTTTATAGCTGCTAGGCTGCGCAATGTCCATAAAACTTGATTGCGAAAGCCGACTTTTAACATGCGCCTGACCAGCTTCACCGATTTCGGCCTGCGCGCGCTGATGCGTATGGCCGGCGAGCCTGACCGCGCGCACTCGACCGCCGAGATTGCGGCCGAGTTCGGTATCTCGCGCCACCATCTGACCAAGGCCGTTCAGGCACTGGCTGCCGCGGGATTTGTCGAGACCCGGCGAGGCACCGGTGGTGGCGCCGTCCTTGCCTCTGCCCCGGAGCAATTGCGTTTGGGCGACATCGTTGCGGTTCTGGAGCGCAAGTCGGCACTGGTGGAGTGCTTCCAGGCCGATGGTGGCGCTTGTGTCGTCACGCCGAGCTGCCGCCTGAAGGGCATTCTGGCCGATGCGCGTTCGCGGTTTCTGGACGATCTGAACGCCTACACTTTGGCCGACTGCGCGCTTCCGGCGGGTGTGTCGTTTGGGCTTCCCGAACGGGGAGACGGTTCATGATCGTGGAGATCGATAACGGCGACGTAACCGTGTCGGCCGACCTGGTCGCCGGCCACTTCGGCATGGACCCCAAGGATGTGCAACCGCTCATGCGCGCCGGCGAGATAACCGGACGGGTTGAAAAGGGCGCGGGGGAAGACGAGGGACGCTATCGGCTGACACTTTGGCACGCCGGCCGGAAGGTTCGACTGACCTGCGACGCGGCAGGGCGCATCATCAACACCAGCCGCACGGTTCTTGCCGGCCGCACGCGAGCGCTGCCATGAATGCGGTCGGCACCATGGACCGGTCCCGTGCCTGGCGGGGTCCGGCCATATTGAGCTACGGATTCAGGCCGTTTTTCCTCGGCGGGGCGATCTGGGCCGCGTTTTCCATGGTGTTGTGGCTGGCGATGCTGGCTGGGGCCTTGGCGCTGCCGACCCGGCTGGACCCGATATCGTGGCACGCCCATGAGTTCCTCTTCGGCTATCTCGGCGCCATCATCGCCGGTTTCCTTCTGACCGCCGTGCCCAACTGGACCGGCCGCCTGCCGATCGCCGGCTGGCCGCTCGGCGGACTTTTCCTGCTTTGGCTCTCGGGTCGCGTGGCGATCGCAACGTCGGCATTATGGCCATCGTTTGCGGTCGCCTTCATCGATCTGGCCTTTCCGGCAATTTTTGCCCTCGTCATCGCCCGTGAGATCGTCGCCGGGAAGAACTGGCGCAACCTGATGGTGCTCGGGCTGTTCGCCGCCCTGGTCGCGGGCAACGCCGTCTTCCACTGGGAGGCGGCGCGGGACGATTTTGCAGCGCAAGGTTACGGCCTGCGCATCGGGCTGGCGACGGCCGTTATGCTGATTGGCTTGATCGGCGGGCGCATCGTTCCCTCGTTCACGCGAAACTGGCTGGTCAAGCGCGGCGCAGGGCGACTGCCGTCACCGCCCATGGGGCGTTTCGACAAGGTGGCGCTGCTCATGCTTCTGGCGGCACTATTGGTATGGATCGCGCGACCGGACTCGTCCATCGCCGGATCTTTGCTGCTTCTGGCCGGATTGGCGCATGCGGCGCGCCTCGTCCGTTGGGCTGGCTTTCGCACCGGCACCGAGCCGCTGGTCTGGGTGCTGCACGCCGGCTATGCCTTTGTGCCTTTGGGCGCCATTGTCATCGGTTTTTCCGTTCTTTCCACCAATCCGGCTGGCGCGGCGGCTGCACAACATCTTTGGATGGCAGGGGGGATCGGGCTGATGACCCTCGCCGTGATGACGCGTGCCACGCTCGGCCATACCGGTCAGGAACTCACTGCGGGGCCTGCCACGACGACGATTTACCTGCTGATCGTTGCAGCGACGCTGTTGCGCCTGCTGTCGGGCGCTTTTCCGGATATGGGCGCTACCCTCCATCTGCTGTCGGGGCTGGCCTGGTTTTGCGCCTTCTCCGGATTTACCTTGATTTACGGCCGGCTGCTTGTCGCACCTCGATCAGCGTCGTGAACGATGGCGTGGGCTGAGTTCGTTGCCGCATTCGGCTTCTTCTTTGTGTCTCATTCGGTGCCGGTGAGAGGACCGATCCGGGAGCGCATCATCGAAGGGATCGGCGGCCGCGGCTTCATCCTGGCCTATTCCTTGCTGTCGCTGGCCGCCCTCGGATGGCTGATCGTCGCCGCCGGTCGCGCGCCCTTTGTACAGCTCTGGCCCTGGGCACCCTGGCAACCATATGTCCCGCTCATCGTCATGCCGCCGGTGTGCCTGATCGTCGCGCTCGCCCTTGCCCGGCCTGACCCGTTCTCCTTCGGTGGCGCGAACAACGACGCGTTCGATCCGTCGCGACCCGGCATCGTCGGATGGACCCGCCATCCGCTCCTCGTCGCGCTCGGCTTGTGGGCAGGCGCCCATATCGCGCCCAATGGCGATCTGGCCCATGTACTCCTTTTCGGCGCCTTCGCGGTCTTCGCCGTTGCGGGTCAACGCCTCGTCGATCGTCGCAAGCGGCGTGAACTCGGTGCGCGATGGGAGGAACTCGATCACGCTCGGCGGCGTGGTCGTTCGCTCGACGTCAGACGATTTGGCCCTCGTTTTGCCGCGCGCATTTTGTTCGCGGTGGTTCTTTATCTGGGCTTGATCGCAATCCACCCTGTCCTTTTCGGTGTCAGCCCGCTGCCTTAACCGGTCAGAGAACATGCCCGTCGCAAATGCGTGATTATGTCGAGTTTGCGATCGCACAACGTAGCGTCCGTTTCCGGCGTTAGGCTTGTGAATTCAGGTCAAGGCCATTGCGATGTTGCATCCTATTGAAAACCCAGATCTGTCACTTGACGAACTGATGACGCGATGGCCCGAAACCGTTCGCGTCTTTTTCGATCATCGGCTGCTCTGTGTCGGCTGCCTCATCGCGCCGTTTCATACGGTCGTCGACGCCTGCAGGGAGCACGATGTCGACGAGCGGTCATTCCGCGCCGATCTTCTTCGCGCCATCGACGGTCAGATTCGCCCTTCGCTCAACAAGACCAGTTGATGGGCCTGTTTGACGATGATCCGACGGCGGCCGCTCTTGACCCAACCTTTCCTTTCCCAGTTGCTGAGCAGACGGCTGATGGTATGGAGCGTCGATCCGGTCATTTCTGAAAGATCCTGTCTTGTGACGGGCATGACGATCTCGATCCCTTCGGCGGTCTTGCGGCCTGCCTGATTGACCAGCCGCAAGACCATGTGCGCGACGCGCTGTTCGACCTGGAGCGTTGCCATCTCTACGACCCGGTCGTTGAATTCCTTCACCCGAAGCCCGATGCTCTTCATCGCTTCCAACACAAAGCCCGGATAGGTCTCGACAAGCTCGTCCCAGAAGGATGCCGGCCATGACAGCGCGACGCACTCGCTGACGGCGACCGCCGTCGCCGGGTAATCGTCGCGATCGAAGGCTCTGGCGATGCCGATGAGTTGCCCGCTTGGTACGTGCAGCATGATCACCTGTTCTCCGTCTTCCGAAAGACGGACGACACGCACAAAGCCGTCCAGAAGCAGGTAAAACCGGTCGGCGACTGCGCCTTCCTCGAATAGCTGCGTGCCCTTTTCGAACCGGCAGGAAACGGCACGGTCGAGGACCGCGCGCCGTTCGGCCTGGCTCAGCCGCGCAAACGGTCCGGCATGATCAAGAAGGCTTTCATCCAGCCTCGGTGGGCGTGCTGCTGTTCCGACCGTCGGCACCCGAGACACCCCCTTTGTCCGGTTTCTTGCCCGACGACGTTCCCTCCCGGCCGGCCGGTTCGTCGCTTCTCGAAGAGCCCGTCATTTGTTTGTGGCAGCGCAACGTTTCGGCTGCGCTCGCCGATAAGGTCGCATCAAACAATGGCAAGTCAAGAAAGGAATGACAGATGTTGCGCGTGATAACGGCCGCCCTGGCTATTGGCGTGGCGATGGCCGGGCCGGCTTTTGCGGAAATGCATGAAGTCCAGATGCTCAACCGGGGGGAAGCCGGCCCGATGGTCTTTGAGCCCGATTTTCTGCAGATCGAACCCGGCGACACGGTCAAGTTCATCGCCACCGATCCCGCTCACAACGCCGAGTCCATCCCCGAAATGGCGCCCGAAGGCGCCGAAACCTTCAAGGGAAAGATCAACGAGGAAGTCGAGGTCACCTTCGATGTCGAAGGGCTCTACGGCATCAAGTGCCTGCCGCACTATGCGATGGGCATGGTCATGACGGTCGCCGTCGGCGAAGTGACCGAGGTGCCCGAAAGTTACCTCGAAGGGCGCATCCCGCCGCGGGCACGCGAGCGTTTCGATGCCCAACGTTCCAATCTGTGATCAAGCATCGGCACGGTTCCCGACCGCACCGTGTCAGATGCGCACGAGCCAAGGAGGCTGAAATGAGAAAGTCCATCAATGTCGAGCAGACCGTCACGAGTCGCCGAAACGTCCTGCGGGGCACGGCGTTTGCCGGCGCTGCCGCGCTGACCGGAGGTGCTGCACACGCCTCGCTGCTGTCGCGCCCCATGCCGAAGACGCCCCGGATGGGCCACTCGCGGCCGGTGATTACCGTTGAATCGGCGCCGGACACCATGGCCGAGGCAGCGCCCGCGGACCTGTCAGGTCTTGAACGGGTTCGCCAGGAACTGGTCGATCCGCCATTCGCGCCCGAGCACGAGCAGGTCGCCAGCGGTCCGCCGAAGATCGTCGAGATCGAGATGGTCACCCATGAGCGCTTGATGACCGTCGACGAGGATAGCGGCGCGAGCATCTGGGCGCTGACCTACAATGGCTCGGTGCCGGGTCCGCTGATCATCGTCCATCAGGACGATTATGTGGAACTGACCCTGCGCAATCCGGTCGAAAGCGTCATGGAGCACAATATCGACTTTCATGCCTCCACCGGCGCGCTGGGCGGCGGCGGACTGACCCATATCTATCCGGGTGAGGAAACGGTGCTGCGCTGGAAAGCGACCAAGCCGGGCTGCTTCACCTATCACTGTGCCCCTGGCGGCGCGATGATCCCGTACCATGTCTGCCACGGCATGAACGGCGCCATCATGGTTCTGCCGCGCGACGGCCTCAAGGATGCCGAGGGCAATCCGCTGCGCTATGACTCAATCGCCTATTTCGGCGAACAGGACTATTACCTGCCGCGCGACGACAATGGTGACTTCAAGTCTTACGACACGGCTGGCGACGACTATGCCGACAGCCTCGAGGCGATGGCGACGCTGGTTCCCACGCACCAGGTCTTCAACGGCGCGGTCGGAGCGCTGACTGGCGCAAACGCCCTCAAAGCGCAGGTCGGCGAGACAGTGCTGATGGTGCACAATTCTTGCAATGTGGACAGCCGCCCACACCTGATCGGCGGGCACGGCAACTATGTCTGGGAGACATCGTTCACCGATCCGCCCCTGACGGGCGTGGAAACATGGTTCGTCCGCGGCGGATGCGCGGCGGCGGCGATGTACACCTTCGAGCAGCCGGGCGTCTACGCCTACGTCAACCACAATCTGATCATCGCGGCCCTCAAGGGCGCAACGGCCCACTTCGTGGTCGAGGGTCCATGGGACAATGCACTGATGGAACAGGTCGTCGCGCCAAGGCCGTTCGAGGGCTGACGGCGGAGACATGAGCGATGATGGCGATGTCACGATCGGAGCGGCTTGGAGCAGTGTCCCTTTTGCTGCTGGCTGTGTGCATCGCCATCATCGCGGCTCTGGCGTACGAGCGCGGCCCGAACATGGACTACGTCCCGCAGATGGCGGAAAGGCCAGTGCTCTCCGAAAGTGGCGAACCACTCTACGTTCAAGCCCATGAAGTCACCATCGCCGAATGGAACCGGTGTCACGCCGATGGCGCGTGTACGCTTCGGCTCAGGCCGCCTCGGGGCGGTGAGGCGGATCAATGGCCGGCGACCGGTCTGAACTGGCTCGATGTGAACGAATATCTGGGCTGGATCAACCGCGTATCCCGACACAGCTTCCGGTTGCCGACCGCCGACGAGTGGCAAGCGATGGCAGAACCCGTTCTGCCCGAAGAGCCCGATCCGATCTTCACCGATCCGTCGCTTTCGTGGGCATCGGACTATCTGCTTGAAGGCCGAACAGAGCGCCGGCTGCGGCCGTCCGGCTCATGGTCGATGACAGAAGAGGGGATCGCCGATCTGAACGGAAGTGTCTGGGAGTGGACACAGGACTGCTACATCGACGGTTCGGGCACGGCGAGGATACCAATATGTCCAGCCTACCATGTCGGCGGTGAACACGAGGCGGTCATCCCGTTTCTTGTGCGCGATCCGGCGCGCGGCGGCTGCGCGGTTGGCGCTCCACCGCCGCATTTGGGGATGCGGCTGGTGACCGAAAAGGCGCTGCCGGCTTCTCCATCGGCTTATTGATGCACGTAAAGGTGCGGATAAGGGCGCTCAGGGCCTGCTGTCAGCCCACCGCGGTCATCCCGTTGATCGGGTCAGCAGAAAGCGAAGATGCTATCGACGCAATATGGGATCAGCACGGCCTGAACCGTACGGAGGCGTCTGAGGCCGGATAACCATCGGCGTGCCGCTCCGCCGTGGCGCCCTTGGGCTGAGCACGAGCTTGTGTAACGGCGGCGCTTATGCCGGACACTGTTGGACGAGACGGTCCTGTATCCCTGCATCTGTCATCGGGCCGTGATATGAACAACTCACCGACGACCATGTTTCACAACCCGCGCCGCGGAGTGGTCAATCGCATCACGTGACCAGCGGAAACGGTCCTTGAACAAGGCCAGATTGTGCGGAAATGTTGGCCGGCGAGGAGGAGTGTATTGCTTCTCGGCCTTGCGGCGTTGATGAAATATCGCCGCTTGCAACCCCAGACGACCTCTGCGCATCGCCCAACGGTGGTTGGCGATGAAGATCGGCCGGCCAACACCAAGCAACGCACGAATATATGGCTGGCAGACATTGACCTGCCATCGGATGTCGATGCGCGTCTTATCACCCTGTGCAGCCAGAAAGATATCGCACCGCCCATCAAAATCGCCCCAGGTCCGTATTTGCACTGCCTTGGGCGCGTTGGCGTCCTGAATGCGTGCGGTGAACTGGAACGTGTGCGGCAGAAGCCCCTTGGTATAAAAGCGCGCGGTCAAGCCTGTTCCGTTGGCCGCACATCCGGACAGCATTTCGCCGCGCATGAAAACCTCCGACCACCAGTGTGTGAGTGACATCGGATCATGAAAAAGGGCAACGACCTCTTCCGGCGAACCATCCAAGAGCCAGCAGGATGCCAGATCAAAATCAAAAACCCCGCTTGGATTGACTGGGGTGTGTCGGACGAGCGAACCCTGTCGCATACGCCCGATTGTCTGCGAAAATCCAACCCTCATCGCATACTGAAACAATCAGTTGTGACAGCGAAACTCATCATCAATTCACTGCCCCACCGAAAGCCAGACCGCAGGTCGCAACCCTGGCAAAAACGTAGAAGCAAGATTTCCGATCGGAAAGGACGAAAGTCCGACAGTTCAGGACACGGCGTTCGCTTTTGTCTGCTTTGACTGGCTGTTTCGGACAGCGCTTTTGAATCGTGCCCTGTATTGCTGCGGACTGATGGATAGGTGACGAACGAACACACGGCGCATTGCATCGGCCGAGCCAAAACCAGAGCGTGCGGCAATCCTTTCCAGCGTCTCGTCGGAGTCTTCCAGACGAATTCGTGCATGCCCGACACGGGCTTCTTCAACAAACCTTGAAACCGTCATCCCGGTAAAGGCCTTAAAGCGCCGGGCCAAGGTTCGCTCGGTTATATGGAGTTTGTCGGCAAGTGCAGAGCGCCGCAGATCGCTGGTCGGATGGGTTCGTATCAGATCAATCAACTGCTGCATTTGCAGATCCGAGTGCGGGACGATTTCATGAATGTCATGCGTCGGGTTCCGAAACTGACTTTGGTCACCGGGTCGGGCCAGGAACATTACCATCATCCGTGCGACGGACCGGGCGACTTCAGCTCCGATATCCTGTTCGACCATTGCAAGAGCCAGGTCCACGCCCGCGCTGATACCGCCAGAGCTCCAGACTTTGCCGTCAACACATACAAGCGCCTCATCATTGACCTGCACATTCGGATAGTCTTTTGCGAGCTGGCTGGCGACACGCCAGTGCGTTGTCACGCGATGGCCGGACAGAACACCGGCCTGCGCAAACAGGAACGCGCTCGTGCATACCGAAGCAACACGACGCGCCCGAGCTGAAGCGCGCTCAATGAATGAAATGACACCTGGTTCGTCGCGCATGCTGACTGCTGAAAAGCCGCCGGCGATCATGAATGTATCAAGTTGACCAAGCTCATCATCGCTGATCTCGTCAATGGCCCGATCAACACTGAGGCGCAAAACGCCCCCATGGGTCGGGACCTCGCCGCTTTTGGGTGCAACCAGCTCGATGTCATAGATATCGACGTTCCCGCCGCGGTCACTACCAAGTTCATTGGTCATCAGGAACACATCTACGGGTCCCGAAACGTCGAGTGCCTGGCAACCGGGATAAACCAGGACAAGAACCTTCTTTGACATGTGTCCGATTTTCCTTCCCCGAGAAGGCCGGCTTGCTGACCTGCGCCCTTTGGCTCCCCTCTCATTGGAGAGTCTTTGGGTTGAGTATATCAGTGATTGTCGATTGGCGAGCACGGCGTGTGCGGGACCGTCAGGCTGCGCACGCCGTTCGTTCAGGCTGCCCATATCATCCTGATGCGGCCGCACAATTGGTCAACGTTCAGCTTCGGCTCGTGGCTGGAAACGGCATACAAACGCAAGCAAAAGACCAAACTGGCGGTGGCGTTGGCCAACAAGCTGGCGCGGATCGCCCGGAGCAATCTGAGCAACGAAAGGACATCTGACACCCACAGAACTGAGGCGTCGGCCGTGTGATATCAGCCGAAACCTCAACACAGTTCGCGACCGAGATAACGGCATGGAACGGACATCAGGAGCACGCGGAATCCGAGGCGGCAAATGGATGAAACGGAAACGAGCCTGTCCGCTAACGAGACCAACGGTGTGTGCGTATTCCCATCAAGGCCGCGGCCCGCGTATCGACAAAAAGGCCGGAAACATAGCAGCGACTTCCGCCATCGAGCCAAATTCGCTTCTGCGAAACGCAGTCGGGCCATACTTCGCCGCCAGCAAAGGGCATAGCGGAATGTCACCTCTCTGGGGTTTTGGCTCGTTCATTCGTGTCGAGGGACGGCGCGCTGCCCGACACGTCGAAAGCCACCGATAAACTCCGATTGGATGCGGCGACGCGCAGGAATTGAGTTTCCCACTTGACATGGGTCCTCGTTAGCGATTTAGTTCGGACATAGAACGAACTAAATGCCGATGACCGATCCACGTAACATTTCCCGTCGTATTTCGCTCTGCACTGTCATGCAGGCGATCACCAATTGCGGGCCAATCTCCCGCGCAAGCATCGCCAAGCAGACCGGCTTGTCGAAGCAGACTGTCTCCGAAATTGCCCAGCAGCTTGAGAATGATGGCTGGATCCGTGAGATCGGAAGGACAAGCGGTCATATCGGCCGCAGCGCGGTCACATATGAAATAGTCCCCGAAGCGGCCTACATCGCCAGTGTCGATCTGGGCGGAACGAAGGTGCGCGTGGCGTTGGCTGACCTTGGCTGCTGTGTCATCGCGGAGGCCGTTGAGCCCACAAATGTCGCTGGCGGCAGGCAAGTGGTCCAGCAGATCGCCCGTATCTGCCGCTCGCTCGCCGAAAAGCAGAATGTGGCGTCCGACAAATTGGCCTTCGCCACGGTCGGCGTGCCAGGCGTACCAAACGCCGACACGGGCCGCATCCAGATGGCACCCAACATTGCGGGCCTGGATGCAATTGACTTCACTGGCCTCCTCGCTGCCGATCTCGGCATCAGTGTGCAGGTTGAGAACGACGTCAATCTCGCTGTCCTTGGCGAGCATTGGGCCGGCTGCGGACAAGACATTGATGATCTCGTATTTGTGTCGTTCGGGACCGGGATCGGCGCGGGTCTTGTGATCAATGGGAAACTCGTGCGTGGAGCGATCGGTGCGGCCGGAGAACTGGGGTTTCTTCCATTCGGTGCTGATCCGTTCGATCCGCAAATCCTGAAGGCCGGCGCCCTGGAAACGCGCGCCGGGTCGATCGGCATGCAGGTACGATACCGCGAACTCAGCAACCGGAACGCCGATGTGCCCGAGATTTTTGATCGTGCCGAACAAGGCGATCAGCACGCGACGCAGACGCTCGACGAAACCGCGCAGCTTCTGGCCCGCGTGATGGCGACTATTGCCGCCGTCGCAAACCCCTCGCTGATTGTTCTCGGTGGATCAATCGGCCAGCGTCCCGAACTTCTTGAGCGCCTCAAGCCAGCCGTTGAGGCCTGCTTCCCTTTCCCGGTTCCCCTGAAAGTATCGGAACTTGGCAGCAAAGCGGCGATCGTCGGCGGCGCCGCCATTGGCCTCAACAAACTGCATCACATGTTGTTCGCCGATGGACTGTCCGGCGTTGATTTGACACTGCCCCGCCCGGAGGTAGTCACTCTCAAGGTGGGCGCCAGATGAGTGCGCCGGCTTTGCTCGATCGGCTGGAGATGGTTCAAGATCGCGCCAAGCTGCTCGATCTGATCAAACGTGCGGTCGCCTGCCAGAGCATTACCGGTCGCGAGGCGGAGTTCGTCTCACTTCTCCAAGTCGAGATGGACGCGCGGCGGTTAGAGCCCAAGTCGGCAGATTTCCTGCCCGGCCGCCCCAACATCTGGGGCGAACGCAAAGGCACGGGCGGCGGTCCTCGCCTGCAGTTCATTGGCCATACCGATGTGGTGAACGTTCAGGGCTGGCGCGAGCGCTGGGCCGGTACGGAACGTGAAGACCCGTTTGGCGGGGCGGAAGTCGATGGTTCGATCTGGGGGAGGGGTTCTGCCGACCTCAAGGGCGGGATTTGTGCCGCCTTGGGTGCGCTCGATCTGCTCGATGCAGCAGGCCTGAGGCTCAAGGGCGATCTCGCCTTTGCCTTTGTGGGCGACGAGGAAAGCGGTGAGCCGGGAACGGGCGTCAGTGCCGGGATCGCCCGTTGGTCGGACGACGTGGAAACCGGCCTCATCCCAAAGCCCGACTTCGCCATCTATGTCGAACCGACCCAGTTGGATGTCTACAGCGCGCAGATTGGCTTCTTCATCGCAGATGTAACAGTGACTGGCCGCTCCGCCTATTTTGGTCGACCGGAGTTGGGCGTCGATGCGCTGAAGGCCACACACGCGATCCTTGCCTCGGTTTGGGACCATGCCGCCGAATTGGAGCGGTTGGAGCCGCACCCACTCACCGGCAAGGCATCGGTGCTCGTCACAGGGATCGATGGCGGTGGTTTGATCGCAGTTCCCGGGGGGTGCCATTTTTCGGTGATCGGAAGCCTGCGTCCGGGCGATGATCTGGACGCGGTGACAGCGGGCTTTGAAGCGGCGATCCGGCAGGCACCAGTTGCGGACGGAATTGCTGTCGACATCGCCTACAGCGCCGGCCGTGATCATCCCAGAGGCGGTTCGCCAGCCGAGATCAATGCGAAGCAGCCTCAAGTGGCGTTGCTCCAGCGAACTGTCTCGGCAGTCATGCCAGGCAAGGGCGCCAGTGCCGGTGCACCATACTGGTCTGAAAATCCTTTTATTATCAACAAGCTGGGTGTGCCCGCCGTTTACTGTGCCCCTGGGGATATCAGCAATTGCCACACCAGCGAAGAGCGCCTCGACATCGAGGAATATCTCGCCGCGGTGCGGGCATTTGCGCTGTTTGCCGCAGCCTATTGCGGCGTTGAAGACGTCAACAACCATGCGGAAATCGCACCATGAGGAGGTACAAATGAAAACGTTACCCGGAATCTTTGCTGCAACTGTTGCAGCCGTTGCCCTGACGACGTCTTTCGCCTGGTCGGAGACCATCGGCCCATCGGGCGAAACGGCGACGCCATCGACCGAAGTGGCCGTCTCTGACGAGACTGCGGCCAAACTGCGCGATGGTGGTCATACAGCCGCCCTCCTTTGGCACGATCAGTCGGACTTCGTAAACGCAGTGACCGCCGGCGCCACCGACGAGTTCGAGCGGCTTGGAATCGAGGTCGTAGCGACAACTTCAGCCGGCTTTGACGCAGCCAAGCAGCGCAGCGACATCGAAACGGCGTTAACCCGCGGGCCAGACATTATCCTGTCTTTGCCGTTGGATCCGGTCACATCGGCGGCCGCATTCGAGGAGGCCAAGGAGGCAGGCGTTGCGCTCGTTTTCCTTTCAAACTTGCCGCAGGGCTATGAGCATCCTGCCGACTATGCAGCAATTGTCACCGATGACCTGTTCGACATGGGCAAACGCGCCGCCGATGCGCTGGCCGAGGCGATTGGCGGGGAAGGCACAGTCGGATGGATCTTCCACGATGCGAGCTATTACGTCACCAACCAGCGGGACAATGCGTTCAAGACGACCATCGAAAATGATCATCCGAACATCCAGATCGTAGCCGAGCAGGGCATATCGGATCCGGCGCGTGCCGAGGAAATCGCCAATGCGATGCTTCTGCAAAACCCGGACTTGTCGGGAATTTATGTGACCTGGGCCGGTCCCGCCGAGGGTGTCCTCGCTGCGCTACGCGCCAACGACAATGAGACGACCAAGATCGTCACACTCGATCTTTCCGAGCCGATCGCGCTGGATATGGTGGGTGGCGGCAATGTTGCAGCGATCGTCGCTGACGAAGCCTATGAGCTTGGTCGCGCCATGGCGGCCGCGGGCGCACGTGCGCTGGCGGGCCAGGAAACGCCGTCATTCGTGGTCGCGCCAGCCCTCACGGTCACCGCCGATACGGTCGAAGAAGGGTGGATGGAATCGCTGCGCATCGAAGCGCCTGCAAGCCTGCGGGGCAATTGAGCCCGGCATCATGGCGCCTGCAAGCCGGCGCCGCAATTGAGCATGGGAGGTAACGAGATGCTCAATCTAAAACGCCTATCACTGATCACGGCCATGGTGACGGCTCTGCCCGTCGCCGCCTTCGCTGAACAACCGGCAACCGTCGGTCCGAATGGCGAGGCACCGACGCCGGTGGCCGAGGCGAATCTGGACTTGACGGACGCCCAAGTTGACCAGGTACGCGCTGGAAATCATACCGCCGCGCTGGTTTGGCACGAACTCTATGACTGGTCGAACGCGGTGGCGCGGGGCGCCAAGGACGAGTTCGAACGACTTGGCATCGAAGTAATCGCAGAAACCAACGCCAGCTTCGACACCGCCCGGCAGAAGTCGGATGTCGAGACCGTGATGGCCAACGAGCCGTCGATCATCGTCTCGCTACCGATCGATCCGCCGACGGCGGCATCTGTCTACGGCATTGCCCGGGATGCAGGCGTCAAACTCGTCTTTATCGACAATGCCGTGCAGGGTTTTGCCCACGGCGAGGACTATGTGACCGTTGTGTCGGCAGACCTGTTCCAGATCGGCAACAAGGCGGCCCATGCGCTGGCCGATGCGATGGGTGGGACCGGCACGGTCGGCTACATGTTCCATGACGCGGATTTTCCGGTCACCAATCAGCGTGACGGCGCGTTCAAATGGACGATCGAGAACGAGTATCTGGATATGGAGATCGTGATCGAATCCGGCATGGCCAATCCGGCCAATGCCGAGGACATCGCAAGGGCGATGCTGTCGCGCAATCCGGATTTGGGCGGTATCTACACGCCCTGGGCGGAGCCCGCGCTGGGTGTACTCTCAGTGCTGCGCCAGCAGGGCAACAGCGACACCAAGGTCGTGACCATCGACCTGAACGAGCCGGTTGCGCTCGATATGTTGGGCGGCGGCAACACCGCTGGTATCATCGCCGATGAAGCCTACAGCATTGGCGTTTATGCGGCCCGCTCGGCGGCGGCGAGCCTTTTGGGCAAATCGGTCGATCCGTTCCTTGTTGTGGATGCTCTGGCGATTGGCACGGACAATGTCCAGGACGGCTGGAACCGTTCGATGAACATGGACCCGCCCGCCACCGTGATGGAGGCAAGCCAGTGAGCATAACGGAACGCGGGTCCCAAGGGGCCCGCGCCACCACCGCCGAACATGAAACCGGGCGCACCAAGGTCAGCTCCGTATGGAGCCGGCTGCAACTACAAAACGGCATTGTCTATCTGGGTTTCATCGCGATCTTCATCTTCTTTGCGGTGATGCTGCACGACGATGGGTTTCTGACCACGCGAAACCTGACCAATATCGTCCTGCAGACCGCGCCGGCGACCATCATGGCAATCGGCCTGGTGTTCGCGCTGTCGGCCGGTGAGATCGACCTGTCCTTCGGATCGACCACGGCGGTAGCGGCCCTTTGCGCGGCGATGGCCATGCAGACCATGCCGGCCTTGGTCGGCGTTTTCGCCGGCCTTGGCGTCGGCATCGCCATCGGCGCGTTCAACGGCGCGATGGTGGCCTGGCTCAAGCTGCCGTCATTCCTCGTCACGCTCGCGACCATGGGGCTTTTCGCCGGGGTCGCGCGAACGCTCACCGATCTGCGGTCGATCCCCGTCATCAACGACACCTTCACCGGAATGTTCGGGTCTGGCGATCTGTTCGGAGTTCCCTCGCTGGTCTGGTGGACGATTGGCGCGGTCGCCGCTGGCCACATCATCTTCCGTCACACCCCTTTCGGCGCCCACGTTCTGGCCACCGGTGACAATCCGCGTGCGGCCCAGGTTTCCGGCATCAAGGTGCCGCGCATTCGCTTCCTGGTGCTGACCATTTGTGGCGCCTGCGCCGGGCTTGCCGGCCTCTTGTATGCAGGGCGGCTCCAGGCGGCCAAATACACGCTCGGCGAAAGCGATCTGATGATCGTCATCGCAGCGGTCATCGTCGGCGGCACGGCGCTCAATGGCGGCAAAGGCGCCATCATCGGCGCGCTCGTCGGCTCGCTTCTGATGGGCATGCTGAACAACGGCCTGATCCTGATGGGTCTGGGCGTGTCCGACCAGATGATCGTGCGTGGCCTGATCATCCTGCTCGCCGTCGCCATCTCGCTGCGCGACATCAACCGATAGGAGGCGGTGTATGTTTCTCGACGTTCTCATGCGGCGCAATCCTGCCTTGATCGAGGCAGCGATGGCGCTGCATCAGTCAGGCAAATTGCCAGCCAATTGCTACGTGCTCGATCTCGACGCCGTCGAACGCAATGCCCGCCTGTTTGCCGCCGAGGCTAACAGGCTTGGCATGAAGACGTTTGCCATGACCAAGCAGGTCGGCCGCAATTCGGGCTTCTGCAAGGCGGTCATGGCCGGTGGTATTGACCGTGCCGTCGCAGTTGACATGGCGTGCGCCGTGGCCTGCAAACGCGCCGGCCTTCAAACCGGCCATCTGGGCCATCTGGTCCAGATTCCACGCCACGAGGCCGATCTCGGCGCGGCCTATATCAGACCCGACTACTGGACCGTGTTTAACGACACAAAGGCCGAGGAGGCCGCCAGCGCGGCCAGGCTCGCCGGCAGAACCCAGCCATTGATGGCGCGCATCCAGACCAAGGGCGACACCTTCTATCGCGGCCATGAAGGCGGCTATGACGCCGTTGACATCGTCACGGTCGCCGATCGACTGGACGCGCTCGATGGGGCCGAGTTCGCCGGCATCACGACCTTCCCGGCTCTGCTCTACGACAATAAGACTAGAAAGGTCGCCCCAACGCACAATCTGCAAACGCTGCAAAAGGCTGCAGAAGCACTTGCAAGAGCCGGACGCACCGACATTGAGATCAATGCGCCTGGGACGACGTCGTCCGCCGTGCTGCCGGCCCTTGCGGAGGCCGGCACGACGCAGTGCGAACCAGGCAACGGCCTGCACGGCACGACGCCTCTGCACGCCGTCGAGGACCTGCCCGAAGACCCGGCCGTCCTCTATCTGACCGAAGTCTCGCACCATCATGGCGGCAAGGCCTATTGCTTTGGCGGCGGGCTCTACATCGACCCGGTCTTTCCGGCTTACGACGTCAAGGCAGTGGTCGGCGGCGAACCGACATCCGCGCGATCGGCGCTGCGGTCTGTGGAAATCCCACCGCCCGAGGCCATCGACTATTACGGCATGATCGACGCCGATGGTCCCGGCGCGCCGCAGGTGGGCGACAGCGTGGTGTTCGGCTTTCGGGGACAGGCGTTCGTCACTCGTGCACTCATCGCCGGCATATCCGGCGTCGCTGATGGCAAGCCACGCGTTGAAACGATCGAGAACATTTTTGGCCAACCGGAAACGTGGCCGGACCTGCGATGAGTACGATGATGGAACAGTCGACCCAAACCGCGCACTCGGATGCATCGCCTCCGCTTCTCTCGCTCAACGGAATACACAAGGCGTTCGGCGGGATCGTCGCGATCGAGGAATTGTCGCTCGACCTGCACCCGGGCGAGATCGTCGCGCTGGTCGGCGACAATGGCGCGGGCAAATCGACGCTGGTCAAGATCATTTCAGGGGTTCACAGGCCAACCGCTGGTACGATCCGGCTTGAAGGCCGAGAGACCAGCTTTGCCGACGCTTCAGCAGCACGCGCGCATGGCATTGAAGTGGTCTATCAGGACCTGGCCTTGGCCGATCAGCAAACCGTCTACATGAACATGTTCCTCGGACGGGAATTGACACACGGACCGCTCCGGCTGCTGGATCGCCGTCGTATGATCAAGGACACGGAGGCGCTGGTGCAGGAGTTGGACGTCCGCATTCCTTCAGTACGCGCGACCATCCGTGATCTCTCAGGCGGCCAACGGCAGGGTGTGGCCATTGCACGCGCAACCCGGTGGGCCAGCAAGCTCGTTCTGCTGGACGAACCGACGGCCGCACTTGGTGTCGCAGAGACTGCCAAGGTGGAAAAGCTGATACTTGCGCTCAAGGCCCGGAACATTGCGATCCTCATAATCAGCCACAGCCTCGATCAGGTCTTCAGACTGTCCGACCGCATCTGTGTGTTGCGGCGAGGCCAGCAAATTGGAATTCGCCGCACGTCAGAGACCGACAAGAATGAGACTGTGTCGATGATCACAGGTCTCCATTGATGGGCCAGATTATTCCATTGCAGACTCAGATGGCGCGGGAGATCGCCGAAATTCCGCATGCAGTGCAGCGGTTCATCGATCAAGGGCTGGATCGATGCATTGCGCTCGGCCAGTCGCTGCGCGACGACCCGCCGCCAGCCATTTTGACCTGCGCACGCGGCACATCCGATCAGGCTGCGCTGTACTTCAAATATCTTGTCGAAAGCCGGGCAGGGATTCCAGTCGCCTCCTTGGGTCCTTCGGTCTCCTCTGTTTACGGCGCATCTCTTCACGCACGAAACATGGTGTGCCTGACTGTTTCGCAATCCGGCGGCAGCCCTGACCTAGTCGAGTTGCAGAGGGCCGCTGCAAGTGGCGGCGCGCGGATTATCGCTTTGCTCAACACGCTGGAATCGCCCGTTGGCAGAATTGCAAGCGATGTGATCGATCTAAAGGCAGGCAGGGAAGAAGCGGTCGCCGCCACCAAGTCGTTTGTATGCAGCCTGGTAGCCATTGCGGCGATTGTCGGCGCCATGACGGAAAACGATGCTTTGCTGGATGGCATCAGGGCATTGCCGGCGACGCTCGACACCGCCATAGCCGCCCCTCCAGCCAATGCGTTGAAGGCTATTGCGGCCGCGCCTTCGGTGCTTACCGTTTCGCGCGGCCCCGCCATGGCGGCCGCCGGGGAGGCGGCATTGAAACTGAAGGAGACGTGCCAATTTCATGCCGAAGCTTATAGCGCTGCCGAAATCATGCACGGGCCATCCGTTCTGGCCGGACGCGGCGTGGCTGTGCTCGCCTTTGTGCCAGATGATGCCGGCCGCGCCTCGGTGGTTGAGGCTTGTCAGGCGATGCAGGTGGCCGGCGCCCCGGCTCTTCGCATCGACAGCGAAAATGGCGACATCGCCGTGCCGACGGCGGCCGAGGCTGCACTGACGCCAATCATTCAGATCGCGGCCTTCTATAGACTTGTTGAAACACTGTCTGTGCAGCTGGGCTGCGACCCGGACCATCCACCAGGGCTAAGTAAGGTCACCAAAACGGTCTGAAAATCTGTGCGCGTCCACCCGAGGGTGGCGATTGATTGCAAATCGACCCAAAATGTCCGCTCTGCCGCCACGAACAGTCGCTCACCAATTGGCAGTTCCGAGCCCCATTGCGGACCTAATGCGAAATTGCTGGACGCACTCGCGACATCTTGTTTGCTAGACCGCCCCGGAAGATCGCTCCACAGCGCGGCAGCCAAAGCAGCCATTCACGAATGATGAAATAGCACCCGGATGGACAATAGCTGGAACGCAGACAGTCTTGGCCTGTACAGCCGCCGGTGATGATAGTGCAACCGTTCCGGCCTTTGCTTCCAGGCGGGTGTTATGTCAAACATGCACCACCTGATGACAAGGATGATGGAGCGTTGTTTGCGAAGAAAATCCGCTCACGCCGGTTTGGACCCAAAACTGGCTGATGATCACGTCAACTGTTGGAACTTGTTGTCGGTAATACCGGAAACGCCAACTTCGCAGCGCAGCACCGCGCCCTCGAACGCGTTTGCCTTCAATTGATCCTCGGACAGCGTGAAACTGGCTGAGGTGATAATGAGCGTGCGCAGATCCGGGCCGGCAAAGGAGCAACTCGTCGGATTGGTGGCGGGCACTTCAATCTCCTGGTCCACACAACCGTTCGGCGTAATCCGAATAACAACGCCGCCACCAAACCGCGCGTTCCAAAGGCATCCGTCTGCGTCGATGGCGGATCCATCCGGCAGGCCTCTCTTATATCCCTCGCACAACACGCGACGGTTGCCGACTTCTCCGTTTTCGGGGTCGAAGTCATAGGCGAAGATGACGTTTCGAAGCGTGTCGCCGCAATATAGCGTTCTGCTGTCCGGTGACCATGCAAGCGTGTTGGAGATCCCGAATTCATGCTTGGAATGACGGGACGAAGCAAAGTCGCTGTCGATCCGAAACAGCGCACCGCTGTGTCGATCCATCTCCCGTCCGCTGCCATCGGGATTGAGGTTTGTCTGCATGGAACCGACCCAGAATCGTCCCTGAGGATCACACTTGCCCTCGTTGAGCCGATTGCCGTCTGTGGCATCAGGCACGCAACGCATGTCTGCTTCGCCGGACTCAAGGTCGAAATCGGCAACCCCTCCCGCAAACGCCAGAACGGCTCGGCCGGGCCGGGACGACAGCGCGATCGCGGTTGGAAAATCTTCGGTTTGCCATGTGGTCAGCTGTTCGTCTGCGATCGCATAGCGGAACACTTGCTTGCCGATGATATCAACCCAGTAAAGCGCTCCCGTTTCGGGATCGTAGATTGGGCTCTCTGCAACCGAGCAGCCGGGAGTGCCGGACAGTCGTGTGATCGGCCCGATCATCGTTGCAATTCCACGGTTGCGTCGGCAGGCAAGGACGGGTCGGCCCAACGGGTGTTCGGCACCAAAGAGAACCATCCCGGGCGGCCCGGGTCACGATCATAGGGGTAGCCGCCGAATTCCTGGTAGTACTCCGAATATTGCTTCAGCTTCTCGCGATCCAATTCGACGCCCAACCCTGGGGCGTCAGGCACTTTAATCGCACCATTGCGATATGGCATCGGCCCGCCAACGATCACGTCGTCCAAAAGGTGGTGATAGTGCGCATCAGCGGTAAAAACCAGGTTGGGCAATACCGCTCCCAAGTGAAGCATTGTGGCCAATTGAATGCCGAGTTCACCGGATGAATGCTCAGCGATGCCCAGTTGGAAGGCACTGCAGATGTTGGCCGCCTTGATACAGGGGCGAATTCCACCCCAGAATGTCGTGTCGAGCAAAATGACGTCAACCGCGGGATTGAGCACATTGGCGGCCAATTGCTCGAGATTGATCACCACCGTGTTTGTCGCGGTGGGGATGCGCACCGATTCACGCACGCGCCGCATGCCATTGAGACCCCATGTCGGATCCTCAAAATAGTCATTGCGCAAATCTGCAATGGCATGGCCAAAGTGGAATGTGGCGTGCCCCCACCTGAGTGGTCCATATTGATTGTTAGTGCATCGCTGGCCTCTGGTCGATCGGAACGATGCTCTCCGGCGCTGGCGGCTGATAGCCCAGTGCGCTGTGCGGCCTGATCGTCTTGTAGTGAACCCGCCATCGCTCGATCAGGATTTTTGCCTCCCGCAGACCATAGAAGATTTCACCGTTCAAAAGCTCTTCTCGGAACCTGGCGTTGAAGCTTTCGCATTATCCGTTCTCCAAAGGTGATCCCGGCTCGATATAGGCCGTCTTCGCCCCGACGGCGCCAATCCAGTCCCGCACCTTTTGAGCAATAAATTCTGGGCCATTGTCGGATCTTATGTATTCCGGCGAGCCCGCAGGATGAACAGGTCGGTCAGAGTGTCCAGCACATCGGTTGAATTGAGCTTGCGATCGACGCGGATCATCAGCGCCTCCCTGGTGTATTGGTCGATAACATTCAGTGTTCGATAGTCCCGCCCGTCATCGGTCAGATCCTAAACGAAGTCATAGGACCAGACGTGGTTGGGGCGCTCGGGCCGCAGACGAACGCACGACCCGTCGTTCAGCCAAAGCCGGCCTTTCTTCTTCTGCCTCTGTGGGACTTTCAGCCCTTCGCGTCGCCAGATACGCTCAACCCGCTTGTGGCTCACATTCCAGCCTGCGTTGTTCAGCAAGCCGGTCACCATCCGATATCCGTAGCGCCCGTATTGATCGGCCAGCTCGATGATGTCATCGGTCAGACGCTGCTCATCGGCTCGACCCTGGGGCGCCTTGCGTTGCGTAGACCGATGCTGACCGATTGTGCGGCAGGCGCGGCGTTCCGATACGCCAAGCTCCCGCCGCACATGGTCGATGCACTTGCGGCGACGCGAAGGGCTCAGAAGTTTCCCTTTGCAGCTTCCGTCAGAATGAGCTTGTCAAAGGTGAGATCGGATACCGCCCGCCGCAGCCGCTGGTTCTCCTTCTCCAGCTCTTTCAACCGTGCGAACTGTGACCGCTGCATCCCACCATAGAGCTTTCGCCATCGATAGAACGTCTGCTCCGTCATGCCGATCTCGCGCACCGCCTCGGCAATCGTAGCACCCTGTCCCTGCAGAACTTCAACTTGCCGAAGCTTCAATACAATCTCTTCGGGCTTCTCTCGCTTTCCAGCCATCGCTGATCCTCCAATTTAAGGGATAAACTATCCCAGTTGGTGGCCCCTTTCAGGGGGCTGCTCCATCGCGGCGAAGATGTGGTTGCGACACTGGATCGCATTTGCGGCCAGATCGGCTATCCGAAGAAGATCCGTGTCGACCAAGGCTCCGAGTTCATCCCGCGCGACATGGATTTGTGGGCCTATCAGCGCGGCGTCACGCTCGACTGTTAACGGCCAGGCAAACCGACCGACAACGCCTTTATCGAGGCGTTCAACGGACGGCTGCGAGCCGAATGCCAGAATACGCATTGGTTCTTGAGCCTTGCGGACGCAGCGGAAAAGTTGGAGGCTTGGCGTAGAGACTACAACGAGCAACGGCCACACGGTGCAATCGGAAACAATGTACCGGCAGCGCTCATGAAATTGGCACACGCAACCAGCCCGTGTTGCTGATCACGGCTCAAAAACTCTATCACCCGCCGAGGGTGCATCGGATAGCGCTTCAAAACCTCCGGAGCGCTCTAATCTCAACGCAAGGATGATTCTTGGGAGCACGTTCGATGCTGCGCCTCATGCCAGTCCCCGTATAGTCTATGTCCGCACCGACTGAAGCGGCCCATAGCGGCCTTGTCGTTTAGTTGCCGCATTGGCCGGCGCGGCAAACACCGAAAAAGACGTCCCATCAGACCATCGGGGCCAATCTCTCAAGCGTGCGTTCGAACATCGCAGCGATCTTGTCGAACCCCGCGTCGGTACCATGGATCTCGTCATTCCAGTCGGAGGGCTCTGTCAGTGTACCACGGCAATTGACGACATGTACATTGCTGTCTGTGCGAGCAATCGCCTGCAGCGTGTCGTAGAGCGCGTCGATCAGGAATCTAAGGATTTCGCGACGCAAGCCGGGGTCGGCGATATCTTTGGACTTGAATGCCGAGCCGAGCCACTGATCGCGGGCGGCGTAAATGACCATCGCGCGCGGGTCGGGAGTGCCGCCATCGATGAAGGGGTAAGGGAAGGGGTAATCGTAGCCGTGGATCAGGATCGGCAGCGTTTTCAAGCCGGGTTCTGCGCGGATGCTTCGGATAACGGCGCGGTATCCGTCCGTGACATCGCCCAGCACGTTTGCGAATACGTCCCGATTGATATGTTCCAGTGGATCATTACCGCTCCCGCCGAACCGAAGGATCTTTGATAACGCTGAAACGTTATTCGCGTCGGCGCCGATGACATCGTTGCCAGCGGCGGACAACATGAACGCCCTAACGTCGCCCTGGAGCTCGCGCAAGGCGCCCAAATACTCCTGCTGCGCCAACATGTTGGACAACGTATCGCCCGCGGCGCCAAGGCTCTTGATCAGATAGCGGCTGTCGAGTTGGTCGACGACGTCGTCGATCAGAAACGGAAACTGGAACCAAGAGTCGCCCTCGGAAACGAGGACCGGAAGACGTTCGCCACCCGCACGGCGTTTTTGGAAGCGGCGGTTGCGGCGCCAGCGGGCTAGGCCATTGCCAAACGCCATCGCACTGGCTGCCTCCATCTCGTCCTGACTGACCGATACAGTCTCTTCATTCGGGACAACCACTGGAGCGAACGGGCCACCGCGCGTGTCGGCCTTCAGATACTGGCGGAGTTCCTTCTCAGGTATGTCCGGATCATGGAGTTTTGCAAGGAGATCGGGATAGCTAAGCTTTGACATGGCGTTCACCTCCATCTGTTGAGAACCAAAGTGCGATGACTTGGTGTCTCGTAGGTAGGCGCCAGACACCTTGGCGCGTGGGCGCGCTATGGTTACGCGGTCACCTCCGCCACTTGACAAGCTTCGTTCGGCGACCCCGCCAGATACAGGCGTCAGGTGGGTTCGTGGCGCTGCCGCCGTTGATCTCCAAAAGCGTGGCGCCCAAGTTGTCGCCCCTCGTTTGGCGGCTCGGTGGCGCCTGCCGCTCCGGCACTCCGAGCGCATCTCAGCGATTGTTGATGACGGCTCACAGCTGCACGCGGCCATATCCCTGCCGTTCCTTTGGGACGCCAAGATTATGGCAAGAGTCGATAAGCTTCTTCCGTAGCGCCGCTGCGGTCAAACTCGGGTCTTCCTGAAGCAGAAGAGCGGCAACACCGGATACAATTGGCGTTGCGAGCGAGCTCCCGCTCGACGTCCAGTAGTTGCCCACGGGCGAGATCGCACAAACCGCCTCTCCAGGGGCGACGAGGGTTGGGACGGTATGCTGCATGTCGTCGATCACCAGCATGCCGCCACCGCTGGACGCCCACACGTGGTCTTTCCTGTTGCTCGCGCCAACGCTGATAACTTCGGGGTAGTTGCCAGGGCTTCTCGACGTGTTCTCGCCCTCGTTGCCGACCGCCACCACAGCCAGCACGTTTGCGCGACGAATCATGCCTGCCAAAAGACGCATCCGCGGCTCGAACCCGTGCTTTCCGGCAGACATATTGAGGATTCGGATTTCAGTGTTGGCGCCCACATATTCCATCGCGATCACAAACTCGCTTAACGAGCCGCGTCCGGCATCAGGAAGCATGGTGACGGCCGCGATGCTGGCCCCGGGCGCGACACCGATCGTCTTGCCTGCGATAAGGCATGCGACTGCTGTGCCGTGCCCTGTCGCAAGGCTATCGATCGAGGGTGATTGCGGGTCACCATTCCAAGTCTCCAGATTGAGGGTTACCGAGGAGGTAATTCTCCTTTGGAGTTCGGGAACCTCGGCGACGCCGGTGTCGAGCACGCCAACGGTTACGCCGCTCCCGTCGAGCGCAAATCCGTTCTGCCGCGCCTTAGCAAGGCCGATTTTTTCCAGGTGCCAAAGGTCAGCATCAATGGTGGGCGAACTGGCTGTCGCGAGAACATCCCCCCAAGGGATCGGCTCGATCAGGTCGATGGTCATGTCCTCAACCACCTCGTGATCTTCCAGCGCGTTCGCGAGCGCAGCCGCGACCTTGGCTTCGCCTTCGATCACGGTTGCGCCGGTCACTGGCGTTTCCCGCTCAGGCGTCGCCAGCACACGCACCGGCGCGTCGGCCCTGCCGAGATCGCCAGCGATCTCGCGAAGCAAGCCCCGATGGCGCCGCCCCCGCTCGCTCCGCGCTTCGGTCTGGCGCATTGTCTTCAATTCGCCGTAGCTAGCCGCGCGCGCTTCAACCGACAGCGGCATTTGTTTGCTCACCAGAGTGTCTCCGGTGTCCTCCCGCGGTACTAGCAAGTATCGCATCTCTGAACCCTTTTTTGGCAATCCTCATACCAGTTCCGCTTGTTTCAGCGGTTTTGTCGCGCCCATAGCGCAGCGGCGATCCGTTGGTCGTCCTCAAATCTCGCATCGCCGCCGGTGGTGGCACGCTCCGCCAACAGTGTCTGTGCATCGGCACCGATCGAAGCGAATTCGGAGCGGTTTTTTACAAGCAGGTCCGAGGGCTCTTGCACGGTTTTGTTCGGGTCAGCGCCCTGCGCAAGCAACCAGAGCGCGGCCTCGGCAGAGCCAGCGTCAATGCTTGCAAGCAAAGGCGTGACGCCGGATGCGTCGTGATCATCCAGCGGAGCGCCAAGCTCCGCGAGCACGGCGAGCGTTTCCGGCGCGTTTAAGGTCGCTGCTGTAACCGTTGGCGATGGGGAAACTTGTCCCTCATGGATAGGCACACCGTCAGCCGCAAGGTGCCCGGCGACGTTCAACAATTGCGCGATGATCGGCTCTCGCAGTTCATTGTTTTGCGCCAAGGCGGAAGCGTGTGCAAGCGCCCATGGGTGCCAAAGCGTCTCGCCATCTTCCCCGCGCAATGCGCGAAGTTCGATGCCAATCTCCAAGGCATTGTTGATCTCGCCCGGTTCCGGTCTGCCAAGAATCGCCGATGCGGACATCGCGGCGGCAAGTGCGGCGAACGCCTGCTCGGATCCGATCACCGTAGCGCTGTCGCGGCGCTCGAATACGTTCCGCGCATTCGAAAGTTCGGCTTGTGCGAACGCGGCTTCGTCCGCGCGACCTGAAAGAGCGTCGCTGCCCGCAGGCCCAGGCTCGCCGACGATCTCAATAGTCACGCCATCGATCCTCTTGTTGTTACGATCGGGAAAGCCGCCGCCCAGCGCTGCCTTAATCGCGTCGATGATGGAAATGGTCCGCAGCCGGCTGTCCTTGTAGCCGATCTCATCGCCGGCTCCGTGCAGCGTTTCGGAAGGATTCAGGCAGCCAACGCTCCAGACATAGCCGGCTCCGGGGTGGACGAGGATGCCCGTGCGCCGATTTGTGTTCCCGAGTCTGATGCTGGGCATGGGCGGTTTGCCCAAGCCGTCATTGCTGGTGTGGCCATGCGTCTTGAACTTGGTAATGCTGCCGACCTTGGTGCTGCCGCTGTGTGTGAAAAGCGGATACCTCCCCTCTTCCACTCGGCGGCTGTTTTTGCCGGTGGCTGTATTGTCGCCGGGCCCCTGCGTCTCGCACATCATGCCCGACACACCGTCGACAGCTTTGCCGTCGACATAGAGTTGATAGGTGCCTATCGTCCGGTCACGGCTCTTTCCTTGGCGCCTCTCGCTGCGTACTCGATCGACCCGCAAGATCACGCCTTGTCGTGCCACCGGCGCGTTCCCACTGCCACGCGGCGCGGCCGAATGGGATGGCGCCGTTACGGTGATGCGCGACACAATCGCCCGAACTTTGTCGGCATAGCTGCCGTCCGCAGGCCGCCATATGCGCCCGAGGAACGAGGCGAACTTTTCGTGGTCGGCCAGATAATCCTGCCATCCCTCGAACTCGGGCGTCTGGGTGATAATGTGCTCGACCGCCGCGACGAACGCCTCAGGCGACAGGAACCGACAAAACTGGCCGCGAGCCGGATCGGTCGGGTGCGGCACGGCGACTGCATGGCCCGCCAGAGAGTTCGACCAGCCGACACCGGCGAAGTTAAAGTGCGCGACGGCGAGGTCAGACCGACCCCAGTTAGTCTCCAGCGCCCACTGCGCTACCAGAACCGGCTGCGCGGGCGCCAATTGAGCGCGATCTGCAAGCAGTGGGCCGGCAACTTTGAGGAATACTGCCGTAGCGCCGTTTTGGGTGAGTTTGGCGGGGTCAACAATTCCACCGCGATCGCCGTTGCCGGCCGGTGCAGGCGCGTCGCGTGCAAAAAGACGCCCGTCCTCGGCCACGATCCCCGCCCGTTTCAACCTGCGTTCCAGCGCGATGACGCGCTCGGCGTAGCCTGGCTTGGTCGCCCACTTCCTGCCAATGAAGCGGATGAAGTCGTGTGGCGATTTCTCCGCATGTGAGCGCCAGCCAGCGTAAGGGGAACGCTCAAGAAACATGTAATAACCGCGCAGAAAGCCTGGAATGTCGTTGAATCGCAGATACACCCCGCGGCCGTCATGTGCGTCGTAACGTACCTTCGCGGCAGGCACCTCGGCAATGATTCTCTCAACCTCGGCAATCGCCTTCATGCCCGCGAAGTTGGAGTGCAAACTCGCAAGTTCTGAGCGTGCCCAGCCGGTTTCCTCGATCCACTGCGCCAGGGTGATGCCTTTGAGCCGTGCCGCAGCTTGCTCCGACAAGTCCGTGACCGCAAGCTGGGTATCGCGATAGGTTGTGATCAGTTGCCGTAGCAATGGAACGTCGGGAATGCTGGCGTCACCGCTAACAGCGATCGGTGGGGCCGGATCGACCACCGGGGCGGCGGGGTTCAGCCGGTTGTTCGTAAAGGCCGCGAATGTCCTTAAGATCCCGTTGGCGAGCTGTTGCTTGAGCCGTATGCCGAGAGCCGCATCGATCGGATTGTCTCCAAAGAACGGTTCGAGAAGGGCTGAAGGGTGGAGTTGCGTCACACTCTTGCGTCCATAGCGGTAATGCTGCGCGCTCGGGATGTGAATTCCTCGATCCTCGAACCGGCCGCGCCTGTCATAGAGCCCAACCATCATCGTCTGTAGCGCCTGTGCCCACTCCTTCGATGCGTCGGCGCCGTAGAGAACGAGCGAGCCTCTAGCGCTCGGCGTTGCGTTAAAATGCAGTTCGATCGTGGCCGCCGGCGCCCACGCCTTTACGGCCTGGTAGGCTCCGGCAATCCCGACACCGTCGCGAAAGAAAAGGCCGCAACGGATGCCAGCGGCGTCAGCGATTTGCTTGATGCGCTGTGCCAGATCCATGTTCCAAGCGTATTCGTGGCTCTCGTGTAAATTCGTCGTCCGGTCGTTCGCAGGAAATGGCGGGCTTAGGCCTTTGGCCCCCTGTGCGCGCGCTGTGTGGCCGATCACCAGGGCGAGTCCTGAGGGGGTTAAAATGTCGGACGGTGGCGGCGGAGGAACAGCCGCGTCAGGCTCGAGTTGGTCAAGCAGGTCCTCGAGTTCCTCCACCAAGGCGCGCTGCTGTGCCAGCACCTCGTCCGTGCCTTGATCTTGCAGGGTGCGGCGAAATTGCGCGATGTCTTCCTTCAAGCGATCTCCCTCGGAGAGAATTTTGAGCAGTTCGCTGATGGTCATGGCGCCCCAATTCTTTGTAAATCCCTTTCATTTTTTTTTATCCCAATTATAGTGCTAAGCCAAGATTCACTCGTTGATTGAAGATTTCCTAAGGAATCAAAACATTTAGCATATTCACTTCATAAATTTGACTACTTCTTGCTCGGGTAATTGTGCAATGGTTGATCTGCAGGATGCTATAAAATACATTAAAGGTCTCAGGCTGCCCGACCCTCCCAACATTGCAACTGGCGAAGCTTTCGACGGCCAAACGGACCAGCCTCAGGGTGTCGTTATTGGATCTGAGCTACTTACCTTTGATGGGCTTGATGCCAACGTGCGGGAAGCCGTCACCAACGCATTCCTGCTTGCCCAACTCCACGCGGACGCCACTGTTGGCGATAAAATGCAAACGCACGAGTATTATTCAAGGTTCGCAGAAGTGCTGCAAGGCATAGGCTGGCTCGTACATGAAGAGACCAGAGCAGCGAACTCCGAGCGCGGCGACAGCATTGACGTCCATGCAAGCCTGCTGTCGTTGGCCGAACTGGCCCTCAGCCCGCATAAGGCGGCCGTTGATTTGGTAAGAGCCGTTCTCGACGTGATGATGAAAGCTGACGACAATGAACCGTGGATCACGTTCTACTATGAGAATGCGGTGAAGTCCGAGAACGCTCACCTATCGATAGCATTGGCCCAGAGCGGAACGGCAATAGCGGATGTTTCAGTCGCGCTCGTCCAACTCGCGGTTCGCGCCTCCAAGAAGCTCAGCAAGCGCGTCATTTTTCGGCGCGAGACAGCAAACGCTACGCTTGACCACATCACGGCGAAACTCGGCATCAACGAAGTGAGTCTAATGGCGCTGAATGACGAGGTCGCGAGCCACATCGGTGCCCATAGTTCCGGTTACATCCGCAACCTGCCGCCGCTGCCCCGCTCCAGTTGAGATGAATCGCGCGCTGACACCGCATCGTGCGAAAGATGAGCCAAGCAGAGCCGTTTCATGCTGAACGTACAGGTTCTAAACGGTGACCTCACCCATGCGAAAGGTTCTGTGTGCGTTCTAGGATTGTATGCCCAGATTGCCCCAAACGTCGCCTTCCAATCAGTAGATCGCGTTCTCAGCGGCAAGATTTATGAGCAATATGTCGCCGGCATGCTGGACGGCACCTTGGGCGCGGTCAACACCTGCGTTGCTGGGCAGCCGCTCGGAATGGAACAGATCTACATAGTCGGGCTCGGCGACTTCGACGCCTTGCGCACCCGTCACCTGCGCGAGGTAGCCCAGTCCATCGTAGAAAAATGCATGGAGCATGAGGTCGAAACCCTCCTGACCGTCCCGCTGGGTCTTGGCTCCGGCCACTCCATGGATGGCGTCTGTACCCACTACCTGGTCGGCTTGATCGAAGCGATCATCAGCCGCTCGCCTTCGACAATTACCACCCTCAAGATATGCGAACTCGATCAGGCGAACTGCGACGCGATCGCTGCCCAACTCGGCGCCTGGAATGCGATGCCATTCGCGGTAACCTCCGGCAAGGTCACCGAGCGATCGATCGCTAAGTCGCAATGGCAGCGTCCCACTGACGTGACCTATGTCCGGATTAGGATCGGCGACGAAGCCGAAGGTCGCTCAGGCTTGCTGGAAGTGGACACCGAGATCCTACCACCTGACGGCCGGCCTGTGAAAATGCTCCCCAAAACCGTCACCCGGTCCGAACTCGACGGCATTTTGAGGGAACTTGGCAACAGGGGCGAACTTACAACCGCGCTCGGGACACGGCTGGCGAACTTGGTGTTCGACGGAGCGACAAGCGGGCTGCTGGCAGAAACTCAGCGATCGGCGGTTCACGCAATCGTGGTTCAGCACGATCGTGAGGCATCAGTTCTTCCTTTCGAGATGCTGTCGCTGCCGACGCTGACGTTTCCGGCTTCATCGCGGCCATTCAGTCGTGAGTTTCTTGGCCAAACAATCGTTTCGCGGCAGTCGCCGCACAGGTTGCGTGAAGGGCCGCTTAAAGTCCTGCTCGTTGCGAACCCTACGGACGATTTGCCTTACGCCGAGGTCGAAGCAACACGGCTGATAAAGCTCGCGGGCCAGAGCCCAGACATCGAAGTCGAACCACTCTGGGACGCGACGCGCGGTTGTTTCTTTGACCACCTTGAGAGTGGGACATACGATGTCGTTCATTATTGCGGGCACGCCTTCTTCAACCCGATCGTCCCGCAGCATAGCGGACTCAAGCTGTCTGACGGCTTGCTGACTGGCGCCGACGCCGCGATGATCCATGACCCGCCGCGGATGATCTTCTTCAACGCATGCGAGGCAGGCCGGATGCGCCGCGGACCTGCAGCGCGCACCGAGGTTGAAGCCACGGTGGATCGACGTGTCGAACGCAACGCCGGGCTCGCAGAGGCCTTTCTCACCAACGGTGTCGCGCATCTTCTGGGAACTCACTGGCCGGTCGGGGACCGGGCCGCCGAGGTGTTTGCGTCCGAGTTCTACCGCCGCCTGTTCGCCGGCGAAGAAATAGGCATAGCGATCATGCGTGCCCGCCAGCAGGTGTTCGGTATGGATAGCGTCGACTGGGCAAATTACATCCACTTTGGTGACCCAATCGACCGCGTCAGGTAGCCATCAGAGCCTGCAAACTCTTAGGGTCGTTTGAGTTTTTTGGGCGGATTGGCCAAGACTGTTCCTCAGTTTTTTGCCGCATCGGCATATGGAGTAACCCCCTGAAAGCGGTCCGCCAACTGGGACACATTTTCCCGCAAATTGGAGGGTCAGCGATGGCTGGCAAGCGAGAGAAGCCGGACGATATTGTATCGAAGCTTCGGCCGGTTTAGGTTCTACAAGGACAAGGCATGACGGTTGCCGAGGCTGTGCGCCAGATCGGCGTGACGCAGCAGACGTTTTATAGATGGCGCACGCTCTATGGCGGCATGAGGCGGTCGTAGCTCAAGAAGCTTGAGAAAGAGAACCAGCGGCTGCGGCGGGCGGTGTCCGATCTCACCCTGGACAAGCGCATTCTGACCGAAGCAGCGAAGGGAAACCTCTGAGCCCTTCGCGTCATCGCAAATGCATCGATCATGTGCGGCAGGTGTTGGGCGTTTCCGAACGCCACGCTTGCCGCGCCCTGGGTCAGCATCGTTCGACGCTCGCAAGGTTCCGCAAAGCCGCGCCGATGAGGGCCGGCTGACCGACGACATCATCGAACTGGCCGACAAGTAGGGTCGCAAAGGCTATCGCATGGTGACTGGCCTGCTGAACAATGCTGGTCGGCGTCTGAAAATCACAAGCGGGTCGAACGGACATGGCGGCGTGGAGAGCTGAAAGTGCCACAGAAGCAGAAGAAGAAAGGGCGGCTTTGGCTGAACGACGGTTTCTGTGTCCGACTCCGGCTAGAACGGCCAAACCATGTCTGGTCCTACGACTTCGTCGAGGATCGCACTCACGACGGCCGAACGCAACTGATGCTCAACATCATCGATGATTACACCAGGGAGGCTCTCATGATCCGCGTCGCTCGCAAGCTCAACTCAACAGATGTGCTGGACGCGCTGACGGCCCTGTTCGTCCTGCGCGGGCCACCGCAATACATCAGATCCGACAATGGCCCGGAGTTTATTGCTCAAAAGGTGCGGGACTGGATCGCCGCCGTTGGCGCAAAAGCGGCCTACATCGAGCCTGGTTCACCCTAGGAGAACGAGTACTGTGAAAGCTTCAATGCTCAGCTCAGGGACGAGCCGCTGAACGGTGAAATCTTCACAGCCTTCGGGAGGCTCAAATCCTGATCGAGCAGTGGCGCACAGATTGCAACACGGTCGGGCCGCATAGCGCTTGGGATATCGTCCACCGGAGCCCGAAAGCATTGTTCCAATGGAACAAAGGCCGATCATGCACTAACAATCAACCTGGACCACCGAGTGGGGGCACGCCACTGTCAAGCGGCGCGTTTCTCAAGTGCCAGTTTCATGGCGAATTCGCTGGGCGTGATGTTGCCGAATGATGAGTGGAGTGGGTTTTGGTTGTAGTCCTCCTTCCATGCGGTGATGTGTCTGCGCGCCTCGTCCAGCGACGAGAACAGCGTTTCGTTCAAGCACTCGTCCCGGAAGCTGCCGTTGAAGCTTTCAACAAAGGCATTCTGCATCGGTTTTCTAGGCGCGATGTAGTGCCAGTCCACGCCGGCTTCCTGGCACCACTTCAGAACAGCCATACTGGTCATTTCCGTCCCGTTGTCGCGGACAATGGTCCTGGGCCTCCGCGCCGTTTGATGATGGAGCTGAGCTCTCGGGTCATTCTCAAACACGAGAGCGATGTGTCGGCCACCAAGGCCAGACATTCCCGGCTGAAGTCGTCGACGACAGCCAAAACACGGAACCGGCGCCCGTCGGTGAAGGCGTCTGACACGAAGTCTAGGCTCCCATTGCCCAGCGGGCGATGCGCAGCATCGCCGAGAGGAGGCGCTCATTGGGGCGATCTGGCACCGTGATCGGGCGCAGCGTTCCCAATGCTCGCTTACGCCCACCATGTTTGCGGACCTGAAGCTTCTCTTCGCGGTACAGACACCGGAGCTTCTTCTGGTTCATATGGATGCCCTGGCGCTGAAGCATGACGTGGATGCGCCTATATCCGAACCGGCGTCGTTCAGTGGCCACCTGCCGGATAGCGGCGCGCAAATCGGCGTCATCAGGCCGAACGCTGCGGTACCGGACTGTCGAGCGATCAGTATTGAGAAAACGGCACGCCCGCCGTTCGCTCACGCCATGCTGGTGGCAGGTGTGGGCGATTGCTTGCCGCTTGGCGACGGGTGTTACCACTTTCGCGCGCTGATATCTTTCAGGATCGCATTGTCCAGCATCTGCTCGGCGAGCAGCTTTTTGAGCTTGGCGTTCTCATCTTCAAGGGCCTTTAACCGGCGCGCATCGGAAACTTCCATGCCGCCATACTTGGCTTTGTACTTGTAGAATGACGCCGTGCTGACCCCATGTTTGCGACATACATCCGCAGTCGGCCTTCCCGCCTCCTGCTCTTTGATCATGCCGATTATCTGTTCCTCTGTGAAACGTGAGCGTCTCATGTGCCGTCTCCTTGTCGAGGCGGACTCTATTCATTTTTTGGAGGAAGTTCAGGGTCTCAGGTCAGTCGAGCACCGGCACGTTGCGTGACCAGGTGTCCACAACAGCCAGCACCCCGAACTTACGTCCCGTCGTCAGTTGATCGCTAACAAAGTCCATGGCCCAAACGTCGTTCAGTCCAACGGCTTTGGCCCGGTCATCGCGCAGCTTGGCCATAACCCGTCGCTCGGGCGTCTTGTTGCGCAACCGCATGCCCATCTGCTGGTAAACTGGGGGTACGCAAGCTGCGATAAACGAATGCGAAGCTATGTTGATAGTGCCGCTGCGCCTCCAGATCACCTTCCGACCCCAGAAGTCTCGCTCACCTGAAGCTCTCCGAGTGCCTGCAGGAAACGGTCTTTCGGCCGATCCGGCCACCAAAACAAAATGGTGTTAGCCAAATCGGCCTTCCGTTGGGAGCAACGCGATAGTTGCATGATCCGTTGCTACGCCTTAGGGATCTCATCAAGCCTTAGGAAGATGCGAGCTAGAATATGGCGCACCGCCATCCCGACCTTGTTGGGCGCGTCCAAGCGCGCAAGCTGCTCGAATGCTTCGCGCGCTCCACGTTCTTGAAGAGCACCAATGTAATCGACGGCCCGCTCGCTCAAAAGGTAGAGGATCTCTTGGTGTCCTTCGGTCAGGTTGGTTCTTCGGATTTCCCGCCCAGCAAGGACGGCCATAACATCGGCTGCTGCGCCTCCGAAGAGGGGAAGCGGAAGCACGGGGTTGCCCACTGACAGGTTCAGATATGCCTCCTCGGCGATCCCGGGATATCGTCCGCTGTAACCTGACGTCTTTCCCCCGGTGACAATCCGCGCGCGTTCATCTAGAGCCATGAACAACCGCATCGCCGAAAACGCGATGGTGGGGTCAACATCTTCTCCACGCCACGTCTGAAGCAGCGCATCAGCGTCCTGCGGAGCCTCAAGGTACCTCGGAAACGGGATCTCCACCGCAGCAGGAAAACGTAGCCAGCTAGGTTCAATTCCCGCTTCGGAAACAACCCGATCGATTAAGTCTTGATGATACCTAAATGCCCTGTCCTTCCCCAGCTGTGGCTTTCGGATGTCCGCACGAATCGTGCCTTCGGCTTGCTTGGGATCGACGAGAACAAAGCTCAGCGCGGCTCCGTCGCCTCCCACAAGGACCGTTTCGCCAGCGCCACCAAAAGTCTGGACGTGGTGATAAAGGCGCTCGCCGGTCCAGTCACACCAAAGCGGCCGGGCAAGGTAATGCACGAAAGGCGGCGCTTGGGTTCCGATTGCACCGCGAGCATATCGCTGAGCCACGTCGTCGAGAATTGTGAAGGTGAAACCATCAGGATCAAGATTTCCGCCATAGCCAAGACGTATCCCCCAAGCCGAAAGCTGCGTGGCAATCGATGCGAGTGCTTGATCGACATGGACGCGCAAGAACCCCAGACTCTCGAGCTCCGGACTGTCCGAAACAGAGAGCCCAACAATTCGCTCCGACGGAAGCCTCGCCCCGCGATTGTCCGCTGCTTCAGTCATGATGCGAACCGCAGCGCAGAAAGAGGCAATACTTCGACTCCCTCAGGTCGGAGTGCGTCCAGCAACTCGACCGTGTCGCGCGGAAGCGGAGGGTCGGGATAGACAAGGTAGCCAGAGGCCGTCTTGCGCTCCAAGACATGAAAGGCAAGATCCAGCAACTCGGCAGGTCTTGGCAGCAGCGTGACATCCTCCATTCCTGCGTCGACGGCCACACGGCGCGCCTCACGCAACCATAGCAAACAGCGGACCGTTTCGCTCATGAGCGCAAGAAGGAGTATGTCGATCGCATGACCGTCGGGGTCTACATTGAGGCGGAGGGTCGGTAGGTTTGCCCCGTAGGCAAAGCTGATCAACTCCCGCTTCGTCAGCGCCTCGATACAGATTACCGGTCGGCGTCTGCGCTTAGCTAGCAGTAGTTCCCACTGGCAAACCGGGCGTGAACCATAAGTGTCGGTCCGCAAAGCGATGAAGCTGGAACGGGCAATGGCGCGTTGGAACTGCTGCCGCCAGCCCAGCGATGGAGTCAGGTGAGTCTCATCGAAGTATGGATCGAGCGCGAGGTCGCTGTCGGCCATACGACGCCTGAGTGCTTCGACAATTGCCGTCATACCCGCGGCCTCGGCTTGGTGCTTATCGGCTTTGGCGTGACTGACAAAAACCAGATGTCGATCTGCTGAGTCGGTCGCCGAATTGCTGCTGAGTTGAAGGCCAATCAGCAGCGTTCGCATGACGAAGAGCGCGCGCTTGATTGCTCGGTGCTCCTCAGGCTCCTCCCAATCATAGGCTCGAACCGCCTGCGGGGCGTCCCAGGCCACCGCTTGCGGCGAGCCCGGGTCGGGTTCAAGCGGATCGAGTGAACCAGGGCCATCCATAGCAAAAACAAGAGGAAGGACGAAAGACGGACCGACCTCGGCCACCAGATCCGGCATTGCGGCGACAATCGACTCCTTCAACGGCTGCCAATCGCTGCCCATCGCCTGGACGAGTTTGGTATCCGAAATGATGACGACCACGCTGAAGCGTGCGGCCTTGGGATCGATTGAGCGCGGACAGGCACTATCAATCGCCGGTGCGCTCCGGATTTCAGTCGGTATTGGGACCGCGCCGGTGCTCATTGACGACAAGGTCAGATCAGCGATCAGCCTTTCGGCAATCCCCCTGCCTTGCTCGAAATCCGGGTGCCAGGCGATATAGACGCGGGTCTCGTCAAGCAGTCGGCCATCTGTCCCTGAGTCGACCATGCCACAGGATCAGTTCATCTTGGCGGCGGGGTCACCGCGCGCGGTGCCGACGTCGAGCGCTCCGCAGATCTCGGCAAGCATATCGACATACTGGAGCATTGCCTTTCGGATCTCCTCCAAGTCATTGTAGAACTCTTCAACTCTCGGCCATGTCGCCTGGTCCACAAGGTCGATCGGCGGCGCCCTCATGCCGAGTCCTCTCATCATTCGCTGCGCTTCCGCAGTCTCGAAATCGGCATAGGCTGAGTGCCACCGGGTGAGAAATGGGCGCAATCCCTCATTCAGAATTCGGATTGCGATTGGCCCCAGATCACTTGCGCTCTGACCGATATCGGGCCCGGCCTGCTTGAGCTCGGATCGAGTGATCTCGAAGAGTTGGTAAATCGATGTGAGCGCCTCGCGAACAGAGCCTTCTCCGGACCTCAACGGCTGGGTGGAGACGCGCGTTGCCATCTCGACATAGAGGCGCCATGCTGCCACCCGTTCCGCCTCGCCGATCTCGATTGTGGCGCCACCTAGGTTGAATGGCAGATTCACGTTCAGGCTCTTCAGCTTCCACGCCATCGGCGGACCTCAGGAGCAAAGGGCGACTTTAAACCTTCTTTCCTCAATTCTCTATCCCTCCGGGACAAACAAAAACCTTGATCGTTATCTGACCACATCCGCCGTACAGATGCCGGAGAAAGACGCGCGTCGATTTAACTATACAAACAGTGAGGCCATCGTGGTCAGAGTGTTTTGAGGTGGGGAGAAATCCCTGTCATGGGTCAGTTTGGAGGCGGAATTTCTGGGCGGGGGACCTCAGGTCCGTCAAGACTAAATTCGCGGCGTCGGTCTACCCAATCCGCATTTTGGGCCAAGTCGATCTCGGTTGAACTCCACAAATCGGTCATTATGGTGGGCAGGATCTCCATTTCGGGAACAGCCGCGCCGATGTATCGGAGGGCGTCATAGTCGATCCAGCAATCGCGCCCCTGCCGGCAGTCCATTGCGAAGCCGAGAACGAAATCAAACAAGCCATCTTCGGGGTCAGCAGTCCCAGTGAAGCGCACCAACATGCCCGGAAGGACGAGATCACGCCCTTGATTGTCCGGATTCCTTACCAAAACTGCATAGTCTCCCTCGCGAAGTCGGTCATTCGCATAGACGTCGGTCACGCTTTCAAAATCCGTGATGAATCGCCCCTTCAGACCCGGGATTTCAAACCCCAGACCAGCCCAGCTGCTTATGCATTCGCTCGAGAGGTCGAAGATATTTCTAATGGCATTAGTGAGAGGGTGACTGTAAAATGGTTCAGTCTTGGAAAAAGATTGCAATAAGTCGTGGTAACGGGCATCCGCTGAAAATTCTAGCCATACAATGTCATGTGCTTGCTCGAGGCACGACGTCTCGATCGAAGCACTCTCAGTATTATTCGCGCCGCTTGATGCAACAACGGTCCAATCCTGGCCAGCCTTCTCCAGCAGAACAAAGGGCTGATCTTCTGCCGCGATCAAGGCAAAGTCTGCTTCACGGGCGGAGCCGACACGATGTCGTACAAGTGAAGAGGTTGCGTCGGGGCCCAATGATGAAAGGAGCAGCTTTGACCCTTCGGCCAAAGTGGCTGATCTTTCGCCTGGCAACAGGCGAAGCACAAGCGCAAGATGGTCCGAAATCAGCTCTGCATAGCTCTTGATGGTCGGATCATCAAACCAGATCAGGTGATCTTTTGGGACGGATGTAAGCCGAAGCGGATCGCCGGGTATCAAGAGCGGGCGCAGTTCGCGGTTATCCGTTGCCGCAGCCTCGACGGACGCAAACAGGCTTCCGATCGGGAAGTGAGTTGGTTCCTTGCCCTCGTCCTCCGCCGGCCTAATCTGACCGACTGCAATGGCAAATGGCTTCTCCGGGTATTCTGGATCAGACGAACCAATTTGGACGATGTCCCTGTGGAATCGCGCAAGCATCGCGGCCTCATCAAAGTCCGATCGGTCCGCTGCCGGCAGATCGCTCACAAGAAAGACGATCTCATCATCGTAAACGTCGTTAGGTGAAACCGGGCGCAATTTTTCTGACAAGACCGTGTACGCATCGACAGGCCGGTTTCTCAGAAGCCCGGCCAATCCTTCGAGTTCTGACTTGCAGGCTTCCCCGTTTGACCCGTAGATACTAACGCAGATAGCAGCGGGTGCAGACGAACCTTCACTAGACCGGTATTGCTCAGCCCCGCCAGTGCCAGTATCGTCAACTTCTTCGACTTCTCCGTCCTCGAGAAGAATCCAAAACACTTGATCTCTATTGCCATCTATCCGCACCGTCTCCACGCCGATCAATTCTGGCGGGAGAAGTATTGACTGATCTATGTGGATACCGCTTCCAACGGCTAGTTTTGGATGCTCAATTTTTGGGCAATGATAACGGACTTGGCCATTGACATGGATCCGGTCATCAACACCTCGCGCGGTAGCGAGCCGCCCAATCAGACTAGCAATTTTCTCCTTACTCTCATGGTTCTCTCGAAGCCACAAAACCGAGTCATTGAATGAAACATCGTAGCAAAACCCGATATTGGGGGTCTCGCTCCAGCCCTGCTGGAGTTGAGCAGTGACCGTGGCGTCGACCGTTAGGGCAGGGTTCGCTCCAGAGAGGCGAAAGTGGCCAATGGCTTGGCCGCCTTGCAAGCTGAGGAATTCGTGCGGGCCGGTCTTCCCCTCAGCAAGCGCCGGCACCAGATCGGCAACAGCGAGCTCGGCAAATCCCTGCTTGATCACTATACGGACGTTCTTGTCACGTATGAAGGATCGCTGTCGGGGATCAAAGGTGAGAGGAAGATAGTCGTCGAGCACCTCAAGGACTTCCAGGACGTCTTTCTTCTGTTCGTGATCCCAGACCAAAGCGAACCGATCACGCTGCACAGCCTCCAGTGAGCCACGGCTGATCGTGAACTGGCTGTCAGACCCTCTCCGACCCACGCCATCAACGAAGACGGCTTGCCTGCCTGCATCACCCGCTTGGGACGAGAAGAGAACCAGCGAGCCTGCATGGATTACCCGGGCCTCGTCGTCGCGACCCACTTCGACATCGTTCAGGGCTAGCACGTAAAAGCCGGACGTGGGAATTTCTTCGCCCAATGTCGGCAAGCCCTCGGCCAGATTCGCATAGGCGTCGCGGGCCGCGCGGGCTTCCCTGCTCACCCCGCCCTCGATCGCAATGCGCGCAAACCCGCGCGGGACCGCGGCGCCAGCGCGTTCGTAGCCCGGCCTCGCAAGGCCCGTGAAAATGCGTTCTATCCCCTCGAGATAGGCACGCCACGCGACACGCAGTCCCGCAAAAAAACCTTCTGCAAGCACATTCTGCGGGTCACAGCTGCCATCGGTATCGGCAAGCGTGATACAGATTTCATACTGTCCGACCGACAGCAACTGCTCTTCGGAGAGATCAAAGGAGAGATCATCTACACGGACCGTAGCGCTGATATCATGTAGGTTTGCCGTCTCGTGCACGCCCAGTTTCTGCCTAAGGGGAAGATACACCTGGATGGTACTGCCAATTGGCACAAGGCGATGTTCCAGATTGCCATTAGCTAAGAAAAAGTCGGGGACGAGCGGCGTGGTTTTGGCACTCTCACCTTCTCGGTTTACGCCTTGGATGAACAGGACGAGCGCCATGCTCAGCAATGCCAAGCTTGTTACCGTGCCGGTCAGGGGGAACAGCGCTGAACCTTCAGCACCACGATCCGATCGGATATTGTCCCGGACCACGAAAACAACCGCAAGCGCGGCACAAAGCGGAGCGCCGATGAGGAGCGCGTTGGCCTCGATTGCCATGCCATCATCGATAGATTGCGCAATGCCGATGAACAAAATTGTGGTCGGGGCGACAAGAGTCACAACAAGACTGACCCAGAGCCGAACCTGATGCGAGCTGCCCATCTGGTGCATAGCCAGCGACAGTGGCCGTACAAGAACAAGGGCAAGGCCCAGGAACGTGACGCCGTGCAAGACCCCCAAGGTGCCTAGCGACTCCGCCCCATTCTCGAAGAGAGCTGCCACAGCCGCAATGATGACACAGGTCCAGAAGACAACGATGGCACACCAGACGACGGTCTGCACGAACAGTCCCTGTCGACGGTTGGCAAATAAGCTGGCAGGCGGCATGAACTTGATGGCGAGATGTGCAAGAAACCAGCAACCTGCCCAGATCAGTACGTAGTAGACCAGTTGCTGAGATAGCGGTAGAAGTTCGTAGACACGTAGCGCCACTTCAGAAATCTTGGTTACAATGAACGCGACGACCAGGGCAGCGAAGCCAGCAAGCGCCGACAGCAGGTAATCGGGCATTGGCCGATCCTGCCGACGCTCTGCACGAATCTGTTCGAACGGCCAGTAGAAAAGCCGAGGTGATGCACTGGGCGGCGGTGCCATGCCCCATTCGGCGCGGACGCGGGATAAGAGTTGCCAATCCTCGTCACTTCCGACTTCGGCAAAACGCGCGACAGCATCGTCAAGCCAGTATCTGGCATCCGAGGCAAACTGCAACCGCAACAGTTCTTTCTTCTCGTCGAGCAGGACCGAAACCGCGTGGCGCAGGACGTCTGGATCAGAGACACTCGTCTTCAGAAGCTCCCGCAACAGGTCCTGCGCAGCTTGGCGGATTCTTTCCGGCGATTCAAAATCAGCCGCAATCTGTGCCACTCGGCGAACGATGTCGGGAGGCAGAGGGACGTCGCGCTCCCGGACGACACTAACCAATGTATTGATGGCCGCCTGCGTCTCATCCTCGTTGTGGCCAGAGAGAAGCTGGACCGCCAACTCATCGGCCGCCAGCTGCGGCTTGAAATCAGCTTGTTGCTTAGCGCCGCCTCTACTCGGTGGCGGTGTGAGCAGAAGTTCCAGTGCCCGCATTCTGGTCCTGGGCACTGTCTCTGGACTGGCCGCAATCTCTGCGATGCTCTGAGCTCCCCCGTCATCAAGGAAGAGGTGGCACGCATCAAGCAAGCTGAGGACCTGATCGTTGCTGAGCACACCGTTCGTGGCATCGGCAACGAGTTCGGCGAGCGTTGTTTCAATGGATGAACTGGCCATGGCGCCAAATACTTTTGAGGGCCGGTCTGGCAATGACCGAGGGTACTTTAGTGATCACTTTGCGGACTAAGTAGAGTCGTGCCGGAAGGTCGACTTCGACAAGGAAGGTCCAATCCTGGACGGCTTGCAGATCCACAGATCTTATGGACTGATCGTTTGCGGCTGCCTTAGTCAGGGAGGAAGCGGTCAGCGGTGTCCCGATGTCCGCGACTAGATATTCAGACCAGACCTCCAGCCAGCTCCGGTACACTTTCGGGTCCACGCCTGAGCCTTGAACCGCGCAGGTCCTGAACAGTTCGGCCCCGAGCCATGTCGACAATGCTTCGCGGTCGATCTGCTCATGATGCACGCAGAGTGCGTCAAGTTGATCACGTCCAAGGTCCCCTATTGAATCGCGTTCGATCGCCCTCATGGCGATCGAGAAATGGAACCAGCTCGGGTGATCATTACGAAGCTCTCTCAGCTTTTTCCGAATCGGCAGGATGAGAAATTCGTGCCGAATCTCAACAAGACTGCCGCCGCCAATCGATTCGCGGCTTATAATCGAGCGCTCCTCAAGGAGCCTAAGCACCTGCCTGCGGGTGTCCTTGTTGACCAAGGCACCGCTCAACAGCCGGTCATAGGTCACCGGTTCACGGGTCCCTTCAAAGGTGATCATGGATGACAATACCTGAAGCACGTCCATCTGCTGGTTCTCTTCAAGCTCATTCAACTTGGACTCAAAATAGTTGCTCAGAATCGAACGGACGCCATCCTCTGGATTGGGCGGAACACCGCGCCCTTTCTTCAATCTGGGAGCCGCTTTGTTGTCTGCGAGCTTGACGAGATCTGAAATGGCCACCGGGCGGCTACGATGCTCCGTCCACTGCTTCCAGAGTTCCTCGCAGACGATCTGGTGCTGGATCGGCGAGACAAAGCGTGCCTCGCTCACCAGCTCCGTCCTGAGGCAGTCAATCACTTCGCGATCGAATTTCATGCCGAAGGGAACGGCCGGTCGTTGCACAATCTCGCCGACATCGTTGGGCGAGAGCATGGGCACTTCGCATTTCTGTGACGGTAGAAAGGCTCCGCAGCGCATCTCGAACCCACCCAAGCGCGCCACGTAGTCTCCGCGGATCGAGATACAAACGCGAAACGATGGCTCGTCACGCGAGGGAGTGCGACTAACGATCTCGGCAAGCTCGTCGAAGAATTTCTCACGGATCTCGTAGTTTATGGTGCCATTTGCGGTCGTTTGAGTGGCACCGTCGACGCCTCTGCCTGGGTCGCCAAAGCGTGTGAAGAACTCCTCGAACTGGTCCAACACCAACACGCCTCGTGGCCGTGCAGCACCGTCTGGTGCGATCTGCTGGGTGAGCACATTGAAGAAATCAAAGAGCGAGCCTTGCTTTGCGAGCAGCTGCTCAATACCCACGCCATATCTCTGGCTATCGATTCTGCGGAGGAAACTGCTAACATTGGCCACGCTGAGCCTAGCCACGTCGTCCGGGCCACTTAGGTTGTAGAGCTTATCGCGGCCGGCGAATTTGGAGAGGCGCAGCAGATAGCGGAAGAATAGGGCAAGACCGTTCTGCAGCGTCAGAAGGCGCGCGATCATTGTGATTCCGGCCGTATGCACTGCTCCCTCTTCCTTCAGCAAGTCGGGTATTCCGTCGTCCCATTCGCGGACCATTTCGCGATGTCGCGAATCCTGAATCGGTACACTGACGTAAGCTTCCCGAAGCTCGGCAAGCGAGCAATCCTCGGGATCGCGGAGTTCTCTTTCTGCGCAGGCATTTGCTGCATGCTCAAGCGCAAGAGCCTCGCGCCCCGGTGGTGGGAGGATGCGCATAAGCGTCGCAGCACGAAGGCCAGCAGAAGGGGTGGCGCTCGGCCGACAGTAGATCGCATCCCGGCCGCCATTGTCGAGTTCCGGCAGGATACGGGCGCGGAGGATGGAAGTTTTGCCGGAGCCTGAAGCCGCATGAATCATGCTGACCCGGCGCGCCGAGATCATGTCAAGAATTCTTCCGGTTATCCGCTTCCGGCCAAAGAAGAACTCCCGGTCCTGCAGCTTGAAGAAGCTCGGACCCTTATAGGGACTGGGAGTCGTCTCTTCTTTCATGGTACATTGCCATCCATTGCACCCCAGATCGACCATAGTGTCTTGATGGCCTCGCTCGGTCTTACTCCTGCAACAAACTTCAGATCGCGCATGACCTCGGGCTCAGCATCCTTGCTGAGTCGCTTCGCCAGTTCGGCATCTAGCGGATCATCCGTCTTCTGACTGGCATCATCGACAAACTCGCAATGAAAGAAGATGCGCTCCAGGTTAGACCAGCCGGGTTCCTTCAATTGGTGCTCCAACTCACGCCAGAAGAGCATCTGAAATCCGTATTCGACAGGACTAAAGCCCGCAAAGAGTGTCGGGGTTTCCTTGACCGCCGTCATGAGCCAGTTCGGGAAATCCGCACGAGCAATCTTGGCAAAGCGATCAATCCGCATGCCAATTCGGGTTTCGTCATAAACACAACCACAAAGCTTCACCAGGATCGGAATACGGTGATTTCGGCACCAGCGAATGAGCGCCTCCTCATCTACTCCAGCGCCCTGATTGCCCGGATTCCAGCGCGTTTCAATCGAATATCGTTTCGTGTGTTCCCGAATCATGCGGCCGAGCTCGTAAGCGCTCCAAGCGCTGCGATCACCATCGGCATCATCATCGACGTAAACCGCTGATCGGTAGTAATTGTACTCATCCGGTGTCGGACCCGCGGGAGGCCGATCGCCATCTTTGGCAATCGGCTTGAGCTCCTTCCAGGCATTCAGCTGTGGGTCGCGCTTGTGTTTCTGTTCACAACTCTTGATCAGTTCGAGCACATCTTCGGGGAGCGAGAGTTCGTCGCTACGCGGTTTCTGTCCGCTATCGATTTTCAGGGGATTGTTGTCGACGACGTTGAAAAGCGTCTGCTTGCAGCTCTCCCCCTCGACCCGAACCACCAAGAAGCTCAAGCCGTGGCTCAAGAGCTCATGCTCGATCAGAGCATTCTGCGCTGTCGACACGATGACAAACTCTCGATCATGATCGCCTACAAGTTTGTCTTGGGCGCAGGCGAGTTCGAGAAGCTGAGCCGCGCGTGTGTAGGTCTCTGGCGACCGGGCGCTCAGAACCATGCGCAATTCCTCGACGGCGTCCTTTTCCTTAGCTTTGGGCAAGGCAAACTGCGCGTAACTTGCGAGCCGTTCAGGACTGATCGCGGCGCTCGAGGGAAGGGCGCATTTCTTCTTTAGTGACTCGGCGAATTCCTCCGGACAAAACACACCGGGGCGGACCCGGTCCGGCCATCGAGTGCCGAGAAACAGGCTGAGCCCCTTCTCGCTGATTTGTTCCGCAAGGAACTTGAATTCCTCTGGATTTATGGAGGCGCTGCCTTTGCCGATCGGCTTGTCACTAGTTTGTGGTATCGGCCCCGCAGCGCTGGCCTGCATCCGATCCGGAGTCTCACGCAGTTTGTTGATGAGCTGCGTGAACCCGGCGTAATCCATCGATGCGGGGTAGACATAATTGAGCGGCCTCGCGAGTTCTTCAGGCACCATTCCGCTGGCGTCTTCGTGGCTTAGTTGTCCAAGCCTTAGCAAAACGACCTCCGGCCATCGGTCGCCCCGTTCAGTGGCCGCCTTGGCCAACTCAAGGGCTTTTGGCACCTCGTGGAGGCCTTGATACCTTCCAAGCCCCGATGGTCCCACGGCAATCACAATCAGCCGCGATTTGGACAGCTCTTCGGCTATCTGGGCATCAACGGGACGACCGCGGCCTTCCGTGAGCCCTTCAGTGTCGAGGAAGGCGTCGAATTTGGCACGATCGAAGTCTGCCTTCAGGTCGGAAAGGAGTTTCCGCTTTGGATCTTGACGATTATAAGAAATGAATACATCGAACACGTTAGCCTCGACATAATGAACTGCGTGCCATACCCAGAAATTGTTTTTAGCATGACTATCGTTGTTGTCGATGGGTTTAGGGCTGAACGTGGTGCAATCTGCAGCTAACGACCGCTTTCAGCCCTCAAAGCGGACCTCTTATGCACACCGCTTGGCGCGCGACAAAAGTGAGCACCGGGAAAAGGGCGCATCCAGACGGGCAGTTTCTCATCTCCCGCCAAATCAGTGGACGTTCGACCCGCCAGCGTCGATGCCTTGACTGACCAAGGTCGATGTTGACTTAGTCTTGGATTGGTCGAGAACCGCTCGCAGTCAGCCAGCACCGTGGGCGCATTCGGGACTGTTTGACCTGTTCACAGATGTAGCCCGTCAGCGCCAATGGGACAGTCTGGCTTGCTTGCATAGCGGAGGATTTCAGGCTCATCGTAACCGTGAGGGAGTGAAGATGAGAATGAAATCCGGAAAGCACAAAGAGCCGGCCGACAAGGTCGTCAAGGACATCCGCCGCAGGACCCGACGCCAGCATTCGGCCGAGGAGAAGATCCGCATCGTGCTGGAGGGCCTGCGGGGCGAGGACAGCATCGCTGAGCTATGTCGCCGCGAGGGGGTCGCCCAGAGCCTCTATAACAGCTGGTCCAAGGAATTCCTCGAAGCGGACAAGCGGCGGCTTGCGGTGACACAGTGCCCGAGGCCATTGCGCCGGAAGTCAAGGATTTGCGAGCCGAGACTTCTGCGCTGAAGGAGGTCGTTGCCGATCTGACGCTTGAGAACCGGCTGCTCAAAAAAGCATGCATCGGGGATGCGGGCGACGACGCATGAGGTATCCCGCATCCAAGAAGCTGGAGATCATCCGCCTTGTTGAACGATCGCATCTGCCGGTGAAGCGCACCCTAGACATGTTGGGCATCCCGCGAACCACGTTCTATCGCCTCCTCTCGGTGATTGCCATGCAATCACCTGCCAGGCAAAGGGTATGATCGTTACCTGTCGCTCGGCGAGGCCGGGTTGGTGGATCGGTTATCTCGATCCAGCCGGGTTTGGAACCGCATCCCTGATGCTGTGCGACGGCAGATCGTCGACCTGGCCCTGGATGAGCCCGAGCTGTCGCCCCGGGAGTTGGCCGTGCGGTTCACCGACACCGAGCGTTACTTCGTCTCCGAAGCCAGTGTTTACAGGCTTTTGAAGGCCCAGGACCTGATCCCGGCCTACATCACCGTCAAGGGCGAGACCTTGTCTGCCATTGGTTCGAGCCCAATGGCGAACGGATGGGGGTGGTTCTACCTCTCAACCATCCTTGATGACTACAGCCGGTATGTCATCGCGTGGCGGCTCTGCATGACGGTGAGGGCAAACGATGTCACAGCTACCCTCGAAGACGCTCTGGTGGCTTCAGGCTGCGACACCGCCATGGTCGCCCACAAACCTCGCTTGCTCTCCGACAATGGCAGCAGTTACATCTCCGGCGATCTGGCCGACTGGCTGGAAGACCGCGGCATGGATCACGTCCGCGGGGCGCCCAATCACCCTCAAACGCAAGGCAAGATCGAGCGCTGGCACCAGACGCTCAAGAACCGCATCCTGCTCGAGAACTACTATCTGCCAGGCGCTCTCGAACACGCCATCGGAGGCTTCATCGACCACTACGACAACCACCGGTACCACGAGAGCCTTGGCAACCTGACGCCCGCCGACGTCTACTTCGGCCGGGCCGAAACCATCTTGAAACGAAGAAGGGAGATCAAACAAAAGACGATCGAAAAACGCCGCTTTCTGCACCAGCAGAACGCGGCATAAACTCAACCATCAAGGAGCCAGATCCTCCGATATCGATCTCGCCACCATGTCCCAAATCATCTGACGACGGACAGGCGTCATTTGATGCGGCATCGCCGCGAGAAAGTAGCCAATTCCTCAGACTGAAGCGAGATATGCAATCGAACCAACATGTCGCGGGAAATGGCCAGCCCGCTGTTTTATTTGACCATCTACCTTCTGTATCGGCGCTTTGCTTTTCCCCCGTCAGCCACCCCGATGATATCTGCCGATTGAGCGGTCTATGGCATCTAAGCCTGGTGGATTTGCCCCGGGTTCCTTTGTCGCCAACTCATTCTGCATCAAACAGCTCGTCCGGCATGCTCTGATAGCAGACCGGCCTGAGGAAGCGTCTGATGGATAACGTACCGACGCTTGTTGCCCCAAAGTTTGTTGATGCCGGGTAGGGTCCCCCGTGCACCATGCTGTCCGCCACCTCGACGCCGGTTGGGAACCCGTTGAACAAAACCCGACCCGCTTTGCGCTCCAGAATGGGTAACAAGGCCTGGGCAGCGGCGGTATCTGCGTCGTCCATGTGGATGGTCGCCGTCAATTGCCCTTCCAGCGATTTCGCCAACATCTGGAAATCAGTCACACTTTCAGCGGTGACCACCAGGCCCGCCGGCCCGAAAACCTCGTGGGCAAGCGCCGGATTGGCGGCAAAGTCCTTGGCAGAGACCCGGAAGAGAGCAGGCGCCGCGCCGCGGTCACCGGCAGTTCCTGAAATCACCGTTTCGACTGTTGCTGCGCTGCCGATGCGATCACGACCTTTGCGGAAGGCCTGCGCGATACCATCGGTAAGCATGGGCTGATCCGGCACCTCTGCCAGCGCCGTTGCGGCGGCGTCGATGAAGACCTCGGCCCTCTCTCCTCCAGGCAGGATCACAAGCCCCGGATTGGTACAGAACTGCCCAGCTCCCATGGTGAGCGACCCGGCCCAGCCTTGGCCGATCTCCGCGCCCCGCGCGGCCAGCGCCTGCGGCAGGATGAACATCGGGTTCACAGAACCAAGCTCTCCGAAAAAGGGGATCGGTTCGGGGCGGGCCGCGCAAAGGTCAAAGAGTGCGCGGCCGCCGCGCAATGACCCGGTAAAACCCACGGCCTTGATATGCGGATCCTGCACAAGCGCGCTGCCCACGGCATTGCCACCATCATGGACAAAGCTGAAGACGCCCAGATGCAGGTCGTGCGCCTCGCGCGCCGCGTTTATGGCTTCAGCCACGATTTCACCCGTGCCGGGGTGTGCAGGATGTCCTTTGACAACCACCGGACACCCCGCGGCGAGCGCTGCTGCCGTGTCGCCGCCCGCCGTGGAAAAAGCGAGCGGAAAGTTTGATGCGCCGAAGACGGCCACCGGGCCGATGGGACGCTGGATCATCTTGAGATCAGGGCGCGGTAGCGGCGCGCGATCCGGCAAAGCCGGATCGTGACGCAGATCAAGGTAATCGCCCTTGCGGATATGCTCGGCAAAAAGCTTTAGCTGACCCGTAGTGCGCCCCCGCTCGCCTTCCAGCCGCGTCGTGGGCAGGCCAGTCTCGGCACTGCCAATCTCGGTAAGCAGCTCGCCCCGCGCCTCGATCTCATCGGCGCAGGCCTCGAGAAACGCCGCACGATCCGCGCGAGTGGAATAGCCATAGGACCAAAAGGCCTCCTCCGCCGCTGCACAGGCTTCGGCCACCAATGCGGGCGTGCCCATTGAGAAGTCTTGCGGCTCCCCATCTGCCCGGGTGGACTGGAAACTGCACTCGCCTGCTTTCCACTCTCCTGCAATCAGGCTTTTTGCGTGCATAGTGCTGTCCTTGTTTTTCGTATGTGGCGAGCATCAGCCGAACATCCGAACCCGGAAGGCGTCGATCGCGACCGCGATGAAGATCATGAAACCTCCGATCATGCCCACGTAAAAGGACGGTACGGAAATAATGGCCAGACCCACCTGAATGACCGTCAGCAGCAGCACACCGCCCAGCACGCCGATCACATTGCCACGTCCGCCAAAAACCGACACGCCGCCAATGATCGGCGCCGCGATGGCATAAAGCAGGAAGCTCTCGCCCTGGTTCGATGTGATGGCCATCTGCCAAGACGCAAGCAGGAACCCGGCGACACCTGCCAGAAAGCCCGAAAGCGTGTAGGTCTTGATTTTGACCGCATCCACGCGGATGCCTGCCGAATTCGATGCGGTCGGATTGCCGCCCACCGCGTAGACCGATCGCCCGAAGACTGTGCGCGTCAGCAGGATGCCGAGCCCGATGATCGAGGCGACGAACACCAACGGCATGATCGGCCAGCCGCCTAGCACAGTGGCTTGCCCGATCCAGACATAACCGTCGCCCAGTTCCGTCAGCGTCTTGCCGCGTGTCATGGCAAGCAAAGCGCCTTGCAGGATGATCATCATCGATAGGGTTTGGATCAGCGATACCATCTTGAGCCGCGTGATGCAGAGCCCGTTAAAGAACCCGATGGAGGTGGCGACACCCACACCGACCAGTCCGCCGATCCACCATGGCAGACCCAATTGTGCCATGGCAATGGCCCCCACGGCAGAGGAAAAGCCCATGTTGGCCGGGATCGACAGATCAATCTCTGCCACCAGCAACGGCAAGCACATTGCCAGCCCCAGCATGCCCAGCACGGTGGCCTGCACCATGATGTTCTGCATGTTGTAGATGGTGAAGAAAAATTCGTTGAACAGGCCAAACAGCACCACAAGGGCTACCAGCCAGATCCAGACGACATTCTGCAAGGTCCATTTCAGCAGCGTGTTGTCCTTCGTGCCCTTGCGGACGGGTGAGGATGGTACGGGGATCGCCCCGGTGGTTGCATCAGTCATCTTGTCCTCCCCTGGCATTGTTATCCAGTTCCCATGATCTGGCGCAGCCGGTCCGTCTGGATCTCGTCCCCTTGCAGGACGGTAGAAACCCAGCCTCCGGCAAAGACGCATATCCGGTCCGCTGCGCGCACCAGTTCATCGGTATCGGTTGAAACTATGATCACGCAGACGCCCTCGCGCGTCAGATCGTCAATGATCCGCAGGACGTCCTGTTTGACGCCCACATCAATCCCGCGCGTCGGCTCATCCAGGATCAACAGACGCGGATTGGTGGCCATCACGCGGCCCAGGCAGACCTTTTGCTGGTTGCCACCGCTAAGCGTGTCGACAAGTGCTTCTGGCCCAGCCGCCTTGATCGCCATGGCGTCAAAGTAACGATCCGACAGCGCCGTTTCGGCGTTTCGGCTGATAAACCCGTTGCTCGACACGGTGGCGAGCGAGGACAGCGAAATGTTCTGGCCAATCGACATCTGGGCCACCGCGCCATCCTTGCGTCGGTCATCGGACAGAAAGCCGATCCCTTGGGCAAAGGCGGCCTTGGGGTCGACCGGTATGGCGCGCGTGTTGCCTGCAATGGTGATCTGGCCCGTGGAAGGGATCAATCCGAAAAGGCAGCGCGCCAATTCCTTGGCCCCAGCTCCCGGTAGTCCAGTGAAGCCCAGGATCTCGCCAGGGTAAATCTCCAGCGATTGCACGTTCGCGCTCTGGGATTGGACGTCCTTCAGGGTGATCGCCGGGGCGGTCCCTTCAAAGCTTTGCCGCTGACGCTGAAATAGCTCCAGGCCTCGGCCCAGCACCAGCTCGCTCAACTGGTCAGAGGTCATCGAAGCGACATCATCCGAACCGCCCGCCAGCGTGCCATCGCGCAGCACGGTGACGGAGTCGCAGATGTCGAGGATTTCGTCGTTGTAGTGAGAGATAAAGATGAAGGTCACGCCATCGGCCTTGAGCCGCCGCATGAAATCAAAAAGCTGCTTGCGGTCTTCGACCGTAAGGGACGCCGTGGGCTCATCCAGAATGATCAGCTTTCCACCGGAAAACATAGCCCGCAAGATGTTCAGCTTGCGCCGGGCCACGGCATCCAGTTGTCCGGCGAGCGCCGCGGGATCAATATCGGTATCCGCCAGAATCCGCGCGGCGTCGGCTTTCAGTTGCCGCCAGCGCACGAAACCGCGAGAATTCGGCCAGATGCCAAGCATCAGATTTTCGGCGGCCGAGATATGGTCGATGATCATCGGCTCCTGCGTGACGAGGAAAACGCCCTTTTCCTCCATCTCACGGACGTCTGCGGCATTGATCACTTTACCATCGAGATAGATATGCCCCGATGTTGCTTCCTTCTGGCCGGAAATGATACCCACAAGCGTACTCTTGCCCGCACCGTTTTCGCCCAAGAGCCCGTGTATGGCCCCGCGTCGGACCGAAAAGGACACGTCCGAAAGCGCCGAGAAATTGCCGTACATCTTGCCGACACGGTCCATCCGCAGGATGTCACCCTCCGTTTGGGGCTGTCTTTCGAGTGCAAGAGCCATGGCCATCCTCCGCTTCTGCCAAAGAAGCCCCCCGCCAAGACGGAGGGCCGGTGCCGGTACTAGTTTAACTGGCCGACGGGGAGATCACGTGTAGGGAATGCCCCACTCCGTTTCCGAGACATAACCCCAATGCCGCTCGTCATCGGCGTTGTCAGGCGTGATCGTGAAGGGTGGGATGATCATGGTCGGACCATTGTCGCCCGCGACAATCTCGGCCTTTTCCCAGAAGTACTTGCTGTTCTCGTAGGTTCCCAGCGGCACGGCCTCGCCCTGCATCGCGTGTTTCTGCAGCATCTCGACAGCCACTTCACCGTAGGCGATCGGGTCCTGACTGACGCAGGCATCCATGTAGCCTTCCTTGATCCAGTTCAACGCGACAGGCTCGCCGTCGATGTTGACGAAGATCACATGGCCTTCTTCACCAATCTTTTTCCAACGATCCTTCTGCTTGAGCGCTGTAACGATACCACGCGACGGACTGTCCGAAGGCGCGTGAACGGCGTCCAGATCGGGGAATTCCGATAGGGTGGACAGCGTGACCGACAGCATCTGATCCAGCGCACCCTCGGTCGGCCGGGCAAGGTAGTTGATGTTCGGATACTTGGCGAACTCCGCGTCCATCCCCTCTTTGCGCAGACGCCAGGCCACGGATTGCAACGCGCCGAAGCAGTTCAGCACCGTACCGCGCGGCTCGCCATACTTGGCCTCCAGCCGTTTGATGATCTCCTGCGCTGCCGCTTGACCACCGATGTAGTTGTCAAAGGACACGGTGATCGCGACGTCCGAGCCGGGAGCGGCGGGCGTGTCGATGATCCCCACAGGGATGTTGCGCTGGTTGTAACGTTTGATCGCGGAATTAATCGCCTGACTGTCAATCGGGTCACATACGATAGCCGAGGGATTGCGCAGCATCAGCGAGTTCCAGTGCTCCAGCTGGCGGGTGTTGTCGAAGTTCGCGTTGGTGGCCTGGAACTCCCAGTTGTTACCTTCAACAGCGCGTTTGACGGCCTCTTCCTGGATGACGAAGAAGTAATAGTCGAGGCTCTTGTTGGAATAGGGTACAAACACCCGATCCTGCGCCCAGGCTGCCCTGCCGAGCATGCTTGCTGCACCAGCAGCGGCACCGGCCTTGAGCACGGAGCGCCGGTTCATTTTCAATTCATGCGACATTTCAGGTCCTCCTAATTTATGCTAGTATTACTACACATGCCTCGATTTTCGTCAACTGTTTCGATCAAATTTCCCTAAAAAGGTGCAAAATTCGGCGTCGGAGCGCGTGAAACTAGATAGTTTCACTACGCATTGGCCTACTGACGTAGTTTCACGTAGGCAGAGCCGTCAAAACACCCGACGACCATGCCAGATGACTCGCGCGTAAAGAGCCCGTTTTCGACAACACCGGGGATCATGTTGAGCGCCTGCTCCAGAACAGCAGGGGTCGGCACAGTCTCGCAGGCGCAATCGAGAATGAAATTGCCGCTGTCGGTGACAACCGGCATGCCATCGTTCATGCGTCGTTTCGTGCTGACATTCCCTACTCCATGGGCGCGCAAGGCGTCCTGCACCATGCGGTCGGTCTGCTTCCAGGCGAACTGCACCACCTCGACCGGCAGGGGAAAGGCGCCCAATTTATCTACGATCTTGCTTTCGTCACAGATCGTGATCATGCGCTTTGACGCATGAGCAATAATTTTTTCCCACAAAAGGCAGGCCCCGCCCCCCTTTATCATGTTGAAGTCGCGGTCAATTTCGTCCGGGCCGTCGATGGTCAGGTCCAGCTCGCCAATCTCATTGGGATCGGTCAATTCGATGCCAACTTCGCGCGCAACGTCATTGGTGGACCGCGAAGTGGTGGTGCACGTCAGGGTCAGCCCATTTGCCACGTGTTTACCCAGTTCCCGCACAAAGAAATGCGAGGTGGTCCCTGACCCCAGTCCGATCTTCATCCCGTCCGAAATGAATTCCTCGATCACCTTCCGGCCCGCCACTTTCTTAGCTTCGTCCTGTGCGCTCATCATTCGCTCCTTTTCGCATGGCTCCGCCGTTCGCAGGTTGGATTGCCTGCGGCGGTTATGTCCGGCTTTTCGGTCTGCCTAGATCTTTTCGGTCTGCCACGAGTCCAAAGCAGGCAGTTGGTCGGGGAACTCCGACCCTTTTGAAACGGCAATTGCCGTCACCAGCATGTTGACGACAAGGTGGTGGTTCAGCCGCGACGCCAGCGGCGTCATGACTTCGGTTTGGTCATACGGCCTGACGGCAACAAGACTGTCGGCTTGCCTGGCCAGCGGGCTGTCAGCAGCGGTCACTGCGATGACTTTTCCGCCTCCAGCTTTCACGGCGATGGCGACCTCGACCATTTGTTTGGTTGCGCCCGACTGGGAAAAGATCAGCGCGACTTCTCCGGGCCGCGCCTGTTCGGCGTGCATCCACTGCTTCTTGCGCCCGATCAGTGCCGCGCAGCGCAGCCCGAGCCGTTGAAACTTGTGCTCTGCATCAAAGCTGGTGATATCGGAGATGCCTGTGGCATAGATGCCAATCCACGATGCCTTGGCCAGCGCCGTCCCCGCAGCTGCGATCTGAGAGGGTACCAGATCGTCCTGAGCACGCTGAATGGCATTCAGTGAATTGCGGCAGGTCTTGCGAACGACGTTTTCAATGGAATCCCTAGCCGTGATCTGTTCGTATTCGAATGGGGCCGAGGGCACCAAGGTCTGTGCCAAGTTCAGCTTGAAATCCTGATACCCCTCATACCCCAGACGCCTGCAGAACCGCATGATTGTCGGGTCTGACACCGAGGCGTTGCCCGAAAGCTCTGCCATGCTCATCTGCATGACCTGCTCGGGATGAGTGCTGACATAATCAGCAACACGCTGTTCCGCCGCGCCCATGTCGGAGCGCTTGGTCAGGATGGATTTCAGCAAGCTCGACGACATCAAAGGGCCTTTTCGGGAACGTTCAAGCGGTCGGAGATGTCTGCCAGACGGGTCAGCCGCTGTGAAGCGTTGACTTCCAACCCCGACCCGCCACCCCACGGCACACAAAAGAACGCGGCCCCGGCAGCCTGAGCGGTATTCTGATCCACAACCGTATCACCCACATAGGCAAATTCATGGGTTTCCAGACCCATTGCCTTGGCCACTGCCACCAAATGACCCGGATCCGGTTTGCAGGCCGGAACCGCGTCCGCTCCGATTGCTACTTCGAACAAAGGAGCAATACCTACGGCGTCCAAGACCTTACCGGTCAGCTCATGCGGCTTGTTGGTGCAAATGCCGAGGCGCAGGCCCGCGGCGCGCAAGGCCTCCAGATCTTCCCTTACATGGGGGTAAAACCGTGTCCGCTCTGCCGGGGCATCGCGGTAGTTTGACAGGTAGGCCTCATGTGCGGCCTTGACAGCCGCGTCATCCTTTGGATGGCCAATCACCTCAAACACATCAACAAGCAATTTGCGTGGGCCATACCCGATGAACCGCTCGATGAAGTCCACGTCCTGCTCCGGCCAGCCGTTTTCGAACAAATACCGGTTCACTGCCGCCGCAATATCAGGTGCACTGTCGATCAGCGTGCCATCCAAGTCAAAGATCACCGCCTTAACAGAAGTCACTGGCCCGCCTCCAACTCGGCAAGCGCATGGAGGCTAGGCTTGAGCGTTTCATAGAGCGACTCATAGACACCATGCGACTTCCGATAAATGTCGCCGTTCGCGCGATCCGGAGCGTCCCGCGTCAACTCATGACAACAGCCCACGGCCTCGTTGATGTCGGCCCATCCGCCATCCGTCACCCCCGCCAGAAGAGCCGCACCAAATGCTCCACCCTCGGCGGCGCCTTCGGTGGTCACAATGGGGCAATCAAAAAGATCGGCCTGCATCTGCCGCCAAAGCTGGGACTTTACGCCACCTCCAGAAGCTTTGATCAGCTCCGTCTTCAGCCCCATGTGGCGCATCAGGCGGTACATGTCATAGATGGCAAAACTTACCCCCTCCATCAGTGCGCGGGTCATATGCGCGCCATGGTGTCGGGCTGTCAGTCCAATGAAAGCACCCCGCGCCTTAGGATCGGGATGGGGGCAGCGTTCGCCATTGAGATAGGGCAGGAACAGCAGACCATCTGCACCCGGAGGCACCTCGCTGGCGGCTGCAACCATCGCTTCAAAGTCGTCCCGACCGCCCTGTGTTGCCCGCAACCAGTTCAGCGCGCCACCTGCATTCAGCGACACGCCCATGCAATGCCATAGGTCTGGGGCAACGTTGCAAAAAACCTGCAAGCGCCCTTCGGGGTTCATCTCTGGCGTCTCAAGCGCCGCCGCCGCGATGCCCGCGGTGCCGATGGTGGTTTGCAGCACACCGGGCTGCGCCACACCAGATCCCAGCGTCTGGATCACTGCGTCACCGCCGCCGCCGATTACGGGCGTCCCTTCGGTCAGCCCGAACATCTCAGCCGCTGATTTGGACACCTGCCCGGTGACAACCTCCGATTCATGGCAATCTGGCAAGATGTCAGCGCTGAAGGGCAGTTTGGGCAGCAGGCTTTGCGACCAATCGCGCGCGCGCACGTCAAAAAGCCCCGTGCCCGAGGCGTCAGAAACCTCTGTTGCAAACTCCCCCGTCAGGACGAGGCGCAGATAGTCCTTTGGGTTCAGGGCCTTGTATACCCGGTCGAACAACTCCCGCTCATGGCGGCGCATCCACAGGATCTTGCCGCCGGTATAGCCCACCAGCATTCGGTTGTTTGTCTGGCTTAACAGGCTTTGGGCGCCACCGGCGAGGTATTCGATCTCCGCTGCCTCATCCGGGTTGCGCTGGTCGTTCCACAGGATGGCAGGGCGGATGACCTTGCCATCGCGGTCCACGGGGGTGAAGCCATGCATCTGGCCCGACAGCCCAATGCAGGTGATTTCCGATGCCGACGTAACCTTCAGTACTTCGGTCAGGGCCGAGCGGGTGCCTTCGACCCAGATTGCCGGGTCCTGTTGTGTCCAGCCAGGGTTCGGCTGGTCGAGGCCGTAGGTGGCGGTATGGCTGGCCAAAACCGCGCCAGTTTCCGACAAGGCCAGCACCTTGCAACCCGACGTGCCGATATCGATCCCGAGGTAGGCCATGCTCAGGCGCCCTCCGGCACTTCGAACCGGGTGCGAATGTGCTTGAAGTTCATGTATTCCAGCATCCCCTCGCGCCCATGCTCATAACCCACGCCGGACTGCTTGCGTCCGCCATAGGGCGCGTTGATGATGCCCGCATCCACATTATTGACCGCGACATTTCCATAGTCGAGCGCCCGCGAAAGATATCGGATTTCGTCCGCGTCCTTGGCGAAGACATATGACGCCAGCCCGTAAGTTGTGTCATTGGCCTTTGCGATAGCCTCGTCCAATGTATCGAAGGGGGCGACGCCAACGATGGGGCCAAAGGTCTCTTCGGTCATGATCTGCATCTCATGCGTGCAATCGGCCACCACCGTGGGGCGGAAGAAGTACCCCTTCTCGAAGCCCTCCGGCGCATGCCCGCCCGCGAGCAGCCGCGCGCCGTGCTCAAGCGCATCGGCCAGATGTTCCTTGGTCTTGTTCAACGGTTCTGCCGATGCCATTGCGCCCAGATCGGCCTTAGGGTTCTCCAACCCGTTGGCGACGGTCAGGCCATCGGCCGTAGCGCCAAGTGCCGTCAGAAAGTCCTCATAGAGGGTGCGGGCCACGTAAATCCGGTTCACCGCGATGCAAATCTGCCCGCAGTTGCGGAAGGATCGGCGCGCCGCGCCTTGGACAGCCGCCGCCAGATCGGCGGATTTGGTGACGATCATCGGACAGTTACCGCCAAGCTCCAGCGTCATCCGTTTCACGGAGGTCGCCGAGCGCTGAATGTGCAGCCCGACCTTGGATGAGCCGGTAAAGGCGATCTTGTCGATGCCCGTGTGCTCTACCAGTGCCTGGCCCACGACCGAGCCGGGGCCGGTCACGATGTTCACCACGCCTTGTGGTATCCCCGCTTCAATGCATTTCCGCCCGATGGCGAGGGCGGTGAACGGGGTGATCTCTGCCGGCTTGATCACGATGGTGCAGCCCGCCGCCAGCGCACCGCAGAGCTTCCAGCCCACCAGCTCAGCCGGATAATTCCAAGGCGTGATGGCCGCCACCACGCCAATCGGTTCGCGGATCACGGTGGAGTCGAAATCGGTGGTGTCATTGGGGATCGTCTCGCCATGCACCCGCGTGGCCTCTTCTGCATAGAAATGGCAGGTTTCGGCCAGCTTCATGATCTCGCCCCGCGCCTCGTTGACCGGTTTGCCCTGCTCCTGCGTCATGACCCGCGCCATCGCGTCAGCATCCGCCGCGATCACGTTGCCCAGCCGGTGCAGATGTTCTGCCCGCGCCTTTGGAGCCAGCGCGGCCCAGGGGCGAAATGCGCGTCGGGCAGAGGCAAGCGCCGCCTCAATCTCCTGACTGGTGGCATGGCCAATAACCCCGATCTGCTCGCCCGTCGCCGGATCGCAGACCGGAATATCGGGCGCTTCGGCCGGGCACAGCTGGCCGTCGATCAGCAACCTTCCATCCAGATCATCAAGCATTTCGAACCTTTCGCTGGCACTCGCCCGTTGTGTTTCTGCTCACTATATAGCGAAACTACATTCATGCAATAGCCAAGCCTCGGGATGGGCCTAGTACGCATATCGAAAACGTGGCTATGGATGTAAACTACTGTTTTTAATTGTTATTTTCCCGATTCCTTTGCCGTTCACCTTGCCGAATGTGCGGCCCGGCGTAACAAGCGTTTGACAGGCAGCAATGCGGGAATATAGTTTTACTACTATTCGTTTCCCACCAATGAAAGAGACCTGCTTCATGCTCCCCACCGATTCTGAAATTGCCAAGCTCGTGGGCCGCGTCTGGCGCGCCGACATTGCGGGACCGTCGGTTGTCTGCCTACGCGCGGGCCGACTGGTGGATGTCACGGCGACCTATCCCACGATGACCGACTTGCTGAACAGCATGACCGCGGCGGAGTTCGACACCACCAGTGGTGATGATCTGGGACCGGTTGAGGATTTCCTTCACGACGCGGCCCGTATGCGCCCCGAAGGGTCTGAAAACTGCCTGCTTGCGCCCAATGATCTCCAGGCGATCAAGGCTTGCGGCGTGACCTTTGCCCAATCCATGATCGAACGGGTGATTGACGAGCGCACCCTGGGCGACCCGGCCAAGGCCGACACCATCCGCCAGCGCATCGGTGATCTGATTGGCGGTTCACTTTCGGCGATCAAGGCAGGCTCGGAAGAGGCGCGTGCCGTCAAGGCGGCACTTGAGGGTGAAGGCCTTTGGTCCCAATACCTCGAGGTTGGCATCGGACCCGATGCGGAGGTGTTTACCAAATCGCAACCCATGTCCGCAGTGGGGCATTTGGCGGAAGTTGGTGTGAATCCGGTCTCTGATTGGAATAACCCCGAACCCGAAATCGTACTGGCGGTCAACAGCAGCGGCGCCATCAAAGGCGCGACATTGGGCAATGATGTGAATCTGCGGGACGTGGAGGGCCGATCTGCCCTGCTGCTAGGTAAGGCCAAGGATAACAACGCCTCTTGCGCGATTGGCCCCTTCATTCGCCTGTTCGATGAAGAATTTGGTATCGAAGAGGTGAGTACTGCCAGCCTGACCATGAAAGTGACCGGCGAGGATGGGTTCGAAATGTCGGGCACCTCGAACATGTCCGAGATCTCTCGCACGCCGGAGGAGCTGGTCACCCATGCCTTCGGCCCCAACCACCAGTACCCTGACGGGTTCATGCTGTTTACCGGTACCATGTTCGCGCCCACGCAGGATCGCGGTGAAAAGGGCAGCGGCTTTACGCATAAATCCGGCGACGTGGTCGAAATCTCCACCCCGCGCTTCGGCACCCTGCGCAACACGGTCACCCGCTCGGACAAGGCCGCCCCTTGGACGTTTGGCGCCCGTGCACTGATGGCGAACCTCGCGCGTCGGGGGATGCCGCTGTGAAGCGCGTTGTTGTTACTGATCAGGCCTTTGGCCAGACCGAGGCCGAAGCGGCCGTCGCGGCTCAGGAAGGTGCGGAATTCAAGGCCCTGCAACTGAGCGCCGAAGATGAAACGGCCAAGGCTGTGGCCCGGGCCGACATCATCTTCAACAATTTCGCGCCCATGACCCGACAGGTGATGTCGGGCATGGCCACTGACGCCGTCGTGATCCGCTACGGAGTGGGCGTAGACAACGTGGACCTTGAGGCGGCGCGCGACCTGGGTGTGCGCGTCTGCAACGTCCCGGACTATGGTGTGGAGGAAGTCGCGGATCATGCCGCCGCCATGGCGGTGTTTCTGGCCCGCAAGGTACACCGCTTTGACGCGGCCATCCGACAGGGGGAATGGAAGATCACCGACATTGTGGAGGGGTTGCGGTCCCTGTCCGACACCACAGTTGGCCTGGTGGGGTTTGGCCGTATCGCACAAGGGTTTGCGCGGCGGATGCAGGCCTTTGGCTGCTCTATTGTCGCCCATGACCCCTTTGTGGACCCCGCTGTCGCTTCTGAGGCAGGGGTGAAACTGGTGCTGTTGGACGAGGTTATCGCATCCGCTCACATTCTGTCGCTGCATGCGCCCCTGACCGACGACACACGCCACATGATCGGTGCCGCCGAACTTGGGGCCCTGCCTCCCCAAGCCATCGTGATCAACGCTTCTCGTGGGGGGCTGATCGACGAAAACGCCCTTGCCACTGCATTAACCGAGGGGCACATCGCCGCTGCCGGGCTCGACGTGTTTGAGACCGAACCGCTGCCCCAAGCTTCCCCCTTGCGCAGTACACCCAACCTATTCCTGTCGCCTCATGCCGCTTTCTACTCGGATGCATCCGTGCGACGCCTTCAACAATTGGCAGCAGAAGAGGCCGGACGCGCGTTGCGCGGCGAGGCTCTGCGCTGCCCGGTGGTCGGAGCCTGATATGGATTATGCTGGAAAACTCTCGCTTTCGGGCAAGACAGCCTTGGTCACCGGCGCGGGACAGGGCATCGGGTTTGCCTGTGCCGAAGCGCTTGCCGCCACAGGCGCGCAGGTGATCATCTCTGACCTGAATGCTGATGGCGCAGAGGCCGCCGCGCAAATGCTGGCCTCCCAAGGTTATGCGGCGCGGGGCATGGCGCTCAACGTCACTTCAACCGAACAGCTGAACGCTGCTGCCACGGCCAATCCGGTGGATATTCTGGTGTGCAATGCAGGTGTTGTGACCTCTGCGGCGGCAGAAGACATGTCGGACGAGGACTGGCAATTCGTGATCGACGTGAACCTCACCGGTGTGTTCCGCACCTGCCGAGCCTTTGCACCGGCGATGTTCGCCAAGGGTGGCGGGGCTATCGTCAACATCGGCTCCATGTCGGCCCAGATCGTCAACACCCCGCAGCCGCAGTGCCACTACAACGCCTCCAAGGCGGCCGTACATCACCTGACGCGCTCCATGGCCGTGGAATGGGCTCCAAAGGGCGTGCGTGTGAACGCCGTCGCACCGACCTATATCGCCACGCCACTGCTGGATAACGTCGAAGATGGTGAGGCGCTCATTGATCATTGGAAATCGCTGACCCCTATGGCCCGGCTGGGTCAGCCAGATGAGGTCGCCTCCGCCGTGCAATTTCTGGCGTCCGATGCGGCGAGCCTGATCACCGGGGCCGTCTTGAACGTGGATGGCGGGTATACCTGCCTCTGACACCTGAAAGGTCCCGAAATGGCTCAAGCCCTTGTTCTCGAACCCGCATTGGAGCTGTCTTTGCGTGATATCGACTTGCCAACACAGGTCGGCCCCCACGACGTGAAGATAAGGACCGAAGTGGTCGGTGTCTGCGGCAGCGACGTGCATTATTACCAGCACGGGCGGATCGGCCCCTTCATTGTCAAAGAGCCGATGGTGCTGGGCCATGAAGCAGCCGGTATCGTGATTGAGACCGGATCAGAGGTGACAGGCCTCAAGGTCGGTGACCGGGTCTGCATCGAACCGGGCGTGCCGGATTGGGCATCTCGGGCCAGTCGCATCGGTCTCTATAACCTTGACCCGGGCTTGACCTTTTGGGCCACACCGCCGGATCACGGCTGCCTGACGCCAGAGGTTGTGCATCCCGCATCGCTTTGTTTCAAATTGCCGGACAACGTCAGCGCGGCGGAAGGGGCAATGGTTGAACCGCTGGCGGTTTGTCTGCAAGCCACGCAAAAGGCACAGGTCAGCCCCGGTGACATCGCCGTTGTGCTGGGCGCGGGGCCAATCGGATTGTTGCAAGCGCTGACCGCCTTGGCCGCAGGTTGCTCCGAAGTACTCTTGTTCGACCCCCAAGAGGCAAAACTGGACCTCGCCGCACAATTCCGCGACATCACTCCGCTTTATGCGCGCAATGGCCCCGCCATTGATCAGGTGGGCAGAGCGACCGGAGGCTGGGGCGCGGATTTGCTATTCGAATGCTCCGGCGCCCCGGCGGCCTTTCGGGACATTGCCAATTACCTCCGTCCAGGCGGCACCCTCGTCGCAATAGGCATGCCTATTGACCCGGTGGCGATCGACATCGTCGCGCTGCAAGTGCGTGAGGTCACAGTGCGCACGGTATTCCGCTACGCGAATGTCTACGACCGCGCCGTGAATCTCCTTGCGAGTGGCAAAATCGACGTCAAGCCGCTGATCTCTGCAACATTTGCTTTTGCCGACAGCATCGCCGCCTTCGAACGCGCCGCCGAGGGTCGCGCTGAAGATGTGAAGGTCCAGATCGAAATGTCTGGTTAGTCTCCGACGTAAGACCTGACATCTGCGCATAGCGATGATTGGCTTGGATCACATTGACGACCGATATGTCCGATCGCCAATCATAACCCGGTGTGGGATTTCGGCCCAGCAATGGTCAGGGTCGAGCCGCAATGCTCAGTTCGTATGGGGTAGCAAAGGCCCGCGGACGGCTTGTGGTTCAGGAGCCTGAGGTTCGATCCCCTGCGAGGAACTGTCGAACTAAGATGCGCCGCCGCAAAGGTTACACTGGATCCGCAAATTAATGCTGTGGCGGCGAACGCTGCAACAGCAGAAGTCCCGCATTGCGCAAATTTGGTTATGTCCGCAATGCCGCCAAAAGCCGATGTCCATTGCGCGATTGTGGATGCAGTCTCGGCTTTGGGCCGAACGCTCTTTGTCGCATGGTGGCGGTTTTTGTGGCGATCGGTCCCCGGGGCGCTGATCCTTGCGAGCAACTCGAAATTCCACGGGTTAATAGGTCAGCGTTCAGGCGCTTGCGCAGCCCATGACGCTTCCTTAGGGTCGATGCCGGTATGGGCATATCCGGTTTTGCCTGACGCCCGACTGGGCGAAGGGCAATAGGATCATACCGGACAAATTCCGGAGTTTCGATTGCCGACAAAATTGTTTCTTAAAAGCTGCGCCGCAGCCGCAATGATCCTTCTGTTTGGGACCTCCTTTTCACTGGCACAAAACAATGTCGACGGGCGCGTTCTTTTCGTGTTGGACGGGTCGAATTCCATGTGGGGCCAAATTGACGGCACCGCAAAGATCACGATCGCCAAAGAGGTCATGTCCGATCTTATCACCGACTGGGATGAAGCAGTCCCGGTCGGCCTGATGGTCTATGGACATCGCCGCAAGGATGATTGCCGGGATATCGAGCTTGTTGCCCGTCCCGGAGCCGTTGACCGTGACGTGCTGATCGATGAGATCCAGTCCATAACGCCGCGCGGCAAGACGCCGATCACGCAAAGCCTGATCAACGGCGCGCTGGCAATTGATTCAGGGAGCGGAAAGTCATCGATCGTGCTGGTCAGCGATGGCCTCGAAACCTGTGATGCCGACCCTTGCGCAGCGGCATTTTCCTTTAACGTTCTGAACCCGGGATTTGATGTCCATGTGATCGGGTTCGATGTCAGCGAAGAAGAGTCCAAAGCCCTGCAATGCATTGCCGACAGGTCCGGCGGGCGCTTTTTCGCAGCCGGAAACGCCGACGAACTGAAGTCTGCGCTCGACGAGACGCTCGCCGCGGCAGCGGTTCCCGCCACTCCGCCGCCGGCGGAGCCGGAACCCTCCCTGCGCCTTTACGCGAAGTTTTGCGACACGTGCGAAAAGATCGATCCCCCCAAGGTTCACTGGACGATCCAGGACGCTGAGAGTTCGACGCTCTATGACGGGCTGGGTCTGCTTTATCCCGACGGTCCGCAGATCGCTCCGGGCACCTATCGCGTCAGCGCACGCTATCAGTCAAGCAATCTGGTCCGAGAGGCCGAGTTGGTGATCGGTCAGGACGGTCAGCAAATCGGGGCTGTCAATCTTGAGGGTGGCTCGGCCGTCATGTTTGCATACGCCAGCGACGACGAGACGATTGCGGCAGAACCGATCCAATACGAGTTCTTTCCGATTTCGGACGGTGTCGCGGCCAATACGTTGTTTGCCAGCCAGGCCAGCTCCAACGCGGCTGTTTGGCTGCCCGCCGGCCGGTACAAAGTCGTGGCAACCCATGACCGTGTGAAGGAAAGCGCCGAGATCGAGATTTTTGCCGGTCAGGAGACACGCCACCGGTTCGACATGCGTGTTGGCTATTTCCAACCATCGGCCGTGCTGGCAGATGGCGGAGATCCGCTCGGTGGCAACGTGGACTATGAAGTCTACGGCTCGCAGGCCGATGCCGAAGCGCGCGCCAATCGCATTGTGTTCAGCCTGGGTGCGCAAAACCGTGAACTTCCGCTTCGCGCGGGCGACTATTTCGTCAGAGCGATTGTCACCTATCAGCGCAAAACGCAGTCTGTCTCACGGGTCTTTCCGTTTTCGATCAGGGGCAACCAGACCACATCGCCAATCTTGAACCTGCAGGCCGGCCTGCTCTCTCACACGGTAAGCAGCCAAAGCGGCAAAGGCATTTCCAACATCGACTATGTCCGGATGTCTGACGACAGAAGGATCGCCTATTACAATCGGGGTGGAACAAACACATTGGCGCTCGAGCCCGGCCAGTATCGTTTGCGTGTGTTGAGCGCTGGCGAAACCTACAACACCGATCCGTTCGAAGTTGATGCCGGCAAGACCACGACGGTCGATGTCGCTGTTCCATGAGGGGCTTATGAGACCAATTGGTGAGAATCTGGGCTGTATCATTGTGGCCGTCGGGTTTGCCCTTGCGGGCCTGACGCCGGTTTACGCCCAGAACCTGGATGTCCCGGTGATGGAAATTGCGAGCGACGATCTTGATACCTGCGCTTTGGGCAAGGTGTCGGGACTGAAGGCTGACGGAGACGGTTTTCTTGCCGTTCGTTCAGGGCCGGGAACGGGCTACAGCAAGCTTGACGAACTGCACAATGAAGACCCGGTCTGGCTGTTTGAGCAACGCGGCAGCTGGATCGGTATCGTTTACGATGTCGGCTACGATATGAGCTGCAGCCCGATCGAGGCGGACCGACCGGTCCCGTATCCCGGAAGAAAAGGGTGGGTTCATGAGGACTGGATTGAAATTCTGGCAGGCTGACACCGCGCCTCTTCGGCCAGGGCGTTCAAAAATGGCAGAGCGCCAAGATCGAACTTTTTTGCCCGCTTTCGCGGTATCAACCGCGTTGATTTCGGGCCTTGTGGCCATGCCCGTGGCGCAGGCCGACAGCAAGGCCTCGCTTGAGATAAGAGCGGCAGAGCGCGCCTACCAAGAGGCCCGTCAGACATACCAGGAAACGCTGGCAAGTGCCCGCCAGCGCGGAGCGGCACGCGAACGCAGCCGTATCGACTATCTGAACGACTGGGCGGAACTCTGGGAACAAATGCGTCTGGCCGACAAGGCCAAGGTCGATCTGCGGCAAGGCCATGACGAGGACGTCCGCCAGATGAGGAGCGCGATCACCGATCTTCGGTCCGCTGCCGAGTTTGCAAATGCCGAGGTCGAAGACCGGAATGCCCGGCTGCTCAACATCTTGTACGCGCTGCGCGACGCCCAATCGGGAACCGACAAGGCGCTCATCCAGGGGCTTACCGCCGAGGCGGACATCAAACGCGATGCCCTTCGCCAAGCAGAAACCAGACTGCGCGAGATACAGGAAGAACTCGCAAGGGCTGACGGGGAATTGAGGCGGAAACAGACCGGTTTTCAATCTGCCTTGGCCGCAATCGCCGAAGATGCGCCAACGCTGGAGGATGTCCAGGCGTTGGAAAAAGCCTATCATGAAATGCTCGACGATATCGGCCACCTTCCGCTCCAAGAGACCGTGGTCGTCCAGGCTGGCCAGGAAGAAAATGCGGCGAGCGCGCTGCTCTCGGCTCTTCTCAGACATCAACCGGTCTATGTGAAACGTGTCAGCGTCAGTCTCGATGGTCAGCCCTGGTACGAAGCGGAGATGACCGAGGACCGGGACGGACAACCGGACCCCGCCTCAGCCAGGCTGATCCAAGCGACGGACGACGCGCTGGCCTTCGTCCGGCAGGATCTCGAAGAGCTTGATCGTCTGATCGACGTTGCCGACCGCGAGATGGCGCAGATTGCAGCCGATTGGAAAGATTCATCCGACCGGGCCGGGAACGCTCAATTGGCGATGATCCGGCTTGATCGCGACATGGCCGTGTTCACGCTTGTTGCCGAGAGTGCCGCGGTCATCGTCACGTCGGCGGCGACGGGCGGGCTTGCCGGTCCCGCAACGCTCGGGTTTCTGGAAGCAGTGTTGAAGGCGGGGTCGAAAGGGAGCACGCAACAAGCTGATCAAGCTTTCAACGTCCTCTTCAAATGGGCGGTCCAGAAAATGGATGCCCGCGGTGTGAAAGTCCTTCTCAGCGAAACCGGCAGCACCTATCGCGGGAAAAAGTGGGCTGAGTATCTGCTGTCCGATGCGTCGGGACCTGACGGCAGTTCCACGCTCTCGGCCCATGAAAGCGTTGTTTTGGGTGACTTGCTGGAAATGGTGATGGCAGATGGTGCCGCTGACATGGCGGAGCTTTCGGCCAGAGCTCTCGCCGGCGCGGAACTGGGATCGGCGGGTGCAAAGGTTGGCATCGCGGCGCTGACAACCGGTTCTAAATATCTGGCGCAGGTGCTCACCGACACGCTCAAGGACACCGAGCAGCACCGGGCCTTCCGCAACACGCTGGACGCAGCACTGCAGCAACAAAGCTATATGCGTCTTGCGGCAGCCAAGCGAAGACTCATCGCCGCGCGCGACGCTGTCAGAGCGCAACTGTCAGCTTTGCAGGATCTACGCGAGCATGGGCTTATGCCGCGCAAGCTTGTCATGACGGCCGACAATGCGGTCAGCCATGATGAGGCTGCCAGGATCGGACGCTGGGAAGTGCGCGTCACATTTTCCGGACTGCTCGATTATGCACCCGAGATTTCGAGCTATCGGCCGGGCGTTACATTTGAAAGCGCAGGCCGAAGCGATACCGATCCAGCGCAGTGGCTTTTTGACGTCAATGGGTTTGACGTGCCGGCGGATCGTGCCGAGATCAAGCTGGCAATCGACATAAACAAAGGGGAGCCGCCCTATTCATTCCTCGATGCGAAACCACAGACGCCGACGTTTCCGGGAGGCCTGACTTGGCATGAGGTGGCCAACTTTGAGGCCGGAACCGACGTCAACCACCGGCTGCTTCTCAAACCCGAGAGCGTCACGGTCGGGGTCTACTCACTGCAAGATCCGGCCATTGCGGATTGCGGGTTCCGGGACATTGACATCGGACGTTCATCGCGGGGCCTCGACCAGGACTGGCCAACCATCGATGACGACACGCCAACCTTCGACGTCGCCCGCGGTGTTGCGCTGGAGCCGTTCAAGGCGTCTGATCCGGTTTCCCTTTGCATTGATCCATCAAGTCATGAGCCGAAAACCGACGCCTCGGGCCGCTTGATCATCGTCGCAACCCATCCACCGTCAACGCACCAATATTCAAACGGATATGTGCCGCCACATTATGAGGAGCTCAACCGGCTGTTCAATGAAGGACTGGCCGGCGCTGTAGCGGCCAGCCAGGCCAATGAAGAAGCGATGTTCGGTGCCTCGAGCCCCATCAACACTCTAAGGGACGAAGTCTTCATTCCTCCGGCCGTCGAGTAAGCGCAAAGGCAAGGTTCGTGTCAGGCACCGGAAATGACGCTGTGAGCGCGACAATTCCGTATCGCACAGTAGGGAATCAGCGATGCCGGCACGGGGTTGGCACATTGACAAGCAGTCCAGTGCAAAAGTCCGAAATCATGGTGTGCAGGCATTGTTGTCGCTGTGTTCGGGGTTGATAACAGGCCTATGTGCGAAAGACGGCTTTGCTGCCACGAGGCCCTTTCGGAACACAGCCGACGGGCTAGCAGCAAAAAGTGAACAGATGGCCGGCCTTTTCAAGCCTTTTCCGTCCAATTCTCATAGTGTTTGACACTTCTTACCGGTGGTTTGGCATTCCTTTGATCTGTGACATGCGCTGGATTTCCCGCACAAGCAGTGCAAACCCATGCGGCTCTTGTCGGGTCTGCTCAAATGCCACCGCTGTGGCGGCGGTATCTCCGTCAAGGACCGCGACCATGGCCGTGTGCGCATGCACTGCTCGACACGCAGGGAGGCTGGCACCTGTGACAACACCAAGATTTACTATCTAGACAACAATATTGAAACGGCGGTCCTCGATGGTCTACAACAGCATCTGAAGAGCCCGGAACTGCTGGCCGGGTTCGTCAGGACATATCAAGCCGAGCGCCTGCGACTACAAGCCGAAAAGCGCAATGCTCGAACCCGAATTGAGAACGAGTTGGCACAGGTCGAACGTTCCATCGCGCGGCTGTGGAAAGCGTTTGAGGACGAGGCCGTGTCCATGACCGTTGCCGGGTCGAAGCTCGAGGCGCTTGAAGCGGACAAGCAACGTCTGACAGCGCGGCTTGCCGAGCAGGAGCCGGAAGACACGATCGTGTCACTGCGTCCCGCGGCGATTGCCCGCTACAAGCGGTACGTGAAGAACCTGTCGCAGGCGTTCGATGACGGCATCTCGCCCGACAATGCCGACGCCGCCGTGGCGATCCGCGATCTGATCGAGAAGGTTGTCGTTGGTCACAATGCAGACGGCAAGCTCAAGCTGCGGGTCCACGGCCGATTGGCGGCGCTCACCGAAGCACCGAACGTCTATCCGAACATGCGCATCGCCGCGTCGGGGGGTACGGTGGTAGCGGAGGAGGGACTCGAACCCCCGACACATGGATTATGATTCCACTGCTCTAACCGACTGAGCTACTCCGCCAAAGGGGCGTTTTTGGCCCATCTAAAGCGTGGCGGATATAAGGGCCGGGCCTTCGCGCTGTCAAGCGAGCAAACCGGGCATCTTGCTGCCGTCGCCAGTGCGGCAAAATCGCGCTCGGCGGGGCGAAAAAGCATCGTCGGCAGGCGCGTACTTCCCCGGGACCGAGGTAGAGCAGTAAGACAAGGGTTCATCGCTGGGCCTGCGGTCTCTCCGGACCTGCATGGGTGTTGAGCAAAACCGTCTGGCATTGCGCGTCTTGCGCCGCCTCGCGGCGACCGCCGGCTTTGAACGTGTGCTGTCCGTCAGCGGCCCAGCGGGGTTGGCGACCGGCCCCATCGATCATGCGGCTTGCGCCGGAACGCCGGCGCCGTTACCACCGCGCCAGTTTCGCGATCAGGAGTTCCAGCGCCCGTGTCAGATCAACCGTCCGCCGCCGTCATCGGATGCGGCCAATGGGGCCAAAACCATGTGCGCACGCTGGCCGGGCTGGGTGCGCTCGCCGCCGTCGCCGACCGGCATCCGGACCGTGCCGCAGCGCTTGCCGAAGAGCATGGCACCCGCGCGGCCTCGGTGGAGGCGCTCATCGCCGACACGGCGATCAAGGCCCTGGTGCTGGCGCTGCCGGCCGAGGAAAACGCGGCGCTGGCCTGCGCGGCGCTCGAAGCGGGCAAACATGTGCTGGTCGAAAAGCCGATTGCGCTGACCGTTGCCGATGCGGAAAGGATGGTCGCGACCGCGCGCGATTATGGCCGCGTTTTGATGGTCGGCCATGTGCTGCGCTATCACAATGCGTTCCGCGCGCTGGTCGGCGCGATCGAGGCGGGGCGGATCGGTAAGGTCCGGCACATTCAGAGCCACCGGCTGGGCTTTGGCAAATTCTATGACCGGTTCGATGCGTTGTGGGATCTGGCGCCGCACGATCTGTCGCTGGTGCTCAGCCTCGCTGACGGCGCGCCGCGATCGGTCGCTGTGCAGCCGGTGTCGGTGACCGGCGGACAGACCGACATGGCGCATGTGCATCTGGATTTCGCCGGCGGGCCGACGGCGCACATTTTTGTGTCGCGCCACTCGGCCTATGGCGAGCGGCGCTTTGCGGCGACGGGCGAAACCGGCACGCTGGTCTGGGACGATCTCGCCGACTGGCCGGACAAGCTGCATCTGGTGCCGCACACGGTGCGGCGCGGCGATGATGGGCGCTGGCAGCAGGACAAGGGCGAGCCGGAGCCCATCGCGATTGCGCCCGGCATGGCGCTGACCGACGAACTGGCGCACTTTCTTGATTGCGTGCGCACCGGCGCCACACCGCTCTCGTCGGGCACACAGGGGCTCGACGTGGTCCGTATCCTCTCCAAGGCACCATGAGCGCGGAAAAACCAGCGATCACCGCCGGTTACAGGCCGGGCACATGTGTGACCGGACGTATACTTTATTTCAATGGGCGGTGACGATAGGTCAGGCTAGGGCTGAACGGGGCGCGTTCACGACAACAATTGTCCCAGGGGCATGGGTTTAGATGCAGTTTATCGATTTGGCAGCGCAGCGCGCACGTTTGGGCTCGGCGCTGGACGAGGCCGTCAGCGCGGCCGTGCATGGCGGTGCGTATATTCTGGGACCTCAGGTCGCCGAGTTCGAAAAGCGCTTTGCCGACTATCTGGGCGTCAAACATGTGATCGGCTGCGCCAGCGGCACGGACGCGCTGCAGATCCCGCTGATGGCCTGGGGCGTGGGGCCCGGCGATGCGGTGTTCGTGCCATCCTTCACCTTCGCATCGACCGCCGAAGTGGTGGCGCTTCTGGGTGCCGAGCCGGTGTTCGTCGACATCGACCCCGAAACCTATCTGATGGATGTGCGCTCGCTTGAAAGCGCGATCGCGATGGTCAAGGCCGAAGGGCGCCTGACGCCGCGCGCGATCATTCCGGTCGACCTGTTCGGCATGGTGGCCGATTACGATGCGATCATGCCGGTTGCGCGGGCGCACGGGCTCAAGGTGATCTCCGATGCCGCCCAGGCGGCGGGCGCCAAGAAGGACGGCGCGTTCTGCGGCGCCTTCGGCGATGTGGCAACGACCAGCTTTTATCCGGCCAAGCCGCTGGGCTGCTATGGCGATGGCGGCGCGGTGATGACCGACGATGACGATCTGGCCGACGTGATGCGGTCGGTGGCGTTCCATGGCAAGGGCGAAAGCCAGTATGACAATGTGCGGATCGGCCTGACCTCGCGGCTCGACACGATCCAGGCGGCGATCCTGAACCTCAAGCTCGACATTCTCGAAGACGAGATGGACGCGCGCCAGCGCGTCGCGCAGCGCTATCATGATGGGCTGAAGGATGTGGTGAAGACCGCGCGCAATCCCGACGGGATGCGCTCGGCCTGGGCGCAATATGCCATCGAGAGCGCCGAGCGCGATGCGCTGCGGGCGCATCTGTCGGAAAAGGACATTCCGTCGGTCGTCTATTACGTCAAGCCGCTGCACCAGCAGGCCGTCTATGACCGCTACCCGGTTGCGCCCGGCGGGCTGCCGGTCACTGAAGCCAAGCCGGCGACGATCCTGTGCCTGCCGATGCATGCTTATCTGAGCGAGGCTGACCAGGACCGCGTGATTGCCGAAATCCGTGCCTTTGCCGGCCGCGACGCATTGCCGGTGGCAGCCGAATAGGGCGCTGGCCTACCGGCCTTCGCGGTACCACATCGAGGCGATGACGAGGATCATCAGCCCGAGCCCCAGAAACCCGCCGAACAGCGCCTGACGGCCGACACCGCGCAGTTCGGTTTCCGCCGATGTCCTGAAGCCCATGAAGCCCCGGCCGCTGGCATCGGCGGACGAGCGCACGGGCAAGATGGACGGCACGTCCATATCGCTGCCAAGGCGCCGGACCGTTCCGCCCGTCTCGCGCACGGCTTCGGCCAGCGGTTCAGCGATCGAGATCATGTCGCGGAACTCGGGCGCATCGGTGCGGCCCACATGGGCCAGCGCTGTCAAATCGTCATTTTCCAGATTGAACAGGCCGATCTCGTCGGTCTGCAATTCCGCCTCGAACAGGCCGGGCGCGCGCTCGACAAGATCGAGCGTCAGCGTTTCGCCGGAAGGCGTGGTCACCGTCACGGGCCCGGCGGTTTCGGCCATGGTCTGGCGGCGGATGGAGAGGCGGTCGCCCTCGGAGGTGGCGGTCAGCGCTTCTTCTTCCAGTTCGGGCTCCTTCATCAGCCAATGGGCGAGACGCCGGTAGAGACCGACATGCGGGCCGCCGCCTTCAAAGCCGCGCGCCCACAGCCAGCCATGGTCCGACAGCATCAGGCCGACCCGGCCTTCTTCATAGGTGTTGAGCACCAGAAGCGGCGCGTCGCCGCCCGCCTGCATCACGGTCGTGCCCTCAATGTCGGTGACGCCGACATTGCGGAACCAGCGGCCCCATTGCGGCGGCTCGCTGGTCGCACCTTCCAGATCGCGGGTGACGGGGTGGCGCGCGCCGTCATCGGTGAGCCTTGGATAAAAGCCGGCCTGGACGACACCACCTGTCGGGGCCGCCGGCAACGCGCTGACGAGTGGCGTGCGGGCGACCGAGTTCGGGCCGGCATATTCGGGTCCCGAGGCGACCAGCAGCGCGCCGCCGCCGCGCACATATTGCGCGATGAAGTCGTAATAGAGCGTCGGCAGCACGTTGCGGTTCTGGTAGCGGTCGAAAATGATCAGGTCGAAATCGTCGATCCGTTCGACGAACAGTTCGCGCGTCGGAAAGGCGATCAGTGACAGTTCGTTGATCGGCGTGCCGTCCTGCTTTTCGGGCGGGCGCAGAATGGTGAAATGGACCAGATTGACGGAGGCGTCGGACTTGAGGAGGTTACGCCAGGTGCGTTCGCCCGAATGCGGCTCGCCGGAGACCAGAAGCACGCGCAAATTCTCGCGGATGCCCTCCATGCGCATGATCGCGCGATTGTTGTTGCCCGTCAGTTCGCCGCTGAGTTCGGCGACGCGCAGTTCAACGATGTTGGCGCCGCCGCGATCCAGTTCGATGTCGATCGGATAGACCTGTCCGGGCACGGCTTGTGCCGTCGCGTGCAATTCGCCATTCAGGTAGAGTTCGACATTGACCACCTGGCCGGTGACCGGCATCGCGCCCTGGTCGGTGACGCGGTAGCTCATCTCGACCGGCGTTCCGACGATGGCGAAGCGCGGCGCTTCGACCAGTTCGATCTTGCGGTCGAACTCGTCCTCGCGTCCGGTGATCAGACCATGGACCGGCGCATCGAAGCCCAGCTCCGCGAGCGACTCCGGAAGATCGTGGATCTGCCCGTCGGTGATCATGACCGCGCCGCCGACCTGGGCGGGCGGCACATCGCGCAGGGCCGAGCGCAAGGCGTCGAACAGGCGCGTCTCGGTCGCTGTTCCCGTTGCCGCCGCGCCGGTCTCGACGATGCGCAGGTCGAACTGGCCGAACCGCTCGAAGGCAGCTTCAAGTTCGGCCGCCGCCGCATCGGTCTGGTCGAGCCGCTCGCCGAGCCGCTGGCTTTGCGAGGTGTCGAGCACCATGGCGACCGTCGTCGGCAGCGCGGCGCGCTCCTCGTTGAGGATTACAGGGTTGGCGAGCGCGAGCACGAGGCAGGCGGCCGCAACCGTCCGCAACCACGCGCCGCGCAGGCCCATAACGATGATCGTTACGCAGAGCGCAGCGGCCAGAAGCGCCGCGATGATGATCAGCGGCCAGGCGAGGAAGGGCTCGAAGGTCAGCGAGAGCGTGCTGGTTTCCATCTACTGCCCCAGCCTTTCGAGAAGGGCGGGAATGTGCACCTGATCGGCCTTGTAGTTGCCGGTCAGCATATACATCATGATGTTCACCCCCGACCGGAACGCGTAGATGCGCTGCAGCGGATCGCCCGTGGCGATGGCGTGCAGCGGCCGGCCGGCCTCATCGAGCGCCCATGCGGCGGCCAGATCGTTGCCGGTGATCATGATTGGCGTCACGCCGTCGCCTGTCCGCACCGGACGGTCGGCGCGCCCGTCTTCGAGCGCCGACGCCTCGACCCAGAGCGGCGAGCCGGCATAGCGGCCGGGGAAATTGTCGAGAATATAGAACGCCTTGGTCAGCACATGGTCGGGCGGCACCGGCTCCAGAGGCGGCACGTTGAGGCCGTCCAGTATTTCGCGCAGCCGTTCGGTTTCGGGCGTCGCACCATCGGTGAACGAGCCTGTGAGTTGGTCGCGCGTGTCGAACAGGATCGTGCCGCCGTTCTGCATGTAAGCGTCGAGCCGCGCGACGGCGGCTTCGGAGGGCATGTCGCCGCCCGCGCTCATCGGGAAATAGATCAGCGGATAGAAGGCCAGTTCGTCCGCCTCGACGTCGAGACCGACCGGCGTGCCCGGCTCGAACGCTGTGCGTGAGGCGAGAAAGCGGGTCAGCCCGTCAATGCCGGCACGGGTCGTTTCGTCGACGGTCCGGTCGCCGGTGATCACATAGGCGATGCGTGTCGTCTCCAGCGCGTCGAGGATCAGATCGTCGCCGGGCCGCGTGTCGTCGGCCTGCGTGGCGCCTGCGCCCAGGGCGACGAGTAGCCCGGCGGCAATCATCGCGACCGCAGCGCTGGCCGGCGCGCCCCGGCGTGGCGCGGTGCCGAACGACAGGCGGCCATTGATCCACAGGACGGCCAGCGTGTCGGCGATCAGCAGCAAAAAGGCGGCGAGGAACAGCCATCCGCTCAGATCGGTCTCGTCTTCGGCGACCAGCGATTGTTCGGCGATATCGAGGCCGGGCGGTGCGAGCGCGAACGGCGCCAGCGTCTCGTCTCGCGTGAGCACGTTGCGGGCAACGAAGCCTTCCTGTGTGCCGTAAAGGCCGGCCGGGTTCTCGAAGCCGGGTCGGGCCTCGGATTGGGTGTCGAGCGGCCGGACATGGGCGGGCGGTACGGTGAGGGCGCCATCGGCGCGCAGGATGCGCAGCGGGGGCAGGGTGGCTTCGCTGTCGGCGGCCGTGGGCGCCGCAACATCGCCCGGCTCGGTGTTGCGCGCGAAATCGGTGATCCGCCGCAGCATGTCGACGAAGGTGCCGCTGATCGGCAGGTTCGACCAGGTCGCTTCGGCGGTGACGTGGAACAGGACGATCGCGCCTTCGCCGCGCCGGACGCCGGTGACCAGCGGCGTGCCGTCGGCGAGGCTGGCCCATGTGCGGTCGGCGAGATCGGCATCGGGCTGGGCGAGGATCTGGCGCGTGACGGTCACATCGCGCGGCGCATCGAGCCCGGCAAACGGGCTCTCGGCGGGAAAGGCCGCCACCGCCTGCGGCTCGCTCCATGACAGGGCGCCGCCAAGCGCGCGTTCGCCGGCGCGCAGCGTCACGGGCAGATAGGGATCGTCCTGGGCCGAGGCGGCAAGGCGTGGTCCGGCAAAGCGGACGAGGGTTCCGCCGGCGGCCAGCCATTCATCGATCCGGTCGGCCGCCGCAGCCGGCAGCACACCGATATCGGCCATCACGATCATCGCCGGGCCCTGATCGATCATCTCGGGGACATCGACGCTCAAATCGCCCGTGCGCGGCTCGATCAGGTCGGCAAACGGGGCAAGCGCGCGCGAGATGTAGAACAAGGGCGACAGGAGCGGCTGCGCCTCGTCGCCGGCAAGCCCGGTCACCAGCGCGACGCGGCGGCGGCGGTTGTTCTCGTCCAGAAGGAAGGCCGCGCCGGCGTGGGGCGCGCCGTCGATCCGGGCCGTGGCGATGTCGTTGCGCAGTTCGAACGGGATGTCGAAGGTGATGGCGGTTTCGGCAGCGCCGGCCTCGAAAGCCGTCTCGCTGCGGCCCAGAAGCCGTTCGCGGCTGTCATAGAGCGCAACGCTGGCGGTTTCGGCCGCTGCCAGCGTGCGCGCAAGGCTCAGGGCAAACCCGTCCGTGCGGTTGTCGGCGGCGGTGATGGCGGTCAATGCCCGGTCGGAGGCCGAAAAGCGCAAGAGGCCGCCCAATTGTGCGCCTGCCAACCGGTCGTTCAGCGCCTCGCCATCGGGTTCGGCAAGCCCTGTGTCGATCAGTGCGAGAACGGGCGGCGCGTCGGCGGTTTCGGCGGCGGCCAGCAACCGGGCCAGCGTGGCATCGCGCTCGGCGCGTCCGGCAATCGGCTCGATCGCGCCGAGCATGTCGGCGACGGCGCCGGCATCGGTCAACTGGACGGGCGCGGCCGGACCGGCCACCGTCGGCGCCAGTGCCACCGGGCGGCCCTGGTCGCCGGCCTGTGCGATGAGCGCCTGTGCCGTCCGGATGCGATCGTCCCAGTCGGGCGCGGCGGACCAGTCATTGTCGATCAGTATGAGGAGCGGTCCCTCGCCGGAAGCCAGTTCGCTTTGCGGGTTCAGGATCGGCCGGGCGAGCGCGAGGATGACGAGTGCCGTCAGGCCGAGGCGCAGGGCGGTCAGCCACCAGGGGCTCTTGGCCGGCGTCTCCTCTTTCTTGACGAGGCGCGCAAGGATCCTGAGCGGCGGGAACAGTTCGGTCTGCGGGCGCGGCGGGATCAGCCGCAGCAGCCACCAGATCAGTGGCAGCAGGGCGAGGGCCGCGAGCACCGCCGGAAAGGTGAAGCCGATCGCACCGATCATGGCGAATCACCGGGCGCGTCGGTCGAGGCGACTTCCTCGGGATTGCCGGTCATCAGCCCGTGCAGGCGCACCAGCGTCTCCGAAGCCAGCCGGTCGGTGCGGCTGACGGTGAAGCTGCCGCCAAGCGCATGGGCGCGCTGGCGCAACGCATCGCGGCGTGCGGCACGCAATTCGGTGTAATCGGCCTGCCAGTCCTGGGCGCGGCCCGATGTGATTCGCTCGCCGGTTTCGGGATCGAGGAATTCGGTGCGGCCCTTATAGGGAAAATCCTCTTCGGCCGGGTCGGCCACCTCGACCAGATGCGGGCGCGGCCCGTGCCGCGCGACATCGTTCAGGAACGCTTCGCACTCTTCCACCGGGCGAAGAAAATCGCTGACAATCAACATCTCCGAGAAGCGGCGGACCATGGTCAGCGGCGGCCAGTCATCGTTCGGATGACCGAGATCGCCCATCAGCGCGGTGGCGAGCCGCTCGGCGCCATTTCGTGAGGCACGCGGGCGCAACAGCCCTGGATAGCCGACCCGTTCGCCGGCATTGGACAAAAGATCGGCCATGGCGATGGCGACGATCAGCGCGCGCTCTTCCTTGGAGGTGCGCGCGCCCCGCGACTTGAACAGCATGGAGGGCGACAGATCGACCCAGATCCAGACCGTGTGTGCCGCTTCCCATTCCAGATCGCGCACATAGGTGTGGTCGTCACGGGCGGAGCGGCGCCAGTCGATGCGGGCCAGCGTCTCGCCGGCTTGGTAGGGCCGGTACTGCCAGAAGGTTTCGCCGATGCCGCGCCGGCGGCGCCCGTGCCAGCCGGCCATGACCGTGTTGGCGATGCGGCGCGCATCGACCAGAAGATCGGGCACGAGCGACGCGCGGTGGCGTGCCCTTTGCAGGGTGTGCGCCTGGGCGGCCCGTTCGCTTCTTTGTCCGATTGTCGCCATGCGGGGCCGGCTACTCCAGAGCGTCCACGAGGCCGGCGATCACCGTGCCGACACTCATTCCCTCGGCGCGGGCGGCAAAGGTCAGCGCCATGCGATGCTGGAGGATTGGTTCGGCCAGCGCGCGCACATCGTCGACCGAGGGCGCGAACCGGCCCTCATAGAGCGCGCGGGCGCGGGCGCACAGCATCAGAGACTGACTGGCGCGCGGTCCCGGTCCCCATGCCACATGGCGGTCGGTGGCCTCGGTTCCGGTGCCCGGACGCGCGGAACGCACCAGTTTGAGGATCGCATCGACGACGCTTTCGGGCACCGGCATGCGGCGCACCAGCGTCTGCAATTCCTGAAGGCGCGCGGCCGAGACGACCGGACTGGCCACCGCCGCATCGATGCCGGTCGTGTCGATCAGGATGCGGCGCTCGGCATCGATCTCCGGATAGGTGATGTCGATCTGCATCAGGAACCGGTCAAGCTGCGCCTCGGGCAGGGGATAGGTGCCTTCCTGTTCGAGCGGGTTCTGCGTTGCCAGAACGTGGAAGGGGGCGGGCAGATCGTAATGCTGGCCGGCAACGGTGACATGATATTCCTGCATGGCCTGCAGGAGCGCGGACTGGGTGCGCGGGCTGGCGCGGTTGATCTCGTCGGCCATGAGGAGCTGCGTGAAAATCGGTCCCTTGACGAAGCGGAAGTGTCGCTTGCCATCCTCGTCCTCCTCGAGCACTTCCGAGCCGAGAATGTCGGCGGGCATCAGGTCGGGCGTGAACTGGATGCGGCCGCTGTCGAGGCCCAGAACCGTGCCGAGCGTGTCGACCAGCTTGGTCTTGGCAAGGCCCGGCACACCGACCAGCAGCGCGTGGCCGCCCGACAGGATGGAGACGATCGCGTTCTGGATGACGTCTTCCTGGCCGAAGATGACGTTGCCGATCTCGCTCTTGATGGAAGCAATGTCGCCGAGCGCGGACTCGGCCTGGGCGACGATGGCGGCTTCGTCGATGGTCTCTGTGGTCGCATGAACGCTCATTTCAGTCTCCCATCGGCCTTCGGCATGTATTTTGCGCCTGCCTGCCCGTTCGAAGGTAAATCAAGGCCGGGTGCTGACAAGTGCGCCGGGGGTGACTATTTCGTGACTCCACAGCATTTGGCCGGCAACGGGCTTTCGGGAAGGTGAATGGCTGAAAACGGCAAATCAAAGGCGGCGCCTCCAGCGGACCTCAAAGGGCTCGAAGCGCTGATCGCGCGTGCCGGCGAGGGGCGCGGCATGCCACCCGTCGAGAAATGGAACCCGCCCTTTTGTGGCGATCTGGACATGGAGATCGCCGCCGACGGCACATGGTTCTACATGGGCACGCCGATCGGGCGGCCGGCCTTGGTCAAGCTTTTCTCTAGCGTGTTGCGCAAGGACGAGGACGGCAAGACATATCTTGTGACACCGGTGGAAAAGGTCGGCATCCGCGTGGCCGATGCGCCATTTCTGGCGGTCGAGATGCATGTGGACGCACGCGACGGTGCGCAGCTTCTGACCTTCCGCACCCATGTGGGCGATGTCGTCGAAGCGGGCGAAGACCATAAGCTGCGCTTTGAGATCGAGCCTCGGACCATGGGCGCCAAACCCTATGTGCATGTGCGCGGCCGGCTGGAAGCGCTGGTCACCCGCGCGGTGATGTACGATCTGATCGCGCTGGGTACGCATGAGGAGATCGACGGCACGTCCATGTTCGTCGTCCATTCGGGCGGCCAGGCCTTTCCGGTGATGAAGAGCGCCGATCTGGAAGCGGCACTGGCCGAGGCCGCATCGTGACGGCGGGTTTGCGGACCGCGCCGTTCGCCGTCGCCGATTTTGCCGACCGCGCCGTGCGGCGCGGCGACGGTTCCGGCCCCGAAGCGGGCGATTTCCGCTTCAATCCGGATGCTGCAGACGCCATCCGGGCCACGGCGCGCAAGGATGCCGCGGTCCTCGTCGGGGTGATCGAGCGCGACGGCGGCGCCCACATGCTCTTGACCAAGCGCACCGAAACGCTGCGCACCCATTCGGGCCAGATCGCCCTGCCGGGCGGGCGCATCGATCCCGAGGATGCAACGCCGGAAGCTGCGGCCCTGCGCGAATGCGAGGAGGAGACCGGCATTCCGCAAGACGCGGTACGCACGGTTGGGCGGCTGCCAGTCTATCTGAGCGGCTCGGGCTTTCGCATCCATCCGGTGCTGGCGGTGATCGAGGGCGATCCGCCCCTGCAACCCAATCCGAACGAGGTGGAGAGCGTTTTCGAGGTGCCGATGGCGTTCCTAATGAACCGCGACAATCACCATAAGGGGAGCCTCGTCTGGAATGGCAAGCGCCGCTATTTCCTCGAAATGCCCTATGGGGACTATCGCATCTGGGGGGTGACGGCGGGCATCATCCGCTCGGTCTATGACGGGCTCTACGCATGAGCGCTGGAAGGCTCGAAGCGCCCTGGCTGACCGATCCGGGCCTGCAGCGGCTTCTGGCGCTGCTCGGCGCGGATGGCGAGGAGGCGCGCATCGTCGGCGGCGCGATCCGCAATTCGCTGATGGGCCAGCCGGTCACTGACATTGACATCGCCACGACATGCGAACCGGCCGAGACGATGCGGCGACTTCAGATGGCCGGCATCAAGGCGGTCGATACCGGCATGGAGCATGGCACGGTCACCGCTGTCATTGACGGGCACGGCCATGAGATCACCACGCTGCGCGAGGATATCGAAACCGATGGCAGGCGGGCGGTTGTGCGGTTCGGGCGCGACTGGCAGCGCGATGCCGAGCGGCGCGATTTCACCATCAATGCGCTTTACGCGGAGGCCGACGGCGCCCTAGTGGATCTGGTCGGCGGACGCGCCGACATCGAAGCTCGGCTGGTGCGCTTCATCGGCGATCCGGAGCAACGCATCGCCGAGGATTATCTGCGCATCCTGCGGTTTTTTCGCTTTTTTGCCTGGTACGGGCATGGCCGGCCGGACGCCGAGGGGCTGAAAGCCTGCGCGCGGCTCAAGGATGGCGTGACGGGGCTTTCCGCAGAGCGAATTTGGGCCGAGATGCGCAAACTTCTTGCCGCGCCCGACCCGTCACGCGCGCTGTTGTGGATGCGACAAGCCGGTGTCCTGTCGCTCGTTCTGCCCGAAAGCGAGAAATGGGGCATTGACGGCATTCACGGGCTGATGGCCGCCGAGCAGGCGCTGGGCTGGCCGCCGGACGCGGTGCTGCGGCTGATGGTGCTGATCCCGTTGCGCGAAGCGGTCGTGCGGGGACTTTCCGAGCGCTGGAAGGTCGGGAACCGGGTGCGCGAACGGCTGCTCGCCGCCAGCCAGACGGACGGTGTTGCCCCAGACATGTCGACCGGCGATTTCGAACGGATTTTGTACGAGGGCGACCCGCAGGCGATCAGCGACCGGATGCGGCTCGACATTGCCGGGCTTGGGCTGGAGGACGCCGGCGCGCAGTCTCTCGTCGGGCTGCTCGATCACGCGCGGTCATGGGCTCGGCCGGTCTTTCCCGTGACCGGGCGGGACCTGATGGCGCAGGGTTTCGGCAGCGGGCCGGCGCTCGGCGACGCGCTGCGCGCGCTCGAAAGGCGTTGGGTCGAAAGCGGTTTTTCGCTCGATCGGGACGCGCTTCTGGCCGATGTTCCCGTGCCGGAGTGAAGCCGTCAGGCGGGCACCTCGTGCACGCGTTTCTTGATTTCCTCGACCATGTTCTCGCGCAGATGCGCTTCGCCATGGGCGGTGCGCAGATGTTCGGTCGCGCGCCTGATGATCTCGGCTTCCTCGTCGGCATGGGTATGCCAGTCGCAGCCGGGCACGAGCTGGCCGCACTTGAATTCCTTCATCATCCACCTCCTCTGGTGACGCAAGGTCATCATGGAGCGCGGTTTTGACGATTTTATGCCGGTGTTGCCGTGATCGAAGTCAAGGGAAGCGGTGGTCGTTCACGGCCATTTCACCGCCGGCGGCATGGACGACAGGATCGAGTCCACATTGCCGCCGGTCTTAAGGCCGAAAATCGTGCCGCGATCGTAGAGCAGGTTGAACTCCACATAGCGGCCGCGGCGGACAAGCTGCTCCTCACGCTGGGCGTCGGTCCAGTTGTCGTTGAAATTGCGCCGGACAAGGTGCGGATAGACCACCAGAAAGGTGCGCCCGACATCCTGGGTCAGGGCGAAATCGGCCTCCCAGCCGCCGGCTGCATCATCGGAATGCTGCCAGTCGTAGAAGATGCCGCCAATGCCGCGCGGCTCGTCACGGTGGGCGAGGTGGAAATATTCGTCGCACCACGCCTTGAATTTGGGATAGTCGGCCACTGCGTGCTTGGAGCAGGCCAGTTCGAACGATTTGTGGAAGGCGGCGCTGTCGGGATCGTCCTGGGTGCGGCGCGCGTCGAGCACCGGCGTCAGGTCGGCTCCGCCGCCGAACCACCATGACGTGGTGACGACAAAGCGCGTGTTCATGTGCACGGCCGGCACGTTGGGGTTCTGCGGATGGGCGATCAGCGAAATGCCCGAGGCCCAGAAGCGGGGATCAGCGTCGGCGCCGGGTATCTGCTTGCGGAATTCCTCGGAAAATTCGCCATGCACGGTCGAAGTGTGCACGCCGACCTTTTCGAAGACGCGGCCGTGCATCATCGACATGACACCGCCGCCGCCCTTGCCGTCGTCGCGCTCCCACGGCGTTCTGGTGAACCGCCCGGGGACATATTCGGCGAACGGCCCGGTGACATCGTCCTCGATCTTTTCGAAGGCGGCGCAGATGCGGTCGCGCAACTCCTCGAACCAGGCGCTGGCCTGCCGCTTCTTGTCCTCGATGTCCGCCGGCAATCCCGCCGGCAGCTCTGGCCGCTCAACCATGGTTCAAACCCGTTGCCCTTCTCGCCCGATGCTGCCGTGCCTATCGCGCATCGCCGGGATTGCCAAGCCGCCCCATGGTGGGGCTTGGCGCGCGCCGGCGATGTGCTATCGTCGCGACCGGAGGGAACAGATGGCTCCGCCCAAGCCGCCGCGCGCGCTCGTCAACCGCCATTTGCAAGCCAGCCGCTCAAGCGGCCCGTCCGGCTTTGTGCGCGAGACCTACAGGCTGAGCCGCACCGAAGCGCGACGCAAGGCGCGCGAATGGTTCGATCAATATCCCAAAGCCGCCTATTGGACACAGGTCGAGAGCTGGCGCGTGCTCGACGGCGATGTCATCGAGTTCACCATGCGCCGCCTGCCGACTGCCGACTGATCCATGACACTTGACCGAGACTGGACGCTGCGCCGGGCGCAGGGCGAAGACGATCTGGCGGCCTGCATGGCGATCCGCCATCAGGTGTTTGTGCGCGAGCAATGTGTGGATGAAGCGCTGGAGCGGGACGGCCGAGATGGCGACTGCATCCATTATCTGGCGATCGGCGCCGACGGGCCGGTCGGAACGGGCCGCGTGATGCCGCTGGCCGACCGCTACAAGATCCAGCGCGTGGCCGTGTTGCCGGCGGCGCGGGGCACTGGCCTCGGCGCCGCGATGATGCGCTTCATGATGGCCGATCTTGCCAATGAGGCCGGCGGGGCCGGGCGCACATTCTTCCTGTCGAGCCAGGTGCATGCGCTGCCGTTTTACGAGAAGCTCGGCTTTTCGGTCTGTTCCGACGTCTATATGGATGCGGGCATCCCGCACCGGGACATGCAGGCACCGGCGATCCTGACCACAGGCGCCTGACCGGTCAGCCGACGTCCTGCTCGCGGTTTTCCACCCAGTTGGCGCCGGGACCGAGCGTGGCGGCCTTGTCGTCGCCATTGTAGATCGCGCAGGTTTCAAGCGACAGGCAACCGCAGCCGATGCATCCGTCGAGCCGGTCGCGCAGGCGTTCCAGTTGCGTGATCCGCGCATCGATCGTGTGCCGGAAGCCGGTGCTGATCCGCGCCCAGTCGGCTTTTGTCGGCGGGCGGTCGCCGGGCAGGACATCCAGTTGCCCACTGATTTCGGCCAGGGAGAAGCCTAGGCGTTGAGAAATCGCGATGAACGAAACTTTGCGGATTTCCGAGCGCGTGAAACGGCGGTTGCCGCCCGCGCTGCGCAGCGCGGTGATCAGGCCCTCATCGGCATAAAAGCGGATCGCCGAGACGGCGAGCCCGGTGCGGGCGGCGACCTCGCCAATGGTCAGGAACGGGCTTTTGCGCGGCACGTCATTTTCTCCTTGATCTCAAGTGTACTTGAGAAGCTATGACGCATTGCATGCCGACGATCAAGAAGGAGACCATCATGTCCGATATTCATGTCGCCCGCCTTGAGCACGTCAATCTGACGGTGCCCGACGCCAAGGCCACGGCCGCAATGCTGTGCCGCCTGTTTGGCTGGCATGTGCGCTGGGAAGGCGCCGCGCTGGGCAATGGCCACAGCGTTCATGTGGGCAACCAGGCGACATATCTGGCGGTCTTTTCGCCGCCGACGAAGCCGAACGCCGCTTCGTTCGACAAGATGCGCACCGGGCATCTGAACCATGTCGGCGTTGTCGTCGACGATCTCGACGCGGTCGAGGACCGCGTGAAGTCGGAAGGCTATGAGCCCTACAGCCATGACGATTACGAGCCGGGGCGGCGCTTCTACTTCAAGGACGACAACGGCATCGAGTTCGAGGTGGTCAGCTATGCGCGCTGATCTGCCGGATCGCCTCGGCGGCGACGATGCCGACCGACACGGCCAGGTTGAGCGAGCGGGCGCCGGGCGCCATCGGGATCGTCAGGCGTTTGTCGGCCATGCCGTGCACCGTGTCGGGCACGCCCGCCGATTCGGAGCCGAACAGCAATATCTCGTCAGCGACGAAATTGTGGGCGGTGTAGGGCGTTTCGGCCTTGGTTGTCAGCAGGACCAGCCGCAGTTCCGCATCCTCGCTCCAAGCCTCGAAGGCATCCCATGTCACATGCCGGGTCAGCGCCGCCATCTCCAGATAGTCCATGCCGGCGCGCTTCAGCGCGCGGTCGGACAGGTCGAACCCGGCTGGCTCGATGATGTGGACGGCAAAGCCGAGGCACGCGGCGGTGCGCAGAATGGTGCCCGTATTGCCGGCAATGTCCGGCTGGTAGAGGGCGACGGCGAGGCCTTGGCGGTGTGGCGATGATGACAGCGTCATGTCGATATGTTGGTTCGAACGGGCATGTGTGCGTTGCTTTAGACGCGCCGTTGCGCTATGGCCATTTTCGTTGGTGCTCACCGAACAGGAGGCAGGCATGAATATACTGATGTTTGTCAGCTCGAACGTCCTGTTCGCGCCCCGGATCGGCCTGCCGCGTTTCTGCATGGCCCCGTCCGACTTCTAGCACCAGCGGTTCCGACACCCCCAATTCAAGACATCGCGTCGTGACCGCCGGTTTGGCTCCGCCAAACGGTTCACGATCATGATTCTGTCTGCAGCCCTTCGCGCGTCGCGCACCCCTTTCAAGACCGCACCGGTCACGGTGGCGGTGGTGGTGCTCGCGCTCTGCGGCTCTACATCCCTACGCTTCGAGGCCAAAAATGTTTGCCTGGTTTGAAAATCGCATCAATCCGTTTCCGCCCGAACGGCCTGTCCAGCCGCCGGCGACACTGCTCGCCTTTTGCTGGCACTATACGAAAGACATCTGGCCCTGGCTGGCGGTCACCTCCGTCCTGACGGCGCTGATCAGCATCCTTCAGGTTCTGATCTTCAGCTTTCTGGGCAACATCGTCGATTGGCTCGCCGGCGCCGATCCGGAGACCTTCGTTGCCGATGAAGGCTGGTCGCTGTTCTGGATGGCCGCGATCATCCTGGTCGGCCTGCCGCTGACCGGGCTGTTCCACTCGCTGATCATGCACCAGACCATTTTCGGCAATTTCCCGATGGTGATCCGCTGGAAGGCGCACCGTTACATGCTGGGCCAGTCCTTCGGCTTCTATCAGGACGAGTTTGCCGGCCGCGTCGCCACCAAGGTGATGCAGGCGGCGCTCGGCGTGCGCGAATCGGTCACCAAGATCGTCGACATCTTCATCTATGTGGGTGTCTATTTCGGCGGCGCGGTGCTGCTTGTGGCGACCTTGCAGGCCTGGCTGATGGTGCCGTTCCTTGTTTGGCTGGCCGCCTACATTGTCCTGATGTGGTTCTTTCTGCCCAAGATGCGCGTCATCTCGGAGATGCAGTCCGATGCGCGCTCGACCATGACCGGCCGGGTCGTCGACAGCTACACCAACATCATGACGGTCAAGCTGTTCGCCCATGCGGGCCGCGAGGAGGGCTATGCACGCGAGGCGATGGACGATTTCCTCAAGACGGTCCATCCGCAGATGCGCCTCGTCACGACGCTCAATGTCAGCCTCGACATCGCCAACGCGCTGCTGCTGTTTTCGGTGGCGGCCATCGGCATCTGGGGCTGGACGGCGGGCAATGCGACGGTTGGTGCGCTTGCAGTCGCCGTCGGCCTGGTGCTGCGGCTTGAAGGCATGTCCTACTGGGTGATGTGGGAACTGGCCGGCCTGTTCGAGAATATCGGCATGGCCGAGGACGGTATGCACACGATCGCGCGTCCGCAGGCGGTGACCGATGTTGACGACACCAAGACGCTGGTCGTCGAGCGCGGCGAGATCGAGTTCGACCGGATGCGCTTCCATTATGGCAAGGAGGGCGGCGTAATCGACGACCTTTCGCTCAGGGTCGCGCCGGGCGAGAAGGTCGGGCTGGTCGGGCGTTCGGGCGCCGGCAAGTCGACGCTGATGAACGTCCTGTTGCGGCTCTACGACCTTGAAGGCGGTGAAATCCGTGTCGACGGGCAGAACATTGCCGGGGTAACGCAGGACAGTTTGCGCAGCCGGATCGGTGTGGTCACGCAGGACACCTCGCTCCTGCACCGTTCGGTGCGCGACAACATCGCCTATGGCAATCCCGATGCCACCGATGCTGAGATCATCGAGGCGGCCAAGCGTGCCAACGCCCATGACTACATCATGGATCTCGTCGATCTCGAAGGCCGCACCGGCTATGACGCCCATGTGGGCGAGCGCGGGGTCAAGCTGTCCGGCGGCCAGCGCCAGCGCATCGCCATTGCCCGGGTCTTCCTCAAAAATGCGCCGATCCTGGTGCTGGATGAGGCGACATCGGCGCTCGATTCGGAAGTGGAAGCGGCGATCCAGGACAATCTGAACGCGCTGATGGAAGGCAAGACCGTGATCGCCATCGCCCACCGCCTGTCGACGATCGCCAATCTCGACCGTCTGGTCGTGCTCGACAAGGGTGCGATCATCGAGGAGGGCAGCCATGACGAACTGGCCGCCGCGGACGGACTTTATGCCCAGCTCTGGTCGCGCCAGTCGGGCGGCTTCATCGGCGTCGACGCCAAGGCGGAGGCGGCAGAGTGAACAGGGTCACGGTTCGTGAAAGCGCAAACCCTCATCCTGAGCTTGTCGAAGGGTCGGGTTTGCGGTTTCACCTCTTCCTTCGACAGGCTCAGGATGAGGTGAAACAGGAGGCGCAGACGCAATAGATGGCCCGCTACGGCAACACATATCAGGACCCCGATCCGGCCTACCGGCAGACCGAGCACCCGGTGTGGAACCGGGTCGAGCGGTTCATCGAGCCGTTCGGCGATACGGAGCGGGAGGTGCTGCCGCAGAACGCCTGGCAGTTCATCGCCTATTTCGCGCGGCAGGCGAGGGGGCCGTTCCTCGTCCTGCTGCTCGTGGGCGGTCTGGTGGGCACGGTGGACGCGGCGCTTTACTGGAGCGTCGGCTGGCTGATCGACATTCTGGACGGTGCGACGCCGGCGACGCTTCTGGCCGACCATGGCTGGGAACTGGCCGGCCTTCTGGCGTTGCTTCTTGTCGTGCGGGCGGCGGTGATGGTCGGCGCGGCGGTGATCGAGCAGCAGGTGATCGTGCCGCGCTTTTACACGATGGTGCGGTGGCAGTCGTTCCGCCGGGTGATCGAACAGCCCTATGCGTTCTTCCAGGACGATTTTGCCGGACGGATCGCCACCAAGATCACTCAGGCCGGCGAATCGGTCGGCGACTTCATCCTCACCTCGCTGCAGTCGCTGTGGTCGTTCATGACGTTCATCGCGCTGACCTTCATCGTGCTGTCGACGCTCGACTGGCGCATGGGCGTTGTCGTCGCGGTCTGGGGTTTCGGCTATGGCCTGGTTGTGCGCTATCTGTTGCCCAGGCTGCGGGCGGCCGGCAAGAACAATGCGAATGAGCGATCCGTGCTCAATGGCCGGCTGGTCGACATCTTCACCAACATATTGACCGTCAAGCTGTTCGATACCAACCGCCGCGAGCATGGCGATGTCCGGCAGGCGATGGGCAACTATCTGGGCGCGGTCACCCATCTGACGCGAATGATCACGCTGGTGCGCACATCGGTTGCGGTGCTGAACGGGCTGATGATGAGCGCGGTCGGCGTGCTGGCCGTCTCGGGCTGGATGGCGGGCACGATCTCGACCGGTGCGATCGCCGCCACCATGGGCCTCGTCTTCCGGCTCAACCAGATGTCGGGCTGGATGATGTTCAACATCAACGGGCTGATCCGCGCCTTTTCGACGGTGCAGGACGCCATCGAGACGATTTCGGTCGAGCCGGTGATCCGCGACCGGCCGGATGCGCCGGACATGGCACCCGTTTCCGGTCATATCCGGTTCGACAATGTCCGCTTTGACTATGGCAAGGGCGATGTCGGCCTGTTCGACGGGCTCGATCTCGACATCAAGCCCGGAGAGAAGGTCGGCCTGGTCGGCCCGTCGGGCGCCGGCAAGTCGACTATCGTGTCGCTGATGCTGCGCCTGTTCGAGCCCGAAACCGGCCGGATCACGATCGACGGCACCGACATCGCATCGGTCACGCAAACCTCGTTGCGTGGCCAGTTCGGCGTGGTCAGCCAGGAGCCGTCGCTGTTGCACCGTTCGCTGGCCGACAACATCGCCTATGGCGCGCCCGATGCGACGCAGGCAATGATCGAGGCGGCGGCAAAAAAGGCCAAGGCGCATGATTTCATTCTCGATGCGCGCGATCCCAAGGGCCGGTCGGGCTATGATGCCCATGTCGGCGAGCGCGGCATCAAACTGTCGGGCGGCCAGCGCCAGCGTGTGGCGATTGCCCGCGTGATGCTCAAGGACGCGCCGATCCTGATCCTGGATGAGGCGACATCGGCGCTCGATTCGGAGATCGAGGCGGCGATCCAGGACAATCTGGCGACGCTGATGGATGGAAAGACGGTGATCGCCATCGCCCACAGGCTGTCGACGATCGCCGCCATGGACCGGCTGATCGTGCTGGACAGTGGGCGGATCGTGCAGACCGGCCGGCACGATGCTTTGCTGCGCGACGAGGATGGGCTCTATGCCCGCATGTGGACGCGCCAGTCGGGCGGCTTCCTCAGCTTTGCCGAGGCGGCCGAGTAGTGCGCGACACAGTGTCATCATGCCTTTGTCTGGGGTAGACAATGCCAATGGCCCGGCATAATTAACCCGCCGGATTGCGCTCGGGGACGTGCACTATTCCTGAGTTTTTGACGAATATTTTTGGCAAGGAAAGGATGTCGCCGTGACAGACGCGACCCAGGAGCCGGAAGGCGAACTGCCCACCCGTCGGGATTTCATCTATGTGGCCACGGGAATGATGGGCGCGGTCGGTGCCGCAGCGGTCGCATGGCCGTTCATCGACCAGATGCGCCCCGACGCTGCCGTTCGCGCCGCCGGCCTGCCGATCGAAGTTGATCTGAGCGCAATCGAGCCGGGCGGCACGATCGTCGTCACCTGGCGTTCCAAGCCCTATTTCATCCGGCAATTGCTGGACGATGAGATCGCCGCCGCCGATACGCTCGGCGAAGGCGACATGAAGGAATATGTGCCCGCCGCGGAGCGCATTGCCGGCCCCGACGGCGCCGACACCAACAATTGGGTGATCGTCTCGGCCACCTGCACCCATCTGGGTTGCGTGCCGAACACGGTCGACAATGCGCCGGAGGGCTGGTTCTGCCCGTGCCATGGCTCGGTGTTCGACATGGTCGGCCGTATCCTGCGCGGCCCCGCGGCGACCAATCTGCCGCTTCCGCCCTATGTTTTTGCCGATGAGTCGACGTTGATCGTCGGCTCCGACCAGGTCTAGGAGGCCGCGCGATGAGCAAACTCGAGCATCACGGCACCTACACGCCGACGACCGGCGTCGGAAAATGGATCGACGCACGCATGCCGCTGCCGCGGCTGATGTATGACAGTTTCGTGGCCTATCCGGTGCCGCGCAACCTCAACTATGCCTATACGTTCGGCGGCATTCTCTCGATCTTCCTCGTCATCCAGATCCTGACCGGCGTGGTGCTTGCCATGCACTATGTGCCGGACGCGACCAAAGCGTTCGACAGCGTCGAGCACATCATGCGCGATGTGAATTCGGGCTGGCTGATGCGCTACATGCACCAGAACGGCGCGCACTTCTTCTTCCTAGCCGTCTATCTGCACATTTTCCGCGGGCTCTATTACGGCTCCTATAAGGCGCCGCGCGAGCTTTTGTGGATCCTGGGCTGCATCATTTACCTCCTGATGATGGCCACCGCCTTCATGGGCTACGTTCTGCCCTGGGGCCAGATGTCCTTCTGGGGCGCGACCGTGATCACCGGCTTCTTCACGGCGTTTCCGGTCATCGGCGTGCCGATCCAGGAACTGCTGCTTGGCGGGTTCGCGGTTGGCGACCCGACGCTGAACCGGTTCTTCTCGCTGCACTATCTGCTGCCGTTCATGATTGCCGGCGTCGTCATCCTGCACGTCTGGGCGCTGCATGTGACGGGGCAGACCAACCCGACCGGCATCGAGGTGAAGTCGAAGACCGACACGGTGCCGTTCACGCCCTATGCGACGATCAAGGACGCGTTCGCGCTGATCGTGTTCCTGGCGGTCTATGCCTATTTCGTCTTCTACATGCCCAACTTCCTGGGCCATGCGGACAATTACATCCCGGCCGATCCGATGGTGACACCGGCGCACATCGTGCCCGAATGGTACTTCCTGCCGTTCTACGCGATCCTGCGTGCCATCACCTTCGACATCGGCCCGATCAGCGCCAAGCTGGGCGGCGTGATCGCCATGTTCGGCTCAATCGCGGTCCTGTTCATCGTGCCGTGGCTCGATACGTCCAAGGTTCGCTCAGCGGTCTACCGGCCCTGGTTCAAGCTGTTCTTCTGGGTCTTCGTCATCAACTCGGTGTTCCTGGGCTGGCTCGGCTCGCAGCCGGCGGAGGGCGTCTATGTGGCGCTCGCCCAGCTCTCGACGGCAATCTATTTCGGCTTCTTCCTGGTGGTGATGCCGGTGCTGGGCCTGGTCGAGAAACCGCGCCGCGTGCCCAATTCGATCACCGAAGCCGTGCTCGAGCGATCGGCCGGAAGCGGCGGCGGATCACCGCAATTGGGCGATGCGACAGCATCGGCCGACAAATCCTGACTGGCCCCGAACAGACAATGGAACCGATGATGAAAAACCTTGTTGTGAAACTCGGAGCCGCCGCCATCGCCGTCACGGTGATGGCAACCGGGGCCTGGGCTGCCAGCGCCTATCCCAAGAACAAGCCGCGCGAACAGGACTGGTCGTTCGCGGGGCCGTTCGGCATGTACGATCAGGCGCAGCTTCAGCGTGGCCTGAAGATCTATGCGGAGAACTGTTCGGCCTGCCATGCGCTGAGCCGCATCAACTTCCGCAATCTGGCCGACCTTGGCTATTCGGACGACCAGATCAAAGCGTTTGCGGCCAATTATGAAGTCGAGGACGGCCCGGACGATTTCGGCGACATGTTCTTCCGCCCGGCGACGGCCGCCGATGCGTTCCCTTCGCCGTTCCCCAACCAGGAAGCCGCGCGGGCGGCCAATGGCGGCGCCTACCCGCCGGACCTGTCGCTGATGGCCAAGGCGCGTGCGCCGATCCGGGGCTTTCCGGCCTTTGTGATCGACCCGTTCCGCAACTATGCGGAAAACGGGCCGGACTACATCTATTCGCTGCTGACCGGCTACAAGGATGAGGTGCCCGAAGACGTGTCGGTGCCCGAGGGTCTTTGGTACAACCCTTATTTCGCCAGCGGCACCGCGCTTGCGATGGCGCCGCCGTTGTTCGAGGACATGCACGAGTTCGATGACGGCACCGAGGCCACCGTCTCCAACATGGCCAAGGACGTCTCGGCATTCCTGATGTGGACGGCCGAACCGCACATGGACGAGCGCAAGCAGCTCGGTTTCCGCGTGATGGTGTTCCTTTTGATTTTCGCCGCGCTCCTTTACCTGTCCAAGAAGCAGGTCTGGTCACGGGTCGAGCACTGACAGGCAGCCATAACGGCAAGAGTGGACAAGGGCGCCCCGGTGGCGCCCTTTTTCTTTGCCGTTTGGGCGGGCTCTGTCTATCAAGGGCGCGTTTGCTCTGTGCCGGGACCCTGACGATGACGCTGCATGAAACGCTTGAGACCGCCATCCGCACCATTCCCGACTATCCCAAGCCGGGCATCATGTTTCGCGACATCACGACGCTTCTGGGCGATGCATCGGCATTCCGCCGGTCAGTCGACGAACTCGTTCACCCCTATGCCGGCACGAAGATCGACAAGATCGCCGGCGTCGAGGCGCGCGGCTTCATCCTCGGCGGGGCGATGTCGCACCAGTTGTCCGCCGGCTTCGTGCCGATCCGCAAGAAGGGCAAGCTGCCGCACGAGACCGTCCGCATCGCCTACAGTCTCGAATATGGCGTCGACGAGATGGAGATGCACAAGGACGCGGTCGAGCCCGGCGAGAAGGTGATCCTTGTCGATGATCTCATCGCGACGGGCGGCACAGCGGAGGGTGCCGTCAAACTCCTCCAGCAGATGGGCGCCGACGTGGTGGCCGCCTGTTTCGTGATCGATTTGCCGGATCTGGGCGGCCGCGCCAAGATCGAGGCGCTGGGTGTGCCGGTGCGCACGCTGATCGAGTTCGAGGGCGATTGAGCCGCCACGCATTTACGCCTCAGACGCCACCCAGCATGAAGATGAAATAGGCCGGCACGGCCAGATAGGCGGTCAGAAGGATCAGTGTCAGGCCGCGCACCCAAAGCGTCCTGAACCTTCGGAACAGGACCACCGAAAGCGCGACACCGAGCACGGCTTCGGCGAGCGAAAACAGCCTGCCGAAATGGTCGGGATCCCAATAGCTGACCGGCGAGACGAACCGCCAACCGGTCAGCGGCCAGAAATGCGGATGCGCGTCGCTTGCATGCACGGGAAAATCACCGGCCAGATGGGTGAGCGCGCCAAGCGCGAACAGGAGCGCGATGTTGGTGGTGGCGGGCGCGGTGAAACGGGCAAAGCCCATGGGCACTGTGCCATGCGGGCCGGCCAGCTCGACCGAAGCCGGCCGCACGAGTGCGATGCCGATGATGGCGATCAGCGCATAGAGCGGCGCCGAGTTGCCGATTGCCGTCAGTGTCGTCATGGGCTCTGAGAAATAGACCTCGTCCCACAGGCGCCGCTCCGGAATGCCGACGATCTTCGACCAGACATAGAGCCCATAGATTGCCGCGTCCGGCGCAAATGCACCGGCGAGCACGGCCGCGTTCTGGCGCGCCGGACGGTCGGGCCGGCAGAACAGCGCGGCGGCGACCAGAAAATGGGTCTGGGTCATCATGGCCCGGTGAGCCTAGCGCCTTTGTTGCCATGGCGGGCGTCACTGTGTCGTGAGCTGTGGTTTACACGTTGAACTTGAACAGCATCACGTCGCCGTCCTGCACCACATACTCCTTGCCCTCATCGCGCGCCTTGCCGGCCTCTTTCGCGGCCGTTTCGCCGCCAAGGCCGACATAGTCTTCGAAGGCAATCGTCTGGGCGCGGATGAAGCCCTTTTCGAAGTCGGTGTGGATTTCGCCGGCGGCCTGCGGCGCGCGCGCGCCCTTTTTGACGGTCCAGGCGCGCGATTCCTTCGGCCCGGCGGTAAAGAAGGTGATCAGGTCGAGCAGGGCATAGCCCTGCCGGATCAGCCGGTCGAGGCCGGCTTCCTCAAGGCCGAGCGTGTCGAGGAACTCGGCGGCTTCCTCGCCATCGAGTTGTGCGATTTCCGCCTCGATCGCCGCCGAGATGGTGACGGTCGACGCGCCCTGTTCGGCGGCCATCGTCTCAACCGCCGCCGAATGGGCGTTGCCGGTGGCTGCCTCGTCCTCGGCGACATTGCACACGTAGAGCACCGGCTTGGAGGTCAGAAGGTTTAGCCCCTTGAGGATGGCCAGATCCTCCGCCGCAATGCCATCGAGCAACAGCCGCGCGGGCTTTGAGTCCTGCAGCAGTTCGAGCGCCTGTTCCATCATCGGCAGGATTGTGAGCGCCTCCTTGTCCTTGCCGGTCGCCTTCTTGCGCACCCCGGCGATGCGGCGCTCAAGGCTTTCAAGGTCTGACAGCATCAATTCGGTTTCGACCGTCTCGGCATCGGCGACCGGATCGATACGGCCCTCCACATGGGTGACGTCATCGTCCTCGAAGCAGCGCAGCACATGGACAATCGCGTCCACCTCGCGAATGTTGGCGAGGAACTGGTTGCCGAGCCCTTCGCCCTTCGAAGCGCCGCGCACCAGACCGGCAATGTCGACAAACGAGATGCGCGTCGGCACGATTTCCCTGGAGGCGGCGATTTCGGCGATCTGCGACAGGCGCGGATCGGGCACGGCCACTTCGCCCGTGTTCGGCTCGATCGTGCAGAACGGGTAGTTGGCCGCCTGCGCAGCGGCGGTCTTGGTCAGCGCATTGAAGAGGGTCGACTTGCCGACATTGGGCAGGCCGACAATGCCGCATTTGAAACCCATTTGGATTAGTCCTTCGCATTTGTCGCCCGGCTTTTCGGGCAAGCGGGGTGAGGGGTCAAGGGGGTGGGCGGTTGCGTCACCGCACGCGCCTTGTTTCACTTCGAGCGCCACATGTACGCCTTCCGAGTCCATACGTTCGGCGTCATTCCGGACAGGCGGAGCCTGATCCGGAATCCAGTCGCGTGATGGTCGGCGCCTCGGCTCTGGATCCTCGGCTCGGAGGCCGAGGATGACGGCGTGTGGGGTTGGCATCGGGTGTTCCTTTCTTTTGGCCCGGCGAAGGTCGCAAGGCCGACCCTCTCGGCCCGCCCTTAAGCGTCGCGCTGGCGCGAGGCCCTCGATTTGGCTCCTTTTGGCCGCGCTTGTTGGTCGCCCTTGACGTCATTCCGGAACTTGGTTCCGGAATCCAGCAGCGCCGAGCCGGACCATGGATCCCGGAATCAAGTTCCGGGATGACGGCGCGCTTGATTGATACCGCGCCCCATCATCAAGGCCGGTTTATTGAAAATCCAGAACAACGGGCGGTTTGGTGAGCCGCGATCCGAAGTTTCTAATGTTGCGGTCGCCAAACCGCCCGTCCGGTGGGCTTGCGGTGATCGTCATGTGCGGCGCCGGCGCGAGGCTCACGCCCTGCCGTGGCCTTGGGACCGGTTTTATCCACCGCAGACCCGCGACGCGATGAAACTATCCTCTGGCCCCGTCCGATCCTGACCGCCGGCCGGGTCTGGCCGGGGACAGGCGCGGACGGACACCGCACCCCTTCATTCCGCACCGGTTTGGGGGCTCATCACCCAGGTAAGGCTACCATGTGCGACCCCGGCCCTCCGCTTGCGCTTCGGGCGTTCGTCGTTCCGAAAGCCAAATCGTTGGCTTCCGGCCGACCAAGGGTCGACCACGCCTCACCCAACCGGTCCACCGCCGCGCCCGCCGTTGGTGGTGGCCATCCGACGTTCCGAAGGGCGCGGTGAAAGGAGTATGGGGGAGGGAAAAGGCGGTTGGATAAGTTTTTTGGCCTCGCACCCACCTCCCCCTCAAGGGGGGCGGGGCGTTTCATCCACGTCATTCCGGACATGCGCAGCATGATCCGGAATCCAGTTGCGTGATGGTCGACGCCTCGGCTCTGGATTCCGGGTTCGGCTGCGCCGTCCCGGAATGACGGAGAAAGTGCGTCTTCGACCGAACGGAATGGATCCTTGCCTCACGGCATTCGCTGCGCGACTGCTGCCGGCCAACGGGGCCAAACCCGACGTTGACGCGGGGAGGGATAGCGGTCCGAGCGCTCAGAACACGCCACCGACCGCTATCCGCACGTCCGTGATAACGTCGGTGTTTGACGCAGCCCGGTTCATCGACAAGGTGCGGCAGGCGTGTGCGTCGCCTGGGCAGTGGACATAAGGGGAGGCGGGTGGCCAGTCGGGGCGATGGCGGCTTTGAGCCCAAGGTGACCGAACGCGGCAGGCAACGCCAACGTCCGCTTGGCACCTCTTAAATCCGGGTCCTTGCTGCTATATTTTCGCTGCAAACAAGGAAGTAACCAATATGATGAACGGCAAGACAGTAATTTGCATCGGTGGATCGGGCGGCATGGGTCGTGGCGTTGCACAAGCAGCTCTGGAACTTGGCGCTGACGTCGTCGTTACATCGCGATCCAAGGCCAAAGCAGACCAAGCTGCGGAAGAGCTGGGCTGCAGAGGCGAGCCAATTGACATCTACGACGAAACCAGTGTCTTCGATTTCTTCACGCGGGTCGGCCGGTTCACCCATTTGATGATGACAGCAGGCGCGGTTGGGCGCTCTGGTTTCAGCGAAACTCCCCCCGGCGAAGCCGAACGCTTCATGCAAGGCAAAGTCTGGGGCACCCATCGATGTATCTGGCATGCCAAGGATCAAATGGATCAGGATGGATCGGTAACGCTCATCACAGGCGGCTATTCTCAGATCATCGACGACAAGGCTGGCCACGTTCACACGGCGTTCAAGGCTATGGAAGCCATGGCCCAAGTCGCGGCAGTCTCGTTGGCACCGATTAGATGCAATGTTGTGCGCCCGGGCTTCATCGACTCTGATTTATGGGCAGATATGTCTGATGAAGACAGAGATGAACTACGCCGCGCCGAAGCGGATCGAACGATGATTGGGCGCATCGTGGAGCCAATCGAGTTCGGGCGTTTCGCAGTATCTCTGATGCAGACACCCATCGTCACGGGAGCAATCATTCCTGTTGATGGGGGCCGCCATTTATCAGTCGCGAGCTAGACGCGACACCACCAAAAAGCGGACATTCGCTTGCAAGCGGCCAAACGTCCGCTTTGTTCGCATTGCTGCCTTTCGCCCCCCCTATTTCCCCAACAACTTCTTCAACATCTCCGCCATCGGGCCGGTCGGCTTGGCGTCGGGTTTGGCCTGCCGTGCCTGGCGGATATGGCTCTGGGGTTTGGCGGCAGGCTTGGGCGGTGATTTGCCGGGCTGACTCTTGGTGGCCGGCGTCTTGGCGGGCGCGGCGCCGGTCGCGCCCTTCGCCTTGTCGCCGACGGCCAGCGCCAGCCTGTTCATGAGACCCGATTCGTCACCCGCGACGAGCAGGTCGGCATTGTCGGCCAGCGCGTCGAGCAGCGGGTCTAGCCAGTCCTGATCGGCCTTGGCGAAATCGCCGAGCACATGGGCCTGCACCCGCGCCTTGTCGCCGGGATGGCCGATGCCCAGGCGCACGCGGCGATAGTCCTTGCCGACGTGGGCATCAAGCGACTTGATGCCATTGTGGCCGCCCGAGCCGCCGCCGCGCTTGATCCGCACCTTGCCGGGCGCAATGTCCAGTTCGTCATAAAGGACGGTCAGCGCGTCGGGGCCGAGCTTGTAGAAACGCATGGCCTCGCCGACCGACTGGCCGGAGAGGTTCATGAAGGTCTGCGGCTTGATGATGAGCACTTTGTCGGTGCCGATGCGGCCCTCGGCGATCTCGGCGTTCCACTTTTTCTGCCAGGGGCCGAACGAGGAATGGCGGCGAACGATCGCGTCCGCCGCCATGAAGCCGATATTGTGCCGGTTTTCGGCGTAGCGGGGGCCGGGATTGCCAAGACCTGCGATGATCTGCATGCCGGCCGCTCCGCCTGTCGGGACGAGGGCTTATTCCTCGCCCTTGTCCTCGCCGTCTTCGTCGGACTTCTGCTCGGTGGCCTCGACCTCGTCGGGCGCGACCTCCGCCTCGGCATCCTCATCGTCCTGAACGCCGCCGCCGGGGGCGGCGATCGTGGCGATGGTGAAGTCGCGGTCGGTGATGGTCGGCTCGACGCCTTCGGGCAGGGTGACGGCGGAAATCTTCAGCGCGTCGCCCACTTCGGCGGTGGCCAGATCGATGGTGAAGGCCTCGGGGATCGAGTCGGCCGGGCAGTTCACCTCGACATCGTGGCGCACAATGTTCAGAACGCCGCCCTGCTTGATGCCCGGGCAGATCTCCTCGTTTTCGAAGTGCACGGGGATGTTCACCGTCACCGTCGTCTTGGCCGAGATGCGCAGGAAATCGACGTGCAGCACGACATCCCTGACCGGATCGAGCTGATAGTCCTTGGCCAGCACCTTGTGCTTGGTGCCGTCGACATCGATCTCGCCGACCGTGGTCATGAAACCGCCGGCCTGCATCTGCATGAAGACGTCCTTGCGCGGCAAGGTGACCGTCATGGGGGGCTTGCTGTCGCCGTAGATCACGGCTGGAATTTTGCCTTGGCGCCGAATGGCCCGGGCGGACCCCTTACCGACCCGGTCGCGCGCCTCGGCCGTGAGCACGTAGCTGTCGCTCATGGCATTGTCCTTT
>JANSXT010000012.1 GCA_024742765.1 Phyllobacteriaceae bacterium | reverse complement strand
TGAGCCGTTCATTGATGAACATCAGGAGGTCGAGTTGTTTGCGTGTCAGCATGGCGAATCCGGAAACAAACGAAAACAAATGTCGAACAGACGTTAACTGTTCCATTTGTGTTCCGCAAGGGATAAAATCCGGTTAACGCCCGCAATGCTGCGTGCGATCGTGTGGAACGCCGGTCGCGCAAAGGCGGTATCAGTCGCGCGGGCGCACCATCAGGCCGAAGGACAGGGCGCTTGCGCCGGTCAGGACGGTGATGGCGGTGGCGATGGCGTAGATCGTGATCATGACGGTTCTCCCAGGTGCCGCTCAGGTGAGGCGATGACCCTTTGTGCCGGTGAAAACGCACGGCCGATGTGATAGGTTGCACATGGCGATGCGTTTTCTTGGTTTTTGGGAGTGGATGATGGCTGGTCCGGGACGGTTACTGTGCGCAACGGCGCTTGTCATGCTGGGGCTGACCGGCAGTGCATCGGCGACGGCGAGCGTCGCTTGCACCGGTGTCGACGATCCGGGCACATCGGTGCTGCTGACGCTGGGGCGCTTGCCGGTGCTGGCGGTCGTCAATGCGATCATCGAAGTTGACGGCACGGTCTATTCGACCAATCCGCCGGCGGGCGAAGATGCCGAGACGATCCTGTTCGGGCAGGGCTATACCGATCAGGACCGCCTGTGGGCCGATTTTACCGACCCCAATGTGGAAGAGATCGTGATCACGCTGCGTCTGGAGCGTGCCTTCGAGGACAAGTCGGGCGCCGAAGCGGGCATTTTGCGGATCGTCGGCCACAGCGCCCATGCGGTGACCTGCGAAACCGGCTGAGGGTGACGCCGTGCGGCGGGCCGCTGAAAAGTCCGCCGAAAAGCCTTTGCAGGCGCGCCGCTTTTTGCCTACACGCACCCGATGAGCAATCGTTCGGCCATCTATGCGGGATCGTTCGACCCTTTGACCAACGGGCACCTTTCGGTGCTGCGCGCCGGTCTGGCGCTGTTTGACCGCGTGACCATCGCCATCGGCACCCATGCGGGCAAGAAGGGTCTCTTCACCTTCGAGGAGCGCGAGACGCTGATCCGCGACGCGCTGGACGAGGCCGGCCTTGCGGGAGACCGGGTGTCGGTCACAGCGTTCGACGGGCTGGTGGTCGATGCGGCGCGCGCGGCCGGCGCGGTCGCCATGCTGCGCGGCCTGCGCGATTCGACAGATTATGCCTATGAGATGCAGATGGCCGGCATGAACACCGCCATGGCGCCCGACATCGAGACCGTGTTCGTGCCCGCGGCCACCGAAACACGTCCCATCGCCGCCACATTGGTGCGCCAGATCGCGGCGATGGGCGGCGATGTCTCGCCCTTTGTCCCCGGGCCGGTGGAAAAGGCGCTCAAGGCGCGGTTTGCCGGCTGATCGAAAGCTGACCCGAAAAGAGGCTCCTTCATGCGTTTGACACGACGAATTGTGCTCGCCGCCATCGCCGCGCTCGGCCTGACCGGCGCGACGGCTTCCCTGTCGCTGGCCCAGACCGATCCATCGGACACGATGGTCATCACGCTCAAGGATGGCGAGGTGCGCGTCGCGCTCCGGCCTGATCTGGCACCCAAACATGTCGAACAGATCAAGACGCTGGTGCGCCAGGGCGCCTACGATAATGTCGCCTTCCACCGGGTCATCGACGGCTTCATGGCGCAGACAGGCGATGTCCAGTTCGGCGACATGGAAGACGGGTTCAGCCTGCGCCGCGCGGGGACCGGCGGCTCGGACCTGCCGGATATTCCCGCCGAGTTTTCGGGCGAGCCCTTTATGCGCGGCGTTGTCGGCATGGCGCGCTCGCAGAACCCAAATTCGGCCAATTCGCAATTCTTCATCATGTTCGATGAGGGCCGCTTCCTCGACGGCCAGTACACGGTCGTCGGCAGCGTCGTCAGCGGCATGGAATATGTCGACAACATCACACGCGGCTCGCAGGCGCAGAACGGCGCCGTCGCCGATCCAGACCGGATGATCAAGGTCGAGATGGCCGACCAGTAGGCACACCCATTTTAGGAGAGGATATCCCATTGGCTTACAAGGACCCCGAGAACACGCTCGTCATGGAAACCACCAAGGGCGAGGTCGTGATCGAGATGAAGCCCGATCTGGCCCCCGATCATGTGGCGCGCATCAAGGAACTGGCCCGTGCCGGCGACTATGACGGCGTTGTCTTTCACCGCGTCATCGACGGCTTCATGGCGCAGACCGGCGATGTACGGTTCGGCAAGAAGGGCGGCGCCCATTTCGATCCCGGCCGCGCCGGCATGGGCGGTTCGTCCAAGCCCGACCTCAAGGCCGAGTTTTCCAGCGCCAACCATGGCCGCGGCACCTGTTCGATGGCCCGCGCCCAGAACCCCAATTCGGCCAATTCGCAGTTCTTCATCTGTTTCGAGGACGCCTCGTTCCTCGACAAGCAGTACACGGTCTGGGGCGAAGTGATCGAAGGCATGGACAATGTCGACCAGATCAAGCGTGGCGAGCCGGTGCAGGACCCCGATTCGATCGTCTCGATGAAGGTCGCCGCGGACATCTGATCGCTTGGAGGCGGCCTGACCGTTTTGCTGCGATATCACCCCCCTTTCTCCCTGCGGGACATCTCCCCCGCAAGGGGGGAGAACGGCACCGGCATTCGCAGCCGGCTCGGGGCTGGCCATCAAAGGCACGGCGACAGCCATTTGCACCACTCTCCCCCCTTGCGGGGGAGATGTCCCGCAGGGACAGAGGGGGGTGTTTGTTGCTCAATCACACCCGACAGTCATCATGCGCGTCGATGAATTCGATTTCGAGCTGCCCGAGGAACGGATCGCGCTGCGGCCGGCCGAGCCGCGTGACGCGGCGCGCATGCTGGTGGTGCGCGACACCGGCCTGATGGACGCCGCCGTCCTCGACCTGCCATCCTTCCTCGCCGCCGGCGACCTGATGGTGTTCAACGACACACGGGTTATCCCCGCGCAGCTTGAAGGGACCCGCGAACGCGACGGGCAGACCGCGTCCATCGGCGCGACGCTGCATATGCGCGCCGCGCCGGACCGGTGGAAAGCGTTCGTGCGCGGCGCCAAGAAACTGCGTGTCGGCGACCGCATCCGGTTCGGCGAAACGGGCGATGCCTGCCTTGCCGGCGCGCTCGACGCGACGGTCGCCGACAAGGCCGGGGGCGGCGAGGTGACGCTCGCCTTCGATCTGGCCGGTCCGGAGCTCGACGCGGCGATCGCTCTGGCCGGCCACATTCCGCTGCCGCCTTATATCGCGTCCAAGCGCGCCGATGATGAGCGCGACCGGACGGACTATCAGACCGTCTATGCGCGCGAGGATGGCGCGGTGGCCGCACCGACGGCGGGCCTGCATTTCACCGACCGCCTGTTCGACAAGCTCGACGAAGCCGGCGTCAATCGGGCCTTCGTGACGCTGCATGTCGGGGCGGGCACCTTCCTGCCCGTCAAGGCCGAGGACACGGACGACCACAAGATGCATGCCGAGATCGGCCATGTGTCTGACGCGACCGCCGCTCTGATTAACGACACACGGGCGCGGGGCGGACGGATCGTCTCGGTCGGCACGACCTCGCTGCGCCTTCTCGAAAGCGCGGCGGACGAAAATGGCACCATCCAACCCTTTGCCGGTGCGACCGACATCTTCATCACGCCCGGCTACCGGTTCCGGGCCGTCGACGTGCTGATGACCAATTTCCACCTGCCGCGCTCGACGCTGATGATGCTGGTCTCTGCCTTTGCCGGCATGGAGCCCATGCGCGCCGCCTATGCCCATGCGATCGAAACGGGCTATCGGTTCTATTCCTATGGCGATTCGAGCCTGTTGTTCCGGAACGATGGCGATGGCTGAGTTCGGCTTTACCCTTCATGCAACCGATGGCGGCGCGCGGCGCGGGACCGTGACGATCGGCCGCGGCGAAATCGCAACGCCGGCCTTCATGCCAGTCGGCACGGCAGGGACCGTCAAGGGGCTCTATCTCGATCAGGTGAAGGACGCCGGCGCCGACATCATTTTGGGCAACACCTACCATTTGATGCTGCGGCCCGGTGCCGAGCGGATCGACCGGCTTGGCGGCCTGCACCGTTTCATCGGCTGGGACGGGCCGATCCTGACCGATTCGGGCGGCTTTCAGGTGATGAGCCTGTCGGCGCTGCGTCAGATGAGCGAACAGGGCGTCACCTTCAAGAGCCATGTCGATGGCGCGATCCACGAGATGAGCCCGGAACGCTCCATCGAAATCCAGGGGTTGCTCGGTTCGGACATCCAGATGCAGCTCGACGAGTGCGTCGCGCTGCCCGCCGACACCGACACGATGAAGGCCGCGATGGAACTGTCGCTGCGCTGGGCCGAGCGCTGCCAGATCGCGTTCGGCGACCAGCCGGGCAAGGCGATGTTCGGCATTGTCCAGGGCGGCGACGACGAGAACCTGCGCGCCCAGTCGGCCGAAGCGCTCAAGGCGATGGATTTGAAGGGTTATTCGATCGGCGGGCTGGCGGTCGGCGAACCGCAGGACGTGATGCTGGCGATGCTCGATGTCGTCTGCCCGATCCTGCCGGCCAGCAAGCCCCGCTATCTGATGGGCGTCGGCACGCCGCAGGATTTGCTGCGTTCGGTGGCGCGCGGCATCGACATGTTCGACTGCGTGATGCCGACCCGCTCGGGCCGGCACGGTCTGGCCTTCACGCGCCAGGGGCGCGTCAACCTCAAGAATGCGCGCCATGCCGAGGATCATCGCCCGCTCGACGATGAGATGGACTGCCCGGCCTCGCGGGATTATTCGCGCGCCTATCTGCACCATCTGATCCGTTCGGGCGAAATGCTCGGCATGATGCTGCTGAGCTGGCACAACACCTATTATTATCAATGGCTTATGGGCCAGATGCGGCAAGCGATCGAACAACGGCGCTTTGCCGCCTTTGCCGCCGAAACCGAAGCGTTGTGGGAAGCGGGCGACATCGCGCCGCTGTGAACCCAGCCTAGCGCCGTCGCCTGAACAGCGCCGCTGGCAGGGTCGCAATGCCGATCCCGGTCATCACCAGCACGATGCCCGCCAAGTGGAACGGTTCGAGACTTTCGCCCAGAAAGACGAGGGCCATCAAGACGCCATAGGGCGTCATCAGATACATGAACATGCCGGCAACCGAGGCGCCAAGCGCGCGCACGCCATACTGAAAGCCCGAAAAGGCCATCAGCGACGAGATCAGCACGATCCCGCCGGTGGCGTACCAGGCCTCGCGTGTCGCCGGCAGGCCTTCGGCGGATATGAGATCGGCGGCGGCGAACGGCAGATTGACGAGGGCGCCGAACGAGGCGACCAGCGCGAACAGGCTCATATTGTCGAGCCTTCTGAGGCCATCCGTGCGGTAAAGGATCGAATAGCCGGCCCAGGACAGGGTCGCCACGGCAATCAGGAGATCGCCCGGGTTGAAACCGAGCCCGGCGAGCGTTGCCAGATCGCCGCGCAGCACGATGATCGCCACACCAAAAAAGCCGAGCGCGATACCGGCTGTCTCGCGCAGGCCGATGGCGCGGCCGCGAAAGAGGCGCTCCAAAAGGATGATCAGGATCGGCGCGGTCGAATAGATCAGCGTGGCGTTGGTCGCCGTCGTCAGGCCGAGGCCGAGATAGACGACGCCGCCCGAAAGGCCCATGCCGAGGAAGCCGAGCGTCAGCAAAAGCCGCCAGTGATCGGCCAGAACGGCGCGCAGTTCGGCGCCCTGGCGGACCAGCGCAAAGGGCAGCAAGATCGCGGCGACCGAGCCCCAGCGCAGGAAGGCCAGCACGAAGGGCGCGGTGTCATCCGCCACGTAACGGCCGAAAATGATGTTGGTGGAAAAGAACAGCGGCGTTGCCAGCATCACCGCATAGGGAAGGGCCGGGGGCGGCGATGCGGTTTGCTCGGACATGGCGTCACCTAGCCACGAAGTGCGCCGCCGGCAAGCGCCGTCTGGAAATGGCGAAGCTTTGCGGATAGACGGGCGCCACAAGGGCCGCTAATCGGGAGCCAAACCATGCCTCGCACCTGCCTGACCATCGTTCTCGCCGCCGGCGCGGGCACGCGGATGAAATCCGACCTGCCCAAGGTGTTGCACAAGGTGGCCGGCCTGCCGATGGTCGCCCATGTGACCGGCTGCGCGCGCGCGGCGGGCAGCGGCGATCTGGCCGTCATCGTCGGCCATGGCGCCGATGCGGTCCGCGAGGAACTCGGCGCGATCGAGGGCGACGCGCAGTTCTTCACGCAGGAACAGCAGCTTGGAACCGCCAATGCGGTGATGGCGGCGATGCCGGCCATCGAAACGGGCCATGACGATGTGCTGGTCCTGTTCGGTGACACGCCGCTGATCACAGCCGAAACGCTGGAATCGGCCCGCGCCGGGCTGGCCGATGGCGCCGATCTGGTTGTTGTCGGTTTCCGGCCGGCCGATCCGCACGGCTATGGAAGGCTGATCGAGCGCGAGGGCCAATTGGTGGCGATCCGTGAGCACAAGGATGCCAGCGAAGCCGAGCGTCAGATCGGCTTTTGCAATGGCGGGCTGATGGCGTTTGCCGGTGCCCATCTGGCAGACCTTCTCAAGGCCATCGGCAACGACAATGCCAAGGGTGAATTCTACCTCACCGACGCGGTGGAGATCGCGCATGAAAAGAGCCTCGACGTGCGCGCCATCGAAGCACCGGTGGAGGATGTGATCGGCGTCAACACGCTCGCCGAACTGGCCGATGTGGAATCCATCTGGCAGGCCCGCCGCCGGCGGACACTGATGCTGGACGGCGTTGCCATGAGCGCACCGGACACGGTGTATCTGAGCCACGACACGCAGATCGCGCCCGGTGCGGCGCTTGAGCCCAACATCTGGTTCGGCCCCGGCGTCCGGGTCGAAGCGGGCGCGCGCATCCGCGCTTTCAGTCATATCGAGGGCGCGTCGGTCGGACCCAATGCCGAGATCGGCCCGTTTGCGCGGCTGCGCCCGGGCACAGCGCTGTCGGAAAAAGCCAAGGTCGGCAATTTCTGCGAGATCAAAAACGCAAGTGTCGCCGAAGGCGCCAAGGTCAACCATCTGACCTATATTGGCGACGCGGCGATCGGCGCGGGCGCCAATATCGGCGCGGGCACAATCACCTGCAATTATGACGGCTTCAGCAAGCATCACACCGAGATCGGCGCGGGCGCCTTCATCGGTTCGAACTCGGCGCTGGTCGCGCCGGTGACGGTGGGCGAAGGCGCTTATGTGGGTTCGGGCAGCGTGGTCACGGACAATGTGCCCACCGATGCGCTGGCGATCGGCCGTGCCCGTCAGGTCAACAAGGACGGGCTCGCCGCGCGCCTGCGGGCAAAGTTCGCCAAGGCGAAGGCGGCGAAGGGCTGAGGTCAGCCACGATATCCAGGCTCCACATAGGCATTACGCGCGCGGAACACACCAAAGCCCGTCATTCCGGGTCGGCACAGCCGAACCCGGAATCCAGAGCCGAGGTGTCGGATATCCTGCCACTGGATTCCGGGTTCCGCTTCGCGGCCCCGGAATGACGGTCCCATTTATTCCCCCCCGTCTTTCCTGTTCTCGTAACGGAGCGTGAAACATCGGCGTTTGGAGAAGAAAGGAGCGATCGCCGCCCGCCTTTACCCCGCCCCCAAAAGCCGCACCGCCGCATCGCGTTCGAACAGATAGAGCAGGATGCGCAGTGCCTTTCCGCGTTCGGAGGTGAGCTCCGGATCGGTGTCGAGCACCAGCCGCGCATCGTCGCGCGCGACGGGCAAGAGATCGCCATGGGCTTCGAGCCGCGCCAGCGTAAAGCCCGGCGTGCCCGATTGCCGCGTGCCGAGCAGTTCGCCTTCGCCGCGCAGCCGCAGATCTTCTTCCGCGATCACGAAGCCGTCTTCGGTGCGGCGCATCACATCGAGCCGCGCGCGGGCGGTTTCGCCGAGCGGTTCGCCGTACAGAAGGATGCAGGACGACGCATCCGCGCCACGCCCGACCCGTCCGCGCAACTGATGGAGCTGCGACAGGCCGAACCGCTCGGCATGTTCGATGACCATGATCGTCGCGTCCGGCACATCGACGCCCACCTCGATGACCGTCGTTGCCACTAGAAGCCGGGTGTCACCGGCCTTGAAGGCGGCCATCGCCGCATCCTTTTCAGGACCCGACATCCGGCCATGGACCAGCCCTGCCTTGTCGCCGAACAGGCCCGCAAGCTCGCCATGGCGCGCCTCGGCCGACATGACGGGCACCTCCTCGCTGTCTTCGACCAGCGGGCATATCCAGTAGATCTTGCGGCCCTCGGCGACGGCCTTGCGGATGCGGTCGAGCAAATCGTCGAGACGCGCGATCGGCATGGCGACCGTGGCGACCGGCTTGCGTCCGGCGGGCTTCTCGTCGAGCCGGGAGACATCCATGTCGCCATAGGCGGTCAGCACCAGCGTGCGCGGGATCGGCGTTGCGGTCATCACCAGCATGTCGGCGCCGCCGCCCTTCTGCGCCAGAAGCAGCCGCTGATGGACGCCGAACCGGTGCTGCTCGTCGATCACGGCAAGCCCGAGATCGGCGAAGGTGACGCCCTCCTGAAACAGCGCATGGGTGCCGATCAGAATGTCGATGGCGCCTTCTTTCAGAGCATCGAGCACCTCCGCACGCTTTGCACCCTTGTCGCGCCCGGTCAGGATGGCGACGCGCAGTCCCGCCTGTTCGGCCAGCGGGCGGATGGTCGCCATATGCTGGCGGGCAAGCACTTCGGTCGGGGCCATCAGCGCGCCTTGCGTGTCGGCTTCGACGGCCCGCGCCAGCGCCATCAGCGCAACGATTGTCTTGCCGGAGCCGACATCGCCCTGAAGAAGACGCAGCATGCGGTCGGGCGCTTCCATGTCGGCGGCGATCTCGTCGAAAGATCGCTTTTGTGCGCCGGTCAGCGGATGGCCGAACGCGCTCGTCACGGCAGTGACCAGCCGCCCGTCTCCCGACAATGAGCGGCCGGCGGAACGCTTGGCCCGCGCCCGCACGAGCGCCAGCGCCAGTTGGCCTGCCAGCAGTTCGTCATAGGCGAGCCGTCGCCGGTTGACCGTCTCAAGCCCGATATCGGCAGCGGACTGCGGATGGTGAATGGCCGACAGCGCGCCGGCCATGGCGGGCCAGCGCTCGCGTTTCAAAAGCGCGCCATCGAGCCATTCGGGCAGGTCGGGCACCCGGTCGAGCGCCTGCAGGATCGCCCGGCGCAGCACCTTGCCCGAAAGCCCTGCCGTCATCGGATAGACCGGCTCGATCAGCGGCAGGCTGTCCGCTTCGACCTCGGTGACCATATGGTCGGGATGGATCATCGAGGCGCGGCCGTTGAACCATTCCACCTTTCCCGAAACGAGGACCGTTTCGCCGACGGGCAGGGTGCGTTCCAGCCATTGGCCCTGGGCGCGAAAGAAGGTGAGTGCGATCTCGCCCGATTCGTCGTGGCAGAAGACGCGATAGGGCACGCGCCTGTTGCTGCGCGGCGGCGCCTGGTGCCGATCCACATGCAGGGTCAGGGTGACGATCGTGCCCGGAATGGCAGCCATGATGGTCGGACGAGCCGACCGGTCGATCACCGAATGGGGCAGATGGAACAGAAGCGCGCCGACATGGGGTTCGCCCTGTTCCCCGCCGCGCCCAAGCGCCTGGCCGATCAGCCCGGACAACTTGGCGCCCACGCCTTCCAGCGTGGTCACCGGCGCAAACAGCGGATCGAGAACGGACGGGCGCATCACCGGTTTATGTTGGCCGCGCCAGGCAAGATCAAGGCTGACATGATCGCCGCCGCTCGCTATATGCGCCCGACACCAGCCCAACCGGACTTTCGCGCGCCATGACCGATCCCCATTCCCTTGATGCACGCCGCCGCCGCGCGCGTTTTCGCGCGTGGCATCGCGGCATGAAGGAGATGGACATCCTGCTCGGCGGCTATGCCGATGCCCATGTCGCGCAGATGGATGCGGACGAGCTTGCCGCATTCGAAGCGTTGATGGAAATCCTCGACCGGGACCTCTTCAAATGGTTCACGGGCGAGGGGCCGGTGCCTGCCGAACAGGACACGCCGCTGTTCCGCGCGATATGCGCCCACCACAAGATCGAACTGACCTGACCTATGGCCGACCCGCTTTTTGATATTCCGCACGTGCCCGCCGATGCGGGCCAGGTGGCGCTGACCGGTGTTGCCGACGGCATGGAAGGCTTCGTTCTGGCGGGGCTTGCGGCGCAAAACGATGCGCCGCTCATCCATGTCGCGCGCGACGCGGCCCGGATGGCAGACATCGCGCAGATCCTATCCTTTGCCGCGCCCGGTCTCGACATCATCCAGCTTCCGGCCTGGGACTGCCTGCCCTATGACCGTGTTTCGCCGAGCGCAGAGGTCACCGCGCAACGGCTTGCCGCTTTGACACGCATTGCCGCGCTGGCCGCCAATCCGCGCCGCGCGATTGTTCTGACCAGCGCCAACGCGGTTCTTCAGCGTGTGCTGCCGCCCGAGACCATCGCCGCGCAGGCCATCGATGTCCGCCCCGGCCAGGTGGTCGCGATGGAAAGCCTTGTCGAGACGCTGAACGGCAACGGATTTGCGCGCGTGCCGACGGTGCGCGAAGTCGGCGAATATGCGGTGCGCGGCGGCATCCTCGACGTCTATGCGCCGGGCGCGGAAGGCCCGGTGCGCCTCGATTTCTTCGGCGATACGCTGGAGACGGCGCGCGGCTTTGATCCGGCGACCCAGCGCACGACAGACCAGCGCAAGGCGTTCAGCCTGCAGCCGATGAGCGAAGTCGTGCTCGATGCGGCCTCGGTGACGCGGTTCCGCACGCGCTATATCGAAACCTTCGGCGCGCCGGCGCGCGATGATGCGCTTTACGCTTCGATCGTCGCCCAGACGCGCTTTGCCGGCATGGAACACTGGCTGCCCTTCTTCGCCGAAAAGCTTGTGACGCTGTTCGACGCGCTGCCGTATGCGCCGGTGGTGATCGAACCGCTGGCAATGAACGCGGTCGCCGAGCGCGCCGACCAGATCGACGAATATTACAAGGCCCGCACCGACCAGCTCGAAGGCAAGGCGATGGGCGAGGCGGCGCCCTATAAGCCCGTCGCGCCGGAGCTTCTCTATCTTGACAAGGACGGCTTTAAAGCGGTCATCGCATCCCGAACGGCGGTCCATCTGTCGCCCTTCGACCGGCCCGAAAGCGCCGATACGGCGGTCATCGCGCTCGATGGGCGCGCCGGGCGCAACTTCGCCGCCGAGCGGGCCCAGAAGGATGTCAACGTCTTCGAGATCGCGGCGCGCTTCATTGCCGATGCGCGCGGCGAGGGCCGAAGGGTCGTGCTCGTCGGCTGGTCGGAAGGCTCGCTGACGCGGCTGGTGCAGATTCTCGAGGAGCACGGGCTGGAGGGTTTTTCCGGCATCGTGCCGGACGCCGCGGCGCTGGCGCAAACACCGAAGAGCGTCATCGCCACGGCGATCCTGAACATCGAGCACGGCTTTGATTTCGCCGGCACGCTCGTCATCGGCGAGCAGGACATTCTGGGCGACCGGCTGGTGCGGCGTCGCTCGAAGAAGCGCGGTGCCGATTTCATATCCGAGGTCGCCGCGCTCAATCCGGACGATCTGGTCGTCCATGTCGATCATGGAATCGGCCGGTTTGCGGGCCTGAAAACGATCGAGGCGGCCGGTGCGCCGCACGATTGCCTGGAAATCCGCTATCACGGGGACGACCGGCTGTTCCTGCCGGTCGAGAATATCGAACTCCTGTCGCGTTACGGGTCCGACAGCGCCGAAGCCCAACTCGACCGTCTCGGCGGCGGCGCCTGGCAGGCGCGAAAGGCCAAGCTGAAAAAGCGTCTGCTTGACATGGCCGGCGAACTGATCGCGATCGCCGCCGCCCGGCAGATGCGCTCGGCGCCCGAACTGCGCGCGCCGGAAGGCATTTACGACGAGTTCGCCGCGCGCTTTCCCTATGACGAGACCGAAGATCAGTTGACGGCCATCGATTCGGTCGAAGACGATCTGGGCAAAGGCCGGCCGATGGACCGGCTGATCTGCGGCGATGTCGGCTTCGGCAAGACCGAGGTGGCGCTGCGTGCCGCGTTCCTGGCCGCCATGAACGGGCTGCAGGTTGCCGTCGTCGTGCCGACGACGCTTCTCGCCCGCCAGCATTTCAAGTCGTTCTCCGAGCGGTTTGCCGGGCTTCCGGTCAATCTCGCCCATGCCTCGCGGCTGGCCGGCCCGAAGGCGCTGGCCGAGGCCAAGAAGGGCATCGCCGATGGTTCGGTCGATATCGTTGTCGGCACGCATGCGCTTCTGGGCCAATCGATCCGCTTCAAGCAGCTTGGCCTTTTGATCGTCGACGAGGAGCAGCATTTCGGCGTCAAGCACAAGGAACGGCTCAAGGAACTGAAATCGGACGTGCATGTGCTGACGCTGTCGGCAACGCCGATCCCGCGCACGCTGCAACTGGCACTGACGGGCGTGCGCGAACTGTCGCTGATCACAACGCCGCCGGTGGATCGCCTTGCCGTGCGCACCTTCATTGCCCCGTTCGACCCGCTGGTGATCCGCGAGACGCTGCTGCGCGAGCGCTATCGGGGCGGGCAGAGCTTTTATGTGGTGCCGCGCATCTCCGACCTCGGCGATGTGAAGGCCTATCTCGACGAAAATGTGCCCGAACTGAAGGTCGCCGTCGCGCATGGCCAGATGGCGCCGGGCGAGCTCGAAGACATCATGAACGCCTTCTATGACGGTTCCTACGACGTGCTCCTGTCGACGACGATCGTCGAAAGTGGGCTCGACATCCCGTCCGCCAACACGCTTGTCGTGCACCGGGCGGACATGTTCGGCCTGGCCCAGCTCTACCAGTTGCGCGGACGGGTCGGGCGGTCGAAGCTGCGCGCCTATGCGCTGTTCACGCTGCCGGCCAACAAGCCGCTGACCAAAACCGCCGAACGGCGCCTGAAAGTGCTGCAATCGCTCGATACGCTCGGCGCCGGTTTCCAGCTTGCCAGCCACGATCTCGACATCAGAGGTGCCGGCAATCTTCTGGGCGAGGAGCAGTCCGGCCACATCAAGGAAGTGGGGTTCGAGCTCTACCAGCAGATGCTCGAAGAGGCGGTGGCCGAACTCAAGGGCGAGGACGATGCGGACCATGGCGAATGGTCGCCGCAGATCACCGTCGGCACGCCGGTGATGATCCCGGAAAGCTACGTGCCCGACCTGTCGCTGCGCCTGTCGCTCTATCGCCGGCTGGGCGGGTTCGAGAGCGTGGAGGAGATCGACGGGTTCGGCGCCGAACTGATCGACCGGTTCGGCCCGCTGCCCGAGGAGGTCGAGCACCTGTTGAAGATCGTCTACATCAAGGCGCTGTGCCGGCAGGCCAATGTCGAAAAGCTCGATGCCGGCCCCAAAGGCGCGGTCGTCCAGTTCCGCGGCCAGCAATTCGCCGACCCGGCCGGTCTGGTCCAGTGGATCGCCGAACAGGGCGATCTGGCCAAGATCAGGCCCGACCAGTCGGTCGTCTTCTCGCGCAACTGGCCGACACCGGACAAAAGGCTCGCCGGCGCCGCGGTGCTGATGACCAAGCTCGCCAATCTGGCCAAGGCGCACAAACAGGCCGCATAAACGAAAAACCGCCGGCGCTAGGGTCAGGACCCATTAATGTGCTTGAAATGGCGGTCGAGATGGCAAGCGATACAAGGAAAAGCGCGAGGAGCGGGGCCTATTCCCCGGTCGAGCGCTTTGACGCGGTAGGGTGCAGCCATATCGGCCGTCCTTCGGATCGGGCGGATTTGTACGGCCTGCTGTGTCGCAAGCCCTTGAAAGTCGGAAGACTTCCTGCGGCCTTGCTCCGTGCATCCGCACAAATTCGCCACGACCATTTCAACCAGATTAATGGGTCCTGACCCTAGGCACCGGCGGCTTGATCGATCGGCGGATGTGAGCGCGGCCTATTCGGTCGCCGCTTCCGTTCCGCCCTCTTCCTTGGCCCGTTCCTGTTCGGCTTTCAGCCGCTCCTGGAATTCCTCGCGCCGGCGTTCGATCTCGGCCTGAAGCTGCTGCTGGCGTTCTTCGACTTCCGACTGCTGGATCGGGTCGCCGTCAAAGGCGGCGGTAAAGCCCTGCAGCGTCACCTCGATCGGGTTCGGCTGGTTCTGGAAGTTCACCGTGGTCAGCGTCATGCCGCCGCCGGCCTTGAGCGAGGCAACCAGTTCCTCGGTCAGCGGCGTTTCGGCGATGCAGCGGTCGGGCAGGCAGATCGAATAGGGGATGCGGCGCGCTTCACCGCCGTCGATCTGCATGCCGATGCCGGCCGGAATGACGCGGCCCGTCGGAACGGCGATCTGGAACAGGGCGCGGTTCTGCTTGCCGGTGATCTGGATCAGGTTGACGGCGGTCAGAAGCTGGCCGGTCTGCGCGGTGCGCACATTCTGCACGTTGCAAATGTCATTGTCGGCCTGCTTGGTGCAGACCTTGAACCACTGGTTCTGGGGCGGAGCGTTCTGTGCCTGCGCCTGGCCGGCCATCGCCGTCACTGCGAGGGCGCCGAACGCTGCTGCCAGAGATGCGGATTTCGATCCCATCGTTATGAATGTCCTCTGTCGCTTAATGTCCTTGAGAAGGCTGGCCGCAGCCCTGACCCTGAAATGAGGCCGCACCGTGACGCCTGCCGCGTGGCGCCTGATACACAGTCTTGCCCCGCGTTTCCACCCCCGCGCGCCTGTCGCACAGGCTGTTTCATCGTCGCGCCCGCATGCTAGCATGGCCCGGAATCGCCAAGGGAGAACCCTCTTGTGAGACGCTTGATGACGATCGCCGCGATCCTGGCGGCGCTTGTGGCTGTCGCCAGGGCCGAACCGATGCACGGGATCGCCATGCATGGCGAGCCGGCGCTGCCGGCCGACTACACCCATTTCCCCTATGCAAACCCCGATGCGCCGCAGGACGGCGTTGTGACCTATGGCGTCGTCGGCACATTCGACAGCCTGAACCCGTTCGTTCTGAAATCCATGCGGACCACGGCGCGGGGCATCTGGGATCCCGAATTCGGCAATCTGGTCTTCGAATCGCTGATGGTGCGCTCGCGCGACGAGCCCTTCACCATGTATGGCCTTCTGGCCGAAACCATCGAGACCGACGCCGAGCGGACATGGGTCGAGTTCACGCTCAACGCCGATGCGCGCTGGTCGGACGGCGTGCCGGTGACGCCCGAGGACGTCATCTTCACCTACGACATATTGACCGAGAAAGGCCGCCCGCCCTTCAACCGCCGCATGGCGCGGATCGAGCGGATCGAAAAGACCGGCGAGCGATCGGTGAAGTTCCATCTCAACGATCAGGCCGACCGCGAGTTTCCGCTGCTGCTCGCCCTGACGCCGGTGCTGCCGGCGCATGCCACCGATACCGACAGTTTCGAAGGCGCGACGCTGGAGCCGCCCGTCGGCAGCGGGCCCTATCTGGTCGAAAACGTCGAGCCGGGCGCGCGCATCACCTATCGCCGCAATCCCGACTATTGGGGCCGGAACATCCCGGCCAAGCAGGGCTTCGACAATTATGAGCGCATCACGGTCGAATATTTCCGCGACACGACCGCCCGCTTCGAGGCGTTCAAGAAGGGCGTCTTCGACATCTATCCCGAGACCGATCCGATCAAATGGGAAACGGCCTATGATTTTCCGGCGGTGACGGACGGGCGCATCGTCAAGCAGACGTTCGGAACGGGAAGACCGCAGCGCATGCTCGGCTTTTTCTTCAACACCCGCCGCGATGTCTTCGCCGACCGCAATGTGCGCGAAGCGCTGGCCATGCTGTTCGATTTCGAATGGGTCAATGCGAACCTGTTTTCCGGGCGCTACACGCGCACCGGCTCGTTCTGGCAGAATTCCGAGGAGCTTTCCGCGCTCGGCCGGCCGGCTGATGAGCGGGAACAGGCCCTGCTCGCGCCGTTCGCCGATGCAGTGCAGCCATCGGTGATGGATGGCAGCTATGCGCCGGTCGTCACGGACGGGTCGGGCCGCGACCGCGTCATCCTCCGCCGCGTCGTCCAGAAGCTCGGCGAAGCCGGCTATGCGATCGAGGACGGGCGGATGATGAAGGATGGCGAACAGCTTTCCTTCGAGATCCTGCTTGGCACGGTGCCGGGCGCCTCGCAGAACGAGATCGAACGCATGGCGCTGTCCTATCAGACGACCGCCGGACTGGTCGGCGTCGAGATTTCCGTGCGGGGCGTCGATGACGCGCAGTTCCAGCAACGCCGCCAGACCTGGGACTACGATATGGTGGCCGGCAGCCTGTCATCATCCCTGTCACCCGGTGGCGAGCAAATCTGGCGCTGGGGTTCGGAATCGCGCGAGCCCGAAGGCACGTTCAACTATGCCGGTGCCGCCGATCCGGCGATCGACGCGATGATCGCCGCCATCGTCAACGCACGGGCGCGCGAGGATTTTGCCGCTGCGGTTCGGGCGCTCGACCGGCTCCTGATTTCGGGCCACTATGTCGTGCCGCTCTATCATCTGGGCGAAAACTGGGTCGCCCATTGGAGCTATATCGATCAGCCATCCGAGCCTGCGCTCTATGGCTATCAATTGCCGGTCTGGTGGTCGACCAAGACCGAGTGACCGGACGTCCCGGGAAAGGACCAAAATGGCCGATATGCCGACACCGATGAGCGTCGATGTCATTTCCGACGTCATGTGTCCCTGGTGTTTCATCGGCAAGCGCCGGCTGGAGCGCGCCGCCGAACTGGCCGATGGCGAGTTCGATCTGATGGTTCATTGGCGGCCCTATCAGCTCGACGCGACCATTCCGCCAGGCGGCATGGACCGGAAGACCTATCTGGAAAACAAGTTTGGCGGCCCCGAACGGGCGCAGGAGATCTACAGCCAGATCGAGGCGGCGGGCGCGGGCGAGGGGATTGATTTCAACTTCGATGCCATCGCCGTCTCGCCCAACACGCTCGATGCACACCGGCTCGTCCGCTGGGCCGGCGAGGTGGGTGAGGCGATGCAGGGCGCTGTCGTCGAGCAATTGTTCACCCGCTTCTTCCTGCATGGCGAAAATGTCGGCGATCATGGCGTTCTGGTGGAGGCCGCTGGCGAGGCGGGCATGGATGGCACCGACGTGCGCCAATGGCTTGCCAGCGACCGCGACGCCGCCGAAACGCAGGCCGAAGCTGCCCGCGCCACGCAGATCGGCGTGACGGGCGTGCCATGCTTCATCTTCGGCCGGCGGGTGGCGGTCACCGGGGCGCACGACCCCGAAACGCTGGTCATGGCCATGCGCCAGACCGCGCAGGAAGCACAGCCGAACTAGGCGGGGGTCACCCCGGTCAGTGGGCCATCACATCGCGCACGACATAGCGTCCGTGATCGGCGCTCCAGTCGAACATGTCGCCCACCTGCGGGTGCCGCACCGGCTCGCCCGTCTCGTCCGGCAACAGGTTCTGCTCGGAGACATAGGCCACATATTCGGTGTCCTCGTTCTCGGCGAGCAGGTGATAGAAGGGCTGGTCGCGGCGCGGCCGGATCTCGGCCGGGATCGCCTCGTACCATTCCTCGGTGTTGTCGAATTCGGGGTCGATGTCGAAGATCACCCCGCGAAACGGGAACATGCGGTGCTGGACGACATCGCCGATGCCGAACCGTGCACTGACCATTTTTGCATCGGAATATCTCATGGCCCTAATTTGATGCGATAATCGGGTGGTTTCAAGGCCTTGACCGCCCGCGCGCCCAGCCGGTACCCCAAGGGCGGCGGCAATCCTGCGCGCGCCCGGCCTTCATGGGGAAATCATGGCAAGCGTCTTCGGCCTGGTCCTGCCGTTCTTCGGGCTGATTGCCCTGGGGTTCGTGACCGCCCGCGTGACGCGCCAGCCGCTCGAAGCGCTCGGCTGGATGAACACCTTCATCATTTATGTCGCGTTGCCGGCGCTGTTCTTCAATCTTCTGGCCAAAACGCCGGTCGAGGAACTGACGCAATGGCGATTCATCGTCGGCACGACGCTGTCCACATTCGCGGTGTTCGCGCTGATGTTCGTGATCGGCATCTTTCGGACGCGCGGCCGGGTGGACGAGAGCACGGTGATGGGCCTCGCCGGTGCCTATGGCAATATCGGCTATATGGGGCCGGGCCTGGCGCTGCTGGCGTTCGGCGAAGCAGCCGTCGTGCCGGTCGCGCTGGTCTTTTGCTTCGACAATACGCTGCACTTCGTCATTGCGCCGCTGATGATGGCATTGGCCGACGATTCGCCCGACCGTCCGCCGGCCTGGAAGCTGGCGCTCGACGTGGCAAAGCGCATTGTCCTGCATCCCTTCATCCTGGCGACGATCGTCGGCATCACCGCCGCCATTGCCGGGTTCCGCCCGCCGGCAGCGGCGCAGACGCTGCTCGACTATCTGGCCGGCGCGGCGGCGCCCTGCGCGCTGTTCGCCATGGGCGTGACGCTGGCGCTGCGGCCGCTCCGGCGCATCCCAGCCGAGACGGCGTTCATCGTGCCGATCAAGCTGATCGTCCATCCGATCATCGCCTATGTGCTGGTCTCGTATATCGGCGATTTTCCGCCCGTCTGGGTCTATTCGGCGATGCTTCTGGCGGCGCTTCCGAGCGCGACCAACGTCTTCGTCATCGCCCAGCAATATGGCGTCTGGGTCGAGCGCGCCTCGGCCATGGTGCTGCTGACGACGGTGGGCTCGGTCGCTACGGTGACGCTGCTGCTCTATCTGATGACGAACGCTATCCTGCCGCCGGATCTGTTCTGACATCGGAGCGCTTGCGCCGGAACGGACCGGCCATGGCCTTCAGACCGCCGCCCGGCTCGATCCCCTCGCGCATCACCAGCCCGCGCAGGGGGCTGATGTTGCGCAAGACCGACAGGAACGCCGCGCGGCCCATCTGCACCGGCAGGAAATCGGTCAGAAGCGAGCGGTTGAGCACATCGACGCCGCCGGTGCGCATATAGACATCGGCGCGGCGACGCATGTCGTAGCGCCGTGCGACTGCTGCCGCGCCGGGGTCTTCGCCCGCCTTGGCCAGAACGCCGGCGAGATCGGCGACATCGCGGAACCCAAGATTGAGACCCTGCGCGCCGATCGGCGGGAAGGCGTGCGCGGCTTGCCCGATCAGCATCACACGCGGCTTGCCGAATGTGTGAGCGACAAGGCTCGACAGCGGCCAGCCCTGGGGTTTGGTGACGTTTGAGATTTTGCCAAGGCTCGATTGCAGATGATCTTCGATGGCCCGCGCCAGCGCGTCCGGTTCCATCGCCATGACCATCTCGACCCGCTCGGGCCGCATCACCCAGACAAGGCTCGACCGATTGCCGGGCAGGGGAACCTGGGTGAAGGGTCCTTCGGGCGTGTGGAACTCGGTCGAGATGAATTCATGATGGCGCTCATGGTCGAACGCGGCAACCACCGCCGTCTGCGGATAGGACCATGTGCGCTGGCCGATATCGGCCGCCTGTCGAACCAGCGAATGAACGCCATCGGCGCCGACGACAAGCCGGGTTTCATAGGTCTCGCCATTGGAGAGCGTGACGAACGCCGCATCATCGTTGAACGCGACCGCCGACACCATCGCATCGACGGTCTCGATCAGATCGTGCGCCTTGACGGCCGTTTCGAGCGCCGCGTTCAGCGCCTTGTTCGGGATGTTGAAGCCGAACTGGTCATAGCCCGCCTCGGCCGCGCGGAAGCTGACCGTCGGTGCGCGAAACAGGCGCCCGGTCGCATCGACCATGCGCAGCACCTTGAGCGGGGCCGCGGCAGGCGCGCAATCGTCGAACACGCCATAATCGCGCAGCATGGCAATGGCCGGCTGCATCAGGGCGGTTGTGCGGGAATCATCGTCCAGAAACGTGCCCGACGGCGCAACCAGCACCGTGCGGTAGCCGCAGGCGGCCGCTTCCAGCGCGGCGGCCATGCCGGTCGGCCCGGCGCCGGAAATGACGATGTCGGCAGGTTTGGTCATGGTGCATGCCTCGTGTGCAACACCGCCCATTTGGCGCGCGGTGCCCGTGCTGTCCAGCCGCCAATTGCCGCACGGGCCGCCACATTGTGGGGAGAAAAGCCGGCACCACGGAATTTTTGCGTTGCACAAGGCGCATGTCGCCGCCTACGCTCACCTGTCTGCGCAACCGATCGACCGGGGGACGATGACCGCCAGCGCGTCCGAAAAAACCGGCCCGACGCCGCTTCTGTTGGTCGAGGGCATCACCAAGCGGTTTGGCGATCTCATCGCCAACGATGCGGTCGATTTCGATATTCTCGCCGGCGAAATCCATGCGCTTCTGGGCGAAAACGGCGCCGGCAAGTCGACGCTCGTCAAGATGCTGTTCGGGTCGCTCAAACCCGATGGCGGCCGGATCGTCTGGAACGGCGAGCCGGTTTCCATCCCCAATCCATCCGCTGCAAGACATCTCGGCATCGGAATGGTTTTTCAGCATTTTTCGCTGTTCGACTCACTGACCGTCGCCGAGAACATCGCCCTGTCGCTGGAAGACGATGTGCCACTGCCCACGGTGGCGGACGAGGCGGGCCGGCTTGGCGAGGTCTATGGCTTGACGCTCAATCCCGAGGCTCTGGCCGGCGATCTGTCGGTCGGCGAACGCCAGCGCGTGGAGATCATCCGCTGCCTTCTGCAGGAACCGAGCCTGATCATCCTCGACGAACCTACATCGGTTCTGACGCCGCAGGAGGCCGAACGGCTGTTCGAGACGCTCGACAAGCTCAAAGCCGAAGGCAAGTCGATCCTCTACATTTCGCACAAGCTCGACGAGGTGAAACGGCTGTGCGACCGGGCGACGGTGCTGCGTCACGGCAAGGTGGTGGCCCAATGCGACCCGCGCACAGAGACGGCCAAAAGCCTTGCGGCGATGATGGTCGGCGAGGAGGTGCAGGCGGTTCGGCGGACCCATGATGCACCGGCCGGCGATGATTCCGGGCGCGACATCGTGCTGGGCGTCCACAATCTCGACCAGCCGCCAATCGGCCCTTTTTCAACGCCGCTGCGCGCCATTCATATGAACGTCTATGCGGGCGAGGTGTTCGGCATTGCCGGCGTGGCCGGCAACGGCCAGTCCGAACTGTTCGAGGCGCTGTCCGGCGAGCAGTTGCAGGACAATCCCAATGCCGTCACCATCGGTGGCACGCCGGCGGGACGGCTCGGCCCGAACGGGCGGCGGCGGCTGGGCGCGGCGTTCGCGCCCGAAGAGCGGTTCGGCCACGCGGCGGTCGCCACCATGCCGCTGACCGAGAACATCCTGTTGAGCCGGCATGCATCGGATGCCAGCGCCTACCAGTCCGGTGGGCGTCTGGGAATGTTGCGCCGCTCGGCGCTCGGGCGGACGCTTTCCCGCGTCGTCGATGCGATGGATGTGCGCAAGTCGGGCGAAAACCCGGACGCGGGCACCCTGTCGGGCGGCAATCTGCAAAAGCTGATCCTGGGCCGCGAGTTCGACCGGCGGCCACGGCTCTTCATCGTCAACCAGCCGACCTGGGGCGTCGATGCGGGGGCTGCGGCGCGCATCCGCCAGGCGCTGATGGATGCGGCAACCGCCGGCGCCGGCGCCTTGGTCATCAGTCAGGACCTCGATGAACTTCTGGAGATGTGCGACCGGATCGCGGTCATCCATGACGGCGAAATGTCCGAACCGCTCGATGCGCGCACGGTCACCCGCGAACAGCTCGGCCTTTTGATGGGCGGCGCCGAACCCGAAAAGCATCACGGGGTCGCGGCATGACCCGCATCGAGCTTGTCCGCCGGCCGCAGCATTCGGCGCTGTTCAGCGTTCTGTCGCCCTTCATCGCGGTGCTGATCACCGCCCTGATCGGCGGCATCATGTTCGCCATGCTCGGCAAATCGCCGATCGGCGGGCTTTACGCCTATTTCATCGAGCCGCTGACCGAAGTCTGGTCGATCCATGAACTGATCATCAAGGCAACCCCGCTGATCCTGATTGCTGTCGGTCTGTCGGTCTGCTTCCTGTCCAACAACTGGAACATCGGCGCCGAGGGCCAGTTCATCATGGGCGCGATCGCCGGATCGGTGATGCCCGTGCTCTATCCCGGGATCACCGGCCCTATGGTGCTGCCGCTGATGCTGGTGATGGGCATGGCTGGCGGCGCGGCATGGGCGACGATTCCCGCCTTCCTGAAGGCCCGCTTCGGCACCAACGAGATCCTGTCTTCGCTGATGCTGGTCTATGTCGCCGAATTGTTCCTTGACTGGCTGGTGCGCGGGCCGTGGCGCAATCCCGAAGGCTTCAACTTCCCCGAAACGCGCTCGTTCCACGCCGACGCGATCCTGCCCGAGATGCTCTCGGCCTCGGGCCGCGCGCATTATGGCTTTGTCTTCGCCATCCTCGCCGCACTGATCGTCTGGTTCATGCTGTCGCGCACGCTCAAAGGCTATGAAATCCGGGTGCTCGGCGAAAGCCCGAGGGCAGGGCGCTTTGCCGGATTTTCGGCCAAGCGCATGGTCTTTTTCGCCTTCATCGTCTCCGGCGCGCTGGCGGGCCTTGCCGGCATCATCGAAGTCTCCGGCGCGATCGGCCAGCTTCGCCCCGCCATCTCGCCCGGCTACGGCTTCACCGCGATCATTGTGGCGTTTCTCGGTCGCCTCAATCCGCTCGGCATCGTCGCCGCCGGCCTGATCCTGGCGCTCTCTTACCTTGGCGGCGAGGCGGCACAGATATCGCTTGGCGTCTCCGACAAGGTGGCCAATGTGTTCCAGGGCGTGCTGCTGTTCTCGGTTCTCGCCTGCGACACGCTGATCCGCTACCGCATCCGTATCGTTCGTCCGCAGCCCGCCGCAACACCGGAGCCGGCCCGATGAGCCCCGACGTCATCCAGGCGATCCTGATCACCGTGGTGACCGCCGCAACGCCGCTCCTGATCGCCGCGCTCGGCGAACTGGTGGTCGAGCGCTCCGGTGTTCTCAATCTGGGCGTCGAGGGCATGATGATCATCGGCGCGGTCACCGGCTTCGGTGCGGCGCAGATCACCGGCTCGCCCTGGGCCGGCGTTCTGGTGGCGATCGTCTGCGGCGCATTGTTCTCGCTGCCCTTTGCCGTCCTCACCCTGTCGCTGGCGACCAATCAGGTCGCGACCGGGCTTTCCCTGACGCTGTTGGGGCTCGGCGTCGCCGGCATGATCGGCGAACAGTTTGTCGGCCTGCCGGGCGTCCGGCTGGAAGCGATCGCCATTCCGGGCCTTGTCGACATTCCGCTGATCGGGCGGCTGCTGTTCGGTCAGGACCCGATCTTCTATCTGTCGATCCTGCTCGCTTTTGGCGTCTGGTGGTTCATCTTCCGCACCCGCGCCGGCCTGACCCTGCGCGCCGTCGGCGACAGCCACGGCTCGGCCCATGCGCTGGGCATCAATGTGTTGCGCGTGCGCTATCTGGCGGTGATGTTCGGCGGTGCGTGCGCGGGCCTTGCCGGCGCGCATCTGTCGCTCGTCTACATTCCGCAATGGGTGGAGAACATGACGGCCGGGCGCGGCTGGATCGCGCTGGCGCTGGTCGTCTTCGCCTCCTGGCTGCCGCTGCGCGTCGTCATCGGCGCTTACCTGTTCGGCGCTGTCACCATCGCCCAGTTCCACGCGCAGGCCCAGGGCGTCGCCATCCCCTCGCAATTCCTGTCGGCGCTGCCCTATCTGGCGACGATTGTCGTTCTTGTCTTGATTTCATCCAACAGACGGATGACGATGCGCAATACGCCAGCGTCGCTGGGCAAACCGTTTGTTCCGGACCGCTAGCAAGAAAAAAGCCGATCACGGGCGGGATCGCGCGACAGCGCGTCTAAGAGTTTGGGCAATCACGAGTTTCGGGGAAAGGCGATCATGAAGAAACTTGCAACATCACTTCTGGCGGCGGCAGCGGCCGTGGCCATCACCGGCGCGGCGCAGGCGGCCGATGCCAAGGCGTGCTTCATCTATGTCGGGCCGATCGGCGACTATGGCTGGTCCTATCAGCATCATCAGGGGCTTCTTGACGTCGAAGCCGCGTTCGGCGACCGGGTCGAGACCGCTTATCTTGAAAGCGTCGCCGAGGGCGCCGATGCCGAACGCGCCATTGAACGTTTTGCGCGATCGGGCTGTGACATCATCTTCACCACTTCGTTCGGCTATATGGACGCGACCAACAAGGTCGCCGCCAAATTCCCGGACGTGAAGTTCGAGCATGCGACCGGCTACAAGCGCGAGTCGCCGAACGTGTCGACCTACAATTCGAAATTCTACCAGGGTCGCTATGTGCAGGGCCAGATCGCGGCCAGCGTGTCGGAGACCGGCGTTGCCGGCTACATCGCCTCGTTCCCGATCCCGGAAGTCGTGCGCGGCATCAACTCGTTCATCCTGGGCGCGCAATCGGTCAATCCGGACTTCTCGCTGAAGGTGGTCTGGGTCAACACTTGGTTCGACCCCGGCAAGGAAGCCGACGCCGCCAAGGCGCTGGTCGACCAGGGCGTCGACATTCTGACCCAGCACACGGACTCAACCGCGCCCATGCAGGTGGCCGAGGAGCGCGGCATCAAGGCGTTCGGCCAGGCATCCGACATGTTTGCGTTCGGCGAACAGACGCAGCTCACCTCGATCATCGACGATTGGGGCCCTTACTATGTCGAGCGCGTGCAGGCGGTCCTCGACGGCACCTGGGAAAGCCATGATGTCTGGGACGGCATGGCCGAGGGCCATGTGGCGATGGCGCCCTACTGGAACATGCCCTATGAGGTCGCGGCCATGGCCAAGAAGACCGCGACGGCAATCACGGTCGGCGTGCTCGAGCCGTTCACCGGACCGATCACCAAGCAGGACGGCACCGAATGGCTGGCCGACGGTGAAACCGCCGATATCGGCGCGCTTCTGGGCATGAACTTCTACGTGCAGGGCGTCGACGACCAGCTTCCTGAATAGTGGCGTAAACACCAACGAATGCGATCGGGCGCCCGGGGTTTTCGCTCCGGGCGCCTTTTCATTCGGCGGGCTGGAATGCGGCTGCCGGCGCGCGGGTGCCACGTTCGAAAGATGCGCGGCGCAGAGCGAGGGCGAAGACAGCTAGGGCGATGAATGGTCCCATGGGCACGCCGGCCCGGATGGCGAACAGCAGCACCAGCGGGGCAACGAAAGCGATCGCCATCACGGTCTTCTCCCAGGGCAGGAAACCGGCGGTCCACCCGCGCGCGGCGACAAACGCCATGGCCGGCGCCAGCAGATAAAGGTCGTAATTCAGCCCAAAGGGCGTGGCGATCAGTGCTGCCGACAGCAGCAGCGCAGCTTTGGTTTCATGCGCAACCCCGTTCCGCGGCAACCAGGCCCAGACGACCGATGCCGCAACGGCGGCGGCAAGCGTGACGTGCAGCGTCATGGCTACGCCGTCGGTCGCGCCCGAAAGGCGAATCGCCGCATAGGCGGAGATCATCTTGTTCCAGCCGACCCAGCCGAGCGTCAGCGTTTGCAACGCCTGGTCGCCCTGGGCCAGAAACGCGGTCCAGATGTCAAGTCCCAGCAACAATGCCGATCCGGCGACGAGCACGGCAAGCGTTGCGCCGGCCGAGGCGATCGCGCGCCATTGGCCGGCTGCCAGAAGTGCCAGCGGGATCAAAAGGCCAAGCTGCGGCTTGTAGGTCAACAGCCCGAACAGGATGCCCGCCATAACCGGACGCTTTGGCAAAAGGTACAGGCCACCGCCGAACAGGGCGGCGCTCAGAAACGCGTTCTGGCCGTGCGCGATGGTCAGGAACGCGGCAGGGAAGGCCAGTGCCAGGACCGCGACCTGCAGTGAACGGCCGGCTATACGCGTCAGAACCCAAAGACAGACCCCGAAACTGGCGACCATCCATGCTCCGAGCGCGGCATAAAAGGGCAGGGCGCCGAAGGGCAGCATGTAGACGAGGTAATGGGGCGGATAGAAAAAAGCGAAATAGCCCGCTTCTGGAAACAGAGTGCGCTGCGCCGGCTCGAACAGCGCCCTGTCATAGGGAACAAGCGGATTGCCGGCCAGCGCCTCGCGCGCGGCGACCCAATAGGAGACGAAGTCGGTGCCGAACGGTGCGCCATTCGGCATCACGCCGCCATGGCTCCAAAGCACATAGACCGTTGCGGCAACGGTCAGCACGAGCAGCATGGCCGGATAGACGACCATCCGGTCCCGGCTGATCCATGTGCCCTGCGAAAGGCCGGCGAGGAAATGGGCCATGATCTGTCATCCGCTTCATCGATGTTCAAAGCCGCCGTGCGGGGCGCCACCAGTTAGCGCGCCGGCGTTGAACATTGCGTTAAGCGGGCCGCGGCACGCCGCGCCTTGACCTGCGCAGCCGGCCTGCTACCAGTCGATGATCAGCGAGGAGACGAGGCGTCATGACGCACAAGGCGACCAAGATCGTCATCATCACCGAAAAGCTCATCGTCGACGGCGTGACAAAGATCATCGAAGAGGCCGGCGCGAGCGGCTACACGATGGTCCAGGCCGGCGGCAAGGGCAGCCGCGGGGTGCGCTCATCGGGCCGCCCGGCCGTGGTCGACGCGTTTGCCAATGTGAAGATCGAGGTGATCACCGCGACCCGCGAGATGGCCGAGCAGATCGCCGACAACGTCGCCGCGCGCTATTTCGACAATTACTCGGGCATCACCTATCTCGAAGAGGTCGAGATCCTGCGGCCGCACAAATTCTGAGCGGGCGGCCGAAGCCTTAGAACCCGAAGACCACTTGCCCCAGCGCGATATAGAGCGGAATGCCCACGGCGATCGCGATCGGCGTGCCGATGCTGGTCGATGATCCGATATAGGATGACGGATTGGCGGTCGGGATCGCCGCGCGCAGCGTGGGCGGCCCGGAAATGTCGGAGCTGGAACCGGCCAGAACCGCCAGAAGGATCACGCCGCCCGGTGAAAACCCGGTGACCAGATGGGCGATATAGCCTAGCCCGAACGCCATCAGCCCGTGAACGAGCGGCGCGGCGACGCCATAGACCACATACCAGTGGGCGACCTTGCGCAACTCGTTCAGCCGGGTATAGGCCTCCATCCCCATGATCAGCATCAGGACCGACAAGAGGCCGCGGAACAGCGGGTCGTAGAACCCCTCGAAGACCCGGTCGGGCCGTGTGAAAAGACCCAGCGCCAGGCCGAGCAGCAGCGCCGACAGGGCCGAACCGCGCAGGCTTTCGGTGATGATCGGCCAGATCTTCACCCTGGCGTTGGCGCCGTCCTTTTTCCGGTTGAGATAGATGTTGGCCAGAACGATCGCCAGCACCAGCGCCGGAATGTCCATGAAGGGATAGAGCGCCGGCACCCAGGCCTCATAGACGACGCCTTCTTCCTCGAGAATCACCATGGCGGCGGCCAGCGTCGACGCGCTGACCGCGCCGAAAAGGCCCGCTGTCGCGATCCCGTCTTCGACCTTGACGCCGGGTAGGTTGGCCAGCGTGATGCGTCCGAGAAAGACGATGCCGCAACCCAGAACGGCCGAGAAGATCGCCGGCAGCAGCATCTCCATCAGGTTCGCCTCGCGGATCTCCATGCCGCCATTGATGCCGATCCGCATCAACAGCATGAAGACGGCGAACTTGTAGATCGCGTCGGGGATTTCCAGCTTGCTGCCGAAGGCGGCCAGCGCCATGCCGCCGACGAGAAAGGCAAGGGCCGGCGACTGGAACTGGGTGACAAAACGCGTCAGAAAATCAACCAGCAGTTCCATCGATATCCTCTATTGGCCAAAAGTCGGATGTTGGGTCCGGTATCGACTGCCGGCGCGGGGCCGTCAAGCAGAACCGGAACCGGGGCGCGTCATCCGGCCTCGGTCGGCCTTATTGGGCTGGCTGCGGATCGGCCGGGACGGCCGCGCTGCATGTCGAGGGGACCGAATAGAGGATGCAGCGCGTATCGCCGTCGCGCTCCACTGCAAACCGGAAATAGACCTCGTTCAACGCCACGATCATCAAAAACACGGCGCCAAGCAGCAGATAGGAACGCCAGGCGACCAGAAGCACGAAGATGATGACGAAGAGGAAGAAGGTGGCATAGCGATAAAGCGCGCCGGGCAGAAACAGGATCGAGACGATCAGATGGATGCGAAACGCACGCGATGAAAACCGGCCCGGTTCGTCTTGCGGGACCGCATCGTCGGTGCGGGTGACCGCGAAGAAGCCGACCAGCACATAGATCAGAAACAGCGCCGACCATCCGCCGCTCAGCCGCCAATCACCGATCCCGAACGAGCCCGCGGCGATCCCGCCGATCAAGAGCACGATGGCGAGAACGATGCTGATCCACGCTGCGACATGAGCCAAAATTTCGGCCACCCGGCCGGCATTTTCCAGCCGCGGATATTGCTTTTGCAGAAACTGTTCGTGGACGATCATCGACAGCGCTGAGAAGAAGACCAGATTGCCGAAGCGGCGCAGGCTGTCCACATTGGCCGCGGCAAACAAAATGCCGAGCAGCGTCAGTATTTCCGCCAGCAATGGCGAGATTTGTATGCCGAGAAGGTTCGAAAGGGCTGCGGCGACCGGTTCGGACAGGGCGTGAAAGGCGGTCACCAGATAATTGGCCAGTCTCGACCATTCGATGATGTTGTCGCCCAGGCTGACGAGCCCGATCAGACCGCTGGCAAACAACAGCTTTTGGATCAGGCCGAAAATGCGCTGCTGTCCCCCGCCGCGCCCTTCTGCTTGGCTGTCCGACACGTCCATCCCCCATCCACGCCCGTCCGGTCCTGACCGAGGTCCTGGTGCCACAATTATGCGTCTTGGCGATGTCACCGCAAGTTATGAACGGACGAAAACGTCGCAATCGGGTCAATTGCAGCATCGATACTTCAACCCGCCACAAGCGATATAACGGCGGGCAATGGGTGACAGAAATGCGAAATATTCTTTCGCCGTCGCGCGGCGACAACAAGTCCGCCATTCCGACTTGTTGCGTTACACTTCAAGGCCTAGATGGATTGCAGCTTTGCTGCAAACCGCGAGATCGACCGATGTTGTTTGAGTTTCCGCCGGACACAATCGTTATTGGCCGAATTCGTTACGAGCGGCCCTATGACAATCCGATATCCGTGCAGGCTGGCGATGCAGCGTTGCCGGACGAGGAGAAAACCAGGTCGACCGACTTCATCGGCTGGGTCTGGTGTGGCGGACCTGATGGACGGGAAGGCTGGACACCGCGGGCCTGGCTTGAACGCCGGGGAGGGCGTTGGGTCATCCAACGCGAATTCTCCGCCTTGGAACTCAACGTCGAACCGGGTGAGCGCTTTCAAGCGCATTTCGGAGAGAGCGGTTTTCTGTACGTCCAAAATTCTCGCGGCGAGAAAGGCTGGGTGCCGGACGGTGCGGTCGAACTCGCCAAGAGTTGACGGGCGCATGTCACATCGTTTGGCGTCCTGGCCAGTTCACCAATGATGGAACCGGCGGCGAACAAAGTTCGCACTTGTGTTGCCGGGCGGCGGACCTGCCGGGAGAACGTCTGAATGCGCAGCCATTGCGCGCGGATGCTGGTTGATGGGCCCCAAAAACTCTGCATCTCATTGCCGCTTTGGGCCTAATTTTCAGGAATGCTGCCTTGCCGCCAAAGTCGGCGAAGCGTAAGCCACGTGTCGGCCGGAAGTAAGCCAGGTCGATTTGCCGGAGACCAGTATTGCCGCTCCAACCAGAACTTGAAGGTCGGACAATCCGTCTTCGACCCCTTATTGCGTCGGACCGCGCTGCATTTATCGAAGCAGGCAGCGATCCGGCGATTTGGGCACAACATCCTGCGAAAGACCGGCATGAGCCCGACAAGATTGAACGCTTCTTTGACGAAGCGCTGGCTTCAGGTGGCGCGCTCATCATTGAGGAAAAGGCCACTGGGCGGGTCATCGGGTCATCGCGCTACCACAATCTCGACCTTGAAAACGGTTCGGTGGAGATCGGGTGGACATTCCTGATTTGTGAACACTGGGGCGGTGCCACCAATCGAGAGGTCAAGGCGCTGATGCTTGAGTATGCTTTTGACCATGTTGCTGCTGTTCACTTCAAGATCGGCGCACAGAACCTTCGGTCGCGGCGCGCGGTCGAGAAGATCGGGGCGCGGCTTCTCAACGACAGCACCGAAGCCGACACGGGCAGAGTTGTCTATGAAATCGACAAGGACTCGTTCGTTGGGCGATAGCGTGGTTGTCGACCATCTCTGGTGATCACTGACATTGGCAAGCCGAGCAGAACGCGCTGACAATAACTGCCAATTGGAAGCCGCGGCGAACGGCGGTTTCGTCCGCTGAGTGGTCGTTGATGGCGTCGTGAGTTGTCGTACAATTATCGGAAAATGGCGGAGGGGTGAGAGGAAGTTCGAACCCGCAGGGTTCGCAAGGCCAAGGGCCGTCCGAGCCTTTGCGATGCCCCGACCGGAGCGAAGCCCGTAGGGCGACAGCGCGAGGTCACAAAGTGGCGGAGGGGGTGGGATTCGAACCCACGGAACGCTCGCACGCTCAACGGTTTTCAAGACCGCCGCAATCGACCACTCTGCCACCCCTCCGGCTCCCGTTAGATGGCACAGCACCTGTTGCCCCGCAAGGGCGCGCCTGCGCGGCTGGCGGGGGAATGCGGAAGTGCCGGGCAAAGCGGTGATCAGGCGGCGCGCGCGTCGCGGCGAATGCCGCGTCTGGTTCTTTTTTCGCTCTCGGCGACCGGCTCGGCGGGCAGCACTTCCATGACCCGCGCGGCGGGAAACATGGCGATGGCCTCGGTGCCTTCGCGCAGCTTGGATTTGAGCGTGAAGCTGCCGCCATGCATTGCCAGCAGCGCCTGGACGATCGGCAGGCCGAGGCCGGTGCCCTGTTCGGCGCTCTTGATGGCGATCGAGCCTTGGCCGAAGGCCGAAAGGACGACGGGGATTTCGTCCTCGGCAATGCCCGGACCATTGTCCTTGACCGTCGCATACTGACCGGCCGAGGCGGTCCAACCGACCTTGAACTCGATCTGCCCGCCATTGGGCGTGAATTTGACCGCGTTCGAAAGCATGTTGAGCATGATCTGGCGCACCGCCTTTTCGTCCGCCAGCAAGCGCGACAGGCCTTCCTGGAAGACCGGCTTGATGGTGATCTGCTTTTGTCCCGCCTTCATGCGCACCAGCGCCATACAGTCTTCCGCGACATCGGTCAGCCGCAACGCTTCCTCGCGCAGCTCATATTTGCCTGCCTCCACCCGGCTGAGATCGAGGATCTCGTTGATCAGGTTCAGAAGGTGTTTTCCCGAGGCGTGGATATCGCCGACATAGGTCTTGTAGCTGTCATTGCCGATCGGCCCGAGCATCTCGCTGTGCATGGCTTCCGAGAACCCCAAAATGGCGTTCAGCGGCGTGCGCAGTTCGTGGCTCATCGAGGCCAGAAAGCGCGATTTGGCCAGATTGGCCTCCTCGGCACGCCGGCGGGCTTCATCCGAGATCGACTTGGCCACCTCCAGTTCGGCGATCAGCGCGACATTCTCGGCCCGATAGGCAATGGAGGCGATCGTCGATTTCTGCAGCCGTTCGGCGACGAAGCTGAAAAACAAAAGCGCGCAGAACGGCATGGCGAGCGCCAGCATGATGTTCGGCGATGTGTCGAAATTGAGCGCGGCGAAAACCATCACGGGCACGGTGAAGGCCGCAAGGATGGAAAAGCGGATCGCATAGCAGATGGTCGCCGTGGCGGCGATGGCGATCAGCAGCACCGATGCCTTGAAGAACAGGGCCGTGTCAGTTCCGCAATCGGGGCAGGTGCTGACCGCAAAATAAGTCCAGGAAAAGCCGGTCACCGCGTGCGCCGCCAGAAAGATCAGGCGCCAGCGGCGCGGGTCGGCCTGTTCCTTGAGCCGCAGGAAGCGCTTGGACAGGATGCCCATCAGCACATAAAGAAGATTGGCGATGAACGCCCACAAGACGATCTTGGTGTCGAACCCCGTCGAAAATGCCGCAAACGCCGTCAGGATGATGAGGAGCGGAACCGCGGCGATCGAGGAAATCAGCGCATTGGCATGCAGATCAAGAAGTTCGAGCGCAAATTCGCGGTCGGGCCGGCCGCTCAGGGCCAGCTTGTCGCGGGTCTTGCGCAGCGTCCGCCGCAAGTCCTGGTTGTGGCCCGGCTTTCGGCGGTCGACAATCGTCTTGTCGGGTTGGTCGGCTGCGATCATCGAAGGGCTGGACGTCTTGCATTGCGCTGGCGGCGCGTCGTCGCGCGACGATCGCCGCGGCCAACATACTTTCCCAATCCTTAAAACTCCCTTCATGCGCCGGTGCGGAGACAGCGGGCCATGAGGCGCCGGGGAGGGCGCGCGCGCCGCGGGACGGACTTTCTTGTCGCCGCGCTGTTCATTTTTGCCGTGGCCGGTATCGCCGCGCTGCTGCAGACGTGGAACAGCCGGGATTTGGCCGGCGACGCGCAGATTGTCGACGGCGACACGCTGATCGTTGCGGGCGAGCGGGTGCGCCTGCGCGGCATCGACGCGCCCGAACACGACCAGCCCTGCACGGACGGTGAAGGAACCGCCCATCCGTGCGGGCGCCTGGCCGCGCGCCATCTGGCGATGCTGATCGATGGCGGCGCGGTCGGTTGCGCCGGCCATGACACCGACCGTTACGGCCGCTTTCTGGGCGTATGTCGCACCGGCAATGAAGGGTCCTCGCTGAACGCGGCGATGGTCGGCGATGGCTGGGCCGTTGCCTATGGTGATCATGACGGGCTCGAGCGCGCGGCGCGGGCGGAACGGCGCGGCATGTGGGCGTGGGAGTTCGACAGGCCTGCCGATTGGCGCCGCCAAAGGGCGGCGCTTGAGGGCGAGGCTCTGCCGCGCGCCGGACTTGACGCGGCGTTGCGCCGGATCAGGGCCTTCGTCGGCTGGGGAGGGCACCATGAGTAGCACGGCGCTGAACGAACTGACGCGCGCGATCGCCGGCTGCCGCATCTGCCGAGATGAACCCGACGGCGTGCCGTTGCCGCACGAGCCGCGCCCGGTGTGTGTGGTCTCGCCAACCGCGCGCATCGTCATTTGCGGCCAGGCGCCGGGCACCCGGGTGCACGCATCTGGTCGGCCGTTCACCGATCCGTCCGGCGACCGGCTGCGCGGCTGGCTCGCGGTGGATGACGCCACATTCTACGACGCCGAAAAGATCGCCATCGTGCCGATGGGGTTCTGCTTTCCCGGGCTCGATGCCAAGGGCGGCGACCTGCCGCCGCGCAAGGAATGCGTGCGCGCCTGGCACGACGATCTGTTCGCCGCGATGGAGCAGGTGGAATTGGTCATCGCCATCGGCCAGTACGCCCAGGCCTTTCATCTGGGCACGGCGCGACGCAAGACGCTGACCGAGACCGTCGCCGCCTGGCGGGACTATGAGAGCGTGCCGGGCCGGCCCTGGCGGGTCATTCCGACGCCGCATCCTTCCTGGCGCAACACGGGCTGGCTGAAGCGCAATCCATGGTTCGAGGCCGATCTGCTGCCGGTCCTGCGGGACGCGGTCCAAAAGCTCATCTGATACGCTTGCGTGGGTGATTTTTCTATTCTATCTAGCGGCATCGCTGCGAATTAGAAAGAAATCCCAAAATGGACCGTCTCGACCGGAAAATCCTGCGCCTTCTGCAGGAGGATTCCACCATCGCCGTCGCCGACATCGCCAAGCGCGTCGGCCTTTCGACGACGCCGTGCTGGCGCCGCATCCAGAAGCTCGAAGAAGAGGGCGTGATCGAGCGGCGCGTGGCGATCCTCAACGCCGAAAAGGTCAATGCGCGGGTGACCGTGTTCGTCTCGATCCGCACCAGTTCCCATTCGACCGAATGGCTGAAGCGCTTTTCCGAAGTGATCACCCAGTTTCCCGAAGTGGTCGAGTTCTACCGGATGAGCGGCGATGTCGATTATCTGCTGCGCGTCGTCGTGCCGGACATTCCGGCCTATGACGCGTTCTACAAGCGGCTGATCGAGAAGATCGAAATCCGCGACGTGTCCTCGGTCTTTGCGATGGAGCAGATCAAGTTCACGACCGAGATGCCGCTCGACTATCTGCCGGTGTGACGAAAAGTCAGCGGTCGCCGGCGATTTTTTCCAGCCGGGCGAGCAGAGACGATGTGTCCCACCGGTTGCCGCCCATGTTCTGCACATCCTTGTAGAACTGGTCGACCAGCGCGGTGACCGGCAGGCCGGCGCCGTTTCGGTCGGCTTCCGAAAGGACGATTTCGAGATCCTTGCGCATCCAGTCGACGGCGAAGCCATGCTCATATTCGCCGGCATTCATCGTCTTGTGGCGGTTTTCCATCTGCCACGAGCCGGCCGCGCCCTTGGAGATGACATCGATCACCGCTTCGACATCGAGCCCGGCGCGCTTGGCGAAGTGGATGCCCTCGGACAGGCCCTGAACGAGGCCGGCGATGCAGATCTGGTTGACCATCTTGGTCAGTTGCCCGCTGCCGACCGGGCCCATCAGCCCGACCATCTTGGCATAGCTCTCGATCGCCGGCTTGGCCTTGGCAAACGTCTCCGCATTGCCGCCGCACATGACGGTCAGCGCGCCGTTGACGGCACCGGCTTCGCCGCCGGAGACCGGCGCGTCGATGAAGCCGAAACCGCCGGCATGCGCGGCTTCATCGAGCTCGCGCGCGACGGCGGCCGATGCGGTCGTGTTGTCGATGAAGATGGCGCCTGTCTTCATGGCCGAGAAAGCACCGTCCGCGCCGGTCGTCACGGCACGCAGATCATCGTCATTGCCGACGCAGGCGAAGACGAATTCGGCATCGGCGGCTGCTTGCGCCGGCGTATCGGCGCGAGCACCGCCATGTTCGGCGACCCAGGCATCGGCCTTGGCTGCGGTTCGGTTGTAGGCGGTCACCTCATGGCCGCCACGGTTCTTCAGATGCGCTGCCATATGGTAGCCCATCACGCCCAGTCCGATGAATGCCGCCTTTGCCATGTGCCCGTCTCCCCATGGTGATCCGGTGACGGGATAGCGCCGATCCGGCCGTCGGCAAAGGCGAAAAGTGCCGATTTCGGAATCGCTCGTGCGAATGCCCGAACGCAAAGAAGCGGGCGCTTCTCTGCCCAATTCAGCGAAGCAGATGCCGTGTCAGCCGCCTTTCGATGCGGTCAAGCACGATGCGCAACGTCTCGACGATCACCAGATAGAAGACGGCGGCCCACAGATAGGTCTGGAAGTCGAAGGTGCGTGAGAAGGCGCGCCGTGTCTCGCCCATCAGGTCGAAGACGGTGACGATGGCAACGATGGCCGAGCCCTTGATCATCAGGATGATCTCGTTGCCATAGGGACGCAGCGCGACGATCATCGCCTGGGGCAGGATGATCTTGCGGAACGTTTGCAGCCTGGTCAGTCCGAGCGCGTCGCCCGCTTCCCACTGGCCCTTCTTGACGCTCTCGATGGCGCCGCGCAGGATCTCGGCCTGATAGGCGGCGGTGTTCAGCGTGAAGGCGAACAGCGCGCAGTTCCACGCATCGCGGAAGAACCACCACAGGCCCACCGCCTCCAGTTCGGCGCGGAACGAACCGAAGCCGTAATAGATCAGGAACAATTGGGCGATCAGCGGCGTGCCGCGGAAGAAATAGACATAGCCATAGGCAAAGCCGCTCAAGGCCCGGTTGGTGGACATGCGCATGAAGGCAAGCGGCAGGGACAGGGCCGCGCCAAGCACGATCGAGATGCCGACCAGCGTCAGCGTGATCCGCAACCCGTTGAGATAGCGCGGCAGATAGCGTTCGACGAAAGCGATGTCCCAGGCGCCGACCAGCCACCAGACGAGGAACACGCCGGCCGTCACCCAGAAGGTCATCAGGGCATGGCCGGTGATGCGGGCGGCGCTCCACGAACGGGCGATGTCGGGCGGCGCCGGCTGCGGTGCCAGAAGCGTTTCGCGGATCACCGTCATGCGCCCACCTCGGCGCGTTTTGCGGCCCGTTCAATCCGCGCGAAGACGAACGATGAGAGGATCGCCAGGACCAGATAGAGAAGGCACGCAACCGAGAAGAACAGGAAGGCCTCCTTGGTCACGCGGGCGGCAATGCCGGCCTGGCGCATGATGTCGGAAAGGCCGATCACCGAGATCAGCGCGGTGTCCTTCAATAGGATCAGCCACAGATTGCCAAGGCCGGGCAGGGCGATGCGGATCAGTTGCGGCGCGATGATGGTGCGCATGGTCTGCCATCGCGTCAGGCCCAGCGCATAGCCGGCCTCGTACTGGCCCGCCGGAATGGCGCGGAACGCCGACAGGAACACTTCGCTCGCATAGGACGAGAAGACGAAGGCCAGCGCGATCATGCCGGCGATGAAGGCGTTGATCTCGATGCCCTGTTCGAAACCGAGCGCGATCGACGCCTGGCGGATGGCGATCTGCAAGCCGAAATAGACCATGAAGATGGTCAGAAGTTCGGGCAGGCCGCGAAAAATCGTGGTGTAGACGTCGGCGGCGAGCCGCAGCGTCTCTTCTTCGCTCTTTTTGGCGAGCGCCAGGAAGAAACCCATGAGGAGACCGATGGGAAGTGTCGCCAGCGCCAGCGTGGTGGTGACAACAAAGCCGCGGGCGATCTCGTCGCTCCAGCCCGTGTCGCCGAATGCCAGATAGCCCAGCGCGTCCATCAGCCATCCATCGTCGGAGGAATGCGGATATGAAAAGGGCGGAGACAGGCCGTCCCCGCCGCTTTTCGCTCAGTGTCTGACGGCGCAATCAGCCGCCATAAACGTCGAACTCGAAATATTTGTTGTTGATCTCTTCATAGGTGCCGTTTTCACGGATCGCCTGGATCGCCGCGTTGAAGGCCTCGCGCAACTCGTCTTCGCCCTTGCGGATGGCGATGCCGGCGCCTTCGCCATTGATCACCGGATCGGGCGTCAGCGTGTCGAGGATCTTGCAGCACGCGCCTTCCTCGGTGGCCAGCCACTCCGACAGGACGACGACATCGTCGATCACCGCATCGATGCGGCCCGAGGCGATGTCGAGCTTGTATTCGTCCGGCGTCGGATAGAGCCGCAGATCAGCCGAGGACAGTTTCTCTTCGGCATAGTTGGAGTGCGTGGTTGCCGACTGGGCGCCGATGGTGCGGCCCGAAAGGCCTTCATCGGTCGCTTCGGTGATGTCGGAATCCTTCGGCACGGCGATTGCCGGCGGCGTGTTGTAATATTTCTCGGTGAAATCGACCGTCTGCTTGCGCTCTTCGGTGATCGACATGGACGCGATGATCGCGTCGAACTTGCCGGCCACGAGCGCCGGAATGATGCCGTCCCAATCCTGGGTGACGAACTCGCATTCGGCGCCCATTTCCTCGCAAAGCGCCGTGGCGATGTCGATGTCGAAGCCGACGAGCGAGCCGTCCGCTTCCAGATTGTTGAAGGGCGGGTAGGCGCCTTCGGTGCCGATCTTGATCTGCATGGCGTCCTGGGCCTGGGCAGCGCCGACCGAAAGGGCAAGGGTCGTGGCTGCAGCCAGAAGTGTGGTGCTGAAACGCATGGAATACCTCATGTCACGCGTGACCCGCGCGCGGCGCGGGCGGTTGAAAGCCCACCTCCCTGATGGGCATTGGCGGCGATGTTCCATGAGACCAAAGCGCTTTGCAAACAAAAAATGACAGTCTGGTGTCAGCACGCGGCCGCTTCAGCGGCCCGCGCGAACCGGCCGGATGATGCGCGCCGTCACCCCATGCATGCGCCGCGCGCCATAGCCGATGGCGGCCAGGACGTGGAGGGCGGCCGCGATGACAAAGAGCTGTTCGGCGCCGGCATGCACCGATTGCGCAATCGCGGTCAGAACCGGCGCGGGCGACCAGGGCAGGACGATGCCCGCGCCGAACAATGCGCCAAATCGATCCGACGCAAGCACGATGGCAAGGCCTGACGCGGCGAGCGCCAGCATGGCCAGCAGCATGGCGATGATCGCCAGACGCGCAACGAGCGAAAGGATGGCCGGCTCGTCCGGCGCACGCGGAAACCCGCGCAAAAGGCGGCGTAGCGCATGGACGAGCAGGAAGGGTGCTGCCACCAAGCCTGCAAGGGCGTGCAGTTCAAGGTTGCCGAGCCAGGCGGTCAGCAGGAGCGTGGCCGCAAACAGGACGCTCAGCCAGTGAAGCGCGATCGAGAGCGGCGCATAGCCGCCGAACCGGTCGGCGGGCAGGGGCCGCTTGGCAGCGCTGTGCGGCGGGCCGGACGGGCGTTCTTCCGGCGCCGTGTGGGCGGCCGTCTCGTCAGCCGTCGTCTCCGTCGTCATCCGTCGCTGCCCCATCCGGGCATAAGCCCCATCTCCGAAAACGGCATAAAGCGCACCGGGTCGCCCGGCGCAACTGCATCGACGTCTTCGGGCAGGTCGATCAGGCCGTGCGCCGCTTGCAGGCCCGAGACCAGTCCGGATCCGTCGCGCGGGAATTTTTTGGCCTGCAGCAAACCGGTCCTGGCGTCGATCTCGGTCCAGCCGCGCAGGAATTCGCGGCGCCCGGTCTTCTTGCTTGCGATGGCAAAGGCGGCGGGCAGCGTATAGGCCACCGGCGGCGTGACTGTCGCGCCGGCCAGATGGCCGATCACCGTCCGCGCATAGAGCAGAAAGCAGACCAGCACGGCCACCGGATTGCCCGGCAGGCCCAGAACGACCGTGTCGCCGATCTGGCCGAACATCATCGGCCGGCCCGGCTTGATGGCGATCTGCCACAGATGGCGCTTGCCAAGCCCTTCGAGCACGGTGAGCATATGGTCCTCTTCGCCCAGGGACGCGCCGCCCGACGTGATGATCAGATCATGGTTGGCGGCGGCGCCGGCCAGCACATCGCGCAGCGCATCGGCATCATCGCCCACATGGCCCAGATCGGTCACCGTCACCGCCGCCTTGCTGGCCAACGCCAGAAGCATCGGCCGGTTGGCATCATGGACCTGCGCGGCGTTCGCCTTGGCACCGGGCGGGACAATCTCGTCGCCGGTCGACAGGATGGCGATGCGCAGCCTTTTACGGACCGTGGCCACGCCATGGCCCGTCGCGGCAAGCGCCGCCAGATCCTGCGGGCGCAGCGTCTGGCCGGCGCGGACAACCGCATCGCCCGCCATGAAGTCCTCGCCGGCGCGGCGCCGGTTCGCGCCGGGCTTCAGGCCTTCGGGAATGGCGATGGCGCCGTCGCTGAGGATCGTGCAATCCTCCTGCATTGCCACCGTGTCGGTGCCGGCGGGCATTGGCGCGCCGGTGAAAATGCGCGCGCAGTGGCCCGGTGGCACCGGTTCGGGCGCGGTCGCGCCGGCGGCAATCCGTCCGGCAACCGGCAAGCGGCCCGGGCTTTCCAGATAGGCGGCATGGGCGAACGCATAACCGTCGACGGCGGCATTGTCGCTGCGCGGTACCGGGCCGGGCGAAACGACCGGCTCTGCCGCGATACGACCCTCGGCACCGATCACCGGCACGGTCTCAACGCCCGTCAACGGCCCCAGCCGTTCGGCGAGAAGCCCCAGCACATTGTCATGGCGCATGCGCTGGCCGTCATGGACGAAACAATCGTCGACCAATGTGCGATGTCCGGCGCTCATGATGCGGACCGCTGTTCCGACAGGCCGCCCAGGCCGCAGACCTGTTCGATCAGCGTTGCGATCGCTTCGATCTCGTCGCGCCGGAAAACGGGCGGCCCACCCGGCGCTGCATCCTCGGGCCTATCATCGCTGGCGATGGCGACGATCGCGGGATCGGTGTCGGCGAGGGCAGGGCGTTTCTGTTCCCGGTCTGCGCGAAGCTCGATCTTGGGATGCGGCGCGCCCTTGAAGCCCTCCACCAGCACGATGTCGCAGGGCGAAAGCCGCGCGATCATGGCGTCGAGCGGCGGTTCGGGCTCGTCGGCCCGGTTCTCGTGGATCAGCGCCCAGCGGGCCGATGACACGATCGCCACCTCATGGGCACCGGCCTGGCGGTGGGTGTTGCTGTCGGTGCCCGGGCGGTCGATGTCGAAAGCGCCGTGCGCGCGCTTGACCGTCGCCACCCGATAGCCCCGGCGGACGAGTTCGCGCGTCAGCTTTGCCGTCATGGTCGTCTTGCCGGTGTTCTTCCAGCCGACAATGCCGAAGCGGGGCGGAGCGATGCTCATCAGACAAGCGCTCCTTCGGCCATGCGTTCGGCGGCAGCCAAATCCTCGGGCGTGTTGATGTTGAAGAACGGATCGGTGCCATCGGGCGAGGGCGCGAAATCGACTGGCGCGAACCGGTGACGCTTCACCCAGGCCATCACCTTGAACGTGTCGGTCTCCGCCAGCCAGCGTTCGAGATCGTCGGCCAGCGCCGTCGGCCAGAGCCCAAACACCGGATGGCGGTTGCCTTCTGAGGTGGCCATGGCGATCGTGTCGGGTGTCGTCGCGCTTGCCGCCAGCCGCGCCACCAAATCCGCTGGAAAGAAGGGCGTGTCAGTCGCCGCCGTGGTGACATGGGTGAAGCGATCGTCCAGTTCACCGGCAAAGCGCATGGCTGCAAGCACGCCGGCCAGCGGTCCCGCATGGCCGCGGATCGTGTCGGCGAAGACCGGCAGTCCGAGCGTGTCGAACCGCCCGGCATCGCCATTGGCATTGATCGCCATCGCACCGACCTGCGGGGCGAGACGTGCCGCGACATGGGCGATCAGCGGCCTGCCGGCGATCGCCACGAGCGCCTTGTCGGTGCCGCCCATGCGCCGGGACTGGCCGCCGGCGAGCACGGTGCCGACGATCGTTTCTCGTTGCGGGGTGGTGTCAGCCATCGCCTGCACCCTTGCGCCGCATCCGGGGCGCCTCGTCGGCGACCTTCGACCAGTCCATGTCGCGGACGATCCGTTCATTGCCGGACAGGACGGTGAAGCGCTTGCCGCGCGCACGCCCGATCAGGGTAAGGCCGGCTTGCCGCGCCAGATCCACGCCCCACGCGGTGAAGCCCGATCGCGAGACGAGAACCGGTATGCCCATCATCACCGTCTTGATCACCATTTCCGAGGTCAGCCGGCCGGTCGTATAGAAGATCTTGTCGCTGCCCGAGACCCCATTGAGTCGCATCCAGCCGGCGATCTTGTCGACGGCATTGTGGCGGCCGACATCCTCCATATAGACGAGCACCCGGTCGCGCTCACACAGGACGCAGCCATGGATCGCGCCGGCGGCGAGATAAAGGCTCGGCGTGGTGTTGATGGTCTTCGTCAGCACATGCAGCCACGATGTGTGAAGGACCGCATCGGCCGGCAGCGCCGTTGCGTCAAACCCGTCCATCACGTCGCCGAACACGGTCCCCTGGGCGCAGCCCGACGTGCGCACCTTCTTTTGCAGCACGGCCTCGTAATCAGTCTCGCGCGCGGTGCGCACGACCACAACATCGAGATCGTCATCATGGTCGATCGCCGTGATCTCGTCGTCGGGCCGCAGCATGTTCTGGTTGATCAGATAGCCGACCGCCAGAAGATCGGGATGATCGCCGATCGTCATCATGGTGACGATCTCCTGACGGTTGAGATAAAGCGTCAGCGGGCGTTCGGTGACGACGCGGGTCGTGACCGAATTGCCGTCCTGATCATGGCCGGCAACCTCAGTCGACAGGCCCTCGGCATCGGGATCGGGCGCGACCAGATAGGCGTCTTCCGGTTTGGAGGCGGCATTGGCTGTCATGGCGCGATAATGCCCGAGCGCGGGGGACGGCTCAACGCGAAAACGGTCACCCGGCACCGCCCGGCGCGCGGATCGCGATCAGGGCGACCACCAGGGCGGCCAGCGCCATGATCGACAGCGTCGCCGTCAGCCCCACCGGAGAGTGCCCGCCGCCCGCCGCATAGGCACCGATCACCGATGCGATCGCGCCGCCGCCGATCTGCATGGCGCCCAAAAGACCCGATGCGGCGCCCGATGCTTCGGGCTTGAGGCTGATGACGGCGGCGGTGGCGTTGGGCAGGACAAGCCCGTTGCCGACGCCGATCAAGGCAATCGGGATGAACAACGCCGCGGGATGGTTCGCGCCGAACGCAAACAGCGCCAGCGAAACCACCATGCCGACAAGCGTCACCAGCGAACCGTCGCGCACCATCGCTTCGATGCCGCGCTGTTGCGAAAACCGGCCAGACAGGAAATTGCCGATCAGATAGCCGAGCGCGCACAGCGAAAACCACAGGCCGTATTCGAACGGCGTCTGGCCCAGAAATGCATCGGAAACGGCCGGTCCGCCGCCCAGAAAGCCGAAAAAGACGGTGGAGGCGAGCGTCGAGGTCATCGCATAAAGCCAGAAGGCGGGCATGCGCACCAACATGCCCCATGTAGCGATTTGCGACCGCGCGTTCCCGCCCCTGGTCTCATTGGTCTCCGGCAGGAAGGCCAGTGTGGCAACAAGCGCCGCGACCCCGAACAGCGTCAGCAGCACGAACGGTGCGCGCCAGCCCGCGATTTCGTCGGCAAGGCCGCCAATGGCGGGCGCGATCATCGGCGCCACCGCCATGCCCATGACGACATAGCCGATCATCGATGCGGATTTCTCGCGCGGATAGATGTCGCGGATGATCGTCCTTGAAAGCACCAGTCCGGCGGCACTTGCGGTCTGGATGACGCGGCCGGCGAGGAAGATTTCCACGTTCGGCGCCAGCGTGCACACGACCGAGCCGATGATGAAGATGGTCATGCCGGCGATCAGGACGGGCCGCCGGCCGATCCGGTCGGACACCGGGCCGGCGACCAGTTGCAGCACCGCCATGGGGAACAGATAGAGCGACAGTCCCAGTTGCACCGTCGCATAGGGCGCGCCCAGATCGTCGGCGATCGACGGCATGGACGGCACGAACATGTTGATCGCAAGCGGGCTGACCGCCGCCAGAATGACGAGCGTTGCGAGCAGCGGCCTGACTGCGCCGGGCCTTGACAGGATTGCTTGCGACATGGGGGAAACCGGTGAATGGACGTTCGTCCTTACTCCGATTTGCCCGTCAAGAGAAGCCGGCGGCGCCGAACCGCCGGCAACGGTTTCAGCGCTGCTGCGCGCCCGGACGCCCTAAACGGAAAACGCGGCGAACAAGCGCGTCGATAGCGATCCGGCGCTCGCGGGCGGCGCGCCGCCTGGCGCGATCATAGTCGATGTCGCGGTCGAAAGGGTCGGTGTGGGTCATCGGTCTGGTTCCTTGCGCGTGGCCGGTGGGCCGGTCTTGGGACGAGATCGAAATAACTGTTGCCAAGCGGCTCGACAAACGCGAACTTCTGACAGTTCGCATAAGGAAAATTGAAGTGACGCGTCGTTTGCCATCGCTCAACGCCCTCAGGGCGTTCGATGCTGCTTCCCGCCATCTGAGCTTTCAGAAGGCGGCAGAGGAACTCAACGTCACGCCATCGGCGCTGTCGTTCCAGATCCGGCAGTTGGAGGAACATCTTCACATTGCCCTGTTCCAGCGCCTCAATCGCCGGGTGGTGCTGACCGAGGAGGGCGCACGGTTCGCCCCCTTCGTGCAGGATGGGTTCGAACGGCTGCACGGGGCGATGAACCAGCTGAGGCCCGCAACGCCCGACAATGTGCTGACCGTGTCGACGGGCCCGGCCTTTGCGGCCAAATGGCTGTCGCCGCGCATTCACCGCTTTCTGGAATTGCATCCGGACATCGAGTTCCGGATTTCAGCCAATCTGAACCTCTCCGATCTCAGAAAAGACCCGATCGACGTGGCGATCCGGTTCGGCGGCGGCAATTATCCCGGGCTCCGGGTGGAACCGCTGGCCGAGGATGCGGCAACGCCGCTGATCAGCCCGATGCTGCTCGAACAGCGCTTTGGCGGCGCCATGTCGCTGGCCGATCTGGCGTCCCTGACCCTGCTGCACGATGATTCGGCCTCGTTCCTGCCCAAGGCGGTGACCTGGGCCACCTGGCTGAAGCATGCCGGCGCGCACGGCATCGATGCATCCCGCGGCGCCCGGTTCAGCCATGCCGACCATGCGATCGAGGCGGCCGTCGACCAGGCGGGCATCGTGCTCGGCCGGCTGACCCTGGCTGCCCGCGACATTCGAGCCGGCCGGCTGGTCGCGCCGTTCGATCTGGTGCTGCCGTCCAATGCGAGTTTTTACTTTTGCTGCCTGCCGGAAATGACCGCCGAACCGAAGATCGAGGCGTTCCGGGCGTTCGTGCGGTCCGAGATCGACGACGAGAAGGTCGAACTCGACCGGCTGCGCAACCGCGGCTAATTGTGCCCTTCAATGACCGCGGCGGCGGCAAGGCGTGCCCTGACCCGCTCGCGATAGAAGGCGTAGATGCCGGTGCCGATGATCAGCGCCGAGCCGATCATCATGGGGATGTCCGGCCGTTCGTCGAACAGGACAAAGCCCAGGATCAGCGCGAACAGCAATCGGGAATAGCGGAACGGCGCGATCACCGACAATTCGCCGATGCGCAGCGACAGCGTGATCGCATAGTAGCCCCCCATACCGGCGCTCGCCGCACCCAGAACATAGAGCGTGGTCTGAAGGCTCATTGGCGACCAGCCGCCATAGGCGATCATCATGATGAAGGAGGGCGGCAGAATGACGAGGCTTGCCAGCGTCGACAATTGCATGGTGCTGACGCCGGTTTCGACCCGGCGCGTCGCCAGATCGCGCATCGCCAGCCCGACTACGGCTGCTACCGCCAGAAGCGCGGCGGGCGTGAAGCCGGCCATGCCGGGCCTGACGATGATGATGACGCCGAAAAAGCCGATCATCACCGCGGTCCAGCGCCGCCAGCCCACTCTTTCGCCAAGGAACAGCGCCGCGCCGAGCGTGACGACCAGCGGCTGCGCCTGAAGAATGGCCGAAGCCGTCGACAGCGGCATCAGCGCCAGCGCGGTGACGAAGCAGACCACGCCCAGAACCTCGCCCAGATTGCGCATGACGATCGGCTTTTCGAGATAGGCGCGGGTCCAGACCGGCTGACCGGACAGGCGCGTCAGCGCGGCGAACACCACTGCTGCGATCAGCGTCTGCAGCAAGATGACCTGCCCGACATTGATCTCGGCCGCCGCCAGCTTGATGAAACTGTCGTCGAGCGCGAACAGACCCATCGACAGGATCATCGTGGCGATGGCGGTGATGTTGCGCGTGACGGGCGCGGCTGCGATGTCGGCCATGGCGGGCGAACTTCGTTGGCGGACGCTTAGGGTTTTGACCCCGGGCCGCAATGAAAAAGAAAATGGCCGGTGAAGCCGGCCAAAGCTGTTCTATCATGACCGCGCATTGGCGAACAGCGCCGATCTTGTCACCGGCTCAATCGCGCGCTTCGAGCCAGGCGGTCAGTGCGTGTTCATCGTCGCCGGTCACATGGCGCGCCACGCGCCGGCCGATGGCGGCGCCGAACTTGTAGCCATGGCCCGAACAGGCCGAGATGACCCAGAGCCGGTCTTCCCGGTGAAGGGCAAACCGTTCATCGGCCGTGAATATGTAAGCGCAGGTGACCGTCTTTTCGTGTGTGTATTCGTCAAGCCGGGCCAGCGGCGGTGAGAACCAGTGCCTGATCGCGTCCGCTTCGTCGGCGCCCGGTTCGCGATCCTCGTCCGGGCCGGCCTTGCGCTTGTGATTGCCTGTGCCGAGTTTGAGGCCGGACCCGCCGATCGGCGGGATGCCGTAGCCATCGGAATCGCCGCCCATGTCGAGCAGGACGGGCGCATTCTCCCATGCCGGCGCAAGATCGGGCGGCGGGGCGAAATAGGCCACCGCGGTCCGATATGTAGTCAGCCGCCCGGCCAGATGCGGCACGAGGCCGAGCACCCAGGCGCCGGCAGTGACGATCACCCTGTCGAAATGCCCGGTTTCGCCGCCTTCCGACGTTACGGTTCCGGTGGCCGGATCGATGGCCGTCACCTTCGTGTTGTCGCGCACGCTCAGGCCTTTGTCGCGCACGCTCACGCCTTTGTCGCGCAGCCACTCGCCGATTCCGGCTCCGATCTTCTGGCACAAAAGCGCGCCGCCCTCGGTGCTGAAGCCGGCATAGCGAAACGTGCCGGGTTCGAGGAAACCGAACCGCTCGACGGCCGCGTCCGGATCAAGCACATCCAACGGATAGCCGCCGGCCAGAAGGCCATCGCGATAGCGTTCGGCCTCATCGCCCGGTCCGCGCGAGACGATCAGAAAGCCGTTTTCGATCAGATACTTGTCGCCCAGATCGTCGAACAGTTCGGCCCAGGCGTCATAGGCCTCATCGATCCGCCGCGCATAGCCGGCATGACCGCCATAGGCGCGGCGGATGATGCGATGTTCGTCACCCGAGGCGGACAGCGGATTTGGGATGGGCCCCTGTTCGTAAAGCGTGACGTCGATGCCGCGCTTGGCCAAGGCCCACGCAGTGGAAAGGCCCGATACGCCCGCGCCGACGACGGCGATCCGCATGTCAGCCGCCGGTCAGGCTCATATGGCGGCCAACGGACGGTTTGTCGGTCGCGCGGTCAATGACGAAGTCGTGGCCCTTGGGCTTGCGGCCGATGGCCTCGTCGATCACCGCCGACACAAGTTCATTGCCTTCCGACTGGCGCAAGGGGCCGCGCAGGTCGGCGGCATCGTCCTGGCCAAGGCACATATAGAGGGTACCGGTGCAGGTCAGCCGCACGCGGTTGCAGCTTTCGCAGAAATTGTGGGTCATCGGCGTGATGAAGCCGAGCCGGCCGCCGGTTTCGGCCACTTCCACATAGCGCGCCGGCCCGCCGGTCTTGTAGGGGATGTCGGTCAGCGTGAACCGCTCCGACAGGTCCGCGCGCACCTGTGACAGGGGCAGATACTGGTCGGTGCGGTCCTCGTCGATCTCGCCCATCGGCATGGTCTCGATCAGCGTGAAATCAAACCCTTCGCTATGAGCCCATTTCATCATCGGCTCGATCTCGGCCTCGTTGGCGCCCTTGAGCGCGACCGCGTTAATCTTGATCGCAAGACCGGCCTTTTTCGCCGCTTCGATGCCGCCGAGCACTTTGTCGAGGTCGCCCCAGCGGGTAACGGCCTTGAACTTGTCCGGATCGAGCGTGTCCAGCGAAACGTTGACGCGCCTGACGCCAAAATCGACGAGTTGGTCGGCGAAACGGGCCAGTTGCGATCCATTCGTGGTCAGGGTGAGTTCTTCCAGCGCGCCCGATTGAAGGTGCCGCGAAAGCTGGCCGATCAGATGCATGATGTTCTTACGCACCAGCGGTTCGCCGCCGGTCAGGCGCAGCCTGCGGACACCCTTTTCGACGAAGACCGTGCATATCCGGTCCAGTTCCTCGAGCGTCAGCAGGTCCTTCTTTGGCAGAAAGGTCATCTGCTCGGACATGCAATAGACGCAGCGGAAATCGCACCGGTCGGTCACCGACACGCGCAGATAGGTGATGGAACGGCCAAATGGATCGATCATGGAGCTACAGTTCCCCGGTTTCGCTTGACGCGTCAAGGTGACAGACGGCAGATGCGTTCGCATGAGCGATATTTGGCCGACCGAACTGCGCATCGCGCAGGACCGCAAACGTCTGACCGTGACATTCGACGATGGCAGCCGGCATGAGTTGCCTGCCGAGATGCTGCGCGTCATGTCGCCCTCGGCCGAAGTGCAGGGCCACAGCCCGGCGCAACGCAAGACCGTCGGCGGCAAGAAGGATGTCGGGATCATGAAGGTGGAGCCGGTGGGCAATTACGCGGTGCGCATCACCTTTGACGACCTGCATGCGACCGGCATCTTTTCGTGGAATTATCTGAACGAACTGGGCACGCACAAGGACGAGAAATGGGCGGCCTATCTGGCCGAACTGGAGCAAAAGGGGCTGACCCGATGACATTTCAGGCGATCGACGATGTCGATGCCCTTCAGGCGCTTTACGGCACGCCGGGTGAAGCTTCGCTCGCCAAGGTGGCGACGCAGATCACGCCCGAATATCGCCGGCTTCTGGAAGCCTCGCCCTTTTTCACGCTGGCCAGCGTCGGACCGGAGGGGCTCGATTGCTCGCCCCGCGGCGAACAGGGCGGGGCATTCACCATCCATGACGACAGGACGCTGATCATCCCCGACCGGCGCGGCAACAACCGGATCGACACGCTGCGCAACATTGTGCGCGATCCTCGTGTGGCGTTCTGCTTCCTTATTCCCGGCTCGAAGACCACAGTCCGGCTGAACGGCACGGCGATCGTGACGGCTGACGAGGCGCTTCTGGCGTCGCTTGAACGCGATGGCCAAAAGCCGCGTTCTGCCATCGTCGTCACGGTCCGGGAAATCTACACCCAATGCGGCCGGGCCGTGATGCGCGCCGGCCTTTGGGACGCGTCGCGCCATGTCGATCCGACCACCATCCCGACGCCGGGCGACGTGCTCGCCGCGCAGACCAAGGGCGGGATTGACGGCAAGGCCTATGACGAAAAATGGCCCGAGCGCGCGGCCAGGACGATGTGGTGAGCCGGCCACAGGACCGTCATTCCGGAGCTTGACTTCGGAATTCACGGTGCCCGTCTTTCCTGAATCCCGGAATCAAGTTCCGGGATGACGGCGGGATCGGCAGGCCGTGCACGGTCGCGCTTGACCGAGGCCCTGCACGGCCGCGCTCAACCCAGATTGAGTTCCTTGAAGAAGTCGTTGCCCTTGTCGTCGATGACGATGAAGGCGGGGAAATCTTCGACCTCGATCTTCCAGATCGCCTCCATGCCGAGTTCGGGATATTCGACGACATCGACGCGTCTGATGCAGTCCTGCGCAAGGCGCGCTGCGGGACCGCCGATCGAACCGAGATAAAAGCCGCCATGGCGGGCGCAGGCTTCGCGCACTTGCCTTGATCGATTGCCCTTGGCCAACATGACCATCGAACCGCCGAAGGACTGGAACTGGTCGACATAGGAATCCATCCGGCCCGCCGTCGTCGGCCCGAACGAGCCCGAGGCGAATCCTTCGGGCGTCTTGGCAGGGCCCGCATAGTAGATCGGGTGGTTCTTGAAATAGTCGGGCATCGGCTCGCCATTTTCCAGCCGCTCGCGGATCTTCGAATGGGCGAGATCGCGCGCGACGATGATCGAGCCGGTCAGCGAAAGGCGCGTCTTGACCGGATGGCGGCTCAATTCGGCGAGGATATCCGCCATCGGCCGGTTGAGATCGACGCGCACCACATCGCCGCCAAGCGTGCTTTCGTCCACGTCGGGCATAAAATGCGCCGGGTTCGTCTCAAGCCGTTCGAGGAAGACACCGTCGCGCGATATCCGGCCGAGCGCCTGCCGGTCCGCCGAACAGGAAACGCCAAGCCCGATCGGCAGCGATGCTCCATGGCGGGGCAGGCGGATCACGCGCACATCATGGCAGAAATATTTGCCGCCGAACTGCGCGCCGACACCCATCTGCTGGGTCAGCTTGTGCACTTCGGCTTCCATCGCCAGATCGCGGAAGGCGTGCGCATCCTCGGAGCCTTCGGTCGGCAGGCCATCGAGGTAGCGCGTCGAGGCAAGCTTGACGGTCTTCAAATTCATTTCGGCGCTGGTGCCGCCGATGACGATCGCCAGATGATAGGGCGGGCAAGCGGCAGTGCCGAGCGTCAGGATCTTCTCTTTGAGGAAGTCGATCATCCGGTCGTGCGTGAGAAGCGAGGGCGTTCCCTGATAAAGGAAGGTCTTGTTGGCCGACCCGCCGCCCTTGGCGACGAACAGGAACTCGTAGGCCTCATCGCCCTCCTGATAGATGTCGATCTGGGCGGGCAGATTGTTGCGCGTGTTCTTTTCTTCGAACATGGAAAGCGGGGCGAGCTGCGAATAACGCAAATTCTTGCGCTCGTATGCGTCACGGACACCCTGTCCGAGCGCGGCTTCGTCGCCGCCATCGGTCCAGACGCGCCGGCCCTTTTTGCCCATGATGATCGCCGTGCCCGTGTCCTGGCACATGGGCAGGACGCCGCCTGCAGCGATGTTGGCGTTCTTCAGAAGATCGTAGGCGACGAACCGGTCATTGTCGGTCGCTTCGGGGTCTTCGAGGATCGAGGCGAGCTGCTTGAGATGGCCGGGGCGCAGAAGGTGGTTGATGTCGGAAAAGGCGGCCTCGGACAAAAGCCGCAGCGCTTCGGGTTCGACGACCAGCATGTCCTGGCCGCGGAAACTGTCAATGCCGACATGATCCGTCGTCAGCCGGCGAAAGGCCGTGTCTGCCTTGGCAAGGGGGAACAGCGCGCTCATCGAAACCTCCGGCTCTTTTTTTTGAACGCTTCTAGCGAACGGGCGGCAAAGCGCAATCGCGGCTTTGGCCCAATCGGCCCGGCATCCGATGTTGCGATGCGCATTGACGATGCCGATGGACGTACCTCATAAAGGGTCGAAAACGGTGAGGGAGCCAGCGGCGCATGTCGCGACCGACAGTCCACGACATCGCGCAGACGGCGGGCGTTAGCCTTGCGACCGTCGATCGCGTGCTCAACAAGCGACCGGGCGTCCGCGCCAAGACCATCGCGCGGGTCAATGACGCGATCGAAAAGCTCGGCTATGTGCGCGACGTGGCGGCGGCGAACCTCGCCCGCCAGCGCACCTATGATTTCACCTGCATTCTGCCCGATGCGCCAACGGAATTTCTGTCGGAATTGCGCGCGGCAGTCGCCGAAAGCGCGGCGATGAGCGCGATGGAGCGGATGCGCATTGCCGTTCGCACCTATCCGGCCGATGACACCCATGCGCTGGCCGAGATGATCGGCGGGCTCGCCAAGGCACCGCCGGACGGGCTGGCCCTGATGGCGCCGGAAACGCCGCGCGTGCGCGATGCGGTGCGCCGGGTGATGGGGGCCGGCACAAGCGTCGTGCCGATGGTGGCCGACCTGCCGACGGCCGGCTGCGGGCATTTTGTTGGCATCAACAACATCGCTGCGGGGCGGACGGCGGCGACGCTGCTCGGCCGGTTCCTGCCGGTCGCGCCGGCATCGGTGCTGGTGATCGCCGGCTCGATGAGCGCGCGCGACCACGCCGAGCGCCGCCTCGGCTTCGATCAGGTCATGGCTGAGCGGTTTTCGCATCTGCATGTTTTGCCGACGCTGGAATGCCACGACCGGGGCGATCTGGTGATCGCGCGGGTGACCGAGCTTCTGGCGCAGCACACTGATCTTTGCGGCATCTATTCGGCCGGCGCCGGCAATCAGGGGCTGGTGCAGGCGCTCAAGGCGACCGGCGCGGGCGACCGCGTCACCGTGATCGCGCATGAATTGACCGACTGCACGCGCGCGGCCCTGACAGATGGCACGATTGATGCGGTGATCGCACAAAATCCGGGCCACATCGTGCGCTCGGCGCTGCGCGTCTTGAAGGCGGATGTGGACGGGATGGAGACGATCCCGTCGCAGGAGCGCATCCGCACCGAGATTTTTCTCAGGGAGAATTTGCCCTGACGCCGGGCGCTGTATGCCGCCACCGGCGCGTTTCACTGATTGGGAGGAGAGACCATGAAGACCATCAAGGGGCCGGCGCTTTTTCTGGCGCAGTTTGCCGGCGACGAGGCGCCGTTCAACTCATGGGATGCGATCACCAAATGGGCGGCCGATTGCGGCTATAAGGGTGTTCAGGTGCCAAGCTGGGACGGTCGCCTGTTCGACCTCTCAAAGGCCGCCGAAAGCAAGGACTATTGCGACGAATTCAAGGGCAAGGCGGCGGAGAACGGCGTCGAGGTGACCGAACTGTCGACGCATCTTCAGGGCCAGCTCGTCGCCGTCCATCCTGCCTATGATGCCGCCTTTGACGGGTTCGCCGACCCGTCCGTGCACGGCAACCCCAAGGCGCGGCAGGAATGGGCGGTCGACCAGGTCAAGAAGGCGATCACCGCCTCGCGCCATCTGGGCATCGGCGCCCATGCGACCTTTTCGGGCGCGCTCGCCTGGCCCTATGTCTATCCCTGGCCGCAGCGGCCGGCGGGACTGGTCGAAGCGGCCTTTGATGAACTGGCCGCGCGCTGGCGGCCGATCCTCGATCACGCCGAGGAGAACGGCGTCGATGTCTGCTACGAAATCCATCCGGGCGAGGATCTGCATGACGGCATTACCTTCGAGATGTTTCTTGAGCGGCTTGGCGGGCATGCGCGCTGCAACATGCTCTATGATCCCAGCCACTATGTGCTGCAGGCGCTCGACTATCTCGACAATATCGACATCTACCACGACCGCATCCGCATGTTTCACGTCAAGGATGCGGAACTAAATCCGACCGGCCGGCAGGGGGTCTATGGCGGCTATCAGTCATGGGTGGACCGGGCGGGGCGCTTCCGCTCGCTGGGCGACGGGCAGGTGGATTTCGGTGCGGTCTTCTCCAAGCTCACGCAATATGATTTCGACGGCTGGGCCGTGGTCGAATGGGAATGCGCGCTCAAGCATCCCGAGGATGGCGCCCGCGAGGGTGCGGCTTTCGTCGATGCGCACATCATCCGCGTGACCGAACACGCATTCGACGATTTCGCCGGCGCGGGCACCGATGACGCGGCCAATCGAAAAATGCTGGGCATCGACTGAGGGGAGCGAGGAACATGGCAATCGAAGGCAGAAACGATATTGCCGGGCCGCCGATCCGGCTGGGCATGGTGGGTGGCGGGCGCGACGCGTTTATCGGAGCAGTGCACCGGATCGCGTCGCGTATCGACGGACATTATCAGCTTGTCGCGGGCGCATTCAGCGCGACGGCGGAAAAGTCGAAGGCCTCGGGCCGTGATCTCGGCCTGCCCGACGATCGGGTCTATGGCGATTTCACCGAGATGGCCAAACGCGAAGCGCGGCTGAAAACCGGCATCGATGCGGTGGCCATCGTCACGCCCAACCACATGCATTATCCGGTGGCGCGCGAATTTCTCAAACGCGGCATCCATGTGATCTGCGACAAGCCGCTGACTTCGACCCTTCCGGACGCCAAGCGTCTGGTGAAACTGGCCGAGAGTTCGGATGCGCTTTTCATCCTCACGCACAATTACACCGGCTATCCGATGATCCGGCAGGCGCGCGAGATGATCGCCGGCGGCGAGATCGGCCGCGTCCGGCTGGTGCAGGCGGAATATCCGCAGGACTGGCTGACCGAACCGCTCGAGACGACCGGAATGAAGCAGGCAGCCTGGCGCACGGACCCCGCACAATCGGGCGCGGGCGGATCGACCGGCGATATCGGGACGCACGCCTTCAATCTGGCGCTGTTTGTCACCGGTCTTTCAGTCGATACGCTGGCTGCGGACCTCGATACGTTCGTTGCCGGCCGGCGCGTTGACGACAACGCCCATGTGCTGCTGCGTTTCACCAATGGGGCCAAGGGCATGCTTTGGGCGAGCCAGGTGGCGCCGGGCAATGAGAACGGGTTGGCGCTGCGCGTCTATGGCGACAAGGGCGGGCTCGAATGGCGTCAGGAGGACCCGAACTGTCTGTGGTTCACGCCGCACGGTGAGCCCAAGCGGCTGATCACGCGCAACGGCGCTGGCGCGGGCGAGGCCGCGGGCCGGGTAAGCCGCGTGCCGCCGGGCCATCCCGAAGGCTATCTGGAGGGGTTTGCAAACATCTATGCCGAGGCGGCTGCGGCCATCCGCGCCAGGAGCGCCGGCGAAGCGGTGCCCTCCGATGTGGTCTATCCGACCGTGCAGGACGGGCTGATGGGCGTTGCCTTCGTCGACGCCTGCGTGCGCTCGTCACAGCGCAACACGGCCTGGGTGAAGCTCGCCATCTGACCGCAACGCGCCTGTCGGCGGCGAAGTTTTTTGCCGCCGGGACAAATTTGGGACTCGACATGAGGTGCGTACCTCATTTAGGCTTTCCATCGAAGCTCGGCGCTTGGGAGGGCCCGACCGGTTGGCGTCATGCCGCCGCATTCCGCTTCATCAGGGAGGAAATCGATGATCAAACGTGCATTGTTGATGGCAACCGCCATGTCGACGGCCGGCTTCATGGGCGCCAACGCCGCCCAGGCCGAGGACTTGACCTTGTGCTGGGCCGCATGGGACCCGGCCAACGCGCTGGTTGAACTGTCCAAGGAGTTCGAGGCCGAAAGCGGTCACACCATGAATTTCGAGTTCGTGCCATGGCCGAACTTCGCCGACCGCATGCTCAACGAGCTCAATTCGGGCGGCAAGCTGTGCGACCTTCTGATCGGCGACAGCCAGTGGATCGGCGGCGGCGCCGAGAACGGCCACTATGTCAAGCTCAACGACTTCTTCGAGGCCGAGAACATTTCGATGGACGATTTCGCCCCGGCGACCGTCTATGCCTATTCGACCTGGCCCAAGGGCACGCCGAACTATTATGCGCTGCCGGCGATGGGCGATGCCAATGGCTGGTTCTACCGCAAGGACTGGTTCGAGAACGAAGACATCCGCGCCGCCTATATGGAAGAGACCGGTCAGGAGCTGCGCGAGCCCGAGTCGCAGCAGGAACTGATGCAGATCGCCAAGTTCTTCCAGGAGCGAGAGATCGACGGCCAGACCCGCTATGGCGTGTCGATCTTCACCGAACGCGGCTCGGAAGGCATCACCATGGGCGCCACCGGCGCGCTCTACGCCTGGGGCTTCAAATATGAAAATGAGCCAGGCTCCTACGATATGGCGGGCGCTGTGAACTCACCCGAGGCGGTCGAGGCGCTGGAGTTCTACAAGGAACTCTATGAGTGCTGCACGCCGCCCGGCTACACCGACGCCTATATGGAGCAGTCGCTCGACGCCTTTAAGTCCGGCCAGGTGGCGATGGCGATGAACTGGTTCGCCTTCTTCCCGGGCCTTTATGCGGACCCGAACACGGGCGGCGACAAGATCGACTTCTTCGTCAACCCGCCGCAGAACGTCGCCGCGTCGACGCTGGGCGGGCAGGGCATCTCCGTTGTCGCCTATTCCGACAAGCAGGATGCGGCGCTCGAATACATCAAATGGTTCGCGCAACCCGACGTGCAGGCCAAATGGTGGGAGTTGGGCGGCTATTCGGCCCACAATTCGGTGCTGCAGGGCGACGGTTTTGAGGAAAGCGCGCCGTTCGCCGGCGACTTCCTGGTGGCGATGGACGGCGTTCAGGACTTCTGGCAGGAGCCGGCCTATGCCGAACTGCTGCTCGCCATGCAAAAGCGCCTGCACGACTATATCGTCGCCGATCAGGGCACGGCCCAGGAAGCGCTCGACAAGCTGATCGAGGACTGGACCGAGGTCTTCGAGGACGAAGGCAAGCTCTGAACGCGATCGACGCCCCGGCGCCAAACAGCCGGGGCGTTGCCCCTTCCATTTTTTGCATTCATGATCGTGCCCATGGCACGAGCGGGAGGCTTGTGGCCGCATGACGGACACCGCCATCGACAAAATCGCCCAGCGCACGCCAACGCGCGTTGCCCGCAAGGTGCGCGGCCTGTCGGATCGTGCGATCGCATGGCTGTTCGTCGGTCCGACAATCTTCCTTTTGCTGGCGATCAACATCTTCCCGCTGATCTGGACGGTCTATCTGTCGTTCACCAATTTCCGCGCCAACCGGCCCAATCGCGAGGTCGAATGGGTGGGCCTGCGCAATTATGAGCGCATCCTGACCGACAGCGACATCTGGCTGAACATGCAGGCGACGGCGCACTTCCTGTTCTGGACGATCGTCTTCCAGGTGCTGATCGGCTTTGCGCTCGCCTACCTGATCAACAAGAAGTTCCGCGGCAACGATCTTTGGACGACGATCATCGTTCTGCCGATGATGCTGTCGCCGGCGGTTGTCGGCAATTTCTGGACGTTCCTCTACCAGCCGCAGATCGGCCTGTTTAACTACATCATCGCCTTCTTCATCGGCGCCGACCCGTCCTCTTTCGAGATGATCGGTTCGGTGACACTTGCGCCATGGTCGATCGTGATCGTCGATACATGGATGTGGACGCCGTTCGTCATGCTGATCTGCCTGGCGGGGCTGAGGTCCATTCCCGACTACATTTATGAGGCGGCCGAGATCGACCGCGCGTCGAAATGGCGCCAGTTCTGGACGATCACCGTGCCGATGGTGCTGCCGTTCCTGATGTTGGCGGTGCTGTTCCGCGGCATCGAGAACTTCAAGATGTTCGATCTGGTCGTGCAACTGACCGGCGGCGGGCCCGGCAGCATCACCGAACTGGCCTCGATCAATTTGAAGCGCGAAGCGTTCGAGAAGTGGCGCACCGGCTATTCGTCGGCCTACGCCATCATTCTGTTCGTGACCGTGTTTGGCCTGGCTTCGATCTATGTGAAGGCCCTCAACAAGGTGAAGGAACGATGAGCGCCCATTCGGTCAACGAGCCGTCCAGCCGGCAGAAATGGATCGCGGGCGCGCTGGTGATCGCCTATGCGCTGATCACGATGATCCCGCTGGTCTGGATCGTCGCCACCGGCTTCAAGAGCCCGGCGGATGCGATCTCCTATCCGCCCAAGGTGCTCTTCGAGCCGACGCTGGAAGGCTATGTGAATCTCTTCACCACGCGCACGCGCCAGACCGACGAGTATCTGGCGGCCAATCCGCCGCAGACCTGGTACGAGGAGATCGTCCGGCAATACGACATGGTGATCGTCGGGCCGTCGCGCTATGGCGAACGCTTCCTCAATTCGATCATCATCGGCTTCGGCTCGACCTTCCTGAGCATCTTCCTGGGTGTGCTGGCGGCCTATGCCTTCTCGCGTTTCCGGATCCCGCTGAAGGACGATCTTCTGTTCTTCATCCTGTCGACGCGGATGATGCCGCCGATCGCGGTGGCGATCCCGATCTTCCTGATGTACCGCCAGCTTGGCCTGTCGGACACGCATCTGGGCATGATCCTGCTCTACACGGCGGTCAACATCTCGCTGGCGGTCTGGCTGCTCAAAGGGTTCATCGACGAGATCCCGCGCGAATATGAGGAAGCGGCGCTGATCGACGGCTACACGCGCTTCCAGGCCTTCTACAAGGTGGTGTTGCCGCAGGCGACGACGGGGATCGTGGCGACTGCCATCTTCTGCCTGATCTTTTCGTGGAACGAATATGCGTTCGCCGTGCTGCTGACCTCGGGCACCGCGCAGACCGCGCCGCCCTTCATCCCCACCATCATCGGCGTCGGCGGCCAGGATTGGCCGGCTGTCGCCGCCGGCGCCACGCTGTTCCTCTTGCCGGTGATGATTTTCACCGTCGCCCTGCGCAAGCATCTTCTGCGCGGCATCACCTTCGGCGCGGTGCGCAAATGAACGGCTTTTTCACCGGTCTGGCCCGTTTCCGCCGGGGGCCGTGGGAGATGGTGGCGACGATCCTGATCGCGCTGGGCGTTTTGATGCTGATGCAGCCCTTTGCGATCGGGCTCTTCACCTATTCCTTCATCGTCACGCTGATCGGCACGGTGATGTTCATCATCGTCAGCCATTTTCCGGAGTAAAGGTCATGCATCCATGAGCCCGATTGATTTGGTAAGAGGCGATTTGCTGCGAGACGAGGCGCAAAGGCGCCGGAAGTGTGGTGCACTTTCAAGCCTTTGGAACGCTGTATCGCAGCAAATCGCCCTTATCCTTCGGACGGCGAAATGGCTGCGCGCTGCGGCGTCGCCGCTCTCGACCGGGCGGCCGGCCCGGTCATCGAACGGCTCCTGGCATCCCTTTGCCATTTCTGCCGCCAAATCCGATCGCGTTCATGGATGGATGACCTGACGTTGGCCGAGATCGTGATCAAAAACCTGCGCAAGGAATTCGGTGATTTCACCGCGGTGCAGTCGTCCTCCTTCACCATTGCCGATGGCGAGTTCTTCATGCTGCTCGGCCCGTCCGGCTGCGGCAAGACGACGACGCTGCGCATGATCGCCGGGCTCGAACTGCCGACATCGGGTGAAATCTATATCGGCGGCGAGGAAGTGGGGCAGAAGCCGGCCAGCCAGCGCGACATCGCCTTCGTCTTCCAGATGTTCGCGCTCTATCCGCACATGAATGTGCGTCGGAACATCACCTATCCGCTGGTCAGCCAGGGCATGCCGCGCGCGCAGATCAAGCAGAAGCTCGACGAGGTGGCGCGCATTCTGGGCATCGAAGCCATTCTCGACCGGCCCGTCGGCGGGCTTTCGGGCGGCGACCGCCAGCGCGTGGCGCTCGGCCGCGCGATCGTGCGCGATCCCAAGGCCTTCATGATGGACGAGCCGCTGGGCGCGCTCGACGCGGAATTTCGCGAGCGCATGGCCGAGGAATTGCGGGCGCTGCACGACCGGATGGGCGCAACGACTGTCTACGTCACCCATGACCAGCTCGAGGCGATGCAGATGGGCGACAAGATCGTCGTCATGAACCATGGCGTTGTCGAGCAGTTCGGCACGCCGCAGGAAATCTACGACAAGCCGGCGACCATGTTCGTCGCCGATTTCATCGGCTCGCCCTCGATGAACTTTTTGCGCTTTGGCGGCGCGGTCACCGAAGGCGCATCGACCGTGACGCTGGATGGATCGGATTTCACCGTGCCGATACAGCATGAAGCGGCGACCGGCGAACTTGTCCTGGGTGTCCGGCCCGAACATGTGGTCCTTTCGGACGCAGCTTCCTATCGCGGTGAGGTTCGCGCGGCGGAGTATCTGGGGACCACGCAGATCATCACGCTCGCGACGCCCAATGGCGAAGTGAAGGCGCGCACCGGCGCGGCAGAGCTCGTGCGGCCGGGCGAGACCGTGGGGCTCGAATTCCTGCCGTCGACGCTGACGCTGTTCGACGAAAAATCGGGCAGGGCGCTTGCCTCCGACCTTAATGCAGGAGCGTTCCGCCATGGCTGAGGTCGTGCTGCGCGATGTCACCAAGGTGTTCGGTCACACGATCGGTGTCGATGGCATCGATCTCGACGTACCCGACGGCGCGTTCGTCGTGTTGCTCGGCCCGACCGGTGCCGGCAAGACGACGACGCTGCGGCTGATCGCCGGCCTTGAAAAGCCAGACCGTGGCGAGATCACGATCGGCGGCCGGTCCGTCGTCGGCGAAACGCCGGCGCAGCGCGATGTCGCCATGGTGTTCCAGCAATATTCGCTCTATCCGCACATGACGGTGCGCGAGAACCTTGCGTTCCCGCTCAAGTCGCCGATCCTCAACACGCCGCCGGCCGAGATCGAGCGCAAGGTGGCGGACGTCGCCGAAGTTCTGCGCATTCCCCACAAGCTCGACAACAAGGCGACGCAGCTTTCAGGCGGCGAGATGCAGCGCGTCTCGATCGGCCGGGCGCTGGTCCGCGATCCGGCCATCTATCTGATGGACGAGCCATTGTCATCGCTCGATGCGAAACTGCGCTCGGAACTGCGGATCGAACTCAAGCGCATCCAGGCCGATCTGGGCGCCACGCTGCTCTACGTCACGCACGACCAGATCGAGGCGATGACCATGGCGACCCATATCGGCGTGCTTGATGAAGGCCGCCTTGTCCAATTCGGGCCGCCGCGCGAGATCTACGAGAACCCGGTCAGCGAATATGTCGCCACACGCCTCGGCCTGCCGCGCATCAATCTGTTGCCGACCAGCCTGTTCGGCGGTGCGCCGTCCGGGGCCGCCCATATCGGCCTGCGTCCGGAACATATCGTCCTGAACGGCGAGGGCGGAAAACCGGCCACGGTGACGCGTGTCGAACATCTGGGTGACCAGACGCGGGTGCATCTGGAGGTCGAAGGCCATGTGATGACCACGCTCGCCGACGCCCATTCGACGCTCGACCATGGCGACAGCGTGGCGGTGACGCCGCACCAACCGCTCTTTTTCGATGCGGCCGGCAACCGGGTAGTGTGAGGGAGGCACGCCATGAGACAGTTCATCAACGCCAAGGAAGACGTCGTCACCGAAGCCATTGACGGGCTTCTGCGCAATTCCGACGGGCGGCTGGCGCGGCTCGACGGTTTCCCGCATATCAAGGTGGTGGTGCGCACCGACTGGGACCGGTCGAAGGTGGCGCTCGTCTCCGGCGGCGGCTCGGGGCATGAGCCCTCCCATGCGGGGTTCGTTGGTCAGGGCATGCTCACCGCGGCAGTATGCGGCGACGTGTTCGCTTCGCCCTCGGTCGATGCGGTGCTGGCCGGCATTCTGGCGGTGACCGGCGAGGCGGGCTGTCTTTTGATCGTCAAGAACTATACCGGCGACCGGCTCAATTTCGGCCTGGCGGCAGAGCGGGCGCGCGCCTTCGGGATCAAGGTCGCGATGGTCGTGGTCGACGATGATGTGGCGCTGCCGGACCTGCCCCAGCCGCGTGGCGTCGCGGGAACCTTGTTTGTGCACAAGATCGCAGGCGCGGCGGCCGAAGCCGGTGCCGGGCTTGATGAGGTCGAGGCGATTGCGCGCCGCACCATCGATGGCGTCGTTTCGATCGGCATGTCGCTTGACACCTGCACCGTGCCGGGTTCGCCCAAGGAGGACCGCATCGCGCTCGGCAAGGCCGAACTGGGGCTCGGCATTCATGGGGAGGCCGGCGTCGAACAGGTCGATTTCGAAGGTGCAAAGCATGCCATGGAGATGGTCGCCGAAAAGCTCAGGCCGCATCTGGGCGACCGGCCGCATGTCGCGCTTTTGAACAATCTGGGTTCGACGACACCGCTCGAAATGTCGGTTCTGGCCGAGGAACTGTGCCGATCGTCCATCGCCGGCAAGGTGACGCACCTGATCGGTCCGGCGGCGCTGATGACCTCGCTTGACATGCGCGGTTTTTCCGTCTCGCTGCTGCCGGTCGACGCGCTCGAGCGTGATGCGCTGGCGACAGATGTCGCGCCCTCGGCCTGGCCCGGCATTGCCGAGGTGGCCGAGCCGCACATCGTGCCGTTGCCCGACGGGCTGTCGCCGATCCAGCCCATGGCATCCGAACATGCCGGACACCGGGCGTTGATCGAGCGCTGCTGCGCGATCCTGCTGAAGGCCGAAGACAAGCTCAACGCGCTCGATGCCAAATCGGGCGACGGCGACACGGGCTCGACGCTGGCGACCGCGTGCCGGGCGATGCTGGCGGCGCTCGACCGGATGCCGCTTGCCGATCTGACGCAGCTTTACCGGGCGTTGGGCAGCGAACTCAGCCAGACCATGGGCGGTTCGTCCGGCGTGCTTCTGGCGATCTTCTTCGCCGCCGCTGGCGATGCGTCGGCCAACGGCAAGGATGCGGTCGGCGCCTTGTCGGCGGGCCTTGACCGCATAATGCAGGTCGGCGGTGCGTCGCCCGGCGACCGCACCATGATCGATGCGCTGGAACCTGCGCTGGCAGCCCTTGATGACGGGCTTGCTGCGGCAGCAGGCGCGGCGCGTGCCGGCGCCGATGCGACAGCGAAGATCACACGCGCCAAGGCCGGCCGAGCAACCTATGTGGCTGCCCAGAGCCTTGCCGGCCACAACGACCCCGGCGCCGAGGCCGTCGCGCTGCTTCTTGAGGGTCTGGCGAAAGCGGCCTGAACCTGTCCCGAAACGGGACACACGTTTCGGCGGCATTGGCCGGCCCACGATTTTTTGCGGGGCCGGCATTAAGAAAGCCTAGAGCATCGCGGTCTATAACGGCATCATTGATCGGCGCGCATGATGCGTGTGTAGTTCTGACGCCGCTCTCGGCATGTTGTAAATCGTTTTACTGCCGGCTCCATATGAGCCGGTCATTCATGCCACGGAGAGACAGGCGACTATGTCCGCGCCCAATCCCAGCTTGCAGAAGAAATTTTCCCGCGACAAGCAAGTCAAGCTTCGCCGACCGATCGTGGAAAACGCGCTCGTCGGCATGCTGGTCGTTTTGACCTGCGTGCATGCCGTTCACTTCGTGGTGCCGCATGCGGTGCTCCGCCAGATCATGACCGAGCAGGTGCTCGTCCGATCGGAACTGGTCAGTTCCGCTCTGACGATCATCATCGCGATCGCCATCTATGTGCTGATGTCCGCACGCGTCAAAGCCCACAAGATGCTGCATGATGAACTGCGCGACAGGCAAAATATCGACCTGGTTTCGGGCGCGGCCAGCCGCGGCCATTTCCTGGACGGCCTCAAACAGGCCGTGGCCGCCCATCGCAAGGGCGGTTCGGTCGCGCTGATCATCATCGATATCGATCATCTCAAGCAGATCAACGACGCCCTTGGCCATGGGGCCGGCGACGACGTTTTGGGCTTTTGCGCCCGCATCGCCCGTCAGGCGTTTCCCGGTGGCCGTATCGGGCGGCTGGGCGGCGACGAACTGGCCGTCTTCATCGCTTCCAAAGAGCCCATCCCCGAAGGTTATGTGGCCGATGCTTGCGCCCAATATCTGGCGACGCTGCGCGAAGGACTGTTCATTGCCAATCGGCGGCAGGCGGTGTCCGCATCCTTGGGCGTGGCGCTGGCGCCTGTTCACAGCGATAACGTCAACGAATTGCTGTCATTCGCCGACCTTGCCCTGCAGCAGGCCAAAACCAATGGCCGCGGCGCCTGTTCGATTTTTTCGCCCGACATTCTGGCCGACGCGCGCCAGGAGCGGTTCATCGAGCGCGAACTGCGCGCCGCCATTTTGCTCGGCCAGCTTGCGGTCCACTATCAGCCGATCATGGATGCCGATGGCGAGATCGATTCGCTGGAAGCGCTTGTTCGATGGCAGAATCCGGTTCGGGGCGTCATCTCGCCGGCTGAGTTCATTCCCGTTGCCGAAAAATCGCAGCTCATCCACGAACTGGGTCTTTATGTGCTCAAGCGGGTTTGCGAAGACGCCGAAACCCTGCCCGATGTTCCGGTCAATGTGAACATTTCGGCATGGCAACTCGCCCATGACGCGTTCCTGCGCGACTATGTCAGTGTTCTCAAGGACATGAACGTGTCGCCGAGCCGGGTGGTGCTGGAGATCACCGAAAGTGCCATGCTCGACACGTCCGACGATTTCGTCGACCGCATGGCCGCCATCAAGAGCGCGGGCTTCAGGATCGCGCTCGATGATTTCGGCATGGGCTACAGCGAGTTCAACCAGTTGCGCAAGCTGCCCTTCGACATCATCAAGATCGACAAATCCTATATCCAGAACATCGGCACCGATATCGTCACCGACACATTTGTCAGCGCGGTCACACAGATCGCCGGCAAGATGGACCGGACGGTCGTCGCCGAGGGCATCGAGACCGAGGACGACAAGGTCCGGGCATCGATCGCGGGATGCGGCCTTTTCCAGGGCTATTACCACCAGGCGCCCGCGAGCCGCGACAAGATCGTCGCGCTCTACAAGGCCAAGGCGCTCGCCGACGTCGCCTGAAACGCCGGGGCACCGGGCCGGTCTGCCGCGCCGAAAAGCACAGCGCCCGGTCCTGCCGGTCGCCATGGCGACGGCGTGCCACCGGCAATGGGATCGGTCCCAATCTGCTGAAAATCCGAAAACCTGCCACGCCCGACCATTTTCAGGGGATGGTCGGGCGCGACAAATCGGCACGAAACCTATGGACCACACGCTACAAAGACATATTCTTGTGGCGCGCGGTTTCAGACCTCACCCGTTAGGCCGTGCCTTGGAGCCCCGCAGGTTGCAGCCTGCGGGGTTTCTTGTTGTGTCCGATGCCGGACAGATATGCGGGTCCGGACATGGCGGCGGCGCCGCCCGATGTGGAACCGATGTTCATCGCGGCAGCTGTCGAACCGATTTTCATCGGGACAGCTCCAGCCGCTCTTCGTCGATCAGCGGGGGCGTTCGCCCCGGTGATGCAGCAGCGAGCGGTCTGTGCCCATCGCCGAACGAATGTTGGCAAGCGCGGTTTCGTTCACATCCATGAAGGCGACGACGCAGTCGCCGCTTCCCTCGATTTCCTGGGGCAGGCCCAGCGGCGTCGTCGTCCAGCCAAGGTGCTTCCATTTGGGCAGGAAGAACAGTTCCTGAATGCCGCCCACCTTGGCTGCGCCTTCAAGCAGGCAATATTCCATCACCGCAGCGCAAAGCTGGGTCAGGATGCTCTGCCGGCCGCCCGACCGCAATTCGGGGACCGTCAGCGTCCGCGTCCATTCGATCCAGTCAGGCCGGTCGGGCACGCCACCGCGTTCGCAGAAATGGGGAAACACGTCCGACACAAGCGTCGGCCGGTTGCAGGGGATCAGTCGTGCCGAGGTGACGACCTTGCCGTCCAGAAGGCCCAGAATGTAGGTCGCCGCGTCATTGTCGAACTGGTCGGTCTCCCGCCGGTCCGCATTGGGCTCGTGCCACCGCTTTTCCTCAATATAGACCTGATGGCGCAGGCGCAGCCATTCGTCCCATTCGTCGGCATAAAGATGTCGCTGTCCGTAGCTGAAGACGTGCGCTTCGATCATCGGTCTTCCTCCGGCTGTCAGAGGAAGTGTCGCATCGGGCCGTGATCCGGGGAATCGGAAGATGTTCCGATGTCGGTGCGATTTTTGGGTCGATGCGCGCCGCACCGACCGTCATCGGTCGGCGCCCGGTGGCGACAGGACCGGCGCCTGGTTCACCGATTCGCGGCTCAGGGCATGATCAGGCGGCGCTTGATGGCGACGGCGACCGCATGCACGGTCGACTTGACGCCGAGCTTGCGGCGGAAATTCTCGGAATGCTGAACCACCGTACGTTCCGAAATCGACAGCAACTCGGCGATCATGCCCGCCGTGCGGCCGACCGCGAAATGCGTCAGCACTTCCGCTTCCCGATCGGTCAGCACGCGGGGCTGGTTGGAAAAGCCCAGAATGTCTTCGGCGTGGGCGCCCGCATAGGTCGCCATCAGGCTCAGCCGCGCCCGGTCGCGCTTGTCGATCACCAAGCCGTCTTCCGGCGAGCCGAACGAGACGGCCGTGTTCCAGTGATGCTCGGACGACATGGTGACGACATAGCCGGACAGGAGGCCGAATTCGGTGGCCTCGCCGTGAATGCGCCGGCAGGCCGGCCGTTCGAGCAATTGGCGCGGTACCTCAGACCAGGCAAACGGCCGGAAGGATTGCGCCGCATGCACGCACACCGCGTCATGGCGCGCATAGTCGTTGGCCACATAGCGCTCGAACCAGCCCTCCGGCCAACCATTGAGCGCCACCAGCGGTTCCAGCCGCTGACCGCCGACGGGAACCCCGGTCAGGATCAGATGCTCGAACCCGAATCTGGACGCCTGCTCACGCAGGTCCGTCAGCAGCGAATCCAGCGTCTTGTGTTCATCGACGCGTGCAACAAAGTCAAAGGCATCGTCATCTGTCACGGAATGCCCCCCGGCCTGCATCTTTATTTGCTCACCTACCGTAAACCGTTCCGCCGGCTTTGGAAAGCTGGTCGAAAGCCCAAGGTGCGACCGCCTGTCGCCGGGTCGGAACTTTGTCTTACAATGGTCGATGCTGGAGGTGGGCGGCGAAACCTTGAACCGAACCGGCGGATTGGGTTTTAGGGCGGTACCATGCAAAAAATGGTGGGCGATACTGGGATCGAACCAGTGACCCCTGCCGTGTGAAGGCAGTGCTCTCCCGCTGAGCTAATCGCCCGTGCCGGCGGCGGCTGGCTGCCGCCCGGAACGGCGCGAGCTATAGGCATCGGCCGATGGCCAAGTCAAGCGTGCAAGGCCCCGGCGACGCGCCGATGTTCAGGCCCGGGCACGGCCACCGATCATCTGCGCCGCCATTTGCGGGGTTAGCGCGTCGAAATGGCTGATGATCCGGTCGGGTGCGTATGTGTCGACCCGCTGGGTGGAATAGCCGAAATCGACGGCGACGACAGGTATGCCGGCGGCCTTGGCGGTGTTGATGTCGGTATCGGTGTCGCCGACCATCAGCGCCCGGTTTTGGTCGCCGCCGGCCATTTCGATCGTGCCGGTCAAATGCCCGGGTTCGGGCTTGCGCACTGGAAACGTGTCCGCGCCGCAGATCGCGGCGAACCGGTCCGACAGGCCCAGCGCATCGAGCAATTGCCGCGACATGGCCTCGAACTTGTTGGTACAGACCGCCAGCACGAAGCCGGCTTCCTCCAACCGGTCCATGCAGGCCATGGCGCCGTCGAAGGGTTTCGAGCGGCCGGGCATGTTGGCGGTGTAATGGTCGATGAAGACGGCCAGCAGCCGTTCGAGTTGGTCGTCGGACAGCGCCCGCGCCTGCGCGCCATAGGCCCGGCGCAACATCACCCGGCCGCCATGGCCGACATGGGAGCGCAGATCGCCGGCATCGACCGGATCGAGCCCCTCGGCGGTGATCACATGGTTCAGACTGTCCAGAAGATCGGGCGCCGTGTCGATAAGCGTGCCGTCGAGATCGAACACGATGATGGGGCGGGTCATGATGGCAATGAAGCTCCTGCGGAGTCCGGATTCGGCGGCGCGGCGCGCGGCGGTGGTTGGCGCCGCGTGCGGGCCGTGTTAACGCACCGCGCGGGGCACATGAAGGGGAAAATGGGCAGATGTCACCCGAGGATATGAAGGCGGCGGCGGGCAAGGCGGCGATGGCGCATGTGCGCGACGGCATGCGGCTCGGCATAGGCACCGGATCAACGGCCGAAGCCTTCATCGCGCATCTGGCCGAAGCTGTGGGCGACGGGCTCGACATCATCGGCGTTCCAACGTCCGAACGCACCGCGCGGCTGTGTGTCGAAATGGGCATCCGTCTCGAATCGCTGGATGACATTGAAGAACTGGACCTGACGGTGGACGGCGCCGACGAGATCGATGCGAACCTCAATCTGATCAAGGGCGCCGGCGGCGCCCTGTTGCGCGAGAAGATCGTTGCCCATGCGTCCAAGCGGATGATCGTGATTGCCGACGACAGCAAGCTCGTCGACACTCTGGGACGTTTCCCGCTGCCGGTCGAGGTCAACGGATTTGGCGTCGAAACCACACGCCGCGCGGTGGAAGCGGTGGCGCGCGACCATGGCGCCACCGGCGACATCGCCATCCGCACCGCGCGCAAGGGCGAAAGCATCGTCACCGACGGCGGCCATTTGATCGTCGACGCATCTTTCGGCCACATTTCCGACCCACAGGCGCTTTCATGCGCGCTCAACGCCGTTCCCGGCGTTGTCGAGAACGGCCTGTTTCTGTCGATGGCAACGCTTGCGATCGTCGCCGGCGAGGCTGGTGTCCGGGAACTGGCTGTGTCATGAGCGGGCCGGCCTTTTGCGGCGGCAAACCCGCCAAACACAAGAAAAAACGGGATGAATCGATGTTCTTGAAGACAGTTCGCAACGCGGTTTTGGCGACGGCGGCCGGCGGCCTTTTGGCCGTCTCCACAGCCGGCGCACAGGAGATTTCCGACAGCCATCTGCAGGCCGCGCGCGCGGCGATCTCGGCGATCGATGCGACCGACCGCTATGACGGCATCCTGCCGGACGTGGCCGAGGCGCTCAAGGCACGGCTCCTGCAAAACAATCCGGACCTTGAAAACGAGATCCTCACCTTCGTCGACGAGGAGGCGCTGGCACTGGCGGCGCGGCGCGGCGATCTGGAAGCCGAGGCTGCGGAAATCTACGCCCGTGCGCTGCGCGAGGAGGATTTGCGGGCCATCGCCGAATTCTACCAGACCGAGGCCGGCCAGGCGTTGATCCGCAACGGGCCGATCGCGGCGCGCGAGGTGACGGAAGCTGCCGCCATCTGGCAGCGCGGCATCGAACGCGATCTGCTGGAACGGGTCGGCGGGCGGCTCGCCGAGGCGGGCTTGCGCCAGGCGCCGGCCGCTGCCGAGGATGGTGCGACCGAGACCGAAGGCACGGCACAGTAAGGCAGGCGGGCAGGACATGGCGGGGCACGATTATGACCTGTTCGTGATCGGCGGCGGCTCGGGCGGCGTCCGTGCCGGTCGTCTTGCGGGCGCAATGGGCAAGAAGGTCGGCCTTGCCGAAGAATACCGGATGGGCGGCACCTGCGTCATTCGCGGCTGCGTCCCCAAGAAGCTCTTTGTCTATGCTTCGCAATTCTCCGAGCATTTCGAGGATGCCGAGGGCTATGGCTGGCATGTCGGCGATACGCATTTCGACTGGCCGACGCTGATCGCCAACAAGGACCGGGAGATCGACCGGCTCGAAGGGCTCTATCGCAAGGGGCTGACCGGCAATGGCGTGACCATCCATGACAGCCGCGCCTGCCTCATCGATCGGCACACGATCGAACTGGAAGCCACCGGCGAGCGCGTCACCGCCGACCAGATCCTGATCGCAACCGGCGGCAGTCCCAATCTGCATGGCGATCTGCCGGGCCATGAATTGTGCATCACCTCCAACGGCGCCTTCCACCTCGAACGCCTGCCCAAATCGATCATCATCGCCGGCGGCGGCTACATCGCCGTCGAATTCGCCAACATCTTCCACGGTCTGGGCGTGGATACGACGCTCCTCTATCGCGGCCAGAAGATTTTGGGCGGGTTTGACGAGGATCTGCGCGATCATCTGCAAGACACGATGATCGCCAAGGGCATCCGCGTGATCTGCCAGCAAGTGTTCGACCGCATTGAGCGGCGTGACGATGGGCGCCTGAACGCGTTCCTGTCCAAGGGCGAGCAGATGGTGGTCGATCAGGTGATGCTGGCGCTTGGCCGGCATCCCAACACGCATGGCCTTGGCCTCGAGGCGGCGGGCGTTGAAACCGACCGGCGCGGCGCGGTGGTGGTCGATGACTATTCGCGCACAAATGTCGACAATATCTGGGCCGTCGGCGATGTGACCAACCGGATGCAATTGACGCCGGTGGCGATCCACGAGGCGATGTGCATGCTGGAAACCGCCTTCAAGGACAATCCGACCAAACCCGATTATGACACGGTGGCCACGGCGGTCTTTTCCCAGCCGGAGATCGGCACGGCGGGCCTGACCGAAGAACAGGCGGCCGAGCGCCATGGCGATCTGGAGGTCTACAGGACGACGTTTCGCCCGATGCACAATGTGCTGCCCGACCGCAAGGAGAAGATGATGATGAAACTCATCGTCGATGCGGCGAGTCGGATCGTCGTCGGTGCCCATGTGATCGGGCCGGGCGCTGGCGAGATGGCGCAACTGCTCGCCATTCCGCTCAAGGCGCGGTGCACCAAGGATCATTTCGACGCGACGATGGCGGTGCATCCCACGGCCGCCGAAGAACTGGTCACGCTCTACAAGCCGACCTATCTGGTGCGGCAAGGAGAGCGCATCGCGGCCTGACATCGATCAATGCCCTATGACCTGACCAGCTTGGACGCCCGTGACGATGTCGTGGCCTATTTCGGCTACGGCTCGCTGGTCAACCCGCACACCCATCGCACCCATGTCATCCATTGCGAGCGCGCGCATCTGACCGGTTTCGGCCGGCGTTGGCAGCAGCGCTCCGATCCCGCACGCCATCCGGTCTCGTTTCTGAGCGCCTATCATGCCGACCTTGCGATCGATGAGTTAAGCGGGCTTTTGATCTTCGATCATCGCGAGAACCTGCCCGCCGTCGACGCGCGCGAACATGGCTATGACCGCGTCGAACTTGACCGGTCACAGCTTCGCCTCGACAGGGATGATGCCGCCGGCCTGCCCGATGTCGCTTATTATGTCTATGTGGCGCGGCCGCCGGACGAGGGCGGGCCGCGCCATCATATTCTGCAAAGCTATCTGGACGCGGTCCTGCAGGGCTATCTGCACCAGTATGGCGAGCTTGGCGCCCGGCGTTTTGTCGAGAGCACGGCGGCGTTCGACACGCCGATCGTCCGCGATCGCGCATCGCCGCTCTATCCGCGCGCGGTCAAACTGGCTCCCGACGAAGTGGATCTGATCGACCAGGTGACGGCCGGTCTCAACCATGTCGACGGCTTTCTGGCGCAATAGTCTCGCCATCTTGCACCCCATTGCGGGGTGACAGCGGCGTGAAACCTGCTCTATAGGACCGCGGTGGCGCGATGGGCGCGCCGGATTTCCGCATTTTCAGGCGTAACGATCATGGCAGACAATTGGACACCGCAAAGCTGGCGCAACAAGCCGATCCTGCAGGTGCCGTCCTATCCCGACCAGGACAAGCTTGCAGCGGTCGAGGAACGGCTGCGCAGCTATCCGCCGCTGGTTTTTGCAGGCGAGGCACGGGCGCTGAAGGCATCGCTGGGCGATGTTGCCGAGGGCAGGGGTTTCCTGCTGCAGGGCGGTGACTGCGCCGAGAGCTTCGCCGAGCATGGCGCCGACAATATCCGTGACTTCTTCCGGGTCTTCCTGCAGATGGCGATCGTTCTGACCTTTGGTGCCTCAAAGCCCGTGGTCAAGGTGGGTCGCATCGCCGGCCAGTTCGCCAAGCCGCGCTCGTCGGACATCGAAAAGCGCGATGGCGTTGAACTGCCGTCCTATCGCGGCGACATCATCAACGGCATCGAGTTCGATGAAGGCTCGCGCATTCCCGATCCCGAGCGCCAGATCATGGCCTACCGGCAGTCGGCGGCGACGCTGAACCTCTTGCGCGCTTTTGCGCAGGGCGGCTATGCGCGGCTCGACAATGTGCACCAGTGGATGCTCGGCTTCGTCTCCGACAGCCCGCAGGGCGAGCGCTATGAGCAACTGGCCGACCGGATTTCCGAAACGCTCGACTTCATGGCGTCGATTGGCATGACGCCGGAAAACTATGCGCGGCTGCGCGAGACCGAGTTCTACACCAGCCACGAGGCGCTGCTTCTGGGCTATGAGGAGGCGATGACCCGCATCGACTCCACCTCGGGCGAGCATTACACCACGTCCGGCCACATGATCTGGATCGGCGACCGGACGCGGCAGGCCGACCATGCCCATGTCGAGTTCGCGCGCGGCATTCAGAACCCGATCGGCCTGAAATGCGGTCCGTCGCTGGAGCCCGACGATCTTCTCAACCTGATCGACGCGCTCAACCCGTCCAACGAGGCGGGCCGGCTGACGCTGATCGCGCGCTTTGGCCATGACAAGGTCGAGCAGCATCTGCCCGCGCTCGTCCAGGCGGTGCAGCGCGAGGGCAAGAAGGTTGTCTGGTCATGCGATCCAATGCATGGCAACACGATCACGGCCAATGGCTACAAGACGCGGCCGTTCGACCGGGTGCTCGGTGAGGTCAATGCCTTCTTCGATGTGCACCAGGCCGAGGGCAGCTACCCGGGCGGCATTCATGTCGAGATGACGGGCAAGGATGTGACCGAATGCATGGGCGGCGCGCGTGAAGTGACCGAGGAACAGCTTTCGGACCGCTATCACACCCATTGCGACCCGCGCCTGAATGCCGATCAGGCGCTCGAACTGGCGTTTCTGGTCGCCGAACGGCTCAAGAACGGCCGCAAGGGCGCGGAAACGAAGGTTGCCGCCAGCGCCTGACACGTAACAAAGAACTCACCATGAAAGCCGCGGGCCCGTGCCCGCGGCTTTTTTCATGGGCGTCGTTCACCAGTTCGGGACGCTGTGTCTTCGCCGGGCCGGTATGCACGGCGCGCGCATGGGCATATTTTGCCGTCCATATGCTTCAGCGGAGCAACAGCCATGGAACCGATGCCGACCATCTTTGTCTCGCACGGCGGCCCCAATGTGGTCACCGATCCGTCCGAGGCGCGGGCCTATCTGGAGGGGCTATCCGGAAGGCTGCCAAGACCCAGGGCCATCGTCATCGCATCGGCGCATTTCGAGACGGACGGGCCAACCGTCGTGCGCGATCCGCATCCGGGCATGATCTACGACTTTGGCGGTTTTGCCCCCGAACTCTATGAGATGATCTACCCGGCGCCGGGTGATCCGGCGCTGGCCGAAACGGTGCACGGTCTGCTCGATCAGGCCGGCCTGTCGCCGGCCTATGCCGACAAGCGCGGCTACGATCACGGCACATGGACCGTGCTGAGGCTGGCATGGCCGGACGCTGACATTCCCGTTGTGCAGGTCTCAATCGATCCATCGCGCGATGCGGCCTATCACCACCGGCTGGGCGCGGCGCTGGCACCGCTGCGCGATGAGGGCGTGTTGATGATCGGCAGCGGGCATATCACGCACAATCTGCGCGCCGTCTTTTCGGCGATGCGCGAAGGCATGCCGTCAGATCCCGAGATGGCGTCAAAGGTGGATGATTTCGTGGGGTGGATGGCCGAAGCGATCGCCTCTGGCGACATCGACGCATTGCTCGTTTGGCGCGACAGGGCGCCGTTCGTCGCCGACAATCATCCGACGGACGAGCATCTGATGCCGCTCTTTTTCGCAGCGGGCGCTGCGGGTGAGGGCGCGCGGGCCGAGCATGCGCACGCCTCCCGCCAGTTCGATTTCTTTGCATGGGACAGTTGGATTTTCCGCTGAGCGTCAGGGCAGGGCGCGTCCGCGACGGTGTCGGCCAATATCCCGGCTATGGTTTTGCCCTGAAGGGAGCGGAACCATGAAGACAGGTGGATGCCATTGCGGCGCGGTGCGCTATCAGGTGACCGGGCCGATGCGCGACGTGATCTACTGCCATTGCGCGCAATGCCGCAAACAGACCGGACATTTCGTTGCCGCCACGCGAGTCGCCGACGACGCGCTGGAGATCACCGGCGCCGGCGAACTGACCTGGTATGCGGCCTCGCCCGATGCAAGGCGCGGCTTTTGTCGCCATTGCGGCTCGCTCCTGTTCTGGAAACGCCCCGGATCGGACATGACATCGATCATGGCCGGCAGCATGGACCTGCCGACGGGGCTCGTCGCCAGCCACCATATCTTCGCGGCCGACAAGGGCGATTATTACGAGATCGCCGACGGCCTTCCGGTGTTTGACGGGCGAGATTGATCCGTCGCGCGGCGCCGGTCACGACCGTTTGAGGAAAGACCGGGGATCTCTCAGGCCGGCCGGCAGCACGGCCATGCGCCCGCCATCCATGATGATCTTGTTCTCTGCCTTGAGCTGGTTGAGGATACCGCTCAGATGGGGCCGTGAAATGTCGATGAACCCGGCAAGCTGGGTTACGGTGAACGGCCAGGGGATGGTGCCGGCAGGTCCCTGGCTGACGGGAACCGGGCTCTGCAAGGCGCGCCCATGGATGATGTTGAGATAGTTCAGAACCTTGTCCTCGGTCCGGGCGACATTGACCGCGGCAAGTTCGAGCATCAGCAGGATGAAGTCATCGGACATCCACCGCGCCATCAGTTCGGCCAGCATGCCGTTCTGGCGAATAAGATCGAGGACGGCGTCGCGCGGCAGGGCATCGACGACGCAATCCGACGCCGCAATGCAACTGCCGCAATGGAACTCGTTGTAGATGCTGGGTGCGCCCCAAAGACCCCAATAAAAGGGTATCGCATAACGGTTCCGGCCGTCGTCCCAGCTTTGCGTGGTCAGAACGACGCCCGAACGCAGCCAGTGAAGTCCGCTGCTCGGTTGCTGATGGGCGAAGATCGTTTGGCGCTTCCTGTACCGCCGCCGGACCAGCCGTTCCTGGATCAGGCGCTGGAGCACGGCATCGGCGCGCTCGAACGGAGACTCGGCAAAGTTCTGAGCCATCAAAACGCGTCCGCCGGTCTCATCGCGGCATCATCATACACCCAAGCCGGCGTGCCGGTGTGGGCTGACAGCGTGGTGTGAAGGCGCGTCCAGCGGAACGTCCAGCCGCTTGCCGGACAGGCGCAGCCGACCTTCCTGGTTCAGCCGGCCGATCAGCGTGCTCAGATGCGGCCGCGAAATGCTGAGAAACGCCGCCAGCTCGACCGTGGTGAAAGGCCATGGCAGGTCGCTCGGCCCGTCCGTGGCCGGCAGCTCGGGATTGGCCCGCCCCGCGCGATAGACATTGGTCAGAAAACCCATCAGCCGGTCTTCCGAGCGCGTCACGCTGATCGCCGAGAAAAGCCGCAGCAGCATAGAATAATCGTCCGCCGTCCACTTGGCGACGAGCTTGACGAAAGCCGGATTTTCCATCAGCCGCGCGGTCGCCTCGGGCGACAGCCAGTCGACCACGCATTGCGAGCGCGCTTCCATGGAACTGTTGTGCGTCTTGGTCAGAATGCTCGGCGCGCCCCACAGGCCCCAATACACAGGCGCGGCAAACTCGTAGCCGCGGTCGGGCCGCCGATTGTAGCTCAGCGTAACGCCCGACCGGAGCCAGAACAGGCCGGCATGAGCATCGCCGGACCTGTACAGATGTGTGCCCTTTTTGACGACGCGGCGGACCAGCGCACGCGCGACTCGTTCCTTGACGTCCCGCTCGAGCGAGTCGAACGGTGTAGCGGCGAAATGCAACGCCATCGATTGTATGCCCCCAAAACGGCGCCGGTCATGCCGACCGGTGCCACCCAAGGGCTTTCATGTCCCAAGATGCGACACTGTCAAACAAATGCTGGGGTCATTGTTAATTTACATGAATATAGATAGGAAATCGGATAGTAAATTGATTTGTATGATATCTGACATTTTTTGTTTATTACAAAACAAATCATCGGATAAAAAGAATATATCTTTGGCCTATATATAATACAACAAAAATCAATCGAATGTTATTTTGGTGAACAGCGAAAGCAAATGAAGTTTTCGATCTGCATTTGCAAGTCTTGCCTCTCCTGATGTGACCGGGTCATCAAGGCTCATCGGGCTATTTGGCTTCCGCAGCGTGAGTTTGGATTTGTCGGGTTGCCGCCTAGATCGGCCGTCCGGGCATCAGTCTTGCGCCAGCAGCACCGGATCGACGCTCAGATAGCGCCCGTCGATGCGAACGGCGCATGTCGGCGGCAAATGGCCCAGAACCGTGCTCAGATGCGGGCGCGACACGCCCAGAAAGCGTGCCAGATCGGTTTTCGAGAACGGCCAGGCAATGCTGGTCACACCGGTCGACGGCCGGCGCGCCGGGTCCGCAAGCGCGTGTTTCGCAACGGCGTGCAGATATTGCTGCACCTTCAGTTCGGTACGCTGTTCATTCAGCACGGCCGAGACATGGATCGAAATCGCAAGATCGCGCGCGGCCCACACGCTCAACAGGCCACTGAAAGCCTCGTTCTTCGACAGCTTTTCCACCGCCTCGAGCGGCAGCACGTCCATTTCGCACCGCGTGACAGTTGTCCAACTGGCCGCGTGCTGCTGCCCGATAAGGCTCGGTGCGCCCCAGATGCCCCAATAAAATGGCCAGGCGAAACCGAAATCGCCTTGCAGCTCATCCTGGGTGAAAATGGTCACGCCACGGCGCAGCCAGAAAAGGCCGATTTTGTTCCGCTCTCCGCGCTGAAACAGCCGCTCGCCCTTGGCGAAAACCGTTCTGTTGAGGGCGCCGGAAATCTCTGCCTGCAGGTTCTGCGGCAGGACTTCGAACGGTGAGCGCTCAAAATTGTCAGCCATCTTACAGTCCCGCTCCCCCACGCGGCGCGGGACAATTGTCGACAAAATGCCCTTGTGTCAATTCGGGATGAAAACGCGGTGTTGCGCGGGCCACGGCACCGGGATACGTGTCGGCCATGACAACCAGCCCCGATGTTTTGCGCATTGCGATCGCGCAGTTGAACCCAATTGTCGGCGATATCGAAGGAAATCTGGCCCTGGCCAGGCGAGCCCGCGCCGACGCCGCGCGCCATGGCGCCGATCTGGTCGTCTTCACCGAACTGTTCATCGCCGGCTATCCGCCCGAGGATCTGGTGCTCAAGCCTGCTTTCCTTTCGGCATGCGAAAAAGCGATGATGGAGCTGGCCGCCGACACCGCCGATGGCGGGCCGGGCGTGATCATGGGCGTGCCGCTGATGCGCGAGGGAAAGCGGCACAATGCGGCGCTGGTGCTCGATGGCGGCACGGTGACGTCGGAATGGTTCAAGGTCGATCTGCCCAATTATGGCGAATTTGACGAAAAGCGCGTCTTCGAGCCCGGCCCGGTGCGCGGCCCGGTCGATTTTCGCGGCGTGCGGATCGGCATCCCCATCTGCGAGGACATTTGGGGCGACATTGGCGTCTGCGAGACGCTGGCCGAAAGCGGCGCTGAAATCCTGCTCGTGCCCAACGGCTCGCCCTATTATCGCGGCAAGATGGATGTGCGCCACCAGATCGTCTTGCGGCAGGTGATCGAGAGCGATGCACCGATGATCTATGCCAACCAGGTCGGCGGGCAGGACGATCTGATCTTCGATGGCGCCTCGTTCGGCTTCAACGCCGACCGGACGCTGGCCTTCCAGATGAGCCAGTTCGAGGAGCAGGTCGCGGTGGTGACCTGCCGGCGGGACGGCGATGTCTGGGTGTTCGCGGACGGGCCGATGTCAGTCATTCCCGACACGATGGAGGCGGACTATCGCGCCTGCATGCTGGGCCTGCGCGATTATGTGAACAAGAACGGCTTTGCCAATGTGGTGCTGGGCCTGTCGGGCGGCATCGATTCGGCAATCTGCGCGGCACTGGCCGTCGATGCGCTGGGTGAAGAGCGCGTGCGCTGCGTGATGATGCCCTACGACTATACCGCGCCTGAATCGATCGCCGATGCGGAAGCCTGCGCCAGGGCTCTGGGCTGCCGCTACGATGTCGTGCCGATCCACGCGCCGGTCGAAGGGTTCGCCACAGCCCTTTCGGAGATGTTCGCGGGCACCAATGAGGGCGTCACCGAGGAAAACCTGCAGAGCCGGGCACGCGGCACCATCCTGATGGCGATCTCCAACAAGTTCGGCTCGATGGTCGTCACCACCGGCAACAAGAGCGAGATGAGCGTCGGCTACGCGACGCTCTATGGCGACATGAATGGCGGGTTCAACCCGATCAAGGATGTCTACAAGATGCAGGTCTACGCCATGGCGCGCTGGCGCAACCGGCACATGCCGCCCGGCGGCCTTGGGCCGACGGGGGAGGTGATCCCCGTCAATATCATCGACAAGGCGCCATCTGCCGAACTCAGACCCGATCAGACCGACCAGGACTCGCTGCCACCCTATCCGGTGCTCGACGACATCCTCGAATGTCTTGTCGAGCATGAAATGGCGGTCGATGCGATCGTCGAACGCGGCCATGACCGCGATCTTGTGCACCGGATCGAGCATCTGCTCTATGTGGCCGAATATAAGCGCCGCCAGTCGGCACCGGGCGTGAAGATCACCCGCAAGAATTTTGGCCGCGACCGCCGCTACCCGATCACAAACCGGTTCAGGGACCGGACATAAGTTTCTGTCAAACAGACTTTAACTGCACCGCCGCACGGTCGTGTTCAGTTCGGGCTCATCGGCATCGGTGCACAAAAGCGCGCCCCAGACATAGCCTGTTTCGCCTTCGCCGAATTCGATCTGGAACCAGAAGAAACCGTCAAGGAATTCATCGGTGTTGCGCTTGATGATGACCGGTTCGCCATCGCCAAGGCTTGCGACCTTTTCCGCAAAAACCGACGGCGCGGCGCGGACATTGCCGCTGCCGGTGCCGCGCGCGTCATAGGCGGACCACTGGAAGTTGTTGTCCGACCCGTAGAGCGCCATCGTCTTGATCGAGTCGCGGGCCTGATAGCATTGCGCGGTGCGGCCGTCGGCAAGGCTGAGTTGGCCTTCCGGCACGAAGCCCTGAAACGAATAGCCATCGCCGGCGAACGCGAAACTGTCGCGCATCGAATCGCCCTGGCCCGTCGCGGGCAGAACGGTCTCCTCGCCATCGATCGTCAGATAGGCGTTCTCCCACTCCAGATCGAGCCCGATCGAGGCGACGATTGCGCGGTCGAAACAGACGAAATCAAAGCCCGGCGAGGCATGCGCCTTGGGCACGGCCAGCCCGGCCGCAATGGTCAGCGCCAGCGCTGCGAGAAACTGTCGGATCATCATGAAAATTCCCAATTGTTCATCCGGCCCCGAACCCTCTTAGCGCATATCCGATGCCGAAGGCGATGGCGGCTGCGCCACAGCCGATCGTCATCGTTTCAAGGCCCGAAACCCACCAGCGCTGCAACGACCAGCGGCTCTTCATCGACCCTATCAGGAAAAAGACACCGGTCGTCAGAACGAGCGCGACCGGGCTGGCCAATGCGGGACCGAGCAGGAAATAGGGGACCAAGGGAACAGCCCCGCACACGACGAACGCGGCGAAGGTGGCGCCCGCCGCCATACGGGGATCACGCACATTCTCGCTCAGCCCGAACTCCTCGGTGACCATCGTCGAAATCCAGCGCTCGCGGTCGGACGTGATCGCTTCGACAGCCTTTTCGAGCGTTTCGCCCTCAAAGCCCTTGGCCATGAAGATCTGGCGGACTTCCTCGCGTTCGCCGTCCGGATCAGCCGCGATGTGGCGATGTTCCATCGCGCGCGTGCGTTCAAGCTCGTCGATCTCCGTCTTGGTCGCCGAATAATTGCCGGCGGCCATGGAAACTCCGTCGGCGATCAGGTTGGCGAGGCCCAAAATGATGACGATATTGGCCGACAGCGCCGCGCCGACGACGCCGGCGACAATGGCAAAAGTGGTCACCGCGCCGTCAATGCCGCCATAGACCCAGTCGCGCAGATAGTTGGGCTTTGCGCCTTCGGCCAGGCGCGCGGCGATAGCGTCCGGCTCGTGCCGGTGTTCGAGCTTCATGGTTTGCTCCCCGATGGGCCGCCGCAGCCATTGCTGGTTGCCTCTTGCCGGGCCAGGCGCTAGGGCGGCCATGTTCGTTCCTAGGTCTCCTTCATGCCATTTGTCCGCTTTGTGGCCAACAATGCCCGGTGGATCGCCGGCGGATTTCTGCTGACGTTCTTTTCGGCCTTTGGCCAGACATTCTTCATTGCGCTGTCGGCCGGCGAGATACGCGCCGAATATGGGCTCAGCCACGGTGAGTTCGGCGGGCTCTACATGCTGGCAACGCTCGCCAGCGCGCTGACGCTGCCCTGGCTCGGGCGGATTGTCGACCGCTACGGCGCTGCGCGCGTGACGATGATCATCGTGCCGCTTCTGGCGCTCGGGGCGGTCGGCATGGCCTTTTCGGTGCACATCGCAACGCTGGTGGTCGTCATCTATGTGCTGCGGCTGTTCGGGCAGGGCATGATGACGCAAAACGCCCTGACCGCCACCGGGCGCTGGTTCGCGGCCAATCGCGGCCGCGCGGTCTCCCTTGTCACGCTCGGCCACAATGCGGGCGAAGCGCTGTTCCCGTTCGCGTTCGTCGCGCTGGCCGCCGCACTTGGCTGGCGCAACGCCTGGCTTTTCGGTGCAGCGATCCTGATCCTTGTCGCGCTGCCGGCCATATCGCTTTTGACCGCAAGGGAGCGCGAACCGCTGTCGGACGCGCCCGACAAAAGGGTCGTCGCGCCGCGCGACTGGACGCGCACGGAAGTGATGCGCGATCCGCTATTCTGGGTGCTTCTGACGGGCGTTCTGGCGCCGGCCTTCATCGGAACGACCATCTTCTTCCACCAGGTCTATCTGGTGGAGCTGCGCGGCTGGTCGCTGCCGGTCTTCGCCTCGTCGTTCGCCGTAATGAGCGTGACGACCATCGGCTTCGTGCTGATCGCCGGCGCGCTGATCGACCGGTTTTCGGCAACCGCGCTGCTGCCGATCTTTCTCGTCCCCTTGTCGCTCGCCTGCCTTTGCCTGGGCCTCTTGCAAGCGCAATGGAGCGCGTTCCTGTTCATGGCGCTGCTCGGCGTGTCCTACGGGTTTTCGTCGACGCTGTTCGGTGCGCTCTGGCCGGAAATCTACGGCACGCGCGAACTGGGCGCGATCCGCGCGGTGGTTGTCGCCATGATGGTGTTCGGCACCGCCGTCGGGCCCGGCCTGACCGGCGCGCTGATCGACATCGGCATTGCCTACCCGGCGCAGATTGTCGTCATGGGCCTTTATTGCGCGGGGGTCGCCGTGATCATGACGATGGCGGCGCGGCGGCTTCTGAAGCGCCGCGAAGCGCATCTTCTTGCCAATGCCGGGTGACTTCCGTAAGCGGGCGACATGACTGTCACCGTTCGTTTCGCCCCGTCGCCGACGGGCCATATCCATATCGGCAATGTGCGCACTGCACTCTTCAACTGGCTCTTTGCCCAGCAGAATGGCGGCGCCTTCATCCTGCGGTTCGACGATACCGATACCGCCCGCTCGAAGGCCGAATTTGCCGAGCAGATCGAGCGCGATCTGCGCTGGCTCGGCATCGATCCGGATCGCATCGCTCACCAGTCGCGGCGGATGGAGGCCTATGACAAGGCGGCGCAAGAGCTCAAGGACGTGGGGCTGCTCTATCCCTGTTACGAGACGCCGGACGAGCTCGAGCGGCGGCGGAAGATACGCCTGACCCGCAAGCTGCCGCCGGTCTATGGCCGCGAGGCGCTGAAGCTGACCGACGCCGAAAAGGCCGCGCTGGAAGCCGAAGGCCGCACACCGCATTGGCGCTTCCTTCTGCCGAACTTCAAGGACGATCCGTTCGCGCCCGAGCGGACCGATATAAGCTGGTCCGACGCGGTGCGCGGCGAGCAGAGCGTCGATCTGGCCTCCATGTCCGATCCGGTGCTGATCCGGGGCGACGGCACCTATCTCTACACGCTGCCTTCGGTGGTCGACGATATCGAGATGGGCGTCACCCACGTCATTCGCGGCGACGATCATGTCACCAACACCGGTGCGCAGATGGCGATCTTCAGGGCGTTGGGCGCCGAGCCGCCCGCCTTCGGCCACCACAACCTTTTGACCACGGCCAGCGGCGAGGGCCTGTCCAAGCGCTCCGGCGCGCTGTCGATCAAGAGCCTGGCCGAAGCCGGCTACGAGCCGATGGCGGTGGCCAGCCTTGCGGTTCTGACCGGTTCGTCGACGGCGATCTCGGCCATGGCGGACATGGACGCGCTGGCAAAGGCGTTCGACATCGCCGCGACGACCAAGTCCGCGGCGAAGTTCGATCCGGCCGATCTGGACGGGCTGAACGAGACGCTCGTGCACGATCTGCCGTTCGATGCGGTGCGTACGAGGCTCGCAGATGCGGGCATCGATCCGGACGATGCGCGCGCCGAACCGTTCTGGATGATGATCCGTGCCAATGTGAAGAAGGTGGCCGATGCGGCGGACTGGTGGCCGGTGGTCACCGATGGGCCGGCCGGGGACGCGACGCTCGAGGGCGACGATCTGGCCTATGCCCGCAATGCGTTCGATTGCCTGCCCGATGGCGAGGCGGATGCGACCCTTTGGAAGCGGTGGACCGATGCGGCCAAGACGCAATCGGGTCGCAAGGGCAGGGCGCTGTTCATGCCGCTGCGCATCGCGCTTACGGGAAGGGCGTGGGGACCGGATTTGTCAGATCTAATGCCTCTTCTGGGTCGGGAAGAAATTCTCCGCCGACGACCCTGATTTCATCGCGGCTTCCGGCAACGTCGTAGATTTCGCCAACGCTGACCGAACGCGCAATGTCCGCCACGCGACCGGCTGTCAGACCCTGTGCCGCGTTGGCGCGGGTTTCGGGGTCGGCGGCCAGGTCCGGACGAAAACGCGGCGGCGGCACCCGGTCGGGCTTTTCCTCGGCCTGTTCCGGCGCCGCTTCGCCGGGCCGCGGCGTGATGCCCTCAATGCCGATCAGGCTGGTGTTTGCGCGTCCGCAGGTGCAGGTCTCGCTGCGCCGGCGTTCTCGAAAGTCAAACGCCGTCTCAAGGTCCGTATAGGCGGTGCCGTCGAGCGCCGTCATGTTCTTCGGGCCGTCATCGTCGCCGCTGTGATGGGTGAACAGCATCGTCGGAGCCGCCGGGCAGAGCGCCGCGCAGATCGCCTTGTCGCGCTCGAAATGGTCGGCGTTCGTGGCAAACGAGATCGGGAAGTAATAGCCATCGCATGTGCGCACACACAGCGTCCTGTGTTCGCCGGCGAATGATGGCTGCGCCGGCGCTGCCGGCCGCGCGCTCTGGGTCCGGTTGGGCCGCGCGCGGCGCACCGTGCCGGTCTCGCGGCGGGCCGAGGCCCTGCGTGTCGATTGGCGGCGGCTGCATGCGCGCTGCACCGCGCGCTCCAGACGCCGGATCTCGCGCCGCGACGCTCCGCCACGATTGCGGTCGCGTATGCCTTGCAGCCTGCCCAGATTGGCCTGCATCTGATTGATGGTCGAGCCGAGCGACCGGCACTGCCGTGTCCGCGATTGCTGACAGCCCCGACGGCTGAACGTCCTCTGCGCCTTGCGCAACTCGCGCTGCTGACGCTTGGCGGCGTCCGCATAGCGGCGATATTCGGCCCGGTTGCCGCCGCCGCGCCGCGCGCTGGCCAGTTGCGACTGGAGGCTGCTGCACGATTGGGCGTTGGCCGGTGGTGCCGAAACCGCCGTCAGGGCGGCAAGGCCCATGGCAATCGCAATGCCACACAAACACGCCAGGAAGGCCCTGAAACCCCGGTACACCATCAACACAAAACCCCGCCCCGCCATCGCTATGGCAGAAACAATGTGCCACTTGTTTAAGTGGCCGGGGCCAGTATGTCTTGGCCAAGCTGAATTTACGATGAACGTTAACGAGCGGTAACCGGCGCGGCGGCGCTTGTCTGGTTCTGGGCGGTGGCCTGTGCCGCTTCAACGGCGGCGATTGCGGTCATGTTGACCACGCCGCGAGAGGTGACCGACGTCGTCAGGACATGGGCGGGACGCCGTGTCCCCAAAAGGATCGGGCCCACATGCAGCGCGTCGGTCATCGACTTGACGGCGTTGAGCGTGATGTTGGCCGCATCGAGGTTCGGGAAGACCAGGAGGTTGGCTTCACCATCGAGGATGGAATGCGGCAGGACGCGGGTGCGCAGTTCGGGATTGAGCGCGCTGTCCGCATGCATTTCGCCATCGACGCAGAGGTCCGGCTGCGCCGCATGCAGGATCTCGACCGCACGGCGCATCTTGGCGGCCGATGCGCTATCGCGCGAGCCGAAATTGGAGTGCGACAGAAGCGCGGCCTTCGGTTCGACGCCGAAACGCTGGATCTCCTCGGCGGCCAGAAGCGTCATTTCCGCCAGTTCCTCGGGCGTCGGCTCGATCGACACATAGGTGTCGGTGAAGAACGTCATGCCGTTGCCGGAGATCAGAAGCGACAGCGCCGACAGATCACGCGCGCCGTCGCGGACGCCGACGATTGAGCGCACGGTGCGCAGATGCCGCTCATAGCGGCCGTCGAGGCCGCAGATCATCGCATCGGCCTCGTCGCGCATCAGAGCTATCGCGGAAATGACGGTGGCATTGGTGCGCACAAGCGTGCGGGCATAGTCAGGGGTGAAGCCCTGTCTGCCGCCGATCGCGATCAGATGGTCGACATAGTCGCGATAGCGCGGATCGTTCTCCGGATTGACCAGTTCGAAATCCCGGTCGGGCCGGATGCGCAGGCCGTAGCGCTTCAGCCGCGCTTCGACGACCTCGGGACGGCCGACAAGGATCGGTTCGGCGATCCGGTCCTCCAGGACGATCTGCGCAGCGCGCAGCACGCGCTCATCCTCGCCGTCGGCATAGATGATCTTGTGCGTTGCCGACGATTGTGCCGACGAGATCACCGGTTTCATGACGAGGCCAGAGCGGAAGACGAACCGGTTCAGCCGGTCGCGATAGGCGTCCATGTCCTCGATGGGTCTGGTTGCGACGCCGCTCTCCATGGCAGCCTTGGCGACGGCGGGCGCGATCCGCAGGATCAGCCGCTGGTCGAAGGGCGAGGGGATCAGATAGTCGGGTCCGAAGATCGGCGTTTCGCCCGAATAGGCGCGGGCGGCGATGTCGGAAGGTTCCTCGCGGGCGAGCTGCGCGATTGCGGTGACCGCGGCAGCCTTCATCGCTTCGTTGATCGTCCGCGCGCCACAGTCCAAGGCTCCGCGGAATATGTAAGGAAAACACAATACGTTGTTGACCTGGTTGGGAAAATCGGACCTGCCGGTACAGATCATCGCATCGGGGCGCGCGGCGCGGGCCGCATCCGGCATGATTTCCGGCACCGGATTGGCGAGCGCCATGATCAGCGGGTTTTCGGCCATCTTCGCGAGATATTCGGGCTTGAGCACGCCTGCCGCGCTCAGGCCCAGAAAAACGTCGGCGCCGTCGATCGCCTGTTCGAGCGTGCGGTGCTCGGTCTTGCGGGCAAAGATTGCCTTCCAGCGGTCGATCTCGCCGGGCCGGCCCTCATAGACCACGCCGTCAATGTCGGTGACGATGATGTTGTCGAGGTTGGCGCCGAGCGAGACGAGCAGATTGAGGCAGGCGAGTGCCGCCGCGCCTGCACCCGAGGTGACGATCTTCGCCGTTTCGATGGATTTTCCGGCAAGTTCCAATCCGTTGAGGATGCCCGCTGCGACGATGATCGCCGTGCCGTGCTGGTCGTCATGGAAGACCGGAATGCCCATCATGTCGCGCAATTGTTCTTCGACCTCGAAGCACTCGGGCGACTTGATGTCTTCGAGATTGATGCCGCCAAAGGTCGGTTCCAGCGCCGAGACCACGTCGACCATGCGCTCAACGCCCGGAGCGTCGATTTCGATGTCGAACACGTCGATGCCGGCGAATTTCTTGAAGAGGACAGCCTTGCCCTCCATCACCGGCTTGGAGGCGAGCGGGCCGATATTGCCAAGGCCCAGCACGGCCGAGCCGTTGGAGACAACGGCAACGAGGTTGGCGCGTGCCGTATAGTCGGCCGCCCGCGCCGGCTCGGCGGCGATCGCAAGACAGGGCGCGGCGACCCCCGGCGAATAGGCGAGCGCCAGGTCGCGCTGGTTACCCAGCGGCTTGGTGGCGCGGATTTCCAGCTTTCCGGGAACCGGGCTCTGGTGGAAGAAGAGCGCGTTCTCGTCGAGATCCGAAGGCACCGATTTTATTGTCGCATCCGTCGCGCCACTCATGGCCACCCCTCCCGGTCCTTGTTTTTGACAACCGGTAGACCAATGCGGCGGTCGCGACAATTCCGTTTGGTGGAAAAGGACCTACGTCATGAGCGCACGACCCGGTGCGTTTCCTGCAGCGGCTGAAACGATTCAAGCCTTGCTGGAAACGCGTCAGAAGGCGCTTTGATAGACCCCGCCATCGAGCCGGATGTTCTGGCCGGTGATGTAGCCGGCATGGGTGGAGCACAGGAACGCGCAGGTGGCGCCGAACTCGCCGGGCGTGCCAAGGCGGCCGGCAGGGATGGCACTGATCTGGCGGGCCTTTTCCTCGTCAAGGTCCACGCCGCGCTTGTCGGCGGCATAGACCATGGTCTGGCGGATGCGGTCGGTGTCGATCTTGCCGGGCAGGATGTTGTTGATCGTCACATTGCTGCCGGCAACGGACCGGGCGATGCCGGCGAGGAACGCGGTCAGGCCGGCGCGGGCGCCCGAGGAAAGGTCGAGCCCCAGGATCGGCTGATAGACCGACAGCGATGTGATGTTGACGATCCGGCCGAAGCCGCGTTCGGCCATGCCGTCAATGGTCCGCTGGATCAGTTCGATGGGCGTGACCATGTTCTGCGTGACGCCGTCCAGCAGCGCATCGCGGTCCAGTTCGCGAAAGTCGCGCAAGGCCGGCCCGCCATTGTTGTTGACCAGAATGTCGGGCTCGGGGCACGCTGCCAGCAGCGCGTCCTGGGTTTCGGGGTCCGACACGCTGCCAAGCACGACATCGACGCTGACGCCATGTGCGCGCAATTCGTTTGCGGTCTTCTCGGTGACTTCCTCGTTGCGGCCATTGATGACCAGATCGACGCCTTCGCGGGCCAGCGCCTCGGCGCATCCGCGTCCCAGTCCGCGGCTCGATGCGCACACGATCGCGCGTTTGCCCTTCAACCCCAGATCCATGCCCGTCCTCCCGGTTTGGCTGATAACGTTTCCGCTCACGACCTAAACGATTGCAAGGCGGCGTCAACGCCGGCTCATCCCCAAAGGGCCGGTTCGGGTGGCGAAACCGTGCTGCCATAATAGTGAAGCGCGGGCTTTCGGTCGCGCGCGAGCAGCAGCGGTCCGTCCAGATCGATGAAATCGGCGTCCTGGGCGAGAAGCACGGCGGGCGCCATGGCAAGCGAGGTTCCGACCATGCAGCCCACCATGACGCCAAACCCCATCTGCCGTGCCTTGTCGCGCATCGCCAGCGCCTCGGTCAGCCCGCCGGTCTTGTCGAGCTTGATGTTGACCACGTCATAAAGCCCGCCGAGCGCATCGAGATCGGCGCTCGTATGCGCGCTTTCGTCGGCGCAGACCGGCACGGGATGCGGGATGCGGCCGAGAATGGCGTCCTTGCCGACCGGAAGCGGCTGTTCGACCAGCGCGATGTGCAGCCGCGCCGCTTCCTCCATCATCGCGATCAGATTGTCCTCGCGCCAGGATTCGTTGGCATCGACGATGATCCGCGCATCGCGGGCGTTGGCCGTCACGGCATGCATGCGGGCGATGTCGGCATCATCGCCGCCCAGCTTCATCTTCAAAAGATGCCTCTTGTTGGCCGCGCGCGCCGCATCGGCCATGTTTTCGGGCGTGTCGAGCGACAGGGTGAGCGCGGTTTCGACCGGGCGCGGCGGATGCCGGCACACCAGCGTGTGCACGCGATTGTCCGAGCGCTTGGCATCGAGGTCCCACAGCGCGCAGTCGACGGCGTTGCGCGCCGCGCCCGGCGGCAAGGCCGATGCCAGCTCGATGCGCAGTTCGTCGCAGGGAGCCGCCGCATCGAGCGACGCCAGCGCTTCGAGCTGGGCGATCACACCGTCGACGGTTTCGTCATAATGGGCATAGGGCACGCATTCGCCATGGCCCGAATGGGTGCCGTCATCCAGCGTGCAGGCGATGACATGGGCATGGGTGCGTTCGCCGCGCGCGATGCGGAAGCGCCCGTCAATCGGAAAGGTCTCGGCGTTGGCGGTCAGCGAGAGCGATGGGGCCATGATGTCGAAAATCCTTGCAAGGGCGCTGCCTGACCAATGGGCATACGCCCGGCGGGGGGCGTTGTGCAACGGCCACGATGGGCGTGTATCGCGGGCAGGGCCCGCCTTTATGGCTGACGGGCGGGCTTGCAGGCGTTAGAACGATGACATGGCACTGGTCCACAGCGATGAGTTTGCGGAACCGGGCGGTCCCCAGGAGGCACTGCCGACGGTCCAGGCCGACCGCGCGGACGGCGATCCCGTGCTGCGCCTTTCCGGCGTGTGGCTGACCGCGACGGTCGGCGCGGTCGACGCCGAACTGACCCGGACGGTCAAGGCGACGGGCGACGCGGGCACGCTGAGGATCGATGCCAGCGATGTCGCGCATCTGGACACGGCTGGCGCCTGGTTGATCGTGCGCACCATGCGCGTCGCCCAGGCACGCAACCAGCCGGTGCGCCTCAGTGGGTTGAAGCAGGGCGCCCAGACACTGATCGACGAAGTCGCCGAAAACGTCGCCCGCCCGGAGACGCCGCCGACGGCCGGTCGCGGCGGGCCGGCGGCCGTCCTGGCGACCATCGGCCGCTACGTGATGGAACTGCGCAGCGATGCGACGATGGGCCTGCACATGCTTGGCGCGGCGGTGCGCGGCAGCCAGATGAAATCGGGCCACCGCAATCCGATGGCATGGGCACCGGTGATCAACCAGATCGACCGGATGGGCGTGCGCGCCATTCCGATCATCATCCTGATGTCCACCATCATCGGCGCGATCATCGCCCAGCAGGGCGCCTTCCAGCTGCGCTATTTCGGCGCCGAGATCTTCGTCGTCGACCTGGTGGCAATCCTCGTCCTGCGCGAGATCGGCGTCCTTCTGACCGCCATCATGATCGCCGGCCGGTCCGGCAGCGCCATCACCGCCGAAATCGGCTCGATGAAGATGCGCGAAGAGGTGGATGCGCTGACGGTCATCGGGCTCAACCCGATCGGCGTCCTGGTCTTTCCGCGCCTTGTGGCGCTGGTCATCGGCCTGCCGCTTCTGACCCTGATCGCCAACTTCGCCGCGTTGGCGGGCGCCATGTTCGTCGCCCAGGCCTATTCGGGCATCAATCCCGAAGCGTTCATCCTCAGGATGCGCGATGCGATCGACATGTCGACATTCCTTGCGGGCATCATCAAGGCGCCCTTCATGGCGATCATCATCGGCATCATCGCCTCGGTCGAGGGCATGAAGGTGGGCGGCAGCGCCGAGTCGCTCGGCGCCCGCGTCACCGCCTCGGTCGTCAAGGCCATCTTCGTAGTCATCGTCGTCGACGGGCTGTTTGCGATGTTCTTTGCCGCGGTGGATTTCTGATGGCGCAGGGCAGCGACATCATCCTCAGTGTAAACGACATGCATGTGCGCTTTGGCAGCAATGTCGTTCTGGACGGGCTTGATCTCGATGTCCGGCGCGGCGAGATCCTCGGCTTTGTCGGCGCGTCGGGCACGGGCAAGTCGGTGTTGATGCGTGCCATACTGGGCCTGACGCCGAGGCAGGGCGGCCGGATATCGATCTTCGGGCACGATCTGGCGGCCGCCGACGAGGACGAGCGCATCCAGATCGACATGCGCATGGGCGTTCTGTTCCAGCATGGCGCGCTGTTCTCGGCGCTGACGGTGGCTGAAAATGTCGAAGTGCCGATGCGCGAATATGTCCAACTGCCACCCAAGCTGATGCGCGAACTGGCGATCGTCAAACTGGAAATGGTCGGGCTGAAACCGACCGACGGCGACAAGTATCCCTCCGAACTGTCGGGCGGCATGATCAAGCGCGCGGCGCTGGCCCGTGCATTGTCGCTCGATCCGGACATCGTCTTTCTGGATGAACCGACATCCGGGCTCGATCCGATCGGCGCGGCCGAATTCGACGAACTGATCGCCAAACTGCGCGACACGATGGGCCTGACGGTCTACATGGTGACCCACGATCTTGACAGCCTGTTCACCGTCGCCGACCGCATCGCGGTGCTTGGTGAGGGCAAAGTGATCGCCGCCGGGCCGCTGTCGGTGATGCTGGAGCATGACAATGCCTGGATCAAATCCTATTTCCGTGGCAAGCGGGCGCGCCATATTCCCGCCAAGGTAGAGTAGGCAACGAACTGCAATGGAAACCAAGGCCAACTATGTCGCCGTCGGCGCGTTCACCGTTCTGGTGTTCGCCGCCGCCTTTGCCTTTGTCTACTGGTTCGCGCGCAACGACACCGGCGGCGAGACGGCGCGGCTGAACATCGTGATTGCCGGTTCGGTGACGGGCCTGGCCAATTCCAGCGTCGTCAAGTTCAACGGCATCGATGTGGGCAAGGTCGACCGGCTTGGCTTCGACGCGACCGATCCGGGCGTCGTGATCGCCGAAACCCAGGTGCGCCGCGACCTGCCGATCACCGCCGAAACCAAGGCCGTCCTGTCGTTTACCGGCCTGACGGGCATTGCCCATATCGAGCTTGAGGGTGGGGCCGTTGACCAGCCCAATGTGTTCGAACTGGCCGAGCAAGAGGGGAGAGTGGCGACGATCTCCGCCGATCCCACGGCGCTGAACGACCTGCTCGCCACCGCCCAGGACATTGCCAACCGCGCAGACAACATCCTGACCGACATTGAGAGCTTTGTCGCCGACGCGCGCGGGCCTTTGACGCAGGCGGTCGAAAATGTCACCGAGATCAGCGACGCGCTGGCGGCCAATTCGGGCCGCATCGACGAATTCCTGTCCGGCATGGGCGATCTGGGCGAGTCGCTCGGCACCATGTCGGTCACCTTGGAACGCACCCTGTCCGGCGCCGACGAACTGATCGCGGCCGTCGATCCGGAGGATGTCAGCGCGATCGTGTCCGAAGTGCGCGGTTTTGCGGCCGATCTCAACGAGGCATCGGACGATCTGGACGGCCTCGTCGCGTCGGCGCGCACGACCCTTGAGGGGCTCGAGACGATCGGCGACCGGGTCGACCAGTCGTTCGATCAGGTCGACGCGCTGATTGCCGCCGTCGATCCCGAAGCGGTCCGTGCCGCTGTCGACGGGTTGGCCGAAGCCGGCCAGGCGGCGCAGGGTCTGGTGGATTCGGTGTCCAGGACGGCCCAGACCGCCGATGAATTACTGACGGCCATCGACCCCGAGCAAGTGCGCACCATCATCGCCGACGTGCGCGGCTTCACCGGCGATCTGAGCCAAGCATCGGGCGACATCGATACGCTGCTGGCTTCGGTGACGCGCACATTCGAGGGGCTGGAAAATGTCGGCACACGCGTTGAGACTTCGTTCGACCGCGTCGACCAGCTTCTGGGCGCCGTCGATCCCGATACGGTGGGCGAAGCGGTGGCCGGCTTTGCCGATGCGGGCCGGGCGGCGCGCGACATCACCGCCGACATTGAGGGCGTGACTGCCCAGCTCGAAGGGCGCGGCGATGACATCGACACCATTTTCGCCAACGTCACCGAAATGTCCGAACGGCTGAACGCGGCCTCGGTGCGCGTCGATGGTGTTCTCGAAAAGCTCGACGGGTTTCTGGGCGAAGGCGGCGCGGGCGGCCAGAACCTGATTGCCGAGGCCAGCGATACGCTGCGCTCCTTCCGCGACGTCGCGAGCAACCTCAATGCGCGGCTCGACAGCATTGGCGGCGGTCTGGAGCGGTTTTCCGATCGCGGGCTGCGCGATATCGAGGCGTTGGTCAACGAAACGCGGCGGTCGATTTCGCGCATCGAGCAGGCGATCACCAGCATCGAGCGCGATCCCCAGCAACTGATCTTCGGAGGCGATGGCGGCGTCAAGCGCTTTGACGGGCGCGAGCGCCGCTGATAAGCCAAGAGGGCCGGGGCCTGACTGCCGGTTGGTCCAGTGTCAGATAAGGTCCGGTTGCTTGGATTGTTCGTTTGCGCCGGTCGTTTGGGTTTGTATCGGGGGCGGTTACGGGGTGCATGAGTATCATGGGTAAGCCGGGCTGGCGGCCGATGCGTCTGCCACGATCCATCGCCGCGCTTGTGTTGTCGGTCGGCCTCGTTCAGGGCTGCGCCGCGCTTGGCGGCACGGGCGAACCGCCCGACACGTTCGATCTGGTGGCGCCGCGCGATGTGTCCGCGGGACCGGTGCGCCGCGGCACGCAGATCCTGATTGCCGAGCCCGGTGCCGTGCAGGCGCTCGATTCCCAGAACATCGTCGTCGAGACCGCGCCGTTCGCCATCCAGTATCTGGGTGATGCGCAATGGGGCGACCGGCTGCCGCGCCTGGTTCAGCGCCGGCTGGCCGAAAGCTTCGACCGGGCGGACCGTTTTGACGGCGTCGGCCTTCCGGGGCAGGGGCTGGCGATCGACTATCAGATCGTCACCAACATCGCCGAATTCGGCATCGACATCCCCGCCGCCGCCGCACAGGTTGAGATCGAGGTGAAGCTGCTCAACGACCGCAACGGTGTCGTCGCCGCCGACCGGCGCTTTACCGCATCGGTTCCGGTGTCGCGCACCGGCAGCCCGGACGATTATGTTGCCGCGCTGAACGCGGCCTTTGCCGGCGTCGCCACCGAGATCGTCGCCTGGTCTGCCGATCTGATCTGATCGGATTGTGCCGGCCCAGCCGGTCGGCTTAACGCGGTCTTTCCGCCTAAAGCGTGTGCGGAGAGACCGTGGTGTCTTCGGGCGCACACAGATCGGTCGCACGGATCAGCCCGTGGCCGAAAACATCGTCAAAACCCGGTTCGCCCAGATCCTCGGCAGCGGCCGTCAGCCGCTCCTTGGCCTGCTCATAGGTCTCAAGTCCGGGATTGTTGGCCCGCAAGACGGCAAGCGCGGCGGTGACGAACGGTGTGGCGAACGAGGTTCCGGTCCGGGTCTTGGCGCCGCGCACCGAAGCTGCGGTCCAGACCTCGACGCCCGGCGCGGCAAAGTCGATATGGGCCCCGCGTCCGGCGCGCCGGTAGACGCGCTTCCCATTGTCGATCGCGGTGACGGCAAACACCCGCTCATAGGCGGCCGGAAAGGCCGGATCGGATCGCGGACCCGCATTGCCGGCGGCGGCGACCAGAAAAATGCCGCGCGCATTCAGTTCGCGCACCATGTCTTCGAGCAGCGTGTTGGCCGGGCCGGCCAGGCTCATATTGATGATCCGGGCGTCGTTGCCGGCCAGCGTGTCCAGCGACCGCACGAGCGTATAGACATCGCTGCGATTGTCGCCCTGGCCGCCGCGGTGGAACGCGTCGACGGCGACGATCTCCGCACCCGGCAACAGGCCCGGCGACCTCGTCTGCATGGAGCCGACCAGAATGGCCGCAACAGCGGTGCCGTGCTGCCGGCTGGAGCGTGGCAGCGCCTCTTCGGCGGTTTTCAGCACGGTCAACTGGCTGTCCTTGAGCGCTTCGTGGTCGGCATTGATGCCGGTGTCGATCAGCCCGATCGTGACATCGGTGGTGCAACGCGCATTGGCTTTCGGATCGGGCCAGTCGATGAGATTGGGCGCGATGCACCACAATTCCCGGCAGGGCTCGGCTCCGCCCGGCCGGTAGAAATGGTTGAAGTCGGCCTGCGTGCCCGGCTGCACCGCCTCGACCGCGACCCGCGCATCGTCCAGACCGGTGCCCGCAGGCACCTGCAGACGTGTCACGAACGCATCCACCAGCGCGATCTGGTCGCGCTGCAGAACGGTGTAGCCCAACGCTTCGAGCGCGGTGACGCTGGGATCGGTCAGGCCCAGGGCGACGATCTCGGCCGGCGCGAAATCGGGCAGGGGAGGCGGCGGCGGTGCGGCGGGGCGCTGTTGCGCACGGCGCGGCTGCTGGGCCTGGCGCGGCCTTTGCGCGCGTCGCGGTCGCTGTGCCCGGCGCGGCTCGCGGAAGATCCGCAACAGGTTGCGACCCGACGGGCGGTTCGACGAGCGATCGCTGCCGCCGCCCGACCATCCGCCGCCGGACGAACCGCCGCCCGATGAACTGCCGCCATCGTCGCCATCATCCCCGTCGTCGCCATCATCGCCATCGTCTCCGTCATCGTCGGCCAGCGCGATACCCGGCGCCATGTCCGAAAGGGTTGGCACGACGGCCCAGGCGACCGCCAGACAGGCAATCAGCACCAGCCGCCGGACAGCCCTCAAGGACACAAGATCGGTGTCGGAATGGTCTTGGACAATGAACATCAACGGCTCCCCGGCAACAATGCTGCTTGCAGCGTGTTTCAGATGATGTGTAAACGGACGCTTCGACATATTATTCCACGACGGCTGAAATTTGTCGGAGCATTGGATGCCGCATACATTCGGGCAGCAACTGATTGCGCTGCTCCCCAACTTGCGGCGCTTCGCCCTTTCACTGACCCGCTCGGCGTCTTCGGCGGACGATCTGGTGCAGATAACCTGCGAAAAGGCGCTGGCCAACCAGGACAGCTATGCCGAGGGCACGCGCATGGACGCCTGGCTCTTCCGGATCATGCGCAATGCGTGGATCGACCAGCTGCGCAAGGACAAGACGGCCGGCACGAGCGTCGACGTCGACGCCCTGCTCAACATGTCCGGCGACGACGGCACGCGGCAGACCGAAAGCGCGCTGATGCTCAAGGCAACGCGCGCGGCCATTGCCGATCTGCCCGACGAGCAGCGCGAGGTGATCGTTCTGGTCTGTATCGAGGAATTCAGCTACCAGGAGGCCTCCGACGTGCTTGCCATCCCGATCGGCACCGTCATGAGCCGTCTGGCACGCGCCCGAAAAAAACTTGCGAGCGTGATGGGAATAAACGGCGATTAACGACGTTGTTCCCGTAATCAAGGGCAAGCACCATGGAACAGAAATTCAGCGATACCGCATTGATGGCCTATGCCGATGGCGAACTCGACGCCGAAGAACGGGCCGAGATCGCTCGTGCCGTCGAACGCGATGAAGCGCTTGCGGCACGCCTTGCGGTCTTCACCCGGACCCGGCAGGCCGCGTCCGACGCGTTCGAACCGCTCCTCGACGCGCCGGTGCCCGACGCGCTGGCGAGCAGCATTGCGCAGATGGTTGAGCGTCATGAGACGGCAGCGGCATCATCGGCGACCGAAGCCGCGGCCGACGACAAAAGCAATGTGATTGCCTTTGATCGCGACGCCCGAAGAACCTCGGCATGGCGCTTCGATCTGGCGATGGCCGCGTCCATCGCATTGGTCGCCGGCGGCGTGATCGGCTATCTGGCATCGGGATGGGGCGGTGCATCGCAGCCGTCGGGCATGGTGACCGCCAATCTGGACAATCCCGGACTGCCGGCCGCGCTGCGCACCGTGCCGTCCGGCGAAGAGACCGAGCTTGGCAGCGACCGGTTCCGCGCCATTGCCTCGTTCCGCGATGAGGCGGGCCATCTGTGCCGCGAGTTTGAACTCGATGGCGCCGATGCCTCCACCCTTGTCTCGGTGGCCTGCCAGACGGACGGGCAATGGCGTGTCCGGTTCACGGTGGCCGCCGCCGGCGCCGATGACGGCTATGCGCCCGCATCGTCGCTGGAAGCGCTCGACGCCTATCTGTCGGCCATCGGCGCCGGCGAACCGCTGTCCGCCGATGACGAGCGGGCGATGCTGGACCGGTTGCCCTGACCCGGCGCCGGTCGCCCGGTTCTCACAAGACCGTCCTTTCAACATGCCCGCAAAGCGCCCCGTTTCGGGGCGCTTATGCTTTGCGCGCAAGCCCTCCCATTTGTCTGGTCGAAAAAACTTCATGCCGCCGGGAATAGTCGCCCGGCCCCTCCGTTCTCCTGATGTGGTTTCGCAACGAAACCGAAACGCAGGAGACGAACATGGACAAGCCAATTGCCCTGACACCGCATGCGCGCGTTGCGCCAAACGCCATGGCCGCATTGTCGACCGCCCATTGGACCTTTACCACGCGCCGGGTCGATCGCGGCGACGTCGCCGGCCTGTCGACCGGATTTGCGGCGGCGCGGACAGGCGATCTGGTGCTGTGCGAGATCGCCGAGATCAACCAGCACCGCCGGCTGCAATTGACGACCAGGCGCTACAAGACAAGCTATGTCGGCGATCTGTTCGTCGCATGCGTCGGCGACCGCTATGCGCCCGACCAGTATCAGGGGCGCGCCGAAATCACCGCCGAGGGAGGCGACCTGCTGGCCGGTGGCGGCGTTGTCGGCACCGTTGAATGCGCCCATCAGCGCATGGCGCCTCCGACCCGCGTGCGCCCTGTGGGCCTTCTGCTCGATGCGGGCGGCAGCGTCATCAATGTTTCCCGCTATGGCATCAAACGGCAGCCGGTCCCGTCCGATGTCACCGTAATCGGTGTTTTCGGCGCATCGATGAATGCCGGCAAGACGACCGCAGCGGTCAGTCTCGCCCATGGCCTGTCGCGGGCCGGATATGATGTCGCCGGCGCCAAGGTCACCGGCACCGGATCGTTCGGCGACTTCGTCGCCTTCGAGGATGCCGGGATCGCAACGCTCGATTTCACCGACGCCGGACTGGCCTCGACCTATCGCGTGCCGCTGGCGCGCATCGAGGACGGTTTCGAGACGCTTGTCGGCCATGCGGCCGCCGGCGGCGCGCAGATCGTCGTCGCCGAGATCGCCGACGGCGTGTTCCAGAAGGAAACCGCGGCGATCCTGCGCGGCTCCCGCATCAAGGACCGGCTGGACGGCATCCTGTTTGCGGCGCCCGACGCGCTCGGTTCGATGGGCGGTGTGACCGTGCTCGATGGCTATGGGCTGCGGCCGTTCGCCGTCTCCGGCATGGTCACGCGCTCGCCGCTGGCCGTCAGCGAAGCGTTGGCCGCAACCGGCGTGCCCCACCTGACCCGCGAACAATTGTGCGATCCCGTGTCGATCGCGGACCGGGTGCGCCCGCTTCTGCGGGGCCAACAGGTGGAGCGACGGGTGGCCGCGTGATCGCCCATGCGCCGTAAGGGACGTTTCGCGCGATTTCGGGCCGCCGGGGAATAAGTGCCCCGCTGGTTCGTTATCCCACCAGACCCCGGAGACGGTCGGCCGAACAGGCTCGGTCCATCTCCGACACGGCGCATCGCGGCGGGCCGTCGCGCGGCCGACCGACAACAAGACCGACAAAGACTGAACCCCAGATCCAACCGAGAGGATGAAAAAATGCAGTACTTCAAACGTCTGAAATCCGATGTCGACCCCCGGCCCTTTCTCGACGAGATCGAGAGCATCGACGACGCCTGGGCGCAGTCGACGGGCCGCCAGGACAAGATCAAGGTTCAGCGCGAGGCGCTGGCGATCCCGCTGCGCGGCCTGCGCAAATCCGCCATCGGCGACCGCAAGCGCCGCGACGTCCACGAAAGCCGCTGGACGACCGGCTCGGCCCGTTTCGTTCTCGCGCGCAAGTTCCTGGACGATTTCGCGCTGGAGCAGGATTCCATTCTGGGCCGGGCCAAGATCGTCTGCCTGCCGGCGGGCAAGCGTGTCTATCCGCACATCGACCGCGGCGAATATTACCGCGTGCGCAACCGCTACCACTTCGTTCTGAGATCGACCGACGGCTCCTGGCTGAAGGCCGGCGACGAGGAAGTGCGCATGCGCGAGGGCGAGCTGTGGTGGTTCGACAATGACCAGATGCACGAGGCCCACAATGATGGCGATCAGGACCGCATTCACATGATCTTCGACATGCTGCCCAGCCATCGCGCCGAGGAAGTGTTCGGCGCTGCCGCCTGAACCCGACAGAAGGACGACAGCCATGGCTCTGGCGATCGCACATTCGACAATGTCCACACAATCCCAAGCGGAGATCCTGTTCCGGCACGCCGGTCAGCCCGATGGCCTGTCCTGCTGGCTGGCGGTGCCAGAGCGCATGGCCGCCGACGGTCCGCCGCTGGTGGCGATCCACGGCATTCGCCGTGATGCGCGCCAGCAGGCCGAACTCCTGGCCCGGCGCGCCAGCGCACTGGGCCGCCCGGTGATCGCGCCCTTGTTCGGCCGCCAGCAATGGCCGCGCTATCAGCAGGCGATCCGGCGTGGCCGGGCCGATCTTGCCTTGATTGCCCTGATGGAGGCGCTCGCAAAAGAGCGCCTCTGGCAAACGGCGCGGTTCGAACTGGCCGGCTTTTCCGGCGGGGCGCAGTTCGCCCATCGCTTTGCGATGATGCATCCGCATATGGTCACGCGGCTGACGGTCGCTTCAGCCGGCTGGTACACATTTCCCGATGCGGCGCGCTTTCCCTATGGTCTGGCCAGCCGCGGCGCGCCATCCGATCCCTGGTCGGCGGTGACCGAGGACAAGATCACCCGCTTTCTGACCATTCCGACACAGGTTTGTGCCGGAGCGGACGACACGCTGCGCGACGCCAATCTGCGCAGCGGCGAAAAGATCGATGCCCAACAGGGCACAAACCGGCTGATCCGCGCCATTCGCTGGACCAAGGCCCTGCGGACGGCGGCAGAGGAACGCGGTTTGCCGCCGCGCGCCTCCTTCATCGCCCTGTCCGCATGCGGTCACGATTTCCGCCAGTGCGTTCAGCGCGGCGGGCTGGACCGGATCATTCTTCCCACAGAAGACGGATCGCAGGCCGCCGGCCCTTGTGGCCGCGATTGTTCCGCATGCGACCGCCCCTGCAAGGCCGTCGCCCGCCTGTTGAGGCCGGTCCAATGAGTGCCATGCCGAAACTGTTCGACGGCGGGCGCAGCCGCGGCATCGTCGCCATCATCGCGCTGGCGCTTGGTCAGGCCGTCTCGACGGGCATCGCCGCCTTTGCCACCCGCGATGTGTTTGCCGCCTTTCGCGACACGGAAACCGGCTTGCCGTTCGCCGCGCTCGCGCTGGTCGCCGGCTCCGGGCTGGCGATCGCGGCCATGCGCTATCGCGAACGCGTCATCGCCGAACGGGTCGGCCAGGGCTATGTGGCCGCCTTGCGCGTCAGGCTGTTTGAGCATCTGGCGCACGTTTCGGCGCGCGATATTGCCAGCCGCCGCAGCGGCGCCCTGTCCCTGCGCTTCGTCGGCGACCTTTCCGCCGTGCGCAACTGGGTGAGCCTTGGTCTCACACGGTCGATTTCCTCGCTGATCGTGCTGCCATTGGCGACGATTGCCCTGTTCCTGCTCAACCCGCATCTGGGGCTCGCCGCGGCCATCCCGATCGCGGTCGGCATGGCGGCCATGGCGCTGGCGGGACCGCGCCTTGGCCCGGCCCACAAGAAGCTGCGCAGTCGCCGCGCCCGGCTGGCCGCCGACATGAGCGAACGGGTGCCCCATGCGCCCGAATTGCGGCTTCTGGGCCGCGTGAAGACCGAAACCCGCCTGATCGTCAAGCGCACCGAAAACCTGATCGATGCGGCTCTGGAGCGTGCGCGCGGCGCCGCGCTGTTGCGCGCCATTCCCGATGCGGTGTCCGGCGTTGCCGTCGCCGCGGTCTTTCTGGCGGCGCTGGCGAGCGGTGCCGCCGCCGCTGAAGCCGCCGGCGCACTCGCCGCGGTCGGGCTGATGATCCAGCCCCTGCGCGATCTGGCCGGCGTCTGGGACCGGCACCGCGCCTGGAAGGTGGCGCGCGACAAATGCCAAAAGCTGCTGTCGGTGCCCAAACTCACTGGCAGCGACGACGACGATGACACCGAACTGGACAATGTGCCCCAAAACCTCTCCTTCGACGGTGCCGGCGCGGGCTGCCTGTCTTCGGTCGACGCCGTGGCCGAGCCGGGCCGCAAGATCGCGATCATCGGCCCGAACGGTGCCGGCAAATCGACGCTGTTGAGTCTGGCCGCCGGCCTTGAAAGCCCCGAAACGGGTGAGGTTCTGCTCGGCGATCGCAGGACCGTCGACCTTTCGACTTCCGAGCGTCGGCGACTGATTGCCTATGTCGGCACCCGTTCGCCCATCCTCGCCGGATCGTTGCGCCGCGCACTGACCATGGGCGCCGATGGCGCGCTCGACGATGAGACCATTGCGCGCTGCGCCGAACGGTTCGGGCTCGGCCCGGTGGTCGAGCGGTTGGGCGGCCTGTCGGGTAAAGTGTCCGAAGCGGGCCGCAACCTGTCGGCCGGCGAGATCCGTCGCGTTCTGCTCACCCGGGCGGCGCTGTCGGGCTCGAGCCTGTTGCTGCTGGACGAGCCGGACGATGCACTCGATCAGGACGGACCGGCGCTGGTCGAGCGGCTGGTGGCTGAAACGCCGGCCACCACATTGATGATCACCCACAATCAGGAGCTTGCCGCCCGGATGGACGAGATCTGGATCGTTGATGACGGTCGCGTGGTCGCCATGGGGCCGCCGCAGGCGGTGTTCGGCCATGCAAGCGGGTGCGCGGATTGAACGCCCGGTGCGGCTGAAAAGCAGGACTGCGGAACCGGGCTGCGCGGCAAAAAATTTTCGCCTTGCACCCGGCCATCGCGGCACTGATGCCTCGTTTGGGCGTTGCGGCGGCACTATCTTGCTGGACGAAGGCAAGGGCAGGCCGGTGAGGCGTGTCCGCCGCAAGCCGTCGAAAGGACAAAGCCATGAACCGCCTGAACATCGCAATCGCGGCGCTCGCCGCCTCGGCCGTCCCCGCATTGGCCCATGATGGTGCCGGGCCGCTCGTCAGCGCCCAGTGGGTGATCGACCATGCCGGCAATGACGATATCGTCGTCGTCGACATTCGCGCCAATGTCGAGAACACCGATCTAGGCGACAGCCCCTATATCGAGGGGGCGGTGGCCGCGCCCTACAACACGGCCGGCTGGCGCACCGAGATCGATGGCGTGCCGGGCAAGATCCCGGCCATCGAGGACATTACCGGCCTGATCGAGAGCCTAGGCATCGACAATGACGACCATGTCGTCATCGTGCCTTGGGGCACCGATTCGACCGAGTTCGGCTCGGCCACCCGCGTCTACTGGACGTTCCGCTATCTGGGCCATGACGATGTCTCCATCCTCGATGGCGGCTGGCGCCAATATGATGCAGTCGGCGGTGCGCGCGTCGCCGAACCGGTCACAGCCGAGGTGTCCGAATTCGAGGTCACGCTGAACGAGGCGGTCCTTGCTACCACCGATGACGTTCTCGCTGCGCTCGATGACGGCACAAAGCTTGTCGACGGTCGCCCGGTCGAACAGTTCCGCGGCGAGACGAAAAGCCCCGTCGCGGCCGCGCCGGGCACCATTCCCGGTTCCGTGAACCTTCCGCATTCGGAATTTTATTCCAGCGAGTTTGCCCTCTTCGCACAGCCCGAGACCGTTCAGGCGCTGGTCGCCGCGGTCGGCGTTGGCGCGGACGAAGCCAACATCACCTTCTGCAACACCGGCCACTGGGCCTCGGTCGCATGGTTCGGGCTGAGCGAAGTGCTCGGCAACGAGCAATCGGCCATGTATGACGGTTCCATGTCCGAGTGGACACAGGATCCCGCACGTCCGCTCGATCCGCCCCGCGCGGTCCAGTAAGGTCAACCACCATCAAGCGGCCGGCATGTGGCTTTCGCCGCATGCCGGTTCGGTCGTATAAGGAAACCTCCACGGAGGTTGGCTCTCATGTTGCAAAATGCAGCAACCTCGTCGGCGCCGGCCGCGCCGCCGCCGTTCCTGCCTGACGTTGCCGTCGATCGCAGTCCGGCGACGGTGGCGGCCGCGTTCCTGGTGGCTGGATTTGCCGCGATCTGGCTGCTGGTCGATCTGCGGCAGGCGACGCTGTTCCTGATCGGCGGTGGCCTCGGCGCGGCGCTCTATCACGGCTCTTTTGGTTTTACAGGCGCCTGGCGCCGCATGGTCGTCGAACGACGCGGGCGGGGCATGCGCGCGCAGATGCTGATGATCGGGCTTGCCGGGTTGGCGATGATGCCGCTCCTTGCGGCGGGCAGCGTCGGCAGCCAGCCGCTCGTCGGCGCCATCGCGCCGGTCGGCGTCTCCGTGCTCATCGGCGCGGCGATGTTCGGCTTCGGCATGCAGCTTGGCGGCGGATGCGGTTCGGGCACGCTGTTCACGGTCGGTGGCGGTTCGGCGCGTATGCTCGTGACACTGGTCTTCTTCATCGTCGGCGCGGTCATCGGTACGGCGCATCTGCCCTGGTGGCTGGGCCAGCCGGCGTTGCCGCCGGTGAGCCTGGGCCAGACGCTGGGCGTGCCTTCAGCCATCGCGGTGTCTCTGGCCGGTCTGGGTTTGGTCGCGCTTCTGACGGCCGTCATCGAACGCCGCGCCCATGGCGATCTTGAGGCCGATCCGGGACCGCGCCGCCCCGGTTGGAGCTGGCTCCTGTCGGGACCCTGGCCGCTGGTCGGTGCCGGTCTGATACTGGCGCTGCTCAACGTCGCAACGCTCATCGTTGCCGGCCACCCATGGTCGATCACCTATGGCTTTGGCCTCTGGGGCGCAAAGATCGCCTCGGCCGCGGGCGTCCCCGTCGAAAGCTGGGAATTCTGGACATGGCCGGCGCAAGCCGAAGCGCTGTCCAGTTCGGTGCTTGCCGATTCGGTTTCGGTGATGAATTTCGGCCTGATCCTCGGCGCAGCGCTGGCCGCGTCGCTGGCCGGCAAGTTCGCCCCCAGGGCCGTCGTTCCGCTGGCATCGTTCGCCGCCGCCGCGCTCGGCGGGCTGTTGATGGGCTATGGCGCACGGCTGAGCTTTGGCTGCAACATCGGCGCGCTGTTCTCCGGCATCGCATCGGGCAGCCTGCATGGCTGGCTGTGGTTCGCCGCCGCCTTTGCCGGTTCGGCGGTGGGCGTTTTTGCGCGACCGCTGTTCGGGCTCGACGGGCTCAGGCGCAAGGGCGCGTCCGCATGAGCCGGTCGCGCAACACCGCCCTGTTTGCCGCCGCCCTGGCGGTGACAACCGGCGCCGTCGCCTATGATCACGCCCGGAACGGCGTGCCTGCGCCGGCGCCTGTCGCCACGTCCGCGCCCGCCGCCGGTGGCGTCGCGCCATGCGCGGCCGGTGCCGCGCCGTGTGCTGCGGCCGCCCCTTGCGCGGCTGCAGCGCCGCTCGCCGCTCCGCCGCCGCCGCCCGCACCGATGCCTTCCGCCGGCTCGCAGCGGGCCGCTCCGCCGCCACCGCCGGCGCGCCTGCCCGACGGCGCGACAGAGGCGCCCGATCTGGCGCCGAACGGCGGCACATGAGTGCAGAGGCACGCGAAAACGCCCGACGCGAAATCGCGTTCTGCGAGCATGTGCTGGCTAAGGGCGGCGCCACGGTTCTGACCGAGACGTTGCGCGGCATCGAGCAGCCGCAGAGTTGGGCGAAGTACCCCGCCGGCGAGGTGTTCGACGCGCAGACCGGCGCGCAATGGTTCTATCACAGCCATGCACCGTCGATGGAGACCGCCGAACACGGCCATTTCCACTGCTTCGTCCGGCCCGATGGTCCGGAGGGGCCGATCCATCATCTTTGCGCGGTCGGCGTTAATCCGCATGGCCGGCTGCTGCGCCTGTTCACGGTCAACCATTGGGTGGTCGGCGACGATTGGCTCGAGGCCGCGCCCACGATCGCGCTTCTGCCGCGCTTCGACGTGCACATGCCGCAACCCAACTATCTGGTGAACCGGTGGCTGACGGCCGTCCTCGCCGCCCATGAGCCCGAGATCACCGACCTGATCGCCACCCGCGACCGGATCATCGCCGGTCATCGGCCCCAGGACGGGTCGGACGCGCGCGCCAGCCGCGCGCTCGAGGTGACGGCGGAACACCGGTTCGGCCAGTAGGCACGACCCCCGCACAGGGGCCTTGATCGGCGCGGTGCAATGCCGGTCGCCTTTTCTCACGGCCCTGGGCGATGGTGCGGGCACGCCGATGATCGGGGTTCACGGCTAACAACACGCCCGGAAGGCGGACGTCACGCGTTGCGCTGTGCGGCGATCGGGAGCCTCAACCCGGTCAGTAGTGAACCGACAGCGAGTCGAGCGGCTTGTTCCCCGAAGGGGCAAACTTGGTCAAATTGATCCCTTCGACCGCCGTGACATATTCATCCATGCTGGGCGTCCGGCCGAGGATCGCCGACAGGACGACCACAGGTGTCGAGGCCAGCAGCGATTCACCCTTCTTGTCGGCGGAATCCTCGACGACGCGTCCTTGGAAAAGGCGCGTGGACGTGGCCAGGACCGTATCGCCCTTTTCCGCCTTTTCCTGGTTGCCCATGCAAAGGTTGCAGCCGGGGCGTTCCAGATAGAGGATGTTTTCATATTCGGTGCGGGCCGTGTTCTTGGGCGCATCGTCATCGAATTCGAAACCCGAATATTTTTGCAGGACGGCCCAGTCGCCTTCTTCCTTCAACTCATCGATGATGTTGTAGGTCGGCGCGGCGACGACCAGCGGCGCCTTGAACTCGACCTTGCCATGGGCTTCTTCGAGGTTTCTGAGCATCTGGGCGACGATCTTCACATCGCCCTTGTGCACCATGCACGAGCCGACAAAGCCCAGATCGACCTTCTTGTCGGCCCGGTAATGGGAAATGGGCCGGATCGTGTCATGGGTGTAGCGCTTGGAGACGTCGGCATTGTTCACGTCCGGGTCCGCGATCATCGGCTCGTCGATCTCGTCCAGATCGACGACCACCTCGGCGAAATATTTGGCGTTTTCGTCGGGTGCCAGCGCCGGCTTCTCGCCCGACCTGATCTCGGCGATGCGCGTGTCGGCCTTTTCGATCAGCCCCTGAAGCGTCCGTGCGTCATTGTCCATGCCCTTGTCGATCATGATCTGGATACGGCTCTTGGCCAGTTCCAGCGACTGGATCATGGTCTCGTCCTCGGAGATGCAGATCGCTGCCTTGGCTTTCATCTCGGCCGTCCAGTCGGTGAAGGTGAAGGCCTGGTCGGCAAGCAGGGTTCCGATATGGACCTCGATCACGCGGCCCTGGAAGACATTGTCGCCGAACTGCTGAAGCATCTGCGCCTGCGTGGCATGGACCACGTCGCGAAAATCCATGTGATCCTTCATCGATCCCTTGAAGGTGACCTTCACGGTCCCGGGGATCGGCATCGTCGCTTCGCCGGTCGCCAGGGCCAGCGCAACCGTGCCGGAATCGGCGCCGAACGCCACGCCCTTGGACATGCGCGTGTGCGAGTCGCCGCCGATGATGATCGCCCAGTCATCGACGGTGATGTCGTTGAGCACCTTGTGGATGACGTCCGTCATCGCGTGGTAGACGCCCTTGGGATCGCGCGCGGTGATCAGCCCGAACCGGTTCATGAAGGCCATCAGCCGGGGAATGTTGCCCTGCGCCTTCAGGTCCCAGACCGAGGCGGTGTGGCATCCCGACTGGTAGGCGCCGTCGACCGTCGGCGAGATGACCGTTGCCGCCATCGCCTCCAACTCCTGGGACGTCATCAGGCCGGTCGTGTCCTGTGAGCCGACAATGTTGACCTTGACCCGGACGTCCGATCCGGCGTGCAGAACCTTGCCTTCGCCCACGCCGACCGCGTTCCGGTTGAAGATCTTCTCGACCGCGGTCAGCCCCTGGCCCTCATGCGACACTTCCTTGGAGGGCGCAAAGACCGCCGGCGCCTCGATCCCCAGCGTCTCGGCGGCGAATGTCTGCAGTTTCTTGCCGAAGACAATCGCGTAGGAACCGCCCGCCTTCATGAATTCCACCTTCTGCGGCGTGAAGGCCGACGAGACATCGGCAAGCTCTTCATCGCCGTCCTCGCTGAGCAGCGTCTTGTCCCGCGTGTTGATCTTCAGCACGGTGCCGGTGTCGACGGCGTATTTCTGCTCGAGGACGGGATTGCCGTCATTGTTGAGGATCGGCTTGCCCTCGGCATCCAGCTTCTTGACCCAGTTCTTCAGGTCGATGCCGATGCCGCCGGTAACGCCGACCGTCGTCAGGAAGATCGGCGAAATGCCGTTGGTGCCGGCGACGACCGGAGCAATGTTGACGAACGGAACATAGGGGCTCGCCTGCTTGCCGGTCCAAAGCGCCACATTGTTGACGCCCGACATGCGCGATGAGCCGACGCCCATCGTGCCTTTTTCCGCGATCAGCATGACCCGCTTGCCCGGATGCTGGAGCTTGAGCGCCTCGATGTCCTTCTGCGCGCGTTCGGAGATCATGCATTTGCCGTGCAGCTCGCGGTCCGAGCGCGAGTGTGCCTGGTTGCCGGGCGAGAGCAAGTCCGTCGAGATGTCGCCCTCGGCGGCGACATAGGTGACGACCTCGATTTCGTCTTCGATCTCGGGCAGCTTGGTGAAGAACTCCGCCTTGGCGTAGCTTTCCAGAATGTCCGTGGCGATCTGGTTTCCGCCATCATGGGCATCCTTCAGGCGCCCGGTATCGGCCTCGTAGAGAAACACCTGCGTCTTGAGAATATCGGCGGCATCGCGCGCGATGGCCTCATCGTCGCCAAGCGCCAGATCGAGCAGGACTTCAACCGACGGCCCGCCTTTCATGTGCGACAGGAGCTCGAAGGCGAAGGCCGGAGCGATCTCGTCGACCACCGCATCGCCGACAATGATCTCCTTGAGAAACCGCGCCTTTTCGCCCGCCGCGCTGGTCGTGCCCGGAAGCGTGTTGTAGATGAAGAAGTTCAGGGAATCCTTCCGGTGCGGATGGCCGGTATCCCTTATCTGCGCGATAATCTCGCTCGTCAGCGCGCCATCATCGATAGGCTTGGGACTGAGGCCCTGGGCCTTCCGGCTTTCGATCTCGGCTAGATAATCCGCATAAAGGCTCATGTTCATTCCGACCGTGTGTGTTGTCTGGCGACCGGCCGCCGAGAGTCGGGACCCTGGCTGTTGAAAACGCTGACGAACGTCGCCGGCTCTGCCGACGACCGGGTACGTCAAGCTCGATTGCATTGCAAGGAACGGCGTATCAGCAATAAGGGGCATACCGCCGCCGGGGCATAAGCTCATGGCGGCGTGTGGTACTTTCGGTGCTGCGTATGCGCGGGCAAACTTGAAGCCTGTCGGCTCGGACGGTAAGGAAGTCTTTTTTGCCGGTGGCGTGGGGGCCGTGCTGCGCGAATTGAACCCATTTTTGCATCCCGACACGATCCCGGTCACCGGCACGGCGCCCGGCTGCATCCTCAAACGGTCAGCCGCCAACAGCACACGCTTTTCGGTTTCGGACAAGCGCATCGGTCTGCCGACCGGCAATGCCGTGTTGGACAAGCGCCGCAATGCGTGTAAGTCCGAACGGTTGCCTGCGGAGCGGCGCCGGGGCCGTCATTGGCTTTTGGCGGCAGACGCCTTGCAGGCGGGTGAGGGTTGCGAATTTGCCTTCATGTTGCCGGCTACCCATGGGTCCAAGGAGATAGAGCAATGAAGATAGGCACGCCGCGGGAGGTGTTTTCCGGCGAGGCGCGTGTGGCGATGACGCCCGACAGCGCGCTGCAACTGCAAAAGCTGGGACATGAGTGCCTGATCGAGACCGGAGCGGGTAAGGCGGCCGGTTTCAGCGATGCCGCCTATGCCGAAGCCGGCGTCGAAGTCGTCAAAAGTGCCGACAAGCTCTGGAAAACCGCCGAGATCGTCGCCAAGGTTCGGCCGCCGAACCAGAAGGAGGCGGCGCGCCTGCGCGAGGGCCAGACGCTGATCTCGTTCTTCTATCCCGGTGCCAATGAAGACCTGATGAAAAAGGTCGCCGATCAGGGCGCGTCGGTGATCGCCATGGACATGGTGCCGCGCATTTCGCGTGCCCAGAAGATGGATGCCCTGTCGTCGATGGCCAACATCGCCGGCTACCGGTCGGTGATCGAGGCGGGCAACAATTTCGGCCGCTTTTTCACCGGCCAGGTCACCGCCGCCGGCAAGGTTCCGCCGGCAAAGGTTCTGGTCGTGGGCGCGGGCGTTGCGGGCCTGGCCGCCATCGGCACGGCGACATCGCTGGGTGCGATCACCTATGCGTTCGATGTGCGTCCCGAAGTGGCCGAGCAGATCGAGTCGATGGGCGCCGAGTTCGTGTTCCTCGATTTCGAGGAAAGTTCGCAGGACGGCGCGGCGACCGGCGGCTATGCGGCGCCGTCTTCGCCGGAGTTCCGCGAAAAGCAGCTCGAAAAGTTCCGCGAACTCGCCCCGGACATGGACATTGTGATCACCACCGCGTTGATCCCCAATCGCGACGCGCCGGTCCTTTGGACCAAGGACATGGTCGAGGCGATGAAGCCCGGTTCGGTGATTGTCGATCTGGCCGCCGAGCGCGGCGGCAATTGCGAACTGACCGTGCCGGACGACAAGATCGTCACCGACAATGGTGTGACGATCGTGGGCTATACGGACTTTCCCAGCCGCATGGCGGCGCAGTCCTCAACGCTCTATGCGACCAATATCCGCCATATGATGACCGATCTGACGCCGGAGAAGGATGGTCAGGTCGTCCACAATATGGAAGACGACGTGATCCGCGGCGCGACCATCGCCCACGAAAACGAGGTCACCTTCCCGCCGCCGCCGCCCAAGGTGCAGGCGATCGCCGCCCAGCCGAAGAAGGAAGCGCCCAAGGAGCTGACGCCGGAGGAAAAGCGCGCGCTGGAGCAGGCCGCTTTCCGCAAGCAGACGAAAACGCAGGCGGCCATTCTGGGCGCTGGCGGTGTCCTGATGCTCTTGCTGGGGCAGATCGCTCCGCCGAGCTTCATGGAATCGCTGATCGTCTTCGCGCTGGCCTGTTTCGTCGGGTTCCAGGTGATCTGGAATGTCAGCCATTCTCTCCACACGCCGCTGATGGCGGTCACCAATGCGATTTCCGGCATCATCATCCTGGGCGCGGTCCTGCAGATCGGCTCGGGCAACTGGATCGTCGTCCTGCTCGCGGCGATCTCGGTGCTGATCGCCACCATCAACATTGTGGGGGGCTTTCTGGTCACGCGCCGGATGCTCGCCATGTTCCAGAAATCATAAGGGGTCGGGTCTATCATGTTGGGACAAGGCATGGTCTCGGCCGCCGCCATCGCGGCCAGCATTCTCTTCATTCTCTCGCTGGGCGGGTTGAGCGACCAGGAACGGGCAAAGCGCGCGGTCTGGTATGGCATTATCGGCATGGCCTTTGCGGTGGCCTTCACCGCGCTGGGTCCGGCGATCGGCAATTACTGGCTGATGATCCCGATGATCATCATCGGCGCCGTGGCGGGCTGGTATGTGGCCAAGCGCGTCGAGATGACCGAAATGCCGCAACTGGTCGCGGCGCTGCATTCCTTTGTCGGCCTTGCGGCTGTGTTCGTCGCCTGGAACGCCGATATCGAGCGCCGGCGCGTGCTGTCGGCCCTGGCCGATGGCGAATCGACCGACGGGTTTTCGGCCTTTGCAGCGCTTGTGGCGACCAAGGAACCCGCCGAACTGATGTTTCTGCAGATCGAGGTCGTTCTGGCGATCTTCATCGGCGCGGTGACGTTTACCGGTTCGGTCATCGCGTTTGGAAAGCTGGCCGGCAAGATCGACGGCAAGCCCCGTCAGCTGCCGGGCGGCCACATGCTCAATGCGGGCGCGGCGCTCGTCTGCCTGCTTCTGGCGATCGTCTATCTGTCGGGCGGCGGTTTCTGGACGCTTCTGGTGCTGGCCGCGCTCAGCTTCTTCATCGGCTATCATCTGATCATGGGCATTGGCGGCGCGGACATGCCGGTCGTCGTCTCCATGCTCAACTCCTATTCGGGCTGGGCGGCCGCCGCCATCGGCTTTACACTGTCCAATGATCTGCTGATCGTCACCGGCGCGCTGGTTGGTTCGTCCGGCGCGATCCTTTCCTACATCATGTGCAAGGCGATGAACCGCTCGTTCATCTCGGTCATTCTGGGCGGTTTCGGCGGCACCGCAGGCCCCGCCCAGGAGATTGACGGCGAGCAGGTCGCGATCGACGCCGATGGCGTTGCCTCGGCGCTGGATGATGCCGACAGCGTGATCATCGTGCCCGGTTACGGCATGGCGGTGGCGCAGGCCCAGCAGAGCGTTTCGGAACTCACCAAGCGCCTGCGCGCCAAAGGCAAGCAGGTTCGGTTCGCCATTCACCCCGTGGCGGGCCGTCTGCCGGGCCATATGAACGTGCTGCTGGCCGAAGCCAAGGTGCCCTATGACATCGTGCTGGAAATGGACGAGATCAACGACGATTTTCCCGAAACCGACGTGGTCATCGTGATCGGCTCCAACGACATCGTCAATCCGGCCGCCCAGGACGATCCCAACTCGCCAATCGCCGGCATGCCGGTTCTGGAGGTGTGGAAGGCCAAGCAGGTGTTCGTCTCCAAACGCGGGCAGGGCACCGGCTATTCGGGCATCGAAAACCCGCTGTTCTTCAAGGACAACACGCGGATGTTCTATGGCGATGCCAAGGCCAGCCTCGACAATCTGCTGACCAAGATCGGTTAGGCTCTGCGGCCATCGGAATCGGCTCGGTGTTCGTGGGCCGGGTCACTAATCGTGCGGAGTAGGGGGCGCCATGAACCATGGCGTCGCCCGCCTGAACGGCCCGGTTCAGGGGCCGGATCAACGGACGATGACGGGTTGCATTCTCGCCTTGAGCATACCAATCCGGCCCAGCGTCGGCATCTGCTGAGCATCTATCGCTGTTCTGACGGTCCCATTGAGCCCGGAGCCGCTTTTTCGGTGGAGATGGAGGTGATTGAATAGCCACCTGCCTCAGCGGCGAATGTACGAACGATGGCTCAACAAAAGCAGCGGCGTAGACGATTGGAATCGGACAAATAATGGGCCACTAAAGCCGCCCGATCGCGGCCGCCGGAATACATCGGCCGAAAGAGACGGCAATCACTTGTTGGCCATTTCAATGTGCCGGCGGCGACCAATCAACCGATCGTCTCCTTCAGGACGCGTAACCAGTTTCCATGACAAACCGCTTCGATGTCCGTCGCGTTCAGGCCGTCGACTTCCATCTGACGGACCAGAGCGGGCAGGGCGCCGCAGTCGGGCAGGTCGTTGGCCACCGGTCCGCCATCGAAATCAGACCCCAGCGCGACGGCCTCTGTTCCAGCCAGATCGATCGCGTGGCGGATATGGTCGACGAACATAGACAGATGCGTGTCCGGATCGGCCCGCCCGTCTGAGCGAATGAAATCGGTGTTCAGGACGATGCCGACCAACCCGCCGGAATTGGCAATGGTTCGCAGTTGATCATCGGTGTGGTTGCGCGACGCCGGACAGATGGCGTGCACGCCGGCATGGCTGGACACGAACGGCTTTTTGGCGACCGATGCCACATCGGCCACGCCGGCCGCGTTCATGTGGGCCACATCGACCAGAATGCCCATCTGCTCGCACGCGTCGACCAGGTCGAAGCCGGCGGGCGTGAGGCCCGGTCCGGTGTCCGGATCGGCGGGGTAGCGAAACGGCACGCCATGCCCGAACCGGTTCGGCCGCGACCAGACAGGCCCGACCGAGCGAACGCCCAGATCGTAAAGCCCGGGCAATTGCGTTGCCGGATCGTCAACCATCTCCAGGCCTTCAACATGAAGAACGCATGCCACGGCCCCGTCGGCCATGGCCTGTCCGATCCGTCCGGCCGACATGCACAGGCGCAGCGCATCGGGCCGCGACGCACTCATGCGATGGGCGATCGCGATCTGCGCGCGGCAAACGGTCGATGCATGGGCCTGGCTGATCGGCGCGATGTCGTCCATCGATAGGGGCGCGGCCAATGCGCCTGTCGATGCAAGTGCCTGCTCGAATTCCGGATTGTCGGCAAATACGGCAAACAGCCCACCGGCAAAACCGCCGCTCCGTGCCCGTGCCAAGTCGATATGGCCGTGCCCGTCGCTCGACAGAAAGGCGCCGCCGTCATGATCGGCCGTCTCCCACAAACGGTAGAGCAGGTCATTGTGGCCGTCGAAGATGCGCATGGCATGGACGTTATCCCGCGGCAGCCGTCGCTTCCTTCGCCGTTTGCCGAAATGAACTTCGCAAACGCTCCATTACCGCGCGGCCGGCGCCCCGTTAGGCTCCAGTTCCGCAGAGGACCGCCGGGCCACCCGTCCCGGTGCGAGCGAAAAGGAGACGCATGATGAAAACGCTAACCGGACTGGGCGCCGCCGCGCTGGTTGCCCTTGGCCTGTCGGCTTCGGGCGCTGCAGCGGAGAAAATACTTGTCGCCACCGAGGCGTCCTATCCGCCGTTCAGCCAGACCGAAGCCGATGGCTCCTATTCGGGCTTCGAGATCGATCTGGGCAATGAGGTGTGCGCACGCATCGACGTCGAGTGCGAGTGGGTTAAGCAGGATTTCGACGGCGCGATCGCCGCTCTCTTGGCTGACAAGTTCCGGATGATCTTCTCGGCCATGTCGATTACCGACGAGCGCAAGGAGGTCGCCGACTTCTCGCTGGCTTATTTCAACGTCAAGGACGCTTTCGTGGCGCGAAAGGGCGAGGTGACCACCTTCCCGGACGATTTGGCGGGCAAGACAATCGGCGGCTACGAGGCATCGGCCGGTGTCCGCGAATATATGGACGAAAACTACCCCGACATCACGTTCCGCGGCTATCAACGCTTCGATCAGATCGCCGCTGACATGCAGGCCGGGCGGATCGTCGGCGCTCTTGAAGCGGAAACCCCGATTCGCGATTTTCTTGGCAAACCCGAGGGCGCTGATTTCGAGATCGTCCATAGCGGCTTTTGCATCACATGCAGCGGCGCGGGCGCGATGTTCCGCAAGGGCGACGACGAGTTGCGCGAGCGGGTCAACACCGCGCTGCGTGAGATCTATGCCGACGGCACGTTCGACACGATTGCCGCCAAATGGTTCCCCGAAGGCATGGACCTGCGGGCTGACATGCTCTGGGACCAATAGGCTGTCCCGATCGCTGGTTTGGCGGGGCTTCGGCCCCGCTCTTTTCTTTCCTTAGTTCATAGGCCCGCCATGTATCTGCATCAGTGGTATCAATCGCTGTACGACGCGATCCCCGAAATCGAACGCGAAGCCGCCGGATTTGCGCAAGCCGAAGGTCTTGACCGGTTTGCCGGCGTAATCGGCACCTATCAGGGCTCGTCCGGCTGCCCCGCCCGGCTTCCCGACTATGTCATGGATGCGATTGCCGAGGCGAACCGGGTTGATGTGCTGCCGGCGGTTCAGATCGCCGATGAGATGCGGGCGCTGGTCAAGGATGTCTATGGCGACAACTATGATGTGTGCGTGACCAACACCGCCGAAGCATCGTTGCGCGTTGCGTTCGAAACGCTTGTTGCGCCGCCGTCCTTGCGAAAGGGCGACCAATACCGCGCCCGCTCGCTGCAGATCTACGGCGAGGATGCGGAGTGGGGCGGCGGCTATGGCCGGGCGTTTCCGTCCAAATACCGGCACTTCGCCATGGACCGGACGGTTGCCGGAGGCGAGCTGGGGATAGACGGCAAGAGCCTGGCCAACCTCGACACGCTGTTTGTCCGGGCGCCGGGCGTCAAATATGAAATCCATGGTGTGCGCCAAAACACGGTGGCGCTGATGACCGGTCTCGATGTCGATGGGACCATGGCCGCCATGGAGCGCACGGCGAACCGCCACAGCGCCTATGTGTCCGCAGTCCATGCGGTCGGATACGATACGCCCGGATGGGGCTTCGGCCAGGCGGGCGAGGGGGCGCCGGACCTGATGAAGCGGCTTGGCGGCCTCGCGCACGACTGGGACGTGCCCTACATCGTCGATTGCGCCACATGCCTGCCTATCGTCGGCATCGATCCGCGCGCCATTGGTGCCGACATCATGATCTATTCGATGGACAAGGCCGGCCGCTCGCCCATTGGCGGCCTGATGATCGGCAAGGCCGAGCCGATGAACGTCATCCGCAAGTCGATGGGCTGGATCGGCCCGCGCAGCGGCGGCACCTCGTCCTATGGCAAGGGCGTCTTCTCGATGCACGATCCGGGGCGCGACTCGCTGGTGGGCATGCTCGCCTTCCTGCGCATGATGGTCGACGAGCCGACGCGTGTCACCGATCCGGTGGACGGCATGCACCGCATCCTGATGGAAGAGCTTGAGCAGTTTCCGGCGCATTTCCGCGACGATCTGATCGTCACGCCAAGCTACCATATGGGCGGGATCGAGCTGAACTATGCCAACACATGGAAAGACGGCGCAAAGGGGCTTCCGCTTTACAATCTCGAGGATCTGGTGGCCGGAACCAACGCGATCGACGCGGCCTGCATGGCGATGGGGCAGGCCGGAACGACCATCTATGGCGGTAATGTGTTGATCGGACCAGGGCTTGGGATGATCGACGGGGACGGGCGGCTGCGCGAAGACGCGACCCGCGCCACGTTCAAGGGGCTCGTCAAGGCGTTTGAAATCGTGGCACGCCACGCGGGAGTGGCACGATGACGATGACATCGGTCTTTTCCCTCGACCAGATCCTCGCGGCGCTGCCCGATGTGGACGTGGTGTCGGAGGTGGAGGCAGGGTTTGCGGCCTTTTCGCGCGGCGAGGTGACGGTTCCCCCGGTTGGCGAGTTGCTGTTTCCCGACGTCCATGGCGAGATGCACATCAAATATGGCGCGGTGCGCGGGGACGATGTGTTCGTGATCAAGGTTGCGACCGGCTTCTTCGGCAATCCCGCGCTCGGGTTGCCACCCTTCGGTGGCTGCATGCTGGTTCTGAGCCAGAGAACGGGGATGGTGGAGGCGGTGCTTTTGGAAGAAGGCGAGTTGACCAACCACCGCACGGCGGCCGCCGGCGCTGTCGCGGCCAGGCACCTGGCTCCGAAGGATGTCGGTTGCATCGGCATCATCGGAAGCGGCGTTCAGGCCAGGTTGCAGGCCGACTATCTGCGCCGTGTCAGCCCGTGCCGCAAGCTGATGATCTGGGGACGGCGCGCAGAATCGCGCGCCGCTGCCGCTCGCGACATCGCGGCGATGGGCTATGCGGTGGAGGAGGCAAGTTTGGTGGACGACATCGCCAAAAACTGCTGGCTGATCGTGACGACGACACCGGCGGAGACGCCGCTTCTTTCTGCCGACATGATCGAACCGGGCACGCACATCACCGCCATGGGCTCGGACACGCCGGACAAGAACGAACTGGCGCCCGATCTTCTCGGCCGCGCCGATCTTGTCGTCGCCGACAGTCTGGCCCAATGCCGGGAGCGCGGCGAGATTTTTCACGCACTGGGCGCCGGCGCCATTGGCGAGGGCGATGTGATCGAACTCGGCACCATCATCAATGGCGACCATGCGGGGCGGACCGACGACGATGCGGTCACGGTCAGCGACCTGACCGGTGTCGCGGTGCAGGACATCGCCATTGCCAAGGCGGTTCTGGCCCGGCTGACGCGATCGCTGGAGGCAGCGCAATGAAGATCGACACGTTTCTGCTCGAACGCAGCCAGACGCTCTATGAAAACGAGGTCGACATCAATCTAACCGAAAGCGGCGTCCACCATGCGACCATGGCCGATCTGGTGCCACCCGATGAGATGGACACCATCCGCGACCTGCCGCTCGGCTATGGCTACACGGACGGGACGCCGGCGCTGCGCCAGGCCGTGGCCGACTGGTATCCGGCGGCATCGCCCGAAAATGTCCTCATCGCGAACGGCACCAGCGAAGCGAACATGCTGGCTCTGATGAGCCTTGCCGATCCTGGCGATCACATGATCATGCTGACGCCGAACTTCATGCAGCTTGACGGACTGGCGCGGGCGCTAGGGATCGAGGTCACGCGCGTGCCGCTGAGGCCGGACAATGGCTGGCAGCCGGACATGGACGATGTTCGCGCGGCAATGCGGCCGACGACGAAGCTGGTGACGCTGTGCGACCCCAACAATCCCACCGGCGTGCTGCTGCGTGACGAGACGCGCCGGGCCCTGGCCGCACTTACCGAGGAGGCAGGCGTCTGGCTTCTGGTCGATGAAATCTATCGCGGCTCGGAGATCGACGGGCGACCGCCCGCCACCGCTTGGGGCATGGGTGAAAAGGTGATCGTCACTGGCGGTCTTGCCAAATCGTTCGGGCTGCCGGGCTTGCGCATGGGGTGGTGCATCGCGCCGCCCGATCTGGTCGCGCGCATGCATGAGCGGCAGGACTACACCACCATCGGCACCGGCCCGCTGGCCCAGGAACTGTCGCGGCGGGCGCTGACCAATCCGGTGCGCGATCGGTTGTTGGCGCGCGGCCGCCAAATCCTGTCGGCCGGACGCAACCGGGTCGAAGACTGGTTGCGTGGCCGCAACGGATGGTCGCTGGTGCGGCCGGAGGCCAGCGGCATGGCGTTCGTCGCCTATGGTCTCGATATGGAGTCCGAGCGGTTCGTGCACAAATTGCGGGAGCGGACCGGTGTCTTCGTGTGCGCCGGCGATTGGTTCGGCATTCCCCGGCACATCAGAATCGGGTTCGGGGTCGATCGCCCCGATCTCGACAGGGGGCTGGAGCGTATCGAGGCGTTCGCTAAATCCCATGCCGGGTGAACCGGTCGTCGCAGCTTCCGGGCTGAGCGTCCGGATCGGAGAATTTCCGGTCCTGACGGACATTGATCTGACGATCCGCAAGGGCGAGAAGATCGTTCTGATCGGCCCATCCGGATCCGGCAAAACCAGCCTGTTGCGCGTTTGCGCCGGCCTGCTTTCGGATCGAAGCGGGCATTTCGGACTGTTCGGATCGACGCCAGCCACGCCCGGGCAATGGAGCATGGCGCGCCGGCGCATGGCCATGATCTTCCAGAACTTTAACCTCTATTCGATGCGCACCGCGCTGGACAATGTCACGTTCGCTGCCCGTGAATTGCGTCTGGGGACTGCCAGCGAACTGAACGCGCGCGGCCGGGAGCTTCTGGAGCTTGTGGGATGTGGCGCGCTTGCCGACAAATACCCGTTCGAGATGTCGGGCGGACAGCAGCAGCGCGTCGCCATTGCCCGCGCGCTGATCGGCGATCCGGAACTGCTGCTGCTCGACGAGCCCACGGCATCGCTGGACCCTGAGACCATCGCCGGCATGCTCGACCTTTTGACGCAAGTCGCCGAAGGCCGGTTCAGCGGACGCGCCATGACGGTCCTGTGCGCCACCCACGAAATGGGGTTCGCCCGGCGCATCGCCGACCGTGTGTTTTTCATGGAAAAGGGGTTTGTGGTTGCGTCGGGAACGAGCGAGCAGATGTTCGGCGGCGGGGTCAGCGACCGGTTTGCGGAGTTTGTGGGAGCGATGGCCCATCAACAGCGTTAATGCTGGCAGCGGGCTTTCCGGCACCTGACCGTGCTGTTTCGGCTTTGCGGCTCAGTTCCGGCGACAAGCGGACTTCCAGAAACGCCATGAACCGGCTGAGCGCCATGATCAGCACCAGGAATATCGCGCCGGCGACGAGAAGCGGGGTGATCGGGTCATAGGTCCGGTAGTAGACGCCGCTGGCGCGGGCCATCAGTTCCTGGATCGTCACCAGGCTGGCGACCGATGTCGCCTTGACCACGAAGACCATCTCATTGCCGTAGTTGCGCAAACCAAGTCGAATTGCGTTGGGCGCGATGACGCCCTTGATCACCGCCCATCGCGACAGGCCAGCGACGTGGGCTGCTTCGACCTCGCCACGGGGCACGGCGCGCACCGCCCCGACGATCACCTCGGTCAGATAGCCGGCGGAATTGAACGACAGGGACAGGATCGCGCAGAAGACAGGATATTGAAAGGCGTGCCACAAAAACGTGTCGCGAACGATGGGGAGTTCCGGCACGCCATAATAGACCAGAAACAGCAGGACGAGCAGTGGCGCGCCACGAAAGACGAAGACGAATGTTAGGCCGAACCCGTTCGCCAACCAGTTTTGGGACAGCCGGCATGGCACGATCATCAATGCGATGATCATGCCGAAGAACAGGACCGATACGGTGAGAAAGAGCGTCCATCCCAGGCCTTCTGCAAAGCCCGGCAGCGTGGACAGCAGCGTCTCGAAGTCCATGATCATGGCGACCAGCTCCCCTGTTTGGGCAGATGGCGTGTCAGGTTGCGTTCAAGCCTGAGCTGCCCCCAGAGCGAGACGGCGGACACCAGCAGATAGGCGATCAGCGCTGCGGTGAAGAAGGCGAAATAGTGTTTGGTGTTCTGGCCGGCCGTGTTGGCCTGCCCGATCAGATCGGCCAATCCGATGGCCGAGACCAGCGGCGTGTTCTTGATCATCACCATCCAGAGGTTGGACAGGCCCGGAAAGGCGTATCGCAGGGCGACGGGAAAGGTGATCCGGTGAAAGGTCACGAACGGCGTCATGCCGAGCGAGCGGGCCGCCTCGCGCAGGCCGGTCGGCACCGAAATGATCGCGCCGCGAAACACTTCGGCCGTATAGGCGCCATGCACCAGCGCCAGCGCCACGACCCCGGCCGTGAAGGCATCCAGCGAGACGCGGAGATCGATCCCGATCATCGCGAACGCCGACCGGATCATCAGTGCGGCGCCATAATAGGTCAGAAACAGAATGAGAAGCTCGGGCACGCTGCGAAAGACGGTGCCATATGCGGCCGATACCGAACGGAGTACGCGCGACTTCGACAGCAGCGCCAAGGCCGCCAGAAGCCCGATGACCGTGCCGATCACATAGGCGGCAACGGCCAGCGTCATCGTCAGCGCGAAACCCCAGAGCAGTTCGTCGCCCCAGCCTTCCGCACCGATCGAAAACAGGGTCCAGTTCATCGTGTCGGCCAGCCCTTGGTGATCGGCTCGCAGACATAGCCGATCACGTCGCTGCCTTCCACGGCGGCATCGCTGCGGCCTGTCGCGGCCATGCAGGCGACAATGCCCGTGCATTGCGCGGTGAGGTTGAGCGGCGCGGAAAGATTATCGGGATGGAGCCTGGCGACAGTCTGGCCCTTCGTCACGGCATCGCCCAGTTGCGCGACTGGTTCGATCACCCCGGCGATGTCGCAGGTCACCGTGTGCCGTTCACCGCTCATTTCGACAAGCGGGCCCGGCGGTGGCGGCGGAGGTGACGCTTCTACCATTCCAATGGCGCCCAGAAGCCGCATCACGCCATCGCGCGCAGCGGCGATCGATGCGAGGCTGACGCGGCCGCCACCGCCAAGCTCGCTTGAAATCGCACGGGCGCCGAACGTTTTGGCGTGATGTTCCAGCGTGCCCGCATGCGGCATGGAGTGGTCCGACCCGTCGAACACCAGCGAGAAGGGCGCGCCGAAGGCCTGCAGATAGGGCCGCATAGCGAAGTCCTCGTCCGATCCGATGGCCGCCTGGACATTGCCGCTGACGACGAACTCGTGGCTGGCGCCGCCCGAATGCAGGTCGATCACCCAGTCGACATGCGGCAGTATGGCGCCGGACACGAAGTCCGAAATCACCTTGGCACGGCCCGTGGCCGATCCCATGCCATAGACGCGGTTGATGTCCTGATTGGCGTCCTCCGGATCGGTGCGGCGTCCGGCGAGGCATGCGCCCGGATTGTGGCGCGGCAGGCAGATCAGTGTGCCGCGCATATCGAGGCTGTCGAGGCAGCGAGCGATCTCCGCGACGACGATCTGCCCTTCATATTCGTCGCCATGGGTGCCGCCCACCAGAAGAACAGTCGGCCCGTCGCCGTGACGCTTGACGCTGATCGGCAGATCGCCGGGGCCGGACCCGTGCCCGACACCCTGCGTGCCGGTAATCTGAGACATGTCCATCGGCGGGTTTGCAGCCATGCACGAACCCTATCAGCACGGCCGCCCGTCTTGACCCGAGATCGTGCGGATTGTACTTCGATTTTGTCGAAGTAATCGAGTGAAGCATGGTCGGCCGCGTCAGCGACATCGATATCCGCCTGTTGCGAATCTTCGTTGCGGTCGTCGATGCGGGCGGGTTTTCGCTGGCCGTGCCGCGGCTCAATCTCGCCGAATCCACCGTCAGCCAGCACATGGCCGACCTTGAGACGCGTTTGGGCCTGCGCCTTTGCGAGCGCGGCCGGGGCGGCTTTCATGTCACGCCGGCCGGCGAGGAGGTCTACCGGTTGGCCATCAACATGCTGCTCGATCTCGAAGAGTTCCGTGACCAGCTCACCTCGATCCGCTCGGGCGTCGCCGGAACGCTGCGCATCGGTCTGCCCGACGGGATCATCGGCGACCCGCATTTTCCGATCGGCCGGCAGTTGGCGCAGTTCCTCAAGCGCTATCCGGAAATCCAGCTCGAGATCAACATGCGGTCGCCAAGGGTTCTGGAACGTTCGGTGCAGGATGGCGATCTTCTTTTGGCCATCGGCCCGCGCCACCGGCGCGTGTCCGGCCTGCGTTTCGTGCCGATCTATGCCGAAGCCAACTCGCTTTATTGCGGGCGGGGCCACGACCTGTTCGAGGTGCCGGCCGAGAAGCTGGTTGCCAAGGATGTCGAGAAATATGACCGGATCGCCCGCGGTTATCTGGACCGGTTCGACGCCCAGTTCTTCCGCGACCAGACCTACCGGATCACCGTGCATCAGGTGGAAGCGGCTGCGATGATGATCCTTGCGGGTGCCGGCATCGGTTTCCTGCCCGACCATTATGCTGCCGCCTATGTGGAGCGGGGTGAACTGTGGCGGGTGAAACCCGATCACTTCCGGTTCGACAGCGACATGGGCGCGATCCTGCATCCGTCCAAATCGGACGAGCCGAAGGTCGCGCGTCTCTTGAAGATGCTGGATATCGACCGACCGGGCGCCGGCTTTGCCCGCGCCATTCAATGCTCCGTCGGGATCGTTCAAGACACACGCTGTGCCTGATCGCTAGCTTTTCCCCCTTTGGTGCAAGCGGCGAACCACCAGAGTTCGCCGGTGGGAGGAAGCAATGCACGAAGCTCTGGCCGGCCTTGACGCCGTACTCAACGATGTTGTTCACGCAAGCCCGCGCGTGCCCGGCGTCGTGGCGATGGTCACCGACAGGCGCGATACGATCTATGCAGGAGCTGCCGGCGACCGCAGCCTGGGCGGGACGCCGATGGACGTGGAAACGGTGTTCGCCAATTTCTCGACAACCAAAGCGATCACGGCGACCGCAGTGCTGCAATGCGTGGAAGACGGCCTCATTGATCTTGACGCCCCGGCAAAGACCTATGCGCCGGAATTGGGCGATGTGAAGGTGATCGACGGCTTTGACGATGCCGGCCAGCCGCTGCTTCGCGCGCCCAAGTCAGACGTTACCACCCGGCAGTTGCTGCTGCATACGGCGGGGTTCGGTTACGAGTTTTTCGATGAGACCTATGCGCGGCTGTGCAAGGATCACGGCCAGATCACGCCGGTAAGTTGCACGCGGCAATCGCTGAGCGCGCCCTTGCTGTTCGACCCCGGCGCCCGCTGGCAATATGGCATCAACATGGACTGGGCCGGGCAAATTGTCGAAGCGGTGCGCGGCCAGCGCCTTGGCGCCGTGATGGCGGAGCGCATTTTCGCGCCTCTGGGCATGGGTGACACGGCGTTTTCACGGACCGATGAGATGAAACAGCGCACGGCGACGATCCATGCGCGCGGCGCCGACGGATCGCTGACACCGCTCGACGGATTTGGCCTGCCCGACGAGCCGGAACTGGATATGGGCGGACACGGCCTTTACGGCACTGTCGGCGACTATATGCGCTTCATTCGCATGTGGCTCAATGATGGTGCGGGCCCGTCGGGGCGGGTGCTGAAGGCCGAGACCGTGCAGGACGCGGTGCGCGGCGGTCTGGTCCCGCCCCAGGAGGTGGTGGGTCTTGAGACCACCGATCCGGGCCTGAGCAATGATGCCGAATTTTTCCCCGGCCTGGGCAAGGACTGGGCTCTGAGCTTCATGATCAACACCGAACCGGCGCCAACCGGCCGGCCGGCGGGTTCGCTTGGATGGGCCGGACTGGCGAACTGCTTTTACTGGATCGACCGTCAGCAGGGCATTGGCGGGTTTTGGGCCACGCAGATCTTGCCCTTCGCCGATGAAACCTCGTTCGGCGGCTATCTTGCTTTCGAGACGGCGGTCTATGATGCGCTTGCGGCGGCGAAGGCCGCATAACGGAGCGCCGCGGCTCCCGGGCAATCAACAAAGGCTTTTCATGATCTAGGGAGGCTTTGCCGATTACCGAACCGATCAAATGGCAAGAGTTGATCAACTGGGTCCCCGGGCGCATCCTGAGGTCGAGCGAGAGCCTTGGCTGGACCGATGTCGGTCTGCGCTCATACCGCTATCGCGGTCAAAAGGCGGAGGTGCCGGCACTCCAGGACTTCATGCTGGTCACCTACCATTCGGGTCCGATGTCGCTGCGGCGCAGCTTTGGCGGCAAATGGCGCGACTCGGTGCTGGACACGGGCTCGACATCGCTTCTGACGCGCGCGCAATCGTCGGTCTGGGATTGGACCAAGACGGTCGATGTCACCCATGTCTATCTGTCGCGGTCGCTGGTCAACAAGGTTGCCGGCGAAGTCCTGGACCGGGCCGTCGGTGATGTCGAACTGGCCGATCTGCTGCGCGTCGACGACCATCAAGTGAGGGGCGCGGTCACCGCGCTGGTCGGCGAGGCAAGCCAAGGCGGCCTCGGCGGCGCGCTTTATGTCGATGTGCTGTCCCGGTCGCTGATCATCCACTTGTTGCGCCGCTATGCAACCGTCCAGTCGGATGCGGTTGCGCCGACGGGGGAACTGTCTGCCGGGCAGCGCCGGACCATCGAGGAATTCATCCGGGCCAATCTGTCGGTTTCGCTCGATCTCGATACGATGGCCGGGCAGGTCGGCCTGCCGGCCTGGGCCTTTTCGCGGCAATTCAAGAAGAGCTTCAGCCAGCCGCCCTACGCCTATGTCATCGAGCGCCGCGTCGACATGGCGCGCCATTTGCTGAAGACGTCCGACCTGCCCTTGAGCGACATCGCCGCACATTGCGGCTTTGCCGACCAGGCGCATATGACGCGCCTTTTCCGGCGGTGTTTTGCAATGCCGCCGGGCGAATACCGGCGGCATCTGCGAAGCTGACGGTCAGGCCATCTCGAAGCCGGCATAGCCGCTTTCGGCAACCTCCTTGCACTTGTCATTGTAAGCGCCGGCCCCGCCCGTATAGGCGAGCACGCGCCGCGGCTTGCCCTCGACGTTCGATCCGACCCACCAGGAATCGGTCTTGCCGATCAGCGTCGCGCTGGCGGTCTCGTCATGGTGAGCGACCCAATCATCCTCGGTCTGTTGCAGGGGTTCGATTGTCGACTTGCCGCTGGCGATGACATTGCCGATGCACGCGGTGATCCACTCGGTCTGCTGTTGCAGGCAGGTGGGCACGTTGCAAAGGGCGGCCGATGGCGCGAGCGGCGCACCGGTCAGGAAAAGGTTGGGGTAGCCGTGCTTCTGCAACCCCATGGTGGTGCGCACCTCACGCGCCCAATCCTCGCTCAGGCTTCGCCCGCCCCGGCCGCGCACATCGATGCGCGTCAGGGCACCGGTCGAGCCGTCAAAGCCGACCGCCAGGATGATCACGTCCAGTTCGTGCACCGTGCCGTCCTGCATCCTGATGCCGTAGGGTACAATTTCCGCGATGCCGTTCTTGCGGATGTTGATCGCGTGGACATTGTCGCGGTGATAGGTCTCCAGATAACCCGTCTCGAGTGGGACCCGCCGCGTCCCGAAACCATATTCGGTGGGAACCAGCGTCTCGATCAGCTCCGGGTCTTTCAGGCGCGCACGCATCTTGTCGCGTACGAATTCGGAAACCTCTTCGGAGATCTCCTCGTAGAAGAACACTTCACCGAAGCCGGCCAGCCACATTTTCAGCGAGCCATGGCCATAGAGGTCCTCAAGCCGTTCGGTGCGCTGCGCGGGTGTCAGATCGTCCCAGGCGACCTCGAAATCATATTCGAACCCGGTGAATGTGGTGAACAGCGAGTCCCGCAGTTCCTCGAAGCGGTCCTTGTAGGCGCGCACTTCGGCCGGTCCGTATTTGGGGTTTTTCATGGGCAGCACATATTGCGGCGTGCGCACGAACACCTTCAGTTCGGCCACTTCGGGCGCAATGGTCTGGATCACCTGGATGCCGGTGGCGCCGGTGCCGATGATCCCGACCCGCTTGCCGGCGAGATCGAGCCCTTCGGCCGGCCATCGCGCCGTGTGCAGGATGTCGCCGCGGAACGTGTCCTCGCCCTCGAACAAATGTTCGAGCGGCGCCGACAGAACGCCGGAGCAGGCCACGAGAAACTGGGTGTCGTAGACATGGCCCGCATCGGTTTCGACGCGCCAGCGCGATGTGACCTCGTCAAAATGGGCCGATTTGACCGTCCTGCCGAAGTCGATGTCTTTGCGCAGATCGAGACGATCGGCGATGTAGTGCATCCAGCGTTCGATCTCGGGCTGGCTGGGAAAGCGCTCGCTCCAGGTCCAGTCCTTGAACAGCGTTTCGTCGAACAGATACTGGTAGATATAGCCTTCTGAATCGAAGCGCGCGCCCGGATAGCGGTTCCAGTGCCAGGTTCCGCCAACATCGGCGGCCGCTTCAACACTGGCCACGCTCAGGCCCTTTTCGCGCAACTGATAGAGTTGGTAGAGACCGCCCACGCCCGCGCCAATGACGAGCGCGTCAAGAGTGCGTACATGTGGGTTGTCGCCGGCGCCGGCGACCGCTTGATCGGCCATGTGTTCCTCCCTGGTCGATGGTCCTTCCGCAGCGCCGTCTCGTGACGTGCTGTGCGGACCGGAAGCGTATCGGCGGGATGGAATGTGCGTCTTGAACGATCGGCGGGCGGTCTTGAACGATCTTATGGTTCTGGCTGGTCGGCTATCAGTTCGTTGGCGCGCTGGCGCAGAACGAATTTCTGGATCTTGCCGGTCGAGGTCTTGGGAAGGTCGGTGAAGATGACGGTTCGCGGCGCCTTGTAAGTCGCCATGTTGCCCCGGCAGAAGGCGATGATCTCGTCGGCGGTCGCCGTTGCGCCGTCCGCCAGGGTGACGAAGGCGCACGGGGTTTCGCCCCATTTGTCGTGCGGCTGTGCGACAACCGCCGCCTCATGGACGGCCGGGTGGCGATAGAGCACGTCCTCGATCTCGATGGATGAGATGTTCTCGCCGCCCGAAATGATGATGTCCTTCGACCGGTCCTTGAGTTCGATATAGCCATCCGGATGGACGACGCCCAGATCGCCGGAGGCAAGCCAGCCATCCCTGAAGGCCTGGCCGGTCGCCGCTTCGTTTTTGAGATAGCCGCGCATGACATTGTTGCCGCGCATGAGAACTTCGCCCAACTGCTCGCCATTGGCCACAACCGGTTCACGCGTCTCCGGGTCGGTCACCATGATCCTGTCGAGCGCGGTGTTGGCGACGCCCTGACGGGCTTTCAGCCGTGCGCGTTCATCGGCGGACAAGCCGTTCCATTGCGATTTCCAGTCGCAGATGACCGCAGGACCATAGGTTTCCGTCAGGCCGTAGACATGGGTGACTTCGGCGCCCATCGCCTCCATCCTGGCGATCACGGCGGCCGGCGGTGACGCACCGGCCGTCATCACCTTGACGGCATGACCGAACCCGTCCGGCGCCTCGGGCGCGCTGCCCAGCATGTTCAAGACGATCGGCGCACCGCAAAAATGGGTGACGCGCTCGGTCTCGATCAGGCGGAAGATCGGTTCGGCGCGGACCGCCCGCATGCAGACATTGGTTCCGGCAAGCGCGGCCATGGTCCAGGGAAAGCACCAGCCATTGCAGTGAAACATGGGCAGCGTCCACAGATAGCGCGCATGTTTGGGCATGCCCCAATCGACGATGTGCGACAGCGCATTCAGATGGGCGCCGCGATGGTGGTAGACGACGCCCTTGGGGTTGCCGGTCGTCCCCGACGTGTAGTTGAGCGTGATCGCATCCCATTCGTCGGCGGGCATCTGCCAGTCGAAGTCCGGATCGCCGCCGCCGATAAAGGCCTCATAGGTCTTGGTGCCGATCGGTTCGGAGCTTTCATCGAAGGTGTCGTCCTCGATGTCGATGACGAGCAGATCGTCGCTGTGAACGAAGCTCAACGCGGCTTCGACCGTGTCGGCGAACTCCGGATCGACGATGACCGCGCGGGTTTCGGCGTGATCGAGAATGAAGCCGATCGATTGCGCGTCCAGCCTGATGTTGATCGCGTTCAGAACCGCGCCGCACATCGGAACACCGAAATGGGCTTCGAAGAGTTCGGGAATGTTGGCGGCGATGATCGAGACGGTGTCGCCGCGACCGATGCCGTGCCGCGCGAGGGCCGAAGCGAGCCGGCGGCAGCGCGCATAGGTCTGCGCCCAGGTTCGGCGGACGTCGCCATAAACGACGGCCGGTGCGTCGGGATGCACCTCGGCCGCGCGGCGGATGAAAGTCAGCGGCGTCAGAGCCACGCGATTGGCTTCGCCTACATCAAGGCCATTCTCATAGATGTTCGCCCCACTTCTTCCCAAGTCGACGCCTCCCTCCGCAACTTGGCCAAAGCCTTATCGGTGTTCGATAGTCAAAACGTCCCGGTCCTGATCGGCTTTGGCGGCAAAATGACAGAAGGTCCTTAGTGCATAGCCGGACGATTGGCTTGAACGATCACAACTCCGGGCAGGGACCGGCTCGGGCGCTCGCACACTGAAGTTTTCGAACGCGCCGGTTCGAACGACGCCCCGGCATAACGGATTCGACATCGTCAGCAGTCAGGCCGCGCGACCACACCGCGCCCCAGATAAGTCAGCGGGTCACCGTCCGCATTGGGCGGCGTTCGCGACAATGCGTCGAGAAACATCGAAAACAGTTCGCCCTGCGAGGCAATGTTGAGTTTGGCGTAAATGCGCTTGCGGTGGACCTTGACGGTCTCCGGGCTGTTGCCGAGCAGCCGGGCGATCGACTTCGAGGAATGGCCTTTCAAAACCAGCCGTGCGATCTCCGATTCCCGGTCGCTCAGAAACGATGTTCCGAAGCGTTCGAACGATTTCTCAAGTTGATGGCCGAGCCGGCCCTGGCCGGCCGTGATTTGCGGCTCCAGCCGGGGCCAGTGACGGCGGCAGAGCGCGGCGACGACCGGCAAAAGCGCTTCAAGCGCCCGTCGTCCCGCGGCCGAGAGCGCAAAGTCGGGTTTGCGGTCGCCCAATGAGATGATCAGACAACTGTGTGCGTCGAACCGGACGATGATGCCGGTTTCGTCGAATAGGCCGATGCCCTGTCGGAACAGTTCATGGTAGGGATCGAGAAGATAGGCCGACTCCACATAGGGCGGGACGGTGGCCCCGATATGCTCGTCGCCGATCGTATCGAACAGTTCAACCGGGCGATGGTCGGTGAAGTGCGCTGCGATGAAGGTGCTGCCATAGCCCGAAACGGTTTCGCACAACTGCGCCAGGACGGCGGGGAAGTCGGGCTGGCCGATCGCATTGATCGCCGCCGCCACCAGCCCGTGATGGGACGCCGTGTCGCTCGATGTGGGAGAGCTGTGCTCTGTCATCGGGTGGGCAAGATGCAGCAAATTGGGTCGCCCGACAGCTTAACAATCCTCAGCGTCCGCGCCAATCGCTCTACGTTGGCTGTTGCTGGGTCATGCAGTGGATGCCGCCCCCGCCGGGACAGATGGCAAGCATATTGACCTGTGCGACCTGGCGGTCGGGGAAGGCCTTGGCAAAGACGTCGCGTGCGGCAGCGTCGGTCGGCGTATCGAATGCTGGAATGACCACGCCCCCATTGGCGATGTAGGCGTTGACGTAGGACAAGGCCATTTCATCGCTGACCGGCTCCACCATATAGGCTTCCTCGATCAGGCCGATCTCGATCGTGCGCCCGTCGGCATCGGTTTGGCCTTGGAGCGCCTTGAGGTTTTCGCGGCAGACCTTGTGTCGCGGATTGGCCGGATCGGGATTGTGCTCGAAGATCACCTTGCCTGGCGCTGTCATGGTCAGCATGCCGTCAATATGACCATCGGTGATCCACTCATCCTCGTCGCCGGGCAACCAGATCACCTTGCGCGCGCCGATGGCATGATAGAGTTCGCGCTCGACATCGGCCTTGCCCATGCCCGGGTTGCGGTTCGAGTTCAGAAAACAGGTTTCGGTGGTGATCACGGTGCCGCGTCCGTCGACATGCAGTCCGCCGCCTTCGCCGGTCAGCGGCGACTGGAAAAGAGGTAGGCCCAGATGGTTGAGCAGCGCCGCGCCGACGCCGGCATCGCCATGATAATCGGTAAACTTCTCACCCCAATTGTTGAAGATCAGATTTGTCCCGATCGACCGGCCGGCCGCATCGCGAACGAAAAGCGGCCCGGTGTCGCGAAACCACAAATCATCCTGTTCGAGCGCGATCACGTCCACCGTGTCGGGCAGCATGGCGCGGGCGTGATCGACGGCGTCCGGGTCGGTGATCACGCGCACTGGTTCGAACCGGGCGATGGCGCCGGCGATCGCAGCGAAGTTTTCCTGGACGGCCGGCAGCGCGCGGCCCCATGTCTCCGGATGGTCATCATGGACCCAGGACATCCAGCAACACCGATGGTGGTCCGTCTCGATGGGCATCACGAAGCCCATCTCGCCGGGTGATTGGCCGCGGGCCAGCGCGTCAAGAAGTTCGGTGCTCATGGCGCAGGCTCCTGTTGAGTGATGCAGTGAATGCCGCCGCCGCCAATGGCAATGTGCGGGATCGGCACCTGGACGATCCGTCGATCGGGGAACACGTCCTCGAACATCTCGCGAACCAAATCGTCCGTGCCGATGCCGTATCGGGGCATGATGACGGCGCCGTTCACGACATAGGAGTTGACGTAGGAACGGCAGAACTTGTCGCCGTGCCCTTCGGCGTCTGCTGCTTCCGGCACATGCACCAGTTGTGGCGCCCGTCCTTTGGCATCCGTCTGGCCATCGAACGCTGCGATGTTGGCCGCATTGATCGCATGCCAGGCACAGTCTGATGGTCCCTCGGCTTCGATCAACACGACACCGGGCGCGGCAAAGACAGCGACGCCGTCGACATGGCCGTCGGTTTCGGTTTCCTCGACATTGCCGGGCAGCCAGATGACCGTGTCACCGCCGAGCATGGCCTTGAGTTCGTCCTCGATCTGCTGCCGTGACCATTCCGGGTTACGGTTGGCGTTGGGAAAGCAGCTCTCGGTGGTCAGGATGGTTCCCTCACCATCAACGCTCACGCCGCCTCCTTCGGCCACCAGGCTCGAGGCGAAAGGACGGACGCCGGCGGCCTCGATCATGACATCCGATGCCGCATCGTCCCCGTCATAGGGCGCATATTTGCCGCCCCATGCATTGAACCGGAACGAGACACCGGCACGGTTCCCTCGTCCATCGACCAGGAAGCAGGGACCGGCGTCGCGCGCCCAACTGTCGTTGATCGGTGCATCGATCAGGTCGATATCCGCGCCCAGAATGTTGGCCGCCTCCGCGCGGTCGGCAGGCCTGACCAACATCGATACCGGTTCGAATTCGGCGATGGCGTGAGCGACGGCTGCATAATTGCGCCGGGTCTCGGCCATGTCTTGCCAGACCTCGGCACGGCTGGGCCACATCATCCATGTCCGCACATGCGGTGCCCACTCCGCCGGCATATGAAAACCGGCCTGTTTGGGTGTCAGCTTGCTGGTCATCAGGCGCTTGCGGCCTCCTTTGGAAAAAAGCAGGCCGATTGGCGGCCATCTTCATGCTGGGCAAGCGGAGGACGCGCGTTGCGGCATTGCGCGGGCTTGCCCTTCTTGTCGTAGAGCCAGCATCGCGTGTGGAACGGACAGCCGGAGGGGATTGCCGCATGGGAGGGGATGTCCCCGGCAAGGACGATCGGTTTGTGGACCGGGGCATTGCCGGCATGCACGCGCGGCACCGCCGACAGAAGCGCGGTTGTGTAGGGATGGGCAGGGCGCCTGGTCAACGCATTGGCTGGCGCCACCTCGACGAGGCGTCCCAGATACATCACAGCGATGCGTTGGCACAGATGCCGGACCACGGAAAGGTCGTGCGAGATGAACAGCATCGCCATGTTGCGCTCGCGCCGCAGATCATCGAGCAGATTGAGAATTTGCGCCTGCACCGAGACGTCCAGAGCACTCACCGGTTCATCGGCGATGATCATCGAGGGCTCGATGGCGATGGCGCGTGCGATCGCAATGCGCTGACGCTGTCCGCCGCTGAAGTGTTGCGGATAACGCAGCGCGTGGTGCGGCATGAGCCCGACGCGCTCCAGCAATTGGGCGACCATGTGGTCGATGGCATCGGCTGGAACCGCCTTGTGAATGCGCAACGGCTCTGCCAGCGTCTGGCCGATGGTCTGACGCGGATGCAGCGACGCGTACGGGTCCTGGAAAACCATCTGGACCTTGCGAGCGCGGCCGCGCCGATCGGCTGCAGCATCGCCGGCTTCCAGCGTGATCGTGCCGGCCGATAGGGGCACCAGCCCGACGATCGCCTTGCCGAGCGTTGTCTTGCCTGACCCGGACTCGCCGATCAGGCCAAGGGCCTCGCCATTGTTGAGCGTCAGATCAATCTCGTCCAACGCCCTGAACGGTTTGGGCCGCTTGCCAAACGCGCCCACGGTTTCACCGGCAAAGGTCACCGACAGGCCCTGGACCTCGAGTACGGGGCGGCGCACATGCATCATCGCGTTGCTGCCACTGTTTCGGTGTTACCCGCAAGAATGCAGGCTGCAAGGTGACCGGGCGTACCGAGCGCGACCGGATCGGGCACGCGTTGGGTGCATGTCGGCTGCACGTGGTCGCATCGCGGAGCGAACGCACACCCTTGCGGCCTGTCCCACAGCGGCGGCGGCATTCCCGCGATGGGGTTCAGACGCTCTGTCGCCTGGTCAATCGAAGGATGCGCCGCCAGCAGGCCACGCGTATAGGGATGGCCGGGATGGTCGAGAACATCGGCGGTTCTGCCGCTCTCGACCGACCGTCCGGCATAGAGAACGACAATGTCGTCGGCCATGTCGGAGATGACGCCGAGGTCGTGGGTGATCAGCAGCACCGCCATGTCCAATTCACGCGACAATTGTTTGAGCAAGGCCAGAATCTGGGCCTGAATTGTCAGGTCGAGTGCTGTGGTCGGCTCGTCGGCGATCAGAAGCTTCGGCTTGAAGACGATCGCCATCGCAATCATGACGCGCTGGCGCTGGCCGCCGCTGAGCTGATGCGGATAGCGTCGCATCATGGCTGGCGGATCGGGCATGCCGACGCGTTTCAATGCCTCAAGGGCCAGCGCTTGTGCCTCTTTTTTTGACAGCGTTTCGTGCGCTCGCACACATTCGACGATCTGGTCGCCAATGCGCTGTACCGGGTTGAGCGCGCTCATCGGATCCTGGAAGATCATCGCAATGTCGCGGCCCTGCAAGCCCCGCTGGGTCCTGGCAGGGGCATCGATGAGTTCGGCCCCCTGAAACCGCACGCTGCCCCGCGCCGACAGGTTGCCGTGTCCGAGCAGCCCGATGACCGCCATGGCAGCAGTGCTCTTGCCGGAGCCGCTTTCCCCAACAAGCCCCAGGCACCGGCCACGATCGAGCGTCAGAGAAAGCTTGTCGACGATGGTTGCCGACCGCTCTCCGACGTTCAATGTCACTGTCAGATCGTTCACCTCAAGCAAGCGCATCGGTGATGACGTTCCTTTCCGTCCGCGCCTTATTCAGCCGTGTCGTCCAACCTACACACCGGCAGCCGACTTCGAATGTGACCCATACGGGGTATCGACACTTGGCGGCCCGCTCAACGACAGTGCACCATGGAAAGAAGCGGTCAGCAGGCACCCGCCATGCGTGCGGTCGGTTCAAAGATGTGGGAGATCCGTCAATGACCAGCACGAAACGTTCAGGTAACGGGCCGCAATTCACAATGCCGCGCCGGCAATTCCTTGCGGCCAGTTCGGCACTGGCGATGGCCGCAACCGGGTGGTCGACGCGGGTCTTTGCAGCCGGCGAAACCGCGGCGCCGGCTTTGGGCGCCCGCGATCCGAACGCGCTGGTGGTTCTGGTCGATGCCTCGGTCGAAAATCTCGACCCGGCAACCAACATTGAATGGGCCTACGGTTTGCGCCCCGTCTACGAGACGCTGACCGTGCTCGACGGCACCGAAACGCTCAAGGCCAGCCCGGCGCTTGCGACCCGGTGGGAAAGCAACGCGGATGGCTCAAGCTGGACGTTCACACTCGCCGACGGCGTGATGTTCCACGACGGAACGGTGTGCGATGCCGCTGCGGTCAAGAAAGCGGTCACCCGCCTGATCACCCATCCTTGGGGCCTGACGGCGACTTGGCGCATCGATGATCCCGAAACGCAGATCACGGTCGTCGATCCGCAGACGATCCGCTTCGATCTTGGCGTCGCACGGCCGTTTTTCGATCTGCAGGTTGCTTCGCAATACGGTTTCTGGATGGCCAGCCCCATCGCGGCCGAAGAAAACTCGCTCGGCGAGGACGATATGGGCTCCGATTATCTGCAGGCCAATCCGGTCGGGTCGGGCCCCTATGTGCTGGAATCGCTCAATCCGGGACAGGACGCGACGTTCGCCAAAAGCGAGACCTATCGAAAAGGATGGGACAGGCCGCATTTCAGCCGGGTCATCACAAAGACAATTCCGGTCTCGGCGACCCGGCGCCAGCTTCTCGAAAATGGCGAGGCGGATGTTTCCCTGGCCATGGAACCTGAAGACGCCGTCCGGTTTCGCGAAGACGACCGTTTCGTCTTCGGCGATTCGCCGACATTCACGGTGCAGTTCATTTCCTTCGCCGCAGACGGAAGGCTCGCCGACCCTCGTGCGCGCCGCGCGATCTGCCACGCTTTCGACCATGACACGTATATCGAGCAGGTCACGCTCGGCACCGCCGACAAGCCGACTTCGGTGTTCCCTTCGCTTCTGCAGGGTGTCGGAAGCGGCTCGCGTCTGATGCCGTTCGATCTGGACAGGGCGCGCCAATTGCTGGACGAAGCCGGCATTGCGCAGGGCACGGAACTGACGCTGGCCTATTATTCAGGGTTCGGCGACGTCGAGGCGCAGTTGCTGCAAGCATGGCTGGCCGAAATCGGCATTGAGTTGGTGTTGCAGGAGATGTCGTTTTCCGCATTCATCGATGCGTTCTTCGGCGACGGACCGCCCGAAAGCCGCCCCGACATGTTCTATTTCTCCTGGTGGCCCAACGTGAACCATCCTTACAGTTTCGCTTGGGGCCTGTTCAGCGGCGATGCCACAACGGCGGATGGCAATTCGGGGCGTTATGCCAATGACGAGGCGACGGCCCTGATCGATGAACTGGAGTTCCAGCCGATCGATGAAGCGAACGCGGCCAAGGTCCAGCGTCTTGCCGAGATCTTGACCGTGGAAGACCCCGCATGGCTGCCGATCCAGCAGGAGCGTACCCAGTTCATCATGCGCAATGACATTGTGGCCCCCGACAACAATCCGATCTATGTAGCGACGCTCGACTTCTACAACATGCACCGCAAGGGCTGATCGGGGAGTTCGGCGTGGCGCAGTTCATTGTCAGGCGCCTTATCGCCACGCTGATCCTGATCGCCGGGGTCATCGTGATGACATTCGCGCTTGCCCGGCTCTTGCCCGGCGACCCGGCGCGTTTGATCGCCGGTGCGCGCGCCGGCCCGGATGCGGTGGCGGCGATCCGCGATCGGCTCGGGCTCGACGAACCGGTTCATCGGCAGTTTCTGACCTATGTCTCCAATGTGCTCGAAGGCGATTTCGGGCAGTCGATCATCACCCGGCGCCCGATCGCCGAGGACATTTTGACCTTCTTTCCGGCAACGCTTGAACTGGTACTTCTTGCCGGGCTCGTGAGCGTGGTGCTGGGTGTCGCGCTGGGCACGGTCGCCGCGGTCTACAGCGCGCGCAGTGCCGATGTCGCCGTGCGCGGCGCCGCCGTTTTCGGCTTGTCTGTTCCGGACTTCTGGCTGGCGCTGATCTTCCAACTGGTCTTTTTTGCCACATTCGGACTTCTGCCGTTCGGCGGCCGGCTGGGCACCGGCGTCGTGCCACCCGAATTCGTCACCGGCTTCATGACCATCGACAGCCTGATTGCCGGCCGTCTCGATCTGTTCGCCGATGCATTGCGGCACATGATCATGCCGGTCGCCGTTCTGGCCATTCCCTCGATGGCGATCATCATCAGGGTCGTTCGCGTGTCGATGCTCGAAGTGTTGTCGCAGGACTTCATACGCACCGCCCGTGCCAAGGGCATATCGCCGTTCCAGGTCTATGCGCGCCATGCGCTCGGCAATGCGATGCTGCCAATCATCACGGTCTTCGGGCTCAATCTGGGCCTGTTGATATCGGGCGCGGTGTTCATCGAACTGATCTTCGACTGGCCGGGGCTGGGCCGATACACCGCCAATGCGATCTCGGCCTCCGACTACAACGCTATCATGGCGATTACGCTGGTCGTGGCGCTGGCATACACGCTGATCAACTTCCTGGTTGATCTGTCCTATGCGGTCTTGGACCCCCGGGTGAGCCTCAAATGAGCGCCGTCGTCCACCCAAGCCCCGCAGGGAGGAGACCAGCGATCGCCCGGATGGCAGCCTTTGCCGGCGCCGTCCGCGGGTTTGCCACATCGTCCGGCCAGGCGACGATCGCCTGTTCCATTGTCGCCTTCGTGCTCCTTGCCGGCATCGCTTCGTTCACCGCCTTTGCTCTCGACACCCATCTGACCACCTTTGATCCTCTGAAGATGGACATTTTATCCCGCCTGCAACCGCCATCGGCCGAGCACTGGATGGGCACGGACAAGATCGGCCGCGACATGCTGGCCCGGGTGCTGGCCGGTTCGTGGATATCGCTGACGGTCTCGCTCGCAGTCCTTCTGGTCGCCTCGGTCGTCGGCACGGCCATCGGACTGATTGCCGGCTATGTCGGCGGGCTGGTCGATGAAACTCTGATGCGGGTGACCGATCTGTTTCTGGCCTTTCCGGCGCTGATCCTGGCCGCGGCGATCGCCGCCAGTTTCGGCGGCGGCATGGTCCCGACCACCATTGCGCTGGCGGCGGTTTTCTGGCCCTGGTATGCGCGGCTGATCCGCAGCAGGGTTTTATCCCTGAAGGAGCAGGAGTTTGTCGCGGCCGCCCGCGCCATGGGCGCCTCGCCGGCGCGGATCGTGTTCGTGACGCTCCTGCCGATGGTCTGGCCGCTGGTGATCGTGCAGGCGACCACCGATGTGGGTTTCGTCATCCTGGCGGCTTCAGGCCTTTCGTTTCTGGGTTTGGGCGCCCAACCGCCGACGCCGGAATGGGGTGCGTTGATTTTCGACAGCCTGACCCATCAACCGACGGCGTGGTGGCTGGCGGTCTTTCCCGGAGGGGCAATTGCGCTGGTCGCGGTTGGCTTCAACCTGCTGGGCGATTCCCTGAGAGACCATCTCGATCCGGCCCTGGGCGCGGCGGAAGCGGGCGTCTGAAAGCTGTTAGATGAGCCGCACCCGCTCTTGGGAGCAGCAGGGTGTGGCCTGCGCGCCCACCCGTGCTCAATCCGAAACGGTAGACCCGTCAAGCGTGCGCAGTGCGCGGTACATGGATGGACGGCGATCGCGGAAGACGCCCCATTCAGCGCGATAGGCGGCGGCCGCGTCAAGGTCCACGGTGGCGGTGATCAAGGCTTCATCCGTCCTGTTGGCCTCGGCCAGGATCTCGCCGGTGTAGCCGGCGATGAACGAGGTGCCATAGAAGGTCATGGCCGTCTCGCCTTCCTTTTCCTCTCCCACGCGGTTTGACGCGACCAGCGGGATCATGTTGGCGGCCGCGTGCCCCTGCATCGTCCGGCGCCAATGGCCGGCGCTGTCGAGCGAGGGGTTGGCGGGCTCGCTGCCGATGGCGGTCGGGAACATCAGGACTTCGGCGCCCTTCAGCGCCAGGCACCGCGCGCTCTCGGGGAACCATTGGTCCCAGCAGATGCCGCAGCCGAGACGCCCGAACCGTGTCTCGACCACCTCAAAGCCCGTATCGCCGGGATTGAAGTAGAACTTTTCCTCATAGCCGGGCGACTGGGGGATATGGGTCTTGCGATAATTGGCGCGCAATGTGCCATCGGCGTCGATGATCGCCAGCGAATTGTAGCGGGCGGGACCGGCCTGCTCAAAGTAGGAGACCGGCAGCACGACACCCAGTTTCCGGGCAAGTCCGCTGAAGTGTGAAACGACCGCGCTCTTGTCGGTTCCCCGCGCCAAAGCCAGATGATCGCGTTTCTGCTGGAGGCAGAAATAGGGTGTCTCGAACAGCTCCTGAAGAAGGATCATCTGCGCGCCCTTTTCCGCGGCCGCAAGAACCAACTGCTCGGCTTTGGCAATGTTCTCGTCACTGTTCCACGAGCAAGCCATCTGGGTGGCGGCGAGGGTCACGGGGCGCATGGGCGGTCCTTCAGTCTTTTGGTTGAAGCGTGATGAGGGATAGGTTGGTCGTGCCGGTCGGCTTCTCGCATCGACCTCTGCCATGAGCCGGTCTTGGCGAGGCGTCTACGCGGTCGCCGAACTTGGCAAAACCAGTGCTGACATGTCGCGGTCGAGCGCCGGCGGCGGCCTGCGCGATGCGCTTTTCGCATGGATCCATGGCAGGCTCTCGGTGTGGAGCTGACCCGTACCCGCTCCTCTTTTTGATGACGAACTTGGACGGCCCCGGCCTGTCGGAACAGTCACCCGCTTGGGGTATCGCCCCACTTCGATATGGGCGTCCCTTTTCTGGTGAGGGCAAGACAGATGAGCTGCGGCGCAGGATTGATCAGGGGTATATGAAATGCCCCACTGTTCCGCTGTCGGGTTCGTCAAGCTGAAACAGCAAAGGCTGGGGTGCGATGCGCGCGGGGACAGCTGGGCATGGGTGTGATTGTACTGTCTGAGCCATTGATTGATCACGATTTGGGCCTGCTCGGTTGTCGTGAACCACCCCGCGTTGAGGACCTTCTGTTGCAATGTCCCATTGAACCGCTCGTTGTATCCGTTCTCCCAAGCACCGTCCGGCTGGCGATTGCGTGCAATCGCTGAGAGGGTGAGCCTGGATAGATCCGGATCGGCTTGACGCCAACTCGTCGAAGCCAGTTCTTCAGTGCTTCGGCCGCGAACTCGGGCCATTGTCTGATCGGATGTGCTCTGGCGAACCGTGCCTCAGCAGGAGTGGGTAGAGCACTTCGAGGACGTCGTTGGCTCCCATCCTGGTGCGTATCGTCACCGCCGTCGCCTGCCATGTGAACTCATCCAGAATGGTCAGCATCTTGTTGCTCTGACCGTCACTGAGCTCGTCGTGAACGAAGTCGGTGGTCCAGACATGGTTCGGATGGGTCGGCTTCAGCCGGATCACGGACGCATCGTGGTGGTACAGGCGCCCGCGCTTCTTGTGCCGGTGCGGCAGCTGCAGACCCCCTTCACGCCACAGCCGCTCCATCTTCTTGTGACTGGCCCGCCAGCCCGCCACGTGAAGCAGCTCAGTGACCTTGCGATAGCCATATCGACCGTAATGCTTTGCCAGCCGGATGAGCGCCAACGTAGCGCATCGTCATCTCTCGGTGTCGGCTGGTATTGCAGGGAGTTCCACGCCGGGCCGATCACCCGACACGTCCGCCGCTCAGACGTGGCCACGTCATCTCCCGCTATCAGCTCAAGTTCGATCTCCCGCAGCAACCACAGACAGTCCTCATCCGAACAGCGCTTCCTGGCCATCTCGCGCTCCTCCATTGGCAGCACAAAAATGGCACAGTTTTAGGGGACCAAGACAATGCCAGCTTTTTTGATCTGGGCAAGCTGCTAGAGTTTTGACGAAGTCGGCAGAAGGGACCAATGAGCGCAGAGCTATCCAGTTTGCTGCTGGCACTCGGCATTTTTTCCGTTGGCTTTGTCAGCATCGGGCCGAACATACTCGCCATTATCGGAACGTCGATGGAGCGCGGACGCCACGCCGGAGTGAGACTGGCTCTAGGCGTCGGGTCCGGTTCGGCAGTCTGGGCCACGCTTACGGTTGCCGGACTCACCGCCCTCATTACCGCCTATGCCGGCGTTGTGACGCTTCTGAAGATTTTCGGGGCCGCATATCTCTTATGGCTGGCATACAAGGCATTTCGGTCAGCGGCGACACCCGTCCATCTTCAGAAGCCGAAGGCCGCGGGCGGAAGGAACCTCTATCTGCAAGGCATCGCAATCCAGCTTACAAACCCGAAGGCCGCCCTCCAGTGGATTGCGATCGTCGGAATTGGGCTTGGCAACGAGGCACCGCTATGGGTCGGCCTTGCCCTAATCGTAACTGCCACCTTGCTCTCTCTCGCCGTTCATGTCCTTTACGCGGTCACGTTCTCTACGACGCTCGTGGTTGCCGCCTATCGGAAGAGCCGACGCTGGATCGAAGGGGCACTTGGCCTGTTCTTCAGTTTCGCCGCATTCAAGATCGCGACCTATCGGCAGTGACCGATAGCGGGCGCTGGTCGAAGGACTGCTGCATCCACCAAGCTGCCGTTCTGTTATGGCAGCTTTGCCGCCAAGAGCAGACTTTGACATCACATTACAAGCTACTGAACGCAAGTCCGTTTAATGTGCTTGGTACGCAGCGAGTTCCTGCATGCATGCTTCCTCGGAAACCTGCCCGTGTTTTTGACGCATGGCGGGGGTGATCGCAAAGCGCACGATCCGGCCCATGGGGATGATCATGTTGGTCTTGGTATCGAAGTATTCGAGCAGGGCGCCGACTTCGTCTTCAGTTGGTCGACGGTCACGCTCCAAGGATCGGCCGACCAGGCCAAGGCGGGCGAGGGCGGTACGAGCAAGGCGAACGCTCTCAGTATCCACGTTGATGCCGTGAACGGCGGCCGTATGGGTCAAGATCGTGTTGAGACAAGAGAGATCGACCGACAGGGGTGCACACAGCGATCAAACGGGGTACAAACGCGTGCAATTTCGTCCATTTCAGTGCGCGCCGTCCACGAATTGATCTTGTTGAAATGTATCATAAAATACTGAAAAACAAAGAGAAAATTCTGGCCGTTGCCCCCATGATGGACTGGACAGACTGCCACTGCCGGCTGTTTCACCGGCAGTTGACGCGCCATGCGCTGCTCTACACGGAGATGGTCGTCGCCGATGCGGTGATCCATGGCGCGCGCGACCGCCTGTTGCGGTTCGATCCGGCCGAGCATCCGCTGGCGGTGCAGCTTGGTGGCAGCGATCTTGAAAAGCTCGCCGAAGCGGCGCGCATCTGTGCCGGTCTCGGCTTTGACGAGATCAATCTCAATGTCGGCTGCCCGTCCGATCGGGTGCAATCGGGCACGTTCGGCGCCTGCCTGATGCGGTCGCCCGATCTGGTCGCCCGCTGCGTGGCGGCCATGAAGGCGGCGGCAGGGCCGGTTCCCGTCACCGTCAAATGCCGGATCGGTGTCGACGAACAGGAGCCCCGCGATGCGCTCTGGGCCTTGGCCGGGCACGTGGTCGAGGCCGGCGCCGACGCGCTCTGGGTGCATGCGCGCAAGGCCTGGCTCGATGGGCTCAGCCCCAAGGAAAACCGTGACGTGCCGCCGCTCGACTATCCGCTGGTGCATGCATTGAAGCGCGATTTTCCGAACCATTTCATCGGGATAAATGGCGGTCTGGCCAATCTGGATCAGGCGGTCGAACATGTCGGCGCGATGGATGGCGCCATGCTCGGGCGCGCTGCATACCAGACACCGGGCATCCTGGCCGATGTCGATCAACGCGTTTACGGTGTCCGGGCTCCGGTGCCGGAGCTCGCACACATCGTCGCCGAAATGGCTGAACACACGGACCGCCACGTTGCCGAAGGCGGCCGGGCCAGCCACGTCGCCCGGCACATGGTCGGCCTGTTCCACGGGCGCCCGGGCGCGCGGCAGTGGCGACGGCACCTGTCTGAGCGGGCCGTCGTGCCCGGCGCCACGGGCGATGTGCTGCGCGAGGCGCTGTCGCTGGTCGAAGATGCCGGCGCGCTCGCCGCCTGAGCCGAACCGGCGCGGCCCGAACCGTCCTTGCGCCGGCGGCAAAAGCCCGCCATGAGGCGAGCTCTTTGACCAAAACCGCCACCATGCCATGACCGGATTTGCCGACATTGCCCCGATGATCATCGCGCTCGCCGGCGCCGGCGCCGTGGCAGGGCTGCTCGCCGGCCTGTTCGGCATCGGCGGCGGGGCGATCCTCGTGCCGGTCTTCTTCCAGGTCTTCGGGCTTTTGGGCGTTGACGATGCGGTGCGTATGCACCTGTCGGTGGGAACCTCGCTTGCGGTGATCGTGCCCACATCGCTGCGCTCGTTCGCTTCGCACCGGGCGCGCGGCGCCGTCGACATGGACCTGCTGCGCAGCTACGTGATCGCCGTGCCGGCAGGTGTATTGGTCGCCGCGCTGGTGTTCGCATCGATTTCGAGTGGCGGATTGCGGCTTGTCTTCGCCATTCTGGCGCTGCTGGTCGCCTTCAAGCTGTTGTTCGGGCGGGATCGCTGGCGCCTTGCCGACGATCTGCCGGGCCGGGCCGGGCGGTTTTCTTCCGGGCTCGTCATCGGCTTTCTGTCGACACTGATGGGGATTGGCGGCGGCATTCTCACGAACACGTTCATGACCATGTACGGACGGCCTATCCATCAGGCGGTCGCGACGTCTGCCGGGGTCGGCGTCCTGATCTCCATTCCGGGCGTTATGGGCGCGATCTGGGCCGGCTGGGCAGCGCCGGGCCTGCCCGCCCTGTCGACCGGCTATGTGAACTGGATCGCCGTTGCGATCATCATTCCGGTCACGCTGGTCGCAGCGCCGCTCGGCGTGCGCGCTGCGCACCGGCTCGACAAGCGCCAGCTCGAACTGGGGTTCGGGCTGTTCATGCTGCTGGTTTCAGCGCGCTTCATGGTCAGCGTCTTGGCCGGATGAGGCCTTAATCGCGCAGCAAGAGCCGGTTTCCGGTCACTTCGAAGCCGGCCAGCGTGTCCAGAAAATTCATGCCCAGTAGGTTTTCGAACAATTGGCCGTCCTCGGCGACGAGCGCCGAAAGGCCGGTGCGCTCAATGCCACCAATGGCGATCCGGTCGATCGTCACCGGCGCGGCGCGGGTGGCGCCGTTGGCCGTCATCACCGGCACCACATAGCGTAGCGCGTCCGTGTCGAAACCTGCCCGGGCGGCATCGTCATGGGTCAGCACGATCGATGATGCGCCCGTGTCGACAATGAAGCGGAGCGTCTGGCCGTTGACGTCGGCACTGGTTGCGAAATGGCGTTGGTTGCGGCTGATCGTGACGGTGCGGCTGCCGTCTTCGGCGGTCGCAGTGCGCGCCGAGCCGGGCACAAGGCCGGCGCTGATACGGCTTGCCGCATCCTGCAGCTCGAACCGGTATTCATAGCCGGCGACCAGCGCCAGGATAATCGCGACCCAGATGGCGATCTGCCGAAGCAGGTCGCCCGCGCGCTGGCGGCCGGCAAGAATGCTGGCGGCCAGCGTCGTGCCGATCAGGCCCAGAAAGACGAGCGAGGCGAACTGGTCGCCGCTCATGCCGGCGATCGCGGTGGTGTCGCCCGCCACGAACAGGACAATGAGCGCGCCGGCGATGATGGCAAGAACGATGAAGAACATCGGCGGTCAGCCTTCGCCCTGATCCCGTAGCCGCGCCATCCGCTGGCGCCGGGTTTCGCGGCGCGGCTTTTTCTCGATCGTGTCGATGCGCGCGGGCAGCGTCTCCATGATGCGCCGGCGTTCTTCGGCCGAATAGAGCGTCCAGGCGCCGATTTCGTCGCGCGTGCGGCCGCAGCCATGGCAAAAGCCGGTCGCCATGTCGATGGAACAGACCAGGATACAGGGCGATTGAATGGCGTCGGACATCGGCGCTTCCGGTTTCGATGACCTTGATCTGGGCGTTCAGCCGGCCATTGCAAGGCCGACGAACATCACCGCGCGCGCAATTTGTTCGCTCGCGCCGATCGTGTCGCCGGTGTGCCCACCGATCGCGTGCCTGGCGAGCCGCGAGAAGCCGGCCGTTGCCGCAGAAACGGCAATCGCAGCCAAAACCGTGACGACAAGGCCGGTTGCGAGGATCGCGGCCAATGCGAGGACGATCCCGGCGCTGATCAGACCTGCGTTCACGGCCATCGTGCTGGGTTGTCCCGACCCGGCGGCGACGCCATCGCTGCGCGCCGGCGACGTTTTTGACCAATGCCAGACCATGGCGGCGCGCGAGGCGGTGTGCGCGGCAATGAACGCGAGGGCGGCTTGCATGGCGCCCGTGTCCGCAAGCGCGGCAAGCGCGCTGACCTGAAGCAGGACCGATCCGACCACCGCCAGCACGCCATAGGTGCCGATGGCCGAATCGCGCATGATCTCAAGGCGCCGTTCCGGTGTTGCGCCGCCGCCAAATCCGTCCGCCGTGTCGGCCAGCCCGTCTTCATGCAGGGCGCCGGTCAGGACGACCGTGGCAAAGACCGTGATGGTCGCGGTCACCAAGGGCGGCGCACCGGCGATGGCGCCGATCAGCACAAGCGCGGCACCGGGCAAGGCGATCAAAATGCCGGCGAGGGCGAACGCGCCCGCATCGTGTGAAAGCCCGTCGTCGCCCGCTTCAAAGAAGCGCGCCGGCACCGGCAGGCGGGTCAAAAAGCCGAGCGCACGCATGACCGATGCCGGCGTCATCGCGCCCGTTCCGACGTTTTGTGACAATGGGGCATGCTTGCCGCTTTACATCGCAGTGCCCGGCAGGCCAAGTGCGCCCCGAAAACCGGCCGCCGCCGTCGCGGCAATCCATCCTGCAGGAGAAACGACTTGACCACCGGACTGCCGTTTGACGATTTCCGCGCGCTTCTGACCAATCTGCCGGGCCCCGCCGAGGAGGCCGCCGCCGCCGTGCGGGCGCGCGACGCGACGCTGACCAAGCCGGCCGGCGCGCTGGGACGCCTCGAAGAGATCGCCGAATGGCTTGCGGCATGGACGAGCCGCCCGCCGGCGGTGACGCGGCCCCTGGTTGCGGTCTTTGCCGGCAATCACGGCGTCACGGCGCAGGGCGTATCGCCCTTTCCCGCATCGGTGACCGCGCAGATGGTCGAGAACTTCGCCGCCGGCGGCGCGGCGATCAACCAGATCTGCATCACCCACGATCTGGGGCTGAAAGTGTTCGATCTGGCGCTCGACATGCCGACCGCCGACATCACGCAGCATGCGGCGATGGACGAGCGCACCTGCGCGGCGACCATGGCGTTTGGCATGGAGGCGATCGCCGGTGGAACCGACCTCTTGTGCATCGGCGAGATGGGAATCGGCAACACGACCGTGGCTGCCGCCATCTTCCACGGGCTTTATGGCGGCGAGGCAGCCGATTGGGTGGGGCCGGGCACCGGGGCCGACGAGGCGGGCATTGCGCGCAAGGCCGATGCGGTGGCGCGCGCGGTGGCTCTGCACAAGGCGCATCTGGGCGATCCGCTGGAGGTCCTGCGGCGGCTCGGCGGCCGCGAAATCGCGGCAATGGCCGGCGCGATCCTCGCCGCGCGGGTCGAGCGCATTCCGGTCATCATTGACGGGTTCGTGGCAACGAGCGCGGCGGCGGTCCTGCATGCGGCAAACCCCGCCGCGCTCGATCATTGCCTGATGGGCCATGTGTCGGCGGAACCGGGCCACCGCGCAGCGGTTGCGCGGCTCGGCAAGACGCCGCTGCTCGATCTGGGCATGCGGCTGGGCGAGGGGACAGGCGCGGCGCTTGCGGCGGGGATCGTCAAGGCGGCCGCGCAGTGCCATTCGGGCATGGCGACCTTCGAACAGGCCGGCGTCAGCGGCAAGGATGATGGGTAGAACTGCCCGGGACGGTGGACGCTTTCACGCCAGAAGGCAGATCGATACCTGGCTTTCCTGATGGAGGTTTCCGCCGCCGGCGGCATGGCCGCCATGGATGGTGACGACATCGCCCTGGGCAAGGTCCAGCGCCGAACAGATCGTCAGCGACTGAAAATCGTTGCTGGCGGCGTCGCCGACCACAACATGGCCGAGTTGCCATGCCTCCTCGTTGCCGTTGCGCGCGACGAAAAGGCGTGTATGGCCGCCTTGCGGTAGGCTGTCATAGCGCACGGTGGCGTTGATCTGGTAGATGCCCGGGCGCGGCGCGGTGAAGCTGCTGGTTGCGGTGTTCCAGCCGCCGCCCTGATTGGCGTGGACCGTGGTGAAATCAAGCTTGGCCTGGTCGGACACCAGCGGCGTGAGTGTCCCCGGCGAAATCCGCGCATGGATGCGTTCAAATCCGGTCTTGGGCAGCGCATGCCAGGTGGCGCCGTCGCTGAAGGCGGCGACCGGGCCGGCGGCGGCGTCCACGACGCAGGCCATCGCCCCGCTGCCCGAGGCGACCGGGTCGGGCAGGGCGGCCTGCGTGTAATTGCCCATGCGGACCGTGCCGCCCACATCCAGCAAGGCCGTCGGCGCGGCGATGCCGACGCCGACCCGGCCGGTCGACCCGTCGACGATCAGCGCATCGGCCCAGGAACCGCCGTCGGCGCTGACCTTCAACCGCCACTTGTCATCGCCGGCAAGGCCCATCTCGGCACGCCCGGACCACGCCGACTGGAACAGGAGCGATGCGGTGCTGCTGGATGTCTGCCTGTTCAGCTTGAGCCGCATGTCGCCGGACCCGCCGGTTTCAGCAGCATGGCTGAACAGGGCGGCATCGGATTTCAGCGCGAAACGGTTTGTTTCGTCGGCCATGGTGTTGATCCCGAGCGTTTCGGCGAGCATCGTGTCGGCCGAGACGAACGCCTTCCATCCGTCGACCAGATGCACAAGAAGCAGCGCCTCATCCTCGACATGGACGACCCAGCCCGGGCCGGGACGCACGAAGAACCAGGTGCCGTCCTGAAAGGTGGCCAATTCCTCCTCATGGCCGGCAAACGCGCCGCTCGCGCCCGCCTCGGGCACCAGATAGGCTTCGCCCGCGGCGGGCCCGGGCGGTGGAGCCGGCAGTGACCGCGAGGCAACCGAGATGTGCACCATCGCATCGAGCCGACGCAGCGCCTCATTGTGCGTTACATGGCTCTGCGCCTGATTGGGCATGATGTAGGGAAGCTGGTGTCGGGCGGTGGTCTCGCTCATGGCCGTCTCCTTTTGCGGCCAACGATAGGGGCGGCCCGGGCGCGTGGGATAAATCGCGCCGGCAACCGGTCAGCGAACGCCCGCCTTGCCAGCCGCCCTGTTGTTCGACTAGAGCGGTCCGGCCCCGCATCTTTAAGCCTTGCATCATCATGATCGCCCGCCAGCCATTCGCCCTGAAACGCCCGAAAACCCTGCAAAGGGGCGCGCGGAAGCCGGCTTGCGGCGCCGGCGTCGGGTCGGGCATGCACCCGCACGTCAGGCCGCTGCGAGGACTATCATGCGAGCGGTTTTGCGACCGGCGGACCGGTGAAACTTATCCCACCGGCACAAGTCCCTTGACGGGAGGCGACCCGGTTGTGCCCTCCGTCGACCGGGTGCGCTGATCATGCGTGTCCTGCACGTCTTCAAGACATATTTGCCCGAGACGTCCGGTGGCGTCGAACGGGTGATCTGGGAACTGTGCGAAAACGCGCCCGCGACCGGCGTGACCGCCGAGGTCGCCGCGCTCGCGCCCAGACCGGTCACAGACAGGGTCCAGCCGGTGGCCCATCACAGGCTGCATCGGTTCGCCCGAGACTTCGAACTGGCCGCGACGGGCTTTTCCGCCGATTTCATGGGCCGGTTTCCGAAGCTCGCTGCGGACTATGATCTGCTACACTATCACTTTCCCTGGCCGTTCGCCGATCTGGCGCATCTGGCCCGCCGGATCGCCAAGCCCTATGTCGTCACCTACCATTCCGACATCGTGCGTCAGGGCATGTTGTTGCGGGTCTACCGTCCGCTGATGCGGGCGTTCCTGAACCGAGCGGCGCGGGTCGTCGCGACCTCGCAGAACTATGTCGACACCAGCCCCGATCTAAGCGAATTCGATCCGGCCGTCGTGCCGCTGGGCATAACCGAACATCTTTATCCGCCCGCCGAGACAACCGACCGCATCCGGCCGATCTTGGCGCAGCCGGAGCCCTTCGTGCTCTCGGTGGGGGTCAACCGCCATTATAAGGGGTTCGGCACGTTGATTGCCGCGGCTGGCAAGCTTCCGTTCCGGATCGTGCTGGCGTCGGCCGGTCCGCGCGCCGCGGCGCTGGAAGACGAGATCCGCGACAGCCAGGCGCACAATGTCCATCTGATCCGAGACGCCAGCGAGGGCGAGAAAATGGCACTCTTGCGCCAGTGCGCCGTATTCGCGCTGCCCTCGATCAACCGGGCCGAGGCCTATGGCGTCAGCCTGGTCGAAGCCGCCATGATGGGCAAGCCGATGATATCGTGCGCCATCGGATCGGGCACCACCTTCGTCAATCTGGACGGCGTCACCGGACTGGTCGTCCCGCCAGGCAATATCGATGCGCTGTGCGCGGCCATCGTCGCCCTGACCGACGAAAAGGGCGATGCGGCGCGGTTCGGCAGGGCTGCCCGCAAACGGTTCGACGATGAGCTGACCGGCGAGCGGATGGCGCAGCGCTATTTCGACATCTATCGGTCGGTGCTGGCGGGCCGGTGAGCCCGAACATCTGCGGTCGCGTGGCACCGATGCGTCAATCCACTTGCACCATCGGTGTCAAACCCTTATGTGCCGCGCTCGTATAGGGGCAAAGCCCGCACAAATGGACGGACAGGACACCGAAAATGGCCAAGGAAAAGTTTGAGCGCAACAAGCCGCATGTGAACATTGGCACGATTGGTCACGTTGACCATGGCAAGACGTCGCTGACGGCGGCGATCACCAAGTTCTTCGGCGACTTC
>JANSXT010000028.1 GCA_024742765.1 Phyllobacteriaceae bacterium | reverse complement strand
TCCTTCCACCGCATCATGATGCGGAGCCACGCCAAACTCTCCTACGAACAGGCGCAGCAGGCCATCGACGGCGCGCCGGACGCCATCGCCAAACCGGTCCTGGACACGATCCTCAAACCGCTCTGGGCCGCCTATGCGTGCCTGCTGAAAGGCAGGCGAAACCGCGAGCCGCTCGAACTGGACATTCCCGAACGCAAGATCCTTTTGGCTGAGGACGGCACGGTCGACAAGGTGGTGGTCCCGCCCCGGCTCGATGCGCACAAGCTGATCGAAGAGTGCATGATCCAGGCCAATGTCGCGGCCGCAGAAACGCTGGAAAAGAAGAAGCAGGCGCTGGTCTTCCGCATCCATGACGCGCCTGCGCTCGCCAAGCAGGAGGCGCTGCGCGAGTTCCTCAAGACGCTCGACATTCCGCTGGCCCGCGGCGCGCAATTGCGGCCGTCCGCCTTCAACGCGATCCTTTCGCGGGTCGAGGACACCGATCATTCGCCGCTGGTGCATGGCGTGGTGCTGCGCTCGCAGAGCCAGGCGGAATATTCGCCAGACAATATCGGCCATTTCGGCCTGAACCTGAAACGCTATGCCCATTTCACCTCACCAATCCGGCGCTATGCGGACCTGATCGTGCACCGCGCGCTGATCGGGGCGTTGGGCCTTGGCGATGGCGGCGACGAACTGCCCGAAATGGAGATCGACCGGCTGCGCGAGATCGCCGGCCTTATCTCGTCGGCCGAGCGCCGCGCGGTCAGTGCGGAGCGCGACACGGTCGACCGGCTGATCGCCGAACATCTGGCCGACCGTGTCGGCGACACGTTCGATGCGCGCGTCTCCGGCATGGCGGGCGCGGGCCTCTTCGTCACCCTTGACGGGCTCGGCGCGGACGGGTTCATTCCCGCCTCGAAACTGGGCGAGGACTATTATCGCCATGACGAGGCGCTGCACGCCATGGTCGGCGAACGCACCGGCGCCGGCTACCGGTTGGGCGATCCCGTCGAGGTGCGGCTGGCCGAAGTGCAGGCGATGGCGGGCGCGATCCGCTTTGACATGGAGAGCGAACCGCGCGATCTGGGCATGTCGATGACATCGCGCCACAAGGGACGCGGCAAGCAGATGGCGCGCAAGGCCGGCAACCGGGGCCGCAGACGCCGATAGGAGCTTCGGACACCAGATGAGCCAGACGATGGACACGCACATTTTCGGCGGCACCGGACACGAGCCGCGGCGGCCGCTGTGGCGCGCCATCGGGCGCGGCCTCAAATCCCGCTGCCCGCAATGCGGCGAGGGCGCGCTGTTTGCTTCCTATGCCAAATCCGTCGATGCGTGTTCGACCTGCGGCGAGGCCATGCATCATCATCGCGCCGACGATCTGCCCGCCTATCTGAACGTCTTCATCGTCGGCCATGTCGTCGTTGCGGGCTTTCTGATGGTCGAACGGGTCACCGACTGGCCTTCCTGGCTGCATTTTGCGGTCTGGATTCCCCTCACCCTGATCCTGGCGTTCGCGCTGATCCCGCCGATCAAGGGTGCGGTGATCGGCCTCCAATGGGCCAACCGGATGCACGGATTCGGCGGCACCGAGGACGGTGTCGCCGATCCCGACATCGATCCGGCACAGCACGGCTGAAGGCACGCATGTCCGGCCGTCCCCATCTTCGTCCGCGCAACGCCGCTTCGCTGCTTCTGGCGGACCTTTCGGATGGCGCACCGGCGTTCTTGATGGGCGAGCGATCGGGCGGACACGTCTTCATGGCGCACAACCGTGTCTTTCCGGGCGGACGGGTGGAAAAGGCCGACAGCCATTTACCCGTTCCGCCGGTCGTCCCCGATGCCGACATGGCCTGGCTTCGCAACGAACTGGGCACCGGCGCGAGCGACAGCCGCGCCACCGCCTTTGCCGCCTGCGCGATGCGCGAGACCGGGGAGGAAACCGGTCTTGTTCTTGAAAGCAGGGCCCTTTTGACGCCGCTGCGCTACATTGCGCGGGCGATCACGCCGCCCGGCCAGGTGCGCCGCTACGACACCCGCTTCTTCCTCGCCGTCGTCGACCGCGGCCAGGTGCGGTTCGAAGGAACAGACGGCGAACTGTCGGCGATCGGCTGGTACCGCGCCGACACGGATCACGGTGAACGGCTGCATGCGATCACAGCCGAAGTGATGCGCATCGCGACCGCGCGGCTGGCCGACGATCCGCCGCTCGCAACCGATCCGCCGGTGCCGTGTTACCGGGTGCGCAACGGCCGGCGCATCATCGAATATCCGGCGACCGGCTGGTTCCCCTGACCGGGACAAGCGCTTGACTTTCCGGGCCCGATGGGTCATCTGCATCGCAACGCCGGAGCGGCCCTTTGCGCGCGCCGGCTATTTTTTGTCCGACCGTACCGTACCGATCACAAGGCGCATCGACCATGGCCAAGGCCACAACCATCAAGATCAAGCTGCAATCGACAGCCGATACGGGCTTTTACTACGTGACCAAGAAGAACAGCCGCACCATGACCGAGAAGATGGTCAAGCGGAAGTACGACCCGGTCGCCAAAAAGCACGTCGAGTTCAAGGAAGCCAAGATCAAGTAAGGCGCCCGCCTTCACCGATCGGCCCTTGCGGCATCACGCGAACCGCCGGCGGCGCTGCCCCGGCGGTTTTGCTTGGGCCATGATGGAAAACCCCGTGCGCGTCAGGCGGCCTTGGCCACGACCCGGTTGCGGCCGCCGGCCTTGGCCTCGTAGAGCGCGGTGTCGGCCTTCTTGATCAGGTTCGCCGCGGTTTCGCCGGCATCGCTGTCGAGCGTCGCGACCCCGAGCGATGCCGTCACCGCGATTTCCATGCCGCCCTCGCCCAGCCCGAATGGCGTATCCGCGATGTCGAACCGCAGCCGCTCGGCGATCTCGGCGGCCATCAGCGCCGGCGTGTCCGGCATGACGATGACGAACTCCTCGCCGCCATAGCGGCACACCAGGTCCATGCCGCGCACCTGGTTGCGCAGCCGGCGCGCGAACTCGCGCAGCACCTCATCGCCCCCGTCATGGCCATGGGTGTCGTTGACCGCCTTGAAATGGTCGATGTCGGTGATCAGAAGCGACAAAGCGCGGCCGCGCTTGTGCGCCCGTTCCACGAGCGTTTCCAGGTGGGTGTCCAGATAGCGGCGATTGTGCAGGCCGGTCAGACCGTCGGTGACCGCCAGTTCAATCGATTCGGCAACGTTGGACCGCAGCCCGTCATGATAGGCCTTGCGGCGCACCTGCGTCTTCAGGCGCGCGACGAACTCGTTGGGATCGACCGGCCGGACCACATAATCGTTGACGCCCAGTTCGAGCGCGCGGGCAATCAGCGTGTCGTTCTCTATATCGCTGGACAGGATGATCGGCAGGAAGCGTGTCCGGTCAAGCGAGCGAAGCTGGGAAATGACGCGCAGCGGATCGAAATCGGAAAAGTCGGCGGATATGATTGCGCAGTCGAACCGGCCTTCGGCGGCCGCCTGAACACCCGCCTTGGGGTCGTTGACATGGTGCAGCCGGGCCGCACCGCGCATGATTCCGGAAAACCGCTCGAAGACCGAGATGCGCTCGTCAATCAGCAGCACCTCGGCAGGCTCGTGGCCGGCCTTGCCCTGATTGCGCAGCAGTTCCTCGATCGCGATGTCGCGCGTTGTGTGCGCGCGCAGGCGCAGCTCGTCGGTCAGCATCTTCAGGCGCACCAGGCTCTTGACGCGAGCCAGAAGCTGCATCTCGTTGACCGGCTTGGTCAGAAAATCGTCGGCGCCAGCCTGAAGGCCGCGCACCCGGTCTTCCATCTGGTCGAGCGCGGTGACCATGACGACCGGAATGTCCATCGTCGCCGGATTGGCCTTGATCCGCTGGCAGACCTCGAACCCGTCAATGCCGGGCATCATGACGTCCAGGAGGACGATGTCGATGTTCTCGCGCTCGAGCGTGTCCAGCGCCTCGGCGCCGTTCATCGCCGTCAGCACCTCGTAATATTCCATCGTCAGGCGCGCGTTCAGAAGGTCCAGATTGAGCTGGTTGTCGTCGACGACGAGAATGCGTGCGGTCATGTGTCATCCATCCCGAACGGGCGAGCGCGGCGCGCTCAAGCCTCGCCAAGATAGGACTTAATCGTTTCGATAAACTTAGGAACCGAAATGGGTTTGGACATATAGCCCTCGCAGCCGCCCTGGCGGATGCGTTCCTCGTCGCCCTTCATGGCGAATGCAGTCACCGCGATCACAGGAATGATGTGCAAATCGTCATCGGCCTTCAGCCATTTGGTGACCTCGAGACCCGACACTTCGGGCAACTGGATGTCCATCAGGATCAGGTCGGGCCGATGGGCCCGCGCCAGATCGAGCGCCTCAAGGCCGTTGCGCGTGCGCACGGTCTCGTAGCCGCTGGCCTCGATGATGTCGCGGAAGAGCTTCATATTGAGCTCATTGTCTTCTACGATCATGACGGTCTTGGCCATGTCCATCCCCACTCGGCGGCCGGGCGGCGCGAGAATCGCCTTGCTGCGTCATTGTGCCCGGGCTTGTCCGCGTTTGGCTATAGCGCCAGATGATTGAAAAAGAGCGAAGGCGGCGATGACAAAACGGCAGGGTGCGGCAACCGAACGCTCAGACCCGATGAATGCGGACGCGCAATCGGTCGCCATCGCGGCCCTGTCCTGGATTGCCGCCGATGGCGAAATGATGAGCCGGTTCTGCGCGCTCAGCGGCATCGAGCCGGCGCAGATCCGGCAGGCGGCGACCGAACCGGGTTTTCTGACCGGCGTTCTCGATTTCATCCTCGCCCACGAGCCGACGCTGATGCGCTTTTGCGACGATAACGGGCTGGAGCCGGCGCACGTTCAGGCCGCCGGCCAACGGCTTTCGGGCGGCGCGGTGCCCGGCCCCGGCGATTTCGTCTGATCGCGGACGGGCCTTCGCCCAAAACTGGCGTTCGTGCTATGTTCGAACCATGAATGAAGCGGACCTGTCAGGCGCGTTCTGTCGCGATTGCCTCACGCCGGCGACCGGCGCGGAGCGCCGCTGTCTGGCATGCGGCAGTCCACGCATGGCGCGCCATGACGAGCTTGCCGGCCTGTCGATCGCCCATGTGGATTGCGACGCCTTCTACGCAGCCGTTGAGAAGCGCGACCGGCCGGAACTGCGCGACCAGCCGGTCATCATCGGCGGCGGCAAAAGAGGAGTCGTTTCAACGGCCTGCTACATTGCCCGCATCCATGGCGTGAGGTCCGCCATGCCGATGTTCAAGGCGCTCAAAGCGTGTCCCGACGCTGTGGTGATCAAGCCGGACATGAAAAAATATGCCGCCGTCGGCCGGCAGGTGCGGGCGATGATGGAGGAACTGACGCCGCTGGTTGAACCGCTCTCGATCGACGAGGCGTTTCTCGACCTGACCGGTACGGAGCGGCTGCACAGGGACACGCCGGCACGCACGCTGGCCCGGTTCGCCAAACGGGTCGAGAAAGAGATCGGCATCTCGGTGTCGGTCGGCCTTTCCTATTGCAAGTTCCTCGCCAAGGTCGCCTCGGACCTTGAAAAACCGCGCGGCTTTTCGGTGATCGGCGAGGCCGAGGCGCTCGAATTTCTTGCCCGCCAGAAGGTGACACTGATCTGGGGCGTCGGCAAGGCCTTCGCCGCGACGCTGGAAAAGGACGGCATTACCCGGATCGGCCAGTTGCAGTCGATGGACGAGACCGCGCTGATGAAACGCTACGGCGTGATGGGCCGGCGGCTCTATCACCTGTCGCGTGGCCAGGATACACGCCATGTGGAGCCGCGCGGCGGCGCCAAGTCGATCAGCCACGAGACGACATTCAATGACGATCATGGGGACGCGGCGACGCTGGTCCCCGTTTTGCGGTCGCTCACCGAAAAGGTCTCGGCGCGCCTCAAGGCCAAGGGGCTTGCCGGCAAGACGGTGACGCTGAAGCTCAAGGATCGCGATTTCCGGTCCAAGACGCGCAACCGGCAGCTTGCCGATCCGACGCAGCTCGCCGACCGCATCTTCCGCGCAGCGCTGCCGCTTCTGGAAAAGGAACTGGACGGCACCCAGTACCGGCTTTTGGGCGTCGGCGTGGCGGACTTTGCCCATCCGGCGCTGGCCGATCCGGACGATCTGGTCGACGTGGACGCGACGCGGCGCGCCAAGGCCGAGCGGGCGATCGACACGCTGCGCGGCAAGTTCGGCGATCGTGCCGTGGAAACCGGCTACACGTTCGGCACCGGTCATCGCGGCCGTCCGCAGCGCGACGGCTGATCACGGCATCGCTTTGTCGCCAAATCGGCCCCGAGGAATCGGCGGTCCGGCGGCCGGCTTCCCCAAGGTCAGAAAAAGTGCATTTTGGGCGCAGAAAAATCAAACAATTCCAGATATTTGCGCTTTTCACCGCATTGTGAGCGCCAAATGTCCGAATTCGACCGCCGCATGGCTCGCATTAACCATTTGTTAACCCGTCGCGCGAACGTTGAAAGAGCATATCTGCAAACGTGTGCATTTCAGGGGGCACACCCATGACCGAACAACTTATGGCAATGACCGGCTCGCCGGCATTGCTCTCGCTGATCGATGCCGTCGGCTCACCCGTCTTCCTCGTCGGCGTCGAGGAGGAGGCAACGTTCCGCCTGCTCAAACTGAACAGGGCCCATGAGCAGGCGACCGGCATGTCGTCCGATGCGGTCAAGGGCAAGACGCTGGAGGAGTTGCTGCCGCCGCGCATGGCCAGCCAGATCGCCGCCAACTACCAGTACTGCGTCGACACCAAGGCGGACCACACCTATGAGGAATTCCTCAATCTGGGCACCGGCGAACGCTGGTGGCAGACGACGCTGACGCCAATGCTCGACGCAGACGGCAAGGTCTACATGATCGTCGGCATCGCCGCCGACATCACCAACCAAAAATCGAGCCAGATCTCGCTCGCCCAGCGGCATGGCGAAATCATTGACCGCATTGCCGAAATCCGTTTCCTGTCATCGACCACCGCACAGGATATGGGTCTGCCCTTGCGCGAACTCCAGTCGATCACGCAGCAGCTCAAGGATGGCTTTTCCGATCTCGGAGACGGCAAGCTGGCACTGATCGACCGGCTGGAAGGTGTCGTTGCCCGCTCGATCGCGGAAATCGACACGGTGGTCGAACGCTGCCTTGGCGCCCATGACGATGCCTGGTCGATGACAAGTTCGCAGATCGATCGGCTTTGCGGCGACCTTCTGTCCATTCTCGATCCGCTGGGCGAATGCGATGTGCGCTACCCGACCGGTTATGTGCGCGCCGATGGGGCGGTGCTGAACATCGTCCTGCGCGCGGCGCTGATGGCCCACCTTTCCGATGGTGCCGAACAGCCGGCCCGGATCGACATTTCGATGGAGCAATCCGATCCGGCGACCCTGCGCATCATGGTGCTCGGCCATGGTCCGGACGCGGCGGCCGATGCACAACGCCCGGCAACCGGGCGGTTCGCAGCGGTGATCACCGGCTTGCGGCAATTGCTGGTGGCGCGCGGCGGCACGATCTGGGTCGAAACCAGCAATGGCGCAGCGGTCACGGGCATCGGCTTCAGCCTGCGCGGCTTTATCGAAACAACCGATTGATCCGTATCGGCGTTGTTGCGTCGGTGCGGCTGGCGCGCGACAAGACGCATATGAGCCCCGCCCAACCCGAGCCGTCCGCGCCCGCCATTCTGGTCGATGCCGATGCCTGTCCGGTCAAGGACGAGGTTTACCGCGTCGCAGAACGCTATGGCGTGGCTGTGACCATCGTCGCCAACAGCTTCATCCGCATCCCGGACGACCCGCTGATCAGCCGCGTCATCGTCTCGGACGGGTTCGACGCCGCCGATGACTGGATCGCAGAGCAGGCGCACGAGCGGGCTTTGGTTATCACCGCCGATATCCTTCTGGCGGAGCGATGCCTTGAGGCGGGCGCTGCCGTCCTGTCGCCCAAGGGTACGGCCTTTACTGAAAACTCCATCGGCGGGGCGGTGGCGACACGGGCGATCATGGTGGACCTCACGGCCGGCGGCGAGCAGATCGGCGGGCCGGCGCCGTTCACCCGTGCCGACCGGTCGCGTTTTCTGCAGGCGATGGATGCGGCGACCCGGCGCCTTCTGAGACCACGATAACGGCAACTGCCTCAGGTCGGCAGGCCGATGGCGGCGCGGGCGGCCTGATCGGATCGCAGTTGCAGATCATCGCCCAGATATTGGTCTGCCCCCTCGTCCGCCAGCCAGGCGATGGCCTGACCGATCCATTCGGGCGGCGCGTGATCGGCCGGGTCCATCTGCGAGACGGGGTTGATGCCGGACGCCTTGATGTCGACCTGCATCTGCGTTGCCACCGTTCCCGGGCTCAGGCCGACCGACCGGATGCCGCGAGCCCGATATTCCTTGTCGACCGCACGGGTCAGCATCAGCACCGCCGCCTTGGTCGCGCAATAGTGGCTCCAGCCTTCCATTGGGCCGTAGGCTGCGCCCGAAGACAGGTTGATGATGGTGCCAGCGCCGTTTTCCAGCATGGCCGGCAGGACCGCGCGGACGCCGTGATAGACGCCCTTGAGATTGATATCGACGGCGTTGCCCCAAGCTTCAGGATCGGATTCCGAAAGCCGCGCTATGGGATTGATAATGCCCGCATTGTTGACCAGCAGATCGACGCCGCCAAAGGTCTCGACGGTGCGTACGATGAGCGCTTCGACCGACCCGTAACGCGCCACATCGCAGACAAGGGCCAGCGCCGTGCCACCATCTTCGGCGATGCCCGCCGCGACCCGTTCGATGTCGTCGGTCGATCGCGCCGCAAGGACGACGTTCATGCCGGCCCTCGCCAGTTCGAGCGCGGCTGCCGCGCCGATGCCGCGCGAGGCGCCGGTGACAATGGCAGTCTTGCCGCCGAGCTGTGTCATGTGCCCTCTCCTTTTCGATCATCCGTCTGTGGCACATGCGCGACGGATCGGGAAGGCCAACCGGCGCCGTCAGTCCCGGGCCGCAGGGATTTCGAGGCGATAGGCATCGACGCCGTCGCCGGTGACGCCGGCCCGTTTAAAACCTGTCTTCGTCAACACAGCCGCCGACGCCGCGTTTTCGGAAACGACGCCCGCTTCCAGAACGGAATAGCCGTTGCAGGTCGCCCAGCTGATGAGGCCGCGCACGAGTTCGGTGGCGTAGCCGCGTCCCCAATGCCGCGTGCCGAACAGATAGCCGACCGTGAGCGCATCGTCGCTGGCACCCGGCCGCGCCACCAGAAGGCCGGACAGCGCGCCGCCCTGGCGTTCATGCACCGCGGCAATCGCGCTTTCGGCACGCCGTGCGGCGATCCAGCCATCGAGATCATCGGACCCGGATGCGATCTGCCAGACCGGCGGCAAATGGCGGGTGACATCAGGCGTCAGCAGACCGGCCAGCGCGGCCACGAAACCGGGTCGCGCCTCGGGATCGTCCAGGCGCGTCTCCCACGGCGACACGTCGAGCCGCTCGGTGACGAACCGGATCGGCCCGGTCATGGACGGCTCAGACAAGTTCGACGTCGACCACGCCCGGCACCGACTTGATCGCGCTAGCAACGGGCCCCGAGACCGCATACTGGTCCGGCAGTTCGATCTCCACCTCCCCGGCACCATCGGGCTTGATGAGAATCAGGGAGACCGGGCTTGGCCCCTTCTGGCGCAGATGGCGCGCCACGGACTTTGCCGGCTCCGCATCGCGCATGAAGACGCGCAGCACATGGGCCGCATCGGCGCCGGCCTGCTCGTCGAGCGTGCTCATCGACGTCAGCATCAGCGAGACCGATCCGTCCTCGCGTTCGCGCACCGTCACCGTCAGGATGAAGCTCTTTCCCACTTCGGCCATATCGCCATACTGGTCGAGCATCTCCGAGAACATCACCACCTCATATTGGCCGGTGGCGTCCGACAGGGTGATGATGCCCATCTTGTTGCCGGTGCGCGTGCGGCGCACCTGCCGGGCGGCGACCGTGCCCGCCAGGCGGCCCGCTTCCGCCCCGCGCTTGATGGCGATGGCGAAATCCGCGTAGCTCTGGACGCGGCCCTTTTCGAGGATCGGCTGATAGGCGTCCAGCGGATGGGCGGAGAAGTAAAAGCCGATGGCGCGCAGTTCGCGCATCAGCTTTTCAGCGTCGGACCATTGCGCGTCCGTTGGCAGCGCCAGCCGCTCGGGCTGCACCGCCTCCATCGCGCCGAAAATATCGCCCTGCCCGCTTGCGGCTTCTTCGGCGACACGCTGCGACAGGCCGATGATCCGTTCGAGCCCGGCCGCCAGCGCGGCACGATCATGGCCGAAACAGTCGAGCGCACCGGCATCGATCAGCGCTTCGAAGACGCGCTTGCCGACGATCCTTGGATCGACGTGGCGGGCGAAATCCTCAAGGCTGTCGAAACCGCCCTCGGGACGCACGGCGACGATGTGGTCGACCGCTGCTTCGCCAACGCCCTTGATGGCGGCCAACGCCCAGAAGATGCGGTTCTCGCCCACTTCGAACGGCCGATGCGACGTCTGCACCGAAGGCGGCGTCACCTCGATGCCGAGCCGCAGCGCGTCGCGCCGGAAGTCGTTGAGCTTTTCGGTGTTGGCCATGTCGTAGGTCATCGACGCGGCGAGGAACTCGACCGGATAATGGGCCTTCAGATAGGCGGTCTGGTAGGCGACCATCGCGTAGGCGGCGGCATGCGACTTGTTGAAACCGTAATCGGCGAACTTGGCCAGCAGATCGAAGATGAAATCGGCCTGCGGCTTGGAGACGCCGCGCTCGACCGCGCCATCGACAAAGCGCACGCGCTGCTTGTCCATCTCGGCGCGGATCTTCTTGCCCATGGCGCGGCGCAAGAGATCGGCTTCACCGAGCGAATAGCCGGCCAGGACCTGGGCGATCTCCATCACCTGTTCCTGATAGACGATGACCCCTTGCGTCTCCTCGACCAGATGATCGATCTTCTCGTGGATCGAGGCGATGTCCTCGTCGCCATGCTTGCGGGCATTGTAGGTCGGGATGTTGTCCATCGGGCCGGGCCGGTAGAGCGCGACCAGCGCGATGATGTCCTCGATCCGGTCGGGTTTCATGCCGACCAGCGCCTTGCGCATGCCCGGACTTTCCACCTGGAACACGCCGACCGTTTCGCCGCGCGCCATCATCTCATAGCTTGGCCGGTCGTCGAGCGGCAGCGCTGACAAATCGATCGTCACGCCGCGTCGGGCGAGCAGCTTGACCGCTGTTTCCAGCACGGTCAGCGTCTTCAGGCCGAGGAAGTCGAACTTCACAAGCCCCGCATCTTCGACCCACTTCATGTTGAACTGGGTGACGGGCATGTCCGAGCGCGGATCGCGATAAAGCGGGACAAGCTGCGACAGGGGCCGGTCGCCGATGACGATGCCCGCCGCATGGGTCGAGGCGTGCCGATAGAGCCCTTCGAGCTTCAGCGACATGTCGAGCAACTGGCCGACGATCGGCTCGCGCTCGCGCTCCTCGGCGAACTTCGCCTCGCCCTCAATCGCCTTGGCGAGCGTTGTGGGATTGGCCGGATTGTTGGGCACCAGTTTGCAGAGGCGATCCACCTGGCCATAGGGCATTTCCAGCACGCGGCCGACATCGCGCAGGACCGCGCGCGCCTGCAGCGTTCCGAAGGTGATGATCTGGGCGACCTGATCGCGGCCATATTTGTCCTGGACGTAGCGGATCACCTCGTCGCGCCGTTCCTGGCAGAAGTCGATGTCGAAGTCCGGCATCGACACGCGGTCGGGGTTGAGAAAGCGCTCAAACAGGAGCGAAAAGCGCAAGGGATCGATGTCGGTGATCGTCAGCGCCCACGCAACCAGCGAGCCGGCGCCCGAGCCGCGCCCGGGCCCGACCGGAATGTCCCTGGCTTTCGCCCATTTGATGAAGTCGGCGACGATCAGGAAGTAGCCGGGGAACTTCATCCCCTCGATGATCGACAGTTCGCGGTCGAGCCGTTCGTCATAGTCTTCGCGGCTGTAACCCTCGGCCATGCCCTGATGCTCAAGGCGCGCGTTCAGCCCTTCAAGCGCCTGGCGGCGCAATTCGTCCGCTTCGGCCTTTTCCGCTTCGGCGGCGGTCGCACCGTCCGGCACGGCGGCAAAGCGCGGCAGGATGGGGTCGATCTTGCGCGGGAACCAAGAACAGCGCTTGGCGATCTCGACCGTGTTGGCGGTCGCCTCGGGCAGATCGGAAAAAAGCCGGATCATGTCGGCGGCGGGCCTGAGCCAATGGTCCGGTGTGAGCCGGCGCCGGTCGTCCATCGACAGGAGCGCGCCGTCGGCAATGGCGATCAGCGCGTCATGGGCATCGAAATCATCGCGCCCCCAGAAGAACGCCTCATTGGTGGCAACCAGCGGCAGGTGGTGCCTGTAGGCCAGATTGACCGTGCCGGCCTCGACCGTTCGGTCCCAGTCCCCGTGCCGCTGCAGTTCCACATAGAGCCGGTCGCCAAGCAGTGTCTTCAGCGTGCCAAGACGCTGCTCGGCCAGCTTGCCGTGCCCGTCGGCAAGCGCGGCACCGACCGGACCTGCCGGTCCGCCGGTCAGGCAGATGATGCCGTCGGCCCGTTCGGTCAGCCAGCCATCATGGATGCGCACGCAATCGAGATCGTCCTGGTCGAGATAGGCGCGGCTGACCAGTTCGACGAGATTGCGATAACCGGTCTCATTGGCCGCCAGCAGCACGATGGACGCATCGCCCATGGCGCTCTTGCCGCCCCGGCCCTGTCCGCGCTCATCGTCACCCTCGCCGTTGAACCGGATCGGCAATTGGCAGCCGATGATCGGCTGGACGCCGGCGCCCGACGCCTTTTGGGCAAATTCCAGCGCGCCGAACAGATTGGCCGTGTCGGTGACTGCGATGGCCGGTGCGCCATTGTCTCTCGCCCAGTCGATGATCCGCGGCAGCTTGAGTGCGCCTTCGAGCAGCGAATAGGCCGAATGAACGCGTAAGTGAACGAAGCCGGGATCGATGAGCGGGGTGCCGCCCGCCGGGTCCTGAAGTGTCAAACCGTCTTCTCCTTGCCGCGCCCCACGCGGAATCGCGTGCCTTCACGAGGCGGACGATCCATCGTCATTGGCGGGCTGGCGAGAGTCCAGAGAGCAGGGTCGAAATCCCCGATCTTCGGCGGTTTCCGCTCACAGATAGCCGATCATCAGGGCGAGTGTTGCCACGAAGGATGCGATCGAGAAGAAGGCGGCGAAGTCGCGTGCAAGTTCCGGCATTATCCACTCCTATTCCCTTTATGTTCTTACCATGTTCCCTTTTCTGTCGTTTGTAAAGCACCCAATTTGGCTGGCGCCCGAAGGCGCGGTCCGATGGTTATCGAAAGGTGAAGGGACCTGTGGAGGTCAGGCGGCGACGAAGGGCACGATCCGGCCCTCATCCATGGTGACGATCCGGTCCATGCGGCGCGCCAGGTCATGGTTGTGCGTCGCAAAAAGGGCGGCCAGTCCGGACTGGCGGACCAATGCTTCCAGCGCCTCGAACACATAGGAAGAGGTCTCGGGATCGAGATTGCCGGTCGGCTCATCGGCCAGAAGGACGAGCGGTGCGTTGGCGACGGCGCGGGCAATGGCGACGCGCTGCTGCTCGCCGCCCGACAGTTCGGCGGGCCGGTGCGCGGCGCGCGGGCCGATGCGCATATAGTCGAGCAATTCGCGCGCCCGCGTTTCGGCTTCGTGGCGCGCAAGGCCGCGGATCATCTGCGGGATCATCACGTTTTCGAGCGCCGAGAACTCCGGCAGCAGGTGATGGAACTGGTAGACATAGCCGATATCGTTCCGCCGGCGGGCGGTGCGTTCCCGGTCGCTGAGCGAGCCGCAGGGCTGTCCGGACAGATAGACTTCGCCGCCATCGGGGCGTTCGAGCAGGCCGGCCGTGTGCAGAAGCGTCGACTTGCCGGCGCCGGACGGCGCGACCAGGGCGATCATCTCTCCGGGCTTGAGCGCAAGGTCGGCGCCGCGCAGCACTTCCAGCGTATGACCAGCCTCCTCATAGGCGCGTTCAACGGCCTCCAGCTTCAGCACCGGATCGGCCATCATTCATACCTCAGCGCTTCGACAGGATCGAGCTTGGCGGCGCGGCGTGCCGGGATGATCGCGGCGAGGAAGGAAAGAGCCAGCGACAGTAGAATGACGGCGAGCGTCTCGCCGGGGTTCATGCGCGCCGGTATCTCGCTGAGGAACCGTATGGTCGGGTCCCACACTTCGGCGCCCGATACCCAGTTCATGAAGCGCTGGATGCCCTGGATGTTCCAGCACAGGATGACGCCGAGAAGCACGCCCGCGGCGGTGCCAACAACGCCGACGCCGGTGCCGGCCATGATGAAGATGCGCAGGATCGATGACTGGCTGGCGCCCATGGTGCGCAGGATGGCGATGCCCCTGCCCTTTTCCTTCACCAGCATGATGAGGCTCGAGATGATGTTGAGCGAAGCGACCAGGACGACGATCGACAGGATGAGGAACATGGCGTTGCGCTCGATCACCAGCGCCGAGAAGAAGGCCGAATTGCGCTGGCGCCAATCGACCAGGAACATCGGCCGGTTGCCGGCCTCCTCGATCTGTTGGCGATAGACATCGACCGCGTCAGGATCGTCGATGAACACTTCGATCAGCTGCGCCACGCCCTCGGAATTGAAATAGAGCTGGGCTTCCTCGAACGGCATGAAGATGATCGACCCGTCATATTCGCTCATGCCCATCTCGAAGATGGCCGCGACCGGATAGGATTTGACGCGCGGCGTGGTGCCAAAGGGCGTGACATCGCCTTCGGGCGAGACGAGCGTGATCCGATCGCCGGCGATCAGGCCAAGATTGCGCGCCATGCGAATGCCGATGACGACGCCCTCGCCGGCGGCGAACGGCACCAGCGATCCTTCGGTCAGATTGCCTGAAATGGATTCAAGGCGCGAAAAGTCTTCGGCGCGCACGCCGCGCACCAGAGCGCCCGTGCCGGCGCCGACATTGCCCGATGCCAGCGTCTGCCCTTCGATCAACGGCACCGCCAGCGTGACGCCGTCGACGGCAGTGATGCGTTCGGCGACAGCGTCATAATCGTCCAGCGGGCGTTCGATCGGCTGGACGATGACATGGCCGTTCAGCCCCAGAATGCGGTCCAGCAGTTCGGCGCGGAAGCCGTTCATCACCGCCATGACGATGATCAAAGCGGCAACGCCGAGCGTCACGCCGACCAGCGAGATGATGGTGACGATCGAGACCGCCGCCTCTTTCTTGCGGGGCCGCAGATAGCGCCAGGCGATCATGCGCTCGAAGGCGGAGAACGGGCCGGCGGACCCGTCCGTGCGGCCGTTGCCGACCGTCGCTGCGTCCATCGCTTCCTGCGTTTCGGCGCTCACCGCGATCAGGCCTCCGCAACCCGCGCGATGGCGGCGTCGAGATCGAGTTCGTGTTTTTCGCCGGTCGCGCGGTCCTTGAGTTCGACGAGACCGGATTTGACGCCGCGCGGACCGATGACGATCTGCCAGGGCATGCCGATCAGATCGGCGGTGGCGAACTTTGCGCCTGGCCGCTGGTCCGTGTCGTCCAGAAGCGGGTCGACCCCGGCCTTGGCAAGGGCGCCATAGGCACGTTCCGACCAGTCGTCGCAGTCCGCATCGCCGGGCTTCATGTTGACGATCACCGCGCCGAAGGGCGCAACGCTTTTCGGCCAGATGATGCCATCATTGTCATGGGAGGCCTCGATGATCGCGCCGATCAGGCGCGAGGGACCGATGCCGTAGGAGCCCATCGAGACTGGCACGTCCTTGCCGTCGGGACCGGCGACCGTCGCGCCCAGGGGCTCGGAATATTTGGTGCCGAAATGGAAGATGTGGCCGACTTCGATGCCGCGCGCCGAGACCTTGTCACCGTCGGAAATGCCAGCCCAGGCGGCCTCGTCATGCATCTCATCGGTGGCGGCATAGGGCGTCGTCCATTGATCGACGATTGCCGCGATGGCGCCGTCATCGGCGAAATCGACATCCTCTCCGGGCACGTCCATGTCCATGAAGGCCTTCTGGCAGAAGACTTCCGATTCGCCGGTCTCGGCGAGGATGATGAATTCATGGCTCAGATCGCCGCCGATGGGGCCCGTGTCGGCGCGCATCGGGATCGATTTGAGCCCGAGCCGCTCGAACGTGCGCAAATAGGCGACGAACATGCGGTTGTAGGACGCCTTTGCGCCCTCATAGTCGAGATCGAAGGAATAGGCGTCCTTCATCAGGAACTCGCGGCCGCGCATGACGCCGAAGCGGGGGCGCACCTCGTCGCGGAACTTCCACTGGATGTGGTAGAGGTTCAGCGGCAGATCCTTGTAGGACCGCACATAGGACCGGAAGATGTCGGTGACCATCTCTTCATTGGTCGGCCCGTACAGCATGTCGCGCTCGTGCCGGTCGGTGATGCGCAGCATCTCCTGGCCGTAATCGTCGTAGCGGCCGCTCTCGCGCCAGAGATCAGCGGGCTGGATGGTCGGCATCAATATCTCGACGGCGCCAGCACGGTTCTGCTCCTCGCGCACGATGTCGTTGATGCGCTCGAGCACCTTCTTGCCGAGCGGCAGCCAGGAATATATGCCGGCGGCCTGCTGGCGGATCATGCCGGCGCGCAGCATCAGCCGGTGCGAGACGATCTCGGCTTCCTTGGGGTTTTCCTTGAGGATCGGCAGAAAATATCTCGAAAGGCGCATGGAAATTCCGGCTTCAGGCAGGCGGCATGTGAGCCGCGGAATCAGTCAAGCATATGGCCCGCATGCGGACCTTCTAGACCGCGTGCTGCCGAATGCAAAGGCGGAAAGGATCACGGCCGAATGTGTCTGCCGCGGAAGCAAACGGGGCGATTTATGACCATTGGGTCAAAAGTTAGTCCGAATTTACGGGTGACAAGCGTCAGTTGTGTTGTTAGCTTCCGGCCTCGACAGCGAAACGGCTTGCCGTTCGCCGTCGAAAACGGGTCAAGGTCTTGGGAGGAACCGATTTTCTGGCGCTCTTGGAGCTGCCGCTTCCCCTAGGGAAGAGGACGAAAATCACCCGTTTTTGAAATGGCAGGACTTCGGTCCTGCCATTTTGCTTTCGGCGCGGCAAAAAATCGAGGTTGTCAGTCTCTTGAACTGAAGTCGGGCACGATGCGCGGCAGATCGTCGACGCCCCAGCCCATGATGACCGTCAGAAAATAGAAGACGGCGAAGACCGCGATGGAAATGCCGGTCGTCAGCAGGAGCTTGTAGCCGATGCGCGGCGCGACGGGCGCACCGGCTTCGGTTCCCGGCTCGACATGGCCGGTTTCCGCCTGCGAGCGGACGCCGATGGGCAGCACCGCGAACAGCGTCACCCACCAGATGATGAAGAAAACGGCCACCGCCGACAGCCAACCCATCAGCCCGGCACCTCTTCAAGTTCGATCAGCGTGCCGTCGAAATCCTTGGGGTGCAGGAACAGGACCGGGTTGCCGTGTGCGCCGATCTTCGGCTCGCCGTCGCCCAGCACCCGCACGCCTTTGGCAGAGAGCCGGTCGCGTGCGGCGATGATGTCGGTGACCTCATAGCACATGTGATGGATGCCGCCGGCGGGATTGCGTTCGATGAACGCGGCCACCGGCGAGCCCTCGCCCAAGGGCTCGAGAAGCTCGGTCTTGGTGTTGTCGAGTTCGACAAAGACGACGGTTACGCCGTGCTCGGGCAGCGCCTGCGGCTCGGACACGGTGGCGCCCAGCGTGTCGCGGTATTTCGCCACCGCGGCGGCCAGATTCGGCACGGCGATGGCGACATGGTTCAAACGTCCAATCATGACCCTTCCCTACACCCGGTCGACCAGAACCGTCACGAGCGGCTTTTTGCCCCAGGCGTTTCCGGCGGCAGCGCGTACCGCACGGCCCACCGCATCCTCGACGGCATCGAGGTCCTTGCGGCGCCCGCGCGGCATGCTTTCGACGGCACCGACCACCGCCTCGAACAGGATGTCTTCGAGATCCTCGCCATGGGCATCGGCGCGCGGCAGGCCGATGGCGACGAGCTGCGGTTCGGTGGCGATCTCATGTTTGCGGTCGAGGATCACTGAGACGGAGACGTGACCGGCAAAGGACAGGCGCCGCCGGTCGGCCACACCGACCGCATCATCGTCGCCGATGATCTTGCCATCCTTGAATATCTGGCCGTGCGGCACGTCATCGATGATCTCCGGTGCGCCGGGCGCGAGCTTGACCATGTCGCCATTGCGGGCATCCATGACGTCGGCAATGCCTTCGTCACGCATCAGCTTCGCATGAGCCGACAGGTGAGCCGCCTCGCCATGGACGGGAACGCCGATCTTGGGCCGGGTCCATTTGTACATCTGGCGCAACTCGTTGCGGCGCGGGTGGCCGGAGACGTGCACCAGCGCGTCCGTGTCCTCGATCACCTCGATGCCCATGTCGATCAGGCGGTTCTTGGTTTCCAGGATCGCCTTTTCGTTGCCGGGGATCGTGCGCGAGGAATAGACGACCGTATCGCCGGCGGTCAGCTTGACGTCGCGCATCTCGTCGCGGCCGAGCTTGGCCAGCGCAGCGCGCGGCTCGCCCTGCGAACCGGTCAGGATGATCACCACCTCGTTGCGCGGCAGATAGCCGAACTCGTCCTCGCTGAGGAACGGATCGAGCCCTTCCATGTAGCCAAGGTCGGTGGCGACATCGACGACGCGTTTCATCGACCGGCCCATCAGCAGAACGCGGCGTCCGGCGGTCTGCGCCGCTTCGGCGATCGACTTGATGCGGCCGACATTGGACGAAAAGGTCGTCACCGCGACGCGTCCGGAAGCTTTGGCGATGACCTCCGCAAGCCCTTCCGAGACCTGCCGCTCAGATGGGGATTCCCCCTCACGCATGGCGTTGGTGGAATCGCAGATCAGTGCCAGAACGCCCTCGTCGCCTAGCGCGCGGAACCGCGCCTCGTCGGTGAGCGGTCCCAACGCCGGGTCCGTGTCGTTCTTCCAGTCGCCAGTGTGCAGCACCATGCCGGCCGGCGTGCGGATGGCGAGCGAAACCGGCTCGGGGATCGAATGGGTGACCGCGATCGCCTCAATGTCAAACGGGCCGATCGTGAAGCGCTCGCCGCCATCATAGGTCTCGATGGGGATTTTCGGCGCATCGCTCTCGCCCTGCGCCTTGGCTTCCAGCATGCCGGCGCCGAACGGCGTCATGTGCACGGACATGGCGCCATCCGGCGACAGTTTTTGATAGAGCGCCAGCAAGGCGCCGTAATGGTCCTCATGGGCATGGGTGATGACGATGCCGGCAAGGTTCTTGTGCTCGGCTTCGATGAAGCGGATGTCCGGCAGGACGAGATCAACGCCCGGCAGGTCTGGCCCCGGAAAGGTGACGCCGCAATCGACGACCAGCCATTGCCGGCGTTCCTTCGGCCCGAAGCCGTAAAGGGCGAAGTTCATGCCGATCTCGCCGACACCGCCCAGGGGTACAAATACCAATTCAGTCATGGGTTTCCTTTGCCGCCAAGCGGCGCGGGCGGCGGTTGCCGCCCTTGTGGTTTGAAGAAGACATCGCCCGCCGCAAACTTTGTGGACGTGCCGTCGGGCAGGCGCAAGATCAGATATCCGTCCGCATCGATATCCTCGAAGATGCCCTGATGGGTCGCATTGTCGAGCGTGACGGTCAGGGATTGTCCGCGGCCGCGCGCATGGTCGAGCCAGCGCTCACGGATCGCGGCGGTGTTCCGGCCGCGGTTCCAGTCGCCGAGGATGGCGGCAAACGCGCTGGCCAGATGGTGAAACAGCGACCGCGCCGTTGCGGCGGGCCGATGGGTGCACAGATGGGCTGCCGGATAGGGCGTATCAAGGGGGTGGGATGTCACATTGATGCCGCAGCCGATGATGACGGCGTTCGCGCCGTCCGGCGCCGAGAGGCTTTCCAGCAGAATGCCGCAGCATTTGGCGCCCTCGATCAGGACGTCGTTGGGCCATTTGAGCTCGATCGACGGTCCGCCCTCGCCCAGTTCGTCCGCCACCGCATCGCGCACGGCCAGCGCGGCCACAAGCGGCAGAAAGCCGATCCGATCGACCGGTGCGGGATCGACCAGCGCCAGCGAACCGAAGAGATTGCCGGGCGGCGACGACCAGGGCCGGCCGCGCCGGCCGCGCCCTTGTATCTGTTCGCCGGCCGTCAGCCACAGACGCCCCTCGCCCGCCGACCCTTCGCGCACCAGCGCGGCAAGATCGGCATTGGTCGAACCGGTGGTCGCCACATGGGCGGCGCGCCAGTCCGGCAGTCCGGGGATCGGCTCGAAGACGAGCGGTTGCGACATGCGTCAGAAGAAGGTGCGCGCGGCCGCTTCGGCATAGGCGGCGATGGGCCCGCCAAAGACGATGTAGGCCAGGACGAACACGCCGCTGGCACCCATGACCAGCCGCAACTCGCCGGCGGGCGCGACGAACCGGCCTTCGGCCTCGTCGAACCACATGATCTTGACGATGCGCAGATAGTAATAGGCGCCAACCACCGAGGCGAGGACGCCGATGATGGCGAGCGGCCAAAGGCCCGCTTCGACGGCGGCGAGGAAGACGTACCATTTGCCCCAGAAGCCGGCGAGCGGCGGGATGCCGGCGAGCGAGAACATCAGCGCGGTCAGGATCGCGGCCATCAACGGATTGTTGGACGCATAGCCGGCCAGATCGGTGATCTGCTCGACATTGCCCTCGTCCTTGCGGCGCATGGCGAGAATGAAGGCGAACGTGCCGAGCGTCATCGCCAGATAGATGGCCATATAGAGCATGACGCCCTGAACGCCGGCGACGGTGCCGGCGGCAAGACCGACGAGCGCATAGCCCATATGGCCGATCGACGAATAGGCCATCAGGCGCTTGATGTTGCGCTGGCCGATGGCGGCGAAGGCGCCAAGCACCATGGACGCGATCGAGATGAAGACGATGATCTGCTGCCAGTCCGAGGTGACCGGCTGGAAGGCATCCATGACGACGCGCACCAGCATGGCCATGGCGGCCATCTTGGGCGCGGCGGCGAAGAAGGCAGTGACGGGGGTCGGTGCGCCCTCATAGACGTCGGGCGTCCACATGTGGAACGGCACGGCGGAAATCTTGAAAGCGAGCCCGGTCAGCAGGAAGACAAGGCCGAACAGCACGCCGATCGAGCGTTCCCCGCCGGAGACGGCGGCGGCGATCTCGGTGAAGCCGACATGGCCGGTGAAGCCGTAGATCAGCGAGATGCCGTAGAGCATCATGCCGGACGACAGCGCGCCGAGGATGAAATATTTCAGGCCCGCTTCGGTCGAGCGGACGCTGTCGCGGTTGATGGCGGCGATCACGTAAAGCGCAAGCGACTGCAGTTCGAGCGCCATATAGAGCGACAGGAGATTGTCGGCTGACACCATCAGCATCATGCCGAGCGTGGCGAGCGCGATCAGGATCGGGAATTCGAACCGGTCGAACTTCTCCTCGCGGGCAAAGCCGACCGACATGACCAGCGCGACGATCGAGCCGATCAGCACCAACATCTTCATGAAGAAGGTGAAGGCGTCGTGCACATAAGCGCCGCCGAAGCCCGACCCCATGGGCGCAAAGAAGACCATCCAGCCAAGGGCTGCGACCAGAAGCGCGACGGTCAGCGAGGTGACGATCGCATTGGCGCTTTCCTTGCGGACGAAGACACCGACCATCAAAAGCGCCATCGCGCCGACCGCGATCAGGAGTTCGGGCGCTGCGATCACAAGGCTTTGAGCGAGTTCTTGTGCGGTCATCGGGTGCGATCCGTTCAGTTCATCTGCGCGGCGACATCGCCGGCCGCGGCTGCCGCCTGGAGCGCCGCATTGTAATCGACAAGAAGCGCCTCGACCGACGGTCCGATCACATCAAGAACGGGCGCGGGATAGACGCCGAAGAAGATGGTCAGGACGACGAGCGGATAGAGCAGCACCTTTTCGCGCGTCGTCAGGTCGAGCAGCGATTTGAGCGTTTCCTTTTCCAGCGCGCCGAAAATGACGCGTCGATAGAGCCACAGCGCATAGCCCGCCGACAGGATGACGCCGGTCGCCGCAAACAGGGCAAACCATGTGTTGACCCGGAACAGGCCCATCAGCGTCAGGAATTCGCCGACAAAGCCCGACGTGCCCGGCAGGCCGACATTGGCCATGGTGAACACCATGAACACCACCGCATAGGCCGGCATGTTGTGCACCAGCCCGCCATAGGCGGCGATTTCGCGCGTGTGCAGCCGGTCATAGACGATGCCAACGCACAAAAAGAGCGCGCCGGAGACAAGGCCGTGGCTGAGCATTTGGAAGATCGCGCCTTCAACGCCCTGCACATTGGCGGCGAAGATGCCCATCGTCACGAAACCCATATGGGCGACCGACGAATAGGCGATCAGTTTCTTCATGTCCTGCTGCATCATGGCGACCAGCGAGGTGTAGATGATGGCGATGACCGAAAGCGTGAAGACGAGCCAGGCCAGATCGGCCGAGGCGAGCGGGAACATGGCCAGCGAGAACCGGATGAACCCGTAGCCGCCGAGCTTCAAAAGGACGCCGGCAAGGATGACGGAACCGGCTGTCGGCGCCTCGACGTGAGCATCGGGCAGCCAGGTGTGCACGGGCCACATGGGCATCTTGACCGCGAACGAGGCAAAGAAGGCCAGCCACAGCCAGAACTGCATCTGCGGCGGGAAATCATGGGCCAGAAGTTCGGGGATCGAAGTGGTTCCGGCTTCCCAATACATAGCCATGATGGCGAGCAGCATCAGCACCGAGCCGAGCAGCGTGTAGAGGAAGAACTTGAACGAGGCGTAGACCCGCCGCTTGCCGCCCCATACGCCGATGATGATGAACATCGGGATCAGGCCGCCTTCGAAGAAGACGTAGAACAGGACGATATCGAGTGCGCAGAAGACGCCGATCATCAGCGTTTCGAGGATCAGGAAGGCCAGCATATAGGCCTTCACCCGGTCCCTGATCGCATCCCAGCTCGCCAGGATGCAGATCGGCATCAGGAAGGTCGTCAGGATGACGAACAGCATGGAAATGCCGTCGACGCCCATCCGGTAGGTCAGTCCGCCGCCGAGCCAGGCGGCCTCCTCGACGAACTGGAAACCGGGGTTGGAGGTGTCGAAGCCGGTCCAGATCAGAAGCGAGACCAGGAAGGTGAAGACCGTCGTCAGCAGCGCGACCATGCGGATGTTGCGCAGGCCGAGCTCCGTCTCGTCGGAGATGAAGAAGATGACGAGGACACCGACCAGCGGCAGGAAGGTGACGAGCGAAAGCAGCGGCATGCCAGCCATCACAGTGCTCCTCCAAGCATCATCCATGTGATGAGCGCGGCAAGCCCGATCATCATCGCAAAGGCATAGTGATAGAGATAGCCGGTCTGCAGGCGGACCATGCGGCCGGTCACGTCGGTGACCCGCTTGGCGACGCCGTTCGGCCCGAACCCGTCGATCAGCCAGCCATCGCCGCGCTTCCAAAGGAAGGTGCCCAGGCGCTTGGCGGGATTGACGAACAGGAAGTCGTACAGTTCGTCAAAGTACCATTTGTTGAGCAGGAACTGATAGAGGCCCCGATGCTGGCGGGCCAGTTCCACCGGCGTCTGCGGCGAGCGGATGTACATGTACCAGGCCGTGACAAGCCCCAGCAACATCGCGACCGCCGGGCTCGCCTTCACCCAGAAGGCCACCTCGTGGAACTCTTCGAGAATGTGATTGTCCGGACCGGCGAACAAAGCGGTACGGAAGAAGTCATTGTACCAGCCCTCATGATGGCCGTGGCCGACAAAGGCCGAGTAGAAGAAAAAGCCCGACAGCAGCGCTCCGACGGCGAGAATGTAGAGCGGCACGAGCATGACCGGCGGCGATTCATGGACATGGTGCATGACATCGGCGGTGGCGCGCGGCTTGCCGTGGAAGGTCATGAAGATCAGCCGCCAGGAGTAAAAGGAGGTGAAGACGGCGGCGATCAGCAGCATGCCGAAGGCAAAGCCGGCGGCGGCGTTGTGGCCGACAAAGGCGCTCTCGATGATGGCGTCCTTGGAGAAGAAGCCGGCCGTGCCGATATAGGTGCCGGGAATGCCGACGCCGGTCAGCGCTATCGTGCCGATTATCATCATCCAGTAGGTCATCGGGATGTGCTTGCGCAAGCCACCCATCTTGCGCATGTCCTGCTCGTCGGAGACCGCGTGGATGACCGAGCCGGCGCCCAGGAACAGGAGTGCCTTGAAGAAGGCATGGGTGAACAGGTGGAACATCGCCGCGCCATAGGCGCCGACGCCCAGCGCGACGAACATGTAGCCAAGCTGCGAACAGGTCGAATAGGCGATGACGCGCTTGATGTCGTTCTGAACGAGGCCCACCGTTGCCGCAAAGAAGGCCGTGATCGCGCCGACAATGGTGACGACGGTCAGCGCGTCGGGCGAGAATTCGAAGATCGGCGACAGGCGCGCGACCATGAAGACGCCGGCGGTGACCATCGTCGCGGCGTGGATCAGCGCGGAGACCGGCGTCGGGCCTTCCATCGCGTCGGGCAGCCAGGTGTGGAGCAGGAACTGCGCCGACTTGCCCATCGCGCCCAGGAACAGCAGCAAGCAGACGACCGTGAGCGCTTCGCCAGCCGTCAGGTCCATCCACAGGAAGGTGAACAGCACTTCGCGCGCAGCTTCCGACGCTTCGCCGTCGACGGTTGCGAAGGCGGCTGCATTGGCGAAGATCGTGTCGAAATTGACCGAACCGAACAGCACGAACACGCCAAAAATGCCCAGGATGAAGCCGAAATCCCCCACCCTGTTGACGATGAAGGCCTTCATGGCGGCGTTGTTGGCCGACGCCTTCTTGTACCAGAAACCGATCAGCAGATAGGAGGCGAGACCGACACCCTCCCAGCCGAAGAACATCTGGACCAGATTGTCGGCGGTCACCAGCATCAGCATGGCGAAGGTGAACAGCGACAGATAGGCAAAAAAGCGCGGCCGGTGCGGGTCGTGGTGCATGTAGCCGATCGAATAGATGTGCACCAAGGACGAGACCGTGTTGACGACGACCAGCATCACGACCGTCAACGTGTCGATGCGGAACGCCCAGTCGACATCGAGATTGCCCGATCCGATGAAGCGCATGATCTGAACGGTGCGCGGCTCGGCGTCCGAGAAGCCGACGGTGATCAGCGCGATCCAGGACAGGATGGCGGCGATCACCAGGAAGCCCGAGGTGATGTATTCGCAGGCCTTGGCACCCAGCGCGCGGCCGCCGAAACCGGCAATCAGCGCGCCCAGAAGCGGCAGGAAGACGATGGCGTGATACATGGGTGCGATCAGCCCTTCATCATGTTGACGTCTTCGACGGCGATCGAGCCGCGATTGCGGAAGAAGACGACGAGAATGGCAAGACCGATGGCCGCCTCGGCAGCGGCGACGGTCAGGACGAACAGCGCAAAGACCTGGCCGACCAGATCCTGCAGGTGCGCCGAGAAGGCGACGAAGTTGATGTTCACCGCCAGAAGGATCAGTTCGACGCTCATCAGGATGACGATGACGGACTTGCGGTTCAGAAAGATGCCGAAGATGCCGATGACGAACATCAGCGCGGAAACGGTCAAATAATGGGCAATGGTGATGGTCATATGATCGGTCTCAAAGTCCCTTGCCGCTTTCGACGTCGACAAGCTCGACCGCCTTTTCGGGGTCGCGGGCAACCTGCTCGCCAATGTTCTGACGTTTGATGTGCGGGCGCGGATCGCGCAGCGTCAAAACGATCGCGCCGATCATGGCGACCAGAAGCACCAGGCCGGCGATCTGGAAGAAATAGACATAGTCCGTGTAGAGCACGTCGCCGAGCGCGGCCGTGTTGGGCCGCGCCGCCGGATCGGGCGTCGGCAGGGCGGGCGCGCCGGACGGTTCGATCGCCAGCGACTGGCCGACAACGACGATCAGAAGCTGGGCGGCGATGACCACGCCGACCAGAACGCCGATCGGCGCATATTGGGCAACGCCCTTGGCGAACGACACGCGGTTCACCTCGAGCATCATGACGACGAACAGGAACAGGACCGCGACTGCGCCGACATAGACGGCCAGGAGGATCATGCCAAGGAACTCGGCGCCCGTCAGCACGAACAGGGCCGAGGCGTTGAAGAAGGTCAGGATCAGATAGAGCACCGAATGCACGGGATTGCGCGCCACCACCACCATGACGGAGCTGGCGACCGCAATGAATGCAAACATGTAAAAGAACGCCGCTGCGAGGCCGGTCAACAGCATGTGTTCCCCCGATCGATGATCCGCCGGCTGCCCTCTAGCAGTCCCGGCTTTTCGGGACCAGACGCATTTGGTTGAACGCGTTGGCCCTGTTGTTGTCCTTGTGCCGGCCGGTTAGCGGTAGGGTGCGTCGAGCGCCATGTTACGGGCGATCTCGCGTTCCCACCGGTCCCCGTTGGCCAGCAGTTTTTCCTTGTCGTAATAGAGTTCCTCACGGGTTTCCGTGGCGAACTCGAAATTGGGTCCCTCGACGATGGCGTCGACCGGGCAGGCTTCCTGACAGAAGCCGCAATAGATGCATTTGACCATGTCAATGTCGTAGCGCACCGTGCGCCGCGTGCCGTCATTGCGGCGCGGGCCGGCTTCGATCGTGATGGCCTGCGCCGGGCAGATCGCCTCGCACAATTTGCAGGCGATGCAGCGCTCCTCGCCATTGGGATAGCGGCGCAGCGCATGCTCGCCGCGGAAGCGCGGGCTCAGCTTTCCCTTTTCGTGCGGGTAGTTGATCGTCGCCTTGGGGGCGACGAACCGGCGCATCGCCAGGAAAAAGGCACTAACGAACTCGGCCAGAAGCAGCGATTTGGCGGCTTGTGCGAATGTGCTCATCGGTTCCTCCTTATGCCCAGCCGGTCAGCTTGAGGAAGGCGGCGGTGGCCACCACCATGAACAGCGAAATGGGCAGGAACACCTTCCAGCCAAGGCGCATGAGCTGGTCGTAGCGATAGCGCGGCACGATGGTCTTCACCATGGCGAACATGAAGAAGACCAGGCATAGCTTGAACATGAACCAGAAGACGCCCGGCAGCCAGGTGAACGGTGCGAAATCGAACGGCGGCAGCCATCCGCCCATGAACAGGATCACGGTCAGCGCGCACATCAGGAGGATGGCGATATATTCGCCGAGCATGAACAGCATGTAGGGCGTCGAGGAATATTCGATCATGTGGCCGGCAACGAGTTCGGACTCGGCCTCGACCAAATCGAAGGGCGGGCGGTTCGTTTCGGCCAGCGCCGAAATGAAGAAGATGACGAACATCGGGAACAGGCCCAGCCAATGCCAGTCCAGAAGCGTGTTGGGCAGGCCCAGACGCGTGCCGAGCCCATCCTGCTGCGACAGGACGATGTCGGTCAGGTTGAGCGAGCCGACCAGCAGAAGAACGGTGACAATGACGAAGCCAATGGAGACCTCGTAGGAGACCATCTGTGCGGCGGAGCGCAGCGCGCCCAGGAACGGATATTTCGAGTTCGAGGCCCAGCCGGCCATGATCACGCCATAGACTTCAAGCGCTGAGACGGCGAAGACGAACAGGATGCCGACATTGATATTGGCGACGGCCCAGCCCTGCTGAACCGGGATGACCGCCCATGCGGCGAGCGCCAGAACCGCCGACACCAACGGCGCGAGCAGGAAGATGCCCTTGTTGGCGCCCGACGGAATGATCGGTTCCTTGATGACGAATTTCAACAGGTCGGCGAATGACTGCAAAAGACCGAACGGGCCGACCACATTGGGGCCCTTGCGCGACATCACGGCGGCCCAGATCTTCCGGTCGGCATAGAGAATGAAAGCGGTGAAGACGAGAAGCACCACCAGCAGCGCCAGCGAATGGGCAAGGATCAGGATGCCGGGAAGCACGTAGGTCTCAAACATGGCCGGTGGTCCGTTCCATCATGGCTGTCACACCGCTCATTCCGCTGCTTCCGCAAAGCCCTTGCGCGCCAGAGACGAACACTCGGCCATGACGGCCGATGCGCGCGCTATCGGGTTGGTCAGATAGAAGTCTTTGACCGGCGATGCAAACGCCGATTTGCCCAGACGCCCACCCTTTTTGGCCAATGCCTCAATGTCGGATGCAAGGCCCGGCTCGATGGCGCCGACATTGGCGAAATGTGGATGCGTCTCAAACAGTTTGGTCCGCAACTGGCCGAGCGAATCGAACGGCAGCTTGTGGCCAAGCACATCGGACAGGGCGCGCAGGATGGCCCAGTCCTCACGCGCGTCGCCCGGCGCGAAACCCGCACGGTTGGTGACTTGAACACGGCCTTCCGTGTTCACATAGATGGCCGACTTTTCGGTGTAGGCGGCAGCCGGCAGGATGATGTCGGCATGGTGCGCGCCGATATCGCCATGGGTGCCGATATAGACTGTGGTCGCGCCCTCTTTTCGCTTGCGCAGGTCGAGTTCGTCCGCACCCAGCAGGAACAGGACATCGGCGTCGGAGACCATCTTGGCCGAATTCAGACCGCCCTCGCCCGGCACGAAGCCCAGATCGAGCCCACCGACGCGCGCGGCAGCAGTGTGGAGCACGGAAAAGCCGTTCCAGTCGTCCGACACCGCGCCCACCTGATCGGCCAGCTTCGCTGCAAGGCCGAGCACCGCCGCACCGTCACCGCGCGCGATCGCGCCCTGCCCGACGATGATCAGCGGGCGCTTGGCCTTTTTCAGCTTGGCTGCGAAATTGTGGTTGCCGTCGACCAGATCCTTCAGCGTTTCTGGGCCGGCGCCGAGCGCCTCGTAATCGTAACGCAGATCGCCCATGTCGCCGATCACGCCGATCGGCAGCGGCGCGGCGCGCCAGGCCTTGCGGATGCGGGCGTTCAGGACCGAGGCCTCAAAGCGCGGATTGGCACCGACGATCAGGATCGCGTCGGCATCCTCGATGCCGTCGATGGTCGCGTTGAAGATATAAGAAGCGCGGCCGCGCGCGGGATCGAGCGCAGCGCCATCCTGGCGGCAATCGATGTTGGCCGAACCAAGGCTCTCCATCAGCGTCTTGAGGGCGAACATCTCCTCGACGCCGGCCAGATCGCCGGCAATGGCGCCGACCGCCTCGCCCGGTTTGCCGTCGAGCGCCGCCTTGACCGCGCCGAACGCCTCACCCCACGAGGCCGGCTTGAGCTTGCCGTCGCCGCCCCGCACATAGGGCCGGTCGAGACGCTGGGTGCGCAGCCCGTCCCAGATGAAGCGGGTCTTGTCGGAAATCCACTCCTCGTTCACCGCCTCGTTGACGCGCGGCATGATGCGCTTGACTTCCTTGCCGCGCGTATCAACCCGGATGGCCGAACCGACAGCGTCCATCACATCGATCGATTCGGTCTTGGTCAGTTCCCACGGCCGGGCCTGGAACGCGTAGGGCCGCGAGGTCAACGCGCCGACCGGGCACAGATCGATCACATTGCCCTGCAACTCGCTGGTCATGGCCTGTTCGAGATAGGTGGTGATTTCGGCATCCTCGCCGCGGCCGATCAGACCCAGTTCGGAAATGCCGGCCACTTCGGTCGTAAAGCGGACGCAGCGCGTGCAGTGGATGCAGCGCGTCATGATCGTCTTGACCAGCGGGCCGATATATTTGTCCTCGACGGCGCGCTTGTTTTCCTGAAAGCGCGAGGAGTCGATGCCATAGGCCATCGCCTGGTCCTGCAGGTCGCATTCGCCGCCCTGATCGCAGATCGGGCAGTCCAGCGGATGGTTGATCAGCAGGAACTCCATCACGCCTTCGCGGGCCTTCTTGACCATCGGCGTGTTGGTGAAGACTTCGGGCGGCTGGCCTTCCGGTCCGGGCCGCAGGTCGCGCACGCCCATGGCGCAGGAAGCGGCCGGCTTGGGCGGGCCGCCCTTTACCTCGACCAGGCACATGCGGCAATTGCCGGCGATCGAAAGGCGCTCATGGTAGCAAAAGCGCGGAATCTCGGCTCCGGCCTCCTCGCACGCCTGCAACAGCGTGTAGTGGTCGGGGACCTCGATTTCCTTGCCGTCAACCTTGATCAGGGCCATGGAAGCCTTCCGTCATATCCGTCGTTTGTCTCACGCGCAGCGCTGGCTTTGCCACAGTTTGACATGCGGCAGATGCGCCCAGTCGAACGCATGGTCCGTATTGCCGCGCCGGTCCAAATGGTCAAGCCGTTCGCGCGCTTCTATGGGCGAAGGTCGATGCCCATCCTCGACCCACCACATCGCAAAGTGGTGGGATGCGATCGCGTCGAACCACTCGGCCTTGCGGCGATAGACCTGCTTGAGGACAGTGTTCCACACATAATGTTCGAGGTCGGCCGGCGTTTGCCAGACGCTCAGGTTCAAAATGACGCGGGGACTGCCGAACAGGCGCCGGCCGAGCGTGGCCAGGTCGGCGCCTTCAAAGCGCCAGACGAAACCCGGCGAGCGGTCGGCAACCGCATTGACCGCATCGAGGCGCTGCACGAAGCCGGCCATGGCCGGATCGTCAAGCGGATGTTTCGCGCGGGCAATATTGGCCTGAGCCAGCAGCACGAGCCTTCCTCCGTGTTCTGCCGGCCTTCTTTCGCGGGCCGGTCAATGGGCCGGCCCGGAGGCGCCAGCGCCCGGGCCGATGGGTCCGTCTCAGCGCGGCTCCTTGCCGAACTGTTTGACATATTCGTCACGGCCACCCTTGGCGAGCGCGGCAGCCTGGGCGATCCAGTCGTCGCGTTCGATGCGGCCCTTGAACTGCAAATAGTCGTCGACCCAGGCCACTTCGTTGGCGGTCCAGTCGGCGATCTGCGCGAAAGTCCAGATGCCAAGGCCGTTGAGCACCTGCTCAAGCTTGGGGCCGACGCCGGCGATCATCTTCAGATCGTCCGGTTTGGCCGGCTTTTCCGCCTTGACGGGCTGTTTGAAGTCCTCGGGCATGATGTCTGCCGCCGATGCCGGGCCACCCGGGCGCGCGGGCACGGCCGCCACCGGCTCGGCCTTCGGCACCAGCCGGACGACCGATGTCTCGGACGCCTTTGTCCCGGCCTTGGCCTTGGCGGTGCCGTTCACCTTCCTGGTCGGCGCCTTGGGCTCGGTGGCCGGCGCCGGCGCGGCTTCCGCCTTTGCAGCCTTGGCCGGCTTGGCGGCGACCGTTGCTTCGGCCTTCACCTCGGGCTTCGGTGCTGTCTTGGCAGCGGGTTTTGCCTTGGCGGTAACCGCCGTTTTGGCGGTGGCTTCGGCCTTTGCTTTTGGTGCAGGCTTGGAGGCGGTCTTGGCAGCCGGCGCCGGGGCTTCTGCGGTTGGTTCGCCCATGCCGAAAGCCCATTCGAATTTCAGCGGATTGACGCCGTCGAGCGCCGGCGGCGCAAAGGGCGAGATGTCGCGCGTTGCCTTCTGCATGCGCACGGCATTGTCCATCATGCCGGTCATCGTGCCGAACATGGCGCCCATCATCTGGCTGGTCGCGCCCATCGAGACGGCCGCACCGGCCGCCATGGCCGCCATCGGATGGCTGGCAAGATTGGGCATGCCTTCAAAGCCGGGCACCGCTTTCATCATGGTCTCGATATTGGCCTCGATCGCGCCAGCATCGGTCGCCATCGGCGCGAACGGCATGGCGGGCAGTTTGGGAATGTCGGGCACACCCATGCCCTTCATGAAGCTCTCGGTGGTCTTCTGCAGCGGTTCCATGCCCGGCATCAGCGCCAGAAACGGGTTTTCCTTGGCCTGCGGGCTGATCATGTTCTCTGCGAACGGAAACATCGACATCGGTTTTCTCCTCAAGGTCGCTTGCGTCCGCCGTTCCGTGGTGTTTCCTCTTGCCGCATCGATCATTGTGCGGCTGGACCGGTTCCGGTCTCTTTGGCGTCTTCTATGCCGAAATCCGCGACCCTGTCAGCACGACATTAGGCGCGTGTCCGGCATCATTTGCTGCATTGCAGCATAATTTGCGGAAAAAAGCTACTCCGCAGCCTCCAGAACCGGGCTGGTCTGGTGGGCATTATGGGAAAACTCGTCGATCCGCCGTTCGATCTCGGGCCGGAAATGCCGGATCAGGCCCTGGATCGGCCAGGCCGCCGCATCGCCCAACGCGCAGATCGTGTGGCCTTCCACCTGCTTGGTGACATCGAGCAGCATGTCGATCTCGCGCTTGTGGGCATTGCCGACCACCATGCGCTCCATCACCCGCCACATCCAGCCGGTGCCCTCGCGACAGGGCGTGCACTGGCCGCAGCTCTCATGCTTGTAGAAATAGGAAAGGCGCGCGATCGCTTTGACGATGTCGGTCGACTTGTCCATGACGATCACCGCCGCCGTGCCAAGGCCCGACTGCAGGCCACGCAGCGAATCGAAATCCATCGGCGCATCGATGATCTGATCGGCCGGAACCAGCGGAACGGACGAGC
>JANSXT010000027.1 GCA_024742765.1 Phyllobacteriaceae bacterium | reverse complement strand
CAGGTCACGCCATGCTTGCATCTCAATCTGGACAATATCGCGGCGAACGCGGCCAGCGCCGCGTCGGCCTCAGCGGCCCTTGCGGCCGCCCAGAAGGCCTTCGCGCTGGGCGCGCTTGCGGGCCAGCTTGCGCGTGCGGCGCACGGCTTCGGCCTTTTCGCGGGCGCGCTTCTCGGACGGCTTTTCGTAATGGCCGCGGAGTTTCATCTCGCGGAACACGCCTTCGCGCTGCATCTTCTTCTTCAGGACGCGCAGCGCCTGGTCGACATTGTTGTCACGGACAAGTACTTGCAATTTGATCCCGTTCCTTCGGTGTTCGAGGCTGGTTTGGCCGGTTTTTCGCGTCTGCGCGGCTGCCGAAACACGGAACGCAAAAATCGGTTCGCAGAGCCGCCGGCCAGACGATTGAGGCTGCAATACCAGCTTCGGCAGCACAAGTCCAGCCTGCCCGATGGCGATGACATGCGTTTGTCGGCGTCGGAAAAACGGGCGCCCAGCAAGGCTGTGCGCGTCCTTTGCCGTCGCAATCCGGCTGGAAGTCGCCCGCGCGCTATGCTTTTGTGCCGGCCAGTTTGGCACCAACGGTGAGGATTGATGCGCCGATTTTCCGGATTTGCCGTCGCGCGCGAGGCGATGCGTGCCCACAAGGGCTGGGGCCGGCAGTGGGACAGCCCCGAGCCGCGCGCCGCCTATGACGTGATCATCGTCGGCGCCGGCGGGCACGGGCTGGCGACCGCCTATTATCTGGCGAAGGAACATGGCCTCACCAATGTCGCGGTCCTCGAAAAGGGGTGGCTGGGCGGCGGCAATACCGGGCGCAACACCACCATTATCCGCTCCAACTATCTCTATGACGAATCGGCCGGGCTCTACGACCATGCGGTGAAGCTGTGGGAAGGGCTCAGCCAGGACATCAATTATAATGTCATGTACTCGCCGCGCGGCGTGATGATGCTGGCGCACAATGTGCATGACGAGCAGGTGCTCAAGCGGCACATCCATGCCAACCGGCTCAACGGCGTCGACAATGAATGGCTGACGCCGGAACAGGCGGGCGACTATTGCCCGCCGCTGAACATTTCGCGCGGGGCGCGCTACCCGGTGACCGGTGCGGCGCTGCAGCGGCGCGGCGGCACGGCGCGCCACGATGCCGTGGCCTGGGGCTATGCGCGCGCGGCCTCGGCGCGCGGCGTGCATGTGATCGAAAATTGCGCGGTGACCGGCATTCGCCGGTCGGGCAACGGGCAGGTGACGGGCGTCGAGACGACGCGCGGCTTCATCGGCGCCAAGAAGGTGGGCGTAGTCGCCGCCGGTCATACATCGGTCCTGATGGAGATGGCCGATGTGCGCATGCCGCTCGAAAGTTTTCCCTTGCAGGCGCTGGTCTCCGAGCCGGTCAAGCCATGCTTTCCGTGCGTGGTCATGTCCAATTCGGTGCATGCCTACATCTCCCAGTCCGACAAGGGCGAACTGGTGATCGGCGCGGGCACCGACCAGTACACTTCCTATTCGCAGACCGGCGGCCTGCACATTTTGAAGGACACGCTCGAAGCGATCTGCGAGATGTTCCCGATCTTCACGCGCATGAAGATGCTGCGCTCCTGGGGCGGCATCGTCGATGTGACTCCCGACCGTTCGCCGATCATCGCCAGGACGCCGGTGCCGGGGCTTTACGTCAATTGCGGCTGGGGCACGGGTGGGTTCAAGGCGACGCCCGGTTCGGGCCATGTGTTCGCCCACACGATCGCCAACGACAATCCGCATCCGATCAATGAGGGCTATACGCTCGAACGGTTCACCACCGGCCGGCTGATCGACGAGGCGGCCGCGGCCGCCGTGGCGCACTGAGGATGATGTTGGCTATGGAAGAATCGGAGAGGGTGAAACATAGGATCCAAAGCCTTGTCGATGACGTCATTCCCTCGCCGCGCGTCCTTGGAATTGTTGTTGCCGTCGGTACGGGTGTTCTTTTTGAAGCCTACGACATGTTTTCTAACCGTGAGGCCAATTATTGGGCAGTATTTCCGCTTTCTTCGTTGTCAGGGTACGTCGCCTATCGTTTTTTTCGCGATCGCTATGAATTACTGAAATCTCTCGTTCGAGAGCTGTTGAGATTGCGTCGTGGGCAGGTAGGGACAGAAGGCTGAAATGCTGGTGTTTGCTGCGCAACTGATTGCCGCCGGCATAGCTGCAACGCCTGCCGCCGAGCCGGGCGAGCGGAACATTTTCCGCATTCCGCGTCCGGGCGATGTGCGCATGCAGAAGCTGACACGGGCGGGCGACGAGGCCGGCTGGCCGTTCACCGTCGATGAGGGCCTTTTGATGTGCCTTTACGTGGCGGGCCGGCCGACGGTCTATTTCGCGGTCGTCGGAGAGCACGATGAATGGCACGAGGAGCCGCCGGTGCGGATGGTGATCGTATCGACCGATCCGTTCGACGCGACGCTTGCCAATATGGGCGTCAACGATCTGATCGTGAAGACCGATGACGTGGCCGGACGCATGGCGCTGTTTGCGCCGTTCCAGCGGATGGGCCGGCGCCTGTGCGACCAGCCGCGCGGCACCGAGATGGGCCCCGGAGAATTGTAGGAAAGCCGATGCTGTTGATCCATTGCCCCTATTGTGAGGAAGCGCGGCCGGAGATCGAATTCCGCCATGCCGGCGAAGCGCATATTGCGCGGCCTGCCGACATCGCCTCGCTGACCGACGAGGAGTTTTCGCGTTTCTTTTTCTACCGCGACAATCCCAAGGGGATCACGTTCGAGCGCTGGCGGCACGTGCATGGCTGCGGGCGGTTCTTCAACGCCGCGCGCGACACGGTGACCGACCGCTTCCTCGTCACCTACAAGGCGGGCGAACCGAAGCCGGACCTGGTCGAAGCGGCGAACGAGAACGCGAAGGAGGCGGGGTGATGCACGCGCTTCGATACCCCCCTCTGTCGCTGCGCGACATCTCCCCCACAAGGGGGGAGAGTGGAGCGCGTAAACCTCGCCGCGCCAAACTGGCAGCACGTGGACCGGCGTCGGCAATGAAACGCCTGCTCTCCCCCCTTGTGGGGGAGATGCCCCGCAGGGGCAGAGGGGGGTGGAAGCCATGACAGCTGCCGCCTCCACCCAACCCAACCGCGTCGAGGGCGCCGGTCGGCTGACGCCGGCCAATCCGGTCCGGTTCAGCTTCGATGGCGAGACTTATCACGGCCTTGCCGGCGACACGCTCGCCTCGGCGCTTCTGGCAAACGACGTCCATCTTGTCGGCCGGTCGTTCAAATATCACCGGCCGCGCGGCATCCTGACGGCCGGCCCCGAGGAGCCGAATGCGCTGGTCGGCATTGCGCGCTGCGCGGCGCAGCGTCAGCCCAATGTGCGCGCCACGGTGCAGGAAATCCATGACGGTCTCGAAGCGACCAGCCAGAACCGCTGGCCGTCGCTGACCGCCGATGTCGGCGAGGTGAACGACTGGATGTCGCCGGTGTTCGCGGCGGGGTTCTACTACAAGACCTTCATGTGGCCGCAAAAGGCCTGGGACAAGGTCTATGAGCCGGTCATCCGCCGCGCGGCGGGCCTTGGCGTCGCGCCGGACCAGCCGGACCCCGACCGTTATGCGGCCCGCTACGCCCATTGCGACGTTCTGGTCTGCGGCGGCGGGGCGGCAGGGCTGAGCGCGGCGCTGGCGGCGGCGGAAAGCGGCGCGTCGGTGATCGTCTGCGACGAACGGGCAGCGCCGGGCGGCGCGCTGGCGTTCGAGACCGATGCGCGGATCGACGGCCGGGACGGCCACGAGTGGGCCATGGAGACGGCGGCGAAGCTTGCGGCGATGGACACTGTGCGCGTGCTGCCGCGGACGACCGCGTTCGGCTATTACGCGCAGAATTTCGTCGCGCTCGCCGAGCGGCTGACCGACCATCTGGACGAGCCTGACCCCTCCATGGCGCGCGAGCGGCTGTGGCAGGTGCGTGCCAAACGCGTGGTGATCGCCACCGGCGCCATCGAGCGGCACATGGTGTTCGCCAACAATGACCGGCCCGGCATCATGCTGGCCTCGGCGGCGCGGCATTATCTGAACCATTATGGCGTCCTGATCGGCCGGACGATCGGCGTCTACACGGCCAACGATTCGGCCTATCAGGCGGCGTTCGATCTGAAGCGCGCCGGCGCGGAGATCGCGGTCATCGCCGATATTCGCGAAACGGTCGATCCGACGCTTCTGGACGAAGCGGGCCGGCTCGGCATCCGGGTTCTCACCCACCATGCGGTGGTCGCTGCCGGCGGCAAGCTGCGCGTGTCGTCCATCGTCGTGCGCCCGTGCCGGGGCGGCAGCCGCCAGGTGATCCCGGTTGATGCGCTGATCATGTCGGCGGGCTGGACGCCGTCGGTGCATCTGTTCTCGCAATCGCGCGGCAAGCTGCGCTTCGATACGGAAAACCAGCGCTTTCTGCCCGGTGACTATGCGCAGGATTGCGCCTCGGCGGGTGCCTGCAACGGCGCCGAGAGCCTTGCCGCGACAGTGGAAGAGGGGCTTGCGGCAGGCGAAGCGGCCGCCAGGGCAGCGCGGCCCAAAGCCAAGGCCAAGCCTGTGTCCATCAAGGCCGAGTCCGGCGGGTCCTGGGACGGGCTGATGCTCGGCGCCGGGCCGAATCCCGAGGCGGGCAAGGTGGTCAAGGCGTTCGTCGATTTCCAGAACGACGTGACCGAAAAGGACATTCGCCTTGCCGTGCGCGAGGGCTTTCATTCCATCGAACACGTCAAGCGCTTCACCACCAACGGCATGGCCACCGATCAGGGCAAACTGTCCAACATGCATGGCCTTGCGATCGCCGCCGAGGCGCTGGACAGGCCGATCCCCGAAGTGGGGCTGACGACGTTCCGCGCGCCCTATACGCCGGTGACGTTCGGCACGATCGTCGGGCACGGGCGCGGCGCCCTGTTCGACCCGACGCGGCGCACGCCGATGCATGAGAGCCATGAACGGGCGGGCGCGGTGTTCGAGGATGTCGGCCAGTGGAAACGGCCCTGGTACTATCCGCGCGCCGGCGAGGACATGGCGGCGGCGGTCAACCGAGAATGCGTCACGGTCCGGAAAAGTGTCGGCATGTTCGACGCGTCCACCTTGGGCAAGATCGAGGTGGTCGGCCCAGATGCAGCCGCGTTCCTGCACCTGATCTACACCAACCCGTTCAAGAAGCTGGGCGTCGGCCGTTTGCGCTACGGCATTATGTGCCGCGAAGACGGCTATACCTATGACGATGGCGTGGTCGGGCGGATCGCCGAGGACCGGTTCCATGTGACGACGACGACGGGCGGTGCGCCGCGTGTCCTCAATCACATGGAGGATTATCTGCAGACCGAGTTCCCGGAGATGAAGGTCTGGCTGACGTCCACATCGGAGCAGTGGGCGGTGATCGCGCTGCAGGGACCGAAGGCGGCGGAGGTGCTCGCGCCGTTCGTCGATGGCATGGACCTGTCAAAGGACGCGCTGCCCTTCATGAGCGTCGCCGAAGGCACGTTCGCCGGTGTGCCGATGCGCCTGTTCCGCATGTCGTTTGCCGGCGAAGACGGGTTCGAGATCAATGTGCCGGGCGATTACGGGCAGGCGGCATGGGACGCGCTTCACGGCAAGGTGACGGAGGCCGGCGGCTGCGCCTATGGCACCGAGACCATGCATGTGCTGCGCGCCGAAAAGGGCTACATCATTGTCGGGCAGGACACGGACGGCACAGTGACGCCGCACGATGCGGGCCTGTCATGGGCCGTCGGCAAGAAAAAGGACGACTTTGTCGGCATTCGCGGTCTGATGCGGCCCGATCTTGTGGCAGACGGGCGCAAGCAGCTTGTCGGCCTCAGATCAAAGGACGGCAAAACCGTGCTCGACGAGGGCGCGCAGATCGTCGCCGATCCGAACCAGCCGCCGCCGATGACCATGATCGGCTGGGTCTCGTCCTCCTACTGGTCGGACAATTGCGGCGGGCCGATCGCCATGGCGCTGATCGAGGGCGGCTTCGACCGGATGGGCGAGACGCTTTACGTACCGATGCCGGACGGGGTAGTCGAGGTCGAGGTGCGCGACACCAATTTCTGGAACCCGGACTCGGAGGCGCAAGATGGCTGAGGCGATGACGATCGAACGGCGCCACCCGCTGGCGGGCCATGTGTTCGCCGGCACGGGCGTTGCGCTGACGCCGGCGCATGCGGCCTTCCGCACCAGCCTGCGCGGCCCATCGGCGTCGGTGCCGGCGCTGTCGGACGCGCTCGGCGTCGCCCTGCCGCGCACGCCCAAGACATCGGTCACCGAAAAAGGCCGGTCGGCATTGTGGCTCGGCCCGGACGAGTGGCTGGTGATCGACGAGAAAGCCGATCCGATGGACGACCTTGGCGGGGTCGATGCGCTGCATGCCGCCGTCGACATCTCCCACCGGAACACCGCGATCATGGTCTCCGGACCGGGCGCGGCCGATGTCGTCAATGCGGGCTGTCCGCAGGACCTGTCGATGGCGGCGTTCGGCACCGGCGCCTGTTCGCGCACCATCTTCGGCAAGGCCGAGATCGTCCTGTGGCGGGTCAAGCCGTCCGTGTTCCGGGTCGAGGTGTGGCGGTCGTTTTCCGACTATGTGTTCGGCTATCTGGCGGAGGCCGCGCGCGACGGCGCCTGATCAGCTCTTCGGCCGGACGATCATCAGCGTCAGCCATTTGGCGGTCATCGCCGGCTTGGTGCTGTTTTCGATTTCCAGCGTCACATCATAGGTGAAGAGGATGCGGCCGGACGGCCTGATATCCGCATCGGCCAGGTCGAATATGGCCCGCAATCGGGCGCCCGCCTTGACGGCGGCATGGAAACGCACCTCGTCGAACCCGTAATTGACGCCCATGCGCACCTCGCCGTCCAGATCGGGCAGCGCCTCATAGGCAAGCGTCGACAGGAGCGACAGGGTCAGAAAGCCGTGCGCGATGGTGCCGCCATAGGGCGTCTCGCGCGCCGCGCGTTCGGGATCGACATGGATCCATTGATGATCGTCGGTCGCATCGGCAAAGCCGTCGATCATCTCTTGGGTGACCTTGCGCCAGCTCGACGTGCCGACGGTGGTGCCGACAAGGCCGGGGATTTCGTCAATGGCGACAAGGGTCTTGGGAGACGCGGTCATGGGGCTCGCCTTGCGGTGTCCGGGGAGGTTGGGAGAGCGGCGCGGCGGTCTTGGACCAGCGGGGCGGTTGGAGTCAACGCGCAGTTGTGCCGATCAGCGGGCGGCATTCTCGCGGCAGGGCACCGGATAGGTGGTGCGGAATACACCGTCATCGACGGCGCGTTCGGGGTCGAAACAGGTGACGCGGCCGACGCCGTCGGCCCAAAACAAGTGCGGGTCCTGGGCGGTCACGATCCGTGTGCCGCGCGTGCGATGCACCTCGAAATGCAGGTGTGAGATCGCGGCGGCAAGGACACCGGTACGGCCCATCGTGCCGATCTCCTGGCCGCGCGAGACCTGCATGCCGGACTGCACGCGGCGGCTGTCGAGATGCATGTAGACGGTGCGCGCGCGGCGTCCGGTGGCGTCGGCGCCGTGATCGATGACGACGCGGTTGCCATACATGGGCTCCATGAAGGAATCGACGACGCGGCCGGGCGCGGCGGCGATCACCGGCGTGCCGACCCGGGCGATGATGTCGATGCCTTCATGAAAGGATGTCGGGTTGCCACGGCCGCCGCGATTGCCGGCGACCCGGAACTGCTGCGAGATGGACGGCGCGTTGGCCGGCATGACGACGCGGATCTCGTCTTCGACGAGCTGGCTGTAGATGGCCGACGTGCCGTAGCCGTCGCCGGTGCAGGCGGACAGGGCAAACGGAGCGACAAGAGAAGTCACGGCGCACGCGATGGTGAGAATGCGGTTCATCGGCGTCCCCCGAGCGTCCCGCCGGCGGTTTCAATGTCTCTTGCCGAGGGAAACAGATGGTGGGCGATACTGGGATTGAACCAGTGACCCCTTCGATGTCAACGAAGTGCTCTCCCGCTGAGCTAATCGCCCATCCGTGTGGGGCGGCATACACCATGATCCGCCTTGACGGTCAAGTGGTGTCGTTTCGCATTGTGCGCAAGCGGAGGGAGCCGGTTCAGGCGGCCTGAATCAGCTTTTCGACCTCATTGACCAGATCGCGCAGATGGAAGGGTTTGGACAGGACCTTGGCGTCCTTGGGGGCCTGGCTGTCGGGGTTCAGCGCAACCGCGGCGAAGCCGGTGATGAACATCACCTTGAGATCGGGATCGAGTTCGGTGGCGCGGCGGGCCAGTTCGATGCCGTCCATCTCGGGCATGACGATGTCGGTCAGAAGCAGGGTGAAGGGCTCCTCGCGCAGCCGCTCATAGGCGCTCGCGCCATTGTCGAAATCGGTGACCTCATAGCCCGCCTTTTCCAGCGCCTTGACCAGAAAGCGGCGCATGTCGTTATCGTCTTCTGCCAGCAATATCCGTTGCATGTGATGTGCTTCTCTCACTCGATGCGGGGCGCCGCGCGCGCGGCTGTCGCACAGACATTACAGATCATGGTAAAAATGCGGTATATGCTCCGCCTGGTCAATCGTCAGCGCAATCGGGCGCCGCTTGTTCGCCGCCGCGCTCTGGACAATGGGTGCCGCCCCTGTCAACACTGGGTCGCACCGCAACCGCGCCGCCCGGGACACGCCTTTCAACGATGCTGATCGCGCCGGATTTCTGCCATCATCCCGCCTTCGAGGTGCGGGTTCCCCAGCGCCAGACCGCGCCGTTCGTGTTCAATTCGCCGCACAGCGGGCGGCATTATCCGCGCCGTTTTCTCGACATGACCCGGCTCGATGCCTTGGCCGTCAGACGGTCGGAGGATTTCTTCGTCGACGAACTGTTCGACGGGGCCACGGAGCTTGGCGCGCCGATGCTGCTGGCGCATTTCCCGCGCGCCTATCTGGACGTCAATCGCGAACCCTATGAACTCGATCCGCGCATGTTCTCGGACCGGTTGCCCTCCTTCACCAACCGCCAGTCGATCCGTGTCGCGGGCGGGCTGGGCACGGTGCCGCGCGTCGTCTCCGAAGGCCAGCACATCTATGGGCGGCGGATCGGGTTCGAAGAGGCGCGCCAGCGCATCGAGGGCATCTACAAGCCCTATCATTCGACGCTGCGCGGCCTTCTGGCGCAGACGCACCGGCGCTTCGGCCAGGCGGTGCTGGTCGACTGCCATTCCATGCCCGCCTCGATCCGCATCGGGGCGGAGGGCGTCAGGCCCGACTTCGTCGTCGGCGACCGGTTCGGCACCAGCGCCAGCGCCGGCATCACCGAGGCGGCGATGAACATATTGCGGGCGATGGGCTATCTGGTGGCGGCCAACAAGCCTTATGCGGGCGGCTTCATCACCGAGCATTATGGCCGCCCGGCCAAGGGGCTGCATGCGGTGCAGATCGAGATCAATCGCGGCCTTTACGTCGACGAGCAGACTTTGCAGCGCAAGCCGGGCTTCGATGCGCTACGCGAGGATCTTTTCCAGTTCATGGCGACGTTGGTCGACTTGCCACAGAGCGCCCTGGCGGATTATTCCATCGCCGCCGAATAGGCATTGTCCCGACAGTTTTCGCGCAAAAAAAGACCGCACTCGAGCGAATGCGGTCAAAGTCTAGGGAGGAAACGCCCAGGAGGGCGTGACAGGCAAGCCTGTCGACAAACAGATTATGTTGCGGCGCACAAAAGTCAAGATGTGCGGACGCAAATCTTTCGCAATTGCGAAATAACAGGTGATGGATATGGCGATGGCGCTGCCCGACCGGGCGTTTCTGGAACAGTTGGCGCGGGCGGCGGCGGCCGAGACACTGCCGCGTTTTCGCGCGGCGGGCACGGTCGCCAACAAGCTGGGCGAGGGGTTCGATCCGGTGACCGAGGCGGACCGGGCGGCGGAGGCGGCGATCCGGGCGCTGATCGGCGCCCATTGTCCCGATCATGGCATCGTCGGCGAGGAATATGGCAGCGAAGGTGAGGACCGCAGCCATATCTGGGTGATCGATCCGATCGACGGCACCCGCGCCTTCATTTCAGGCCTGCCCGTCTGGGGCACGCTTGTGGGACTGACGGTCGATGGCGTTGCGCGGAGCGGCTTCATGCATCAGCCCTTCACCGACGAACTCTATCTCGCCGACGGGAGCGGCACATATCTGCTGCGTGGCGATGCCGAGCCGCAAGCGCTGAAGACGCGGGCGGGGGCAGCGCTTGGCGAGGCGACGCTCTTCACCACCACGCCGGCGCTTTATCAGGGCGCCAAGCGCACGGCCTATGACCGGCTGGAAGCGGCCATCCGCCTGCCGCGCTACGGGTGCGACTGCTACGCCTTTGCCATGGTGGCGGCGGGCCATGCGGACATTGTCGTCGAACCCGGTCTTGCACCCTATGACATCTGCGCGCTGATCCCGCTGATCGAGCAGGCCGGCGGCGTAATCACGCGCTGGGATGGCGGACGGGCCGAACAGGGAGGCGATGTGATCGCCGCCGGCTCGCGCGAACTGCATGCCGCGGCGCTGGATCTGCTGAACGGCTGACGATCAGGCGCCGGCGCCGGGCACGAAAGCGTCAAAGGCGGCGAAGAACTGGTCGCGGAACCGGTCGGCTTCCTGCAGCAATTCGTGGCGGGCGCCGGCGATTGTGATCATCGAGCCGGCGCGGATGCGGCCCGCATAGGCTTCGGTCGCGCTGGCCGAAACGACGCGCTCGGCGCCGGCGGCCACCAGCAGAACCGGGATCCGGATGGATGCCATGTGATCGGGGTCGTGCACGGCGCCGATCGCCCTTGCCGCCGCGCGCAGCCACCCCGCGGTGATCGCACCCAGTCCAAGGCCCCGGTCGGGGTCGAGAATGGCCTTGTTGCGCGCAAAGCGTGCCGGGTCGCTGGTCAACTTGTTGGTTTCAAGGTCGAGCGCGGTGATGCCGCGGGGGCCGGCGCCGATATAGGTGCGGGCGAGGCCGCAATAGCACATCGCACCGGCGGCGGCCGACAGAAGGCCCGGCGGCGGACCTTCCTCGGACAGGCCCAGGAAGGGCGCGGACATCACCATGCGCTCGATGCGGTTGGCCATCATTGGCGCCGTCAGCAGCGCGATCAGCGCGCCCATGGAATGGGCCAGCGTGAAGAAGGGCGGGCGCGTCTCGGGCAGGATCGCTGTCGCGAACACATGGTCGAGATCGGTCGCATATTGAGCAAAATCGTCGACATAGCCGCGCTTGGCATCGCGGAAGAAGCGTGTCGAACGGCCCTGGCCGCGCCAGTCGAACGTGCCCACGTCGAAGCCCCGGCCGACAAGGTCGGCGATCGTCTCGGCATATTTCTCGATGCATTCATTGCGGCCGTGCAGCAGCACGATCGTGCCCTTGCAGGGCGCGATGTCCGTGCGAAAGACCGCAAAGCGCAGGTCAAAGCCGTCATCGGTTCGGGTGAAGCCCTGCCGGTAGGGTTCGGGACAGGGATTGCCGTCAAAGGGGACCAGTAGGTTCATGTTTGGCCGCGGGGTAGGCCACAGGTTGGCGATATCGCCCCTGATATGGGCCAGGCCGGGCAAGGTCAAAGAAAATCCGGAGGCGCCGGGCTGGCGCCTCCGGGATCGAACCGGGCAGGAAGGGACGTTGCAGCCCGGCCGATGGCTGGCTTCGGGATCAGTTGAACCCGAAGGAGAAGGTCACCCCGCCGCGGCGCTGATGGTGGAAGGGCTGGCGGTGACGCGGCGCGTGATAGACGGGCTGAAGCAGACGGCGGCGAACAATGTGTCCGTTGCGCGCGTCGATCTTCAGGGCGACCACGCCGCGGCGGCCGAGCGCACGGGCGCGCCAGTAGCCATTGCGGAAATGGACGCGATGCACGTCGCGATAGCCGCGCCGATAGAGGCTGCGCACGACGGCGCGGCGCGGCATGGCGTGGCGCTGGCCGTAATGCCGGCGATGGCCGACGGTCTGTACGTCGCTGTGCACGGTCGCGGCGAGCGGTGCCGTGATCGGCATTGCCTGGACGGGTGCGGTGGCGCCAAGCGCGGTTGCGGCTATGATGCCGGCGGCAAGAAGGGGGGCTTTCATGATGCCGGTCTCCTTTCTGGTTTGGACCATGATGGGCACTGTTGTGCTTTTCTTCGTTGTGTCTCCCGGTACAACTTGCGGCCACACTGCACGGCGACGCCTGAACGCACGCGGAAGCGCCCGTTCATCTGCCGTTCATGTTCGGTTAACCTTGGGGAGAGGGTGGGGAGGCGTGCGGTTCAGCCGTCGCCGGTCGGGGCAACAAGCAGCGCCATGTCGACGTCCAGTTCGACTGCAAGCGCCTTGAGCGCTTTGGCCGAGCCTGTCTTGCGGCCTGTTTCAATCTCCGAGAGGTAGGCCGGTCCAAGGCCCGCCGCGCGCGCCAGATCGGCTGCCTTCAGGCCGCGCCATTGCCGGAATGCACGCACGGGGTTTTCGCCGTCGAGAAGCGCTGAAACCACCGCATCGGGATAGGTTTCTTCCCCCTCGGCGATGGATGTGCGCACGGCCCGCGCCTCGGCCATGTCCCTGAGTTCCTCATAGGCATCCTCGGGCAGCAGGACATAGGGCGTGCCGGCCAATTCGATGCGCTGGATCTTGGTCATGGCGTCTTCCTCACTTGTAGACATCGCCGCGCGCTCCGACCTTCAGAACAAGGACGACCGTGCCGTCATCATCGACGATAACGCGGTAGTCGCCGACACGGATACGCTGGAACTCCGAGCCGGCCAGCCGCTTGACATCGACAGGTTCGCCGGCGGCATAAGCCATGATCCTGTCCCGGATGCGCCTGGCCTGGGCCGGCTGCATCCGGGTCAGGGTCTTGGTGGCGGCCTTGCTGTAGGCGACCTTCTTCATTGCGTAGAAAGTCGCTCATGGCGAATCAAATTGCAAGAATTGCATCGCTCAAAGCGAATTTTGGAATCCCTATCGGTTGCCGAGGGCGTTCGCCCCTTCGTTCAAGAGGCGGCGAGGCGTGCGGGTGCTGCGCGGGTCTTGAAGCGGAAAATCACGCTCACCATATTTCGGGCGCAGGCGCCAGACGGGTCTGCCGGCCATCAGCCAGACACGCCGTTTCCCGGGTGTTTGCGGCCGCAATTCGTTCAATGTTGCTCACTGGAGGACAGAACCCATGCGACACGTCGATTTTTCCCCCCTTTACCGTTCCACCGTCGGTTTCGACCGGCTGTTCACCATGCTCGATTCGCTTGGCCAGCCCGAAAACGGCCAGACCTATCCGCCCTACAATATCGAGCGGACCGGCGAGAACGCCTACCGCATCACCATGGCGGTGGCCGGTTTTGCCGAAGACGATCTGACCATCGAAGCCAAGGCCAACGTCCTCAAAGTCGCCGGCGCCAAGGCCGATGACGCCAAGGACGACAATCGTGAAGTCCTGCATCGCGGCATTGCCTCGCGCGCCTTCGAGCGCCGCTTCCAGCTTGCTGACTATGTGGAAGTGAAGGGTGCCGAACTGGAAAACGGCCTTCTGCACATCGATCTGGAGCGCGAAATCCCCGACTCCATGAAGCCGCGCAAGATCGAGATCGCCAAGGGCAACGGTTCGGCCCGGCAGATCGAGGCCAAGGCCCAGAACTAAGGCCTTTCACCAAACCCAATCGAGCCGGCGCACGGGGTTCGCACCCCGTGCGCGCGGTTCGCGACACCGCCGGCGGCCTCCCTCGCCGGCGGTTTTTTGTTTGCAGTTCAGCGGAAGCGTTTGGCCAGCAAATGGTCAAGCGACAGTTTGCCCGGTCCCCTGACGACGATCAGCGCCAGGATGAAGACCCACATGAAGCGCTGGTCGAAGATGATGGCATCGGGCAGACGGTCGAACATCGATCCGACGAAGCGGCCTTCGAGGCCGTGGAAGGCGATGTCCACATAGCTCTGGACCATCACGAAGAAGATCATGCCGAGCGCCGAGATGCGGCTGAACAGGCCGATGACGATCATGACTGGCAGCAATATCTCGGTCCAGGTGCCCAAGAGCACGATCAGATGCCATGGGAAGAAGGGGATGGCGGACACATCGCCGCCATACTGGTCCATGATCGGCGGCAGGATCGACGCATAGGCGCCGAGCGACGGGCTCAAAAAGCCGAAAATGCCGTCGCCGAGCTTCTGCCAGCCGGAATTGAAATAGTAGAAAAACAGAACGCTGGCGAAGGCAAAGCGCGCCGCAAAGCCGGTGAACCAGCCCGCCGTCGCACGTTCGATGACCGAAAACACCGCGTGGTGCAGCCGCGCGATCGCGCCGATCACGCCGCCTCCGGTTTCCGGCGCGGGCGCGCGGGCGTCCTCATTGGCGAAATCGGTCATTGGTCCCCTCCGTGATCAGATGCCGCGACGGCGGCGAACGCGCCGGCCGACAACAGCGCCGTCAGGGCGCCGTTCAGGTCGAAGGCCGGATCGGTTTCAAGCGCAAGGCCGGCGGCCTCGCCCAATGTTAGCCCCTGGCTCATTGCGTCGGCGAACCTGCCGGCGGCCGGCGCCAGATGGGTGACCGTGACCTGGTCCGCCGGGCGGGTGATCAGGATGGCTTCGGCGTCGTCCATTTTGACGGGGGCGAGATCCATCAGATCGCGGTTCATCGAAAAGATGCGGAAGACCGGAAAGGGCGAAGCGATGACGGCGAAGGCGGGATGGGCGGCAAAGCGCGCGCCGGCTATCCGGTCCGCCGGAATGGCGGCGAGATCGGCGGGATCGAGCGGAGCGGCGTCCGCAGCATGATAGGCGGTCAGCCAGGCGCGTTCGGCGCGCGCGACGTCGGCCAGATAGGGCAGGGACCGCGCCGGCTCAAAGGCGGCGATGAAGTCGGGAAAATCCTTGCCATACTCAAACAGCAGCGGCGATGTGGGCGGTGTTGCGCGGACATGTTCGCGCGCCATGGCGCGGAAGAAATTCTCGCCGGTCAGCTTCAGGACGGCGGGAAAGATGTCGGCCAGCGCGTCGATCAGGCTGACGGTGACATTGTTGCGATAGACATTGTAGCGCTTGACCGCGCCCTTGCCGTTGGGCCCGGTCACATGGGCCGGCGCCGTGCGGTCGGGGTCGAGCAGGCCAGCCGAAAAGGCGTCCGTGTCGAGCGGGTGATGGTCAGGCAGGGGCGGCATGACGCACCTTCGGCGCTGATGGAGCATGGCGGCGCAAAATGGCGTTGGCGCTTTCGGCCTCGGCGCGCAACACCGGCCATTCGGGCAGGTCCGAATCCCATTCGACCAGCGTCGGAATCGGTCCCGTCTTGGCGATCACCTCGTCATAGAGCGTCCAGACCGGATCGGCGACGGGGCGGTTGTGGCTGTCGATCAGAAGCAGCGCGCCTTCATCGTCTTCCTGCTCGGTGTGGCCGGCCAGATGAACTTCGCCGACATGGGCGAGCGGGAAGGCGGCGAGATAGTCGCGTGCCGAATAGCCGTGATTGGTCGCCGAAACGAAGACATTGTTGATGTCGAGCAGAAGGCCGCAGCCGGTACGGCCGACGATGGTCGCAAGGAAATCGGTCTCGCTCATGGTCGAATTGTCGAACAGAACGTAGGTGGCCGGGTTTTCCAGCAGCATCCGCCGTCCCGTCACCTCCTGCATGCGGTCGACATGGTCGCACACATGGTCGAGCGTTTCTTCGGTGTAGGGAAGCGGCAACAGATCGTTGAGGAACAGGTCCTCATGGGTCGACCAGGCCAGATGTTCGGAGATCAGGCCGGGCTCGTAGCGGTCGCAGAGCGCCGCAAAGCGGGCCAGATGGTCTTCATCCAGCGGCTTGGGGCCGCCGATCGACATGCACACGCCATGCAGCGACAGCGGAAAATCGCGGCGGACGCGTTCGAGCGTGCGGTGCGGCGGGCCGCCATCGCCCATATAGTTTTCCGCGTGAACTTCCAGAAAACCCACCGAACCGGGATCGTCGAGGATCGCGGTCAGATGGTCGGGCTTGAAGCCGACGCCCGCCGCGGACGGCACGGCGTTTTCGGCCTTGAGGGTGGTGGCTGCCGCGAACCGGTCCGGCGACACATGGGGGTGCGTCTTCGAAGCGGCGCCCTGACGGACGAGGGGACGTGCGGTCGTCATGGCGGCGCTCTCCGGTTCGCGGCAGGTCGGTCGGGTTCGGCTTATGCCGGCAGGTCGCGGTCGAGCTCTTCCAGCGAACCCATGCGGTCGCCCGGCAGTTCCATCGCCGTGCAGGTGCCTTCGGGGACATAGGTCCAGGCATTGCCCTGATAGTCGACGGTGGATGTGCCCTGGCAGGTGGTGCCGGGGCCGGCGGCGCAATCGTTCTCGCCGGCCAGCGAAACGCCGTAGCACTTCTCGTTGGCGGCATGGGCGTCGGTGACGCCGGCCAGGTTGACGCCGGCGACGGCGGCGGCAACGGCACCGGCGAGAACGGCACCCGAAAGAACGGTCTTGGTGGCTTTGGACATGGATATCTCCCTTGAGGAACCAGTTGACCGGCACAGCGCCGGACGGCCCGACGCTCACAGAAGCGCCGATCAATGGGAAATCAACGGGCCGTTATCCGGCGTCACTTCGCTGTGAGGCGTCCGTGAGCGGCGCCGTCTCAGCCGGCGAGCGCGCTTTCAAGTGCTTCAATGTCAGCATCCGTGCTGGCAAAGGATGTGACAAGGCGGATCATCGCTTCGCCGTCGCCGACCAGATGGCGTTCGGCGCGCGGCGGCTGCCAGGGGCTGAATTGGACGCCCTTGGACGCGAGCCCGTCGACCGCCTGTTGCGGACCGATGGCGAACACCTCATTGCCCTGCGGCTGCCAGGCGAGGCGGAACCGGTTGCGTGCGTCGATGATGGCGGCAGCCCGGGCGCCCATCGCGTTGGCGTGGGCGGCCAGATCGAGCCAGAGGCCATCGGCGAAATAGGCTTCGAACTGGGCCGAGACGAACCGGGCCTTGGAGGCAATGTGGCCGGCCCGCTTGCACAGATAGTCCATCTGCCGGCCATGACCGGGATTGAAGACCACAATGGCATCGGCGCACCAGCATCCGTTCTTGGTGCCTCCGAAGGACAAGATGTCGACGCCCGCCTTCCAACTCATCTCGGCGGGCGTGCAGCCGAGTGCGACGAGCGCATTGGCAAAGCGTGCGCCGTCCATGTGCAGCGGCAGGCCGTGATGGCGGGCGATATCGGCGATGGCGCGGATTGCATCGAGATCATAGGCCGTGCCGGCTTCGGTCAACTGGCTGACCGAGACGGTCTGCGCCTGCCCCGCATTGAGCCCGCCACCCTTGATGTGGCCGATCGCCGTTTCGAGTGAAGCGGCATTGAACCGGCCCAATTGACCTTCGACGCCCTCCAGCTTTGTGCCGGCGGCAAAGAATTCCGGCGCGCCGCATTCATCGACGCGGATATGCGCTTCGGGGTGGCACAGGACCACGCCGCCGGGCCGGGCAACGGCGGAGAGCGCCAGCGCATTGGCGGCCGTGCCGGTGCCGACATAATGGACCGACAGATCGGTCTCGAAAATGTCGCGGAAGGTCTGCTCGACGCTTTTGTCGAAGTCGCTGCCGCCATTGGCCTGAACGAAGCCGCCATTGCGGCGCATCAGGTTTTCGGCGATGGCGGGGTGGGCGCCGGCCCAATTGTCGGAGGCGAAATGCATGATGGTGGCGGCTCTTTCGGCGAATGATGTGTGACGTTTCATCGCGCAGAACGGCTTCGGTCGCAATTGTCGCCGTGCCACCTTGTGAAATGTGGCGAAATCTGCCATAAATTAGGGCAGCAATGCTGTCCTATTATGGTCCGCATCCCGGTAGATGGCCGGACGCGGGCCTAAAACGTGCCCGGACGAAAACCGGGCCCTGTCCGAAATGGCGATGGAGCTGATCGCGCTGCCGGCCTGATCCGGTGACGGAAACGCCCGACGCTGCTCTTGGCGGGACCATCGGACACCATCTGCCACAGATTGATGCGCGTAATGCGGTATGCCGCAAACGCGAACCGGAGGGAAAAAGATGACGAAGATGACGCCATCGCGCGATTTTGACCGGTCCCGGCCGGCCCGCAAGATCGATGCCCGCCGGACAGACAAGGCCGATTCGAAGACGCTTAATTCCCATGCCGGCCTGCCCGCGGCGCTGGGCCTTTACGATCCGCGCAACGAGCATGATGCGTGCGGCGTCGGCTTTGTCGCCCACATGAAGGGCGAAAAATCGCATTCCATCGTCGCCGACGGTTTGGCGATGCTGGAAAACCTCACCCACCGGGGCGCCGTCGGCGCCGATCCGCTGATGGGCGATGGCGCCGGGATGCTGGTGCAGATGCCTGACGGTTTCTTCCGCGCCGTTCTGGCCGAACAGGGCACGGACCTGCCGAAGGCGGGCGATTATGCGGTGGCGCACGTCTTCATGCCGCAGGACGATGCGCTGCGCGCCCATTGCGTCGACATCATCCGGGAAGCTGCGGACGCCGAGGGCGTCGAAGTGATCGCGCTGCGCGACGTGCCCGTCGACAATGCATCGCTGTCGAAAGACCCCGACATTGCCGCCAGCGAACCGGTCCATGTGCAGGTCTTTTTTGCCCGGCCCGAAAGCCTTGACGAGGATACGTTCGAGCGGCGGCTGTTCATCCTGCGCAAGGTGATGTCCAACCGCGTCTATGGCGAGACCGACGGTCGCGACAACGGATTTTACATCGTGTCGCTGTCGTCGCGGACGATTGTCTACAAGGGCATGTTCCTGGCCTACCAGCTTGGCGCCTATTACGACGATCTGCGCGACCCGCGCTTTGAAAGCGCCGTCGCGCTCGTCCACCAGCGCTTTTCGACCAACACGTTTCCGTCCTGGAAGCTGTCGCACCCCTACCGGATGGTCGCGCACAATGGCGAGATCAACACGCTGCGCGGCAATGTCAACTGGATGGCGGCGCGGCAGGCGTCGGTCGCGTCGCCCCTGTTCGGCGATGAAATCTCGAAGATCTGGCCGATCTCCTATGAGGGCCAGTCGGATACGGCGTGCTTCGACAATGCGCTCGAGTTCCTCGTGCAGGGCGGCTATTCGATGGCCCATGCGGTGATGATGCTGATCCCGGAAGCCTGGGCCGGCAACACGCTGATGAGCGACGAGCGCAAGGCGTTCTATGAATATCATGCCTGCCTGATGGAGCCCTGGGACGGGCCGGCGGCAGTCGCCTTCACCGACGGCCGGCAGATCGGCGCAACGCTCGACCGCAACGGGCTTCGTCCGGCGCGTTACATCGTCACCGACGATGACCGGGTGATCATGGCGTCGGAAGCCGGCGTCATCACCGTGCCCGAGGAGAAGGTCGTCACCAAATGGCGGCTGCAGCCGGGCAAGATGCTGCTGATCGACATGGAGAAGGGCCGGATCGTCTCCGACGAGGAGATCAAGCACGAGATGGCGTCCATGCACCCCTATCGGGGCTGGGTGGAGAGCACGCAGATCATCCTCGAAGACCTTGACCCCGTGCCGGTGCGGCCGATGCGCGACGATGTCACGCTGCTCGATAAACAGCAGGCGTTCGGCTATACGCAGGAAGACACCAAGATCCTGATGGCGCCGATGGCGACGACCGGCCAGGAAGCGATCGGCTCGATGGGCACGGACACGCCGATCTCGGCGATGAGCGACAAGTCGAAGCTCCTCTACACCTATTTCAAGCAGAACTTCGCGCAGGTCACCAATCCGCCGATCGATCCGATCCGCGAAGAGCTGGTGATGAGCCTTGTCTCCTTCATCGGCCCGCGCCCGAACATTTTTGACATTGAAGGCCATGCGGCGCGCAAGCGGCTGGAGGTGCGCCAGCCGATCCTGACCAATGTCGACCTGGAAAAAGTGCGCTCGATCGGCCATTCGGAAGATCTGTTCGACACCAAGACGCTGGACACGACCTACCCCGCCGACCATGGCGCCGAGGGCATGAAGGCGGCGCTGGAGCGCCTGTGCGAGCGCGCCGAGAAAGTGGTCCATATGGGCTACAACATCATCATCCTGTCGGACCGCCGGGTCGGGCCGGACCGGATCGCCATTCCGGCGCTTCTGGCGACGGCGGCCGTCCACCATTCGCTGATCCGCAAGGGATTGCGCACATCGGTCGGATTGGTGGTCGAATCGGGCGAACCGCGCGAGGTGCATCATTTCTGCTGCCTGGCGGGCTATGGCGCCGAGGCGATAAACCCCTATCTGGCCTTCGACACGCTGGCCGAGATGCATGCGCGCGGCGAGTTCCCGCCCGAGGTCGACAAGTACGAGGTGGTCGAGCGCTACATCAAGTCGATCGGCAAGGGCATTTTGAAGGTCATGTCCAAGATGGGCATTTCGACCTACCAGTCCTATTGCGGCGCGCAGATCTTCGACGCCGTTGGCCTGTCGAGCGCGTTCGTCGACGATTTCTTCTTCGGCACGGCGACGACGATCGAGGGCGTCGGCCTTGACGAGATCGCCGCCGAGACGGTCAAGCGCCATGACCGCGCCTTTTCCGACGATCCGGTGCTGCGCACCGCGCTCGATGTGGGCGGCGAATATATGTACCGCATCCGCGGCGAAGAGCATGTCTGGACGCCGGACGCGGTTGCCTCGCTGCAGCACGCGGTGCGCAAGGATTCGCGCGAGGAATATCGCGATTTCGCGGCGTCGGTGAACGATGAGAGCGAGCGGGCCAAGACCATTCGCGGCCTGTTCAAGATCCGCACGGCGGACGATCTGGGGATCGACGCGGTGCCGCTCGACGACGTCGAGCCGGCCGCCGAAATCGTCAAGCGCTTTTCGACCGGTGCGATGAGCTTCGGTTCGATCAGCCGCGAGGCGCACACCACGCTCGCCAAGGCAATGAACGCGATCGGCGGCAAGTCGAACACGGGCGAGGGCGGCGAGGAGCCCGACCGGTTCCTGCCGCTGCCGGACGGCACGAAGAACCCCGAGCGCTCGGCGATCAAGCAGGTCGCCTCGGGCCGGTTCGGCGTGACGACGGAGTATCTGGTCAATTCCGACATGATCCAGATCAAGGTCGCCCAAGGCGCCAAGCCCGGCGAGGGCGGCCAGCTGCCCGGCCACAAGGTGGACGCGACGATCGCCAAGACGCGGCATTCGACGCCGGGCGTCGGCCTGATCTCGCCGCCGCCGCACCATGACATTTATTCGATCGAGGATCTGGCACAGCTCATCTACGATCTGAAGAATGTCAATGAGCGGGCGGATATCTCGGTCAAGCTCGTCTCGGAAGTCGGCGTCGGCACGGTTGCCGCCGGCGTTGCCAAGGCGCGCGCCGACCATATCACCATCTCCGGCTATGATGGCGGCACCGGCGCTTCGCCGCTGACCTCGCTCAAGCATGCCGGGTCACCGTGGGAAATGGGTCTTGCCGAAACCCATCAGACGCTGGTGCTGAACGGGCTGAGATCGCGCATCGCGCTGCAGGTCGATGGCGGGCTGAAGACCGGCCGCGACGTCGTCATCGGCGCGCTTCTGGGCGCTGATGAGTTCGGCTTTTCCACCGCGCCCTTGATCGCGGCGGGCTGCATCATGATGCGCAAATGTCACCTCAACACCTGCCCGGTGGGCGTTGCGACGCAGGACCCGGTTCTGCGCAAGCGCTTCAAGGGCACGCCCGAGCATGTGATCAACTATTTCTTTTATGTCGCCGAGGAAGTGCGCGAACTGATGGCGGCGATGGGCGTGCGCACGCTGGATGAGCTGATCGGCCAGACCGACCGGCTCGAGCAAAAGCCGATGATCGATCATTGGAAGGCGCAGGGGCTCGACTTCTCCGGCATCTTCTTCAAGCCCGATGCGCCCAGTGACGCGATCTATTGGACGCAGCGGCAGGACCATCCGATCCATGACATTCTGGACCGGCGTCTGATCGAACAGGCCGCGCCCGCTCTCGAAAGCCGGCAGGCGGTGCAGATCGCCGAGCCGATCCGCAACACCGACCGGTCGACCGGCGCGATGCTGTCGGGCGAGGTGGCCAAGCGGTTCGGCCACAAGGGGTTGCGCGAGGACACGATCGCCGTGACCTTCACGGGTACCGCCGGCCAGTCGTTCGGCGCGTTCCTTGCGTCCGGCGTCAGCTTCGATCTGATCGGCGACGGCAATGATTATGTCGGCAAGGGCCTGTGCGGTGGCCGCATCGTCGTGCGCCCGCCCGAGAACACGCGCATCACGCCGGAAGCCTCGATCATCGTCGGCAACACGGTTCTTTACGGTGCGATCCAGGGCGAAGCCTATTTCCGCGGCGTTGCCGGCGAGCGGTTCGCGGTGCGCAATTCGGGCGCCGTCGCCGTCGTCGAGGGCGTTGGCGATCATGGCTGCGAATATATGACCGGCGGCGTCGTCGTCGTCATCGGCCAGACAGGCCGCAACTTCGCGGCGGGCATGAGCGGCGGCGTCGCCTATGTGCTCGACGAGGACGGCACGTTCGAGACGCGCTGCAACATGGCGATGGTCGAACTGGAGCCGGTGCCCGAGGAGGACGACATCCTCGAAAAGCTGCACCATCATGGCGGCGATCTGATGCACAAGGGCCGCGTCGACGTCTCCGGCGACATGACCCGGCACGATGAGGAGCGGCTGTTCCAACTGATCAGCAACCACAAGCGGCACACGGGATCGACGCGCGCCGCCGAGATCATCGACAATTGGGAGGCCTTCCGGCCGAAATTCCGCAAGGTGATGCCGGTCGAATATCGCCGCGCGCTCGAAGAGATGGAACGCATGCGGATGAATGTTGCGGCGGAGTGATGTCATGATCATCAGCACCACCAACACGATCGAGGGCCGGCAGGTCGCCGCCTATAAGGGCGTTGTCACCGGCGAGGCCATATTGGGCGCCAATGTGTTCCGCGATTTTCTCGCCGGCATTCGCGACATTGTCGGCGGCCGGTCGGGCGCCTATGAGAAATCGCTGCGCGAGGCGCGCGAGATCGCCTTCGGCGAACTGCAGCAGGAGGCCGAGCGGCTGGGCGCCAACGCGGTGATCGGCGTCGATATCGACTATGAGAACATCACCGCCGGCTCGGGCACCATGCTGATGGTGTCGGTGTCGGGCACGGCGGTGGTGTTGAGTTGACGCGTGTGTAATCTGTAGGCATATTACAATTGCATATGCCGATGGAGAGAGTTGTGAACAAGCATGTTGTTTCCGATGATCGGAAAGTTCGATCGGCGCGTTTGTTTCGGAACGGTCGCAGCCAGGCTGTGCGCATTCCGAAGGAGTTCGAGTTTGCTGGCAACGCCGTCGAGATCTACAAACAGCCAAATGGTGACCTGGTCCTGCGACAGAAAGGGCAAACGATCGGTTTGATTGAACTGCTTGCCTCTTTGGAACCGTTGTCTGAGGCGGACCGGTTTCCCGAGATCGATGACAGCGATATGCTGCCGTTGAAAGAAGTTAATCTATGAGTCTCGCGTCAGTATGCCGTATCTGCTCGATACGAACGCACTAAGCCAACTTGCGAACAATCCGTCCGGAGCGGCTGCGCAGCATATGCGTCGCGGCGCCATTGAAGACGTCGTGACGAGCGTCATTGTGGCCTGTGAAATCGAGTATGGGTTGGCAAAAAAACAATCAGTGAAGTTGACACGTCAGATGAGAGCGATTTTGGACGCCATACCAATACTCGCATTCAAAGCGCCTGCGCATGTGTTTTACGGCCGGCTGCGCAGCGAGCTGTCGGACACCGGAAAGACACTTTCACCGAACGATATGTTGATCGCTGCACATGCGCTTTCGTTGGATGCCACGCTGGTCACCGACGACCGCGCGTTCGAAGGAGTACCATCGCTGCGTGTAGAGAATTGGATGCGCTGAAGGCGCTGCAAGGACGAAGTACCCGTGGGCAAGGCAACGGGTTTTCTGGAGATCGACCGGCAGGCGGCCAGCCATAGGTCGAAGGAGACGGTGGCATGACACGCAAGATCATTTCCGACCCTGATGTGATGATGGGAAAGCCGGCATTCGAAGGCACGCGGATCACCGTTGAACATGTGCTGCGCATGCTGGGCATGGGCTATACGCCGGAAAGACATGGGCTATACGCCGGAAAGAATTGTCGAGGAGCTGCGCAACATATCGATCGATGACGTCCACCGCGCGCAGTCTTTTGCGGCCGACTATCTGGCGGACATGCGTGTGATCGCCGCCGAGTGACCGCATTATGATTTTGGACACTTGATCTTCCGCGATGGCGAGCCCGCCTTCGGTGTCGTCATCATCGCTATGGCCAGGCCGGAAGGGCTGGTGCTAGAGGTGCGCCGTACAGTGCGGCAGCTCATGGCGTCATACGAGATGCTGGTCGATCACATGACCATCATGACGGACAAGGGACTGCGGCAGCGGCCGACAAAATAGGCAATGTGAGACTGGAACATGGGCAAGGTAACTGGTTTTCTGGAGATCGACCGGCAGGTGGCCAAATATGAGCCGGCCTCGGACCGGATTCGCCATTTCAAGGAATTCACCATCCCGCTGGAGGACGCCGAGGTCACCAAGCAGGCCGCGCGCTGCATGGATTGCGGCATTCCCTATTGCCATGGGCCGCAGGGCTGCCCGATCCACAACCAGATCCCGGATTGGAACGATCTGGTCTACAACAACAATTGGGAAGAGGCGATCCGCAACCTGCACTCGACCAACAACTTCCCCGAATTCACCGGCCGCATCTGTCCGGCGCCCTGCGAGGAAGCGTGCACGCTGAACCTCGAAGACGTGCCCGTGGCGATCAAGACGATCGAGCAGGCGCTCGCCGACAAGGCCTATGAGATGGGTTTCGTGCGGCCCTATCCGCCGTCGGAGAAGACCGGCAAGCGTGTCGCGGTCATCGGCTCGGGTCCGGCCGGCATGGCCGCCGCCCAGCAGCTTGGCCGCGTGGGCCATGACGTTCATGTCTTTGAGCGCGAGGCGAAGATCGGCGGGCTGATGCGCTATGGTATTCCCGACTTCAAGATGGAAAAGCACTTCATCGACCGCCGCGTCGAACAGATGCAAGGCGAGGGCGTGACGTTTCACACCGGCGTCAATGTCGGCGTCGACAAGACCATCGCCGATCTGAAGGCCGAGTTCGACGCGATCATCTATTGCGGCGGTTCGGAACGGCCGCGCGATGCGGGCATCCCGGGGGACGATCTTGAGGGCGTGCATCCGGCGATGAACTATCTGGTCCAACAGAACAAGCGGGTCGGCCGGGAGCCGTCCATCGGATCGGTCGCATGGCCGTCCGAGCCGATTGTTGCGAGCGGCAAGCATGTCGTCGTCGTCGGCGGGGGCGACACGGCGTCGGACTGTATCGGCACCGCGTTCCGCCAGGGCGCAGTCAAGGTGACGCAACTCGATATCCGGCCCGAGCCGCCGGAAAAGGAAGACAAGCTGACCGTCTGGCCATTCTGGGCGACCAAGATGCGCACCTCGTCCTCGCAGGCCGAAGGCGCCGACCGCGAATTCCAGATCGCAACGCTTGAATTTATCGGCGAGGACGGCCGGCTGACCCATGTCAAATGCTGCGAAGTGGACGAGAAACGCCAGCCCGTCACCGGAACGGAATTCTTCATCCGCGCCGATCTGGCCTTTATCGCGATCGGCTTTGCCGGGCCGCTGGAGCATACGGGCGTCGTCGCCGAACTGGGCGAAGCGCTGGCCATGGACACCGACCGGCGGGGCGGCCGTTCGGTGCACGCCAATGACCGCGACTACCGCACCAGCGTCGACGATCTTTATGTCGCTGGCGATGCGCGGCGTGGCCAGTCATTGGTGGTCTGGGCGATCCGCGAAGGCCGGCAGGCGGCCCGCGCGGTCGACGAGGCGCTGATGGGCTCCAGCGTGCTGCCGCGCTGACCCTCCCCGTTAGGGGAGCAATCGCCGCTTTCGTTGCGATGGATCAATGACTTGACGCTGCGTCGTGCCGCAGTCTGGCGGCGCATGTTTCGCGCAGGAGAGGTGTCATGTTCTCGCTCAGGTTCGCAGCCTATCTGCTCATCGCGCCGGTGCTCGCCGGCAGCCTCGTCGTGGCCCTTTTGACCGTCGACATGTTCGAGGCGACCTATATCGCGATAGCGGCCGTCACGGGCGCCGTGATCGGCATTCCCGCCGCGTGGTGGCTGGCCAACAAGCTTGACGGGTTGATCCAGCCGAAAAAGGGCTGACCGGGACCCCATCTCCACCTTTCTGTGAACAAGGCCAAGTCCGGTTGACGCTTCCTGCGGGATGCGGCAATCGGGCGGGGCTTTTTTCTGTGATGGAGTGCTGAGGCATGTCGGACGTCCATGGTGTCGCGCGCGATCATTTGCGCGCCTTCGTCGAGCGCATCGAACGGCTCGAGGAGGAAAAGAAGACCATCGCCGACGATATCAAGGACGTTTACGCGGAGGCCAAGGCGAACGGGTTTGACACCAAGGCGCTGCGTAAGATCGTCGCCATCCGCAAGCAGGACCAGAATGAGCGGCTCGAGCAGGAAGCGGTGCTGGACACCTATATGGCCGCGCTCGGCATGCTGAAGGTGCCGGACGACGAGTGACGCGCGCCTTTGGGCGATCCTTCGGCCGAGTGCTTTAGTTGGTGGCCGGGATCTGCAATTGCAGGGGCTGGCCGTCGCCGCCGCCCTGGCCGCCATCAAAGCGCGCCACTGCAAGGAACGTCACCGCATTGCCCGAAAGCCGGCTCGGATCGGGCGGCGGCGCCTTGGAAAAGCCGGCGGTATAGACCGCATCGGGCGCGGTCCGCGTCGCATTTCTCAAAAATTCCGGACGCTCCGTCGGCCGGCCTTCGGCGGTGACCGAGGCCACCGAAACCGTCCAATCGCCGAACCGGGCCGGATCGATTTGGTCGGCGGGCACGACAGGCACGGTGGGCGGCTGCGCCGTCACGGCATCGCGCGCCGATGGACGGGCCGACTTGGCGGTCGTCGTCACGCCCGTGTCGAGCGCTGCGGCAAGGGCGGCATCCTCACTGGTGCGATCGGGGCGCGGCGCGGGGACCGCGATGCGGCCGCCGCGTCCGGTCGTGCCGTCATTGGCCGCGGCTGCGGCGGGCGCGGGCCTGGTGGGCGGCACCATGGGCTCGACCGGCGCATAAGCTGCCAATTGGGTCAGCGGATCGTCGACGCTGGGCGCGTCCGTCGGGCGGGGCGCAGGCGCCGGCAGCGCGGCGAGCAATGTCGGCGTTTCGTCCGTTGATGCCGTGGCCTGCGCGTCGGCGGCTGCCAGCAGGGCGGCGGCCTGATCGCCGGTCTCGACGGCCGGGTCGGTCTGACGGATCGTCAGCGGTTCGGCGGAGGCGATGGCGACGGAGGGCCGGTCGCGCGGGACGGGCGGCGTCAGGGACGCCAGAAGGGTTGCCGGGCCATCGGGTTCGGCGGGTGCCGGCTGCGTTTCAGGCACGACCACTGGCGCCGGTGCCGGCGCGGGTTCAACGGCGGCGGGCGGTTGGGCAGGTCGGGGATCGCCGACGCGAACGCCGGGGATCAGCGCGCGCGGCACCGGAATGCGCAGGCCGACCGTGCTGGTGGCGGCGGGAGCGGCGTCGGGTGCCTGCGGGGCTGCGGCGGCCGGCGCGGGCGCTGCCGGGGCGGGTGCCGGTGTGACGGGTTGGGGGGCGGCGCGCGGGGCTGCGGCCGGCCGCGGAAGATCGCGTCTTGAAAGCGCAGCCAGGGCCGTTCCCGGCGTTTCGGGCGCTGCCTGGCGGCGCGACGGTGCCGAGGGGCGCGATGCGCTCGCCGATCCGCTGTCGTCATTGTCGCGGCCGAACAGGTTGGCCAACAAATTGCCGCCGCCGCCACCACTGCTGCCGCGTTCGGTGTTGCTTCCGCCGCCGCTGCGGCGGGTGCGGCCGAAGGTGGCCGGCTGGCCCGAGCGTTCGCGCGCATTATAGGCGGCGAGCGCCTGCTGGTAGCCGGGAAGGCGCCGGCCGTCGGGCGGCAGGTGCAAGGTCTTGCCGTCCGGGAACAGGCGGGTCAGTTCGGACCGGCTCATGCGCGGCCAGGCGCGGACGCTGCCCGTGTCCAGATGCACGAACGGCGTTGCCGATTTGGGATAATAGCCGACGCCGCCACCCTGCAGCTTGAAGCCCAGTTCGCGCAGCTTGCGGGTCGGCACGCCGGGGATGAAGAAATCCATCGCCTTGCCGAGCGTGTGCTGGCTCTTGCGGGCCTGACCGCCGCGCGTCCGGCGGAGCATCGCATTGGTGGCCGGCGACCGGTAGGCGGAGACAACGTGAATGTAGTTGCGCGCGCCCGATGCCTGATAGACCTCCCAAACCAGATCGAACAGTTCGGGGTCCATGTTGGTCGGCTCGTTGCGCCGGTGGTCGCGCAGGAAGCGGTTGAGCTTGTTGAGCCCGCTGCGCACATAGCGCCCGTTGCGCTTGAAGGTGATCTCGGCGCGTTCGCCCGTGTGCGTGAAATAGAGTTTGAGCGTACGGGTCTCGGCGGCAGCCTGGGCGGGCGCGAACACAGCGCCCGCGACAAGAACGAACGCGAGCGCAAGCGCCACGGATCGAAGCCCGCGCAGCCTGTCAGCCCGGTTTGCCCGCCATTGTCGTCCGGTAAGGCTCAAAGCGCACCAATCCGTCTTGTCCCTGCGCACCGGGCGAGGCCCGTTGCACGTCCCTGGACGCTACCCGCAACGTGGTTAACCGCTCCTTAGCGTCTCCTGCCATCTTGCCGGGCGCAAATCAACGCCATGGCTGGCGGGAGCCCCGCCCGGAACGGAAGGTGCGGGCTTCCCCGGGCGGTTTTTCCGCTTCAAATGCGGTGGAAGCGTGGCAAAACGGCCATAGTGGCCCGGTTCGGGTCGACTTGGTTACCGACGGGTTAACGCTTTGTGCGCCAAGGCCGATCAGCGGTCAGCGGCGCGGTTCGCCGATCCCGTATTCGCGAAGCTTGCGATAGAGCGTCGACCGGCCAATGCCCAGGCGCCGGGCGATCTCGCTCATCTGGCCGTCATAATGGTTCAGCGCATGGGCGATGACATCGGCCTCGATGTCGCTGAGCGCGCGGGCGTGATGGTCGGCGTCCAGAAGCGGCAGCCGATGCGGGTCCGTCTCGGGCTGCCATGGTCGGTCAACGCTGTTGCCCGTGTCCGGCGCGGGTAGCGCCGCATCCTTGGGAGCGGGCGCCAATGCCCGGTGCGGTGCGGTCCGGCGGGGCGTGGCGGCCTGCCGTGCGGGATCGATCTGGGCGGCGATGTGGGCGAAGTCGGCGGCATCGAGCGTGCCGCTGTCGCTCAGGACGATCGCGCGGAACAGTTCGTTCTCGAGCTGGCGGACATTGCCCGGCCAGTCATAGCCGCGCACGATGTCCATCGCCGCATCGGTGATGACGGGCTGTTGGGCGCGGCCGGCGCGGTGCGCCTGGCGCCCGGCAATGTGCGCGACCAGTTCCGGCAGATCGTCGGCGCGCGCGCGCAGTGACGGCGTCAGGATCGGAAAGACGTTCAGCCGGTAATAGAGGTCCTCGCGGAAGCGGCCGGCCTGCACGGCGGCGATCAGGTCGCGATTGGTCGCCGAGATCAGCCGCACGTCGACGGTGCGCGCGGCGCGGGCGCCGACCGGCTCGACATGGCCGTCCTGGATGGCGCGCAGCAACTTGACCTGGGCGGCCAGCGGCAGTTCGCCGATCTCGTCGAGGAACAGCGTGCCGCCATCGGCCTCGACAAACTTGCCGGTGTGCTTTTCCGTGGCGCCGGTAAAGGCGCCCTTTTCGTGGCCGAACAGGATGGATTCGACCAGATTGTCGGGAATGGCGCCGCAATTGACGACCACCAGCGGACGGCCGGCGCGCGGCCCCTTAGCGGCGATCGCGCGCGCGACCAGTTCCTTGCCGGTGCCCGACTCGCCTTCGATCAGCACCGGAATGTCGCTTGACGACGCCTTCTTGATCAGCCGGCGGACCCGTTCCATCTCACGGCCGTCGCCGACCAGTTCCACCGGCGCCGGCTTGAGGCGGGCCTTGCCGCGCGGGGGTGTTTCGGACGGGGCAAGGTTGGTGCGCGCCACCTTGACCGCGTCGCGCACCGTTTTGGCCAGTCGCGCCGGGGCGACCGGCTTGACCAGGAAATCAAAGGCGCCCGCGCGCATGGCGCTGATCGCCACATCAATGCTGCCCTGGGCGGTCTGGACGATGACCGGCACGTCGGTGCCGCGCTCGCGCAGCGATTTGAGGACCGCGATGCCGTCCATGTCGGGCATCACCAGATCGAGCACCATCGCATCGACCGGTTCGGCATCCTCGCCGGCCAGCCGGTCGAGTGCCGAGGGCCCGTCGCCGAAGGTGGCGACAGAGAGCCCGTCACGCGTCAGCGCGGCCTCTGCGAGGCGGCGCTGGACCGGATCGTCGTCGACGATGACAATGGTGGATGTCATGGCTTGCACTGTCGGTTTGGCGGCCTAGAGTCCCGCCCGATGATCATGGTTCGCGATGCGCCAAGCTGACACAGCGCCGTTGCGATAGAGCTAAGGGACAAGGGCGCATTTGATGCAAATTGGATGGGGACAGGCAATGGCCGTATCAGGCCCGATCGGGCACGAACGCCAAAACGCGGCGCCGGCGCAGAGCGCCGGCAAGGGCGGCGATGCCGATCTGGGCGATCTGCCGACCTGGCGGCTGTCGGATCTCTACCCGGCCATGGACAGCGCCGAACTCAGCGCCGATCTGGACCGGTCGGCGCGCGAGGCCAAGGCGTTCTCGGATGCCTGGAAGGGCAAGCTGGAGGCCGCCGCCAAGGATGGCACGCTGGGCGCGGCGATCGAAGCGTTCGAGACGCTCGAAGACCTTTTGGGGCGCATCGCGTCCTATGCGGGGCTCATTTACGCCACCGACACGTCCGACGAGGCGCGGGCCAAGTTCTATGGCGACATCCAACAGCACCTGACCGAGGTGTCGACGCATCTTCTGTTCTTCTCGCTGGAGATGAACCGGATCGACGAAAAGGCGCTGGAGGCGGCCTATGCAAAGAGCGAGACGCTTGCCCGCTACCGGCCGTGGATCGACGATCTGCGGCTGGAAAAGCCCTATCAGCTCGAAGACAGGCTCGAGCAGCTCTTCCTTGAGAAATCGGTGACGTCGTCGGCGGCCTTTCAGCGCCTGTTCGACGAGACGATGAGCGGGCTGCGCTTTGATCTGGCCGGCGAGGAACTGCCGCTCGAACCGGTACTGACCAGGATGCAGGATGCGGACGGTACCGTCCGCCGGCAGGCGTTCGAGGCGCTCGCCGGCACGTTCGGCGAGCATGCGCGCACCTTCACGCTGATCACCAACACGCTGGCCAAGGACAAGGACATTTCCGACCGCTGGCGGGGCTTTGAGGATGTCGCCGACGCGCGCCATCTGGCCAACCGGGTCGAACGCGAGGTGGTCGATGCGCTGGTGGCGTCGGTGCGCGACAGTTTCCCGCGCATCTCGCACCGCTACTACGCGATGAAGGCCCGCTGGCTGGGCGCCGAGGCGATGGACGCCTGGGACCGCAATGCGCCGCTGCCGGAAACGCCGCAGGCGGTGATCGGCTGGCCGCGCGCGCGGCAGATCGTGCTGGATGCCTATGCCGGTTTCTCGCCGGACATGGCAGGGATCGCGCAGCGCTTTTTCGACGAGGGCTGGATCGACGCACCGACCCGGCCGGGCAAGTCGCCCGGCGCCTTTTCGCATCCCACCGTGCCGTCGGCACACCCCTATGTGCTGCTCAACTATCAGGGCAAACCGCGCGACGTGATGACGCTGGCGCATGAATTGGGCCATGGCGTGCATCAGGTGCTGGCCGCAGGGCAGGGCGCGCTGATGGCGCAGACGCCGCTGACGCTCGCCGAAACCGCATCGGTGTTCGGCGAAATGCTGACGTTCCGCTCGATGCTGGATGCGACGACCGACCAGCGCGAACGCAAGGCCATGCTGGCGCAGAAGGCCGAGGACATGATCAACACGGTGATCCGGCAGATCGCCTTTTACATGTTCGAGCGCAAGGTGCACGAGGCGCGGCGGACGGGCGAGTTGACCACGGCACAGATCGGCCAGTTCTGGCGTGAGGTGCAGGGCGAGAGCTTGGGCCCGGCGATCCGGCTTAATGAAGGGTATGACTTGTTCTGGGCCTATATTCCGCACTTCATCCGTTCGCCCTTTTACGTCTATGCCTATGCGTTCGGCGATTGCCTGGTGAACTCGCTCTATGCGGTTTACCAGAATGCGCAGAGCGGCTTTCAGGAGGCCTATTTCGACATGCTGCGCGCCGGCGGCAGCAAGCGGCACGGGGAACTTTTGGCGCCGTTCGGGCTCGATGCGTCCGATCCGGGCTTCTGGGCCAGGGGCCTTGGCGTGATCGAGGGCATCATCGACGAGTTGGAGGCGATGGAGGCGTGAGCACCCGCCCTGCGGCCGGCACGTTTGCGCGCGACGGGTTTGCCGAGGCGTTCACCATCGGGCTCAAACCGCTGGCCGATCCGGCGGCATGGCTTGCGCCCGATGCGCGGCTGCCGGCAAACTTGGCCGAAAAGCAAGCGCTGATCGCCGCGCGGCCGGACGATGTCTTCAAGGCACGGGACGATACGCTGGCCGCGCAGGCCGAGGTGCTGCGCCTTCTCGCCGATCATCTGCCGGCTGCCTTTCCTGACGTCTACCGCCGCGACGGATCGGCCATTGCGGTCGCCGGTTCGGAAACGGTCGTCCGGCTCGATGAGGCCGATCCGGCGCCGTTTCTGACCGCCTCGCGGCTTGCCGCCGACGATCTGGTGCTGATGCGCAAGCACGATGACGGCTGGCGGCTGGTCGCGTCGAGCCTTTGCTTTCCCTCCTATTGGTCGCTTGCCGAAAAGTTCGACCGGCCGCTGGCGGCGATCCACGCCCCGGTGCCGGGTTTTGCAGCGGGCACGCGCAATGCGGCGCTGATCGAGCGCATGTTCGACAATCTCAAGCCGGGCATCATTGTGGCGCGATCCAACTGGTCGGTGCATGACAATGGCGGGCTGTTTCGCCCGCAGCCGCATCCGTCGCACCTGTTTGCCGGCGAGGACGATCTGGCGGCATTGGCGAGAATGCATCTGCGCAGCGAGGATCAGACGCTGCGCAGGCTGCCGGAGACGGGCGATATCCTGTTCACGATTCGCGTCGCGACCGACCCGATGGCCGGCATTTTCGACCATGACGGGCTGGCCGCCTCGCTCGCTGCCCGGCTCAGGGCGCTGAACGCAGCCGGACGCGACTACAAGGGATTGCAGGCCGGGCGCGACCTTCTGGCGGGCTGGCTGGAACGCGGCGGCGCATAAAGCGGGTTTCGTCGGCTCGGCCATTGTCCTAAACTGACACGTGAGGGGCATGAACGGAGAATGGTCATGGGGTCGAAGATGGAACGCGCGCGGAGGCTTGGTCCGGCTCATGCGCGAACATGGGTGGCGCTGGCCGGAGCCTTTGCGGTGGCGGGGTGCACGATTGCCGCGCCCGGCGGCGGCGGAATCGCCCGGGCGCCGGCCAATTCCGGCGCGCTGGACGGCGCCTGGGGCGACACTGGCGGCGTGGCGACCGCCAGCCTGACCAATGGCCGTTTCGTCAGCGTGGCCAATGACACGGGCAACCGGGTCGCCGAAGGCACCTATGTCTACACCAGCGGTCAGTCGATCGCGCTCGACTATTTCTCGCTGCTGCGACAGACGCGCATCCGCGCCAATTGCGTCTTGGCCAATCCGACCACGCTGAACTGCACCAATGATGGCGGACAGCAGTTCCAGCTCGTGCGGCGCGGCGCGGTTTCCTGAACCGGCCGCTCTGCGGCGCCGGACGCGTCGAAAGCCGTTGACGCGCCCGTCAAATGGCTGTCACATAGCTTCCCGATAAGCCAGAGCGAACGCGCTCGGGCGCAGTTGAGTGCAGACGGGAGGACCCCATGAAAAAGACGGCGATGCTGATGGCGCTGAGCGTATCGGCGGTGGCTCTGAACACCGGCAATGCGGCGGCGGATTACACGCTCGACATCCTTCACATCAACGATCTGCACTCGCGCATCGAGCCGATCAACCGGTTCGATTCGACCTGCAGCGCCGAGGATGAGGGTGAAGGCAAGTGCTTTGGCGGCGTCGCACGCGTCAAGGCCAAGATCGACGAGCGCCGCGCGGCACTCGGCGAGGAAGGCGCAAATGTGCTGGTGCTCGATGCGGGCGACCAGTTCCAGGGTTCGTTGTTCTACACCACCTACAAGGGCGAAGCGGCCGTCGAGTTCATGAACGGCATCGGCTTTGATGCCATGGCCGTCGGCAACCACGAATTCGACGACGGTCCCGAGGCGCTGAAGACGTTCATCGAAGCGGCCGAGTTCCCGGTGATCTCCGGCAACACGCTGGCCGGCGCCAGTTCGCCGCTCGCCGACATGATCGATGGCTACATCATCAAGGAGGTCGGCGGCGAGAAGATCGGCATCGTCTCGGTGCTGGCCACCGACACGGACGAGACGTCCTCGCCCGGCCCGACCATCCTTCTGATCGAGGAAACCGGTTATCTTGAGGGCGCGGTCGCCGAACTGGAAGCCGAAGGCGTCAACAAGATCATCCTTCTGTCGCATGTCGGCCTGCCGCGCGACAGGGAGATCGCCGCGGCCGTCGACGGGATCGACGTGATCGTCGGCGGGCATTCGCACACGCTCCTGTCGAACACGGACGAGAATGCGGCCGACACCTATCCGGTGATGGTGCAGAACCCGTCGGGGCAGGATGTGCCGATCGTCCAGGCCTATGCCTATTCGAAATATCTGGGCGAGTTGCGCGTCGTCTTCGACGATGAGGGCAATGTGGTCTCCGCCGAGGGCGAGCCGCACCTTCTGGATGCTTCGGTGACGCCGGACGAAGCGTTCGTCGCCCGCGTCGCCGAACTGGGCGGTCCGATCGAGGAACTCAAGGCGCGCCCGGTGGGCGAAACGACCGACATGATCGAGGGCAGCCGGGAAGTGTGCCGCGCGATGGAATGCTCGATGGGCAATCTTGTCGCCGATGCGATGCTCGACCGGGTGCGTGATCAAGGCATCCAGATCGCCATCCAGAATGGCGGCGGGCTGCGCGCGTCGATCGATGCGGGCGAAGTTACGATGGGCGAGGTGCTCACCGTGTTGCCGTTCCAGAACACGCTGGCCACGTTCCAGCTTTCGGGCGCCGATATCGTGGCCGCGCTGGAAAATGGTGTCGGGCAGATCGAGGAAGGCGCCGGGCGGTTCCCGCAGGTGTCGGGCCTGACCTATGTCTTCGACGCCAGCGCCGAGCCGGGCAGCCGCATCTCCGATGTCATGGTGGTCGACGCGGACGGCAATGCAACGCCGCTCGATGAGGCCGCAACCTATGGCGTGGTCTCCAACAATTTCATGCGCAATGGCGGCGACGGTTACGCCATGTTCGCTTCCAATGCGATGAACGCCTATGATTTCGGTCCGGGCCTTGAACAGGTGGTCGCCGATTATCTGACCGCCAACGCGCCCTATTCGCCCTTCACCGATGGCCGCATCATGGCCGCCGCCGATGCCGGCGCGGCGATGGAGGACGACACGGAAGAGGCAATGGCCGAAGAGGAGGCCGCCGCCGAAACCGAAGTCGTGCCGCCCGAAACGGCGCTGGCCGCCGAGACGCTGTCGAGCGAAGGGCCGATCATCGAGACCGAGGAAGCGCCGGCCGAGGAGATGGCATCGGAAGAGGCGATGGCCGAAGAGGAGGCCGCCGAAACCGAGGTCGTGCCGCCGGAGACTGCGCTGGCCGCCGAGACGCTGTCGAGTGAAGGCCCGATGATCGAGACCGAGGAAGCACCGGCCGAGGAGATGGCATCGGAGGAGGCGATGGCCGAAGAGGCCGCTGCCGAAACCGAGGTCGTGCCGCCGGAGACGGCGCTTTCGGCCGAAACGCTTTCCAGCGAAGGGCCGATGATCGAGACCGAGGAAGCGCCGGCCGAGGAGATGGCGTCTGAAGAGGCATCAACCGAGGAGACCGCTTCCGAAGATGCGATGGCGGAAGAGACGATGACGGAAGACGCAATGGCCGAGGAAGAGATGGCCGAGGAAATGGCGTCTGAAGAGGCGTCAACCGAGGAGACCGCTTCCGAAGATGCGATGGCGGAAGAGACGATGACGGAAGACGCCATGGCCGAAGAGGAGATGGCCGAGGAGATGGCGTCTGAAGAAGCATCGACCGGGGACGCGATGACGGAAGAAGCGGCGACCGACGAGGCGATGGCTGAAGAGGCGATGGCCGAGGACGCGGCTTCCGAAGACACGATGGCCGAAGAGACGATGGCCGAAGACACCATGGCGGAGGAAGCGTCCACGGACGAGACCATGGCCGAGGAAACCATGTCGGAAGACGCCATGGCCGAGGAAGAGATGGCGTCCGGCGAGACCCATACGATCGAGGCCGGCGACACCTATTGGGATCTGGCGGAGCGGTTCTACGGCGACCCGGAAATGTGGCCCAAGCTGGACGAGGCGAACCCGCAATATCAGGCCACCGGTCTGGAGATCGGCACCGAAATCGTCGTTCCGGCGCCCTGATCCATTTGGCGTCAGCCGCGTAAAACCTCATGCCCGCCGCGTTCGCGGCGGGCATTGTCTTTCCGGCCGTGCGCCGCATTGCCGGCTGCCTTGGCCCAATTGCCGCATTGAATTCGCGTCGACGGCGGTTAGGTTGTTGGCCGACACGGGAACCCGCCATGAACATGAAGTCGACCGTCGATCGTGCCCTTGCCAAACAGGTCGGACCGCTTCCGTCCGACCATCCGGCCGTGCGGATCGGCAAGGTGGGCGTGCTGCTGATCAATCTGGGCACGCCCGACGGAACCGATTTCCGCTCCATGCGGCGCTATCTGCAGGAGTTCCTGACCGACAGCCGGGTGATCGAGTGGCCCAAGGCGCTGTGGTATCCGATCCTATACGGCATCGTCCTGAACACGCGTCCGGGCCGCGTCGGCAAGGCCTATGAGGAAATCTGGAACAAGGACCGGGACGAGAGCTATCTGCGCACCTATACGCGGTCGCAGGCGGAAAAGCTTGCCGAGGCCATGCAGGCGCATGACAATATCGTCGTCGACTGGGGCATGCGTTACGGCAACCCGTCGATCGCATCGCGCATCGAGGCGCTGCGCGATGAGGGTTGCGACCGGATCGTCGCCTTTCCGCTCTATCCGCAATATTCGGCGACGACGACGGCGACGGTGAACGACAAGGTGTTCGAGGCGCTGTCGAAGACGCGATTCATGCCGGCGCTCAGGACCGTGCCGGCCTATCATGACGAGCCGGTCTATGTCGAGGCGCTGGCGCGCTCGATCGAAGCGCATCTTTCGACGCTCGATTTCGAGCCGCAGCGCGTGATCGCCTCCTATCACGGCATTCCGCAGAGCTATTTCAAGCGCGGCGATCCCTATCACTGCCACTGCCACAAGACCTCGCGCCTGCTCGAGCAGCGGCTGGGCTGGGAAAAGGGCCGGTTGATGACCTGCTTCCAGTCGCGTTTTGGCCCGGAAGAGTGGCTCCAGCCCTATACGGACAAGACACTCGAGGCGCTGCCCGCCGAGGGCATCACAAAGGTCGCGACGTTCAATCCGGGCTTCGTGTCCGATTGCCTTGAAACGCTGGAAGAGATCGCCGGCGAAGGCGCCGAGATCTTCGAGGAAGCGGGCGGCACCCACTACACCCACATTCCCTGCCTCAATGACAGCCCCGAGGGCATGAGCGTGATCGAAACGCTGGTGCGGCGCGAATTGCAGGGCTGGCTCTGAGCGCGTTGGCAGCGCGGTCCCCGCGGTTGAACCGCTGTCCGTCTGATATCGCGTGCCGGGACGGTGTTCGTGACCGACGAAGGCGGATCTTGAAGCCCGCCCCAACAGCACGGAACGCAGGAGCGGTTCCGCCGGCTGGCGAACCGGTCTAAATCCCGCTCAGCCCGTCCGACCCGATATAGGCGATGCGCAGCATGTTGGTCGCGCCCGGCGTGCCCAGCGGCACGCCCGCCGTGATGATGATCCGGTCGCCGGGCTTGGCGAATTTTTCCGAAAAGGCGATGCGGCAGGCGCGGTCGACCATGTCGTCGAGATCCGCCGGCTCGCTGTCGGTGACAACGCAGTGCAGCCCCCAGGCAAGCGACAGGCGGCGCGCGGTCTCGACCACAGGAGACAGCGCGATGATCGGCACGTTCGGCCGCTCGCGCGAGGCGCGCTGGCCGGTGGTGCCCGAGGCGGTGTAGCAGACCACCGCACTCAGTTGGAGCGTCTCGGCGATCTGCCGGGCGGCCGCGGAAATCGCGTCGGCGCCGGTGGCTTCGGGTTCGGCGCGCTGGGCGTGGATGATGCCCGAATAGGTGGGGTCGCGCTCGATCCGGCTTGCGATCGACGACATGGTCTGCACCGCCTCGACCGGATAGTCGCCCGCCGCCGATTCTGCCGACAGCATCACGGCGTCCGCGCCCTCGAACACCGCCGTCGCCACATCGGAAACCTCGGCGCGCGTCGGCACGGGCGCGGCGATCATCGATTCGAGCATCTGGGTTGCGACAACGACCGGCTTGCCCGCCCGGCGCGCCTTGCGGGTGATCTGCTTCTGGATGCCCGGCACGCTTTCAAGCGGCATTTCGACGCCCAGATCGCCGCGCGCCACCATCACCGCATCCGACAGTTCGATGATCTCGTCGATCCGCTCGACAGCCTGCGGCTTTTCGATCTTCGACAAAAGCGCCACGCTGCCGCGGGCGATCTTGCGCACCTCGGCCAGATCCTCGGGCCGCTGGATGAACGAAAGCGCCACCCAGTCAATGTCTTCCTTGAGGACCTCGTCCAGATCGGCGCGGTCCTTGTCGGTCAGCGCGCCGACGCCGAGCGTGGTGTCGGGAAGGCTGACGCCCTTACGGTCGGAGATCACCGTGCCGGAGACCACCTTGCAGGTGATGGACGAACCGTCAGAGGCGGTCGCCGCCAGTTGTAGCCGGCCATCGTCAATCAAAAGCCGGTGGCCGGGCTGCACCGCTTCCAGGATCTCCGGATGCGGCAGGAAGACCCGCGTTTCGTCGCCCGGCTCGTCGCGATCGTCCAGCGTGAAGGTCTGGCCGATTTCCAGCGTCACCTTGCCTTGGGCGAACTTGCCGACGCGCAGTTTGGGGCCCTGAAGGTCGGCCAGAATGCCGATCGGATGGCCCATGCGCGCTTCGACCGCGCGCACCCGCTTGACCAGATCGCGCATCAGATCGTGGCTGGCATGGCTCATATTGATACGGAAAACGTCGGCGCCGGCCTCGTGCAACTGGCCGATCATCTCCTCGGAGGAGGAAGCCGGACCCAGCGTTGCGAGAATCTTGACCCTGCGGCTGCGTTTCACTGTCCGGTCCCCTCGGTGACATTGGATGTCTCCGGGGTCTCTTCCGGCGCCGCGCCGT
>JANSXT010000007.1 GCA_024742765.1 Phyllobacteriaceae bacterium | reverse complement strand
GTGCGCGAGGCTTCACGGCGATTCCGGCGCCAGCTATGGTGCGGTGATTCGTGTGTCGGGGTGCTTCGTTTACGTGCGCGGTAACGGCCCGTGCACGGCGCCCCTTGCGCGGAGGCAAAAGGGGACCCGCATGCCGCATGAAGGCAGGACGCGTAATTGGCGGCGCGTCTCAAACCCATTATCGCGCCGGGGGCGCCTTCCGACCTTTCTAGGCGGCAGCGCGTTGGCCGCCCTTTGGACCGGCATCGCCACGGCGCAGACCGACCCCGTCACCGCCCCGCCCTCCACGCCGTTTTGGATGATATCGCTGGACACGTTCGAGGTCGCCCAGCTCGCGCTTTTCACCGGCGCCCTCACCGCCGCGATCGGCTCGGCGCTGTGGCTGATCCGCGAACGCGGCCGCACGGCATCACAGAATTTGGCGCTGCGCGGCAAGGTATCGACACTGTCGGGCCGTCTGAGCCAGCTCGAAACGCTCGCCGCGTCCGAGGGACAGCGGGCGATCGTGTGGAGCGACGAACCCAACAAGCCCGCCGCGGTGATCGGCACGCTTGGCGCCAGATCCGGCGCGCCCGAACCGCGATCGGAATTTCTCGCCTTCGGACGCTGGCTCGAGCCGCGCTCGGCGGCGCGCATCGAACAGGCGATCGCCAGATTGCGTGACCACGCCCAGCCGTTTGACGATCTGGTGCAGACGCCGACCGGCAATCCGGTCGAGGTGACCGGCCGCACCAGCGGCGGCAGCGCCATCGTCCGGTTCGTGTCGCTTTCCGGCGAGCGGGCCGATCATGCGCGTCTGATCGCCGACCATGCTCGGGTCGTCGAAACGCTGGAAACGCTGCAGACCCTGATGGACCAGTCGGACATGCCCGTGTGGCTGCGCGGCGCCGACGGGGCGCTTGCCTGGGTCAACCGCGCCTATGCGGACGCCGTCGAATGCGCCGATGCCGACGCGGTGGTCGCCGAACGGGCCGAACTGTTCGGCACCCAGGCCGGCAAATCCATAGCCCAGCAGCGCCAGGCCGACGGACGCTTTGCGGATCAGGTGTCGACGGTGGTGCGCGGCGACCGGCTGATGTTCGATGTGATCGACGCCGCCGGCCCCTTCGGATCGGCCGGCATTGCGCGCGACCGCACCGAGACCGAGGCCGTGCGGGCGGAGCTGAACACGACCATCCGCAGCCATGAGGAGACGCTCGACCAGTTGACGACGGCCGTCGCCATGTTCGACAGCGAGGCAAGGCTGCGCTTTCACAACCAGGCATTCGAGCAGCTTTGGGAACTGGACAGCGGGTTCCTGGCATCCAAGCCGGACATGTCGATGTTCCTCGACCGCATGCGCACCGAAGGAAAACTGCCCGAGCAGCCCGAGTGGCGGCGCTGGAAGGACGGGCTTCTGGCCGCCTTCAAGGCGGTCGAGCCGCAGGAGGACTGGTGGTACCTGCCTGACGGGCGCACGGTGCGCGTGATCGCCAGCCCGCATCCGCGCGGCGGACTGACATGGATCTTCGAGAACCTGACCGAGCGCATCGATCTGGAAAGCCGCTACAAGACGCTGATGCGCGTTCAGGGCGAGACGCTCGACCATCTGGCCGAGGGCGTTGCCGTGTTCGAGGCCGACGGTACGCTGCAATTGGCCAATCCCGCCTTCGAGCGCTTCTGGCATGTCGGCCACCTCAAGGGCGAGGCGCGGGTCCACATCAACCGGATCGGCGAAGCCTGCGCGGCCAAGTTCGGCGAAGCCGGACCGTGGGAACAGTTTGCCGGCATCGTGACCGGGTTCGACGAGGACCGAGCCGGGGCGACCGGCCGGACGCAGACGGGCGAACGCACCCTGTCCTGGACCGTGGTGCCGCTGCCCAACGGACAGACGATGATCACCTTCGTCGACATCACCGCCAGCGACCAGATGGAACGTGCCCTGCGCGAGCGCAACGATGCGCTTGAACGCACGGCGCTGCTGCGCGACCGCTTCATCCGCCACGTCTCCTATGAGCTGCGTGCGCCTTTGACGTCTATCGGCGGCTTCACCGAACTTCTGGAAATGGACGCGACTGGCCCCCTGAACGGCAAGCAGCGCGAATATCTTGACCATATCGCCACATCCACCGGCGCACTGAACAACCTGACCCGCGACATTATCGATCTGGCGAGCGTCGATGCCGGCGTGATGGAACTTGCACTCGATGAGGTCGACATCGAGCCGGTGATGCGCGCGGCGGCCGCCGAGATCATGCCGCGGCTGGAGGATCACGGGATCACACTGGCGCTGCGTGTCGCGCCGGAGGCGGGCTCGATCGTCGCCGACCGGGCGCGGCTGACCCAGGTCCTGACCAATATTCTGGCCAATGCGGCCGACTATGCGCCCGAGGACAGCGAGGTCGTGTTCACCTGCGAGCGCTCCGACAATGGCGTCCGGTTTCGGATCCGCGATCACGGACCGGGCATCGAGGAAGGGGCGCTGACGGAGGTCTTCGAGCGGTTCCACACCGACCATGGCGGGCGGGGACGCGGCGCCGGGCTGGGCCTTGCCATTGTCAAGAGTTTCGTTGCGCTGCATGACGGGACCGTGTCGATCCAGTCGTCGCCGGACAGCGGCACCGAGGTGACCGTCACCTTCCCGGAGGCGCCCGCGCGTGTCAGCGTCGCCGCCGAGTAAGACCGCCTTGCCCAAGCTGCAATTCGGACCGTTCGACGAGCCGGCCATGGCCCGGTTCGCCGCCGATATGGCCCGTATCGCCTTGCCGGGCGATTGTCTGGCGCTGTCGGGCGATCTGGGCGCCGGCAAGACCAGCTTCGCGCGGGCTTTCATCCGTGCGTTGGCCGGCGCGGATGGCGCGGCACTCGAGGTGCCGAGCCCGACCTTCACGCTGGTGCAGGACTATGCCACCAGCCCGCCGGTTGCCCATTTCGATCTTTATCGCATTGCCGACCCCGACGAGGTCGCCGAACTGGGCTTGGATGACGCGCTTGAAAACGGGATCGCGCTGATCGAGTGGCCCGAGCGGGCGGGACATGCGCTCGGTGTCGAAACCATCCGGCTGGCCTTTTCCGAGGGTGTGACCGCCACGGGCGCCGATACCCGCACGATCGAAATCGAAGCACCCGATGCGGCCCTTGCCCGCATAGAGCGAACGCTGGCGATCCGTGCATTGCTGGTATCCGCCGGACATGGCGCGGCAGACCGCATGCCGCTGACCGGCGATGCCTCGACGCGTCGGTACGAAACCGCAACCGATGGCGCATGGCGCGCGATTGTGATGGATGCGCCGCCCATGCCGGACGGACCGCCAGTGCGCGACGGCAAGCCCTATTCGCAGATCGCCCATCTGGCGGAAGACATAAGGCCGTTCGTCGCGATCGGGCGAATCTTGACAGGGGCCGGCTTTGCGGCGCCGGAGATCATGGCTGTCGACTATGAGGCCGGGCTGATCCTGCTCGAGGATCTGGGTGATGATGGCGTGCTGGACGATGCCGGCCGGCCGATCCCGGCGCGCTACGGGGCGGCGGTCGATTGCCTTGCCGCCATGCACGCCATCGACTGGCCGCGCGAGATTGCACTTGAAGACGGCACGGTCCATCGCGTGCCCGCGTTCGATATCGATGCCTTCCTGATCGAAGTCGATCTGTTGCCCGACTGGTATGTGCCACGGGTCGCTGGCGCGCCAGCCAGCGCCGAAGACCGGCAGTCCTGGCACGGGATTTGGCGCGCGCTGTTCGCCGCCATCGATGCCGGCCCGAAGACCTTGGCGCTGCGCGACTTCCACTCGCCCAACATTGTCTGGCGCGGCGACAGGACGGGCCACGATAGGGTTGGCTTGATCGATTTTCAGGACGCGCTGTGGACCCACCCGGCCTACGATGTGATGTCGCTGGTGCGCGACGCGCGCGTGACGATCGAACCGGCGTTGCAAACGAAGCTGCTCGACGCCTATTGCGTGGCCAGGAGCGGTCAGGCGACGGATTTCGACGAGGCGGACTTCCGCGCCGCATTCGCCATTCTTGCCGCGCAGCGTGCGGCCAAGCTTCTGGGGATTTTCGTGCGTCTGGACGAGCGGGACGGCAAACCGGGCTATATCGCCCATCTTCCACGCATCCAGACCTATATGCGCCAGTCGCTCACCCATCCGGCTTTGGCCGATCTCGACGCATGGCTCGCCGCACGCGGCCTGCTCGACGCAACGGTCGAACCGCGATGACCGTTCGCGTTTCAACGGCCATGGTGCTGGCCGCCGGCTTCGGCAAAAGGCTGCGGCCGATCACCGACACGGTGCCCAAGCCGCTGGTTCCGGTGGGTGGGCGCACCATGCTCGACCGGACGCTGGATGCGGCGGAGGGGGCCGGAATCGGACGCGCCGTCGTCAACGTCCATTATCTGGGCGAGCAGATCATTGCGCATTGCGCGCAGCGTCAGACACCTGACACCACAATAAGCGACGAGCGCGATGCGATCCTCGAAACCGGCGGCGGCGTGGTCAAGGCGCTGCCGCTGCTCGGCGATGCGCCGTTCGCACTGCTCAACGCCGACACGTTCTGGGTCGATGCCGACAGACCGACGCTTGCGGCGATGATCGACGCGTTCGATCCGGCGCGCATGGACATGCTGCTCCTGACCGCGCGCCTTGCCGACACGACGGGTCATTCGGGCGGGATCGATTTTGTGCTCGACGCCGACAACCGGATCGCACGGTCGCCGGACCGAGCGGGGACCGAGGTGATCTATGCGGGCGCGGCGGTGATCGACCCGGCGGTCTTTGCCGGTGCCGACGCCGAGCCGCATTCGTTGCACCGCTATTTCGACAGAGCGATCGCATCCGGGCGGCTGTTCGGCCATACGCTCGAAGACGGCCATTGGTACACAGTCGGCACGCCGGACGGGCTGGCCGCAGTCGAAGCGCATCTGGCGGCCGGCGGGGTTTGACCGCGAAGCGGGCGGGCCGCAGACTTGGCCTCTCCGAATCGCGATCGGCCGCCGTGACCCACACCCGCTACATCCATCCCAACGTCTTCACCGTCGCGCCCGGCGCGCCGTTCCTGCCCGCCATCGCCGATGGCCTGCTGAACGGCACGGTGGTCGACGGGTTCACCTTCGATGGCGATCCGATGGCATTGGCGCGGGCGACCATCTATGTGCCGACGCGACGCGCGGCGCGCGAGTTGCGGTCGGTCTTTATGGATGCGCTCGGCCAGCGCTCGATCCTCTTGCCGCGCATCCGCCCGCTCGGCGAATTCGACGCGGATGCCGCCTTCTTTGCCGCCGGTGCGGGCGAGACGCTGTCCGTGCCGCCGGCGATCGATCCGCTCGAAAGACAACTTGCGCTCGGCACGCTGACGGCGCGCTGGACCGAGGCGATGACCGACGATCTGCAGGCGCTTTACGGCATCGAGCGGGTGACGACTCCGGTGTCGACCGCCGACGCCTTCTGGATGGCGGCCGATCTGGCGACGCTGATCGACCAGCTTCAGACCGAAGGAATACCGTTCAAGGCCATCGAGGAGGCGGCCGGCGCCGAGGTGTCGGAATGGTGGAACGTCACGCTCGCCTTCCTGCAGATCGTCAAACAGGCGTGGCCGGCGCATCTCGGCGAGGCCAACCGGCTCGATCCGGCCGACCATCGCAACCGGATGATCCGGGCCGAGGCCGCCCGGCTCGCCGCTGCGCCGCCCGACGGGCCGGTGATCGTCGCCGGCTCGACCGGCACCATCCCGGCGACGGCTGAGCTGATCGCGACAGTCGCACGGCTGCCTCAGGGCGCCGTGGTGCTTCCCGGCTATGACATGGCGATGGACGCCGAAACGCGCGCGCTTTTGGAAACCGATGGCGATGCCACGCCGGTGATCGGCCATCCGCAGTTCGGCATGCACGCGCTGGTGCGCTCGATCGGAATCGCACCCGACGCCATCGACCGGCTCGGTGCGACAGAAGACAAGGCAGTCGCAGCGCGCAGCCGCTGGGTCGCCGCCGCGCTGGCGCCCGCCGAACGCACGGCGGATTGGGCGATGCAGCGCGCGGCCATCGACGAAACGGCGTTCAACGGAACCGCCATCCTGCATGCGGCCAATGAGCGAGCTGAGGCGCTGGCGATCGCCTGTGCGCTGCGCGAGGCCATTCTCGATCCGCAGGCGACGGCCGCGCTGGTGACGCCCGACCGGCCGCTTGCGCGCCGCGTGGCCAGCGAACTTGCGCGCTTCAAGATCGACGCCAACGATTCCGGCGGCACGCCGTTCGCACTGACGCCGCACGGCAGTCTGCTCGCGCTTGCGCTGCCACTGGCGTTGGGCGAAGCAGACCCCGCCGCGCTTCTGGCCCTCCTCAAGCACCCGCTCGCCCGGTTCGGTGCGGATCGCCCGGCGCATATGGCAGCAACGGCACATCTGGAAATGCTGGCCCTGCGCGGCGGCACCGGCCGGATCCGGCTTGCCCGGTTCGCTGCCTTTGCGAACGAAGCGCTTTCGCAATGGGCCGATGACGGGCGACGCAAGCCGGACTGGTTCAAGACCATAGATGCCAACGCTTTCGATCGCGCGCGGCACCTGGCGGGGCGCATCAAAGCGGCGTTCGCGCCGCTTTGCGCGCTCGGCGACGATTCGCCAACCGTTTCGCTTGATGATGCGGTGCGTGCGACGGTTCAGATTCTCGAAGCGATCGCGCGCGATGATGAAGGCCGGTTCGACGCGCTCTATGCCGGCGAAAGCGGCATGGCGCTCGAAGGTCTGCTGAGGCGCCTGCGCGACAGTGAAACGCCCATCGCCTTCCCTCCCGACCAGTGGCCGGACATGGTCCGCGCCCTGACCGCGACGATGGCCATCAAGCCGGCCGGCGGCGGCCATCCGCGCATTTCGATCTGGGGCACACTGGAAGCGCGCCTGCAGACCGTCGACCTGATGGTGCTGGGCGGCCTCAATGAAGGCACATGGCCGGCGCAGACATCCAATGACGCGTTCCTGACGCGGTCGATGAAGACCGAGATCGGGCTCGATCCGCCCGAGCGGCGCATCGGGCTGGCCGCCCATGATTTCCAGATGGCGATGGGCAATCGCCGCGTGCTCCTGACCCGCGCAGCGCGGGCGGGCGGCGCGCCGGCGGTCGCCTCGCGCTGGCTGCAGCGGCTCGAAACGCTGGCCGGGGCGGACCGGACAGCGGCCATGCAAGTCGCCGGCGAGCACTATGCGCAGTTGGCCGAGACGGTCGCAGCGCCGATCAACGCCGATCCCGCCAGACGGCCGGCGCCAAAGCCGCCGCTTGCCGCTCGACCAAAATCGTTGTCGGTGACCGAAGTGGAGACGCTGCGGCGCGATCCCTATGCCGTCCATGCGCGCCGCGTTCTGGAACTGGTGCCGCTCGATCCGCTGGTGCGCGATCCGGACTTCGCCGACCGGGGTTCGCTGATCCACAAGGTGATGGAGGAGGCCGCGCGTGCAGCCATCGACTGGTCGATGGAGACGGCCCAAGCCGCGCTCGAGCGCCTGGCGCGGGATGTGTTCGATGCCGAAAAACTTCCGCCGGAAATCGACGCGGTCTGGTGGGCGCGCATGCAAGCGGCCCTGCCGCGGATCGTTGCCTGGGAGGCCGGGCGGCAACCGCTGATCACAGCACGGCATCCCGAGGCCCGTGCGCGGCCGATGCCGATTGGCCCAACGGGGGTGACGCTGCGGGGCTATGCCGACCGGGTCGATGCACGCCGCGACGGGAACGCCGACATTATCGACTTCAAGACGGGCGCCGCGCCATCGGCGCCGCAGGTGCAGGCGCTGCTGGCACCGCAGCTGCCGATTGAAGCAGCGCTGCTTGAACGCGGCGCCTTCGACGAACCCGCAAAATCGGCGCCGGGCGAACTGATCTATGTCCGGCTGGGCGCGCGCGGCGAATTGGTCGCCCGGCCGGTATCGGGCGGCAAGAATGACGATGCCGCCACGCTGGCCGCGCGTGCATGGGAGAAGCTGGAAGGGCTTTGCGCCCACTATAACGATCCCAATCAAGGCTATCCGAGCCGTCTCATGCCGTTCCGGGAAGCGGATTTCGACGGCGATTACGACCACCTGGCGCGGGCGCTGGAATGGGCCGACGCGGTGCGGCGCGAACGCGATGGCTAGACCGCTTCCCGACGATAGGACCCGTGCCGATCAGGCGCGCGCGGCGGACCCGGCCAATTCGGCCTGGGTGTCGGCCAATGCCGGCTCGGGCAAGACATGGGTCCTGTCGACTCGGGTGATCCGCATCCTTTTGTCGGGGACGGACCCGTCAAAAATCCTGTGCCTGACCTACACCAAGGCGGCGGCCGCCGAGATGAAGACCCGCGTGTTCCAGCGGCTCGGCGCCTGGGTGGCGATGGACGATGCGGCATTGCGCGACGAGCTGGCAGCGATCACCGGCGAACGGCCGGGGCGGGAGGCGCTCGCTTTTGCACGGACGCTTTTCGCCCGCGCGCTCGAAACGCCCGGCGGGCTCAAGATCCAGACGATCCACGCTTTTTGCGAAGCGCTGCTGCACCGGTTTCCGCTCGAAGCCAACATTGCCGGCCATTTCGAGCTGCTGGATGCCGAAGCGCAGGCCTTGCTCGTCGCACAGGCGCGGCGCGGGCTTCTGGCCGATGCGGCACAGCGCGGCGAAGCGGGCGCGGCGGTCATGCGGCTTCTGGCCTTTGCCGGGGAAAGCGGCGTCGAGAAACTGCTGGATGAGATCGTGCGCCGCCGCATCGCGGTCACCGATCTGTTGCGGGAACTGTCGCCCGGCGAGGACCGGCGCGCAGCCTATCGCGCCGCCTTCGGCTTTGCGCCGGATGAAAACGAGGCGGACATCGCCGGCGCGCTCTGGCCGTTACACGGCTTTGCCGACGCCGATCTGGACCGGTTGGAGGCGGCCGCCCATGCGCCGAAATCGCCGCGAAAGACCCATCTGAAATTCATCGCCAAACTGCGCGATGCCGGAGCCGAGCCGGATGCTTTGACGCGCCTCTCCCTGCTGGCCAAGGCGTTTCTGAAGGCCGATGGCACGCCGGCGACACACAACATGTTTCCGGCCGACATTGTCGCGGCGCTGCCCGCTTTCGAGGCTGACTATCTGTCGGCAGCCGACCGGATCGCAAAAGCCCGCAACCGCCTCGACTTGCTGCGCGAGATCGAGGGCACGCTCGACGTTCTGGCCGTTGCCGATGCGCTGATCGGCCGCTACGAGGCGCTCAAGCGCGCGCGCGGCCTGCTCGACTTCGAGGATCTGATCGCACGCACCGCAACGCTTCTGACACGCACCGGCGCCTCGCTCTGGGTGCGTTACAAGCTCGATCAGGGCATCGATCACATCCTTGTCGACGAGGCGCAGGACACGAGCCCCGCCCAATGGGACGTGATCCGCACGCTGGCCGACGAGTTCTTCGCCGGCGATGCGGCGCGGGCGGAACTGCGCACGGTCTTTGCGGTCGGCGACGAGAAACAGTCGATCTATTCGTTCCAGGGCGCCGATCCGGACAAGTTCGCGGGCACCCGCGCGCATTTCGCCGAACGGGCCGGCGAAGCGGACCGTCCCTTCGCACCGGTGGAACTGCAGGTCTCATTCCGCTCGACCGAGGCGGTGCTGGCAGCCGTCGACCATGTCTTCGCAGCCGAGGAAAACCGGGCCGGGCTGACCCGCGACGGCCTGCCGACCGCGCACCGTTCGCTTCGGAAAGGCGAGCCGGGCCGGGTCGAAATCTGGGAGCAGGTCGCCAAGGAAAAGAGTGATCCGGGCGAAGACTGGACCGCGCCCGTGGATGCGGTCGAAGAACCGTCCCTGCGCGTTGCCACCCGCATCGCCGACACGATCAAGGGATGGATCGGGACGGGAACGGTCCTCGAGGCGACGGGTCGGCCGATCGCGCCGGATGACATTCTGGTTCTCGTGCGGTCACGCGACGGGTTCGTCAATGCGCTGTCGCGGGCGCTCAAGGATCGCGGCGTCCCCGTTGCCGGCGCCGACCGGCTGGCGCTGACCGGCCATATCGCCGTGCTCGACCTGATCGCGCTCGGCCGTGTCATGCTCAACCGGGCCGACGATCTGTCGCTGGCCGCGCTGCTCAAGAGCCCGCTCTTCGGATGTGACGACGATGATTTGTTCGCGCTCGCCCATGGCCGCAAGGGTGCAACCCTCTGGTCGCGGCTGGCCGATGACGCGACACATGCGGCCATTGCCGCACAGCTTGCCGACTGGGCGGACAAGGCGCTGCGCTGGCCGGTGCATGAATTTTATGCCCATGTGCTGTCGGCCTGTGCGGGACGCGAGAAGCTGATCGGTCGGCTGGGTCCCGAAACCGCCGACGTGCTCGACGAGTTCATGGCGTTGACGCTGGCCGCTGAGCGCACCGGCCCGCCGGCGCTCGAAACCTTTCTGAACACGCTCGATCTCTATGCGCCGGAGATCAAGCGCGAGATGGACCAGGCCAAAGGCGAAGTGCGGATCATGACGGTTCACGGTGCCAAGGGGCTGGAGGCGCCGATCGTCTTTCTGGTCGATCGCGGCAGCGCGCCGTTCGATGCGCGTCAGGCACCGGCGCTGCTGCCGGTCGACCTACCCGGCGAAACCGGTGCCGCGCGTGAAGCGCTTTTGTGGCGTGGCGTGCCCGATGCGCGCTCGGACGTTCACGCCGCATCGCTGGAACGGCTGAAGCGTGCCGCGCAGGACGAATATCGGCGGCTGCTCTATGTCGGCATGACGCGCGCGGCCGATCGGCTGATCGTCGCCGGCTATCGCGGCATTCACGCGCCATCCGAGCCGACATGGCACGGCATGGTTCTCTCTGCGCTGGAGCCCCATTGCGATGTGATCGAGAGTGATGACGGACCGGTCTGGCAATTCCCGGCAGGGCTCGGCGCGGTGCCTACCGCCGCTCCAGCGGCGCCGGACGAATGCAAACAGGCATTTGCGTTGCCTAAAGGTTTTGCCGATCCGGCGCCCGCCGAACCGCCAGCGGCGCGGCCGCTCGTGCCGTCGGGCGCGTCGGGCCTTGCCGTTTCGCCGGAGTCGGCGGACGCCGCGGAGATGGGCAGCGTGTCGCTGCTGGATGAGGGTGGCCGAACAGCGGGCGGATCGGCGGCGCTGCGCGGCACGCTGATCCACACACTGTTGCAGATGCTGCCGGCGATCGAGCCTGACGAGCGGCAAGACCGGGCGCGGCAATGGTGCGCGATGACGGCGCCCGGAATGGACATCGGCGAGGTCGACGCGCTGCTCGCCCAGGTGTTCGGCGTGCTGGACGATCCGCGCCATGCGCCGCTGTTCGCGCCGGAATCGATCGCCGAAGTGTCCCTGATGGGCACGCTCGATCTCGGCGGCGAAGAGCGGGCCGTTTCCGGCGTGATCGATCGGCTGGCGGTGGTCGGCGACACGGTGCTGATCGTCGATTACAAGACCGGCCGGCATGTGCCGGAAAACGGCGATGCGGTCGCCGAAGCCCATGCGCGGCAGATGGCGCTCTACAAGGCGCTTGTCGCTCCGCTCTATCCGGGCAAAAACGTGCGCGCGCTTTTGCTGTTCACCGCCGGGCCGGCAATGATCGAGGTTGCGGGCGACAGGCTCGCTTCGGCCCTGGACGCTCTCGCACAATCGTGAGAATCGGCCTATAGGTACGGGCTTGAACATGCGTCCGATCCGGCCCACATGCGGGCCAGACATCAGAAGGAGGCCGCAATGGCGACCGTGAAGATCGATACCAACAATTTCGAGGCCGACGTGCTCGGCGCCAACGAACCGGTGGTCGTGGATTTCTGGGCGGAATGGTGCGGCCCGTGCAAGATGATCGCACCGGCGCTGGAAGAATTGTCCGGCGAACTGGACGGTCAGGTCAAGATCGCCAAGGTCAATATTGACGAGAACCCGCAGATCGCCGCGCAGTACGGCATCCGCTCGATCCCGACGCTCTACATGTTCAAGGGCGGCGAAGTGGTCGACCAGATGATCGGCGCGGTGCCCAAGGGCAAATTGTCGGACTGGATGAAGGGCGCGATCGCCTGAAGCAGCCAGCACAGACTTATGCGAGAACCCGGCCTTTGCGCCGGGTTTTTTGTGTCCGTCACCTTGGCGGTGTGCCGTTCTCGCGCAGCACGTCGCCGGCCAGATAGAGCGAGCCGCATATCAGGATGCGTGGCGGGCGTTCCAGCCCGTTCCAGCTCTCGGCCAGGAGGCCGAGCGCCGCCGACACGCTCTCCATCGGCTCGGCCGACAATCCCGCTTCAAGAGCCTGGTCGGCAAGAAAGCCCGGATCGACACCGGCATCGCTGCCGGGCACCGGGACTGTGAAGACATGCCGGACAAGGCCGGCAAAGACACGGAAATAGCCCACCGCGTCCTTGGTGTTGAGCATGCCCGCGATCATGAAGAGCGGCCGCTCGACCTGCTCCTCGCGCGCGGCCAGATGCTCGGCCGCCATCGTTGCGCCGTCCGGATTGTGGCCACCATCGAGCCATATCTCGGCGCCCTTGGGCGCCTTGGCCACCAGATCGCCTTCGGTCAGACGCTGAAGCCGCGCGGGCCAGTCGACCGCCTGCATCGCCGCTTCGGCCGCGGCTTCAGTCAGCGCAAACCCGCCGGCGCGCAGCGCGGCGATCGCGGCCGCCGCATTGGAAAGCTGATGACGTCCAGGCAGAGCCGGCAAGGGAAGGTCCAGCAGACCGTCCGTATCCTGATAGACGAGCCGGCCATGCTCCTCGAAGGCGATGAAATGTTCGCCATAAATGTGCGCGTCACAGCCCAGCGCCTCGGCGCGGGTCACCAGTTCGTCGCGCGCTTCCGAATGGGGCTGGGCGCCGATGACGACCGGTGCGCCGGGCTTCATGATGCCGGCCTTTTCGCCGGCGATCAGTTCGATCGTGTCGCCGAGATAGGCCTGATGGTCATAGCCGATCGGCATGATCACGCTGACTGCCGGCCGTTCGATGACATTGGTCGCATCGGCCCGGCCGCCAAGACCCACCTCGACGATTGCCGCGTCGGCCTCGTGCTCGCTGAACAGGACGAACATCACCGCCGTCAGGATCTCGAAGACGGTGATCTTGCGGCCGTCATTGGCATCGGCGACGCGGCGCACCGCATCGGCCAGCATCGCATCGTCGGCCAGCGTACCGGCAAGGCGGAATCGCTCGTGCCAGCGCACGAGGTGCGGCGAGATGTGCATATGCGTGTCGTGGCCGGAAGCTTCCAGCAGCGCGCGGCAGAAGGCAGCGCACGAACCCTTGCCGTTGGTGCCGGCAATGTGAATGACCGGCGGAAGAGCGGTGTGCGGGTTGCCAAGCGCACCGAGGAGACGGCGGATGCGGCCAAGTGAGAGATCGAACCCCTTGGGGTGGAGCGCCATCAGCGCTTCGATGGCGCGCGTGGCATCGTCCGTCGACACAAGGTCCCTGCCCGGCGCGGCGGGCGGATGATGGTCGCTTGCCATGGCCGCGCTCCGTCAGAAGCTGGGCGAAGGCTTTTGGGACGTCGCCTCGGCCGGTTCGAGAATTTCGGTCTCGACGGCACCTGTCGTCGTCGCATCTTCGGGCTCGGCGACCGGCACCGTGTCGACCGCGCCGGTCTCGTCCATGATCGCGGCCTGCTCGACCGCTTCGGTGGCCGGCACGTCCTGTTTGGTCAGCATGCGGAGCAGGCGGGCGATGGTCGGCCGCAACTCCGTGCGCGGCACGACCATGTCGACCATACCGTGATCAAGCAGATATTCGGCACGCTGGAAGCCTTCGGGCAGCTTTTCGCGGATGGTCTGTTCGATGACCCGCGCGCCGGCAAAGCCGATCACCGCGCCCGGTTCGGCGATATGAATGTCGCCGAGCATGGCATAGGAGGCCGAGACGCCGCCGGTCGTCGGATTGGTCAGGACGACGATATAGGGCAGGCCGGCTTCTTTCAGCATTTCGACCGCGACCGTCGTGCGCGGCAATTGCATCAACGACAGGATGCCCTCCTGCATGCGCGCGCCGCCCGAGGCGGCGAACAGCACAAGCGGGCACTTCTTCTCGACGGCCGTCTCAAAGCCGCGAATGATCGCTTCGCCCGCGGCCATGCCAAGCGAGCCGCCCATGAAGGTGAAATCGTGCACGGTGGTGACGATGTCCATGCCTTCGAGCTTGCCGGTCGCGTTGATGATGGAATCTTCGAGGCCGGTCTTCAGCCGGTTCTCGCGCAGCCGATCGGCATATTTCTTCTGGTCGCGGAAGCGCAGCGGATCCTGCGCCACCTCCGGATTGGCGATCTCCTCGAACGCGCCATCATCATAAAAATGGGTGAGCCGCTGGCGCGCGGCGATCTTCATGTGATGCCCGGAGACCGGGATCACCCACTGATTTTCCTCGACATCGGCGTGGAAGACCATCTCGCCGGTCTCGGGGCACTTGATCCAGAGATTTTCCGGCGTTTCGCGCCGCCCCAGCATGGAGTTGAGGCGCGGACGGACGTAATTGGTGATCCAGTTCATGACCGATTCCCGTTTTGGGTCAATGTGGACCCGCTATTCGGCGGCTTCAAGGCGCGCGGACCGGACGCCGGCGGCAAGGCCACCGACAAGCGTGGTGACCGCGGCGACCGTGTCAGCCGTCGCGCGCCCCTCGCCGTCCAGCGAATTGACGATGGCCTGGACGATGGCCGTGCCGACCACGACGCCGTCCGCATCGCGTCCGATCAGCCGGGCCTGTTCGGCGGTCTTGACGCCGAAACCGACGCAGACCGGCAGCGGCGTGTGGCCCTTGATGCGGGTGACCGCTTCGCCCACGGCTGACGTATCGGCAATGGCCGATCCGGTGATGCCGGTCATAGAGACGTAATAGACAAAGCCGGACGTGTTGGCGAGCACGGCCGGCAGGCGCTTGTCGTCGGTGGTCGGGGTCGCCAGCCGGATGAAGCTGATGCCGGCCTTAAGCGCCGGAATGCACAGTTCATCATCCATTTCGGGAGGCAGATCGACAATGATCAGCCCGTCAATGCCGGCGGCGTTCGCATCTTCGAGGAACCGGTCGACGCCATAGATATAGACCGGGTTGTAATAGCCCATCAGGACGATCGGCGTGTCGGTGTCGGTCTCGCGGAAGGCCTTGACCATCTCAAGCGTGCGGGCGAGCGTCTGCCCGCCCTTGAGCGCGCGTTGCCCGGCCATCTGGATCGCCGGCCCGTCGGCCATCGGGTCGGAAAAGGGCATGCCCAGTTCGATGATGTCGGCGCCTGCGTCCGGCAGCGCCTTCATGATCGACAGGGATGTGTCGTAATCGGGATCGCCGCCCATGACATAGGTGACAAGTGCCGGGCGGCCTTCATCGGATAGGCGCGCAAAGAGCGTGTCGAAACGATTGGTCATGCGTTTGGCTCGGATTTGCCGACGATCTCGCCGTCTTCCTTTGTGAAGGTGCCGACATTGTCCGCGTTCGGCAACACCTCCAGCACCTTTTCGGAAGGCCGCGACAGGACCGTTCCGAGCGGCGTGACGACGATCGGCCGGTTCATCAGGATCGGGTGTTCGACCATGAAATCGATGAGCTGGTCGTCCGTCCATTTGGGATCGTCGAGCCCGAGTTCCTCGTAGGGCGTGCCCTTCTTGCGCAACACTTCGCGCACGGAAAGTCCGGTGGCCGCGATCAGCTCGACGAGCTTGTCCCGGCCCGGCGGTGTTTTCAGATATTCGATCACCTCGGGCTCTTCGCCCGACGCGCGGATCATCGCCAGCGTGTTGCGGGAGGTGCCGCATTTGGGGTTGTGATAGATGGTGATGGTCATGGTCACATCTCAAATCCCAGGCGCTTGCCGACGGCGAACACATCCTTGTCGCCCCGGCCGCACAAATTCATGACGATGATCTGGTCCTTGCCCATCTTGGGCGCGCGCTTGATCACCTCGGCCAGCGCGTGGCTGGGTTCGAGCGCCGGGATGATGCCCTCGATCTTCGACAGGAGTTGGAAGGCGTCCAGCGCCTCGGTGTCCATGATCGGCACATAGTCGACGCGGCCGGTTTCCTTCAGATAGGAATGTTCGGGACCGATGCCGGGATAGTCGAGACCGGCCGAGATCGAATGGCCTTCCTCGATCTGGCCGTCGCCATCCTGCAACAGATAGGTGCGGTTGCCATGCAAGACGCCCGGCGAGCCGGCGGTCAGCGAAGCGCAGTGTTCGGGTGTGTCGAGCCCCTTGCCGCCCGCTTCGACGCCGACGATCTGGATGTCCTTGTCGTCGAGGAAGGGGTGGAACAGGCCGATCGCGTTGGAGCCGCCACCGACGGCGGCGACCAGCATGTCGGGCAAGCGGCCCTCGTTCTCGACAATCTGCTCTCTGGTCTCCTTGCCGATCACCGACTGGAACTCGCGCACCATCTCCGGATAAGGGTGCGGTCCGGCGGCAGTGCCGATGATGTAATAGGTGCTCTCGACATTGGTGACCCAGTCGCGCAGCGCCTCGTTCATGGCGTCCTTAAGCGTGCCGTTGCCGGCGGTCACCGGGGTCACTTCGGCGCCCAAGAGCTTCATGCGGAAGACGTTGGGCGCCTGCCGGTCAATGTCTGTGGCGCCCATATAGACATGGCAGGGAAAGCCGAACCGTGCGGCAACCGTTGCCGAGGCCACGCCATGCTGGCCGGCACCGGTCTCGGCGATGATCCGCGTCTTGCCCATCCGCTTGGCGAGGAGGATCTGGCCGAGGCAATTGTTGATCTTGTGCGAGCCGGTGTGGTTCAGCTCGTCGCGCTTGAAGTAGATTTTCGCGCCGCCCAGATGCTCGGTCAGCCGCTCGGCGAAATAGATCGGCGAGGGCCGGCCGGTGTAATGCGTGTTCAGATGCTGCAATTCGGCCTGGAAGTCCGGATCGGTCTTGGCCTCGTTCCACTTGTCCTGCAGATCGAGGATCAGCGGCATCAGCGTCTCGGCGACGAAGCGGCCGCCGAAAATGCCGAACATGCCCTGTTCGTCAGGCCCGGTGCGAAAGGAATTGGGTTCAGGTGGCTTGTTCATCGTCAAACTCCCAAAGCGGCGGTCTGCCGCTGTTCGCGCGCCTCGGCGACCGCCAGAAAAAACGCCTCGATCAGGGCCGTGTCCTTGATGCCCGGCGCGCTTTCAACGCCCGAGGAGACATCGATCCCCGGCGGGTTGGCGATCCCCAGCGCCTCGGCGATGTTGCCTGCATCGAGACCGCCCGACAGCATATAGTCCGTGTCCGCGTCAAGCGAAGCCAAAAGCGACCAATCGAAGCTGACGCCGTTGCCGCCGGGAAGGTCCGATCCCTTTGGCGGCTTTGCGTCGAGCAGAAAACGGTCGGCGACGCCGCGATACGCATCCAGCTTCTTCAGATCATCGCGGCCGGAAATGGCGAACGCCTTCATCACCGGCAGGCCGTGGCGCACCTTCACCGCGGCAACCCGTTCGGCGCTTTCGCGTCCATGCAATTGCAGCATGTCCGGCCGGGCCGTCTGCACGATCCGGTCGAGCGTGTCATCATCGGCGTCGACGGTCACCGCAACGGTCGAGACACCAGCACGCTTCGCATGCGCCGCAAGGGGCGCTGCAGCGTCCGGCGTGACGTTGCGCGGCGACTTGTCAAAGAAGATGAAACCGGCATGGCTTGCGCCGCCGGCGGCTGCCGCATCGATGGCGTCCGGTGTCGAAAGACCGCAGATTTTGATGTCCAGGCTCATCGCCACCGCTTAGCGCGGGCGCGAGTGCGAGTCGAGGGGCGCCAGGATTGACCAACCATGGCTCAGCAATTGGCGGGCACAATCAAAACAAGTCCCTTCGATTGACTCAACTTCCAGTTTGCCTCAGGTTGAACACGTTCATTTTGGGAGTATTTCTTCATGGCCAAGAAAGAGATTCGCGCCGCCAAGTTGATCGGCGCCAAGCGCTACGCAAAGCTCAAAGAGCGTTATGATGAATTTGTCGGCCAGGCGATTGTCGACAAACTTGTCGAGCCGGACATGTTGTCGAGCTTCCCGCCCTTGGGTCTGCACGCCAAAGGACCGGACTACGAACAGGATGGCGGCGACTATGAACAGGCGACCGGCGGCGAGCACACCCAGACCGGCGGCGGCAGCTACAAACAGTCCGTGCCTGAAACGCTGATGAGCCGCTGAGCCAGATCGGCAATGCGGCAAGAAGTGGCGACGACAGGCGGCGGCACGCAAACGGCTGCCGCCAGACGGTCGGATGTGCCGCCGATCCGCACCCTTCAGGTCGTGCTGAAGGTGGCCGAGCGCTGCAATATCAATTGCAGCTATTGCTACTATTTCAATATGGGCGAGACATCAGCGCTTGAACGCCCGGCCCTGATCGACCTTGAAACGGTCAGGGCACTGGCCTGGTGGATCAGGGACGGGTGCGCCGAACTCGGCATCGGACGGGTCTCGATCTCGTTTCACGGCGGCGAGCCGCTGCTGCTCAAACCGGCGCGTTTTTCCGCAGCATGCACGCTGCTGCGGGAGACGATTGAGCCTGTCGCCGAGGTCTCTTTTGCCGTTCAGACGAACGGTACGATCATCAGCCCGACCTGGCTCGACCTCTTTGCCGACCACCGCGTGCATGTGGGTGTCAGCATTGACGGCGACCGCACCGCCAACGACCGTTTCCGGCTGGCCAAGGATGGCGGATCCACATTCGCGCAGGTCGAGCAGACGATCCGGCGACTGGTCGAGTGGTCGGGCGGCGACCAGGCGCTCGGCCCGTCAACGATCTCGGTGCTCGACCATCGCAACGATTATGAGGCGATCTATCACTATTTGCGGTCGCTGGGCATTATGAACATGAGCTTTCTTCTGCCGGACCGCAGCCACGATCACGGCTTTGCCGCCGACGAGGGCGATGCGGAAGCCTATGGGCGCTGCATGTCGGACTTGTTTACCGCGTGGTTCATCGAAGACGATCCGAACGTCAACGTCCGGCAGATCAAGGAGGTGGTCAGCCACTTCCGAAACACGGCACCCGCAAAGCCGCCGGTATCCGCCGAACCGGCCATCGCCTATCAGATCATCGTCGCGCAAAGCGACGGAACCGTCTCTGTCAATGATTCGCTGATCCCGGCGCTCGACTGGTTCAAGGGCACGCCACGCGTCGCCATCGCAGACCTTTCAATGCCCGACTTTCTTGCCGACCGGGTTTTCGGCGATATTCGGCGTGCCGGTGACACCATCGCCACGGCCTGCCGGTCGTGCGACTGGCGGGGTCTTTGCCGCAGCGGCGATCTGGAAAACCGCTATGCGGCCGCCAACGGCTTCGACAATCCGTCGGTCTATTGCGACGGCTACAAGACCTTCTACGAGACGGTCTGCGGAACGCTGCTCGCCAACAATTATCCGGTTGATCTGTTTGAACAACGGCTCAGCCGCACGCTGGAGACCGTCGGTCACTGAACGGTAAAGCGCCTGCCATCACCATCGATGCGCAGCGGTCAGAACACGATCGACTGCAGTTTCGACCCGTTGCGCTTGAGCCAGGCCTTGCAGCGCTTGGTGTCCGGGCAAAGCTCTTCGCACAGCGCCCAGAAGCGCGGGCCGTGGTTCATTTCGCGCAGATGCGCCACCTCGTGCGCGACCAGATAATCGATCACCGCGGGCGGCGCCATGGCGATGCGCCAGGAAAAGGACAGATTGCCCTCGGACGAGCAAGACCCCCAGCGGCTGACCGTGTCCTTGAACCGGACCGCGCGCGCCGACCGTCCGACGGTTTCGGCATGGCGCACCACCAGCGGCTCGATGTGGGCACGCGCGGTCTTTTTGAGGAAGTCGGCGACACGGCGCGGCAGATGTTCGGGCGCGCCGAAGACAATCAGTTGGGGGCCACTGTCTCCACCCTCGATCCGCGTCACGCCTCGGCCGGGCCGGTGGACGATCAGATGGTTGACGCCAAGAACCGGCAGCTTGATGCCGGGTCGCACCTGCGGCTGGTCCGGCATGTTGGCGATCTTGCCGGCAAGCCAACCCTCCTGGCGGGACAGAAACCGGTCGATCTCAACCTGTGCCATGCCGGGCGGCACGGTCACCTTGAGACCGCGATCGCCGGGCTGGATGCGCAGCGTCAGCCGCTTGGCGCGCGGGTTTTCGACGATCGAAAGCGGCAGCGTCCGGCCAGCCACCTGGTGACTGTCCGGACGCTTTTCGGGTTGGGCTTGTCTGCGCATCAGGCCGAAAACCATGGGGTGTTCATAGCGTGATTCGGCGGCGCACCTAACAGCGAAACCGGACCTGCGCGATGCAGCTCCGGCCGGCCGGCCAACGCCGGGAGCGAACCCGACGTTGCGGTTGATGTCCCGGCGCCATCATCGACGGCGCCCGGCTCTATGCATGTCAGCTCTCGTCGGAGCCCTTGACGTTCGGCACCGAAGTGCCCTTGGCGCCATTGCCGGTATCGGCGTCCATGTCGCGGCCGCGTGCCGCCATGAACTCGTCGAACTCTTTCTGGTCCTTGGCGCGGCGCAGTTCGCGCAGATAGTCGTCGAACTCCTTGCGCATTTCGTCGAGCTTGCGGCGCTCTTCCTCGATGCGCTTGAGTTCGGCATCGCGCCAGTCGTCGAAGGCGACGTTTCCGGTGCGCGGTGCCATGCTGGCCGAACGGCCGCAGCGGCCCCAGTTGCGGGACATGGCATCGGTGGCGCGGTTGACGTCACCCTTCCAGCCATCCAGCCGATCGCCCCAGAGAATGTAGGCCAGCATCGCCAGGCCCAGCGGCCAGAAGACGATGAAACCCAGCACCATCAGGCCGATGGTGGCCGGCGTCCACGCGGGACGGATCAAGGCAGTCTGTGTCATGTTTGAACACCCCATTTTTGCCTGGCGATGAAAGCTCGCCACGGTTTTGAGGTGGTGACCGAAAGCCTGCTCTGCAAGCGCTTTCGGCCGCTTTTTCGACAGACAATCGTTAAATTTTGTTCAGATTCAGCGTTTTGCCAGCGCCAGAAAATGCACCGCCAGACCTAACATCAGGCCCCAGAAGGCAGCGCCAATGCCGAAAAAGACAATGCCCGAGGCGGTGATGGCGAAGGTCGTCATGGCCGGAATGCGGTCGCGCTCCTCGGCGACGGCGATGCGGGTGGAGTTGGCGAGCGGCCCGAGCAGCGCGATGCCGAGAACCAGCGCGATCAGCGATGCGGGCAGCACGGTGACAAGCGCCACGAACGATGCGCCGAACAGCGCGAAGAAGATGTAGATGAGGCCGTACCATATGCCCGTGACCCAACGCTTTTCCGCATCGGGATGGGCATCCTTGCCGGTGCAGATCGCAGCGGTAACGGCGGCCAAATTGGTCGACGAGGCGCCCAGAACGCCGGTGATCGTCGAAAAGACACCTGTGACGGCGATCACCGGTCCGGCCGGCGGGCGATAGCCGTCGGCGCGCAGGACCGCAAGGCCGGGCAGGTTCTGCGAGGCCATGGTGACGATGTAGAGCGGCACGGCTAGGCCAAAGAATGAGCCGACCGATATTTCCGGCATGACGAAAGTCAGCGATGAGGTCTCGATGGCGATGTCGCCTTCGGCCATGCCGCCAAGCAGCGCCCAGGCGACGCCGACGAACAAGACGCCGATCACCGCCAGCTGCGCGTCATAGGTGCGCAGAAGGAAAAAGCCGGCGGCCAGCGGCAGGATGAAGGCCGGATCGATCGTCGCCGCCTGCGCGCCGGCCACCACGAAGGGCAACAGGATGCCGCCGAGCATGCCGGCGGAGATCGCGCCTGGGATCGCCTCGACCAGCCGCATCAAGGGCCGGAACAGGCCGGTGGCGATGGTCAGGAGCCCCGCCGCGACGAAAGCGCCGACCGCTTCGTTCATGGAGTATCCCGTGCTTGCCGTGACCAGCGCCAGCCCGGCGATCGACCAGGCGGCGATGATCGGCATGCGAAACCAGATGGTCAGGATCAGCGTCTCGATGGCCACCGCGATGCAGATGGCAGTAATCCAGCTCGCCGTCTGCGCTTCGGTGGCACCGACCGATTGCGCGGCGCCGAGCACCAGCGCCATGGTGCCGCCGAAACCGACAAAGGAGGCGACGAGCGCCGCCGACAGGGCCGAAAAACGAAACATGTTCAGCCCTGGCCGCCTCCCTGGCCACCGGACTTGCCGGCAAGCGCGCCGGCGGCATCGAGCATCATGGCGATGTCCTGCGGCCGCGACAGGCGATGATCGCCATCCTTGACATAGCTGATCACCGCATCGTCCTTGGACAAAAGCTCGAACAGGCGCTGGGCGTGCTGCCACGGCACGTCGGGATCGGCCTGGCCCTGGATGATGCGCACCGGGCAGTGCGTGTCGATCGGTCCGGTCATGACGCGATTGCTGCGGCCATCCTCGAAAAGATCCCGCGTGAAGATGTTCGGCTCGGGTCCATAAGGTGTCGGTTCGGTGAAAAAGCCCCGCTCGTCCAGATCGCGCCTCTGCGCTTCGGTCAGTTCGGGTTCGTGCAATTCGCTGGTGAAATCGGGGGCCGGCGCCAGCAGCAGAAGTCCGGCGATGGGGTCGCCGACGCCGCCACGGTTCAGTTCGGCCACCATCCGCAGCGCGATCCACGCCCCCATCGACGAGCCGACAAGCACCAGCGGCGGCGCGCAGATGGTCTCGGTCACCGCCATCGCCTCGCCGAGCCAGCGCGAAATGGTGCCGTCCCGGAAGTCGCCGCCCGACCGGCCATGGCCGGAATAGTCAAAGCGCGTGCAGGCCATGGCATGTTCGCCGCACCAGCGATCCAGTTCGACGGCCTTGGTGCCATCCATGTCCGAACGGTAGCCGCCGAGCCAGACGAAATTCGGTGCGCCGCCTGTCCGGTGGCACACGGCGATGTCGGCGCCGTCCACGGTCAGCGATCGTTCGTCCATGGTCATACCTCCGCTGGTCTTCCGCCTTATGAGGGGTTGCATCGGACCTGTGAAGCCATCACATGGCCGAATGCGTCCAGCCGGCCAAACCAACAAACCGCCCAAAGCAGGTGATTTGCGAACACGTTCATGCTATGGACCTGCCGTCCACAGCCCGGCCTGCCGGCTCGGACCATGAACCCTTCCGGTCAATGTCAAGGAGATTACGACCATTCGCAGACCATTCAGAGCGCCACCGCCGCAAAAGTCCGGCCCGCCCGCCAATGACGACATTCGTGATCCAGAAGTGCAGCTTATCGACGCCGATGGCGAAAACCGGGGCGTCACCGACACCCGTGACGCCCGGCGCATGGCCGAAGATGCCGGCCTTGATCTGGTGCTGATCTCGCCCAACGCCAAGCCGCCGGTCGCCAAGATCCTCGATCTGGGCAAGCTGAAATACGAGCAGCAGAAGAAAGCCGCGGCCGCGCGCAAGAAGCAGAAGACCGTCGAGGTCAAGGAAGTGAAGATGCGCCCCAACATCGACACCCATGATTATGAGGTGAAGATGAAGGCGGTGAAGCGGTTCTTCGAGGATGGCGACAAGGTCAAGGTCACGCTGCGTTTCCGCGGCCGCGAGATGGCGCACCAGCAACTCGGCATGCAGCTTTTGCAAAAAGTGCGCGAGGAAGTCGGCGAGATTTCCAAGGTCGAGGCCGAGCCGAAGCTCGAAGGCCGTCAGATGATGATGGTGCTGGCGCCCAAATAGGCCGACACAGATCACCCCAAGCCATGCAGGCCCGCCCGAACGGCGGGCCTTTTTCGTGGCCGGCCTTGCGTCAGCCGGTCTTTCGCACGGCGATGACCCAGCCGGTAAGGCCGGTGCCGACAATGTGCTCGCCATGCTCATCGGCACGGTCCGTCAAAAGTCCGTCGGCCTGAAGCGCATCGAGCTTGCCGGTCAATATGCCGGCGCGATAGAAATTGTCGTTGAGCCCTATGACGAGCCATCCATTGGGGCGAATGACACGCATGATCTCGTCGACAGCGTCGGGCTTCACATGGCCGGTCGTAAAGACGCCGACGCAAGTCGCCGCATCGTAGGCGCCATCGGGCGCATCAAGCGGCGGCCGGTTGAGATCGGCCTCGAACAGCCGGCGGTAGATGCCGGTCTGCTCGGCCTTCTTCAGCATGCCGGTTGAAAAATCGCAGCCATCGATCGGGCCATAGCCGGCATCCCTCAGAGCGATGCCCGACAGGCCCGAACCGCAGCCGACGTCGAGCACCGAGACGTCCGGCGCCGGCGCCAGCCGTTCGGCCAGGGCCTTGGCACTGCGCGCCGGCTGGCGGTATTCGTTCTCGCCCAGCTCCTCGTCATAGACCTCGGCCCAGCGATCGTAGAGCGCCTTGGTCTCCTCGTCGGTCGTGACCGTGTAGGCTTGGTCCAGAAAGCGCTCGCGCCCGTTCGTCATCGCAGGTTCCTCCCCATGGCCGAGGCTTGCATCCCTGATGGTTTAAGTCTATAGGCGCGCGGTCCGAACCGTCCGGCAGGGCATGCCGTGGCGGTTCATGAATGCCAATCGCAAAAATGCTGTCGGGAAACCGAGCGAAGCGAGGAGGGATCGACCGATCCCCGTTCGACATTTCGAACGCCCGTGCGGAGCGCCTGTGAAACAGGCCAGCGTGAGCACATAGATGGAGAGCAAAATGCCCAAGATGAAGACGAAGGCTTCGGTCAAGAAGCGCTTCAAGACCACGGCCTCGGGCAAGGTCAAGGTTGCAGCCGCCGGCAAACGCCACGGCATGATCAAACGGTCCAACAAGTTCATCCGCAATGCGCGCGGCACCATGGTGCTGTCCGAGCCGGATACGAAGATCGTCAAGAAGTTCATGCCCTACGGCCTTTGAGCCGTCGCCAACCCGATCCTGAGGAGCCAAGACCATGGCACGTGTCAAACGCGGCGTGACCGCCCACGCCAAGCATAAGAAAGTTCTGAAAGCCGCCAAGGGCTATTATGGCCGGCGCAAGAACACCATCCGCATCGCTAAGCAGGCGGTGGAGAAGGCTGACCAATACGCCTATCGCGACCGCAAGGCGCGCAAGCGCAATTTCCGGTCGCTGTGGATCCAGCGCATCAACGCGGCCGCACGCGAGCACGGCCTGACCTATGGCCGGCTGATCGACGGTCTGAACAAGGCCGGCGTCGAGATCGACCGCAAGGTCCTGTCGGACATGGCGATCCATGAGCCTGCGGCGTTCGCCGCCATTGCCGAGAAGGCCAAGGGCGAACTGGCTTATCTGAAAGATACGACACCCAACGCATTTGAGGCTGCTGTCCGCTAGGCCAGCGCGCTTCTCAACGCATCACCCGAGTTCGAGAACCCGCTTCTGGCCACCGCCGGACGCGGGTTTTCTTTGTCGCCGGACTGTGAGAAACGAACCGCCGGACAGATAGGGAAACCGTCATGAACGAAACGGCCCGACCGGAGATCGATCAGCTTGAACAAACGCTGATGGCCGACATCGCCTCGGCCGCCGACGAGGACGCCATCGAACAGGTGCGCGTTGCAGCGATCGGCAAGAAAGGCGCGGTCTCCGAGCGCATGAAGACGCTCGGCAAGATGAGCGCCGAAGAGCGCCAGGTGATGGGCCCGGCGCTGAACGGCCTGAAGGCCCGCGTCACCGATGCGATCGCAACCCGCAAGACCGAACTGCGCGATGCGGCGATCGAGGCGCGCCTTTCGACCGAGACGGTGGATGTCACTCTGCCGGTGCGTCCGTCGCCCGCCGAGACCGGACGGATCCATCCGATCAGCCAGGTGATCGACGAGATCACGGCGATCTGCGCGGACATGGGTTTTGCGGTTGCCGAAGGTCCGGATATCGAGACCGACTATTACAATTTCACCGCGCTCAATTTCCCCGAGGATCATCCGGCGCGGGAGATGCACGACACGTTCTTCCTTGCGCCCGACGCGAAGGGCGAGCGCAAGGTGCTGCGTACGCACACCTCACCGGTCCAGATTCGCACGATGGAAGCGCAGGAGCCGCCGATCCGGATCGTCATTCCCGGCAAGACCTACCGGCACGACTCGGACGCCACCCACACGCCGATGTTCCATCAGCTCGAGGGTCTGGTAGTCGACAAGGTGACGACGGTGGCGCATCTGAAATGGACACTTGAGGAATTCTGCAAGGCGTTCTTCGAGGTGCCTGACGTCGCCATGCGGTTCCGGCCGTCCTATTTCCCGTTCACCGAGCCGAGCCTTGAGGTGGACATTCAGTGCGACCGCTCGAACCCGGGCGAGGTGCGGTTCGGCGAGGGCAATGACTGGATGGAGATTTTGGGCTGCGGCATGGTGCATCCCAACGTGCTGCGCGCCGGGGGACTCGATCCGGACGTCTATCAGGGATTTGCCTGGGGCATCGGCATCGACCGTCTGGCAATGCTGAAATATGGCATGCCGGACCTGCGCGCCTTTTTCGACGCCGATGTGCGCTGGCTGAAGCACTATGGCTTCCGGCCGCTCGACATGCCGACCCTGTTCGGAGGATTGAGCCGGTAGAATGCCGACGGTCCTGCGCAAGTATGGTATCCGCTTTCACTTCTACGGGTCGGACATGGATGAACCGCCGCATGTCCATGCGACCGGACACGGCGGCAAGGCCAAAGTCTGGTTGGAACCGATACGATTTGCCGATCATGCAGGGTTCAAGGCAACCGACTTGAAACGTATTCTCGAAGTGGTCAACGATCACGACCATGAGATTTTGGAGGCTTGGTATGAGTTCTTCCAACACGTACACCGAAAATGACCGCCCCGTGCAGGCGTGGTGTGACCCGGATCGACTGCATGTGCTGCTTGCGGACGGCCGGGAACTGACCACGCCCTTATGGTGGTATCCGCGCCTCGCCAATGCCACGCCGGCCCAGCGCAACAATATCGAGCTAATGCTCGATGGCGTTCATTGGCCTGACGTGGATGAAGACCTTTCCATTCGCGGCATGCTCAGAGGCTGGAAGTATCCCGACGCCAAGGCGCCCGCCGACGCCGCCTGATCACAGCACCGAAAGTACCTCGTCATGAAATTCACCCTGTCCTGGCTCAAGGACCATCTCGACACGGATGCATCGCTCGCCGAGATCACCGAGGCGCTGACCATGATCGGCCTCGAGGTCGAGGATGTCGACGACAAGGCGCAGTTCGCGCCGTTCACCATCGCGCGCGTCTTGACCGCCGAAAAGCACCCCGACGCCGACAAGCTGCAGGTGCTGACGGTCGATGCCGGCGACGGCAAGCCCGTGCAGGTGGTGTGCGGGGCGCCCAATGCCCGCGCCGGTCTCATCGGCGCATTCGCCGCGCCGGGAACCTATGTGCCGGGCATCGATCTGGAACTGTCGGTGGGCAAGATTCGCGGCGTGGAAAGCTTCGGCATGATGTGCTCGGAGCGCGAACTGGAGATGTCGGACGAGCATTCCGGCATCATCGACCTGCCCGAGGACGCGCCGGTCGGCACGCCGTTCGCCGCCTATGCGGGACTCGACGATCCGGTGATCGAGATCGGCCTGACGCCGAACCGGCCCGATTGCACCGGCGTTTACGGCATTGCACGCGATCTGGCCGCGGCGGGGCTCGGCACGCTCAAGCCGATCGGCATGGCGCCCGTTGCCGGTGTCGGGGCGTGCCCGGTCGATGTGCGCATCGAAGCGCCGGATCTGTGCCCGGGCTTTGCCCTTCGGCTGGTGCGCGGCGTCAAGAACGGTCCGTCGCCGCAATGGATGCAGCAACGGCTGATCGCCATCGGTCTAAGGCCGATCAACGCGCTGGTCGATATCACCAACTATGTCACCTTCGGCTGGGGCCGGCCGCTGCATGTGTTCGATGCGGCCAAGGTGACGGGCGATCTCGTGGTGCGCCGCGCCAGTGACGGCGAAACGATCACGGGCCTTGATGGCAAAGAATATACGCTGACCGGCGAGATGTGCACGATCGCCGACGATAACGGTCCCGAATCGATTGCCGGCATCATGGGCGGCGAAGCATCCGGCTGCGACGAGACGACGACCGATGTGCTGATCGAATCGGCGCTTTGGAACCCGCGCAATGTCGCACGGACCGGCCGCGATCTGGGCATCATCACCGATGCGCGCTACCGGTTCGAGCGCGGCGTCGATCCGGAGTTCATGGTGCCGGGTTTGGAGCTGGCGACGCGCATGGTGCTGGAATTGTGCGGCGGCACGCCGACCGAAACGCAGGTGACCGGCTATGAAGGTCACGCGCCGAAGACGGTCGATTTCCCATTTGCGGAGGTCAAACGACTGACCGGCGCCGATGTCGATGCCGCCAAGAGCACCGACATTCTCGAACGGCTCGGCTTTGCCGTGGACAGGGCTGGCGACCGCGCTACCGTCACGGCTCCCTCCTGGCGGCCAGACATTGAAGGCAAGGCCGATCTGGTCGAGGAAGTCATGCGCATCCACGGTGTCAACAACATCGCGCCGGTGCCGCTGGAAAATCATGGCGCGGTCAATGGCCGGGTGCTGACGGTTCAGCAGGTACGCACCCGTGCAGCCAAGCGTGCGCTCGCCGCGCGCGGCATGATGGAAGCGGTCACCTGGTCGTTCATTCCGGCCGCCCATGCCAAAGCCTTTGGCGGCGGTGCGGCCACGCTGGGGCTCTCCAACCCCATTGCGGCCGACATGAGCGACATGCGGCCCTCGCTGCTGCCCGGCCTTCTGGCGGCAGCGCAGCGCAACGCCAATGTCGGCCATGGCGATGTGGCGCTTTTCGAAGTGGCCGGGACCTATGAGAGCGACGAGCCCGACGGTCAGCGGCGTGTGGCCGGCGGCATCCGACGCGGCACGGCGACACTCACCGGCGCTGGGCGCGCCTGGGACGGCCATGCCGAGACGGTCAGCGTGTTCGACGCCAAGACCGACGCGCTCGCGGCGCTCGAGGCATGCGGCGCGCCCGTCGACAAGCTGACAATCGAGCGCGGCGCGCCGGACTGGTATCATCCGGGCCGGTCCGGTGTGATCAAGCTTGGCCCGAAAACCGTGCTCGGCCATTTCGGCGAACTGCATCCGCGCTCGCTCGAAGTGCTCGACGTGAAGGGCCCGGTCTGCGGCTTCGAGGTCTTCATCGACGCCCTGCCCCAACCCAAGCGCAAGGCGACGCGTACCAAACCGCGCCTCGACCTGTCGCCATTCCAGGCCGTGACGCGCGACTTCGCCTTTGTGGTCGACGCCGATGTGGCGGCGGGCGCCCTGCAGCGCGCGGTCGCCGGCGCCGACAAGCAGTTGGTGACGGGCGTCACCGTGTTCGATGTGTTCGAAGGCGCGGCGCTTGGCGAAGGCAGGAAATCGGTCGCCGTCGAAGTGCAGATCCAGCCGACCGAACGGACCCTGACCGACGAGGACCTCGAAGCGCTGAGCGGCCGAATCGTTGCCAGCGTCGAAAAGGCGACCGGCGGGGTGCTGCGGGCGTAAGCTCAATCGTCAGCGCGAGACCTGATCGCCCGCTGGCCGCGCTTGGAATAGGCGCGGCTGCGGTGCGCGAGATAGATGATGAGGACGAACCGTCCGTTCCGTTCTCCCAGTTCGCAGACAAGGCGATAGTCGCCGACGCGCAGCTTCCAGAACCCTTTCAGGTTGCCCGAATAGGGAACAAGACGCTGGCGCGGCTCGTCGAGCGCTGCCAGTTCGATCAGGGCTTTCCTGATGCGCCGCTGGTCGGCTGCGCCAATCGCCAGAAAATCCTCTCGAGCCTCGGGATGAAACTCAATCCTCAAGGCCGAGTTCTTCCCACAACGCCTCGGCGCGCACCGGCTCGAACGGTTCGCTCAGCCGCTTGCGGACGACATAGAAATCTTCGAGTTCTTCGAGCTTTTCGACGATCGCCTGACGGATCAGGTGGCTTGCGTTCAAGCCGTGCTCTTCGGAGAGCTTGTCCCAGCGGGCCTTGATCTCCGCATCAACGCGGACGGACATCGATGTCATGGTGAATCTCCATACGTTTTACGTGTCTGACATATAATACATGTACCTCAATACTTCAACGAAGTTGCACATGGCTGCTGCCGAACGGGCCGGCTCCGCCGGAAGGCGCGCCCTTGCCCGCTGCCGCTGGCTCTGACACAAGGCGGACCTCGCACCGTCGGAGCCAGCCATGAACCTCATCCTCAACACCGACAGCTACAAATATTCGCATTTCGCGCAGTATCCGCCGGAGACGGCGTCGATCTCGGCCTATATTGAATCGCGGCGCGGCGGCGATTATGACGTGACGCTGTTCTTCGGCCTGCAGATGTTCCTCAAGGAGTATCTTTCCAAGCCCGTGACCGTCGCCGATGTCGACGAAGCCGAGGCGATGATCACCGCGCACGGGCTGCCCTTCAACCGGCCCGGCTGGGATCTCCTGATCGAACGCCATGGCGGCCATCTGCCGCTGATGATCGAGGCGCTGCCCGAAGGTTCGGTCGTGCCGGCCGGCACGCCGATGGTCCAGGTGCGCAACACCGATCCGGACTTTTTCTGGCTGCCGACCTTCATCGAGACCGCGCTTTTACGCGCGGTCTGGTATCCATCGACCGTTGCGACCGTCTCCTGGCATGTGCGCCAGATGATCGCCGAGACGCTCGACCGGACATGCGACGATCCGGGGCCGATCCTGCCGTTCCGCCTGCACGATTTCGGTGCCCGCGGCGCGACGAGTTACGAACAGGCGGGACTGGGCGGGGTTGCCCATCTGGTCAATTTCCTGGGCACGGACACGGTCGCGGCGCTGGTCTTCGCGCGCAAATATTACGGCGAGGAGATGGCCGGCTTCTCGATCCCCGCCGCCGAACACTCGACCATGACGTCGTGGGGCGAGGAGCGCGAGGCGGCGGCCTATGAAAACATGGTCGAGCAGTTCGGCGGCGACGGCAAGCTCGTCGCCGTCGTCTCCGACAGCTACGATCTGTTCCGCGCGGTGCGCAACATCTGGGGCGAGCAGCTCAAGGAAAAGGTCGAGGAGATGGGCGGGACACTGGTGGTGCGGCCCGACTCGGGCGATGCGACGCGCGTGCCCATCGACACGATCGAGATGCTGGGCGACATTTTCGGCTACCGCGTCAACGCCAAGGGCTACAAGGTGCTGGCCGATTGCGTGCGCGTCATCCAGGGCGACGGCATCACGCCGCGCACCATCCGCGTGTTGCTCGAAGCGATGACAGAGCGTGGCTGGTCGGCCGAGAACCTTGCCTTCGGCATGGGCGCGGGGCTGCTGCAAAAGGTCAACCGCGACACGTTGCGCTTTGCCATGAAGGCCAATGCGCGGCAGGACAAGGACGGCGCCTGGCACGGCATCGCCAAGGACCCCAAGACCGATCCCGGCAAGGCCTCCAAGCGCTACCGGCAGGCGGTGGTGATGGAAGGCGGCGCGCCGATTGCCATGCCGCTCAAGGACATTGGCGACCGGCAGAACCTGATGCAGCCGGTCTGGGAGAAAGGCGACCTGAAGCGCGACTGGACGTTCGCGGAGGTCCGCGAACGCGCCAATCCAACATCGGATTAGGAGACCCGCCATGCTGCGCTGGGGAATTTTGTCGACCGCAAAGATCGCGCGCGAGCAGGTGGTTCCGGCGATCCTGCAGAGCGAGACCGGCATCGTCACCGCCGTCGCCAGCCGGGACGCCGCACGCGCCGCCGATTTTGGGCGCCGATTCAATATCGACCATGCGTTCGACAGCTACGAGGCGATGCTAGAGGGCGATGCCATCGACGCCGTCTATATCCCGACCGTCACCTCGACCCATGTGGAATGGGCGATCAAGGCGGCGAACGCGGGCAAGCATGTGCTGGTCGAAAAGCCGCTGGCGCTGAAAGCCGAAGACATCGATACGGTGATCGCGGCGCGCGATGCGGCCGGCGTCATCGTCTCCGAAGCCTTCATGGTCACCTATCATCCGCAATGGCTCAAGGTGCGCGACCTCATCGCCGGCAACGCGATCGGCACGCTGCGGATGGTGCAGGGCGGGTTCTCCTATTTCAACCGCGATGGCGGCAACATGCGCAATGTGGCCGAACTGGGCGGCGGCGCGCTGCCCGACATCGGCGTTTATCCAACGGTGGTGACGCGCTTTGTCACAGGTCGGGAACCCCGCGATGTCGCGGCCACGATCGATTTCGATGCCAGCTTCGGCACCGACATCTTCGCCAATGTGACGATGCGGTTCGACGGGTTCGATCTCGACTTTTACGTCGGCACCCAGCTCGCCCAGCGCCAGTCGATGGTGTTTCACGGAGACAAGGGCTTCATCGCGGTCCAGACGCCGTTCAATGCCGGGCTCTACGATTCCGACCGCGTGACGCTGCACAATGCCGATCATCGCGAGGCGCAGACTTTCGCCTTTCCCGGCATCAACCAGTACCAGCTCCAGGTGGACGCGTTCGGGCGCCATGTGGCGGGATCGGGCGAGGCGCTTTTCACGCTCGAAAGCTCCCGTGCCAACCAGCGTGCGATCGATGCGATCTACCGGGCGGCGGAAAGCGGCGAGCGAACGGCAGTTTGAGTCAGCAGGGTCCGTTTCACGGCAGGCGGGTCATGGCGAATCGGCTAGGCTGGCCCGATGCAGCACCTCATTTATGCCGGCCGCCCACCTGACGAGCAGCGCGAAACTTTCCTGCGAATCATCGGCAATGATCCGGTGGTCTCACCCATCCTTGAAGCTGCAGCCGGCCTTGACCTACCCGAATGGTGGCTGGTCTCCGGCGTCCTCTACAACACGATTTGGAACACACTGACCGGCCGGCCGCCCGGATACGGTATCAAGGATGCCGATCTGTTCTACTTCGACGACACGGACCTTTCCTACGCAGCCGAAGACCGGGTGATCGCGGCAGCCGCGCCGTTCACACGGCATTTGCCGGTGCCGGTCGAAATCCGCAATCAGGCGCGGGTTCATCTGTGGTTCGAAGACAAGTTCGGCGTGCCCTATCCGCCTTTACGCTCAGGCTGCGAGGGCATTGCGCGGTTCACGAGCCGCGCCCATGCCGTCGGTGTCCGGCTGGAAAAGGACGGGTCGCTCAGGCTTCACGCCCCGTTCGGACTGGACGATATCTTCGCGTTTCGTCTTGTGCCCAACACTGTGCTTGATAACCAGCGCACGCACATGGCCAAGGCCCAACGCGCGAAGTCATGCTGGCCGGAGCTTGAGGTTGTGCCATGGGCTGAGGGCTGATCACCACCAGACACCGCCGCGGCCGATGCGGATGCGCGGGGCTCGGTCGGCCGGCGGATGCAGCGGGTCCGCGCAGCCGGCATGATCGGCATTCACGCCATCGACCACCGGCGAAACGGGCGGACGGGTTTCGGCAAAGGCCAGCCAGTCGCGCATCCGGCCCTCTTCGCGCCGGGGAATTTTCGGGACGGACGACGCTGTCCTGCGAGGCCGCTCCGAGCTTATCACGGTGTCGCTTTGCGCCGGCGGGCGCACCAATGTCGGCTTGAGGGCCTGCAGCCGCTCGACGCGTTCGGCGGTGGGCGGGTGTGACCGCAGCATGGAGGGCTCGGCCATCCGGCCCGCCGGCAGAAGCATCGCCTCGAGCCGGCGCCGATGGGCGCTTTCGAGCTTTTCGAGCGCCGAAGACAACCCGTCCGGATCGCCGGTCAGCATGGCCGCGCCATAGTCGGCGTCGAATTCGCGGATGCGCGACAGGGCCAGTTGCAACAGGCTGCCGATGGTGGGCGCGGCGATCATCGCAAGAATCCCGAGCCAGGGCACGGTCGGGAAGAAGCCCGACAGGTTGAACAGGACGGCGATAATGCCAATCGTCGACAATGTCGAGGTGAGCCGCGAGACGACATCGGCAAGGCTCATCACCTTGATGTCCTCGTTTCGGATGTGGGTGATTTCGTGGGCCAGCACACCGGCCAGTTCGCGTGCCGTCAGGCTGCGCACCAGCGTGTCGGTCACCGCGATGGCAGATGCGTCGCGCCTGCCAACGGCAAACGCATTCATCAGCGGCGAGGGCACCACATGAAGATCGGGCGCACGGGTCAGGCCGGCGCGGCGCGAGAGCTCGGAGACGATTGCGTGGCCCGCCGGAAACCGGTCCGGCCCGACGGGCTTTGCCTTGTACATACGCAGGACGACCGAGGGCGAAACCCGACGGGCTGCCAGAAGGCTGACGCCCCCGAAGATGAGCGCGTAGACGATACCGGTCGTGCCGGCGATGGCCCAGGCCGTCACCGCCAGAAGGGCGAGCGAGCCGGCGACCAGCACGAAAGTGTGCAGCCGGTTGGCGAAACGATGACGCCGGTGAATGGCGTGGGTCTGTTCGAAAAAGGCGAAGGCCATGACGTCCATATGGGCGTGGTCAGGTCCGGTTTGGAGTCCCGGCCCTTCCGGAAGGCTCAGCCCTTTTTGCCGAACACAAAGCGCGAATAGCCCACATAGGAGAAGACCGTGACGCAGGCGACGGCGACAAACGTCGCCATTTCGGGCAGGAACCAGTCGGGCGTGACCAGAAGCACGGCGGAATAGATGAGATAATTCAAGACCGCGCCGATCACGGCGACCGTGACATAGCGCGCGGCCTCATCGCCCACCCTCCTGCCGCTGGCCCCGAAGGTGAAGGTGCGGTTGATCAGCCACGTGGTCAGCATCGCCGCGCCGATTGCCGGAATGCGCGCGGTGAACGGGCTGAGGCCGGCCAGTTCGATCAGCCCGCGCAGCACCGCCAGGTCGACAATGAAGCCGGTGCCGCCCGCCACCGCGAAACTGACCAGCCGGCCAAGGCGGGTCCTGGCGGGCCTGACGGTCGAACCCCGGCCGTGCGCATCGGTATGTTCACCGGACTGTTTCATGGGTCCCTTCATAGCGCGGCGGGGTAAACCAATCCTGTCACGGCGTGGCTTTAGCGGCGACCGATGGCGCCGGTTGGAGCAGCCTGCAAATCACGATAGACTCGCCCTCGTCTGCGGTTGGAACAAGGCGACGGAGGGGCGGTGATGGGGGTTTTTGCGCATTGGGCGATCAGCGCCCGGTTGAAACCGGCACTGGCCGGTCTTGCGGCTGCGGGACTTGCCCTGATGTGCGGCCTTGGCGCCGCGCCGGCGCTAGCCGAACAGCCCGCCAAGCAATTGTTCGGCAACACGCCGCTGCCGGCGGCGACCGAAGCGCGTGTCCATGGCTTTTACTCCAATGGCTGCATTTCCGGCGCCGTCGCCATACCTGTGGACGGGCCGAACTGGCAGGCCATGCGGCTGGAGCGCAACCGCCGCTGGGGCCATCCGGACCTGATCGCGCTGGTGCAGCGCCTGTCGCGCGATGCGGCGACCGATGGCTGGCCCGGCCTTCTGGTCGGCGACATCTCGCAGCCGCGCGGCGGGCCGATGCTGACGGGACATGCCTCGCATCAGGTCGGGCTCGACGCCGATATCTGGCTGACCAAAATGCCCAATCGGCGCCTGACGCAGGCCGAGCGCGCCAACACCAGCGCGATCTCGGTGCTCAAACAGGGCACGCTCTACGTCGATCCGGCCATCTGGACCGCCGAACATGCCAAGCTGCTGCGACGGGCAGCCTCTTATGGTCAAGTGGAGCGGCTGTTCGTGCATCCGGGCATCAAGAGGGCGATGTGCGATGCCTATGGCGGCGACCGGGGCAATGACCGCTGGATGATCAAGATCCGCCCCTATTACGGCCATCACTATCATTTCCACATCCGCATGAAATGCCCGGCCGATTCGCCCAATTGCCGGCCGCAGGACCCGGTGCCGGCATCCGGCAATGGCTGCGACGCATCGCTTGACTGGTGGTTCACCTCCGAACCCTGGACGCCGAAGCCGCAGGCGCCGGGCACCAAACCGCGACCGCGCCGCGACAAGACACTCGCCGACCTGCCCAATGCCTGCCGTGGCGTGCTGCGCGCGCCGCGCCCGGCCTCCGAAAGCCTTGCCACCTATTCGGCCTCGTTCGACCAGGTCGCGATGATCGCCTCGGCAGTTCCGGTTGCCGGCCCGGCGCCGGCCCGCGCCGCGCTTCCCGGCCTGTCGCGCCTGCCTATTCCGGCCAACCGGCCCCGGCAGTAGAAAGGGCGAAAAAAGATGCGGCGCCACCTTTCACGCCTCCACCAAAGCGGATATGAGACACCGGTCTTCTAAATCGATTGAACCACCATGTCCGATGCCCTCACCATCGCCCTGGTCGCCCATGACCAGAAGAAGGACGACATGGTCGCGTTCGTCCGCCGACATGGAGCGCTGCTGTCGCGATGCGCGCTGGTAGCGACAGGCACGACAGGCGGACGCATCGCCGACGCCGACCCGGCGCTGGACGTGTCGCGGCTGCGCAGCGGGCCGCTCGGCGGCGACCAGCAGATCGGCGCGATGATTGCCGAAGGTGCGATCGACGCGCTGATCTTTTTTGTCGATCCGCTGACCCCGATGCCGCACGATGTAGACGTCAAGGCGCTGATGCGGCTGGCGATCGTCTATGACATTCCGATGGCGCTCAATGCGGCCACCGCCGACATTCTTCTCACTGCGCTGATTGCGGGGCACGCCCCGGCGCAAGACACGGAAAAAACCCATGCCTAGCCCTTCCAGCCCTTTCGTCCTGCCGTTTCCGATCCTGATTGCCGATGTGGGCGGCACCAATGCGCGCTTTTCGATCCTGGTCGATGCCAATGCCGAGCCGAAAGCGTTCGAGACGATCAGGACGCGCGATTTCGCGACGCTCGATGCGGCGATCCAGAGTCATGTGCTGGATCAGACCTCGCTGATGCCGCGCAGCGCCGTTCTGGCGGTGGCCGGGCCGACCGATGGCGATACGATCGACCTGACCAACAATGACTGGGTCGTCCATCCGCGCCGCATGATCGAAGAACTGGGGTTCGACGATGTGGTCGTGCTGAACGATTACGAGGCGCAGGCGCTGGCTGTGGTCGCGCTCGATGACGGCCAGTTGCAGCAGATCGGCGGCGGCGAACGCGATCCCGGCGCCAACCGCGTTGTGATCGGCCCGGGCACCGGCCTTGGCGTTGCCGGTCTCGTCCATGCCGCGCTGACCTGGATTCCCGTCGCCGGCGAGGGCGGGCATGTCGATCTCGGCCCGCAAACCGAGCGCGACACCGAGGTCTTCACCCATCTCGAACGGATCGGCGACCGGGTCTCTGGCGAACAGGTCCTGTGCGGGAGCGGCATGGTCAACCTCTACCAGGCGGTGGCGCGCGCCAATGGCAACGAACCGCGCTTTTCCGACCCGTCCGAGGTTTCGCAGGCCGCCGAGCAGAAGTCCGACCCGGACGCAGTCGAGGCGCTCGACCTGTTCGCCGAATATCTGGGCCGCGTGGCCGGCGATCTGGCGCTGGTCTTCATGGCACGCGGCGGGGTTTATCTGACCGGCGGCATCACCCAGAAGATCCTGCCCTTCTTCAACGCCGAGCGCTTTCGGGCGGCGTTCGACAACAAGGCGCCGCATGGCGAACTGGTCGGCGCGATCCCGGCCTATGCCATCCTGCACGACCGAGCGCCGATGGAAGGCCTTGCCGCCTATGCGCGCACGCCGTCGCGGTTTGGCGTGTCGCTTGAAAACCGGCACTGGACGCGCTGAGCGCCTGTCCACCCCCGTTCGAATAGGCTATAGCGCGCGCCATGAATGACAGACCGGACACGGCCGCGATCAAGGACGGGCTTGGCGAAGGCGTCATCGCGGTTCTGCGGCGCATCCTGTCGGAAAACGGCCGCGCCTATGCGTGGCATTACGCGATCACCATCGTCTGCCTCGTCCTGATCGGCACGACCACGGCTTTCGTCGCCTGGATCACGCGCGACGTGGTGGACGAGATTTTCGTGCGCCAGCGTGGCGATTTGATCATCGTCATCACCGGGACGGTGATCGGCGTTTTCCTGCTGCGCGGCGCTGCCATGTATGTGCAGGCGGTTGTCCTGGCGCGGATCGGCAACGATCTGGTTGCGCGCTATCAGACGCGCGTCTTCGACAAGCTGATGAAGCTCGGGATCGGCTATTTCACCGAGGCGCGCTCGGGCCATTTGGCCGCCCGCATCGCCGAAAATGTCAACGGCATTCGCGACGTGCTGTCACTGACGCTGACGGCGCTCGGCCGCGACCTGATCTCGCTGATCGGGCTTTTGGTCGTCATGGTCACGATGGACCCGATGCTGTCGCTGATCGTCTTTTCGGTCGCCCCGGTGCTGATCCTTGCCGTCGCCTGGGTGTCGGCGCGCATCCGCAATGTGGTGCGCGAAACGGTCGAACTGAACGCCCGCGTCGTCGGCACGATGCAGGAATCGGTGCAGGGCATCACGGTGGTCAAGGCGTTCACCATGGAAGAGCGGCTCGGCGCCCGGATCGGCACGATCATCGAAGATGCACGGTCCAAGGCCGATCGGCTGGCCGGCATCATCGAGCGGGTCAATCCGGCGGCGGAGGTGTTTGCCGGGCTCGCCGTCGCCGGCGTCATCGCCTATGCGGGGCTGCGCGCGGTCAATGAAGGCCAGCCGCCGGGCGCGACCTTCGCCTTCATCACGGCGCTTCTTCTGGCCGCCGACCCCGCACGGCGGCTTGGACAGCTCAAGGTCAATCTGGAAAAGGCGATGGTCAATGCGCGGATGATCTACGAGATCCTCGACATGCCCGAGCGTCAGCGCGACCTGCCCGACGCCGCACCGCTGACGATCAGCGACGGCGATGTGCGGTTCGAGGATGTCGACTTTGCCTATGGCGATGGCACCAAGGTGCTGCACGGGCTTTCCTTTGCCGCGCCTGCGCACAAGACGACGGCGATTGTCGGGCCATCCGGCGCCGGCAAGACGACGATCATCGCCCTTTTGCAGCGCTTCTACGACATCGATTCCGGTTCGATCACGATCGACGGGCAGGACATCGCCGGCGTGACGCTGTCTTCGCTACGCGGCCAGATGGCGTTCGTCTCGCAGCAACCCTATCTGTTCGAAGGCACGATCCGGCAGAATATCGGATACGGCCGGCCCGATGCGAGCGAGGCGGACATTGAGGCGGCAGCGCGGCAGGCCAATGCGCATGACTTCATCATGGAACAGGCGCAGGGCTATGACACGCCGGTGGGCGAGAACGGCGTGACGCTTTCGGGCGGCCAGCGCCAGCGCATCTCGATCGCCCGTGCGATCGTGCGCGACGCGCCGATCCTGCTGCTCGACGAAGCGACGTCGGCGCTGGACAATGAATCGGAAAAGCTGGTGCAGAAGGCGCTCGAAGAGGTGATGGCCGGACGGACCACGATCGTCATCGCGCACCGGCTGTCGACGATCGTCTCCGCCGACCGGATCATCGTGATGGATAAGGGTGAGGTGGTGGAGACCGGCACCCATGCCGAGCTTGCCAGTCGCAAGGGCGGTCTCTATGCCAAGCTGAACATGCTCGGCGCCGGGGGCGAACCCGATGCTGCCGAGCCCGAAATGGAGACAGGCGCGTGAGTGAACCGGTTGCCATTGCCGTTGTCGGCGCGGGCGGGCGCATGGGCCGGGCCCTGATCGATGCCATCGCCGACGATCCGGCGGCCCGGCTTTCGGGCGCACTTGAACGGGAAGGCGACGACACGATCCTGCGCGATGCGGGCGATATCGCCGGCACGGGCGCCAATGGCGTGACGGTGACCGCCGATCCGGACGAGGCGTTTGACGGCGCCGACGCCATCCTCGACTTCACCGCGCCCGCGGCAACGCGCGCTTTCGCCGACATGGCAGCCGAAAAAGGCATCGCGCACATCATCGGCACGACCGGCATGAGCGCCGATGACGAAGCGCATGTGCACTTGGCGGCACAGCGCACCGTCATCGTCAAGTCGGGCAACATGTCGATGGGGGTCATTTTGCTGTCGGTGCTGGTCGAGCGGGCCGCTGCCGCGCTCGATGCGTCAGACTGGGACATCGAGGTCCTGGAAATGCACCACAAACACAAGGTCGACGCCCCATCGGGTACGGCCCTTCTTCTGGGACAGGCGGCGGCGACCGGGCGCGATATCGATCTTGACCACAATTCGGTGCGCATGCGCGACGGGCACACAGGGCCGCGCGCCGCCGGCGCGGTCGGGTTTGCGACGCTGCGCGGCGGGTCTGTTGTCGGCGATCATTCGGTGATCATGGCCGGGCCGGGTGAACGGCTGGTGCTGTCCCATCATGCCGAGGATCGCGGCATCTTCGCCCGCGGTGCGGTCAAGGCGGCGATCTGGTCGCGCGGCCAGGCGCCGGGGCTCTATTCGATGCGTGACGTTCTGGGCGTCAGCTGATTCAGTCAACCGATCTGGGGAGAAAGCCGATGTCCGGCACGATGGTTCTGGTCCGCCACGGACAGAGCGAATGGAACAAGAAGAACCTGTTCACCGGCTGGCGCGATCCGGACCTGACCGAACAGGGCGTTGCCGAAGCGATCGAGGCGGGCAAGGTGCTGGCCGAACGCGGAACGAAGTTCGACATCGCTTTCACCTCGGTGCTGGTGCGCGCCGAACGCACCTGCCAGATGATCCTGGACGGCGTCGGCCAGTCCGATCTCGAGACCATCCATGACGAAGCGCTGAACGAGCGCAATTATGGCGATCTGGCTGGGCTGAACAAGGACGATGCACGCGCCAAATGGGGTGAGGAGCAAGTGCATATCTGGCGCCGCTCCTACGACACGCCGCCGCCGGGCGATGATGGCGAAAGCCTGCGCGATACGGGCGCGCGCGTCTGGCCCTATTACATGACCGAGATTTTGCCGCGCGTCCTGCGCGGGCAGACTGTTCTGGTCGCCGCGCACGGCAACTCGCTGCGCTCGCTCGTCATGATCCTCGACGGGCACACGAAAGAGACCATCACCAAGCTCAATCTGGGCACCGGCGTGCCCATGGTCTATCGCCTGCACGCCGATTCGACCGTCGCTTCCAAGGAAGTTCTGGGCGACATGTCCGGCGCGCATTGAGCCACACAACGATCATCCGGCCCGCGCGTCTCGAAGAGGCCGGGGCGCTGACCGCGCTCTGTGTCCGGTCCAAGGCCCATTGGGGTTATGATGACGCGTTCATGGCCAAGGCGATGAGCGAACTGACGGTCCGGCCCGAATGGATCGCCGACGGTCTGGTGCTCGTCGCCGAAACGGGAGGCACGGTGGCCGGTGTGGCCGGCATCACCGATGAGGGCGCCGGCACTTTCGACGTGTCGGTTTTCTTTGTCGATCCCGACCGGATGGGTGACGGCATCGGGCGCAGGCTGTTCGGAGCGATCTGCGATCTGGCACGCGCCAGCGGCGCCCGACGGCTGACGATCCTGTCTGACCCCAATGCCGAACGGTTCTATCGGTGCATGGGCGCCAAACGGATCGGCGAAGAGCGGTCGTCCTCAGAGACGGGACGGGTTCTCCCGCTGCTCGACTACGCACTCTGAGCGTGCTTTCCTGCCCGCATTGACTGGAGGCGCGTGTGACCGACCTCTTCACACTGTTCTCGGAGCACTGGCCGGCCATGATGGCGGTTTTTGCCGTCTTCACGATCGCCGTGGCGAGCCCCGGCCCGGCGACGCTCGGCATCATGGGTACGGCCATGGCGCGCGGACGCGCGGCAGGCATGGCGTTCGCCGCCGGCGTGCAGCTTGGTTCGTTCACATGGGCGATGGCGGCCGCAATCGGCCTTTCGGCATGGCTCAACACGATTGCCTGGGGGCTGACGGCGATGAAGATCGCAGGCGGCGCCTATCTCATCTGGCTGGCGGCCAATGCATTGCGCAGTGACCTTTCGGCGCGGCCGGTTCCCGCCGCCGCCAGCAGCGCCCGCTCCCTTGCCGGCCATTTCTGGCGCGGTGCGCTCCTGCACCTGACCAACCCCAAGGCCGTTCTGGCGTGGATCGCGATCGTTGCGCTGACCCAGACGAGCGGCGGGGGAACGCCGGTGCTTTACGCCATGCTTACGATCTGCCTTGTGATCGGCGCCATCGTCTTTCAGGGCTATGCGCTCGTCTTCGCGTCGCCTGCCATGAGGGCCGCCTACAGGCGCGCACGCCGTATCATCGAAAGCATTCTCGCCGGCGTTTTCGGCTATGCGGGCTGGCGGCTGTGGTCCTCGGCCTGACCGCCGGCCACCCGGCCGGCTTCCCAGCCCAGGATCGCGCGCTTGCGCGTCAGGCCCCAATGATAGCCCGTCAGCGCGCCGGACTTGCCCATCGCGCGGTGGCACGGCACGACGAACGACACCGGATTGGCGCCGACCGCAGCACCCACGGCGCGTGATGCGGTGGGCCGGCCGATCCGGTCGGCGATCTCCGAATAGGCTTCCGCCTTGCCCATCGGGATTTTCAGAAGCGCTTCCCAGACGCTGACCTGGAAGTCGGTGCCAATCAGCACGACACGCAATGGCTGGTCGTGCCGCCAGGAACCCGGCGCGAAAATGCGCGCCGCGTAAGGCCCGGTGGCGGCCATGTCTTCCTCGAACCGGGCAAAGGGCCAGCGTCCGGACATGTCGGCGAACGCCTCGCGCTCACCACCCGCATCACAAAAGGCCAGACCGCACAATCCCCGGTCGGTGACCATGATCAGCGCGATGCCGAACGGGCACAGATGATAGCCGTAGCGGATGGTCAGCCCCTCGCCCTTCGCCTTGATCTCGCCGGGCGACATGGCTTCATGGGTGACGAACAGATCGTGTAGCCGCCCGGGACCGGACAGGCCCAGCTCGTAGGACGCATCGAGCAGTGGCATGTCGGAAGCAAGAAGCTGACGCGCATGGTCGATCGTCACCGCCTGCAAAAACGCCTTCGGGGAAAGACCGGCCCAGCGTGTGAACAGTTTTTGCAGGGCCGTCGGTTCCATGCCGACATCGGCGGCAAGCGTTTCAAGCGAGGGCTGGTCGCGCCAGTCCTGCGAAATTTTCTCAATGACCCGGCGAACGGTCTCGTAATCGCCCGTCTCGATTGATGCGGGTTGTGTCAGAACGGCGTGCGGCTGTGCCATGGCGTTTCATCCGGCTTGTCTCGGTTGGTGGCCATTGGACCATCAAGCATTGTGCGCCGCCACCCGAAACTTGATCGCGACGGATCAGCGCCGTGCGGCCGCCAAGGCCTGCGAAAACGCCGTGGCGAAGCTCTCTCGGTCGTCCGGATTGAGGAAGGCGCCGATCGATGTCGCGCGCCCCTGCCCGGTCAGGCGCATGGCGGTGATGCCGATCTCATTGTGCCGGTCGACATGAAAGCGCGCCCAGAACGGGTTGTAGTGATGGTCCTGATGGCGGCCATTGGGCGCGATCTTGCGGATGTGCACGTCCGAGCGCGTAACCGTGACCTGCTCGCGCGCGCGCCCTGCACGGAAGCTCAAGCGAATGGCGAGATAGAGGATAAAGACGTCGACGATCATGAAGATCGCCACCGGCCAGGCGCCGAGCGCGAAATAGAACACCGCATTGCCCGCGCAGATCGCCGCGAACACTCCCATCAGCAGGGCAAAGCCGCCCGGCGTCAAAGACCGGTGCGGAAAAAGCTCTGCGGCGAATACCGCCTTTTCGGCGGGCGCGGCGGGTTCTATGTCTGGGGGCGGAACGGACATGGATCGAGGTTATAGGCCGCAATGGATGCCAGCCAAGAGAAAAAGCCGGCGGCGAAACGCGCCGGACCGGCAAAAAAGCGCAGGCTGCTGCCGCGAACCAGATACACGCAGGACGAATTGCGTGAGATGTTCCGCCGCTTCTCCATTCAGCGGCCCGAGCCCAAGGGCGAATTGGCGCATGTGAACCCCTTCACGCTGGTGGTCGCCGTCGCGCTTTCGGCGCAGGCGACCGATGCCGGGGTCAACCGGGCGACGCGAGACTTGTTCAAGGTGGCCGACACGCCCGAAAAGATGCTGGCGCTGGGTGAAGAAAAGGTGGGCGACTACATCAAGTCGATCGGTCTGTGGCGCAACAAGGCCAAGAACGTCATCGCGCTGTCGCAAAAGCTGATCGACCATTTCGGCGGTGAGGTGCCGCAGACGCGCGAGGAACTGACGACGCTGCCGGGCGTTGGCCGCAAGACCGCCAATGTGGTCATGTCGATGGCGTTCGGCATTCCGACGATGGCCGTCGACACGCACATCTTGCGCATCGGCAACCGGATCGGACTTGCGCCGGGCAAGACGCCCGACGAGGTGGAAGCGATCCTGATGAAAGTGATCCCGGAGGACTATCTCTATCATGCCCATCACTGGCTGATCCTGCACGGGCGCTACACCTGCAAGGCACGCAAGCCCGATTGCGTCGCCTGCGTGATCGCCGATCTGTGCAAATCAAAGGAAAAGACGACAAGCGAGCCCGCACCACTCGTGCCGCTGCCGCCGCAGGTGATCGGCTGATGGGCGTCAATCTGGTCATTGTCTTCGCGCTGATCCTGCTGAACGGGCTGTTCGCGCTGGCCGAACTGGCCGTCGTCTCGTCGCGGCGGGCGCGGCTTCGCGCGATGGCCGACAGGGGTCGCCGCGGCGCGCAGAGCGCGCTGGCGCTGCATGCCGACCCGGGACGTTTTCTGTCCTCGGTGCAAATCGGCATCACGCTTGTGGGCATCGTCAATGGCGCCTTTTCGGGCGAGGCGTTCGGCGATGCGGCGGCCGAAGCGCTCGTCGCGCTCGGTCTGAATGCCGCCACAGCCGCGACCCTGGGCTATGCGGGGATCATCCTCGTCGTCACCTATCTGTCGGTGATCGTCGGGGAACTCGTTCCCAAGTCGCTGGCCCTGCGCAACCCCGAAGGCATTGCCTGCACGGTTGCGCCGGCGATGACGCTGTTTGCCCGGCTGGCCGCGCCGGCGGTCTGGGTGCTCGACGCTTCGACGCGGCTGATCATGCGGCTGATCGGACAGGGTGGCGCTGAGGAGCCGCGCGTGACCGACGAGGAAATCAAGTCGCTGATCGCGCAGGCCGAACAGGCCGGCGTCGTTGAGACCGATGAGCGCGACATGATCGCAAGCGTCATGCGGCTGGCGGATCGCCGCGCGACCAGCCTGATGACGCCGCGCATGGAGATCGAATGGATCGACATAAGCGATCCACCCGCCGACATTGCCGAGCAACTCAAGACCACGCGCCAGACCTTCCTGCCGGCGGCCGATGACAGTCTCGATCATGTGGAGGGCGTGGTGCGCACACGCGAAGCGCTGCTCGTGCTGCTGGACGGAAAATCGCCCGATCTCAGCGCGCTTGTGCAGCCGGTCGACAGTGTACCGGAATCAGCGGCTGCGCTGGACGTGGTGACCCGCCTGCGGGAAGCGCCGACGCCAGTCGTTTTCGTGCGCGACGAACGCGGCAATTTCGAGGGGTTGATAACCTCGACGGACATTCTGGAATCGATCGCCGGCGCCTTCGTCTCGGAGAGCGGACCGGCGGAGCCCGATGTGGTGGCGCGCGATGACGGCACCTATCTGATGAATGGCGCGATGCCCGCCGACGAGGCGGCCGAACTGCTCGGCATATTGCTGCCTGAGCGCCGGTCCTACGAGACGCTGGCCGGGCTGGTGCTCGACCGGCTTGGCCGGCTGCCCGACACGGGCGAAGCCATCGAGGCCGATGGCTGGCGGCTGGAAGTGATCGACATGGACGGGCAGCGGATCGACAAGCTGCTGGCTCGACGCGCCACCACCACCCGCCGCGCCGGCAAGGGCGCCAGTGCCTGACCCTACGCTATGCCGCTGCCAAGTGGCCCTGACGCGCTTCCCTGTCGGCAATCGCCTTGTGCAGGTGAACCATCAGGGCCGCGCCGAACAGCGGCGTCATCAGATTGATGATCGGAATCGCCATGAAACCGGCGATCAGAAGGCCGGCAAGGACGACGGTGCCCGAATGGCGCGAGCGCAGGTCGGCGGCGGTCCTTTCGTCATGAAACCGCATGGCCGCGAACTGGAAATATTCGCGGCCGAGCAGGTAGGCGTTTACCGCCAGAAAGGCGATCAGGTTGACGCCCGGAACCAGCAAGAGCAGCAGCGCGACGAGGTTGCCGGCGACCACGACACCGAAGAACTTGATGCCCAGCACGATGGAACGGCCGAGCGGCAAGGGTTGTCCCGTCGGCTGGTTCGGATAGTCCTGCCGCTCGATATGTTCGGCCACATCGTCCAGAAAGATGCCCGCGATGACCGCACTGACCGGGCCGACGAGAAAAGCGAGCCCGACCGCCAGCGCCAGACCGGCGGCCACCGCCGCGACGAGCCCGATCATGCCGGTCCAGTCGGGCAGGGCGAAACCGCCGATGAAGGCTTCCAGATAGGGCAGCGCGGCCCATTCGACCGCATAGCGAATGGCAAACCAGGCCGCGATCAGACCGAGGATCGTCAGCCCGACCGACTTCCACAGAACCTGTCGCAAGGCCGGGTCGAACAGTTCGCCAAGCGCGCGCCGTGCCGATGCAATCACCATAATGGCTAGATGGGTGCCGCCCGCCGGGCATGCAATGGCCGCCCCGGACTTCCCATTGCGTGCTGCACGGGCTAAACGCGCCGGGACCGAGATTGAGGGCGCCCCATGAGTCACTATGACGTGCTGTGCATCGGCAATGCGATCGTGGATATCATCGCACGGGCCGAGGATGATTTCCTGCGCGAGAACGGCATCATCCGCGGTGCGATGAACCTGATCGACATGGAGCGCGCCGAACTGCTCTACGAGCGGATGGGACCGGCCGTCGAAACCTCGGGCGGCAGTGCGGGCAACACAGCTGCAGGCGTCGCCAGCCTGGGCGGGTCGGCTGCTTTTTTCGGAAAGGTCGCCGATGACGGTCTTGGCCGCATCTATCGCCACGACATTCGCGCGCAGGGCGTTGCGTTCGACACGCCGGAGTTGACCGGCACGCCGCCGACCGCACGCTCGATGATCTTCGTCACGCCAGACGGCGAGCGGTCGATGAACACCTATCTTGGCGCCTGCGTCGAACTGGGGCCGGAGGATGTGGAAGAGGACAAGGCCGCCGGGTCCAAGGTCACCTATTTCGAGGGTTATCTGTGGGACCCGCCGCGCGCCAAGACGGCGATCCGCGACACGGCCAAGATCGCCCATGCCCACGGCAATGAGGTGGCGATGAGCCTGTCGGACCCGTTCTGCGTCGACCGTTATCGCGACGAGTTTCTCGATCTGATGCGTTCGGGCACGGTCGACATTGTCTTCGCCAATGAGGACGAGGCAAAGTCGCTCTACCAGACGGCCGATCTGGAAACGGCGCGCGAAGCATTGGCAAAGGACTGCAAGATCGCCATCGTCACGCGCTCCGAAAAAGGATCGATGATCATCAATGGCGGCGGCGCGCACACGCGGATCGAAGCCGACCCGGTGGACAAGCTGGTCGACACGACGGGCGCCGGCGATCTTTATGCGGCGGGTTTCCTTTATGGCTACACGGCCGGCATGGATATGGGGAATTGCGGCCGGCTTGGCTCGCTGGCCGCGGGCATCGTCATCCAGCAGATCGGCCCGCGCCCGCAGGTCTCCCTGCGCCAGGCGGCGATCGACGCGGGCCTGATCCGGGGTTGATTTTTCACGGTTGGCCGTGATCGGATCAGCCGATGTTCACCGCCGGTTACACCACGGGCCTTTGTCTCGATCCGGACCGTCCTGCATGGCGCTCGAACGCCCCTCGACCGCTGTTTTGGTCGGCATGGTATCCGGCGGATAGGCAAGACACGGTCGAACTGAGCGACGGCGTTGACGATGCCTGGTTCAAGTCCGGACCGGTTGCGCCGAACGCGCGCCTCAGCGACGATCGCGCCCTATGGCCGACTGTCCTGCTCTCGCACGGGACGGGCGGATCGGCGGACGGCATGGGCTGGCTGGGGCGGCGTCTTGCCGAACACGGCTTCATGGCGTTGGGAGTGTCGCATCACGGCAATACGGCGATCGAGCCCTATCTGGCCGAGGGCTTTGCGTGCTGGTGGGAGCGCGCAGGAGACCTTTCCGTCCTGCTCGATCAGATGTCGCTTGACGGCCCGTTCGCCGGCCGGATCGATCCGGACCGCATATTCGCGGCGGGGTTTTCACTTGGCGGGTACACGGTCCTGTCGCTTGCGGGCGCTCTGACCGATCTCGATCTGTTCGAGCGATGGCGGCGGTCCGAAGCGCCGGGGATGGGCGGACCGCGCGAGTTTCCCGATCTGGTCGAACAGGCCGCGGCGCTGGAAAAGACCAGCGAAGCTTTCCGCCGGTCCGTCGCACGACACCGGCAATCCTGGCGCGATCCCCGGATCAAGGCCGTGATGGCCTATGCGCCCGCGCCGACCGTCCGGGGCTTTGTGCCGCGCAGCGTCGCGTCGATCGAAATTCCCGTCGCGCTGATGACGGGGGCGGCAGACACCGAAGCACCGTTCGATGCGTGCACGCATTGGCTCGGAAAGCAAAACCCGACATTCGCCGTCACCAGGCTCGACGAACCTGTCGGGCACTATGTCTTTCTTCAGGAGGCAACGGACACGGGAAAGGCGGCCGAGCCATCGATCTGTATCGATCCGCCGGGCGTTGATCGCCGCGCCATTCACCAGCAGGCAGCCGTGGCGGCGATAGACCTGTTCGTCAGCGCCGGCGCATAGAGCCGCCCGGGATCAGGCGTCCTTTTCGGCCTCGGCGTTGGGCGGGCCGGGTTCGGCGTCGGTCGCAGCCTGCTTGGGGCCGCCCTTGGCAACGCCCACCATGGCCGGCCGCAGGACGCGTTCGCCGATCGAATAACCTGCCTGGACGACCTGCACGACCGTGTTGTTGGGCACTTCGGGATTGGGCACCTCGAACATCGCCTGATGGAAATTGGGATCGAAGCGCTCGCCTTCCGGCGCAAGCTGTTTGACGCCGTGGCGCTCCATGGTCGACAGCATCGACTTTTCGGTCAGTTCGACACCTTCGAGCAGGTTCTTGAGCACGTCATCGGCGCCCTCGCGCTGTTCGGCCGTGACGGCCTCAATCGCCCGGCGCAGATTGTCGGTCACGCCCAGCATGTCGCGGGCAAAATTGGCGATCGCGTAACTCTTGGCATCGCCCACTTCGCGCTGGGTGCGGCGGCGCAAATTCTCCATGTCCGCGGCAAGCCGCAGCAGCCGGTCCTTCATGTCGGTGTTTTCAGCCTGGATCGCCTCGATTTCCTCGGCGATGATCGATCCGGCAGCGGCGCTGTCGGTATCCATGTCGCCGAAAACCGCGCCCTCGTCCTGATCGGCATCATTTTGGTCTTCAAACGCCGCATAGGCGTCGGCATCCTCGGCTGCCGCGCGGCGGCGCGCGGCGCGGTCGGCCTTCAGCAGTTCATCGGCAGCCTTGCGCAGACTTTCCCGGCTGCCGGGATTGATGTCGGCACCGGCGGCGTCCGGCTTTCGATCATTGTCAGCCATGCGTCATGTCCATTCGGTTGGGATTTCGAAACTGGGCGCGATATCGAGTGTGCGCGGCGAAAAATCAAGCCCGGCGGGGCCGTGCTATTCGCGTTCGATCATCCGCGAGATCAGTTGCGCGGTGTAATCGACCATCGGCACGATCTTGGCGTAGTTGAGCCGTGTCGGCCCAAGCACCCCAAGCGCGCCGATCACCCGCCGGTTGGTGTCGCGGTAGGGCGCAACGACCAGCGACGAGCCGGACAGCGAGAACAAACGGTTCTCCGAGCCGATGAAGATGCGCACGCCCGAGCCTTCCTCGGCCATGTCGAGCACATTGATGATCTCATCCTTGCGCTCGAGATCGTCGAGCAGCATCTTGGTGCGCTCGATCTCCTCGGCATCGGTGAGATTTTCCAGCAGATTGGCGCGGCCGCGCACGATCAACTGACGGGGCTGACCGTCATTGGCGCCCGACCAGACCGCCAGGCCGCGCTCGACCAGGCTCGCGCTGAGCGCATCGAGTTCGGCACGGATCTCGCCGCGCATCGCGTTGATCGTGCTGCGCACGTCAGCCAGCGTCTGGCCGCGTGCATGGTGGTTGAGGAAGTTGGCGGCCTCGGCCAGTTGCGAGGCGGTCATGCCGGCGGGCAGGTCGATGACGCGGTTTTCCACCTCGCCCGATTCCCAGACCAGGACGGCGAGGGCCTTGGTGTCTTCAAGGCGCACGAACTCGATATGTTTCATCGCACCGTCGCGTTTGGCCGCCAGCACGAGCCCCGCGCCGCTCGACACGCGGCTCAGCATTTGGCTCGCCTCGGTGAGCAATTGTTCGGTGTGCGGATGGCCTTCGCCGGTGCCGAGCTGATGGTCGATCAGCGCCCGCTCCTCGTCGCTGACCGCGCCGGCATCCATGAAGGCATCGACGAAAAAGCGCAGGCCCTGCTCGGTCGGCAGCCGGCCTGCGGAGACGTGCGGCGCATAGATCAGGCCAAGCGCCTCGAGATCGCTCATCACATTGCGCACCGAGGCCGGCGACAGCGATGTGGGCAGCATTTTGGACAAGTTGCGAGAGCCGACCGGCTCGCCCTCGACCAGATAGCTTTCGACGATGCGCCGGAAGATGTCGCGCGATCGCTCATCGAGCCTTTCGTCGAGCTCCGTGGCTGTCGGGGTGATGTGCTGCATCGATGCGTCGCAATCCCTGTCGCACCCAGATATATGCCAGCGGCGGATTTTGGAAAAGGGGCGGCGCGCGCGGTTCCATCGTGCGCACAAACCGTCTAGACACGGCGCGAATTCGAAATCCGAAGGAAATTCCATGAACCGGCCATCGGGGCGTATGCCCGACCAAATGCGCGCCGTCTCGTTCGAGCGCGGCGTCTCCAAGCATGCCGAGGGCTCGTGCCTGGTCAAGTTCGGCGACACGCATGTTCTGTGCACGGCAAGCCTTGAAGAGCGCGTGCCGCCATGGCTGCGCAATTCCGGCCGTGGCTGGGTGACGGCGGAATATGGAATGCTGCCGCGCGCCACCGGCGACCGGATGCGGCGCGAGGCATCATCGGGCAAGCAGGGCGGCCGGACGCTGGAAATCCAGCGCCTGATCGGCCGGTCCATGCGGGCGATCGTCGATCTGGAAGCGCTGGGCGAGCGGCAGATCACGGTCGACTGCGATGTTATCCAGGCCGATGGCGGCACACGCACCGCAGCGATCACCGGCGGCTGGATCGCGCTGCACGATTGTCTCGACTGGATGCATTCGCGGCAGATGGCCTCCAAGACGCGGGTTTTGAAAGACCATGTCGCAGCCGTTTCCTGCGGCATCTATCAGGGCACGCCGGTGACCGATCTCGACTATGTCGAAGACAGCAATGCGGAGACCGATGCCAATTTCGTCATGACCGGCTCGGGCGGCATCGTCGAGGTGCAGGGCACGGCGGAAGGCGCGCCGTTCAGCCGCGACGAGTTCAACGCGCTGTTCGGCCTTGCCGAGAATGCGGTGTCCGATCTGGTCGCAATGCAGAAACAGGCCATCGGAAGCTGACCATGGCGCGACGGCTGGAACCGGGACGGCTGGTGCTGGCCACCCACAATGATGGCAAGCTGCGCGAGATACGCGGCCTGATCGGTCCGTTCGGCTTCGATGTGGTCTCCGCCGGCGAACTGGGGCTGAACGAACCCGAGGAAACCGGCACGACCTTCGAGGACAATGCCCGCACCAAGGCGATGTCTGCGATGGAGGCGACCGGGCTGCCGGCGCTGGCCGACGACAGCGGCATCTGCGTGGAAGCGCTCGATGGCGCGCCGGGCGTCTACACGGCCGACTGGGCCGAAACCGGCAATGGCGACCGCGACTTCATGATGGCGATGCGCACGGTCGAGGAAAAACTGCAGGAACAGGGCGCGACCACGCCCGCGCAGCGGCGCGCTGCCTTTGTCGCGACCCTGTGTCTGGCGTTTCCGGACGGGCATTACGATTTCTTCCGCGGCGAGGCCCCCGGCCATCTCATCTGGCCACCGCGCGGCGATCTCGGCTTCGGCTATGATCCGGTGTTCGTGCCCGACGGACACAGCCGCACCTTCGGCGAGATGACCGCCGAGGAAAAGCATGGCTGGAAACCGGGCGATGCCGACGCCTTGTCGCATCGTGCCCGCGCGTTCAAACTGTTTGCCCATGACTGTCTGGGCGTTACCTGACCAACACGCACCGGCGCCGCTCAATGGCGATGACGGATCGCCGGGCTTCGGTGTCTATCTGCATTGGCCGTTCTGCGCGGCCAAATGCCCCTATTGCGACTTCAACTCCCATGTCCGCCATGCGCCGGTCGACCAGTCGGCCTATGCCGACGCCTTTGTGCGGGAGATGGCGTATATGCGGTCACTCACCGGCGCCCGGACCGTGACCTCGATCTTTATCGGCGGCGGAACACCGTCGCTGATGGAACCGGGCACGGTCGGCAGGCTGCTCGAGACGGTGGCTGCGCAATGGACCGTTCCGGCCAGCATCGAAGTGACGATGGAAGCCAATCCGCAATCGGCAGACGCCGAACGGTTTGCTGGCTACAGGGCTGCCGGCGTCAACCGGCTATCGCTTGGTGTTCAGGCGCTGAACGACGGCGATTTGAAGTTTCTGGGACGGCTGCACGATGCCCGTGAAGCGCGCGCGGCGATCGAACTGGCGCGACGGACATTCCCGCGCCTTTCGTTCGACCTGATCTATGCCCGGCCCGGCCAAACGCTCGAAAGCTGGTCGACGGAACTGCGCGCGGCGATATCGCTCGCGGCCGACCATTTGTCGCTCTACCAGCTCACGATCGAGGATGGTACGCCGTTCAAGGCATTGTATGAGGCCGGGCGCTTTGCCATGCCGGATGGTGACTTGGCCAGCGATCTTTATGCCATGACGCAGGCAATCACGGCTGATCATGGTTTGCCGGCGTATGAAATTTCCAATCATGCCGCGCCGGGCGCGCAATCGCGGCACAATCTGACCTATTGGCGCTATGGCGACTATGTCGGGATCGGCCCGGGCGCGCATGGGCGGTTTGCGCTCGCGGACGATGCTGCCAAGCATGTGACCATCACCGAACGGCATCCGGAGACCTGGCTGCACCGCACGCAACAAGACGGACATGGCATCGTCGAGACAGAAGAGCTGGACCCCATGGCGCAAGCGAACGAGATGCTGATGATGAGCCTGCGGTTGACCGAGGGCCTCGATCTGGCGCGGCACGAAGCGCTTGGCGGACAGGCCATTGATGCGCAAGGACTGCAGGCCATGATCGATCTGGGCATGGTCGAACGCGTCGGCAATGCGCGCATTCGCGCGACGGAACGCGGGCGGTTCGTGCTTGATTCGGTCATTGCCGAATTGGCGCATTGAGATGGCCGAACCGACATACACCATTGCCGGACACCAAATCACGGCACCGCCGCTGGAGCCGGCGCTCTATCTGGTCGCGACGCCAATCGGCAATCTGCGCGACATCACCATCCGCGCACTGGAGACGCTGGCCGCCTGCGATGTGTTGGCCTGCGAGGACACGCGCATCACACGGCGCCTGCTCGACCGCTACGGCATCGCTGCCAAACCGATCGCCTATCACGAACACAATGCCCGTGAAGCCGGGCCACGGCTTTTGGCGGCACTGGCCGACGGCCGGTCGGTCGCGCTCGTGTCCGATGCGGGTACACCGCTGATCTCCGACCCCGGCTACAGGCTCGGTTTGGAGGCTAGGCAAGCGGGTCATGCCATTGTGCCGATCCCCGGCCCTTCGGCGGTTCTTGCGGCGTTGGCGGCGTCTAGCCTGCCGACTGACGATTTCCGCTTTATCGGCTTTTTGCCGGCAAAAGACAAGGCGCGCTGCGACCGGCTGACCGCACTTCGGGCGGAGCCGACAACGCTGATCGCCTTCGAATCGCCGCATCGGCTGGCGCAAAGCCTGAAGGCCATCGAAAAAGCGATGGGCGCGGACCGGACCGTGTGCGTTGCGCGCGAGCTGACAAAGCGGTTCGAAACCGTAACGACCGGGACGGCTGAGGAATTATCAAGTCGGTTCGCAAACGAAACAATTAAGGGCGAGATCGTCCTGCTGATCGCTCCGGCGGAAGTGGGCGGTGGCCAAGCCACATCGGCCGACGTCGACGCGTTGCTGACGGACCTTCTGTCGCACATGCCGGCCGGAAAGGCAGCGCGGGAAGCCGCACAGATGACAGGCCTGGCGCGCGCCGACCTCTATGCCCGGATCCTCGCCCGGAAAGACCGCGATGGCTGAGCCCGGCGCCGCCAAAAGACGAAAGGCCGAACGGCGCGGCCACGCCGGCGAGACGCGGGCGGCATGGCTGATGCGCCTCAAAGGTTTCCGCGTCGTCGCACGGCGCTACACATGCCGCGCTGGTGAGATCGACCTGATCGCCCGTCGCGGCGATCTGGTGGCGATAGTCGAGGTCAAGGCAAGGCCGTCACTGGCCGAGGCGATGGATGCCGTCACGCTGCAAGGGCGCCGGCGCATCATCGCCGCCGCCGATCACTGGCTGGCGCGGCAGCCCGACCATGGGCGGCTTTCGGTCCGGTTCGATCTGGTCGCCATACTTCCGGGGCGCTGGCCGGTTCACGTGCCGGCCATCTTCTCGGCCTGAAGCCGATTGATTTTCGCCTCCGCACCGGCCACTTAAGGCCAGTTTCGGAAGGGATCGGCCATGACTCTCAAGATCGCGGTCCAGATGGACCATATCTCCACAGTCGCGATCGAAGGCGACACGACGTTCGCGCTGTGTCTTGAGGCGCAGGCGCGCGGCCATGCGCTGTTCCACTATACGCCCGACCGGCTGGCCCTGCGGGACGGAACGGCCAGCGCCTTGCTCGAACCGCTAACGGTGCGCGACGTCAAGGGCGATCATTTCACGCTCGGTCCTGCCGAGCGCACCGACCTGTCGCAGATGGATGTCGTTTTGCTGCGGCAGGACCCGCCGTTCGACATGAACTACATCACGACGACGCACATTCTCGAACGCATCCATCCGGAAACGCTGGTCGTCAACGATCCGGCCTGGGTGCGCAACTCGCCCGAGAAGATCTTTGTCATGGAGTTTTCCGACTTCATGCCCGAAACGCTGATCACCAAGGATGCCGACGCCATCGCCGACTTCCGGCGCGAATTCGGCGACATCATCGTCAAGCCGCTTTACGGCAATGGCGGTGCAGGCGTCTTTCATCTGCGCGACGGCGACCGCAATCTGACATCGCTGATGGAAATGTTCGGCCAGCTCACCAACGAGCCGATCATCGCGCAGCGCTATCTGGCGGACGTACGCGCCGGCGACAAGCGGATCATCCTGATCGACGGCGAGCCGGTGGGCGCCATCAACCGGGTGCCGCATGAGAGCGATACGCGCTCGAACATGCATGTGGGCGGTAAGGCGCTGGCAACAGAGATGACCGCGCGCGAGCGCGAGATCTGCGCGGCGATCGGGCCGGCGCTGCGCGAACGGGGTTTCATCCTAGTCGGCATCGATGTCATCGGCGGCCTGATGACCGAGATCAATGTGACATCGCCGACGGGCGTGCGCGAAGTCGCCAAGTTCGGCGGTGCCGATATCGCGGCCCTGTTCTGGGATGCGGTCGAAGAAAAGCGCTGACCGGCGACGGTTTGTTCCAGCCGACAACCTCATACAACCGCAATACAGCCTTTGCGCGTGTTTGTTCCTAAAATGTTCTTGCCTTGTTTCACAACCTGTGCTTGACTGTTTGAAGGGTTCAGGTTGTGCACGGCGGATGGCCCGGCGCAGCAACTTGCTCTTCGCGCACAGGGGACACGGACATGGTCGCACGTGTGACGACGGTCGCCTTCCAGGGCATCGAGGCGGTGCCGGTGGATGTCCAGGTGATGGTAGCGCCCGGCAAGATGATGATGCAGATCGTCGGCCTGCCGGACAAGGCCGTCGCCGAAAGCCGCGAGCGGGTCCAGTCGGCGCTGCATGCATCGGGCCTGTCGATGCCGCCCAAGCGCGTGACGGTCAATCTGGCGCCCGCCGACCTGCCCAAGGAGGGTAGCCATTTCGATCTGCCGATCGCGCTGGGGCTGATGGCGGCGCTCGGCGCCATTCCCTCCGACGCGCTGGCCGGCTTTGCCGTCTTGGGCGAGTTGTCACTCGACGGCACGATTGCGCCGGTCGCCGGCGTGCTGCCGGCGGCGATCGCCGCCAACGCCTCGGGAAAGGGCTTGATCTGTCCGGCGGCCTGCGGCGCCGAGGCGGCGTGGGCGGATGCGACCATGCCGATCCTTGCGCCGGTCAGCCTGATCGGGCTTGCCAATCATTTTCGCGGCACGCAGGTCCTGTCGCGGCCGCGGGCGGCAATGCGCGAAGCGGCTTCCGACCTGCCCGACATGGCCGACATCAAAGGCCAGGAAACCGCACGGCGGGCGCTGGAGGTTGCTGCGGCTGGCGGTCACAATCTCCTGATGGTCGGCCCGCCCGGCTCGGGCAAATCCATGCTGGCGCAGCGCCTGCCCTCGATTCTGCCGCCGCTGTCGGCGCGCGAACTGCTCGACGTGTCGATGATCGCCTCGATCGCCGGCGAACTGGCCGGCGGCGAGTTGACCGACCGGCGGCCGTTCCGCGCGCCGCATCACTCGGCCTCGATGGCCGCGATGGTTGGCGGCGGGCTCCGGGCGCGTCCGGGCGAAGTGTCGATGGCGCACAATGGTGTTCTGTTTCTCGACGAGTTTCCCGAGTTCGCGCCTCAGGTGCTCGACAGCCTGCGCCAGCCGCTTGAAACCGGCAATTGCATGATCGCGCGCGCCAATCACCGCGTCTCCTATCCCGCCCGCATCCAACTGGTCGCGGCGATGAACCCCTGCCGCTGCGGCATGGCCGGCACGCCGGGTCATGCCTGTTCGCGCGGGCCGCGTTGCCAGATCGATTATCAGGCGCGCATTTCGGGCCCTCTGATGGACCGGATCGATGTGCGCGTGGAAGTGCCGCAAGTCATGCCGGGCGACCTGATCCGCCGCAAACCGGGCGAGGCCAGCGCAACCATTGCGGCGCGTGTTGCCGAGGCAAGGGCGCGGCAGTCCAAGCGTTACGACACGCTCGGCATGGCGGCGGTCGGCGTCAATGCGCACTGCCCGACGGCGATGATCGAAGAGGTCGCCAAGGCCGATGGCGGTGCGTTGCAACTGCTCGCGGACGCTGCCGACAAGATGCGCTTTTCGGCACGCGGCTATCACCGCATTTTGAAACTGGCACGGACGCTCGCCGATCTCGACGGGCGCGACGCGGTCGGCCGCATCCATATTGCCGAAGCGATCTCTTACCGGATCATGGGCGATGCGATGGCTGCCGCAGCATAACAATAAGCCGGCCGAACCGGCCCGACTGCAGCCGGTACGGGGACACGACCATCCGTGCCTAGGAGCGGCAGATGTCCGTCAGCTTGCGCGGGCAGCGATGGCGACCGCCGCGCCGCCCAGACAGGTCGCGGCGAAACGGTTGAGCGCCTTGAGCGCGCGTGGCGTCCTCAGGAAGATGCGGGCGCGGCCGGCCAGCCCCGCATAGGGCACCATGACGGCCACCAGGACGAGGAATGTTACGACGATCAGGATGGTGAAATCGGCCATGGTCACCGCCGTCATGTCGATCAGCGTCGGCAGCAGCGCCAGATAGAAAACCATCGTCTTGGGATTGCCGAGCGTGACCAGAAGGCCGGCGACGAAGCCGGCCACCGCACCGCCGCCATTGGATTTCGCATCGATCCTCTCGACCGTCACGCCGGCGCGCCAGAAACCGATGGCCATCCAGACGAGATAGGCCGCGCCGGCATATTTGATGACGATGAACAGCGTGCCGAAGGTGGACGCGACATAGGCAAGGCCGAGGATCGCCGCGGCCAGATAGATGACGTCACCCAATACCAGCCCGAACAGCATGGGCAGGGTCGGGCGCAGGCCGGCGCCAAGCGCCCGCGCGACGATGGCGATCACGCCCGGGCCCGGAATGGCGGCGGCGATGGCAAGCGCCACCGCATAGGTCAGAAAGTCGGGCAATGTCATCGGGTCGGTACCGCTTTCGGCTCACCGACAAGCCCTATCACCGCGCCGAAGCGCCGTCTGTGACAATCCTGTCACCGGGACAAGATTTTCTGCGCCGGTCAATGGGTGCCGGTGGACCCAAAGCCGCCGGACCCCCGTCCCGTTTCGCCCGGCTGTTCGGTCGTCTCGGCGATCTGAGCCCGCGTCACCGGAGCGATGACGAGCTGCGCGATGCGCATGCCGCGCGTGATCTCAAACGCGCTATCGCCGAGATTGATCAGCAGCACATGCACTTCGCCGCGATAGTCGCTGTCGATCGTGCCGGGCGTGTTCAGGCAGGTGACGCCATGGCGGGCGGCGAGGCCTGAACGCGGGCGGATTTGTGCCTCGAACCCGTCGGGAACGACCATGATGAACCCGGTCGGCACCGCTGCCCGTTCGCCAGGCGCAAGAACCAGCGGTGCGTCGTCCGGCACGGCGGCGCGCATGTCCATGCCGGCCGCGCCTTCGGTCGCATAAACGGGAAGATCGAGCCCCTCGGCGTTTGGCAGGCGGATGAAGGTCACGACGGTCGCGTTCATGGCCGCCTGATGCGCTGTCGTGCGCGGGCGGTCAACGGGTGAACATTCCTTGGCGCGGGTCATCCACCGCCGATGCGCTCAGGAGCGCTGCGGTTACCGGTTCGATCATACGCCCGTTCAATGCGTTCGGCGGCCCGATATCGCGCCGGCAGGCACGATTGACAGCGCCGGCGCTCCCTGCCAGACACCGCGCGATCCAGGAACACGCCCACCATGCCGCAATTGCTTGAAAACGAAGTCGCCCGCCGGCGCACCTTCGCCATCATCTCGCACCCGGATGCGGGCAAGACGACACTGACCGAGAAGCTGTTATTGTTCGGCGGCGCGATCCAGCTTGCAGGCGAGGTCAAGGCCAAGAAGAACCGCACACAGTCGCGGTCCGACTGGATGAAGATCGAGCGCGAGCGCGGCATCTCCGTCGTCACCTCGGTTATGACGTTCGAATATGGCGGCAATGTCTTCAACCTTCTGGACACGCCAGGCCACGAGGACTTCGCCGACGACACCTATCGCACACTGACCGCGGTCGACAGCGCCATCATGGTGATCGATGCGGCCAAGGGCATCGAGCCGCGCACGCTCAAACTGTTCGAGGTGTGCCGGCTGCGCGACATTCCGATCATCACCTTCGTCAACAAGATGGATCGGGAAAGCCGCGATCCGTTCGAGATCCTCGACGAGGTCGAAGAAAAGCTGGCGCTGGACACGGCGCCCGTGACCTGGCCGATCGGCCGCGCCAAGACCTTTTCGGGCACCTATCATCTGGCGCAGAACGCGGTGCGGCAAGGCGATGCGGAGACCGAGCGCACACCGGTCAACGGGCCCGAAGCGGACAGCGCGGCCGGGCTTCTGCCGGAAAACGAGCGCGCAACTTTCATCGAAGAGGTCAATCTGGCGCGCGAAGCCTGCCGGCCGTTCGATCGCGATGCCTATCTGGAAGGCCATCTGACCCCGGTCTTCTTCGGCTCCGCCCTGCGCAATCATGGCGTGCGCGACCTGATCGACGCACTGGCCGAATTTGCGCCGCGCCCGCGCGCGCAGGAGGCCGATCTGCGCAAGGTGGAAGCGACGGAGCCCGGCATGACCGCCTTCGTCTTCAAGATCCAGGCCAATATGGACCCGAACCATCGCGATCGGATAGCGTTCGCGCGGATCTGTTCGGGCACGCTTGAACGCGGCATGAAGGCAAAGCTGGTACGCACCGGCAAGGCGGTGACGCTCTCGGCGCCGCAATTTTTCTTCGCCCACCAGCGCCAGACCGCCGACAGCGCCTTTGCCGGCGATGTGGTTGGCATTCCCAACCATGGCACGCTACGCATCGGCGACACGCTGACCGACGGCGAAGCGTTGGTGTTTCGCGGCGTGCCGAACTTCGCGCCGGAGATTCTGCGCCGCGTGCGGCTGATGGACGCGATGAAGGGCAAGAAGCTGACCGAAGCGCTGGCGCAGATGGCCGAAGAGGGCGTCGTCCAGCTCTTCATTCCCGAAGACGGATCACCTTCGATCGTCGGCGTGGTCGGCGCGCTACAGCTCGATGTGCTGAAGGCACGGCTTGAAGCGGAATATGCGCTGCCGGTCGACTTCGAGAACGCGCGCTTTTCGGTTTGCCGCTGGATTTCGTCCGATGACCGCACAGCGCTTGACGGTTTCATCGCCAAGCAACGCGCGGCGATCGCCCGCGATCTGGACGGCGATCCGGTCTTCCTCGCCGAGAACGGCTTTTCGCTGAACTATGAGGCCGAACGCGCGCCGGCGATCCGCTTCGAGGCGGTCAAGGATTATCAGGTGACCGCCAAGAAGGCGGCCTGAGCCTGGTCAGCGGTTTTCGTCGAGCCGCTTTCGGATGGCCTGCAAATGGGGCAGCGCCTGGGCGAGATGATCGAGCATTTCGGCGTCGAACACGTCGCCGACCATGGCTTCGACGGCACCGATGGCCGCGTTGCGGAAGGCACGCCCCTCGTCGGTCAGGTAGACCAGCTTGGAGCGGGCATCGTGCTCATTGGCCGCCAGCCGGAGCAGGCCGCGTTTTTCCAGAAGCGCCAGCGTATGGCTCATCGTCGCCCGCGTGACCTGAAAGGCCGACGCCAATTGGGCCGGCGTTTTGCCGTCGCCCAGTCGCACCATGTGGTTGAGCACACCGAAATGTGACGGATGCATGCCGTCCGGCAGGACCTTGCGGAACTGCGCCGTGCCCAACTGGTCGATAATGCCGACCTCGTTGAAGAATTCGAACGGCGAGCCTTTGCCGGGCGGCGTCTCGGTCAGCTTTGGAGCCCTTCCACAAGTCGTGATTCCAACGGCCAGCGCGGGGTCGGTCCGGCGGCAGGACCATAGCCGATGCGCGCCAGCATTTGAACCGTGCCGCCATCGGGCGCCAGCCGGTCATGAACCTCGGCGTAGAGCTGCTCCATCTCGGCAAATTCCTGCAGCGCCTGGCTCAGCGGGTGGAAGGATATGCCCTGGGCGGTGGCGGCGAGATTGATGCGCACCCAGTCGCGCCCGGCACCGATCTGGCTCGGACGGCTGTTGTCGCCGGTCACGCTCCAGACAAAACCCATCGATGTGGCGACGGGGCCCAGCACGGAGGCCAACCCCTGTTCATAGGCAAAGGAACTCGTGTCAAGCGCTGCCTCTCGCGTAAACAGGCCAAGCGCGTTCAGAACTTCGAGCGGCGCGCCGGGCAGTTCGATACCATCGGGATTTGCGTTGATCTCTCGCTTGCCGATGCGGAACAGATCGACCGATTCCTTGTAGGTACGCGGCGTTTCGAATTCGACGCGCAAGGCATTGGCAGTCAGTTCGCGCCAAAGGGCGACTTCGTCCGGCGTGACGGTTCCGCCGACGCGCGCGCCGTGGCGTGCAACGCCGACCATCGCATCGAGGCCGGCCTGCGGAACGGGCCGGTCCGTGTCGTGGCTGCCCTTCGCCGAACGACGCGTCAGCACATGGGCGAACAGCGGATCGGGTTCGACTGCAGAATCGCGCACGAACTGGGCAATGGCGACTGGCGACCCGCCCAGGCCGTCGGGCGAAGTGCCGGAAGGGAACAGGTCGAGATCAACGCGGTAGCCGTCCTGGGCTGCGGCCATGACCATCAGTTCAAGGAAGCATCCCATGCCGATGGTCAACTGCCGGTCGAACGGGTCGGTGTGCGGAAGTTGCCGGGCGTCGTCGAACCCGATCCGGACCGTATCCTCGCCCTCAAGCGCAACCGTCCATGGCTGCCGATTGTGCGGATTGGGCGCGAGAATGGCATAAGACAACGCGCGCATGCGCGGATCGTCATAGGCCGGGGCGCCGGCGCGCTCCCAGGGTTCAAGCGCGCGGGTCGGTGTACGCGTTGCGGCGAAGACGCCCGCCGATGCACCTGCGGCGATGACGACGCCGCCACCGGCTAGCATCAGGAATTTTCTGCGATCGAGAGAGGACATGACTTGCTCCATTAATTAGATATCTAACCATTATAGTTCGATATCTAATTAGTCAAGCGGAGTCGTAACGCCCCTTTGGTGCGGTCGGCGTTCGGCAATCGGGGTTTGCCGAATGCCGGGATTTGCGGAACGAATTTTCCCCTTGGCGGCATCATCCGGACCGGCATGGCTCGCTGCGCTCGCAGGGCCCGGATAGTTTGTTCCCAAAAGCCGGAAAATCCGGCGGCGGAATGCCGCGCCCCCTTTCGGACGCCATCGCCGAGGCCTATTGAATGGCCTGACCATCCGCACGACCAAATGAAAAGGAATACGCTATGGGACTGCGCATCAACGACACCATTCCCGACCTGACCGTCGAAACCGATCAGGGCTCGTTCAGCCTGCATGAGTGGATCGGCGATAGCTGGGCCATCCTGTTTTCGCATCCGAAGGACTTCACGCCGGTCTGCACGACGGAGTTTGGGGCAGTCGCGCAGCTTGCCGACGAATGGGAAAAGCGCGGCACGAAAGTGATCGGCGTCTCCGTCGACAGCGCAGAAGACCATGTCAAATGGAAGGGCGACATCGAACAGGTGGCCGGCACCAAGGCCGGTTTCCCGATCATAGCCGATGATGGACTGGCCGTGTCGAAAGCGTTCGACATGCTGCCCGCTGAAGCCTATCTGCCGGACGGCCGCACGCCTGCCGACAGCGCGACAGTGCGCTCGGTCTTCATCATCGGCCCGGACAAGCAGCTCAAACTGTCGATGACCTATCCGATGAATGTCGGCCGCAACTTCGCCGAGGTGCTGCGCGCACTCGACGGTCTGCAGACAGCGGCCAAGCACAATGTGGCGACGCCCGCCAACTGGAATGTCGGCGACGACGTGATCATCCCAACGGCCGTCAATGACGATGATGCCAAGGAGAAGTTTGGCGAGTTCGAGACGGTGCTGCCCTATCTGCGCAAGACCAAGGCGCCGGCGGCCTGAGCGCCGTCTTCGTCGCAAGCAACAAGGCCGGCGGAACGATCCGCCGGCCTTTTTCGATTATGGCAAGGGTTTGCCCGACCGCCTACATCTGCGCTTGTTCGCGGATGAAGTTGCCCGAACGCAGATCGGCAAATGCCTGGGCCAGTTCCTCTTGCGTGTTCATGACGATCGGCCCGTGCCACGCCACCGGCTCCTGGATCGGCTTGCCGGTGACCAGCAGGAAGCGGATGCCCTTTTCGCCGGACTGGATGACCACTTCGTCGCCCGTGTCGAAGACGACCAGCGTCCGGTCGCCGGACATGTCACGCAGGTGTATCTCCTCGCCATTGACCTCTTTTTCGACCAGCACGCCAAGCGGTTTTGAAGCGTCGCGGAACGTGCCCGATCCTTCAAAGATGTAGGCAAAGGCGGAACGATATGTGTCGATCGGCAGGACCTTGCGGGTCAGCGGCGGCACCCAGATATCGAGATATTGCGGATCGGCCGCGATGCCGTCCACTGGGCCCTTCTTGCCCCAGAATTCGCCGGTGATGACCCGCACGCGCGTGCCGTCATCGTCGATCACTTCGGGGATGTCGGCACCGGAGATGTCCTGATAGCGCGGCGTCGTCATCTTTTCGCCCGAGGGAAGGTTGGCCCAGAGCTGGAAGCCATGCATGCGGCCCGACGCATCACCCTTGGGCATCTCTTGGTGCAGGATGCCGGAACCGGCGGTCATCCACTGGACCGAACCGGGGCCGAGCGAGCCTTCATTGCCAAGGCTGTCGGCATGATCGACCGAGCCGGCCAGAACGTAGGTGATCGTCTCGATGCCGCGATGCGGGTGCCAGGGAAAGCCGGCGGCATATTTTTCGGGCGAATCGTTGCGGAAATCATCCATCATCAGGAACGGGTCCGTCATGGACGGATCGCCGAACCCGAAGACGCGATGCAGATGGACGCCGGCGCCTTCCATGGTGGGCGTGGTGCCGGAGATGTGTTTGACGGGTCGAATGGACATGGCGGTCAACTCCTGTGTTGACCGGAAGATAGGATGCCAACGGGCTCTGGCCCATGGGTGAACAATGGAACAGACTGTTCAACATTCATTGCCGATCCGGCGGTCTCGTCAAGCGGTGACCGTTTCGAGCTGCTCGGCAACCAGGGCCGCAATGCGGGCGGCCACCTCGCTCTTGTCCATCTCCGGCCAGCGGTCGGCAGCGCCCTTCGAGACCAGCGTGATGCGGTTGCGGTCGCCGCCCATCACGCCGCCCGCACCGCCGATGCCGCTGTCATGTGAAACGTCGTTGGCGACGATATAGTCGGCGCCCTTTCTGGCCAGCTTGGCTTCGGCGTTGGCGACCAAATCGCGGGTTTCGGCGGCAAACCCGATGACAAGGCGCGGGCGCCCGGTGTCGCGCGTGCCGACCGACGCCAGAATGTCGGGGTTTTCGGTCAGGGCGATACCGTCGATACCGCCGTCGCGCTTCTTGATCTTGTCGTCCGCTTCTGTCGCGGGGCGGTAATCGGCGACCGCCGCGGCGAAGATCGCGGCATCGGCCGGCAAAAGCTGGTGCACCGCATCATGCATTTCGCGCGCGCTTTCGACCCGCACCATGTCGACGCCGGCCGGATCGGCGATCGTGACCGGCCCGGAGACCAGCCGGACGGTCGCGCCCAGGTCGGCCAGCGCAGCGGCAATGGCATGACCCTGCTTGCCCGAGGACCGGTTGGCGATATAGCGCACCGGGTCGATCGGCTCATGGGTTGGACCGGACGTGACGATCACGGTCTTGCCGGCCAGCGGTTTGGGACGGTCATCGAGGAGTGTCTCAACCGCCGCGACAATCTCCAGCGGTTCGGCCATGCGGCCGAAACCCGCCTCGCCGCTTTCGGCCATTTCGCCAGCGTTGGGCCCGACGAAATGCACACCGTCGCCGGCGAGCGCCGTCCGGTTGCGTCGCGTTGCGGGATGATCCCACATGGCGGGGTTCATCGCAGGCGCGATGAGGATCGGCGACGTGGCCGCCAGAAGCACGGTCGACGCCAGATCGTTCGCCAGCCCGTGCGCCATCTTGGCCATCAGGTCGGCGGTGGCCGGCGCGACGACGATCAAATCGGCCTCGCGCGCCAGGCGGATATGGCCGACATCGTGCTCGTCCTGCCGGTCGAACAAGTCGGTGAACACCGTATCGGCGGTCAGCGCGCCAACCGAGAGCGGCGTGATGAACTCTTCGGCCGCCCTTGTCATCACGCAGCGCACATCGGCGCCACGTTCGCGCAGCCGGCGGATCAGATCGAGGCATTTGTAGGCCGCAATTCCACCGCCGATGATCAGGAGGATATGCCGGTCGGTCAGCGTCTGGTTCAAGGTGCGTTTCACCTTATTTCAAGGGCCGGGACAATATCGGTATGGACGAAATCCTCCCCCTTGAATAGAAGCGGCAGGTCGCGTGTCTTGGCGAGCGCATAGGAAAAGCAATCGCCGAAGTTCAGCCGCGCCGGATGATCTGTCGACCGACCAAACCTCGTTCGCGCTTCGATCGCGGCAGCCAATTGAACATGATCAAAGTCGACAAGTTCGATCTTCGCATCGGCGACCAGAGACTCCAAAAACTCCAAACCGATCGTTCCACCCCGGCCGTACAAGACGCAAGCGTACTCCAGATAGCTCGCCCGGCTCATGATCTTGTCGACGGCTTCCTCGAGCATCGCGGCCAAACGTTCACGACCGTCTTCCCGCTGAACGATGGCCACAATCACCGAAGAATCGACGACCATCACAGATCTTCGAACTCGCCACAGATCGCGTCCGACAGTTCCTTGTGCGCAAAGTACTGGTAGCGCCCATCCAACGGTTCTTGCTGATAGACGCGGTCTGCGCGCCTCAGGATCTCTTCAGCCGAAATTGTTGACCGTCTGGGCTCGCGATCCGTCGCTGTCTGCACAATTAGCCGGCGCAGCGCTTCTTCCATCGACAAGCCGTTGCGCGCCGCTTGAACACGGAGTGCCTGCCTTACATGTTCAGGAACATTTCTGATCGTCAAGGTCGCCATCGGAGCCTCCTTCAACTGCAATGTATGCATTGACAGCATTGCAGTCAAAAAGAGCGCGTCAACTTACCGAAAAGGCAATCCAGATCGCTGCGACGGCGATGATCCACAGCGCCACGCGGCCCCAGCGGCTCTCGCGCGCCTCCGCCTTGCCGATCCGGGCGACCGTTTCCGGCGCCAGTTTCAGACCGTGCTCAGCCATGCCGGCAATATCGCGGGTCAGCCGTTCGGTGCGGTCGGCCAGTTCCGGCAATTGCCTTGCAATCCGTATCGCGGAATGGAGGCCGTCGCGGGCATCGTTGACGATGGCGGCGGGACCGAGATTGCGCCTGACCCAGTCGGAGACGATCGGCTCGGCCGCCGCCCACATGTCAAAATGCGGATCGAGCACCCGGGCATTGCCCTCGACGACGACCATCGTCTTTTGCAGCAGCAAAAGCTCGGGCCGGGTCTGCATGTCGAAAATGTCGGTGACGTCGAACAACAACGTCAGCAGATTGCCCATGGAAATGGTATCCGCCGACTGGTCGCGGATCGGCTCTCCCACGGCGCGCAGGGCCTGGGCGAACGCCTCGATATCGTGATGCGGCGGTACATAGCCGGCTTCGAAATGCACTTCTGCGACCCGGCGATAGTCACGCCGGATGAAGCCATAGAGGATCTCGGCGAGAAAACGGCGCTCCTTGATGCCAATGCGGCCGGCAATGCCCAGATCGACGGCGACGATGTCACCATTATCGTCGACGAACAGGTTGCCCGGATGCATGTCGGCATGGAAGAAGCCGTCGCGCACCGCATGGCGAAGGAAGGACTGGATGACATTGACGGCAAGGCGCGGCAGATCATGGCCGGCGGCCGTCAGCCCTTCGACATCGCTCATCTTGATACCGTCGATCCATTCCATGGTCAGGACGTCACGGCCGGTGCGCTGCCAGTCGACCTTCGGCACGCGGAAGCCCGGATCGTCCCTGGTGTTTTCGGCCAATTCGGACAGGGCTGCGCCCTCAAGCCGCAAATCCATCTCGATTCGCGTCGACTGGGCGAGTGTCTCGGCGATCGCGACCGGCCGCAGGCGGCGGGTCGAGGGGATGTAATGCTCCTGCATGCGGGCAAACAGGAAAAAGGCCTGAAGATCGCGGTCGAAACGGCCACGCACGCCCGGCCGGATCACCTTGACGGCGACCTTGCGTTCACCGCCATCGGTGGCGCGGGTGATGCCGGGATGGACCTGTGCGATCGATGCGGCGGCGATCGGCTCGTCGAGGCTGGCGTAGAGCTCGTCGATCGGAAGGCCGAGGGATTCCTCGATGCGCGCATGGGCCTGGGCGCTTGGAAAGCTCTCCATATTGTCCTGCAGCGTCGCCAGATCGACGGCCATCTGCAGGCCGATAATGTCGGGACGCGTGGCGAGGAACTGGCCGAGCTTGGCATAGGACGGACCGAGCCGGGCAATCGCCTTGGTCATGCGCTGGGCGCTGTCGAGCCCTTCGGAGCGCTTGCGCGCCAGCCGGGTGGCGATCCTGTGGCCGGTCAATGCCGGGCCGGACAGGCCCTGACGCGGCAGCGCGGCGATCACGCCCTCGCGCGCCAGCACCCAGACCGCGCGCAAAAGGCGCATGGCGGCGAACAGGTTGGTCATGGGGTCAGAGCTTCCAGCCCGAATGGAGCGCGGCAGCGCCGCCCGAATAGTTGCGCCAGGTCACGCGCGCGAAACCGGCATCGCCGATCATGGTGGCGAAATCGCTCTGGCGCGGGAACTTGGCGATCGACTCGACCAGATAGCGATAGGGTTCGCCATCGCCGGCAACCGTCTGGCCGATCCGCGGGATGGCGTTGAAGGACCATGCTTCATAGACGCGGTCGAAACCCGGTACGTCCACTTCGGAAAATTCAAGGCAGAGGAACCGGCCGCCCGGCTTGAGAACACGCCGGGCCTCACGCAGCGCCTTGGGAATGTCGGGCACGTTGCGGATGCCGAACGCGATCGTATAGGCATCGAACGCAGCATCGCCGAACGGCAGCGCTTCGGCATTTGCCTCGACGAAGTCGACATGGTCGGACAAGCCCAGCGCCTCCGCCCGTTCGCGGCCGACATCGAGCATGGATCCATTGATGTCGAGCACGGTGACATGGGCATTGCGGCGTGAGGCCTCGACCGCGCGGAAGGCGATGTCGCCGGTTCCGCCGGCCACGTCGAGCATGCGCCAGCCGGGCCGTTTGGGCGGGGCGAGCGCGGCGATCATGGCATCCTTCCAGACCCGGTGCAGGCCGAACGACATCAGATCGTTCATCACATCATATCGGCGGGCGACGGTGTGGAAGACATCGTCGACACGGGCCTGTTTTTCGCCCTCGGCAACCTGCGAGAAGCCGAAGCTGTGCTTCATGGCGTCGCCGGCGCCGGTTCTGGATGTGGACATGGGACCCCGCCATGAAAAAGGTGCGTGCGTTCGGGCTGCCGCCCGATGTAGAGCAAAACGGGCGACAAGAAAACGGCCCAGCCTATGCCCGCCCGCGGCCATGGGCCGCAAGCTGCCCATTCGTCGCGGGGCGCCCAAGGAGACCGCCATGGTGCCGAAGGCCGAACTGCATTGTCACATCGAGGGGGCGGTGAGCCCGGCGCTGGCCCAGGCGCAGGCGGAACGCCACGGCGCGGACCTGTCGGCCATCATCGTCGACAGCGCTTATCGCTGGACCAACTTCACCGAGTTCCTGCACGTCTATGACACGGTGGCGGCGCTGTTTCGCACGCGCGACGACTATGCGCGGCTGGCGCACGACTATCTGTCCTCGCTGGCGGCCGATGGCTGCCTTTATTCGGAGATCTTCATCTCCACCGATCATGCCGAACAGACCGGCCTTTCGCCGCACGCCTATATTGACGGGCTTGCCGAAGGCATAGAGCGGGCAAAATCCGAGACCGGCATCGAAGGCCGCATGATCGCGACGGGGCTGCGCCATGGCGGGCCGGACGCGGTCGAGCGCGCGGCGCGCTTTGCCGCCGACAATCCGCATCCGCTGATCACCGGTTTCGGCATGGCGGGTGACGAACGGATGCATCATCCCAAGGACTTTGCACGCGCCTTCGATATTGCGCGCGATGCGGGGCTGCGAATCACCGTGCATGCGGGCGAGCTGGCGGGCGCGCAAAGCGTGCGTGACGCGCTCGACCATTTGCGGCCCGAGCGGATCGGCCATGGCGTCCGTGCCATCGAGGAGCCGGCGCTTGTGGAGCGTCTGGCAGAAGAGGGCATCGTCCTTGAAATATGTCCGGCGTCCAACATCGCGCTCGAAGTCTTTGCCGACTATGCGTCCCATCCGTTCAACCGATTGCGCGACGCCGGCGTCAAGGTGACGCTCAACTCCGACGACCCGCCGCATTTCCATTCGTCGCTCGCCCATGAGTACCGGATCACGCGGGATCATTTCGGCCTCGACGACGCAGCGCTGACCGCCATCACCCACACGGCGATCGATGCCGCGTTCTGCGACGATGAAACCCGCGGTACGCTGCTTGGCAGGCTCGGCCCTTCGGCCATTTGACTGTGAACGGCGGTTTGCCGCAGCGCGCATTGTCTTTCGCCCGGTCGGTCGCCGCGCTAGGCTTGTTCGGCTCAACCGTTGCAAGGCGCTTTCCATGAAACCGGTCAATGTCGTCGATCACCCGCTCGTCCAGCACAAGTTGACGCAGATGCGCAAACGGGACACCTCAACGGCCGGTTTCCGCCGCCTTCTGGGCGAGATTTCGCATCTTCTTTGCTATGAGGCGACGCGCGAACTGCCGATGACCAAGGAAACGATCGAGACGCCGCTGACCGACATGGAGGCGCCGATCCTGGCGGGCAAAAAACTGGTCTTCGCCTCGGTCCTGCGCGCCGGCAACGGGTTGCTCGAAGGCATGCTCGATCTCGTCCCGTCGGCCCGCGTCGCCCATATCGGTCTTTACCGGGATCCGGAAACGCTGGAGCCGGTCGACTATTACTTCAAGGCACCCGATGACCTGTCGAACCGGCTGACCATCGTCGTCGACCCGATGCTGGCCACGGCCAATTCGGCGATCGCGGCGGTGGACAAGCTCAAGGAGCGCGGCGCCGCAAACCTGCGCTTCGTCTGCCTTCTCGCCGCGCCAGAAGGTGTCGAGAAGTTCTCCGGCGCGCATCCGGACGTGCCGATCATCACCGCCTCGATCGACAGCCATCTGAACGACCATGGCTATATCGTTCCGGGGCTGGGCGATGCCGGCGACCGCATGTACGGCACCAAATAGACCGTATTCGTTCTTTCTCGGTAAGCCTTCGTTTACCCCTTTTGGCAAGGCGTGACGCGGCTTAGCCTTTTGGGAAGGCGGGCATGCGAACCTCCGCATAGGGAGGCATGCCATGCTGCGTCAAATTTTCGTCTTCTGTGCGGCCGCATTCGCGGCGGTTGCGGCTTCGGATTTCATCTCGAACCACACGGTCGATCCCAGGCCGGGCAACGCCGTCGCCATGCAGGCGCAGGATGAACAGGCCGCGGCGCGGCCGGTTGCGCTTTCCGGCACCGAGCGACTGGCCCCCGATGCGCGCGGGCATCACATCGCCGAATTCCGGCTGAACAATCTGCGTGTGAGCGGCCTGATCGATACCGGTGCGACCACGGTGGCGATCAATGAGAGCACGGCCCGGCGCGCCGGCATTCGCCTGTCGCCGGCCGACTTTACGCATCCGGTGCAGACGGCCAACGGAACGGTGATGGGGGCCCGCGCCGTGATCGGCGAGGTGCGTGTCGGGACGGTGCGCGTGCGCGACGTCGAAGCGCTTGTTCTGGAAGATCGCGCGCTGCAAACGGTGCTGATCGGCATGAGTTTCCTGAACCGGCTGCGCAGCTTTTCCTATGAGAACGGCACGCTCGTTCTGAAACGTTAGCCGGTTATGGTTTCCGCGATCACAGGTCGCTCCGCCGGCGCCTCTCCGGCGATGGTCAACGCCGTCAACACCGCTTCGCGCGCGCGATCCATGGACGCGGCGTCGCGCGCGTGAATGCGCGCAATCGGATCGCCCATTTCGACGGCTGTCCCGACCGGCACGATCCGATCGAGCCCAACCGCGTGGTCGACCTCATCTTCGCGGCGGCGCCGACCGCCGCCCATCTCGACCACCGCCACGCCGATCGCGCGGGTCTGAATGCCGGTCATATAACCGCTCGAAGGCGCCGCCACGTCCTCGATCAGGGGCGCGACCGGCAGGTGGTCGCGGAACTGTTCGACGAAATCAACCGGACCGCCCAGGCCGTGCACCATCTTGCCGAACAGTTCGGTTGCCCGGCCATCATCCAGCGCCGCGCGCGCTTTTGCAATGGCGGTGGCGCGATCGGATTCCAGCTCTGACTGGACCAGCATCTCACCGACCAAAGTCAGGACGACCGTTTCGAGGCGCGCATCGCGGTCTTCGCCGGTCAGGAAACCAACGGCGTTGGCGACTTCCACCGCGTTGCCGGCGGCGGAGGCGAGCGGTTCGTTCATGTCGGTCAGGATCGCCGCCGTTCTGGTGCCGGCGCCGTTGGCCACGCGGACCAGGCTTTCGGCGAGCGCCCGGGTTTCTTCCATGTCATCGATGAAGGCGCCATTGCCGAACTTGACGTCCAGCACCAGCGCACCGAGACCGGCGGCCAGTTTCTTGGACAGGATCGACGCCGTGATCAGCGACAGGTTCTCCACCGTCGCGGTCACGTCGCGCACGCCATAGATGCGCTTGTCGGCCGGCGCCAGATCCCCGGTCTGTCCGATGATCGCGCAGCCGATCTCGCGCGTGATCGTCCTAAAGAGCGCGTTGTCGGGCGCGACATTGTAGCCGGGGATCGATTCCATCTTGTCGAGCGTGCCGCCGGTATGGCCAAGGCCGCGCCCTGAGATCATTGGCACGGCAAGCCCGCAGGCGGCGGCGATCGGCGCCAGCATCAGCGAGACATTGTCGCCGACGCCGCCGGTCGAATGCTTGTCGCAGACCGGTCGGTCGATATCCGACCAGTCCAGCACGTCGCCGCTGTCGCGCATAGCCAAAGTCAGCGCGACGGTCTCGTCGCGATCCATGCCGTTGAAGAAGACGGCCATGGCGAGCGCGGAAATCTGCGCGTCGGTGACAGAACCTTCGGTGACGCCGGCGATGAATTCGGCGATGTAGTCCCGCGACAGCACGCCGCCATCGCGCTTGATGCGGATGATTTCCTGGGCGAGCACGGCTATCCCGCCTCGGCGACAAAGCGGCTCAGGATTTTCTGCAGGCGCTCGCCGCCGACCGGCGCCATGTCCTTGGTCTCCTGATGGGAGAGTTCACCGCCGGTCATGCCGGCGCCGTAGTTGGTGATCACGGAGCAAGCCGCGCAATCGAGCCCGACGAACCGGCCGAGGATCACTTCGGGCACGGTCGACATGCCGACCGCATCCGCGCCGAGCGTGCGTGCCATGCGGATTTCGGCCGGCGTCTCAAAGCTCGGGCCGGAGAACCACATATAGACGCCCTCGCCCAGCGCGATGTTCTCGGCTTTTGCTGCGGCGCGCAGACCGTCGCAAAGACCGGCATCATAGGCGCTGGTCATGCCGACGAAACGGCGGTCGCTTTCCTCGCCGATCAGCGGGTTGGCGCCGGCGAAATTGATGTGATCGGTGATCAGCATCACAGAGCCGGGCGCCAGATCCTCGCGCAGCGAGCCGGCCGAATTGGTCAGGATGAGGTTCCGGATGCCGAGGCCGTGCAGGATCTCGATCGCGGGGCGCATGACGGCCACTTCGCCCTTTTCGTAATAGTGGGCGCGGCCGGACAGCATCAGGACCGGCTTGCCCGACAGTTTGCCGGCGACCAGTTCACCGGCATGCCCGCTGACGCCGGATGCGGGGAATCCGTCAAGTTCGTCATAGGGCAGGTGGATGGCATCCTCGATCGCGGCGACGAGACCGCCAAGGCCGGAGCCCAGGATGAAGGCGGTTTGCGGCGCAAGGCCTTCGAGTCGCTCGATGATGTGGTCGATGGTGGTGATCATGAGGTCAGCACGTCCCCGTCAAAGCCGAGCGGGAAGACCTCGGCCATGGTCAGCGTCCTGGCGATCTTGCCGTCAGCGCACAGATGCAGCTTGGCATCGGGCGGAGCGAACTCCGCCAGGCGCTGGCGGCAACCGCCGCAGGGCGTGCACAGCGGCAGCCGTTCGGCGATTACGCAGATATCGGTAATCGTGCCGCCCTCGCCCATCACATAGTGCGACAGGGCTGTCGTCTCGGCGCACCAGCCCTCGGGGTAAGAAGCGACCTCGATATTGCCGCCGGAAAAGATGCGGCCATCCTCGGTAAGGATCGCCGCGCCGACCGGGAACTCAGAATAGGTCGGGCGTGACTTGCCCATCGCCTCCTTGGCGGCGGCCAGTAGATCGTCAAGACCGGCCATGGTCAGCGCTCCTTGACATAGGGCTGGCCGCCGGCCTTGGGCGGAATCGCCTTGCCGATGAAGCCCGCCAGAAGCACGACCGTGAGGATATAGGGCAGCGATTGCATGAATTGCGGCGGAACCTCGAACAGGCCGATGTCGATGCCGGCAAAGCGGATGGCGACCGCGTCGAGAAAGCCGAACAGCAGGCAGGCGAACATGACGGGCACGGGTTTCCATTTGGCGAAGATCAGCGCAGCCAGCGCGATGAAACCCTTGCCGGCGGTCATGTCCTTGACGAAGCCGGCATTCTGGGCGACGGCCAGATAGGCGCCGGCGAAGCCGCACAGGATACCGGTGCACATCACCGCCCGATAGCGCAACCAGGTCACCGAGATGCCGGCCGTGTCGACAGCGCCGGGGTTCTCGCCAACAGCGCGCAGCCTGAGGCCGAAACGCGTCCGGAACAGGACCCACCAGGTGAACGGCACGGCGGCGAAAGCCAGATAGACCAGGATGGAATGGCCCGAGATCAGTTCGGAATAGACAAGGCCGAGAACCGGAACGTCGCGGACGGCTTCTGCAAAAGGCAGTTCGATCGCGGTGAAGCGGCTTCCCTCGGCACTGAGCGCCGGCGTGCGCCCGCCCTGGCGAAACCAGGCCTGGCCCAGAATGATCGTCGTACCGGCGGCAATGAAGTTGATGGCAACGCCGGAGACGATCTGGTTGCCCCGGTGGGTGATCGAGGCGAAACCGTGCACGAGCGCCAGGAAGGTCGACACGACGATGGCGAAGAAAAGGCCGATCCACGCGCTGCCATAGACGGCGGCGGCGGCCGCACCGGCGAAGGCGGCGGCCAGCATCTTGCCCTCAAGCCCGATGTCGAAAATGCCGGAGCGTTCGGAATAAAGGCCCGCAAGCGCGGCGAACATCAGCGGAATGGCCAGCCGGACGGTGGAATCGAGGATCAGGATCAGCGTTTCGAAAATGCCCATGATCGCCCCCTATTCGCCCGGCTCGGCGGCGGGGCGCAGCGTGCCGCCGCCCGCCATGTGGAACATCCGCGCTATCGTCGGCCTGAACATGTGTTCGAGCGCGCCTGCGAACAGAATGACGAGCCCCTGGATGATCACGATCATGTCGCGCGAGATGGTCGGCATCTCGAAGGAGAGTTCGGCGCCGCCCTGATAAAGCATGCCGAACAGGATCGCCGCGGGGATGATGCCGGCCGGATGCGAGCGTCCCATCAGTGCCACCGCAATGCCGACAAACCCGGCGCCGGCGACGAAGTTCATCTGCAGGCGCGTCTGGTCGCCCATCACCGGGTTGAGCGCCATCATGCCCGCCAGCGCGCCCGACACCATCATCGCGATGACGATCACCTTGGTCTGGTTGATGCCGGCATATTTGGCGGCGGTCGGCGAAAAGCCCATCGTGCGGATTTCGTAGCCGAGCCGCGTGCGCCAGATCAGCACCCAGACGCCGAAGGCGGCGGCAAGCGCCAGAAGGAAGGTGATGTTGAGCGGCGCCGATCGGATCGTCAGGCCGAACATCTCCAGCATCCAGTCAAGGCGCGGCAGTTGCGCGCCCTCGGCGAAGGTGCGCGTCTCGGGCGCCATCGAGCCGACCGGCTTGAGCGGGCCGACCAGCAGATAGACCATGAAGCTGGCGGCGATGAAGTTGAACATGATGGTCGTGATGACGACATGGCTGCCGCGCGTCGCCTGCAGCCATGCCGGGATCAGCGCCCACAGAGCGCCCGTCAGCGCGGCCATCATCGTCGCAAGCGGCAGATTGATCCACCAGGGAAAGATCGTGTCGAAGGTCAGGCAGACGATGGCGACCCCGAGCCCGCCCACATAGGCCTGCCCCTCGCCGCCAATGTTGAACAGGCTGCAATGGAAGGCGACGGCCATGCAAAGGCCGGTGAAGATGAAATTGGTGGCATAAAAGAGCGTGTAGCCGATGCCGTCGCCCGAACCGAACGCCCCCTGCACGAGAAGCTGCGCAGCGCGGATCGGATTTTCGCCCACCAGCAGCACGACGAGGCCAGCGACGAGGAAGGCCACGGTCACGTTGACGAGCGGAATCAGGCCGTAGTCGACCCAAGGCGGCAGTTTGGCGTAAGGGGCAGCCATTGGCGTTGTTTACTCCATGTAACCGCGTTCGCTCAGGAACTGCCTGAGCGCAACGGGAAATTCCGTGCGACCGATCCGGTCTTCGGGGCAATCATAGGTTTCAGTGCCTTCATCGCGGCAAAAGGTCAGACCCCAGTCCGGTTCGGGATCATAATCCTTGTCCGCCAAGGCGAACGGATCATCGGCGCCAAGGCGCAATTGCATGGCCGTGTAGGCGGCCAACCACGAATTGCGCGATTCGCCCGCATCGGGCATCGTGCCCAGATTGCGGACCGCAGCGCCCATCACATAGTCAAAATCGGGTTCGGCGCTCACATCGACAATGGCGCCGTCGCGCAGCGCAAGGACGATGGTCGGCGCGTAGGAACCGGCATAGGACGCGAATGCATACAGAAATGAATTGTCCAGCGTGACGATCTCGGCAACGCCATCGCCGGTCACGTCGTTAGGATAGTTGCGCTCCGGGTCGCCATCATAGGCGCCGACCTCGATCTCGGTCCATTGGCCGTTGCCGGTCTTGGCGACGATGGAGATCAGATTGCAGCAATGGGCGCCACCGCTGTAGCGCGAAACGAACAGTTCGGGCGCATCGTTGGATGCATCCATCTCGACGAGCTTGAGGATCGGGCTCTGAAAGAGCGAGAACATTTCGTCATAGGTGCGCGTGAAGACCGACTCGCCATCGACAGCGACCGAGAGTTGCGCCTCAAACATGCCGTCGCCAGCCCGACGCACCTGCATGGACACGGCCGTCTCGTCCACCGCCATGCCATAGGTTCCGACCGCATCGGGCTCGACCAGAATTTGCGCCTGGGCCATGGCGGGCAGAAGGGCGACGGCCAACAGCGAGGCGAGATGCGCCTTCACTCCGCCGCCTCCTTGGTCGGCTCGCCCTCGACGCCGGCCATCAGAAGACCCAGTTCGCCTTCGGTGGCATCGGGTCCGCGTTCGCCGACGACCCGGCCCGCGAACATGACCAGAATGCGGTCGGCGAGGGACCGGATCTCATCGAGTTCCACCGAAACGAGCAGCACCGCCTTGCCCGCATCGCGCATCTCGATGATGCGCTTGTGGATGAATTCGATCGCGCCGACATCGACGCCGCGCGTCGGCTGACCGACGATCAGGACGGTCGGGTCCTGTTCCATCTCGCGGGCCAGCACGATCTTCTGCTGGTTGCCGCCGGAGAAATTGGCCGTCTTCAGCCGGCAGTTGGGCGGGCGGATGTCGTATTTCTCGATCTTCTCGCGCGCATCTGAGCGGATGCCGTCAATGTCCAGCATCGGCCCGTTCACATATTCGTCGTCACCGTGATAGCCCAGGATCGAGTTCTCGTTCTCCTCGAACTGGAGCACGAGACCCATGTGGTGGCGGTCCTCGGGCACATGGGCCATGCCGCGCTTGCGCAGCATGAACGGGTCGGCTTCACCGGTGACGCCGATCGGCTCGCCGTCGAGCAGAACCCGTCCTGTCTCGGCCCGCCTTATGCCGGCAATCGCCTCGATCATCTGGCTCTGGCCATTGCCCGCGACGCCGGCAATGCCGACAATTTCGCCCGCACGCACGTCAAAGGAGACATTGTCGACCATGACGACGCCGCGGCTGTCTTTCACGGTCAGGTTTTCGACGGAAAGCTTCACATCGCCTGGCTTCGCCTCGCCCTTTTCGACCCGTAGCAAGACGCGTCGGCCGACCATCAGTTCGGCCAGTTCCTCGACCGATGTCTCCGATGTCTTGCGCGTGGCGACCATCTCGCCCTGCCGCATGACGGAGACATTGTCGGTGACCGCCATGATCTCGCGCAGCTTGTGCGTGATCAGGACGATCGTCTTGCCCTGCTCCTTGAGCTGCTCGAGAATGCGGAACAGATGGTCGGCCTCAGCCGGTGTCAAAACGCCGGTCGGCTCGTCGAGGATCAGGATTTCGGCGCCGCGATAGAGCGCCTTGAGGATTTCGACGCGCTGCTGCAGCCCGACGGGCAGTTCCTCGATGATGGCGTCGGTGTCGACCTGGAGCGCATATTCCTCTTCGAGATGCTTGAGCTCCTGGCGCGCCTTGGTGATCGAGCCGCTGATGAGTTGCGCGCCCTCTGCGCCGAGCATGACATTTTCGAGGACGGTGAAATTCTCGACCAGCATGAAATGCTGGTGCACCATGCCGATCCCCATGGCGATGGCGTCGTTGGGCGTGTTGATCGTCACGGGCTTGCCGTCCACTTCGATCTGCCCGGAATCGGCCTGATAGAAGCCGTAGAGGATCGACATCAGCGTCGATTTGCCGGCCCCATTCTCGCCGATGATGCCGTGGATGGTTCCCTTGTGCACCGCAAGGTTGATGTTCTTGTTGGCATGCACCGGGCCGAAGCTCTTGTTGATGCCGGTCAGTTCGATTGCATAAGGCGCCATGCGGTTCCCGTCGGTCGCAGAAATCCATGCTTCAAAATTGCCGAACCCTAGCATCTTGATTGCTTGAATCCAGCCCGAAAACGCCGTCTGGTGCGCGGCGCCGCCGCAGCAATTGTCCGGTGACATCGCTTGGACTGGACAGGGGCGCCATGCTAGCCTTGACCGCTCACACGGGACCGCCAATGGCCAAGACCGACACGGAACGACTGGACGATCTGGAAATTCTGGCCGCTCATCAGGCGCAGATGATCGACGATCTGAATGAGGTCGTCGTCTCGCAAGGCGAAGTTATCGCCGACCTGCGGCGCAAGCTGGAAGTGCTGGCGCGGCGTTTCGCCGAAGCCGAAGAGCGCATGCGGGAGGCCGTGCCCGTCGACAAGCCGCCGCATTGGTGACAACGGCACGGGCCCGTCGCCATGGCGCTTGACCCCGACCTTCTGGGACCGATCCTGACCGGCGCGCTCATCATCGCGCTGTTTGCCGGCTTTGCGCGCGAGTGGCGCGCCCCCGAGGTGATCGCCGGGCTGGGCGTCGCGGTGCTGCTCGTCGCCGGCATCCTTGAAACCCCCGACGTTCTGGCGGTCTTCTCCTCGCCGGCGATCACGACCATTGCGTCAATGTTCGTCCTGTCGGCGGGGCTGGTGCGCACCGGCGCGATGGACCGGTTCGCGCGCTTTGCCACCGAACATGCGCGGTCGAGCCCGGCCTTGTCGTTTTTCGCTTTTCTCGGCGCCACGGCGGCGATGAGCGCGTTCATGAACAACACGCCCGTCGTGATGCTGATGATCCCGGTCGCGGTGCAGATCGCGCGTCAGACCGGACAGGCTTCGTCCAAGCTGCTCATTCCTCTGTCCTATGCGGCGATCCTGGGCGGAACCTGCACGCTGATCGGCACATCGACCAACCTTCTGGTCGATACGGTCGCGCGTGACCAGGGGCTGGCGCCGTTCTCCATCTTCGAGATCGCGCCGGTCGGGCTGGTCGCGGCAACCGCTGGCATCACGGTGATGTTCTTTGCCCGGCGCCTTCTTCCCGACCGCCAGTCGGTGACGACGCTGGGCGCGGCGCAACCCGGCCGGCGCTTCATCGTTCAGGCGGTGATCGATGAAGGCTCGCCGCATGTGGGTGCGCGCGCCCGAGAGGTGATCGCCTTCAACCAGCCCGAACGGCGTATCATCGACGTGCTGCGCGGCGATGCTTCGCTGCGGCGCGATCTGGACGATGTCATTCTCGAGCCAGGCGATATTGTCGTCCTGCGCTCGTCGGTCGCCGAGATCCTGTCGATGAAAGAGGAAGGGCAACTGGGCGGCGACAACACGCTGCAACAGACCGGTTCGCGCTCGTCGGCGATGATCGAGATCCTGATCGGGCCGAGCGCGCGCGTTTTGGGACGCACGCTGCGGCATCTGCGCCTGCGCCGGCGCTTCGGCATCTATCCGATCGCGTTGCACCGGGGCGGCATGAACATGGCCGACCGGTTCGAAACGACACCGCTGGCGGTCGGCGACACGCTGCTGATCGAAGGGGCGCCCGAGGACCTGACGCGGTTTGCCGACGAGAACAATCTGGTCAACGTGTCCGAGCCATCCGAACGCGGCTTCCGGCGCGACAAGGCGCCATTGGCAATCGGCATCGCGCTCGCGGTTGTCGTCGGCGCGACGCTGAACATCATGCCGATCGCCGGCATTGCGATGATCGGCGCCGTCCTTGTTCTGGTGACGCGATGTGTCGAGGTGGACGAGGCGGTGCAGGCGGTCGACTGGCGGGTGCTCGGCCTGATCGCCGGCATGCTGGCGATCGGCACGGCGATGCAGAAGACCGAGCTGGTCACGATCATCGTCGACGCGATCGAACCCTGGCTGATGGGCCTTGCGCCGATCGTCGCGCTCGCCTGCGTCTATCTTCTGACAACGGCGCTCACCGAACTGGTTACCAACAATGCGGTCGCCGTCATCGTCACGCCGGTCGCCATCGGGCTGGCACAGGCGCTCGGCCTCGACCCGCGCCCGTTCGTCGTCGCGGTGATGATCGCGGCATCGGCCAGCTTCATCACGCCGATCGGCTATCAGACCAACACGCTCGTCTATAATGCGGGCGGCTACAGGTTCACCGACTTCCTGCGGCTTGGCCTGATCATGGATGCGACGACATTCGTCACCGCCATGACGATCATTCCGCTGGTGTGGCCACTGGTGCCGGTGTGACCGTCCGCTGAACGCGGAATTCATCCATATGATCGAACAGGCACAGTTCCGGCGGGCCGAGACGAAAGGGCGGGAACAGGTCGCCAATCTCGACGGTCAGCGATGCCAGAACCGCGTCGAACGCGATGGCCTCGTCAACGGATGGCCAGCGCACGAGATAGGCGAGCGTCAGGTGAAACCCGTAATCGGCGTGACCGGGCCGCGCCTCAAGGCCGGTGGCCTCGGCGAGACGGTCCCTGTAGCTCCGAATGGTGTTTTCCTCGCCAGCGCTTGAGGGTACCAGCGCAATGCCGAGGGCGTGGCTCGGCAGTCCCGAAAAGCCTGTCGCGACCATGCGGATCGGCGTATCGGGCGGAGCGACGTTCGCCATCCGATCCAGCACAAAGGCGTCCGCCTCATCGTCGGTCGCATCAGCCGGCAGATCGGCAGGCCAGAAATTGCTCCGGCCGAGGTCGGCCTCGTGCAGCAAACCGTTGAAGACCGTCATGTGCCAGCTTTCCGGCGCGGTGAAGGCAAAACAGTTGCCGGCAGGGGCGGATGCCAGGCGCGCAACAATCTCCGACACCGCGGCGCGGCCGGTATCATCGCGCAGATGGCAGACCATCGTGTTGCCGGAACAGCGAAGCGGCGCGCCCGACGCATCGAACCGGACATCAAGCCAGCGCGGCGGCCGGGTCCCGTCGGCGCGAACAATATCTGCAAAACTCACAGCCGGCGGCCCGTGCCATGGTCGAACAGGTGCAGATCATCAGGCAGCAGCCGCAGCCGCACCTGATCGCCGGGTATCGGCTCGTCGGCCGACTGGTTGGCCGTGAAATGCTGGCCGCCGACCGAGCCGTGGATCAGCCGCACGGCACCCAGTTCCTCAACTGTGTCGACCTGCATGGGCGGCCCGTCTGCGCCGCCCGAACCGTTGGCCAGATGCGCGCGCTCCGGGCGAATGCCGAGCGTGATGGGTCCGTTTGCGTGCACCGGCGCCGCAATACGCGTTTCGCCGATCACGATCGCGCCGTCGCCGGTCTGCGCTTCGAGAAGGTTCATCGGCGGTGCGCCGATGAAGCTGGCAACGAAGGTCGATGCCGGTGCACCATAGACTTCGGCGGGCGCGCCGATCTGCTCGATCTCGCCATTGTTGAGAACGACGATCCGGTCGGCGAGCGTCATCGCCTCGACCTGGTCGTGGGTGACGTAGATCGCCGCCGTCCCGAGCCGGCGTTGCAGGCGTTTGATCTCGAGCCGCATCTGATTGCGCAGCTTGGCGTCCAGGTTGGACAGCGGTTCGTCGAACAGAAAGATCGCAGGATCGCGGACGATGGCGCGGCCCATGGCAACGCGCTGGCGCTGTCCGCCCGAGAGCTGGCTGGGTTTGCGTTCCAGAAAATCGCCGATCTGCAGGAGCTTGGCCGCTTCTCGCACCTTGGCGTCGATCTCGGCCTTCGGCGTGCCGCGGTTCTTCAAACCGTAGGCAAGGTTCCTGTAGACCGTCATGTGCGGATAGAGCGCATAGTTCTGGAAGACCATGGCAATGTTCCGGTTGGCCGGCTCAACCTCGTTGACCAGCCGCCCGTCGAGCACGATCTCGCCTTCGGTGACGCTTTCAAGGCCTGCGACCATACGCAGCAAAGTGGACTTGCCGCAGCCGGACGGGCCGACAAAGACCACCAGTTCGCCTTCCTCCACGGTGACATCGACGCCTTTGACGGCGAGCGCGCCGTTCGGATAGCGCTTGACCGCCTGCTTGATCTCGAGCGTCGTCATTTTTCACTCTCCACAAGGCCCTTGATGAACATGCGCTGGAATATGATGACGATGAGCACCGGCGGAATCATCGCGATGATCGCCAGGCCCAACGCCTCGTTGTAGTCGGGGATGTCCGCGCCGATCCAAACCTGGAGGATCTGCCGGATGCCGCGCACCACGGTGTAGAAGCTCTCATCGGTCGTCATCAGGATCGGCCATAGATACTGGTTCCAGCCGACGACGAACATGATGATGAAAATCGCGGCGATCATGGTCCGAGACAGCGGGACGAGGATGTCCCAGAAAAAGCGGAAGGGGCCGGCGCCATCGATCCGCGCCGCTTCGAGAAGCTCGTTGGGGACCGACTTGAAGAACTGGCGGAAGAAGAATGTACCGGTCGCCGAAGCGATCAGCGGCAGGATGAGACCGGTATAGCTGTTCAGCAGCCCCAGTCCCTGAACCACTTCGTAGGACGGCAAAATGCGCACTTCCAGCGGCAGCAACAGCGTCGAGAAGATGACCCAGAAGCACAGCGTGCCCAGCGGAAAGCGGAAATAGACGATGGCATAGGCGGCCAGCATCGACACGATGATCTTGCCGATGGCAAAACCCAGTCCGAGGATCAGCGAGTTGAGCGACATGCCCCAGCCGGTGACCTGCTTTGTGAAACCGGTCTGTTCAAAGATCACCGCCTCATAAGTCGGCAAAAAATTATCGCCGAAACCGAGTTGCATGCCTTCGGAGTGAATGGTGACTGGGTCATGCGTGGATGTGGTGAATGCAACGGCAATGGGTCCCATCATCAGGAGCACGCCGAACAAAAGAACGATATGTTCGACGATCTGATGTCGGCGCACGAACGCGCCGAAGCCTGCCCCGGTGGCCGAAGCCGGTCGTGCGACGGGCACGGCCGGCTTGCCCGTTACGGCGATCTGGTCCTGGCTCATCGCGGCCTCCGCATGGTTTGTCCGGTTCGGGTCATGTGTAGTGCACCCGTCGCTCGATCAGGCGGAACTGGATGATGGTCAGCGCCAGCACAAACACCATCAGAATGACCGATTGCGCCGACGATCCGCCCAGATCATTGCCGCGGAAACCGTCGAGGAAGACCTTGTAGACCAGTGTCACCGGATTGTTGCCCGGCTCGCCCTTGAGCATGACGTCGACGATGCCGAAGGTCTCGAAAAAGGCGTAGGTGATGTTGATGATCATCAGGAAGAAGCTGGTCGGCGCCAGCAGCGGGAAGATGATCGTCCAGAACCGGCCGGACGGGCTGGGATTGTCTATCGAGGCGGCTTCGCGCACCCCCTTGGGAATGGATTGCAGGCCGGACAGGAAGAAGATGAAGTTGACCGGGATCTGTTTCCAGGTCGCCACGATCATCATGGCAATGCCCGTGTCCCAATAGTCGACGCCAACCCGCATGTCCCAGCCGAACAGCGCGACGAAGTCGACGATCGGGCCGATATGCTGGTCAAACAGCATGATGCCAATCAGGCCGGCAACGGGCGGTGCGATCGCGTAGACCCACATCAAAAGCGTCTTGTAGGGCCCTTGGCCGCGCAGGACATTGTCGGCGGCCACCGCCAGCAGAAGCGCTATGCCGAGCGAGAAGAACGTCACGACCACGGTGAACAGGAAGGTGAACCATGCGGCCCGCCCATAGTCCGACCGGGTGACGGCATCGGTGTAATTGTCGATACCGACAAAGGTTTCGTTGCCGAAAAACGGGTCCTGCAGAAAGAAGGAGCTGCGCACCGCCTCGGCGGACGGCCACAGAAAAAAGACGGCGACGATCGCCATCTGCGGCAGCAGGAGAAGATAGGGATAAAGGGGTGATTGAAACTGGGCTTTATGCATGGCCGGTCCAGTGCGTGAGCCAAGGCAAGAACCGGGAGCGCGGCGCGCCCCCGGTTCGATCAGCTTGCCGGATGGTTCAGCCGCTCTGGGTCTGCGCGAAGCGCTCGAGCAGGCGGTTGCCTTCTTCCTCGATGATGCCGAACGCCTCGTCGACGGTCGCCTCACCGGAGAAGATGCGGCCATATTCGCGGTTCATCACGTCGCGGATCTGGACATAGAACCCCATGCGGTAGCCCTTGGTCCAGTCGCCGCCCGGCTGCTGGAGCTGGTTGATGCCGACTTCGGCTGCGGGCTCTTCGTCATAATAGCCCTCGGCCTTGGCGAGTTCATAGGCCGTCGCGGTGATCGGCACGTAGCCGGTTTCCTTGTGCCAGAAGACCTGCGGCTCCGGCGAGGACAGGAACTGGAAGAATGCAGCCGCGGCTTCATTTTCTTCCTCGGGCTGACCGGACATGGCAAACAGGGCAGCGCCGCCGATGAAGGTGTTGTAGGGCTCTTCGGTCACCGCTTCCCAATAGGGCAGGTAGGTGGCGCTGAACTCGAAGTCGGCGGACTGCTTGAGGCCGCCGAATGAACCGGACGAGCCGAGCCACATGGCCACTTCGCCGTTTTCGAACGGTGCCTGATTGTCGCCCCAGCCGGTGCCGTAATAGCCGAACAGGCCAGCGTCGATCCATTCCTTGACGGCCGTGAAGTGGGCCTTGATCGGCTCGACATTGATCAGGAGCTCGGTGCCTTCGGCGCCTTCATAGCCGTTCGCATTGGTGGCGAACTGCAGATTGTGGCGCGACATGAAGTTTTCGGTGAAAATCCAGGGCAGGTGCGACTGCGCCATCGGCACGTAGCCGGCTTCTTTCAGCGCAGGCGCGATTTCCTGGAACTCTTCCCAAGTGGTGGGCGGCTCGACGCCGGCCTCTTCCAAGGCTTCGACATTATAGTAGAGGATCGGTGTCGACGAGTTGAAGGGCATGCCGACCATCTTGCCGTTTTCGTCGGCATAGAAGTTGGCAACGCCCGGAATGTAATCTGTGCCGAACTCGAAGCCGGCATTCTCGATCAGGTCCTGAGCGGGGATCACAGCGCCCTCGGCGCCAATGATGGTGGCGGCACCAGCGTCGAACACCTGGACGATGTTGGGCTGTTCACCGGCACGGAAAGCGGCGATGGTGGCCGTCAGCGTTTCCTCATAGTTGCCCTTGTAGACAGGCGTCAGATTGTATTTGTCCTGGCTGGCATTGAACTGCTCGGCAACGGCGTTTGTCGCCTCGCCAAGGGCGCCGCCCATGGCGTGCCACAGTTCGATCTCGATTTTTTCGGCCTGGGCCGCGGCGGTCGTCAGCGCAAGGGCGCTGGCCGCCAAAAGCGTTTTCCACATCATAGGTCTCCCGGGAAAATTGCGATACGCACAAAGTCGCATAGGAGCCGTGTTTGTAAGGTCGATGACAATCCCGTGAAGGATTTGTGTCAGCGGTGCGAGACGGTCGTTCGGGGCGTTGGGTGGCGCTGCGATCGACACACTCAAATTATTGAAATTGTTTGTGTAATTCACTTCGCGGCCAAGCCTGTCGCGCCACCAGGCGTCCAGTTCTGGCCGTGGAGAGCGTCAGCAAACCGTCATATTCGCGGAGGGGATGGCGAGAAACAACGGACGAAGTTCGAATTCGAAGCCGTGCGAAGGGTTGGTGTAGCGGCTGCGCGCAAACAAAATGACGGAGAGGGAGGGAGGAAGTTCGAAACCGCAAGGTTCGCAAGGCCAAGGGCCGTCCGAGCCTTTGCGAGGTCCCGACTGGAGCGAAGCCCGAAGGGCGAGAGCGCGAAGTCAGAAAATGGCGGTGAGACAGGGATTCGAACCCTGGAGACGGTTTCCCGCCTACACGCGTTCCAGGCGTGCGCCTTCAACCACTCGGCCACCTCACCCAACCATATGTCACCCGCCAAAACGGCCGAGCGGGTTGAAAGGGCGCACGCGCCCTTTTTGGTGATGGGCGTTTTCCGCAAAGCGGAAAATCGCCGGTGCGCCTTCAACCACTCGGCCACCTCACCCAACCACATGTCACCCGCCAAAACGGCCGGCTGCTTCACAGTTCCGGTTGACCGGCCAGCGAAGGGCCGTCTCCTAGCGCGGCACTCACGGACAATCAAGCGGGTCTGAAATCGGACAGATATCGGGGTGGACCATGCGCGCGCGCGTGACATAATGAATGACAAGGGGCGCGTGGCGTGGATCGGTACGCCGCACAGAGGGTATCACAAGCCAATACGCATGGTCCGATTCGTTTTTCGAGCCTTGGCCGTTGTCTGTCTGGCGATGATGGTGATCGTCGGCGTTGTTGACACAACGCGATCAATCGGCGCGTCCGCCCTCACGCTGACGCCGCTTGCCGATAGCTGGGATGCGATCGCGCCCGGTTCGCGCGGCGCATTCGGTCAATGGCTCGGCACGGCGATCCATCCGGTCTTGGCCGATCCGGTGCTGGTCACGGTAGCGGCATGGCCAACCATCGCCGTCTTCGGTGGTCTGGCACTGGTCCTTGCGCTGCTTGGCCGGCGGCGCCGGAGGCGTTTGGCCGGATTGCTCGAAGGTTGATGCGGCGGTCCGGATGCGCTGCGCACGTCAACCCTGATTTCGCTTTTTTGTCGACATGGCGCGATTGGGCGTGCCAATGTCCGCGTAAGGCGGCGTCAAACCGCTTTCAGGGAGGCTGCAAGCCATTGGGTGCGCGGCGACATATGCAAACAGTCAGACAGGGTAAGTGAGAATGAAGCGCTTTGTTCTTGGCCTTTTGGCCGCATCCGCAATGACGGCGGCGGCCCATGCCGAAACGCCGGCAATCGTCTACGATCTGGGCGGCAAGTTCGACAAATCTTTCAACGAAGCCGCCTTTAACGGCGCCGAACAGTTCAAGGAAGAAACCGGCACGGAGTATGTCGAGTTCGAGATCCAGAACGAGGCACAGCGCGAGCAGGCGCTCCGCCGCTTCGCCGAACGCGGGCATTCGCCGGTCATCATCGCCGGCTTCTCCGCCGCGCAGGCCGTCGACAAGGTGGCGCAGGAGTTCCCCGACACCGAGTTCGCCATTATCGACATGGTCGTCGACCAGCCGAATGTGCGCTCGGTCGTCTTCAAGGAGCAGGAAGGCTCGTATCTGGCCGGCATCATGGCCGCCAAGGCATCCGAGACCGGTACGGTCGGCTTTGTGGGCGGCATGAACGTGCCGCTGATCTCGGCGTTCGCCTGCGGCTATGTGGGCGGTGTCAAATCGGTGAACGCCGATGCCGAGGTGATCGTCAACTATACCGGTGACACGCCGGCGGCATGGAACGATCCGGTTCGTGGCGGCGAGATCACCAATGCGCAGATCTCGCAGGGCGCGGACGTTGTCTATGCTGCGGCAGGCGGCACCGGCATCGGCGTGCTGCAGGCAGCGGCCGATGCGGGCAAGCTGTCGGTCGGCGTCGATTCCAACCAGAACCATCTGCAGCCCGGTTCGGTGCTGACCTCGATGCTCAAGCGCGTCGACGTCGCCGTGATGGAAGCGATGAAGGACGGTATGGAAGGCAACTTCTCCACCGGCGTTCAGGTCCTTGGCGTTGCCGAGGACGGTGTCGGCGTGGCGATCGACGAGAACAACGAATCGCTGGTCAGCGACGAGATGATGCAGGCCGTTGAAGCAGCTCGCGAACAGATCATCTCGGGCGAGATCGAGGTGCATGACTTCCGTTCGGACAATACCTGTCCGTACGGCTCGGTCGGCTAAAACCCCGCACCCGATGAAAGCAAGACATTGGCCGCCGGTGGAAACGCCGGCGGTCTTTTGACGAAAGGCACCGAGCATGGCGGAGCAGAAGCTACGCGTGGCCAGCGTTCAAATGGCCCTCCAACAGACCCGGTCGACTGAAGCGCTTTTCGAACGCGTGGCCCATTTCGTGCGCACGGCCAGCGGCTATGGGGCGCAATTTATCTGTTTTCCCGAGCATTTCACCATCCAGCTCCTGTCGGGTGACACACCGATGGTGCCGGCGGCGGAAAGCGTTGACCGGCTGACGGTCTATACGCCGGCGCTCAGACAATTGCTCGGAGATCTGGCCAAAGAGCACACCATCACCATAATCGGTGGTTCGCACGCCACGCGCATGGACGACGGCGCTGCACGGAACGTGAGCTTCATCGCCCATCCCGATGGCCGCCTGTCCGAGCAGCACAAGCTGCATCCGACGCCCGACGAACGCAGCGTCTGGAGAATCGAGGGCGGCACGCAGATCGACGCGATCGACACCGAGCACGGCCGGATCGGTGTCATGATCTGTTATGACAGCGAGTTTCCGGAGCTTGGACGGCGGCTCGCCGACCAGGACGCGCGCATCATCTTCGTGCCCTATTGCACCGACACGCGGCACGGTCATTTTCGGGTGCGCTATTGCTGCCATGCGCGCACGGTCGAGAACCAGTGCTATGTCGTCACATCGGGCCTTGTCGGCAATTTGCCGAACACGGACAATCTGGAGATGGCCTATGCGCAGTCGGCGGTGCTGACGCCGTCCGACCATGGCTTTGCGCGCGATGGCATCGCCGCCGAAGCCGAGCCGCAGGCCGAACAGATGATCCTTGCCGATCTCGACATGGCGGCGCTCGATGCGGCGCGCGAAGGCGGCTCGGTGCGCAATCTGGCTGACCGCCGGGCCGATCTCTACTCGGTTTCATGGCGCTGAGGCGCTGCGCCGGTCAGAACACGGCGTGGTCACCGCGATCGACCGAGGCCTCGCCCCTGATCAGCCGGCCATAGAAATCGAACAGTGTCTCGGTTCCGAATGACGGTGTCGCCTCGGCATCGTAGCGCCCGGTGGCGGGATCAAGGACGAGCATCGATTCGGTGGCGTAGTAGCGGCCGATGCGGGCCAGTTCGGCCTTGGCAGCCAGTTTGGGAAAGAGCCGGCCCACAATGCTCGTCGTCCCGATGATTGCATCCAGGAGCCCGACCGGCACGTGCCGGAACTTCGGCGGCTTTTCGAGAAGCGCGAACAGATGCTCGCCCTGCTGGCGCGGCGTGATGGCATCGCCCGGCCCGCCGATCGGCAATATGTGGTTGTGCCGTTCGGGATCGCCGATGCATTCGGCGATGTAGCGGGCCAGGTCACCATCGGAGATCGGCTTGCAGGCGGTGAGTTCCCCATCACCGAAGACGAGGAAGGGCTTGCCCTGCCGCAACCGTTCGATCTGGCCCGAGAGCGACTTGAAGAAGGCGGTGGGCCGGACGATCGACCAGGTCAGCCCCGATGCGATCAGCGCATTTTCAAAGGCCAGCTTGGCATGCTGGAAGGCCAGTTTCGGCTTTTGCACGCAGATGGCCGACAAAAGGATGAAATGGGAGACGCCAGCGCTTTTGGCCAATTGCAGCGCGTTGAGGTTTGCGTCGTAATCGATCGCCCAGGCATCGTCCGGGATACCGGTCCGCGATGCAAGGCAGGAGACGACTACATCGAACCGCTCTCCGCAAAATCCGTCGCTAGCAAGCGATTGCGGCCTGGTCACGTCACCTTGGCGGATGATCGCGGCTTCTGGCAGTCCGGTTTTGGCGGCGATCGATGAGCCGTCGGCTTGGCGAGGCCGGACGAAACAGACCACTTCATGGCCGCAATCGACAAGCACGTGGGCCGTTGCCCGGCCGATCGTGCCAGTGGCGCCTAGTAGAAGGATACGACGCGGCGGCGGGTTCATCGGCACAGGAGGGTGTTGGGCGGCATGGGCGGTTACCGTCAAGCGGGCGGACATGCATCCCTAACGTGTCACTGGCGATGCCGACAAGGACGGAGCCTGTCCGTGACCAGGCCCGGTCGATGGAATGCGCCGTCCGGCAAGCCGGGAGCAGGTCGGACGGCGCGGGGCTGGTCGATCGGGCCGATCAACGCCCCATCCGGTTGCGGCTGCTCAGGCGGTCGAGTTCGCGCGCCGCGTTCATGTGTAGGGGAAGCCTGGCCGCCCATTCGACATCGGCCCGCGTGACGCCCATGTCGTCATAGACCCAATCCTCCTTGCCCAGCAGGGCGCGGTAAGCCTCGCGGTCAAGTCGATGGCGCCGCCGTTCTGCGGCTTGCTCGCGGCGATGGTCGAGCCACGCCAGTGCCCGGTCTGCAAGGCGACGCGCCAGCGTACCGGGGGTCGTATGGGTGGTGTGCCGGCCAAAATCATTGTCGAATACGGTCATCGGTTCACTCCTTCGGGTCGGGCGATCCGGTATTTCCGGAGCGGGTGGACAGTGCCGCCGATCCATGCTTCAATCAAACGAAACGATTTGACTTTTAGGTTCAAATTTTCTGAATGATGGTGCGGACATGAACATCCCCGAGACGAAACCGTTAAACCCTCAACCGCCGGTGGACATCGATCTCCTGCGGACTTTTCTGGCCATCGCCGAGACACGCAGCTTCTCCAAGGCGGCCGAACGGGTGTTCAGGACCCCTTCGGCGGTCTCGATGCAGATGAAGAAGCTCGAAGACACGCTGGGCACCGTCGTCTTCAACCGTGATTCACGTTCCGTTTCGCTGACCGCCGAAGGCGAGATGCTGGTGGGCTATGCGCGGCGGATCCTGGCGCTGTCCAACGAGATGCTGGCGCGCTTCATCATGCCCGATGTGGCGGGCACCGTGCGGCTCGGCGCGGCCGATGATCATGGCGAACGGCTTCTGCCACAGGTGCTGACGCGCTTCGCCGAGACCCATCCCAACGTGTCTGTCGACGTGGTAATCGAGAACACGCAACAATTGCTGCCCCGCTTCGAACGCGGCGATCTCGATGTCGTCATCCACACGGCGCGGCCCGAGAGCGCGCTGCCGCCTGACGGCGTCGTCTTGATCGAAGAGCAGCTTGTCTGGGCCGGGGTGAAAGGCGGCTGCGCATGGGAGCGCGAGCCATTGCCGGTTTCGATCTGGGAAGAGGGCTGTTCATGGCGCGCAAATGCCGTTGAAGCGCTCGGCGAAGCCGGCCGCAATTTCCGGATCGCCTATATGAGCGCCCATACGGCTGCGCAACGAGCCGCGCTCATGTCGGATCTCGCCGTTGCGCCGCTGCCGGCATCCTGCGTGCGAGCGCCACTGATTTGCCTGGGCGAGAAACAGGGGCTGCCAACCCTTGGCACGTACCAAAGCCGCATGCGGGTTCGCCATGATGCCGGCGAATGCTCGCGCGCTGTCGCCGACCACGTGCTCGCCTGTTATGAAGCGCTTGAAAGCGGTGCGCTGGAGTGTTGATCGACCTGGATAATTAACCGGCAAATTGGATGACCTGTTAGCCGGCTTTTAACGTCAGGTGCCCGCAAGTCACTGGTTGGACTGGCTTGCCAGCCAGGCATGCACCGCCGAGACCACGACCGAACCTTCGCCGACAGACGACGCCACCCGCTTGACCGACCCGGACCGGATATCGCCGACGGCGAAAACACCCGGCACGCTGGTGGCAAAGGGCGATGACGGATTGTCGGCGTCGGCGCCCGTAAGCACAAAGCCGTTCTCGTCAGTCCTGACGAGATCGCCGGCCCAGGCTGCGTTGGGCTCGGCGCCGACCATCACGTATAGCGCCCGGCAGGCAATGTCCTGTGTCTCGCCCGATTGGCGGTCCGTCAGGGTCACGCCGGCCAGCCCGCCTTCGCCGCGCAACGCGGTGACCTCGCTTGTCGTCACGAGCGTGATCCGCGGATCGCGGTCGATGCGGGACGACAGATAGTCCGACATGGTCTCCGACAGGCCGGCGCGGCGCACGACGATGTAGGTGTGCTCGGCATGGCGCGACAGGAACATGGCCGCCTGGCCGGCCGAATTGCCGCCGCCGACGATCACCGCATTGGTGCCGTTGGCGTAACGCGCCTCGAGTTCGGTTGCCGCATAGTAGACGCCGTTCCCCTCATAGGCGGTCAGGTTCGACAGGGGCAGCTTGCGATAGCGAGCGCCCGCCGCGATCACCACGGCGCGGGCTCGGACGACTTCGCCCGATTCCAGCGCGACTTCGAAGACATCGCCATCCTTGCGCAATCCGGCCGCCCTGTGCGGCACGGCGACCCGGGCGCCGAACTTGATCGCCTGGATTTCTCCCAGATAGGCCAGTTCGCTGCCGGAAATGCCGGTCGGAAAGCCGAGATAGTTTTCGATGCGCGAGGAAGTGCCGGCCTGCCCGCCGATCGCGGTGTCATCGATCGCCAGCGTCTTGAGCCCCTCCGATGCGCCATAGACCGCCGCCGCAAGGCCGCCCGGACCGGCGCCGACGACGACCAGATCGAATAGTTCGCCGACATCGGGCAAAAGCTCATAACCAAGCGCCTTGGCAAGCGTCAGCGGACTGGGGTCGTGCAGCACTGTCTCGCCACGGACGACGGCGACGGTGCCTTGTGTCGGCAGGTCACGCCGGCCGGCTGCAAAAGCATCGACCGCGGCACTGTCGGCATGTTCGATGAAGCGGAACGGGATGCGGTTGCGGCTGGCATATTCGCGCAGGCCCAGACAGGTTCGCTCGTTCTCGTCACCGATGATCGTCAGCGCTCCGTCGGCCCATTCGATCAGAAGCTTGCGGCGGGCGGCAAAGGCCGACACCACGATGTCGCTGACCTCGGGCACCGTGGCAACCAGATGGCGCAGCTTGACAGGGTCAACAGTGAGAATGCGACCCGGGCCCGCCATGACACCGGCAAAGAATGTGTGCTGGCCCATCAATAGACCCAGCTCGCCGGTGAAATTGCCCGCCGTGATGGTGACCACAACGCTGTCATCGCGCCCGCGATCGACAATGTTCATGTCCGCGTCGATCAGATGGGCCAGCGGATAATCGGGCTGACCGACCTCCCAGATGATTTCGCCCGCCGCAACCTGACGTTCGGTGCCGTGTGCGCGCAACACCTCCAGCGCATGGCCCGACAATTCCGGCCAGGCCTGGCGTTCAAGATCGCTGCGCGCAATCGATTTGCGGACGTTTTCACTCATCGGTTTGGCGCTCGCATCCGCCGGATGTCCATCAATGCGCTTCGTCCCAGTTCTCGGCCGCATTGGCATCGACCTGCAGCGGCACGCTCATCGCCACCGCCGGCATCGCCGCCTGCTCCATCACGTCGCGGACGATGGCAATCGTCTCGTCCACCTCGTCCTCGGGCACTTCAAAGATCAATTCGTCATGCACCTGGAGGAGCATCTGCGCGGCAAGGTCTTCGGCCGACAAAGCATCTTCGATCCGGACCATGGCGCGGCGGATGATGTCGGCGGCCGACCCCTGGATCGGCGCGTTGATCGCCGCGCGCTCATTGAACGACCGCACTTGCGGGTTGGAGGATTTGATATCGGGGTAATGCGCGCGGCGGCCGAAGATCGTCTCGACATAGCCATGTTCGCGGGCAAATGCCTTGGTCGCGTCCATATAGTCGCGAATGCCCGGAAAGCGCTCGAAATAGGTCTTGATGTAATCGCCAGCCTCCGAACGGGCGATGCCGAGCTGATTGGCAAGGCCGAACGCCGAGATGCCGTAGATAATGCCGAAATTGATCGCCTTGGCGCGGCGGCGCACCTCCGACGGCATGCCCTCGACCGGCACGCCGAACATTTCCGATGCCGTCATGGCGTGAATGTCCATACCGTCGGCGAAGGCCTGTTTGAGCTGGCCGATATCGGCCATATGGGCAAGAACGCGCAGTTCGATCTGGCTGTAGTCGGCCGACACGAGCCGATGGCTCTTTTCCGCAACGAAGGCGGTGCGGATGCGCCGGCCCTCGGCGGTGCGGATCGGGATGTTCTGCAGGTTCGGATCGGACGAGGAGAGGCGCCCCGTCGATGTCGATGCCAGCGCATAGGAGGTATGGACGCGGTCCGTGTCTGGATTGATGAAGCCGGGCAGCGCATCGGTATAGGTCGATTTGAGCTTGGTGAGCTGGCGCCAATCGACGATCCGGCGCGGCAGTTCATGGCCCTCGGCGGCCAGATCCTCAAGGACCTGGGCGGATGTGGACCATTGGCCGGTCTTGGTCTTCGACCCGCCCGGCAGGCCCATCTTGCCGAACAGAATCTCGCCGAGCTGCTTGGGAGATCCGATGTTGAAACTTTCGCCGGCCAGATCGTAAATCTCGGCTTCGATGCCGGCGGCCTTTTGCGCGAATTCGCCCGAAAGCCGGCTCAATATTTGCCGGTCGACGGAAATGCCGCGCCGTTCCATGCGCGCAAGAACCGCAATAAGCGGCCGTTCGAGCCGTTCATAGACCGACACCAGCCCTTCGGCGACCAGACGCGGCTTGAGCACACGCCACAGCCGCAGCGTGATGTCGGCATCCTCGGCCGCATAGCGCGTCGCCACGTCGATCGCGACTCGGTCGAAGGTCAGCGCCTTCTTGCCGGTTCCGGCGACATCCTTGTAGGCAATCGGCGTGTGTCCGAGCCAGCGGTCGGCCAGGGCGTCCATGCCGTGATGGCTGTTGTTGCCGCCATCAAGCACATAGGAGATCAGCATCGTGTCGTCAAAGGACGCAACCGACACGTTATGGCGCGCCATGATCTGGAGATCATATTTGATGTTCTGGCCCACGACCAGAATTGACGGGTCCTCCAGCAACACCTTTAGCCGGCTGATCGCCTCATCGAGAGGCACCTGGCCGTCGACGAGCCCGCCTTCGCCGAGCAGATCGTCCTCGCCTTCGCGGTGGGTGAGTGGGACATAGGCCGCCTCGCCCTCGGCGTGGCTGAGCGAGAAGCCCACCAGATTGGCCTGCATGGCATCGAGCGAATCGGTTTCGGTGTCGAACGCGACAACGCCTGCCGCCCGCGCCTTGTCGATCCACTGATCGAGCGTTTGCAGATCGCGGATGCAGACATAGGTGTCGGCATCAAAGCTGCCGGATGCCGCAGCCGCGGCACGCGCATCGGCCAGCGCGCGCGGCGTGGCATCGCCATCGCCCGATGCAGCCTCTTGTACAGAGCCGGCATCGAGATCGGGGCCGCGCGCTTCGGCGCCGCCTTCAACCTCCACATCGGCCGCGTCGATCTCGCCGATTTCGGTCGCCGTCGCTTCAGCCACCCGGCGGGTCAGCGTCGTGAACTCCATCGCCTTCAGGAATGCGATCAGCTTGGGGCCGTCCTGCGCTTCGAGCGCAAGCGCGTCCAGCGGAATATCGACGGGCGTATCGGTCTTCAGCGTGACCAGTTGGCGTGACAGGCGCGCCTGGTCGGCAAATTCGATGAGGTTTTCGCGGCGCTTGTTCTGCTTGATCTCGGAGGCGCGCTCCAGAAGCGTGTCCAGATCGCCATAGTCTTCCAGCAGCTGCGCCGCCGTCTTGGGGCCGATGCCAGGCACGCCGGGAATGTTGTCGGTGGAATCGCCGGCGAGCGCCTGAAGATCGATCATCTTTTCGGGATCGACGCCGAACTTTTCGAAGACCTCGTCGCGGCCGATCTGCCGGTCCTTCATCGTGTCGTACATTGACACGTGATCGGTGACGAGCTGCATCAGATCCTTGTCGGAAGAAACGATCGTCGCTTCGCCGCCGGCCTGTTCGGCCATCCGGCAATAGGCGGCGATGATGTCATCGGCCTCATAGCCCTCCATCTCGATGCAGGGCAGGTTGAAGGCCTTCGTCGCCTCGCGGATCAGGCCGAACTGCGGCACCAGATCCTCGGGCGGTTCGGACCGGTTGGCCTTGTAGTCGGGATAAAGCTCGTTGCGGAACGTCTTGGACGAATAGTCGAAAATCACCGCAAAATGGGTCGGCGTGACGCCGACATCGGTGTCGCGCGCATCCTGAAGCAGTTTCCAAAGCATGTTGCAGAAGCCGGATACGGCACCCACCGGCAGCCCGTCGGATTTGCGCGTCAGCGGCGGCAGGGCGTGAAAAGCGCGGAAGATGTAGGCCGAGCCGTCGACCAGAAACAGGTGATCGCCTTTTTTCATGGGGCAAGGCTTAGCGCGGCGTTTGGCGGGCGGCAATGCGAAAGCGCGGGCCGCCGGCATTGATGGTGCCAAAGCCCGCCGTTCATGGTTTCTTCATCTTGGTTGATGCATTCTTTACAGGTGCCGGGTTTATGGCTCCGTCCGAAAAGGCTAGGCTGCCGGCAAGGGGCGCAGATCATCGGGAGTGAAAAATTGGTCCGATCAAGATTGGGACGGATGCTGCTGGCATCCGCGGTTGTCTTCACCGGATGGGCGGCAGCGCCCGATATGGCCGGTGCATCGGAAGTGCAACTGCATGAATTGCTGTTCAACCGGGCTAAACGGCAGCAAAGGCAGCGCGCAACGCGCCCGCAGGTTCGCCAGCAAGCCGCGCCTCGGCGCTCGACCCGGCAAAGACAGGCGGCACCGCGACGCAACACGGCGCAACGGTCGGTCCGCCGGATTTCCGGGCCACAATATTACACCTATGCGGCGCCGGCGATCACCACGGTCACTTTGCTTTCGCTGCTCCCCGATGTGACAACCACAGGGGCCATCGAGAATGCCGGCACGGGACTGCCGCCGCTGCCGGTCCTGGAAGACGATCGGTTCGTCCAGGCCCTCGACTTCGCGCCCGACCAAAACCTGGCCATCGAGCCGTCGATTGCCGATGCGGTGCGCCGTCACTATGCGGAAAACCCGGCCTTTGTCTGGGTCAGCGGCATGAACCCCAACGCTGGCGGTCAGGCCGTCGCCGAACTGATCAACAATGCCGCCGCGCACGGGCTCGATGCGGCCCATTATGCGATCGACCTGCCGTCGGCGGGCTGGTCGCCGGATGATCCGGCGTCCCGCTATCGCGACCTGATCGCCTTCGAGCTTGAGCTGACCGCCCACGCGCTGCGCTATGCCATGGACATGAAGGATGGCGCGGTCGATCCCAACAAGCTGTCGGGCTATCACGATTTTTCCAAGGACCGGTTGACCGCGGATGCGGCGCTGACAGGGCTGATGACGGCGGACGACCCGGCCGCTTGGCTTGAAAGCCTGACCCCGCGCCAGCCGGACTATCGGCGCCTGATGGACGAACTGGCCACGCTGCGCACCAGCACCGAAGACGCCATCGTCATTCCCGAGGGCACGTTCCTGCGTCCCGGTGCCGTTTCCGACGCGTTGCCCATGGTTATGGCGGCGGCGGCCGAAAAAATGTCGGCGGAAACGCGCGACAAACATGCCGCAATCATCAACGCCTATTCGGGCACGACGCTCTATGACGGCGCATTGGTCGAACTGATGCGTGACGTGCAACGCGATCTCGAACTGGTGCCGGACGGCATTGTCGGCCCCCGCACCGTGGCCGAACTGGACGGCGAGAGCCTTGCCACCAAGATCGGCCGCGTCGAACTGGCGCTCGAACGGCTGCGGTGGCACCCCGAAGAGTATGGAAGCCGCCAGGTGGTCATCAACCAGCCCGAATATCGCGTCCGCTACATGGAGGACGGCGAGACCAAGCTGGCCATGCGCACGGTCGTCGGCAAGCGCTCCAACCAGACCTATTTCTTCCATGACGAGATCGAACATGTGGTCTACGATCCTTATTGGGGCGTGCCGCAATCGATCATCGTCAATGAGATGTTGCCCAAGCTGCGGCGCGATCCGTCCTATCTGGACCGCAACGGCTATGTGGTGACCAGCGCATCGGGCCGGCAGATCGCTTCGTCATCGATCAACTGGTACCAGTTCTCCGGCAGTGTGCCCTACAATGTCCGGCAGAAGCCCGGGCCGCGCAACGCGCTGGGCGAACTGAAGATCATGTTCCCCAACAGTCACGCGATCTACATGCACGACACGCCGTCCAAGGGCCTGTTCGCGCGGGACAATCGTGCTTTCAGCCATGGCTGCGTGCGGCTCGAAGACCCGCGCGCGATGGCCGCGGCGGTGCTGGGCAAGAGCAGGGAGCATGTGGCCGCCCAGCTTGGCGGCTATGAGCAGGTTGAAAAGCTCGAAGAAACCGTGCCGGTCTATGTGGGCTATTTCACCGCCTGGCCGGACGATGATGGCGTCGTCGACTATCATGCCGACGTCTATGATCGCGACACCCATCTGCGGCGTGCGCTCGACACAGTCGGCAAGGCGCGTGCCGGCTGACCGGCTTTTGCATCGTCAGCCCGTCCGGCTGATACAGACCGGCACGACGCCCGCGCGCACCATGCCCAGGCGCCGGGCCGCTTCCTTCGAGACATCGACGATGCGGCCGCCGACGAAGGGCCCGCGATCGTTGATGCGCACGGTGACCGAGCGGCCATTGGCGCGGTTGGTCACCGCGATGCGCGTTCCGAAGGGCAGCGAAGGGTGCGCCGCCGTCATCTTCGAAGGATCCATCATCTCGCCGGAGGCGGTGCGTGAGGTCAGCGCATACCAGGACGCCTTGCCGCATTGCTGCGCGGCATGAGCGGGTTCTGCCGCAGTGAGGGCGCCGAGGATTGCGGCGGCGCAACCGGCGCCCATCGCCGTTGTTCTAATCGACATTTCATGTCCTTCCGTCATACTCGCTGCGCGCCAGCGACGATGATCAGACGGACGGCTTTTGCCAACTGTCCTCGGCCCACATCCGGTCGAATGCCGACCGGTAGTCGGGATGGGCGAATGTGAAGCCCAGCGCCTTGATCGCCGCGTTCGAAACGCGCTTGTTCTCGCCGTAAAAGGACCGCGCCATGGGCGACAATGTGGCGGTTTCGAAGTCGATTTCCGGCGGCGGATCAACTTTCATGACGGAAGCTGCATATGCGACAACATCCTGGGGCGGGGCCGGCAGATCATCAGTGACGTTGACGGTGCCGTCATGGCGATGATCGGCGAAGAAGGCCAGCGCTCCGGCGATGTCGTCCACATGGATGCGGTTGAACACCTGGCCGGGCTTGACCAGCCGCCGCGCCCGGCCCGCCGCCAGATTGACAAAGGCGTTGCGGCCGGGACCGTAAATGCCCGACAGGCGGAGGATCGACAGCGGCACTCTGCGTTCGGCGGCAAATGCCTGCCAGTCGCGCTCGGCGGCCAGCCGCTGGATCGAACGGGCCGAGACGGGGCGCGGTTCCGTCGCCTCATCGACCCAGCCGCCGTCATGATTGCCATAGACACCGACGGTGGACAGATAGGCGATCCACTGAAGGCGCGGCGCCGCAGCGATGGCATTGCCGACGGCATTCAGAACCGGATCGCCATCGGCGTCGGGCGCGACCGAGACGATGATGTCGGTCGCCCGGGCAATCGCATCGCGCAGTTCGAGCCGGGTGTCGGCACCATCGAAGATGACCGGCGTTATGCCGAGCCGGCGCAGTTCGCCGGCCTTTCCCGCATCGCGCGTGGTTCCGAAAACGGTCTCGCCGGCGAGGGCCAGTCGATGACCATAGGCGCGGCCCGAAAAGCCGGCGCCGAAAATCAGTGTCGTTCGGTCAGTCACCGTCTGTTGCTCCTGCGTTGTTCCATTCGACGGCGACGTCGCGGTCGGCTTCTGCCGAAAACCGCGCTGCCTTTTCGCGGGCAAACCGGTTCGGCGCCAGTTGTGCAAGCGCCCAAACCGCAGCGCCGCGCACCATCGGTTCGGCATCGTCCAGCAGCGCGATGACGAGCGGGATCAGCGCCGGCCTGCCACTGTTGCCGGCGGCGATCAGGCAGTTGCGGACGAAACGGGCGCGGCCGATCCGCTTGACCGGTGAGCCTGCAAAGCGTGCGCGAAACGCCGCATCGTCCAGGATCAGCAGCTCTTCGAGCGGCGGTGAGCGCATGTCGTCGCGTGATTGGAGTTTTGCTTCGCGCGCCGCGCCGGCGAACTTGTTCCACGGGCAGACGGCGAGGCAGTCGTCGCAGCCATAGATGCGGTTGCCGATCGCCTTGCGAAACGCATAGGGCACGGGTCCCTTGTGTTCGATCGTCAGATAGGAAATGCAGCGCCGCGCATCGAGCCGGTAAGGCGCCGGGAACGCGTCGGTCGGGCACACGTCGAGACAGGCCCGGCACGACCCGCAATGATCGGTCTCGGGGCGATCGGCCGGCAGCGCCATGTCGGTGAAGATCGCGCCGAGAAAGAACCAGGAGCCAAGGTCGCGGCTGACGAGATTGGTGTGCTTGCCCTGCCAGCCGAGACCGGCCTTTTCGGCAAGCGGCTTTTCCATGACCGGTGCCGTGTCGACGAAAACCTTGACGCCGGCGCCCGTGCGCGCGGCGAACCGGCCGGCGGCCTGCTTCAGCTTGCCCTTGATGACATCATGATAATCGCGATTGTGGGCGTAGCAGGAGATCGTCGCGCGATCGGTCTGCCCGAGCGCGGCGAGCGGATCGTAAGCATCGCCCGGGCCGTAATTCATCGCCGCCATGATGACGGAGCGGGCATCGGGCCAGAGCGTTTGCGGATCGGCGCGACGCTCCCGCGTGTCGGCCATCCAGCCCATCGTGCCGTGCCAGCCGGCATCGAGGAACCGGTCGAGGCCCGTTGCCGCCCTGTCGATCCGGTCCGCCGGGGCGATTCCGACGGCATCAAAGCCGAGCGATTTCAGATCGCGCGCGATGAAGGCGCGGGCCTTTGGTGGATCGGTCAGGCGCGGGGTGACAGCCGTCGGCATGGCGGCACGCTATCCGCGCGCGTCTCAGAAATCGAGGTCGGCATAGTGGGATACGGGCGTGAGGCCACGCACCCGGTCGGCCAGCAAAGGCCGGAAAGAGGGGCGCGACTTCATCCGCGTGTACCAATCGCGCGCTTGCGGCACCTCGGACCAGTCGATCTCGCCCATATAGTCGAGGATCGAAACGGCGGCGCCCGCGGCGATGTCGGCGGCGGAAATCGACGGAGCGCCGAGCCAGTCGCGGGTTCCGGCGAGCCAGTTCAGATAACGCAGATGCTGGCGCACATTGGAACGCGCCGCGCGCATGGCGCGACTGTCCGGCGCGCCGCCGCCGATCTCGGCGGGCATCGACAATTTGTCGATCCGTTCGCGCACCAGCGCCCGTGTGACATCGGCTTCGAGCTTGACGATGAACCAGTCGACCAGCCGCCGAACCTCGGCCCTGTCGAGCGGATAATCGGGCATCAGACGCCGCTCACGCGCCATCACGCCGCGGGTTTCGTCAAGATATTCGGCGATCGGGTAGGCGCCGCTGACCGGGACGCCGGCCTCGGCGACCAGAACTGGGACAGTCCCGGCCGGGTTCAGCGCCAGAAACTCCTGCCGCCGCTCCCATGGGCGTTCCTCGCGCAATTCAGCCTCGACGCCATATTCGGCGAGCAACAGACGGACGAACCGGCAGGGCGCCGACATGGGCATGTGGTGGAGAAGCATTTCGGTCTCGCGCGCAGTCCAAAGCGGAACGGCCAAGTGATACGCATCCAACCATGGCGGCGCAATGGCGGCTCAGCCGGCGAATGCCTCGATCTCGGCCAGCGTCGGCAAATCGCCGCCGCGCCGGGTGCAGGTCAAGGCCGAGGCCCTGACGGCGAAACCGGCCATGTCGGCGATGTCTGCGCTGCGCGCCTTGCCGGCGGTGGCCAAATCCTGGGCTGTCAGGTGATGCAGGCATGCCGCCATGAACGTGTCGCCGGCGCCGACCGTGTCAACGACATCGACGGCAGCGCCTGGCACATGCATGAGGCGGCCATCGGCCGATCCTGCGATCGCACCGTCCGGCCCGCGGGTGACGAAGGCGAGATCGGCACCGGCGACCAGCGCCTGTTCGATGAACCATTCAAGCGGCTTGCCGGGCCACAGAAGGCCGATGTCCTCGTCGCTGGCCTTGACCAGGCCGGCGAGCGGCAGCATTTCGCCGATCCGCTGGCGCCAAAGATCGAGATCAGCGACGACCATTGTGCGCACGTTGGGGTCAAACGAGATGAAGCGGGCATCGGCCTCGCGGCGGGCCAGCGTGCGCAGCGTGTTGCCGGTCGGCTCGAACACGGTCGCAAACGAGCCCAGATGGATCACATCGACATCGTCCCCGAGCCGGTCGGGGATGTCGGAAGGCTCCATCGAACAGTCGGCCGTGCCGTTGCAGTAGATCGAATAGCGCGGATGGCCGTCCGGTCCGGTTTCGACCAGCGCGACCGTCGTCAGATTGTCGGTTTCGACGCAATAGCGGTCCGACACGCCATTGTCGGCCATGAAGGCGCGCAGGCGTCGGCCGAGCAGATCCGTCGACAGACGGGTAAAGAGACCGGCGGACGTGCCCATGCGCGACAGGCCGAGCGCGACATTGAGCGGCGAGCCGCCGACGACGCCGTCTACCGAGACACCATGGCCGCCGGACGCATCCGACGGACGCGCGAACATGTCGAACAGGGCTTCCCCGCAGGTCAGGATCATGACGGCATTTCCCCCAGATGCACGATTTCGCCGTTCCGGATCGACCGTTCGGCGGCTTCGCCCATCTCCACCGCGCGGGCACCGTCCGTCAAGCTCACATCGGGCTTGCCGCCTTCGCGAACGATGCGGGCAAACTCGCGGTGCTGATAGAAGGTGCCGCCATGATGATCGCCGGCGGCCAAAACCTGATCATCGACATGGATTTCCTCGCGCAGCGGCGCCTTGTCGGCGCGGGGCGAGATCACGATCTCGGAGGCGCGCTCGCCGCCGCCCGGCCAGAAGCGCGACGGGCCGGGCACCATCGCCTCGATCTTGCCTTCGGACCCGGTGACCGAAACATGCTCCTGCCACCAGGAGCCTTCGGCAAACATGCACAGATCGAGCGCCGCGCGCATTCCATTGTCAAAATCGACGATGACGAAGGCATTGTCGAGAACGTCCGGTACGCCCTCGTCAAGGATCTCTTCGCGATGGTTGAGATCGTGGCCGCCCGAGCCGAAGATGCGCACGGGCTCGGCCTTGGTGATCAGCCGCATCAGGTCGAAGAAGTGGCAGCATTTTTCCACCATCGTGCCGCCGGACCGGTGCGAAAAGCGGTTCCAATTGCCCGGCTTGACCAGAAACGGATAGCGATGCTCGACGATCGAAAGCATTTTCAGATCGCCGGCCGTGCCATTTCGTGTTTCTTCGATCAGCCGGGCGACCGGCGGCATGTAGCGATATTCCATCGCCACCCAGACCGGGGCGTGCCGGTTGTGGGCGCGGCGCGCCAGATCGCGGGCCTTTTCGGCCGAGGTGGCTGACGGCTTTTCGAGCAGGATGGGCAGGCCCGTCGCCAACGCGTCCAGCATGATGTCGTAATGGGTGTCGTTGGGGCTGACGACAATCAGCGCGTCGATCGTGTCCGACGAGAGCAGTGCTGCATAATCGGTGTAGGCGTATACGTTCGGAATGCCGGCGGCTTCAGCGGCGGCGAGACCGGCGTTTCGCATCTCCTCACGCGTGTCGGCGATGGCGGTGACCGTCGCGCCCTCAAGAAGCGCGATGTTGCGGATATGCTCCTGGCCCATCATGCCGGTGCCGATGACGCCGTAGCGCAGGGTCATGCGTTTCGTCCCAACTGGCCCGCGTCGATTGATGCGCGATGGCCGACACCCCGATTGAGAGGCGGAAACCGCCCTAGCGCGCACCCTGGCGGGCAGCAAGACAATTGTGATTGAATGGTGAAGGAATCTGCATCGATGGACGGGAAACCGGCGTGCTTGCGGCCATCGTGTGGCCATGCAAAGACCTGTCAGGGCAGCCGGGAGGGGACGACGTGACACAGATCGACGGGAATGTGGCGATGATCACCGGTGCGGCCCGGGGCATCGGACTGGCCACCGCCGAGCGGTTTCTGGACGAGGGCTGGCATGTTGTCATGATCGACCGGCTGGGCGATTTGCTGCAGGAGGAGGCGCGGGCGCTTAGCAGCAACCGCGCCCATCCGATCGTCTGCGATGTCTCCCTGCCCGATCAAGTTTCGTCGGCGGTCGCGGAAACGATCGAGACGCTGGGCCGGATCGACGCGCTGGTCAACAATGCCGGCATCGCCGAATTCGCGCCGCTGCTCGAGACGAGTTTTGAGACATGGAGCGAGGTGATGGCCACCAATCTGGACGGCCCGTTCCTGATGATGCAGGCGGTAGCCCCGCACATGGTGGCCGCCGGACGCGGCGGCGCCGTCGTCAACGTGACCTCGATCTCCGGCATTCGCGCGTCGACCATGCGCGTTGCCTATGGCACGTCAAAGGCCGGGCTGGCCCATCTGACCAAGCAATATGCGGCCGAACTGGGCGATTATCGAATCCGGGTCAATGGCGTGGCGCCGGGACCGGTCGAAACCGCCATGGCCGCCAAGGTGCACACGCCGGAAATCCGCCAATCCTATTATGATCACATGCCGCTGCCGCGCCATGCTGCCGAAAGCGAGATCGCCAGCGTCATCTGGTTCCTCTGTTCACCCGATTCGGCGTTCGTCACCGGCCAGATCATCGCAGCGGACGGCGGCTTTGCCGCCACCGGCGTCGGCCTGCCGGATCTTCCCACGCGGGGGTGACGGCGATCAGGGCGCATAAAGGCGTTGCAGACGTGACATGGCCCGCTTCGACCGGGCCTGAATCGCGGCATCGTTTAACGGCCCGATCGCGCCTGTGGCGCGGCGGATCTGCAGGTCTCCGATGAGCAGGGCGACATAGGTCTCGGCCACCTCCCCGGCATTGTCGAAGGCCAATTGCCCCTTGTCGCGTGCCTGCTCAATCAGTTCCGCGATCAGGGGCACGACGGTGTCACGGCCCGATGCGGCCAGCGCCGGACCCAGCGTTCCCGTGTCATGGACATCGCCGACCGCGGCGCGGTTGAGCGCGATGGCGCGTTCGCCGGTGACGAGTTCAAGCAGCAGCGGGCCGACGGCGGCCAGCGTTTCAAGCGGGTCGGCATCCGCGCCATCAAGATGCCCGCGCAGCAGTTCAGCCACGGTTCGCGCATTGGCTTCGACGAGCGCTGCGAACAGGCCCTGCTTGTTGCCGTACCATTTGTAGAGCGTCTCGTTGGACGCACCGGCCCGGCGCGCGACCTCCAGCATGGATGTGGCCTTGTAGCCATTCTCGATCAAAAGCGCGAAGGCAGCATCCTCGATCGCCGTGCGGCGCCGGTCGGCATAATCGCCCATGGCGGGCCACTCCCTTACGAAAGTTTCATTTGCATTTTTCCGTAAAGCTTTTTACGGATTATTGCAAACGTACAGAACTTTACATTTATGGAGCAAATTGCCATGAACGAACTCGCCCGTATCGCGCCCATGGCGCCGATCCTCATGCTCGGCCTGATGGCCGGCTTCTTCTATGCTTTCTCGGTCTGCGTCATGGCCGGTCTCGACGCCGTCGCGCCTGAAAAGGCCATCAGCGCCATGCAGGCGATCAATGCGGCGGTGCGCAATCCTGTCTTCTTCATCACCTTTTTTCTGACCCCGTTCGTCGCCGTTGGCGCTTCGGTGCTGGCATTTGCGACCGGAGACGCCCGTTCGGGCCTCTTCATGGCCGCAGCCGCCGGCATCTATGTGCTGGCCGCCGTCGTGCCGACCGCGCTCGTGAATGTGCCGATGAACGAGGTACTGGCCGCGATCGATCCGGCACGGGACGACGCGGCCGCGATCTGGACCGACTATTCGGCGCGCTGGACCCTCTGGAACACGATCCGGACGCTGACGACGACCCTTGCGCTTGCGGTCGCCCTCTTCCCTCTCATCGAAAGCCGCTAGGCGGCACCCGACAGGAGACTTCCCATGAAAACACGCAATCTGATCTTGTCGGCGACAGTCGCCGCAATCGTCGTCGCCACAAGCACCATCGCCTACCACGCCCACGTGACCCGCGCGGCAATCACAGGGTTCGAGCAAACGGTCATCGACCGGGCCACCGAAACGTCCGTGCCGTGGACCGAAACGTTGCCCGACACGCTTCCAGAACCGGTCGCCCGCTATTTCGGCTATGTCTTTCCTGATGGCCCACCCGACCATGCCTATGTGGAAATCGAGGCGGCGGGCCAGTTTCGCCGACCCTTGACCGAGACGTTCCAGCCGACGACGGCGCGGCAGGTGATCTCGCTGCGGGAACCCGATCTCGTGTTCTCGGCCGACACACCGCTCTGGGGCCCGGTCTGGGCGATTGCCTATGACGCCTATATCGACGGCGAGATGGAGATGGCGGCCAAGCTCCTGTCGACGGTGACGGTCATGCACGAAACGTCGACGCCGGCGCTCAACCGGACGTCGTTGCGCCGGTGGCTTCTCGAGAGTCCGGCATACCCGATGGCGCTGCTGCCCGGCGGACCCGTGACGTGGGAGCCGGTCGACGACAATCGGGCACGGGCGGTCGTCCGCGCCTTTGGCGAGGAAGCGTCCCTGGTTGCGACCTTCGATGCGGAGGGCGCGCTGACACGGTTCGTCGCGGAGACCGACGGCGACCTGACCACGCCCTATCATGGCTCGGGCGAGCACACGGCGCGGAGCGATTACCAAATGGTCGACGGCGTCCGCGTGCCGATGGCCTTCACCATCGCGCGCGCCGCAGGCGGGGAGATCATGCCCTTCTGGGAAGGCCGGATCACGTCGATCCGGTTCGGCGGGACCTGACAGGCGCGACAATCACTGCCATTTTTCTGGGGAGGCCGGCGTGATGCGCTGGCCTTCACGCACGACCAAAGACAGACTTGGCGGCATCCAAAGGACCGTCATCAGCCATGCCCAGCATCCGCATCGCCGCTCTTGTCAGCTCGCTGTCGCTGATCATCGCTGGCGGCACGGTCTTTTTCCGTCTTGTCGAGGGCTGGAGCTGGGTCGACAGCTACTTTTTCGCCGTCGTCACGCTGTCGACCGTCGGCTACGGCAATCTGGTGCCGGTTACGGCGCTCGGCAAGATCGGAACAACCGTGTTCATCGTTCTGGGGCTCGGCATTTTCGCGGCAGCCATTCAGCAAATCGCTGCCGCGACGCTGCAACGCCGGCGGATCAGACCGCGCGCCGACAAGGACCGGATCAACTGAGTAAGGTCAGCCGGCTTTCGCCAATTGCGAACCGTCCAAGGCCGCCTTCAGTTCCAGCCGCCGCGCATGCAAGATCGGTTCGGTATAGCCGGAAGGTTGCTCGCGGCCCTTGAGCACCAGATCGAGCGCCGCCTGGAACGCAATCGATCCATCGAAATCGGGTGCCATCGGCCGGTATGACGGATCGCCGGCATTTTGCCCGTCGACCACCTCGGCCATCTTCTTCATGGTCTCGACGACCTCGTCTTTGGAGACGATGCCGTGATGCAGCCAGTTGGCGATGTGCTGCGAGGAGATGCGCAACGTTGCACGATCCTCCATCAGGCCAACATCGTTGATGTCCGGCACCTTCGAGCATCCGACGCCCTGGTCGATCCAGCGCACGACATAGCCCAGAATCCCCTGCGCATTGTTTTCCACCTCGCGCAGCTTTTGCCGGTCACTCCATTTGCGATAGGTGGCGAGCGGAATGTCCAGCAGCGCATCAACATAGGCGCGGCGCCCGGCCGCCTTCAGGTCCGACTGAACAGCGAAGACATTGACCTGATGATAGTGCAGCGCGTGCAGCGTTGCCGCCGTCGGGCTCGGCACCCAGGCGCAATTGGCGCCGGCCTTGGGATGTTCGATCTTCTGTTCCAGCATGGCGTGCATCCGGTCTGGCATGGCCCACATGCCCTTGCCGATCTGCGCCTTGCCGGACAGGCCGCATTCCAGACCGATATCGACATTCTGGTTCTCGTAGGCCGTAATCCAGGACTTTCGCTTGATGAAGTCCTTGCGGCTGAACGGGCCCGCCTCCATCGATGTGTGGATCTCGTCGCCGGTACGGTCCAGAAAGCCCGTATTGATGAAGGCGACACGATGGCTGGCGGCGCGGATGCACTCCTTGAGATTGACGCTGGTGCGGCGCTCCTCGTCCATAACGCCGAGCTTGACCGTGTGGCGCGGCAGGCCGAGCGCATCCTCGATCCGGTCGAAAATCTCGCCGGCGAACGCCACCTCAGCCGGCCCATGCATCTTCGGCTTGACCACATAGACCGAGCCATGCAGCGAGTTGCGGTCGCCGCCGTCCTTTTTGAGGTCATGCATGGCGATGAGCGTGGTGATCATCGCATCCATCAGGCCTTCGAAAATCTCGTTGCCATCGGCATCGAGGATCGCCGGATTGGTCATCAGGTGGCCGACATTGCGCACCCAGAGCAGCGCGCGGCCCTTCACCACCAGTTCGCCGCCATCGGGCGCCGTGTAGACGCGATCGGCCTCGAGCTTGCGATCGACCGTCTGGCCGGCCTTTTCAAATGAGGTCTTCAGATCGCCCTTCATCAGGCCGAGCCAGTTGGCATAGGCGAGCAGCTTGTCTTCGGCATCGACGCAGGCGACCGAATCCTCGCAATCCATGATCGCCGAAACGGCGCTTTCCAGCATCACGTCGGCAAGGCCGGCCTGGTCGCGGCTGCCGATCGGATGCGCGCGGTCGAAGACGAGTTCGACATGCAGCCCGTTATTGACGAGCAGAACCGCGTCCGGCGCCTTCGGATTGCCCTTGTAGCCGGCAAATTTTTCCGGTTGGACCAGCGGCAAATCGTCGACCAGAAGCGCGCCATCGGAGACATAATAGCGGCGTGCGTCGGCATGGCTCGTGCCTTCCACCGGAAAAGCCTGATCGAGAAAGACCCGTGCGCGGGCGACGACACGGGCGCCGCGGCCGCGGTCATAGCCGCCCGGCTTGGGCGGCGTTCCCATCGCATCGGTGCCGTAAAAGCCGTCATAGAGACTGCCCCAGCGGGCATTGGCGGCGTTGAGCGCATAACGCGCATTGGTGATCGGGACGACAAGCTGCGGGCCGGCGACGCTGGCGATCTCCGGATCGACATTGGCGGTATCGATCTCGAAATCCGGACCCTCGGGCATCAAATAGCCGATCTCTTCGAGAAATCCGCGATAGGCGTCGTGATCGTGTGGCTGGTTGCGGCGCTTTGCGTGCCATGCATCGATCTGTGATTGCAGATTCTCGCGGGTCTTCAAAAGATCGCGGTTCTTCGGCGTCAGATCGGAGACGATCGCCGCAAAGGCGGCAAAGAACGCGTTGGCCTCGACACCTGTTCCCGGCATCGCCTCATTGACGAGGAAATCATGCAGGCCCTTGTCGATCTGCAATCCATTGCGGTCGATGCGGTCGGCCATGAAGGTCTCCAAGAGCTGGTTTGGCTGCGGTGCAGCAAAGGGGTTGCGCGCGGTTATCGCGCCCAGCCGCTCGGTGTCAATCCAGCCGATAGTGCGACGCGGCACCGTCGCCGGACGTCAGACCGCCGCCGGCCTTCCCGTGGCGGTGGCGGTCACCGTTGCGGAAACGAACTGGCGGCGATCGTCCAGCGTCACAGCCTCGATGTCGCAGCGCACATCGATCTGTGGTTCGCCGGCGCCGGCCGCTGCGGCTTTGGCGGCCACCGCGACCCGGCAAGCTGCTGCAGCCGCTTCGAGCGCGGCTTTCTCGGACCGAAGAAGCTGGCGCGGCGGTTTGATCAACGCGCCGGAGACGACGAAACCGCCGCTTTCGTCATCCGGGACGATCTCGGCACTCGCGGAAACACGAACCTGACCGGCCACCGCGCCGATCGCATTAGCGACATCGGCATGATCCGGAACCACCGCCTCGATCGCCAGAAGTGTGCCGACACCGGGATAGACCGTGGCCGCGCCAGCGCCGAGCCCGATCACCGGACGGTCGAGAAGAAGCGCCGTCCGAACATAATGCCCCGACCGGTCAAGGGCACGCCGGATGAGCGGCGAGGCGAGAAGGCGTTGGTCGGCAAGCCCATCGGCTGCCAGACCGGTTTGCAGCACCCGTTCGGCGGACAGGCGGACGAGGCGTTCCGAGACCGCATTGGCGATCGCTTCCGGTGACGCGGCAAGCGGCCGGCCGCGCCCGGTCTTGCGGCGGGCGAACAATGCAGCGCCAAGTTCGGCAGCCGCTGCGCTCCAGTGCGCAAACCGACCTTCCACATGGCCGGCATCGGTCGGTGTGAAGCCAGCACGCAGCACAAGGCCCCGTGCGGCGAGCCGGTCGAGCGTTGCCAACTCCGCCGTCGATCTCAGAAGCCGGTCGAGCGGCGCGGGTTCATCGCCGATCCGTGCGAACAGGTCGGCCTGCGACCGGCTGAGGCCGCTCGATTGGTCGTCGGGCAAGCCGGCACGGACGGCAAAGCGGCCGTCGAGGCGACTGGCGAAACTGGCATCGATCTGTCGTTTCAGATGCGGAATGATTTGTCCGGGATATAGCGTTTCGAGCAGGGACAGGGGCAAAAGACGTCGGGGGCCCAAGGACAGTTCGGGGTCGAGTGCGCCGTCTTCAAAGTGGATTTCGCTGTCTCCGCCCAGCCCATAGGTGTGCACGTCGATGGCTTCGACCATGGTGCGATGCCCGCCCACTTCGGCGCCCGCCGGGTCCAGTCTCGGCCGTCCGCCATCCAGGATCGCGATATCCGTCGTCGTGCCACCGATATCGGCGACATAGCCATTGTCGCGGCCGGTGAGAAAATGCGCGCCGACGACGCTCGCAGCAGGACCCGACAGGATCGTTTCGATCGGGCGCAGGGCCGCAAACTCCGCCGAGACAAGCGAGCCGTCGCCACGCACGACCATCAACGGCGCGGTGATGCCGCGTTCCGCCAAAAAGCCGTCCGTGGCCGCGATCAGCCGCGCGATCAGGCCGATCAGCCGTGCATTGAGCACCGTGGTCAATGCGCGACGCGGGCCGTCCAGTTTCGACGACAATTCGTGGCTGCAGGTGACGGCGCGGCCGGTGCGCGCGGCGATCAGGTCGCGCACGGCGATCTCATGCTCGGGATTGCGCACCGCAAAATAGCCGGCGACCGCAAAGGCGGACACGTCGCTGCCAAGTGCGTCAATCCGGGCTTCGAGCGGCGAAAGATCGAGCGGCTGGGCCCGACCGTGAATGTCGTGACCGCCAGGCAGAAACAGGACCGGATCGTCGGCAATAGCCTGCCGCAGGCCGGCCTTGTCGAGGTCCGCATCGCCGAACCCGATCATCACGAGCGCGACCCGACCACCCTGCCCTTCGACCAGCGCGTTGGTCGCCAGTGTCGTCGAAACCGATACGAGGCCAATCGCGCCCGGATCGACCCCGGATGCATCGAGTGCCTTGCCGGCCGCTTCGGCGATGCCGATCGCCAGATCGTGCCGGGTGGTCAGCGCCTTGGCCTTTGCCACCACCGTTCCGACGGCGGCGTCGAAGACCACAGCATCGGTGTATGTGCCGCCCGTATCGAGGCCAAGGGAAAGGGACATGGATCACGCCTGTTGCGGCGTCAGCATGTATGGCGTGCGGGCAAAAGCCGCAACGGAATTGTGCCGCCGGACGTCAGCGCCGGACGATGCGCATCGGCAGGCCGTTTTGCGCCTGAACGGTGAGCTTCTGGACCGGCCAGGGTGCAAGCCCGGGGGTCGGTTCGAAGCGGAATTCGTTCAGCATCAGCGCCAGCGCGATCACCGCCTCCTGCAGCGCGAAAGTGGCGCCGATACAGATGCGCGGGCCAGCGCCGAACGGCAGATATTGGAACCGGTCGATGGCATCGCGGTTTTCCGGCCAGAAGCGCGAGGGCTGGAAGGCGTTCGGACTGTCCCAGTAAAGGCGATGCCGGTGCAGCACCCAGGGCATGACGAGCACCGTCGTCCCAGCCTCGATGTGAACCGACGTGCCATCCTTGAAGGTGAAGGTCTCGTCCTCGATAGCCATGCGGTTGATCGAGGGCGCGGGCGGATAGAGCCGCATCGCTTCCTCGAACGCAGCGCGGGTCTTTGGCATCTTCTCAAGCCACTCGACCGGCGGCGGATTGTCGGCCAGAACCCCGGCGATCTCTTCCTCAATCAACGCCCGTTCGTGCGGCGCATTGGCGAGGAGGTAGAGCGTCCAGCCTAGGGCGCGCGCGGTGGTTTCGTGACCGGCGCCGATGAAGGTGATCAGATTGTCCTCGATCTCGTCGGCATCCAGGCCGTCGGGGCCTTCGGCATTGAGCAAAAGCGACAGAAAGTCGTTGCGGACGGTATCGGGGTCGCTGCGCATCTTTTCGCGCCGCGCATTCATTGTGTCGCGCACGACCTTGCGGAACTTGGCCAGCGTCGCCTTGCCGCGCAGGCGCTGGATGCGCGGAAACCATTCGGGCGCCTTGAGCAGGTCGAGCGGGTCGACCCGGCCCATCGTCGACAAAAGCCGGTCCACATCCTCGGCAAAATCGACGCCCTCGGTGACCACTTCATCGGAAAACAGCGTGTAGGCGAGGATCTCGTAGGTCAGCTCGGTCATGTCGTGGCTGATGTCGCGCACCGAGCCGGCGCCCTCGCGATAGAAATCGAGGAATGTGTCGGCGCGCGACCGCATCATGTCGGCAAAGCCGTTGATATGGCGCGGCGTGAAGACCGGTGCCATCGCCTTGCGGCCGCGCCGCCAGGTTTCGCCCTCGGCGGTCAGGAGCCCGTCGCGCAGGATCGGCCGCAGGATGAGCTGGCGCACCCGCGCCATGCGGTAGTTCTTCTGATTGTCGACAAGGACGTGGCGGATCAGTTCGGGGTGATTGCAGATCAGCGTCGTCTCGTTGAGAAAGCGCGCGGTGATGTGCGTCTTGGTGTAGGACGGCTCGCCCCACAGTTCGAGCGGGTTGCGCATAACGGTGCGCACGACTTCGAGCCGCGTCGGAATGTGGGTGCGCGGCACCGGGTGGGGCGGCACGAAAGGTTGCGGCTTGGTGTCCATGGCGGTCTGTCCTCGACTTGGACCAATATGGCCACAGATTGCGCGGCGTCAAAGGCGACAGAAGATCACGGGAACATGGTTTCCGCGTCGCCGGGTCGCCATTGCGGATATTTCCGCATGATCGATGCAAAGCGTTCCGACGCCAGAAACCGGTCCAGCCAGTCCCGCAGATGCGGCCAGGGCTGGGCATCGAACCAGTTTCGGTCGACATGGGCGAACTGGCGCACGAAGGGAAGGATGGCGTAATCAGCGAGCGTCGCCCGATCGCCGCACAGCCAGCTTCGGCGTTCCAGCCGTTCATTCAACGGCCGAAGATGGTCCGCCGCAATGGAGCGTTGCCCGGATTCCGATATCATTTCGTTTTCGTAACGATTTGGGTATTTGTAGCGATCCAGCGCCGACTTGAACGGGCCGTCATTGGTGGCAACCAGCATTTCGATCTCGGAACGAAGCCCGCAATCCCCGGGCCACCAGCCCTCAGGGTCGGCCTGCGACAAGGCCCATCGCATAACATCGAGGCTTTCGTCGATCACTGCGCCATCGAGCAGGACGAGCACCGGAACCGTCGCCTTGGGGGAGGCCTGGATCATGGCGTCCGGCTTGTCGCGCAGGACGACCTCGCGCAGTTCGACTGTCGTGCGGCTTGCAGCAATCGCCAGCCGGGCCCGCATCGCATAGGGGCAGCGGCGAAAAGAATAGAGCACGGGTGGCGGGGCGGTCATGGCCGGCCTATGTTGACGGTCTTCAATCCGGTTAATTCAGCCATCCATCTGGGGACGATCATGAAAATGCGCAAGCTTGGCCGCACGGGCCTCGACGTGTCCGAAATCTGCCTCGGCACAATGACATGGGGATCGCAGAACAGTGAAGCCGAAGCCCATGAGCAGATGAGCTATGCGGTCGAAGCCGGGATCAATTTCTTCGACACGGCCGAAATGTATCCGACCACGCCGTTCACGCAGGAAACCGCCGGACGCACCGAGGAGATCATCGGCACCTGGCTGGCCGAGGGCGGGCGGCGCGACGGGATCGTTCTCGCCACCAAGGTGATCGGGCCGGGCGGCCATGGGGTTGATGGCGGGCGGCCGATCGATGCCAAGAAGATGCGCAATGCATGCGAAAGCTCGCTCAAGCGGCTGCAGACCGATCATATCGACCTCTACCAGATTCACTGGCCCAACCGCGGCTCCTACCATTTCCGCCAGAGCTGGACCTATGCGCCCGGGGCGCAGGATACCGCCAAGGCGCTCGACGACATTGCCGAGATCCTTGAAACCGCCCAGGCGCTGGTCGACGAGGGCAAGATCAGGCATCTTGGCCTGTCCAACGAGACGGTGTGGGGGACGGCGCAATATCTGCGAATCGCCGAAGACAAGGGCCTGCCGCGCGTACAGTCCATGCAAAACGAATATTCGCTGCTGCACCGCATCTACGATCTCGACTTTGCCGAACTGGGGCACCACGAAGAAGTGGGGCTCTTGTCCTATTCATCGCTGGCCGGCGGGCTGCTGACCGGCAAATATGAAGGCGGCAAAATGCCCGAGGGCTCGCGGCGGACAATCAATGAGACGATCGGCGGACGCGTGACGGACTATCTGGAACCGGCGCTCGGCCGATATCTGAACATTGCCCGCAAGCATGGTCTTGATCCGGCACAGATGGCGCTGGCCTTCTGTCTGACGCGTCCGTTCCTCACGTCGGTGATCATCGGCGCAACTGGGATGGACCAGCTCAAGACCTGCATCGATGCCGCCAATATCACGCTTGATGACGCGGTGCTTGAAGACATCGAGCAGGCCCACCGCAAATGGCCGATCCCGATGTGAGGCAGGTCAACCCAGTGCCGCGACCATCTCCGGATCGAGCGTGGGCGAGGGGCCATCATGGCCGAGCGCCTGGGCAAGATCGGCGCTGGGCACCTTTTCCAGGCCCTTGAGGAACAGTGCCTTCAGCACGCCGCGCGCATGCACCGTTTCGCCGACCATGAAGCGTTGCTCCATATAGACCCATTTGCTGTCCCAGCCGACGACCCGTGTGGTCAGCTCATAGGCCTGGAACGGGTCGAGCGGACGGCGGAACACCATCTTGGCGCTGCCGACAACGGGATACCAGCGATTGGCCCGCATGGTACGCCAGAGGCCCGAACGGATCGTCAGGTCGACCCGACCAAGATCCATGATGGTCAGATAGCGGCCATTGTTCATGTGGATGTTGGTGTCCAGATCGTTCGGCAGGACACGCAAGCGGATGCGCGTCTCATCGAACAGGCCGGTGGCGGGCTTTCGGAACGCGGCGAGCACGACCCAGATCAGGCGGAAGATGAGATTCATGGCGCACCATCGAACGAAGCGCCTCGATATTACGTTTACGTAAGAGGAAGATCAAGCATACAAGCCATCCATCGTCGTTGACGATCGGCGGAACCGGTCCGTGGATGCGCCGTGCCTTGCGATATGCGATGATGGTGCGCGGGCAGCAGCAGACCGGAGAAGGCGATGGAACGGGCAAACGGCATTGGCGGAGTGTTTTTTCGGGCGAAAGACCCGGACGCGCTCAAAGCCTGGTACGCACGGCATCTTGGTGTCGACAGCGCGCCGGTCTGGATGCAAGCGGCGGGGCCGACCGTGTTCGCGCCATTTGCGGCCGACACCGACTATTTCCCCACCGACAAGGCTTTCATGCTCAACCTCCGGATCGACGATCTGGACGCGCTGATCGCGCAACTGGAAACCGCCGGCATCGCGGTCGAGACACGCGCCGAGTGGGACGCGCATCCGGAAGTGGGTCGCTTCGCCCGCATCCACGATCCCGAAGGCAATCCGATCGAGCTGTGGCAGCCTGGCTCAGGCTGATCCTTGATGCTCGGGCGCGCCGCCAAGGCCGTCAAAAGAACCCCGCCATCAGCAGGGTCCCCGAACAGGACATGGATGCCGGTTCGTACTTCGGCCCCGGTCAGCTCGCGCCATTTGCCCGAAAGTGCTCGGCGACCGTGTCAGCCGCGCGGGTCACGTCGTCTGGATTGTCGTAGAAGTCGAACTGCGTGACATCTTCGAGCATCTGCAGCGTCGCGTCACCGAGATAGCCATCAAGGAAGGCTTGAACGCCTTGCGGAATCGCGGCAGCCTCGGAGTGAACAACGGCCAGCGGTTTGTCGAGACGCTGCGCGTTGTCGGCCGGGTGGTAGGTCAGCCAGCCTTCCCAGGAGGCCTGGTTCCACTGATTGTCATATTCAGGGATCGCGCCGCGCGTGGGCTCATAGTAATAGCCGCCAATCGGCATCAGCACGCCTTCGGCGCCTTCAGGACCCGCGGCGGGAATGATCTCGCCGCCCGCAGCTTCGGCCGAGCGTGAGACCTCGATCAGGCCGGCAACGCCTTCTTCGCCGCCATAGACGGCATTGACGATCGCTTCGTTCTGCAGCCATGGCGCGACCAGGCCGACCGACCGGACCAGCGGATTGCCGGACACCGCATCGACCATGTATCCGGCTGACGCGCAGATGCCGAGGCCATTGATCTGCGTGGCATCGACCTCCGGCAGCGTCGACACGAACCGGATCGCCGCGCGGATGTCGTCGGTCTTGGCGGTCGGGTCTTCCTTGAACCGGATACTCTGCGGCAGGTCGCCGGACTGGCCCCAGCCGCGGAAATCGAAGGTGAAGGCGGCAAAACCGCGCTCGGCCATCTGTCTTGCGTACGCGGCGGGCATTTGCTGCTGCACCGTCGTCCACGCGCCGGTGACGACAATTGTCGGCAGCTTGTCGCCAGCCTCGTAGCCAGCTGGCAGGTAGAGCGTGCCGGACATGGTCGCGCCTTCGTTCTCGAAGGTCATGGTGCGGGTGGTGATCTCGCCGGCCAGCGCGGTGGTCGCCATCAGGCCGGTGGCGATGGCAGATGCAAGCAGCGTCTTCATGTCTGTTCTCCTCAATCATGCACCGGGCGGTTGGGATGGGGGTTGGTCTGTGCCGGTGCGGTGAGGAGACAATCGCGCAAAGTTACGGTCGACGGACGCGCGGAACCTGCCTTTGGCTATGCGATTCCTGCTGTCTTGCGGTGCGCGATTATTGTGCGCGAAACTGAGCCGGCGTTCCGCCCGTGGCCCGCTTGAAGTGCTGACCAAAGCGCGAAACGTCGTTGTAGCCGACGCGATAGCCGATCTCGGCGACGGTCAGTTCCGTCGTCTTCAGGAGCACCTTGGCCATGTCGATGCGCGCGGCGATGACATATTGCAGCGGGCTCTTGCCAGTCGCCGCCCTGAACGAGCGGGAGAAATGGAAACCGCTCATGGCCGCAAGATCGGTCATCATGCCCAGCGTGAGGTCCTCGGCAAGGTTGTCGTGGATATATTCGACGACCCGCCGAAGGCGAACGTCCCCGATCTGGCTGGCCTCGGGCCGGACGGCCAGTGTCTTGGTCAGTTGCGCGGCGAGAGCCCGGTGCATTGTCTCGCGATAAAGCGTGCCGCCCTCGTTGAACCCCTCGGCGGCCATGGACAATTGCAACGTCACGGGATCGAAATCGCCGACCTGCGGCCGGATCGCTTCGGGCGCGTCCATGCCGACTTCCTGCAGGACCGACGGGTCGACCTCGACCATCATCACGTCGAGCGGCTGGTCGAACTCACACAGGCCGGTTGCGCCCGGTGGCAGGATCCAGCCCTGATTGACCGTCAGCGGTCGCGGGTCGGCACGATCGTCGCCCAGCGCCAGACGATGGGTGGGCTGGTCATTGAGGAAGACGCCAAGGGTCAGGCGTTCGAGCCGGAACGGCCCGCCGCCTGCGGGAAGACGCGATTTTTTGGCGCGTAGCCCGGGCATAGCCAACAGATCGGTGGCGCTGGCCGCTTGTCAAGACAGGCCCGCCCACTCTTGGCACCAAGAGAACAGACATGAGTGGGTACGATCGAGGAACGCAACGCGGACGAGGCAGGGTTCCGTAGCAGCGCAGCCGGCCTTTGAATGGTCCCCTCAAGCCCTGTAAGGTGATCGGCAACGCCGAGAAGGAGGGCGCATGCGCAAGACCTTGAAAATTCTGCACACGATAGCGGCCTGCGGGCTGATCGGCGGACTTGCCGCGCACATGGTGCTTCTCCTCGTGGCACAGCCCGAGACCCCCGGGTCCTACAGCGCCCTGCGGCAGGCGATTGCCGCCATCAGCGACTATGTCCTGGTTCCGTCGCTGGCGATCGCGCTGGTGTCGGGGCTCCTGTCGATGGCCGTGCACAAGCCGTTCATCGACAAGGGCTGGGTGCTGCTCAAGGCGGCGATGGGCATCTTGATGTTCAAGGGCGTTCTGACCGTGATCGCGGCGCAGGCCGATCATGCGGCAACGGTGGCGGAACGGGTTGCCAGCGGCGAGGCCGGCTCCGAACTCCTCGAAAGAGCCGTCGCCTATGAATGGGCCGCACTTTGGACCGTGATGGCGTTGTCGGCGGCCAATGTCGTTCTGGGCGTGTGGCGCCCGCGCCTGTCGCGCAGGCCGATGGCAAAGGGTCACAGAAGCCGGCCAGATGCTGTCCAGCCCGAAACCGTCGCGACGGGCGAGCAACGGCCGGCCAAGGCGGCCTGAAAGGCATGATTACGCTGGCCCGCACCGTCCGTCAGTGCAGGATGATTTCGCCGTCCACCTTGCGCCATTCGCCGGGGCTGATCAGCCGCTTGTGCGCGTAACGCACCGAATGAAGCGGGCCGTCCAGATTGTCTTCCCAAAAGTCCAGGAACCGGTACATTTCGGGAAAGTCCGGGGCCAGATCGTAATGCTGCCAGATGAAGGTCTGAAGGATGCCGGGATGGTCGGGCAAGCGGTAAAGAATGTGCGCCGTGGTCAGCCCATATCCGGTCAGTTGCCGCTCGAAATCGCTGATGTCGGTCATGCGTGTCCTCGCCTGAACGTGGAACGATCCAAGCATGCTGAAAGAGGCATGGTAAACAAACAATAAATTCAATAACTTGGCAGCCTGCCCGACAGAGTGCTGCCAGACGGGACCGACCGCCGGCGCGAACGGTGACTCTATCCCCCGCAAACTGCGCCACCGATTTGGATTCGGACCCGCAAAAGCCTATATATTCGGGGCAATTGGCCCGTTGATTCGCGCCAGCAAACACGCGCTTCGCGACAGACACAATAAAGGCCCGTATGAGCGATCAACCACACACTGCCGATGACCCCTCCGCAACCGGCAATGGCGACTATGGCGCCGAATCGATCAAGGTGCTGAAGGGCCTTGATGCGGTGCGCAAGCGCCCGGGCATGTATATCGGCGATACCGACGACGGGTCCGGCCTGCATCACATGGTCTATGAGGTGGTCGACAACGCCATCGACGAGGCGCTGGCCGGCCATGCCGACCGGGTGACGGTGACGCTCAATCCCGACGGATCGGTGACGGTCACCGACAATGGGCGCGGCATTCCTGTCGACATTCACGAGGGCGAAGGCGTTTCGGCGGCCGAGGTGATCATGACCCAGCTTCACGCCGGCGGGAAATTCGACCAGAACTCCTACAAGGTGTCGGGCGGCCTACACGGTGTCGGCGTCTCGGTGGTCAACGCGCTGTCTGTGTCGCTCAAGATGAAGATCGGGCGCAACGGCAAGTTCCACGAAATGAGCTTCACGCACGGCGTCGCCGATGCGCCGCTGGCCGTTACCGGCGATGCGGGCGATTACACCGGCACCGAGATCACATTCCTTCCCTCGTCGGACACGTTCACCAGGACCGAGTTCTCGTTCGATACGCTCGAACACCGTCTGCGCGAACTGGCGTTCCTCAATTCGGGTGTCCGCATCATCCTGACCGACGCGCGCCATGCGGATCGGCGGGAGGTGGATCTGGTCTATGATGGCGGGCTGGAAGCGTTCGTGCGCTATCTCGACCGGGCCAAGAAACCGCTGATCGAAACGCCGATCGTCATCGCCGGCGAGAAGGACGGCATCACGGTCGAGGCGGCATTGTGGTGGAACGACAGCTACCACGAAAACGTGCTTTGCTTCACCAACAACATCCCGCAAAGGGACGGCGGCACGCATCTGGCCGGATTTCGCGGCGCGCTGACCCGCCAGGTCAACGGCTATGCGGAGAGTTCGGGCCTTGCCAAAAAAGAGAAGGTGTCGCTGACCGGCGATGATTGCCGCGAAGGGCTGACCTGCGTCCTTTCCGTGAAAGTGCCGGACCCGAAATTCTCCTCGCAGACCAAGGACAAGCTGGTCTCGTCGGAGGTTCGGCCCGTCGTCGAGAGCCTCGTCAACGAGACGCTGGGCGAATGGCTCGAGGAAAACCCGGCTGAAGCCAAGACGCTGGTCGGCAAGGTGGTCGAAGCGGCGGCGGCGCGCGAAGCGGCACGCAAGGCCCGCGAACTCACCCGCCGCAAGGGCGCGCTCGATATCACCTCGCTGCCCGGCAAGCTGGCGGACTGCCAGGAGCGCGATCCGGCCAAGTCGGAGATCTTTATCGTCGAGGGCGATTCAGCCGGCGGCTCGGCGAAATCGGGCCGCTCGCGCAAGAACCAAGCGATCCTGCCGCTGCGTGGCAAAATCCTCAATGTCGAGCGGGCACGGTTCGACCGGATGCTGAGTTCCGACCAAGTCGGCACGCTGATCACCGCGCTTGGCGCTGGCATCGGCAAGGACGAATTTGACCCGGACAAGCTGCGCTATCACAAGATCATCATCATGACGGATGCGGACGTCGATGGCGCCCACATCCGGACGCTGCTGCTGACCTTCTTCTTCCGGCAGATGCCCGAAATCATCGAGCGCGGGCACCTCTATATCGCCCAGCCGCCGCTCTACAAGGTGACCCGCGGCAAGTCTTCGCAATATCTGAAAGACGAGCAGGCGCTGGAGGATTATCTGATCGATGTGGGGCTGGAAGACACCAGCCTTGAGACCGGCGACGGCGATGTGCGCACCGGCAACGATCTGCGCGCGCTGATCGAGACAAGCCTGCAGGGCCGTACGCTGCTTCAGGGTTTGCACTCGCGCTATGACCGGGCGGTCGTGGAACAGGCCTGGCTGGGCGGGGCTCTCGATCCGGCGCTTTTGAGCGATCTGGGCAGGGCCGCCGACGTCGCCGCACAGGTGGCGACCCGTCTCGACACGATATCCGAAGAGACCGAGCGCGGCTGGGCCGGGCGCATCAATCCCTCCAACGAAGGCGATGGCGGGTTTGTGTTCGAGCGCACGGTCAGGGGCGTCAAGGAGGCGGTGCTCATCGATGCCGGGCTGATCCAGTCGGCCGATGCACGGGCTCTCAAAGGGCTGACGCCGCGGTTCGACGGCGCGTTCGATGTGCCGGCGACCCTGCGCCGCAAGGAAAACTTCCAGACCATCACCGGCCCGATGGCGCTGATCGAGACTATCTTCGAGACTGGCCGCAAGGGGCTGACGCTGCAGCGCTACAAGGGCTTGGGCGAAATGAACTCCGAGCAGCTCTGGGAAACGACGCTCGACCCCGAAGCGCGGTCGCTCCTGCAGGTGAAGGTGAATGATGCAACGGACGCGGATTCGCTGTTCAGCCGGCTGATGGGCGATGAAGTGGAGCCGCGTCGCGAATTCATCCAGGACAATGCGCTGTCGGTGGCAAACCTGGACATCTGACCGGCCGGCGGATGACCGGTGCGACACGCTCGGCCAATGACGTGGGAGGGCCGCCATGGCGTCATCCGACGATTTTCTGGGTGTGCCCGGCTATTGGACACTGGAGGATCTGGCGCGATCCGGCCAGGTGGTGATGTTCGAGTGCAGCCATTGCACGCATACCAAGATCCTCGACATACCGGCGCTGGCGCGCAAGCACGGGCCGCAGACGCGGGTCAATTACTTCAAGCGCAACATGGCCTGCCCGCGCTGCGGCAAGACCGGCATGGCATAGCTTTCGCATCACCATCGGCGCCTTGGCGAACGACGGTCGCCTTCCCTCTCAGCCTATGGTAGAAGGCGCCAAACCGTCCGTCAGGGGGATGGCCTCGTGCTGCAGACGCCCAACATTGCCAAACGCCGATTTCAGCTCGTTCTGATCAAGCCGTCGCACTATGGTGCCGATGGCTATGTCATCCGCTGGTGGCGGTCGATCATCCCGTCCAATTCGCTGGCCGCCGTCTATGGCATCGCCGCTGAGTGCGCCGAGGCGCGCGTGTTGGGTCCGGATACGGCGATCGAGATCGACGCCATGGACGAAACCAACACGCGCATCGATGTCGACCGGCTCGTCAAGCGGTTCGCGGACAACAACAATTTCGGCATGGTGGCGCTGGTCGGCGTGCAGTCGAACCAATATCCCCGCGCGCTCGATCTGGCCCGTCAGTTCCGCGCCGCCGGCATTCAGGTGGCCATGGGCGGTTTTCATGTATCCGGGTGCCTGGCCATGCTCGACGGTCACGCGGTCGATCTCGACGCCTGCCGCGATCTCGGCGTTTCCATGTTCACGGGCGAAGCCGAGGGCCGGTTTGACGTCATCCTGTCGGATGCCGCTCAAGGCCGGCTTCAACCGGTCTATGACTATATGAACGACCTGCCCGGCATCGAGGGCACGCCGGCCCCTTTCCTGCCCAAGCGCTATGTCGAACGCACGGTCGGCCATTCGACCAGCTTCGATGCCGGCCGGGGCTGTCCATACCAGTGCTCCTTCTGCACGATCATCAATGTGCAGGGCCGCAAGTCGCGCTACCGGTCGGCGGACGATGTCGAGCGCTTGGTGCGGCTGAACTGGGAACAGGGCATCCACAAATTCTTCATCACCGACGACAATTTCGCCCGCAACCGCGAATGGGAATCGATCTTCGATCGGCTGATCAAGCTGCGCGAGGAAGACGGCATCCCGCTCGGCCTGATGATCCAGGTCGATACGCTGTGCCACAAGATTGACGGTTTCGTCGAAAAGGCCAAGCGCGCCGGCGTGACGCGCGTCTTCATCGGGCTTGAAAACGTCAATCCAGACAATCTGATCGCCGCCAAGAAGCGCCAGAACAAGATCACCGAGTACCGCAAGATGCTGCTCGCCTGGAAGGCACAGGGCATCATCACGCTCGCCGGCTACATTCTGGGCTTTCCCGCCGACACGCCTGAAACGATCCGGCGCGACATCAAGATTTTGCAGGAAGAGCTGCCGCTCGACATTATCGAATTCTTCAACCTGACGCCGTTGCCCGGTTCCGAGGACCACAAGGTGTTGTGGGAGAAGGGCGTCGACATGAGCGCCGATCTCAACGCCTATGATCTGCACCATGTGGTGACCGATCATGCGCAGATGAGCCGGGGCGAGTGGGAAGCCATCTATTACGAGGCGTGGCGGCTCTATTACACGCCGGCCCACATGAAGACGTTGCTGCGGCGGGCGGCCGCGACGGGCGTGCCGATCGCGAGCCTCGTCAAACTGCTGGTCCAGTTCGAGACGACGATCCGCCTCGAAGACGTCCATCCGCTGGAATCGGGCATATTGCGCCTGCGCCACCCCAGCGAGCGCCGTCCGGAGCGACCCGCTGAGAACCCGCTCATTTTCTGGTCGCGTTTTGCCTGGGACACGGTGCGCACCCACGTCCTGTTCGGTCTGGCGATCGCCCGAGCCACGATCTGGGCGGTGCGGATCGCCCGCGATCCGGCATCAAAGGACTATACCGACACCGCGCTCACACCGGTGACCGACGAGGACGATGCGCTCGATCTCTATACCAAGACGACCGGCGGCACTGAAGCGGTCGCCCATTCCAAGAAGGTGGCCGCACTGACCGGGCACAACTGACCTGCAAACCGTCGGCAATCGCGGTTGAGCCGTCTTTGCCTTCGCATGCCGCTTGGATCCGATCGTGCCGTCGGACGATTCCGCCAACATTGTTTCATGCGGCAGCGTGTCCTATCCCCTTTGTGCGGTGCGGCATCCATATCCGGCCTCGAAAGGCTTAGTCATGGATACCACCGCTTTCGACCCGTTCATTCTGTCGCGCATCCAGTTCGCGGCGAACATCTCGTTCCACATCCTGTTTCCGACGATCACCATCGCGCTCGGCTGGGTGCTGTTCTATTTCAAGCTGCGCTACCACCGCTCGGGCGATGCGGCCTGGATGGACGCCTATTTCTTCTGGGTGAAGGTGTTCGCCCTGTCCTTTGCGATGGGCGTTGTCTCGGGCATCACCATGAGCTTCCAGTTCGGCACGAACTGGCCCGGTTTCATGGAAACCGTCGGCAACATTGCCGGTCCTTTGCTGGCCTATGAGATCATGACCGCCTTTTTCCTGGAGGCGGTGTTTGTCGGCATCATGCTGTTCGGCTTCCGGCGCGTTTCGAACCGCATCCATACGCTGGCAACCTTCCTCGTCGCGTTCGGCACGACGATGAGCGCGTTTTGGATCCTGGTCCTCAATTCCTGGATGCAGACGCCGGCGGGCTTTGAAATGCGCGATGGCGTTGCCCATGCGACCGACTGGTTCGCCATCATCTTCAATCCGTCCATGCCCTATCGGCTCGCGCACATGCTTCTGGCATCGGGCTTGACGGTCGCGTTCCTGATCGCAGGCATCTCGGCGCTGCGCTATCTGCTCGGCGACCGGACGCCGGCGCTGCGCAAGGCGCTGAACACGGGCATCGTGCTCGGCGCAATCCTGATCCCGGTCCAGATCCTGGCCGGCGACATGCACGGGCTGAACACGCTCGAGCACCAGCCCGCCAAGATCGCGGCTATGGAAGGCCATTGGGAAACCCAAAGCCGCGCGCCGCTGATCCTGTTCGCGCTGCCGGACGAAGAAGCCCGCGAGAACCATTTCCAGGTGAAGATTCCCGGCCTTGCGAGCCTGATCCTGACCCATTCTCTGGATGGCGAAGTGCCGGGCCTCAATGATTTCGGGCTCGAAGACGGCACGATCAAGCACCCACCCGTGGCGCCAGTCTTCTGGGGTTTCCGCATCATGGTCGGCACAGGCGTCCTGATGCTGGTCATGGCATGGACCGGCACCTTCTTCCTGTGGCGGCGCGGCGGCACTGCCGATCCGCTGCCGCGCTGGCTGGCGCTCGGCTTCGTGCCGATGGCCGTCAGCGGCTGGGTCGCCACCCTGTCGGGCTGGTACGTCACCGAAATCGGCCGGCAGCCCTGGCTCGTCACAGGCGTGATGACCACAAAGGACGCGCTCGGCCCGGTTGCCGGCGGCATGGTTCTGTCGACGCTTCTGGCCTATCTCGCCGTCTATGTGCTGCTGCTCGGCGCCTATGGCTTCGTCATCATCCGGCTGGCCGTCAAGGCAGCCAGACAGGGCGATGAACGGCCGGAGCCCGGCCCTGCGGGCGGCACTGCAATCCCGGGCGGCAAAGACGCGATGCCCCAGCCGGCGGAGTGACGGCGATGGACGTGACGCTTTTGTATCCGTACCTGCCGGTCATCTTCGCCGGGCTGATGGGGATTTCCATCCTTGTCTATGTGATCCTGGACGGTTTTGATCTGGGTGTCGGTATCCTGTTTGCCGTGGCGCCCGTCGAGGACCGCGACCGGATGATCGCCTCGATCGGCCCCTTCTGGGACGCCAACGAGACATGGCTGGTCCTGGCGATCGGCATTTTGCTGGTCGCCTTTCCGGTTGCCCATGGCGTGATCCTGACCGAACTTTACCTGCCGGTCGCCATCATGCTGATCGGCCTGATCGCGCGCGGCGTGGCGTTCGAGTTTCGCGCCAAGGCGACGGACGAGGAAAAATGGCTGTGGAACCGGGTGTTTTTTGCCGGCTCGCTGGTCACTGCGCTCAGCCAGGGCTACATGCTCGGCGCCTATGTGCTGGGGCTCAATGGCGATGGAGCCACTGTGGCGTTCGGGCTGGTCGTAGCCTTGTGCCTGACCGCGGCCTATGCGGCGATCGGCGCGGCCTGGCTAATCCACAAGACAGACGGCGATCTGCAGAAACGCGCCGTCAATTGGATGCGCCGCGCGCTCATCCTTGCGATGGTCGGCATGGTGGCGATTTCGCTGGCGACCCCATTTGCCAGCGCGCGCATCTTCGACAAATGGTTCTCGGTGCCCTCGATCGTGGCGCTGGCGCCACTGCCGCTGATGACTGCGATCCTGTTCGGTTACCTGTTCTGGCAATTGGCGCATCTGCCCGACCGCAACGACCGGTTTTCCCTGCTCCCTTTCATTGCGATGACGGCGATCATGGTGCTGGGCTTTTTCGGGCTCGCCTACTCGTTCTACCCCTATGTGGTACCGGAGCGGACGACGATCTACGAAGCGGCGGCGGCGCCCGAGAGCCTGATGATCGTGCTGGTCGGCGCGATGGTCGTCATACCGGTCATCGCCATCTATTCGATCTACGCCTACCGCGTGTTCGGCGGCAAGGCGACCGACCTGCGCTATGACTGAGGCAATCGAAGCCCTTGTGCGGGAAGCGCCGGCGTGACTGCGCTGCCGGACGGCGTGCGCCATATTCCCGGCGCTCTGAATCCTCAGGCGCAGGCGGAGCTCGTTGACGAAATCCGCGCCGTCGTCTCGCAGGCGCCCCTATTCGTGCCCGTCATGCCGCGCACGGGCAAACCGATGAGCGTGCGAATGAGCAATTGCGGCCCGCTCGGCTGGGTGACCGACAAGGAGCGCGGCTATCGCTATCAGGCAACCCATCCGGTCACCGGCGCGACTTGGCCGTCCATGCCGCCACAGCTTCTGGAACTCTGGTCGGAGCTTTCCGGTTATGCGCATCCGCCGGAAGCCTGCCTGATCAACTTCTACGCGCCCGAAACGAAAATGGGCCTGCACCAGGACCGGGACGAAGCCGATTTCAACGCACCAGTTCTGTCGATCTCGCTGGGCGATGATTGCCTGTTCCGCATCGGCGGCACCAAGCGCGGCGGCAAGACCGTCTCTCTGCGCCTTGTTTCCGGCGATGTCATCGTTCTGGGCGGCGCCAGCCGGCTCGCTTTTCACGGCGTCGACCGGATTTATCCGGGCACGTCGATGCTTCTTGAGAAGCCCGGCCGGATCAATCTGACGCTGAGGCGCGTCACCGTTCCATAGCCGGCAAACTCACCTGTGCGATTTGCCGGCTATAGTTTTCGGAGCAACACGGAATCGACCAGATGGTCCGAACCCTTGCGCAGGATCAGATCGGCACGCGGCCGGGTCGGCAGGATATTCTCGCGCAGGTTTCGCAAATTGATGTTCGCCCACAGCCCCTCGGCGATAGCGCGTGCGGCGTCTTCGGAGAGTTGCGAATAGCGATGGAAGAAGGATTGCGGGTCCTGAAACGCCGTCTGCCGCAGCTTCATGAAGCGGTCCACATACCATGAGTGGATCAAATCGTCGTCCGCATCGATATAGATCGAATAGTCGAAGAAATCCGAGACGAAGGGAATCGTCCGTCCGTCTTCGGGCAGATCGCGCACTTGGAGCACGTTGATGCCCTCGAAGATCAGGATGTCCGGCCGGTCGATCGTCTTGTAGACACCTTCGCACACATCGTAGGTCAGGTGCGAATAAAGCGGCGCCTTGACCGTCTGCTCGCCCGCCTTGATCGCCGACAGGAACCGCAGGATCGCGCCCACATCATAGCTTTCGGGAAAACCCTTGCGTTCCATCAGCCCGCGTTCGCGTAGGTCCGCATTGGGCAGCAGGAAACCATCTGTGGTGATCAGGTCCACCTTGGGGCTGGACGGCCAGCGCGACAGCAGCTCCTTCAAGACGCGCGCGGTGGTCGACTTGCCGACCGCTACCGATCCGGCGATGCCGATAATGTAGGGCGTCTTGATCGCCTCGGGAAAGTTCAGGAACCGCTTGCGCTGGCGAAACAGCTCCTGCGATGCCTCGACATGAGCCGACAAAAGTCGGGAGATGGAAAGATAAATCCGGCGGACCTCTTCGAGATCGACCGGGTCGTTGAGCGAACGCAGGCGCTTGACCTCGTCGGCGCTCAGCGTGAGCGGCGTATCGGCGCGGAACTCGGCCCATTTGGTCGCGGTGAAATGGCGGTAGGGCGAGAGGTCGCCGCCGGACAACTGGTCCGCCAGGGACATGCCATCGGCAACCGCATCGAGACTGTCCGGCGCAAGTCCGGCACGCTGATCGGAGCTATCGGCGGTGCGATCCATGGGTCGATCCCCGTCGGTCGGCAACTCGGAGCGCCTTTATGCGTCGCGCGCGGCCTTCTCCGCAAGTCCACTTTGGGCGGTACGGCGTTCAAGCTCGGCGAGAACGTCATTGAGCGCGACGCCACGGGCATGGCAGACGACCAGCCAGTGATAAAGAAGATCGGCGCTTTCGGCGACGAGCGCGTCCCGATCATCGCCGAGCGCGGCGATCACCGTTTCGACCGCCTCCTCACCGAGTTTCTTGGCAGCCCGTTCCGGTCCGGCGGCGACGAGCCTGGCCGTCCAGCTTTCGGCAGGATCGGCCTTGGCGCGCGCAACGATGATCGTTTCAAGGTCGTTCAGGGTGAAAGCCATGGCTGTTCATGCCGCAGGATCAAGGCGCACTTCAAGCCCGGCATCCGCCATATGCGCTTTGGCTTGGCCGATCGTGTATGTGCCGAAATGGAAGATCGAAGCGGCCAAAACGCCCGTGGCATGGCCGTCGCGAACGCCCTCCACCAGATGATCGAGATTGCCGACGCCGCCCGAGGCGATCACCGGCACGCGCACGGCGTCAGCTATGGCGCGCGTCAATGCGATGTCGAAGCCCGCCTTGGTCCCGTCCCGGTCCATCGAAGTGAGCAATATCTCGCCGGCACCCAGATCGACGACCTTCCTGGCAAATTCGATGGCGTCGATCCCTGTCGGCTCGCGGCCGCCATGGGTGAAGATTTCCCAGCGGTCGGGCTCACCCGCGCCGGACACTTTCTTGGCGTCGATGGCGACGACGATGCACTGATTGCCGAACTTGTCGGCAGCCTCGGCGACAAATTGCGGGTTCTTGACCGCCGCCGTGTTGATCGAGACCTTGTCGGCGCCGGCGAGGAGCAGCTTGCGAATGTCCTCGATCGTGCGGACACCCCCGCCCACCGTCAGCGGCATGAAACAGTGTTCAGCCGTACGCGCGACCACATCGAAGATCGTCTCACGATCATCGGATGAAGCGGTAATGTCGAGGAAGCACAGTTCGTCGGCGCCGGCGGCGTCATAGGCCTTGGCCGCCTCGACCGGATCGCCCGCATCGATCAGGTCGACAAAGTTGACGCCCTTGACGACACGGCCGTCCTTGACGTCAAGGCAGGGAATGACACGGGCTTTCATGGTCATGGCGTGATCCGGCTGGCGCATTGTGATATCGCGGCGCCATATAGGCGCCGCGGCCGGGCGCTGGCAACACGCCGCCGGTCAGTTGGCGGCTCGTCCCATCAGCGGGATCGGCTGCTTTTCTTCGGTTGCCAGATCGACGATCTCGAAATCATACCAGCCGCGTGCATTGCGTCGCGTGCGGTATTCGAGGACCTCGGCAACCGAATTGTCGCGTTCGAACGTCACCACTTTTGGCGTCATCTCCGTCAGGGCCGACGCGTCGCGATAGTCTGACGAACAGATGATGATCTGATCGCCGGCCTGACAGGTGCGGGCGGCGGCGCCATTGACGATGCAGCAGTTCGAGCCGCGCTCGCCATAGATCACATAGGTCGAGATCCGCGCACCGGACTGCTTGTTCCAGATCTCGACGAACTCCATCGGCATGATGCCGGCCAGTTCGCAATGGTCCGGATCGAGCGTGATCGAACCATGATAGTTCAGTTCGCACTCGGTGATGTAGATTCCGTGCAGTTTCGCCGCGACAATCTTTTTCATGACCTGCCATCATCCTTCGGAGAATGGAGGCCGTTCAGTACATCAGGTCGGCGCATCAGGGGTTAACGGCAGCGCGGAAGTTCATGCTGTGGTAAATTCGGCGGTGCCGGACCGTTCAGGTGAACAGACCCTCGTCAGGCGGCAGGATGCCTTCGAGCACACCGAGCGCGATCTGCGGGTCGATACGCCCATCATAGAGCGCGCGGCCGGAAATGGCGCCTTCGAGCCGTTCAGCATCGGGCATGACCATCCGGACCACGTCGGCGAGCGACGCCATGCCGCCCGAAGCGATCACCGGGATCGAGACCGCTTCGGCCAGATCGATGGTCGCGTCCCAGTTGATGCCGGTGAGCACGCCGTCGCGATCGATGTCGGTGAAGATGATGGCGGCGACACCCGCGCCTTCGAACCGATGCGCCAGTTCGATGGCGCCGAGTTCGGACGCCTCGGCCCAGCCCTCGACGGCAACCTTGCCGCCTTTCGCGTCGATGCCGACGGCGATCCTGTCGGGAAAGGCGCGGCAGGCTTCCCGGACAAGGTCCGGATTGCGCACCGCAACCGTGCCGAGGATCACCCGGGCGAGGCCCTTGTTGAGCCAGCGTTCGATATCGGCCAGTGTGCGGATGCCGCCGCCGAGCTGGACCGGGTTATTCGTGGCCGACAGGATCGCATCGACGGCGTCACCATTGACGCTTTCGCCCTCAAATGCACCGTTCAAATCGACCACATGCAGCCAACGAAACCCTTCATCCTCGAAGGCTTTGGCCTGCGCGGCGGGATCGTCATTGTAGACCGTCGCCTGATCCATGTCGCCGAGCTTCAGCCGAACGCATTGGCCGTCTTTGAGGTCTATGGCGGGAAAAAGGATCTTAGACATGGCCAGTACCCTTTTTCGTTCGCGCGTCCTCGCGGACAGGCCGCTGCGGGCGCCGCGCTGGGCCGTCTTTCAAGTCTATGGCGGGGAAGAGAATCTTGGTCTGACTCATGGCGCCCACTCCAAGAAATTACCGATCAGGGCCAGGCCAAGCGTCTGGCTCTTTTCGGGGTGGAACTGGGTTCCGGCCATATTGTCGCGCACGACCGCCGCCGTCACCGGCCCGCCATAGCCGCATGTAGCAACAATGTCGGCGCCCTCCGCCGCGGCCAGATGATAGGAATGAACAAAATAGGCGTGCAGGCCGTCCGGACCCGTCGGGATGCCGGCGAACAGCTTGTGGTCGCGCCGCACATCCAGCGTGTTCCAGCCAATCTGCGGGATGCGCAGCGCCGGATCGGACGGTGTCATCAGCGTCACGTCGCCCTTGATCCAGTCGAAACCGGGCGTCACCGTCTTTTCGAGCCCGCGCGTCGACATGAGCTGCATGCCGACGCAGATACCCAGAAATGGTCGCCCTTTGGCGATGACGGCGTCGTCGATCGCATCATGCATGCCGGGCACGGCATCAAGGCCGGCACGGCAATCGGCATAGGCGCCAACGCCCGGCAGAACGACGCTGTCGGCAGATGCGACGCGGTCAGCATCGGCGGTGACTTCGATCTCCGCGCCAATGCCCCGCTCGCGGGCAGCGCGTTCGAACGCCTTATGGGCGGAGCGCAGGTTGCCCGAGCCGTAATCGATGATCGCGACGCGCATCAGCGGTTCACTCCGCCCGGCGCGGCAAAGAGGAAATCGGGCGCTTCGGCGGCCGCCAGCCCGCGACCGGGCACCATCGCGGCGGCAAGTGACGCTTCGTCCGGTCCATCGCTCGTCATGTCGGCAAACCGCAACTCGGCGGCCTCTTGCGTGTCCGCTTCGACGACATCGGCCAGCCGGTAACCGCGCAGGCGGGCTGCGCCGATCCGCCAGCCTTGCCCTTCCAGTCCCACAAAAATCCCGACCAACAGGTTGAACGGAAGGGCGAGCGATGCCCATTGCGGGTTCTGCGCCAACAGCGCGATGGCCAGAGAGGCAGCGAAAACGCCGAATGCCGCAAACCAAAGCCTGTGCCACAGGAGCCAGAACAGCGGCACGATGAAACCGATCCACGACCAGCCGTCTCTGACGATCAGGACCGGCGCCCGGCCACGCGGCGGTGTCCGGTCCTCGTGCCGCAGGATCACATAGCGTGCCATGGATCTACCCGCTCAAAGAACCTTTGGTGGACGGAATGGCGCCGGCCTGCCGCGGATCGATCTCGACCGCGGTCCGAAGCACACGTGCCACCGCCTTGAAGCAGGTCTCGGCAATATGGTGGCTGTTGGCGGCATAAAAGTTCTCGACATGCAGCGTAATGCCGGCATGCTGGCTCAGCGCCTGAAAGAACTCGCGCACAAGCTCGGTGTCAAACGTGCCGATCTTGGGCGCGGTGAAGTCCACCTTCCAGACAAGGAACGGCCGGCCAGAGACATCGAGCGCGGCACGCGTCAATGCCTCGTCCATGGCAAGATCGAGGCTGGCATAGCGCGTCACGCCGCGCCGGTCGCCAAGCGCCTCGTTGATCGCCTGGCCGAGCGCGATGCCGACATCCTCGACCGTGTGGTGATCGTCAATATGGGTGTCACCGGTCGCCTTGACGGTCATGTCGATCAGCGAATGGCGCGACAGCTGGTCCAGCATATGGTCGAAAAAGCCGATTCCGGTCGCAATCGACCGTTCGCCGGTGCCGTCCAGGTCGACGGACACAGCGATGTCGGTTTCATTGGTCTTGCGGTTGACGGTGGCCGTGCGCGCGCTCATCACCTTGCACTCCGGGTTGATCGGGCGCCTCTTACCAAGCGACGGGCGCAAACGCCAGCCGGGCGAAGGCCCGGATTGCATGGACCGGAGCGCCACCTACATAGGGCGCAACGGTTCAACAAGGACGAAGAGATGAGCGAACAAAACGGACTGCCCTCCATGCACGCGACGACGATCGTGACCGTCCGAAAGGGCGGCAAGGTGGTCATCGCCGGCGACGGGCAGGTGACCATGGGCCAGGCAACCGTGATGAAGGGCAATGCCCGAAAGGTGCGCCGCATCGGCAAGGATGGCCAGGTGATCGCCGGTTTTGCCGGCGCGACGGCCGACGCCTTCACGCTGCTCGAACGGCTCGAGAAGAAGCTCGAACAATATCCCAACCAGCTGATGCGCGCCTGCGTGGAACTGGCCAAAGACTGGCGCACGGACAAATATCTGCGCAATCTGGAAGCGCTGATGCTGGTCGCCGACAAGGACGTGTCGCTGTGCGTAACGGGCAATGGCGACGTGCTGGAACCCGAACATGGCGTGATGGCGATCGGATCGGGCGGCAATTATGCGCTTGCGGCCGCCCGCGCATTGGCGGACGGCGATCATGATGCGGAAACCATCGCCCGCAAGGCGATGGCAATCGCCGCCGACATATGCGTCTACACCAACGACAATCTGGTGATGGAAACGCTGGATGAAGGCTGATGCATCCGACATCCGGTTGCGCCCGGTAACAACCGGGGATTTGCCGATGCTCGCCCAATGGCTGGCGCGGGACCATGTGCGTCAATGGTGGGGCGATGTGGATCGGCAGATCGGACGTATGAGGGCTAAGCTGGACGGCCGCGACACCACCCGGCCGTTCATTTTCGAACTGGACGGTGTGCCGGCCGGCTACATCCAATATTCGTTCTTCGACGACAACAAAACGCCCGATCAGCTTGCCGAAAACCCATGGCTCGACATGCTGCCCGAGGGCGCGGTGGGCATTGATCTGTTCATTGCTGAAGCGGAATCACTGTCGAAAGGCATCGGATCGGCCGTGGTCCGGACGATGGCCGAGATGCTCTGGCAAAAGGGCCATCGCGCGATCCTGATCGACCCGGAGCTGAAAAACGCGCGTGCCGTGCGCGCCTATGAAAAGGCCGGTTTCCGGCCGGCCGAAGCCCTTTCGGGGCAGACCGGCGATTTCCTCATCATGCGCTACGATCACCAAAACATCGACCAACGGAGACACTGAATGCTGTCACGCGCGCAACTGGACGATGCGGTCAGCCGCAGCATAATCGATGCCGGCCAGCGGGACCGGCTGATCGCCCTTGCCGATGGCACGCTCGATGCCGAGGCGAACCGCCCGCCGGCGCCAAGCATCGACGAGAACATGCGCCTGATCGGCGGCGGTAATGATGTGTTCGTCACCATCGGCGTCGTCATGCTCAGCGCCGGCCTGTTCGCGGCGCTGATGACCGTTGTCGGCGAGCAAACGCTGACGGTGTTCGCAATCATGGCGGTGTTCCTGTGGGCCGTTGCCGAGTTCGTTACGCGTCAGCACCGCATGCGGCTGGCCTCGACCGTCATCGGTCTGGGCTTTCTGTTCGCCATCCAGGCGATTCTTACCGAATGGGTGGTCTCCGGCTACGGCATCGCGATGCCGGAAAACCCGCTGCAACTGGCCGCCATGCGCCCGCAATTGGGCATTGCGGGCACGGTTTTGCTGGGCGGAATTGTCCTGGCGGCAGCACTCTATTTCTGGCGCTTTCGCGTGCCGATCATGGCAGGCGCGATCGCGCTCTGCCTGACGGCGCTGGCCTTCTTCTACGTGACGCTGTTCCTTTATGACGGTGTGACCGAAGGCCGGCTCTACCTGCCGGCGCTCGACGATCTGCCGGAACTGTTGCGCAACGCGCTTTACATGCCGCTGATTTCCGGGCTCGTCATCTTCACGGTCGGCGTGATGTTCGATCTGCGCGACCGGGAGCGTGTGACGGTCTGGTCCGACTGCGCCTTCTGGCTGCACGTGATTTCGGCGCCACTGCTGGTCCATCCGCTGTTCATAATGTCGACGGGTCAGGACGTCGTCTTCGGCGAAATCGAGCCGGGCGTGAGCGCAATGGTCATGCTGGCGGTTCTGATCACGGTCTTCGTCTATGTGGCGCTCGCCATCGACCGGCGTTCACTGCTGATCCCGACGCTGGCCTATTTCGGGTCGCTCGGTATCTATTATCTGGTCAATTCGGCCGCCAACCAGACCGGAATTCCGCCTTTTGCGCTGATCCTGCTCGTCGTCGGCGCGCTGATCATGGTGTTCGGCGCGGGGTGGCAACGCATCCGCGGCTTGATCATCCGCCCGACCCTCCCCACATCGCTGCTCGACAAACTTCCCCCCATCAGAGTGCACACCACATGACCAATTTCTCGCCCCGGGAGACCGTCTCGGAACTCGACCGCCATATTATCGGACAGAAGGACGCCAAGCGCGCCGTCGCGATCGCGCTGCGCAATCGCTGGAGGCGCCAGCAGCTCGCCGACGATCTGCGTGACGAGGTGATGCCCAAGAACATTTTGATGATCGGACCGACCGGTGTCGGCAAGACCGAGATTTCCCGGCGCCTGGCCCGCCTTGCCGGCGCGCCCTTCATCAAGGTGGAAGCGACCAAGTTCACCGAAGTTGGCTATGTCGGCCGCGATGTCGAACAGATCATCCGCGATCTGGTCGAGGTGGGCATCGGACTGGTCCGCGACAAGAAACGCGAAGCGGTCAAGGCCAAGGCGCGCATCAACGCCGAAGAGCGCGTGCTCGAAGCGCTGGTCGGCAAGAATGCCAGCCCGGCGACCCGCGATTCGTTCCGCAAGAAGCTGCGCGAAGGCCAGCTCGACGACAAGGAAATCGAGATCGAGGTGGCCGATCAGGGTCAGGGCGGCATGCCCGGCTTCGACATACCCGGCATGCCCGGCGGCAATGTGAGCATGATCAATCTGGGCGAGATCATGGGCAAGGCGTTCGGCCAGCGCACCAAGCAGATCAAGACCAGCGTGCGCGAGAGCCATGACATTCTGGTGGCTGACGAGTCCGACAAGCTTCTGGACGAGGACCAGGTGGTGGCCGAGGCGCTGCGCTCGGTCGAAAATGACGGCATCGTCTTTCTGGACGAGATCGACAAGATCGCAGCCGGCGACGGCCGTATGTCAGGCGGCGTCAGCCGCGAAGGCGTGCAGCGCGACCTGCTGCCGCTGGTCGAAGGCACGACGGTTGCGACCAAATACGGGCCGGTGAAGACCGACCACGTGCTGTTCATCGCCTCGGGTGCCTTCCACGTCTCCAAACCTTCGGACCTTCTGCCGGAACTGCAGGGGCGGCTGCCGATCCGCGTCGAACTGCGCGCGCTGGAGCGCGACGATTTCCGCCGCATCCTGACCGAGACCGAGGCCAGCCTGATCAAGCAATATATCGCGCTGATGGCGACCGAAGAGGTGACGCTCGAATTCACCGACGATGCGATCGATGCGCTGGCAGACATCGCCGTCGATCTGAATGCTTCGGTCGAAAATATCGGCGCGCGGCGGCTTCAAACCGTGATGGAACGCGTCCTCGACGACATCTCCTTCGAAGCGCCGGACAAGGCCGGCACGACGATGGTGATCGACGCCGATTATGTGAAGACCAATGTCGGCGAGCTGGCCCGCAACACGGACCTGTCGCGGTTCATTCTGTAGGTTCCGGTTGTGCTTTCCCCTCGCCCTTCGAGGCGCGCCGATCATCCCCTCATCTTGAGGTGCGAGTACAGCGAGCCTCGAATGAAGAGGGGATGATCGCTCACACCTCAGGATGAGGGAAAAAGCAAAGCCTCAGCTATCGCTCCGATTGCCGAATTGCGGCATCGAGCCTCAGCCGTAGATCTTCGATCGCCTCGTCGGACAGAACATCGATCCCCGACGCCAGCAAATTGGCCAGCTCGGTCGCGCGCGGCGACAGCTCGGTCGTGTCGATCGTCACGCGCGGTGCAGACTGAAGCGCAAGCCGCTGCAACTCGTCGGCCTCGTCCCAGATGATGTTCAGGCAGGCGATGATCTCCTGCACCAGGATCCAGCGCGGCGTGCCGCGCTTGCCATGTTCGAGCGCTGACAGATAGGCGGGCGAGACGCCGATCGCCTGCGCCATCTGCCTCTGAGTCACCCCGCGCTCGGCGCGCAGTTCCCGCAACCGTTCGCCGAACGGGGTCATCGGTTCCGGTGCCCGTGCGGTTCGGCCGGCTTGCGCAGACGGACATAGAACGCGCCCTCGCCACCATGGCCGCGCGCGGCGGACCGCACACCGCTGACAAGGCCGGCGAACGGCTCGCGCGACAGCCAAAACGGCACCATGCGGCGCAGTACGCCGTCGCTGTGCGGCGAACGGCCCTTGCCGGTGATCACCAGGACGTGGCGGCATTCGCGCGCCCGCGCCTGCACCAGAAAGCGGTGCAACTGGCTCATCGCCTCGTCCTGGTTCATGTTGTGAAGATCGATGCTCGCGTCGATCGGCGTCCGGCCCCGCGACAGTTTCCTGTAGACCGGCTGTTCGATGGGGGCGGGGCTCGGTGCTCGTGTCGCGCGGGGGGCCGAGGGGACGGGTTCCGGCGGTGGTGCCGGCCGCTTCGGTTCGCTCGCGGCACGAGGCTTGGTCGGCGTCCGTTGCGTCGGTTCATCGTCGCCGAAGGCTCCGGCAACCCAATCGTCCCACACATCCTGCTGCGCCTGACGATGCCGCGCCCGATCCAGCGGATTGACCGTCCGCGCCACCTTGTTCCACAGGATGCGGTCATCGAGGCTGAGCGGATGGGTCGATTTTCGGGTTTTGCGATGCTCGGTCACGGCGCCCATTCCTCCGGCAACCGGTCCACCATGTCACGGGGAACGAGAATCGTGAAGGTGCATGGCGACTTGACGCCGCCCGCCGCCTCGCCCGCTTCCGCGCCCGTGCCGAAGAAAATGTCGCCGCGCGCCGGCCCGACGATCGCCGATCCGGTTTCCTGCGCGATCATCAGCCGTCGGAAGGGCACGCCTTCATCCCTTTCGGCATCGACAAATATCGGTGTGCCAAATGTATGCAAAAGCCGGTCGACGGCGAGCGAACGCCCGGCCGTCAGCGGCACCTTGGCGGCGGCAATCGGGCCGTCGCCGGGCTGGCCTGGCGGCGTTTCCTTGAAGAAGATGTAGGACCGGTTTTCGGCCATCAGCCCGGCGGCCTTGTCGGGATGGCTTGCCAGCCATGCGCGGATCGATTGCATCGAGATCGCTTCGGCCGCTATTTCGCCCCGCGCGACGAGAAGCGCGCCAATGGCGGTGAATGGGTGACCGGTCTTGCCGTCATAGGTGATGCGCGTGGCGCTGCCATCGTCAAATGTCAGGCTTGCTGCCCCCTGAATGTGGACGAAGAAGGCATCCACCGGATCGGTAACATAGGCGATTTCAAGGTTTTGCCCGTCGAGCGCGCCGGCTTCGATCGCCGCCCGGTCGTGATGTTCGGTCAGCGCGCCATCGTCAGTGCGGCGCGCAAAGCGCATCTCCGGATCGAAGCCCGATGGCCGGTTGTTGTCGTCTACGGGCACTAGATCTGGCGGTCGCCGCAGGAACGGCACGGCAAAAGACGATGTGCAAATACGGGAGGCCGAAAGCTCGGGCTCATAAAAGCCGGTCACAAGGCCCCGCTCGCCGGGCCCGGGATCGAGACGCACCGGGACAAACCGGCTCTCGAAAAACCCGCGCGGATCGGTGCGGGCGTCGGGCTCCGCCGCCTCGGTGGCCAGTTCCATCAACGTTTTGGGCGGAATGCCCAGCCTGCCGGTCCGATAGGTTTCAACGACGGGCTTTTCGGTGTGGCGCGCCAATGCCGCAAGCGCCGCGCGATGATCGTCGCCCGCCCAACCGGCCATGTCATTGAAGGCGATCGGGCGCAGGGACCACATGGCGATGCCGCCCGTGCCGCAGCCTATTCGTCGGCTTCGGTCGCTTCGAGCTTCCAGTCGGGCGCTTCACTGCGCACGTCGCGCATGAAGGTCCACACATCCTTGACCTCGGCGACGGCTTCGGGATCGCCTTCGATGATCTCGCCATCCTTGCCGCGCGTTGCCGAGACAAGCTGGCTGACGACCGACACGGTCACATGGGCTTCCGAATCGCGCATCTGCGCGCCGACAATGTCGATCGTATCGATGCCGACGAAATTGGTCTGCACCGTTTCGCCGCGCGCCTCGCGCTCGTCGAGTGCTGCGGCAAATCCGTCATAGACATCGGCGGACAAAAGGTTGCGCAGCGTCTTGCGGTCGCCATCGGCGAACGCCATGACGATCATCTCGTAGGCCATTCTGGCGCCGGTAAGGAACTCTCCGGGGTGGAATTCGGACGACGCGTCACGGATGGCGCGCAGACCCTTGTTCACTTCGGTACCCGGTTTGGCGATCTTGTCGATATCGGCATAGGGCTCGGGGTTCTCGCCACGGCCGGGCAAGGTGATCACATTGTCCGCTTCGCCGGCATCATCGCGGGCCACATCCTCGCCCTGACGGGAATAGGGATCAAAGGGCGGACGCTCGTGACCGGTGCGACGCCCCAGTACATTGCGGAGCTGAATAAAGACAAAGACAGCCGCGACGACGAATATCAGGGTGACAAAATTCGAGGAGTCCATTGGGTTTCCGTTTTCGGTCTGGTTGTCGCACGCGGCGCGCCTTGATGATATAGAACGTGCAACGCCATCATTCAAACCGGGGCCGGTCACGCTTACATGGGTTCAAACGCCCTGTTCAACCTGTCCGGACCGCCGCCATGCCATTTTCGCTGATCCCCTTCGCACTGCTCGTCATTCCGCTGCTGGAAATCGCCGCTTTCGTGGTGATCGGTGGCCAGATCGGCGTCTTTCCGACACTGGCACTGGTGGTCGTCACGGCGATCATCGGTTCGATCCTGCTGCGCGTTCAGGGGTTCGGGCTACTCAGCCGCATCCAGACCGAGATGGATGCCGGCCGCGTGCCGGCGCGCGAACTGGTGCATGGCGTGATGCTGCTGGTCGCGGGCATCCTGCTGCTGACGCCCGGATTTGTCACCGATGCGGCGGGTTTTCTGCTCTTCGTGCCACCGGTGCGCGACGCGGTGTGGCGCTTTGTCCGGAGCCGCATTCGGGTGGTCCGTTCGGACGGGACCACATATGATGGCGATGGCGCTGCGTCCGGTCCGGGCGGCGGCCGCACGATCGATCTCGACGAGGATGATTTTGCGCGCGAGCCCGATCCCAACACACCCTGGGGCGACGACCCGCCACGCTCCTAGCTGACAGTTTGGCCGGTCACGGCGGCCCGCTTGTCACACAGTGGGCACCATGCTAGGCGACCGCGAAATCTCCCGATCCGGCGCGCTGGCGCCGCTCCGACAATTCCAAGAAGGCAATCATGATGGCGGATGAAACCGACAAGACGAACGATGGCGAGACGGCAGCAGCGGGTGCCACGCCGGGCAACGGCAAATCGCCGCAGCTCAGCATTCTGACCCAGTACGTCAAGGATCTGTCTTTCGAAAGCCCTGGCGCGCCGCTGACGCTGCGCCAGCGTGACAAGGCGCCGGCGATCAATATCAACATCAACGTCAACGCCAATCCGATGTCGGAAACCGACTATGACGTGGTGCTGACGCTGAACGCGACCGCTAAGGACGACGACAAGGTCCTGTTCAATGTCGAACTGATCTATGGCGGTGTCTTCCGCGTGGACGGATTTCCGAAGGAACACACACTGCCGGTGGTCTTCATCGAGTGCCCGCGCATGCTGTTCCCGTTCGCGCGGCAGATCGTGGCCGAATGCACGCGCAATGGCGGCTTCCCGCCGCTGATGATCGATCCGGTCGATTTCGCGCGCATGTTCCAGCAGCGCATGGCCGAAGAGCAGGCCCGCCAGAAGGTCGAGACGACCAACTGACGTCAAATCAGGCCCGGCCGCGCGATTTCAGCCGGGGCGGCGCCAGAGCGCCGCTTCGCCCAGCAGACCGATCATGTCCTCATGCGCGGCGGCTTCAGCCGCCGTCAGCCGTGATGGAAGCGGTTCGGCGCGCGGGCCAACCGTAGCGGCCCTGTCGCGGCTGTCGGCGCCCGCTCCTTCGTCGGCTGCGGTGTCAGCCGCCACCGATAGGCCAAGCGCCGCCTGCTTGCCGCCGACCAGTTCGATATAGACCTCGGCCAGAAGTTCGCTGTCGAGCAGCGCGCCATGCTTCTCGCGCCGTGAATTGTCGATCCCGTAGCGCTTACACAGGGCATCGAGCGAATTCGGCCCCATCGGATGGCGGCGGCGGGCCAGCGCAAGCGAATCGACGATCCGGGCCGGATCGAGCGCCGGAAAGCCGATCCGGGCAAACTCTTCATTGAAGAAGCCGGCATCGAAGCCCGCATTGTGCGCGATCAGCTTGGCGTCGCCGACAAAGGCAAACCAGTCATCGACGATCTCGGCAAAGCGCGGCTTGTCGACCAGCATGTCGTTGGAAATGCCATGCACTGCCAGCGCCTCTGGATGCACCTGACGTCCGTCCGGATTGATGAAGACGTGGAAGGAGCGCCCGGTGATGAACCGGTTATCCAGTTCCACCGCGCCGATTTCAATGATCCGGTCGGCCTTGTTGTCGAGGCCGGTCGTTTCGGTGTCGAAGATGATTTCGCGCATCGGGTGTCCAGGTTTCAAATCGCCGTTATAGGATGGCCCTGCACCGTGGCAGGGACAAGGCGCATGCAGAACGATCCAAAGGCATTTGCCCGATTAAACGGCTGCGTTGTTCATCGCTGCGGGTTCAGGCGTCAGAACCGAGATCAGATCACGCACCTTTGCGCGGGCACAGTCCATGCCCAGGGACGTGTCGATGATGAAATCAGCCTTGGCTCGCTTTGCCCGATCGGGAACCTGCCGTGCGAGGATCGCCGCGAACCGGTCTTCGGTCATGCCCGGCCGCGCCAGAACGCGCTCGCGCTGCACGGCGGCCGGCGCGGTGACCACAAGCACCTTGTCCACGCGGTCCTGTGCACCGACCTCGAACAGGAGCGGGATATCGAGGACCACGAGGTCCGCTCCTGCGGCACGCGCCTGGTCGACGAATGCAGCCTCGTGCGCGGCAACCAGCGGATGGACGATCGCTTCGAGCCGGCCAAGCGCATCTGAATCGCCCAGAACCCGCTCGCCCAGCATTTTGCGATCGACGACGCCGTCGATGACAGTGCCCGGAAAAGCTGCCTCGATGAGTGGCGCGGCATCGCCACTGTAGAGTTCATGAACGGCGGCATCGGAATCGTGCACGGGAATTCCGGCATCGGCAAACATGGCGGCGGTCGTCGACTTGCCCATGCCGATCGAACCGGTCAGCCCCAATCGGATCATGACGCGTCGTCCCCCGCCGAATGCGCTTCAAGGTCCGCGACGATATGGGCACGGAGGTCCGATGTCACCCGCGGCCGGATGCCGAACCAGTGTTGGAAACCGGGGACAGCCTGATGCAGCAACATGCCGAGCCCATCGGCAGTCGTCAGGCCGCGTTCCCGCGCGGCAGCCAGCATGGGCGTGACCAGCGGCGCATAGACGATGTCGGTCACGATCGTGCTGTCGCCGACCCTTGCAAAATCGACCGTCAAGGACGGTTCGCCGGACATGCCGAGCGATGTCGTGTTGACGATCAGGTCGGCGTCCCCGGCCAATTCGTCGATCGCGGCAAGCGAGGCAGGATGGATGCGCTCGCCAAACAGGTCGGCGAGCTCGGCCGCCCGCTCACGCGTGCGGTTGGCCAGGTCGACATGGCGATAACCGGCTTGGACCAACGCGTGGAGAATCGCGCGGCTGGCACCACCGGCACCGATCACCAGCGCGCGCTGACCATTTCGCCATTGCGGTGTCCAATCGTCGAGATTGGCCGCAAAACCGTAGGCATCGGTGTTGCCAGCGGCGAGCTTGCCGCCCTCTTTCCAGATCGTGTTGATCGCGCCGATCGCTTCGGCCGCCGCGTCGCGGTTCTCGATTGCGGCAAACGCCGTCTGCTTGTGGGGGATGGTGACGTTGCCGCCGGTCCAATCGGATGCCAGCAGCCCGGCGAGGAAAACTGGAAAATCGTAAGGGGCGATGTCGAGCGGCTCATAGGATCCGGTCAGGCCCAACGTGTCCAGCCAGAAACGGTGAATCAGCGGCGACCGGGAATGGCCGATCGGATGGCCGGCGACGAATGCGCGCGCCGGATCAGCCATCGATCATGTCCATACGGCGCAGTTCGGCCAAAAGCGGCAGCATGGGCATTCCGATAATGGCGAAATGGTCGCCCTCGATCCGCTCGAACAGCCGGACGCCTGGGCCTTCAATCTGATAGGCGCCAACGCTCTGCAAGGCCGTTTCTCCGACGTCGGCCAGATACCGGCCGATGAATGCCGGCGACAAGGTCCGGACATGCATGTGCGCGGTGGATGTGTGCCGCCAAAGCGTCTCGCCGTCGCGGACGAGTGCGAGCGCGCTGTGCAGCGTGTGCACCTTTCCGGACATGGCCAGAAGGCGGAACCGTGCATCCTCCATGTTTGCGGGCTTGTGCAGCAGTTCGCCTTCGAGCGCCATCGTCTGATCGGCGCCGAGAACCAGAGCGCCGGGATGACGTACGGCGACATCGAGCGCTTTTGCCTCGGCCAGCACCGCGGCGACATCGGCCGCGTCGAGACCGCTTTCGAGCAGCGGCGCTTCCACCGCCCGCTCGTCGATGTTGGCTGCATCGGTTGTGAAGGTGAGACCGGCCTTCGATAGAAGTTCGGCGCGGAAGGGGCTCGTGGATGCAAGGATGAACGTCATGATCGGCTTTCAAGGCTGGGCGTCAATGCGTGGCCTACTCCGCCGGAGGGCGCCGAACAAGCGCAAAGCCCGGAACGGCGAGACGCACTGGTTGGGGACAATTCCGGTGGGCAAACGCGTACGTCCATCGCCTGGTTCACACACGGGGACAAAGGCGGCCGATCGGTCAACATGAATGCTGCGGACTTTTGTTTCCGTTCAGGGGCCGTGGGCAGAACAACAAGGAACAATCCACATATTCTCCACAAGGACGATTTCGGCGATACTCAATTAAATAGCTGAAATATCATACTTTTTGAGATTGTCCTCGGTTCTACCTCGCTTCACCGATCTTCAATCCACAGCGCGAGGTTTGTGAGCTGGCGGTGGAAAAGCGCTGACAAAAGATTCATGCCCGCAACCCACAGACTCATAGAAAAATCAAAAAACCTTCGTTAGACATCTCATTCTTAAAAGGGCTGTGAAAGGAGTGCGTTGCATGGGCCAGCGGACGATACTGGAAGTCATGCAGGGTGCGACGGTCACGCCACCGCCAATCTGGGTGATGCGGCAGGCTGGGCGATATCTGCCCGAGTACCGAGAGACGCGCGCCAAGGCGAAGAACTTTCTCGATTTCTGCTATACACCGGATTTGGCCGTCGAAGCGACATTGCAGCCGATCCGGCGCTATGGCTTTGATGCGGCGATCCTTTTCTCCGACATTCTCGTCATTCCCGATGCGCTCGACCGTGATGTGTCCTTTGTGCAGGGAGAAGGGCCAAGGATGCGGCCGCTGGAAGGGGATGAGATCGAAAAGCTCGATGCGAGCCGGGTTCTCGATCATCTTGCGCCGGTTTTCGAGACGGTGCGGCGATTGCGTGTGGAACTGCCCGAGGAAACAGCGCTTTTGGGCTTTTGCGGCGCGCCGTGGACTGTGGCGACCTATATGATCGCCGGACATGGTACACCCGACCAGGCGCCGTCGCGCCTCATGCTCTATCGCGAGCCGGCGCGGCTGGAGAAACTGCTCGACATCCTCGCTGACGCGTCGGCCAGCTATCTGATCGCGCAGGTCGACGCGGGGGCCGACGCTGTCAAGATCTTCGACAGTTGGGCGGGTGTTCTCGATCGCGAGGCGTTCGAGCGTTGTTCGGTGGCGCCCGTCCGCAAGATCATCGAAACGGTCAAGCGCGAACGGCCCGGAACGCCGGTCATTGCCTTTCCGAAGGGTGCGGGCTGGCAATATCGCGACTATCGCGCAAAGACCGGCGCGGACATGATCGCGCTCGACTGGACGGTGCCGCTCGATGTTGCGGCCGAACTTCAGAAGGAAGGGCCGGTGCAGGGCAATCTGGATCCGTTGCGTGTCGTGGCCGGCAGGCCTGCGATCAAGGAAGGGGTCGATCGTATTCTCGATGCGCTGTCGGGCGGGCCTTTTGTCTTTAATCTGGGGCACGGGATCACGCCGCAGGCCGACCCCGACGACATGGCCTATCTGGTCGATTGTGTGCGCGGCAAGGCCTGACTGTTATGGCGACGCCGGACCGAGAGATATCGGAGGCCAAGGGTCGGAAGGCTGCGCTACGCGCCGCCATGGCGCTTGTGGTCTTCCTGGGTCTGGCCGCGTTCATTTTCCTTTTGTCGCCTTCGGCCCGCTATGATTGGGCGAAGGCGGTCCATGTGATCGCGGTGATATCGTGGATGGCGGGTATGCTCTATCTGCCGCGCCTGTTTGTCTATCACAGCGATGCGGAACCGGGCTCCGTGCAGGCCGAAACCTTCGTCGTCATGGAACGGCGGCTCCTGAAGGTGATCATGACGCCGGCGATGATCGTCTCATGGGTTGTCGGCCTTTGGCTGGCCTGGACGGCAGGATTTTTCGCCGAACTCTGGTTCATCGGCAAGCTCGTTGCCGTGCTGATCATGAGCTGGGCGCATGGTTACCTGGCGAAGTCCGCCCGGTTGTTTGCCGAAGGGCGCAATGAGAAGCCAGCGCGGTACTGGCGGATCATCAATGAGGTGCCGACGCTCGCGATGATCGCAATCGTCATTCTGGTCATCGTCAAGCCGTTCTAGGAACGCCCGTGTCGTCATTGACTGTCGCGAATTGTCTTGCCGGTGCGGCTTGAAATCGCCATGATGACGGCGTATGTGGCGGCCAGTTGCCGGCGCCCTTCTTCCTTCCCTCCGCGCCGGTTTTTTCCCTTTACTTCCGCATTGGTTCAACCATGGCACAAATGAAGCTACACGATTTGCAGCAGAAGTCTGCGCCCGAACTGGTGGAATTCGCCGAGAGCCTCGAAGTCGAAAATGCCAGCGTCCTGCGCAAGCAGGAGCTGATGTTCGCCATTCTCAAGCGTCTGGCCGCCGACGAGATCGAGATCATCGGCGAGGGCGTGGTCGAAGTGCTGCAGGACGGCTTCGGTTTTTTGCGGTCGGCCAGCGCGAACTATCTTCCCGGGCCGGACGATATCTACATTTCACCATCGCAGATCCGGCGTTTTTCGCTGAAAACCGGCGATACGGTGCAGGGCACCATTCGAGCACCGAAGGATGGCGAACGCTATTTTGCGCTGCTGAAGGTCAACACGATCAATTTCGAAGACCCTGAGAAGATCCGGCATAAGAGCCATTTCGACAATCTGACGCCGCTTTATCCCGACAGCCGCATCAATATGGAGATCGAGAACGCCGAGACGAAGGATTTGTCGGCACGCGTGATCGACCTCGTCGCACCGCTCGGCAAGGGCCAGCGCGGGCTGATCGTCGCGCCGCCGCGCACCGGTAAGACGGTGCTGTTGCAGAACATCGCCCATTCGATCACCGCCAATCACCCGGAGTGCTATCTGATTGTGCTGCTGATCGACGAGCGGCCCGAAGAAGTCACAGACATGCAGCGGTCGGTAAAGGGCGAAGTGGTGTCGTCGACGTTCGATGAACCGGCGACCCGCCATGTGCAGGTGGCCGAGATGGTGATCGAGAAGGCCAAGCGCCTCGTTGAGCACGGCCGCGACGTTGTCATCCTGCTTGATTCGATCACCCGTCTTGGCCGCGCCTACAACACAGTGGTTCCGTCGAGCGGCAAGGTTCTGACCGGTGGTGTCGATGCCAACGCACTGCAGCGCCCGAAGCGCTTCTTCGGCGCGGCGCGGAACATTGAGGAAGGCGGATCACTGACCATCATCGCGACCGCGCTGATCGATACCGGCAGCCGCATGGACGAAGTGATCTTCGAGGAGTTCAAGGGCACGGGTAACTCGGAAATCGTGTTGGACCGGAAGGTTGCCGACAAACGCATCTTCCCGTCCATGGACATTCTCAAGTCGGGCACACGCAAGGAAGACCTTCTTGTGCCGCGGTCGGATCTGCAGAAGATTTTCGTGCTGCGGCGTATCCTGTCGCCGATGGGCACCACGGATGCCATCGAGTTCCTGATCGACAAGCTGCGTCAGACCAAGAACAATGGCGAATTCTTCGATTCGATGAACGCCTGATCGATTCGGATTCGAAACGTCAAACATCCGGGTCCGTCCATCGGTTTCGATTCTGATGTGAAACGAATCGGGCGTTTGCTGACCTTGGTCGTCGTACGGGATTGGTATGACGGATACGATCATCGCTCTTTCCAGTGGGGCTCTGCCGTCCGGCATTGCCATCGTCCGCGCTTCCGGTCCGGCTTCGCGCGCAATCGGAACACAAATGTGCGGCGATCTTCCATCACCGCGCGAAGCTGGGTTTCGGGTCTTTCGCGATGGTAATGGTTTGGAGGTCGACCGCGGGTATGTCCTGTGGTTGCCAGGTCCGGCCAGCTTTACCGGAGAGGATTGCGTCGAGTTCCATCTGCATGGAAGCCGCGCGGTGGTCGATCGGGTTCTGGGCCTGGCCACGCAAATGGACGGTGTTCGTCTTGCGGAAGCGGGTGAATTTGCCCGCCGGGCCTTTGTCAACGGGAAACTCGATCTGGTCGAGGCCGAAGCGCTTGGCGATCTGATTTCGGCGGAGACGGAGGCGCAGCGGCGTTTTGCGGTCGAGCTGGCCGGCGGTGCTCAATCAGCGCTCTATGAGGATTGGCGGACGCGCCTGCTCCATGCGCGGGCAATGATCGAGGCCGAGATCGATTTTGCCGACGAGGACGACGTTCCGGGGTCGGTGTCGGATCAGGTTTGGGCCGATATGCGGACGCTGGCCGACGCCTTGTCGCGTCACATGTATGGTGAACGCCGCGGTCGTATCATGCGGTCTGGCCTGCAGGTGGCGATTGTCGGGGCGCCCAATGCCGGCAAATCCACGCTGCTCAATGCGCTGGCCGGCAGCGATCGAGCGATTGTTTCGCCGGAGCCGGGCACCACGCGCGATATTGTCGAGGCGCGCCTCGACCTTGGCGGCTTTCTGGTGGTGCTGGCGGATACGGCTGGATTGCGTGATGGCGTGAGCGTGATCGAAGGCGAGGGCATTCGCCGCGCAATCCAACGCGCGTCGGAGGCCGACCTTGTGCTGCATGTGTCCGAGACAGGCTTGTTCGAAACGTCTGAACTGCCTGATGGACCTTCAATCTGGACGGTTCGATCGAAGGCCGATCTCATGGATGATGGCGTAACTGCTGTCGAGGCGGCCGATTACACGCTGAGCGCTGCGACCGGTGATGGCGTGAATGCTCTTGTCGCCGCGGTGACGGACTTCGCTCAAGATCGAGCGGGCGGGTCGGATCTAGCGCCGGGTCGCGCCCGACATATGCAGCATCTGGCGAACTGCAAGACCCACCTGATCGATTCGCTATCGGAACAATTGCCGCTGGAGTTGAGAGCGGAGCATCTGCGTCTTGCCAGTGAACAACTGGGGCGCATCACGGGCCGGATCGATGTCGAGGATATACTCGGAACGATTTTCTCGCAGTTCTGTATCGGCAAATGATTCACGTGAAACACGATGGCGTGCTAATGGCGGCGACACACTGTTTCACGTGAAACAGGGTTTGTCTTGACCTTGTCGGTCAATCACGCCATGTGCTGCTGAGAAGACCCCTCAAAATGCTGTTCGGAGGCAGGCCGATGTCCACGGCCTATGATGTCATTATTGTCGGTGGCGGCCATGCCGGTGTCGAAGCAGCGCGGGCAAGCGCCGCAGTCGGCGCGTCCACGGCTCTTGTCACGCATAGGTTCGAGACGATTGGCGTGATGTCGTGTAATCCGGCGATCGGTGGTTTGGGCAAAGGGCATCTGGTTCGAGAGATCGACGCGCTGGATGGCTTGATGGGTCGGGTGGCCGATGCGGCCGGCATTCAGTTCCGCCTTCTCAACCGCCGGAAGGGCCCGGCCGTGCGTGGTCCGAGGACTCAGGCGGATCGTGCGCTGTATCGGATGGCGATGCAGGCCGAAGTCCGTTCGATCCCCAACCTTGATGTGGTCGAGGGAGAAGTGGCGGCCTTGCGCATGCCGAAGTCCGATCGTGTCGAGGGCGTTGTGCTCGGCGATGGTCGGGAACTGGCTGCGAAAGCTGTGGTGCTGACGACGGGTACGTTTTTGCGCGGTGTCATTCATATCGGCGACCGGACCATTGCGGCAGGCCGGATGGGCGAGGCGCCAAGCAATGCTCTGTCCGGCCAATTGCAGGCGATGAACCTGCCGCTCGGCCGGTTGAAGACCGGGACGCCGCCGCGTCTGGACGGCCGTACGATTGCCTGGTCTCAGCTTTCCATGCAAAAGGCAGACGAGGATCCGGTGCCGTTTTCGACGATGACCGAGCGGATTGCCAATCGGCAGATCGAATGCGGCATCACACGGACGACGCCCGACACGCATCAGGTGATCCGGGACAATATTGGCCGGTCGGCGATGTATTCGGGCAAGATCGAAGGGACCGGTCCGCGCTACTGTCCGTCCATCGAAGACAAGATCGTCAAGTTTGGCGACCGGGACGGACACCAGATCTTTCTCGAGCCCGAAGGACTGGATGATCACACCGTCTATCCGAACGGTATCTCGACATCGTTGCCGGAAGACGTGCAAGCGGCTTTCCTTAAAACAATTCCGGGTCTGGAACAGGCCATCATCCTGCAACCGGGTTATGCGATCGAGTATGATCATGTTGATCCGCGCGCGTTGGATGCGAGTCTGTCCTTGCGCAATGTGTCGGGCTTTTATCTTGCCGGCCAGACTAACGGCACGACCGGATATGAGGAAGCGGCAGCCCAGGGCCTCGTGGCGGGTCTGAATGCGGCGCGTTTTGCCGCCGGTCAGGCGCCGGTGCGGTTCAGCCGTACCGAAAGCTATATCGGCGTGATGCTGGACGATCTGACATCGCGTGGTGTGTCTGAGCCGTACCGCATGTTCACCTCGCGCGCCGAGTACCGTCTGTCCCTGCGGATCGATAATGCCGATATGCGGCTGACGCCGTTGGCAATCGAATGCGGATTGGCCTCGACCGAACGGCGGGAGCATTTCGACGCCGTGAGGGCGGCGCTGGATTCTGCCCGCGATCTGAGCCGCTCCCTGAAGCTGACGCCGCAGGAAGCGAACCAATTCGGACTCGAAATTAATCATGACGGCGTTCGACGGTCGGCCTATGATTTGATGTCTCATCCCGAGATCAGTTTTGCCCGGCTCCGGCCAATCTGGCCGGAGCTTGATGGTATCGATCCGTCGATTGGGGAACGGTTGGAGATCGAGGCGCAATATGCGGTCTACATGAAACGTCAGGCCGCAGACATTGCGGCCGTGCGTCGCGATGAGACGCTGGTGCTGCCGGGCGATCTGCCCTTTGACGGCATTGCCGGCTTGTCCAATGAGCTTAAGCAGAAGCTCACCGTGCGCCGTCCAACATCGATTGCCGAAGCGCAGCGGATCGATGGGATGACTCCCGCGGCGCTGGCGCTGCTTATTGCCCATGTTCGAAAGCATGAGTTGCGATCGGACAGCGATGCGGCATGAGCGATCTGGATGCTGTGCGCGCTGCGCTTTCCTTTGGCAGTGATGGCGGTGATGTTTCACGTGAAACGCTGACGCGCATGGCGCAATTCGCTGATCTGTTCGACGCCTGGTCGAAGCGGATCAATCTCGTTGCGGCATCCACTGGCGGCGACTTTTGGACGCGGCATGTGGCCGACAGCTCACAACTGTTGCGGTTGAGACCCGATGCTTGTCATTGGTCCGATCTGGGCTCGGGCGGCGGTTTTCCCGGAATGGTGATCGCCATCCTCCTGTCAGAGACCGAAGGAGCGCATGTCGACCTGATCGAGAGCAACCGCAAGAAAGCCGCCTTCCTGCAAACGGTGCGGGCGGCCTGCGCTCCGGTCGCCAATGTCCATCCCGCCCGCATCGAGGATGCGGTGAGGCGCCTTCCGGCGCCGGAGGTGATCACGGCGCGTGCGCTGGCCCCGCTTGCGGACCTGCTTTCACTGGCTGAGCCCTGGCTGGCCGCCGGCGCATCCTGCCTCTTCCACAAAGGCCGTGGATATGCCGATGAAGTGGAGGAAAGCCGTGCACACTGGCAGTTCGATCTGGTAGTACATGACAGTGTTGCCGCCCCGGACTCAGTCATATTGGACATGAGCCATGTCCGGCGGGCGGCCAGTTCACACTAAACCGGGGATCGGCATGACCAGTTCACCAAAGGTCATCACCATTGCCAACCAGAAGGGGGGCGTCGGCAAGACGACCACCGCGATCAATCTCGCAACGGCGCTTGCGGCCATCGGCGAGCGGGTGCTGGTGGTCGATGTCGATCCTCAGGGCAATGCCAGCACAGGGCTTGGCATCGAGCGGGACGATCGGACCGTGTCCGCTTACGAGATCCTGCTGGGCGAGGCGTCTGTGACTGACGCAGCCATCGCAACGGCGGTTCCCGGCCTGTCCATCGTGCCGTCGACCATGGATCTGCTGGGCATCGAGATGGAAATCGCTTCGGCGTCCGACCGTGTTTTCCGGTTGCGCACGGCACTCGGTCAACCGGATGTTCGGCGCTTTTCCTATGTCATCATCGATTGCCCGCCCTCGCTGAACCTTCTGACTCTGAATGCGATGGCGGCGGCGCATTCGGTGCTGGTGCCGCTACAGTGCGAGTTCTTTGCGCTCGAGGGGCTCAGCCAGCTTCTGAAGACGGTCGATCAGATTCGCGGTTCGGTGAATCCGGGCCTGACGATCCAGGGGATCGTGCTGACCATGTATGACGGCCGCAACAATTTGGCCAACCAGGTGGTGGACGATGTGCGCAGCTATATGGGCGATACCGTCTACACCACGGTGATCCCGCGCAATGTCCGGCTGTCCGAGGCCCCATCTCATGGCAAGCCAGCCATTCTCTACGATCTGCAATGCGCGGGAAGCCAAGCCTATCTCAACCTTGCGTCGGAAGTCATTCAACGCGAACGCGGCGCGCAGGCCGCCTGAACGGATTCGAACCCGGAACGATACGGATATCATTATGGCAGAGGACAGATCGGACAGGCGGCTGGGCCGCGGACTGGCGGCACTGATCGGCGAGATGGACCAGCCGGTGCAGGCAGCGGCGGCGCCAGTGGCCAGTGACCGCAGCCTCCCGATCGAAATGATTGCCCGCAACCCCAACAATCCGCGGCGCACTTTCAGCAACGATGAACTGGACGATCTCGCCCGATCGATGAGCGATCATGGAATCATCCAGCCGATTGTCGTGCGCCCGGTGGGGGGAACCGGCGGTGCCTCGCATGAGATCATCGCGGGCGAACGCCGATGGCGCGCGGCACAGCGGGCCGGGCTGACCGAGGTCCCCGTGATCGTTCGCGAAGTGGACGACCGGTCGGCGCTCGAACTTGCCATTGTCGAAAACGTCCAGCGCTCCGATCTCAATCCGATCGAGGAAGCGCTCGGCTATCAGCAACTGATGGACGAGTACAATTACGGGCAGGCGGACCTTGGAGACGTCATCGGCAAGAGCCGCAGCCATGTGGCCAATACGTTGCGCCTCTTGAAACTTCCCGATTCAGTGCAGGCCATGGTCTCGGCAGGCGATCTGTCGGCCGGCCATGCGCGGACGCTAATAACAGCCGGTGATCCAGCCGCAATTGCGCGTAAGATCGTCGCGGAAGGATTGTCCGTGCGGCAAGCGGAGACTTTGGCTCAGGAGCCGGCAATCGGCGGCAAATCCGCAAAAAATAAGCCGGCAAAGGATAGCGATCTCATAGCACTTGAGAAAACGCTGTCCGATGCATCGGGCTACCGTGTCGATATCAAACCAAAGGCAAGGGGTGGCGAAGTCCGCATTGCTTATCAATCCCTCGATCAGCTCGACGATCTTTGCCGCTTGCTGCAACGCCAGTAGATCTGCGTAACGATTCGCGGTCGAAACGATTCCGATCCTAACGCCGTCGGGCGCTTTGAACGGTGAGCGCCAGCAAGGTCATGCGCAGAATGTCGGTTTCGAGATGCCGCGCCTTGCGGGCCTGAAGGACCGCTTCGCGCAGTCGGCCAAGCCCGGCGCGAATGGCGGGTGCGCTCCATATGGCGACCGCCTGCTCCATCGCCTTGCGGCGGGCGAAGAAGACCGGCGGTTTGGCCTGGGCCACCGCCGCGGCAGGGTTTTTGCCCTGCACGTCCATGTCGGCCCGGATCCTGTCCAGCGCCTGGAAATGCCGGGTCAGGATCGCGAGCAGCGCCGACGGCGAGCCGCCGCCGCTTTCGAATTTGACCACTGCCCGGTCAAGCGCCTTGAGATCGCCCGTCATCACCGCCATCGAGATGTCGTCGAACCCCAGCGCCGATGCGTCGCCGCAAATGGCCTGCACATCCGATAGCGTCACGGTGGGCTGGCCGAGCGCATAGAGCGTGATCTTGTCGAGTTCGGCCCGCGATGCGGCGCGGTCGCCACCCAGATGCTGGATCAGGAAATGGCGGGCGTCGAGTTCGAGCCGCAGACCAGCCTCCGAGAATGTGCGGTCGATAAGCTCTTGCAGCGCCCTGTCATTGTCAGTGTAGCAGGGAATGGCGAGACCCGTGGGCGCTTTTTCGACAGCACCGCGCAGGCCGCCCTTCTTCAGATCGCCGGCTTCCACGATAATCATCATGTCCGATGGTGGGTCGCCAAGCAGTTTCTCGATCTGACCCAAAAGTGTTCGGTCGTTGCCGGCGCCACGGAGCCAGATCAGCCGGCGGCCACCAAACAAGCCGACTGTATAGGCCTCGTTGACCAGCCGTTCCGGGTCGGCGCCGGGGCTTGCGGCATCGATGCGGATCGCGCTGAACGGATCGTCCAGCGGAACAGCGCTCCCTTTGGCCAGCGCCGAGGCACGCTCCGCGACCAGGCCGTGATCGGGCCCATAGACCAGATAGACCGCATAGTCGTGATCGGGCCGGGCTATGAAGCGGTCGGCCTCATGGTTCTTGATCTGCGCCACGGTGCAAGCCCCTCAGCGGGCGGCAAGCGCTGTCGCCACGACAATCCGGAACCGTTCGGCAAGTTCGGCGGCCGCGCGGTTTTCGGCATCGCGCAAGGCGCGCAGATTGGCAAATTCCTGCCTCGTATTGTCGAAGGAAGCGGTGGCCGACCGGGTTTCGGAGGCGATGGTGACGCCATCCTCGATCCGCGTCAGTGTCAACGTCCCGGTCAGTGTCACGCGCCTGGCAGTGATGTTGGTCGAGCCATCAGGTTCGGACACGCGGAAAATGTCGGCAATGGAAGACGATGTCGACAAGGTTGCCCGGTGGTCGGCGGCCGGGTCCGCCGAACCGCCATTGTAAAGCAGGAAGATGAGTTCGTTTCGGACCTGCTGGCTGATCCGGTCGTTGACATCGTCGACGCTGACGCGGCTGAGCGGCGCCGTTGACACCACGAAATTTGTCGAACCGGCATGGTAGAGCGGCTGGACGGTGCAGCCGCCAAGCATCGCCAGCGCGCCGAGCATCGCGGTTCGTCGTGTGACGCTCCACTTTCGGCGTTGGTTGGGCGCGGTTTCCATCATGCGACTATATTGACGATGCGGCCGGGCACGACAATCACCTTTTTGGGCGCCGCGCCGTTCAAATGGCGCTGCACGGCCTCAAGTTCCAGCGCCGATGCCTCGACGCTGTCTTTTCCGGCATCGCGTGCGACTTCAAGCTCGGCGCGTTTCTTGCCGTTGATCTGGACCGGCAGAATGATCGAGTCGTCCTTGACCAGTTCTGGATCAAAGGCGGGCCAGGACGCATTGGCCACCATGTCCGCATGGCCCAGAACGGCCCAGCATTCCTCGGCCAGATGCGGCGCGATCGGCGCCATGATCTGGACAAGGATGGACAGCGCCTCGTGGGCGGCCGCCTTGTTGGCCGGATCGTCTCCGTTTGCCGCCTTTTCGATCGCCGGGGCGATTGCATTCACCAGTTCATGGATGCGGGCGATTGCCTTGTTGAAGGCCAACCGTTCGAAATCTTCTCCGACCCCCTTGAGCGCCTTGTGGGCCGCTTTTCGCATCGTTGCGGCATCACCTGTCGCGGCGGAAGGGTCGCCGGCCGCGATGTTTGGCGCCGCGCCCGCGACAAGGCGCCAGACACGCTGGATGAAACGATGGGCCCCCTCGGCGCCCGAATCGGTCCACTCCACATCCCGCTCGGGCGGTGAATCGGACAGCATAAACCAGCGCGCCGTATCCGCGCCGAAGCTCTGTGTGATGTCCTCTGGCCCGATGGTGTTCTTCTTGGACTTCGACATCTTTTCGAGTGGCCCGATGGCCACCGGCGCACCGGTTTCGGCGTCGAATGCCTTGCGGTTCGCATCATGCCCTTCGATCCGGACCTGGCCGGGATCGAGCCAGCCGCCGTCCTCGGACCGATAGGTTTCGTGCACGACCATGCCCTGGGTGAACAGGCCCTTGAACGGTTCGTCGACCGCCATGTGGCCGGTGCGGCTCATTGCGCGGGCGAAAAAGCGCGAATAGAGAAGGTGCAGGATCGCGTGCTCGATGCCGCCAATATACTGGTCGACGGGCAGCCAGGCATTGGCCGCGTCCGGGTCGGTCGGGGCATCCTCTTTCGGCGCGGTGAAGCGCGCGAAATACCAGGATGAATCGACGAACGTGTCCATCGTGTCGGTTTCGCGGCGTGCCGGCTTGCCGCAGGACGGGCAAGCCACATGCTTCCATGTCGGATGATGGTCGAGCGGATTGCCCGGCCGGTCGAACGATATGTCGTCGGGCAGCGTGACCGGCATGTGCTCCTTGGGCACCGGCACGAGGCCGCAATCGTCACAATGGACGACCGGGATCGGGCAGCCCCAGTAGCGCTGGCGCGAAATGCCCCAGTCACGCAGCTTGAATTTCACCTGCCGATTGCCTTGCGGACGGTCGTCCAACGCCATCGCCTCCAGACGATCGGCAATGGCGACGAATGCATCGGCCGGTGTCATGCCATCGAGGAAGGACGAATTGATCATCGTGCCGTCGCCGGTCCAAGCTTCGTCGTCGATCGCAAAGTCGTTGGCATCGGCATCGGGTGGCAATACGACCGGCACCACCGGCAGGTCATATTTGCGCGCAAAATCGAGGTCGCGCTGGTCGCCGGAAGGACAGCCGAAGATCGCGCCGGTGCCGTAGTCCATCAGGACGAAATTGGCGACATAGACGGGCAGTTCCCAAGCGGCGTCGAACGGATGCCGGACCTTGATGCCGGTATCGAAACCCCTCTTCTCGGCCGTTTCGAGCGCGGTCACCGAGGTCCCCATCCGGCGGCAGTCCTCGCAGAAGGCGGCAAGCTCGGCGTTCGTCTCGGCGGCCTTTCTGGCCAGCGGGTGGTCAGCGGCAATCGCCATGAAAGACGCGCCGAACAGCGTGTCGGGCCGCGTCGTATAGACGTCGAGTTCGGTTTCCCCGTCGGGCGCGGTGTCCGGCGTCAGCGCCCAGCGGATCGACAGGCCCTCGGAACGGCCGATCCAGTTGCGCTGCATCAGGCGCACCTTGTCGGGCCATTGGTCAAGATCGTCGATGGAATCGAGCAGATCCTGCGAAAAATCAGTGATCTTGAAGACCCATTGCGCCAGTTCGCGCTGCTCGACCTCGGCGCCCGAGCGCCAGCCCTTGCCGTCGATCACCTGTTCGTTGGCCAGAACGGTCTGGTCCACCGGGTCCCAATTGACCTTGGAGATGCGGCGACCGACCAGGCCGGCCTCGAGAAAATCGACGAAGAGCATCTGTTGACGGTGGTAATAGTCGACATCGCAGGTGGCGAATTCGCGCGACCAGTCGATCGACAGGCCCATGAGCTTGAGTTGAGCACGCATCGTGTCGATGTTCTGGTAGGTCCAGTCGCGCGGATGCACCTTGTTTTGCATCGCTGCGTTTTCCGCCGGCATGCCGAACGCGTCCCAACCCATCGGGTGCAGAACATTGTAGCCCATGGCGCGCTTGTGGCGGGCAACGACGTCGCCCATCGTATAGTTGCGCGTGTGGCCGATATGGATGCGCCCCGACGGATAGGGGAACATCTCAAGCACGTAATATTTTGGCCGCGGATCGGCATTGTCGGTCTCAAACAGATTTGCCTCGTCCCAGGCCCTTTGCCATTTGGGCTCGGATGCGCGCGGATTGTAGCGTTCAGGTGTCGTCATCGGGTCAGAGCTGTCCGGTGGGGCGGCCATGCGGCTTGAAATCGGAGCATCGGCATGCACTTAAGCTGTCGGATGCGCGCCGGTGTCATGCCGCCAAATGCGCACAGCGTCAACCATGCGACGGGGGCGGCAAGCGTGTCGGACCAGCAGCAGAGCAAGCCCGATCAAACCTCGGCGGACCGGTTCGATGCGGTCGTCGAAACGATTGCCACGGCGACAAGGAAGGCGGATCGCGCGGCCGAGACGGTCACGCTCGTGGCCGTCAGCAAGACGTTCGACGCCGAAGCCATCATGCCCGTTCTTGAGCGCGGTCACCGTGTGTTCGGTGAAAACCGTGTCCAGGAAGCGGCCGGCAAATGGCCGGACTTGCGCGAAACCTATGCCGATATCGAACTGCATCTGATCGGACCGCTGCAATCGAACAAGGCTGCCGAAGCGGTCGCCCTGTTTGACGTAATCGAAAGCGTCGATCGCGAAAAGATCGCCAGGGCACTGGCCAAGGAGATGGCGAAACAAGGACGAAACCCACGGCTTTATGTGCAGGTGAACACGGGCGAGGAACCGCAAAAGGCCGGCATTGCACCATCTGATGCCGTCGCTTTCGTGGCCATGTGCCGCAACGAACTGGGCCTTGAGATCGAGGGACTGATGTGCATTCCGCCGTTCGATGAGAATCCGGGTCCACATTTTGCGCTGCTCAAGAAACTGGCTGCCGAATGCGGTGTCGCGCGCTTGTCGATGGGCATGTCGGGCGATTTCGAGACAGCGATTGCGTTCGGTGCGACCAGCGTTCGCGTCGGATCGGCCATATTCGGCGCGCGATAAAGGTGCCTTCATCTTTTTGCAGTGTTTGTGCCTGACTTTCGCGCGCGAATCCGGCAGTGTGGGCCGGGGCGGAGCTTCGCGACAGCCAGTCCGGAGCATTCCTTTGCAGATGAGGGAGTTTCACATGACACCGAAATGGGTCCGGTTGGGTGTAGGGGTAGTTTTGGCCGGCGTACTGGCGACAGCACCGGCACATGCGGCGCGATGCATCACCAGTCAGGGCCAGTTCGAGGCCTACAAGCAGGCTTTGGCCCAGCAGGCCGCATCGGCTGGCGTCGGACAACGCGGCATGCAGGCGCTTCAACGGTCCGGGATATCAGGCATCACCTGGCGGTTTGAATCCAATCCGTCTTCGCAGACCGGGACACGGTACCGCAGCCCGGAACAATTTCTCAAAAGCCGCTTCTCGAGTGTCAATTCGTTTGTGTCGGGCGCCAAGCGCCGTCTGGGCCAAAAGGCCGGCCTGTTCCAGGCGCTCGAACGCCAGTATGGCGTGCCCGGTTCGATCCTCGTTGCAATCTGGGGCTATGAGACGTCGTGGGGCGGCTATACGGGTGACACACCGATCGTCAGCGGTGCTGTGACGCTCGCATCCTATTGTCGGCGTCACCCGCGGTTCGAGGACGATGCGATTGCTGCGCTGAAGCTCGTCGATCGCGGGCTTATTTCCAGCAACAGCCGGGGGGGGCCGTCCGGCGAGCTGGGTCATATGCAGTTTCTGGCCGGCAACTGGATCCGCTTTGCGGTCGATGGAAGCGGCGATGGACGGGCCGATCCCAACAACTCCGCCGATGCGCTGGCAACAGCCGCCAACATGCTGCGCCGCAATGGATGGCGCGCCGGCCAGCCCTTCAACGAGGGTTCGCGCAATTTCCGCGTCCTGTCGGCTTGGAACGACAGCGGCAATTATCAGCGTGCCATCGCCTATGCGGCAAGCCTGATCGATCAGTAAGCACTGACCGGGCAGCAAAAGCGGTCCACACAAAAACCCGCGCCGGCCGAAGCCAGCGCGGGTTTTTTCAAACCAGATGAGAAGACCTAGTCTTCCTTGGGCGCGAGCACCTGGCGGCCGCGATACATGCCGGTCTTCAGGTCGATATGGTGCGGCCGGCGCAACTCGCCCGACGCCTTGTCCTCGACATAGGTCGGGTTCTTCAGCGCGTCGCTTGAACGACGCATGCCGCGTTTTGCGCGGGTGACCTTCCTCTTGGGTACAGCCATTTTCGTCACTCCAGATATCGGCGCAACAGCGAGACCTGACCGGTGGCCGGCCCGTCCCATACCGTCATGCGCGGAAAAGTGGGTGGCCTATACACAATCGATGCGGGTTTTGGAAGATGGTCCCGACGTTTTTTGCGCCGCTCAACCGGGCAGGCACCCGACATAGGCGCCCGACTGGGCGGCACGCCGCTGCACGATGTCTGCCACCCTTTGCATGCCGGCGCCGGGGCGCGCAGGATCGCGGACATGGGGGTTGGGCAAGGTGACCGCCAGAAGCGCCGATTGACGGTTGCTCAACCCGTCCGGCGCACGGCCGAAATGATGGGTGGCCCCTGCCTTGATGCCGAACTGGCCGCTTGGGCCCCATTCGGCGATGTTCAGATAGATCTCCATGATCCGCTGCTTGGGCAGAACCAGATCGATCCAAATGGCAAGCGGCACCTCCAGACCCTTGCGGATGAAGGAGCGGCCGTTCCACAGAAACAGGTTCCTGGCGGTCTGCATGGTGATGGTCGATGCACCGCGCACACGCTCGCCTTCCAGCGCGTCGTCGATAACCGCCCGCAATTCGCGCAGGTCAACACCGTGATGGCGGCAGAACTGGCCGTCCTCGGACATCATGACGGATTGATAAAGGCGCGGCGTGACATCATCGATCTCGACCCATTGCCGGTCGACGGGCTGCAACGTGACTGCCCGCGACAGCATCAGCGTCGAGACCGGCCGCACCGCCTCGATGCGATAGACAAGCGGCAGAACGATCGGCAGTGCCATGAGGACCAGCAGGGCAAAGAGCGGATAGCGCAGCCAGCGCCGGCGCAGCCATGATCGAAGCCGACCGTTTGCGGCCGACCGTTGGCGGCCGCTGGTCTTCGATTTGGCTTTGGCTCGGCTCACCTTATCGTGGTCCCGGTTGCATTACAGCAGTGCTGGGCGACGCCCTTGGGGCGCACACCGTCACGTCCATGTCGAAGGCTTATTGCAGATCGGTGATGAAAACGCCAAAAGCAAGCCATGTCCGATCATGATGCTTTTCGTCAGTCCCTTGCCGATCGCGCAGTCCTTGTCGAGGCGTTTCTTGACAATCGCCTCTCGGCGGACCCCCGCGATCATGAAACCGGGCGGCCCGAGCGTTTGCTGGCGGCGATGCGCCATGCGGTTCTCAATGGCGGAAAGAGGTTGCGGCCGTTTCTGGTGCTCGAGGTCAATGCCCTGCTGGGCGGTTCGGACGATGCCGCACTCGGCGCGGCGGCGGGGCTGGAGCTGGTGCATTGCTATTCGCTGGTCCATGACGATCTGCCGTCGATGGACGATGATGATCTGCGGCGCGGACAGCCAACCGTCCACCGCAAATTCGATGAGGCGACGGCCATCTTGGCGGGCGATGCGCTACTGACAATGGCGTTCGACCTGACCATATCGGGCTCGGCCGCTCTGTCGGCCGACCAGCGCAGCGAACTGGCGCTGCTTCTGGCCCGCTCTGCGGGGCTTGGCGGGATGGTCGGCGGGCAGATGCTCGATCTGGCGCTCGAGCATGGCGATGCCGCCCCCGAAATGATCACGACCATCCATGCGATGAAGACCGGCGCTCTGATCCGTTACGCGTGCGAGGCCGGCGCGATTGCTGCCGGCGGGACGGAGCGGGCGCGCATGCGCCGCTTTGGCGAGGTGATCGGGCTTGCGTTTCAACTGGCCGACGATCTTCTCGACGTGACGGCCGACAGCACGTCGATGGGCAAGGCGACCGGCAAGGATGCTGCAGCGGGAAAACAGACGCTGGTCGGCATGCACGGGATCGACTGGGCGCGCCGGCAACTCGATGCCCATGTCGCAGAGGCCGAAGCGTTGCTCGCGTCTTACGGCGCGCGTGCCTCGGTTCTGCGCGGCGCGGCGCGCTTTATCGCCAACCGGACAAATTAGCCGGATTCAGTTCTTCTTGACCACGCACGCGCCGCCAGCGGCGCGCAGCCGCCCGCAAATGGCATTGGCCTCGATCCGCGAATCGGCGCCGATGCGCACGGCATAGATTGGCTTGGGGCCGAGCGGGCTCTTTTGCCGGCTGATATTGACCGGCAAACCGGCCAGAAGTGTACTGTGCCGGCGTTTGATCTGGTTCCACTGGCGCATCACGGCCGCGCGTCTGTAGCCGCCGGCAACCTGCACACCCCACGGTTTTGTCGGCACCTGGGCGAGGCCGGCAACGCCGATGCCGGCGACGGATGCCATGCGCACGCATGCTTCTTCAAACGGTTTGCCCTGTTCGAGCGGCAATTCGCGAATCTGACGGCGGCGTTCGATGAAATTATTGGCGGGTTCACCGGTGATCGAAAGGACGTAGTCCTCGGTCTCGAGCGGCAGCGACGAAGCGCCCACCAGCCAGCGATCAATGCGCGCCTCGCCGGCATTGTAGGCCGCGGCGGCAAGGCCGAGATTGCCGAACTGCAGGCGCAGCGCGGCAAGGTAGGTGGCCGATGCCGGCAGGGCCTGTGCCGGATCGAAACTGTTTTCAAGACCGCGCCGCTCGGCGGTGGCGGGCATGAATTGTGCGATGCCCTCGGCGCCCTTCGGCGAAACGGCCAGCGGGTCGAAGCGGCTTTCCTTCCAGATCAAGCGGGCAAAGAACGCCGGTGGCAGACCATTGCGCTGTGCTTCGCGCTCAATCAGTGAACAGATCGTTCCGTGCCCGATCTCTTCCGGCGAAATGTCTTGTGTTGCCCAGCTTGTTGCGGGTACGAAACAGATAAACGCCGCTGCGATGAGCGTCTTTAAATTCGGCGTGAATGTTCGTTCAAGCCGCCGCATCCCTGCCGCCTTCGCCAAAGCGGGCCTCGATATAGTCGCCGACCATCGCCTCGAACTTGCCCGCAATGTCGTCGCCGCGGAGCGTGGCTGCCTTCTTGCCATCCACGAAGACGGGCGCGGCGGGCGTTTCGCCCGTTCCCGGCAGCGAAATGCCGATGTCGGCGTGTTTGGATTCGCCCGGCCCGTTGACGATGCAGCCCATGACCGCGACCTTGAGTTCCTCGACGCCCGGATATTTTTCGCGCCAGACGGGCATGTTGCGCCGCAGATCGTCCTCGATCTTGCGGGCCAGTTCCTGAAAGACGGTCGACGTCGTGCGGCCGCAACCGGGGCATGCTGCGACGAGCGGCACGAACTGTCGGAAACTCATGGACTGCAGCAATTCCTGCGCGACCTGGACCTCCTTGGTCCGATCGCCGCCAGGCTCCGGCGTCAGAGAAATGCGGATCGTGTCGCCGATCCCCTGCTGCAGCAGCACGGCGAGCGCCGCGGACGATGCGACGATGCCCTTGGACCCCATGCCCGCTTCAGTTAGGCCCAGATGCAGGGCATGATCACAGCGCGCCGCCAGATCGGTGTAGACGGCGATCAGATCCTGAACACGTGAAACCTTTGCCGACAACAGAATCCTGTTGCGCGGCAATCCGGTCTGTTCGGCGAGTTCGGCCGACAGCAGAGCGGACTGGACGATTGCCTCCCGTGTCACCTCGTCGGCCGACATGGGAAAGCCCTTCTTCTGGTTGTCGTCCATCAGGCGGGTCAGCAGTTCCTGATCGAGCGAACCCCAATTGACGCCGATGCGCACGGGTTTGTCATGCCGGATCGCCATTTCGACGATTTCGATGAACTGCCGGTCGCGCTTGTCCCTGAAGCCGACATTGCCCGGATTGATGCGGTATTTGGCCAGCGCTTCCGCGCAGGCGGGATGATCGGCCAGAAGCTTGTGGCCGATATAATGGAAGTCGCCGACCAGCGGCACGTCATGGCCGAGCCGCTCCAGCCGCTCGCGAATCTTCGGCACGGCAGCGGCGCTTTCGTCCCGGTCGACGGTAATGCGGACCACTTCCGATCCGGCCCTGTGCAGCGCGGCGCACTGGGCGACCGTCGCATCGATATCGGCCGTGTCGGTGTTGGTCATGGATTGGACCATGACCGGTGCGTCGCCGCCGACCATGACGCCGCCCACATTGACGGGAACCGATTTGCGTCGCGGAAGAGGGGCTGCCAGCGTGTTCATGTCGATTTCTTGTTTGATCCGCTCCGGTTTTAGCGGCTTCGAAGACGCGCTGCAATCGGCGTCGCCCGGCGCGCTGCCATGGTCGCAAACTGCCATCACAATCATGCCAGGGCGATGACAAGCCATAAAGGCCAGCCTATGTTGCACCGCAACGTCAGCATTTGAACGGGGACAAGCCATGGCCAGCGACGCACCGAAGACCGCCATCGTGACGGGGTCCAATTCCGGCATCGGGCTCGGCATCGCCCGGGCACTCGCCGCCGAAGGGCACAATGTGGTGCTCAATTCCTACACCGATTCCGATGATGATCATGCGCTGGCCAAGAAAATCGCGGCCAGTGCCGGGAACCAGACCGTCTATATCCAGGCGGACCTCTCCAAAGCCGACCAGTCGCGCATGCTGGTGGAGAAGGCAGCCGAACGGTTCGGGTCGGTCGATATCCTCGTCAACAATGCGGGCATCCAACACGTGTCGGCGGTCGAGGATTTTCCGACCGAGAAGTGGGACGCGATCATCGCCATCAACCTGTCGTCGGCGTTTCACACGGCCGCCGCCGCCATCCCGATGATGAAGGAAAAGGGCTGGGGCCGGATCGTCAACATCGCCTCGGCGCACGGGCTGACCGCGTCGCCCTACAAGTCCGCCTATATCGCTGCCAAACATGGCGTTGTCGGGCTGACCAAGACGATCGCGCTCGAATTTGCCGAAGCCAAGCTCGCCGCGACCTGCAATGCCATCTGTCCCGGTTACGTGCTGACACCGCTGGTCGAGGGCCAGATCGAAGACCAGATGAAGGCGCACGGCATGGACCGGCAGGAGGTGCTGGACAAGGTGATGCTTCAGCGCCAGCCGACCCGAGAGTTTGCCACCGTCGAAGAACTGGGTGGAACGGTGGTTTTCCTGTGTTCCGAGCATGCGCGCCAGATCACCGGCACGACGATCTCCGTCGATGGTGGCTGGACGGCGCTTTGACCACCGGTTGAAGAGGCAATCGGACGTGTCCAAACCCAACGGAAAGACCAATCGAAAGCGTATCAATCTGGCCTTGCAGGGCGGGGGATCGCACGGCGCGTTTTCATGGGGCGTGCTGGACGGCCTGCTTGAGGACGGCCGGCTGGATTTTGAGGGGATTTCGGGGACCAGCGCCGGGGCGATGAATGCCGTTGCGCTTGCCGAGGGTTGGGCGCGCGGCGGCGTGGGTGGCGCCAGACAGAGCCTGCACGACTTTTGGGCGGCGGTGGCGCGCAAGGGCCGGTTTTCGCCCATCCAGCGGACGCCGATGGATCTGTGGTTCGGCAATTACGGCTATGAAAACTCGCCGAGCTATCGGTTCTTTGACATTTTCAGCCGAGTCTTTTCGCCCTATGACACCAATTTCCTCGATATCAATCCGCTGCGCGATGTGGTCGCATCGGAGATCGATTTCGATCTGGTGCATGGCTGTGACGCGTTCAAGGTGTTCGTGTCGGCGACCAATGTCCACAATGGCAAGGTCCGAGTCTTTTCCGGCGAGGAGATCAGCATCGATGCGGTGATGGCATCGGCCTGTTTGCCCATGCTGTTCAAAGCGGTCGAGATCGATGGCGTTCCCTATTGGGACGGCGGGTTCGGGGGCAATCCCGTGCTGTTTCCGTTCTTCTACGAGACCGAGACCGAAGACTGCCTTCTGGTGCAGATCAACCCGATCGAGCGGGAGACGACGCCGCGGACCGCCCAGGAAATCCAGGACCGGATGAACGAAATCACGTTCAATGCCGGGCTGTTGCGCGAGTTCCGGGCAATCGAGTTCATTCGTCGGCTGAAGCGCGACGGGCGGCTCGAGGGCACTGACTACCGGTCCATCCGCATGCACAGGGTCGCCGCCGATCCGGTGGTCGAGACTCTTTCGGCCTCATCGAAACTCAATGCGGAATGGTCCTTCCTCACCGACCTTCGCGACACGGGCCGGGCTGCGGTGAAGGATTTTCTGGACGCGCATTTTGACGATATCGGTGAAAGACCGACGCTCGATCTCAGCGCTGAATTGCGGGCCGATATTCTCCCGGCGAACAAGCGCGAGCCGATGGGCGCCCGGATGCGCGATGCCATTAGGCGCATTGGCAGGTCTTCGGCCACTTAGGAAGGCGGCGGAAAGACCGGATTATGGTCGGTCGGCGGTAAGCGCTCCGGAGACGAAACGCACCAGTGCGTCGACGTGATGCTCGATGGGTTTTCCGCGCATCGCATCACTTTTCAGGCCCTCCATGGCCTGCATAAAGACGAGCGCGGCCGATTCCGGCGTCGATCCGGTGCGCGACAGATCGAGTTCGCCATCATCGACGGCTGATGCAATACCGTGCGCGACCACATCGGCCATCACGTCGCACCAGCGTTCCTCGATGTCTGCGGCGATCTCGTCATTGACGCCCATCAGTTCCAGACCGTGCGGCGTCTGTTCGATGAAGCGGTGCACGTCGAGGATCGATTCGTCCATTGCCGCCTTCAAACGGTCGTGAAACGAGCCGGGCCTCATCAGTGCGGCACGGGCCTTGGCGGCGGCGCCGCTCATCATCTCTTCGGCAAGTCCGCGGAAGATCTCCGTCTTGTTGCGAAACACCTGATAGAGTGCCGGACGCGACATGCCCGCCTGCCGCGCAATGTCGTCCATCGAGGTCTTGCGGAACCCGTAGGTCACAAAAACCTCGAAAGCCGATCGCAGGATTGTGCTGCGCTTGTCGTCGGGAATGATGTGAAGCATGATCTCTTGACTGTATGACATTTTTTGTTATTTTGTCAAATTGTCAGCAGACACTACCATTGCGGGCATTTCGATCTTATATTGCGCTGCAATGTGTGATTGATTGCCGGTCCAAATGGCCGGCTCTGCGTATAGTCGCCTTGAACGGCCCCATCGTGGGCAAGCATTCATGTTGGATTGATTGATGAAAGCGCATCGTTATGCGGCCATTTTGGTGTTTGTCGCCTCGGCCGCCTGGGTTCTGACCGGCGATTTTTCGTCGGTGGGCAGCGCATCGGATCAGGAGGGCGGTGAGCCGGCCGCCGTCGCGGAAACCGATTCCGCCTCCGATGCCGCGCCGGACGATGCCAGGCCGCAGCAGTCGGTGGCGGTCGCGGTCATTCCCAGCATCGACCATGCCCGCACCGTGCGCGTTTCCGGTGTCACCCAGGCCGACAAGCGGACCAACATGACCGCGCGTGCCGGCGGCGTCATCGCCGAACTGCTTGTCGAGCAGGGCGATCTGGTCGCACAAGGCGACACGGTTGCGCGGATTGCGCCCGAGGGTCGCGATGCGGCCGTGCGCAGTGCCGAGGCGGCACTCGAACAGGCGCGTGCCGAGTTTGCCGCACGCGAGGAGCTGGTGGAACGCGGAACACTGCCGCGCCTGCAACTGGACCAGCAGCGTTCTGCGCTGCGGCTGGCCGAAAGCCAGTATGAAGCAGCTGCCGCCGAACTGGACCGGCTGGACGTGACGGCGCCGTTCGGCGGTGTCGTCGACAATGTGATGGTCGAGCAGGGCAGCTCGGTCGACCAGGGGACGCCGGTCGCCAATCTGATCGCGCTCGACCCGATCATCGGCATTGGCGAGGTCAATGAAAGCGATCTCAACACGATTCGCGTCGGCGGCACAGCTCAGTTGCGCCTCGTGACCGGCGATGTGATCGACGGCACGATCCGCTTCATCAGCCGCGAGGCCCAGTCGTCCACCCGAACCTTCACGGTTGAAGTGGAGGCGCCGAACGCAGACCTTGCCGTGCCTGCGGGCATGACCGCCGAAGTGATCCTGCGCGGCGAGCCGGTGGTGGCAACCCCGGTGCCGCGCTCGGTGGTCACGCTTGATGATTCGGGCGAGTTGGGCGTGCGCGCCGTGGATGAGGATGGCACGGTTGTGTTCTATCCGATCGACCTGGTCGATGATTCGACCGATGCGCTGTTGCTCGGCGGTATTCCCGAAGACGCGCGGATCATCGTCGTCGGCCAGAACTTTGTCAGTGAGGGCCAGACCGTCGCACCGGTCGACGCCGACAATGCGGTCATCGACCGGCTGATCGCGGAAGCAAGCGGCGAGGCTGCAAGCCAATGATGGGACTGCTTGAACTTGCCGTCAAAAATGCGCGGCTGACGATCGTCACCCTGCTGTTCTTCCTGATCGCGGGCTCGCTGTCCTATATCAGCATCCCCAAGGAAGCCGAGCCCGACATCCAGTTCCCGGTTGTCTATGTGGGCCTGTCGCTTCAGGGTGTGTCGCCGGAAGATGCCGAGCGCCTGCTGATCAGGCCGCTGGAATCGGAACTGCAGAACATCAAGGGCGTCGATACGATCACTGCCAGCGCCTATCAGGGCGGCGGCAATGTGGTGGTCGAGTTCGATCCCAGTGCCGATCTCGGCACGGCGCTCGACGATGTGCGCACCGAGGTCGATCAGGTGAAGGGCGAATTCCCGGCCGGAACCGACGAGCCGACCGTCGCCGAAGTGAACATTTCCGAGTTTCCGGTCTTGGTCGTCACGCTGTCGGGCGACGCGCCCGAGCGTGTCTTGACGCGGACGGCGCGTGAACTGCGTGACAGGCTGGAGGAGGTCTCCGGTGTTTTGGAAGCAACGCTCCAGGGCTCACGCAAGGAGCAGGTCGATGTCATCATCGATCCGGTCAAGCTGTCGTCCTACAATCTGCAGCTTGATGCGCTGATCGGCGGTGTGAGCACCAACAACCAGCTGGTCGCCGCCGGAACGCTGCAAGGCGATCAGGGCCAGTATGCGGTCAAGGTGCCGGCGCTGATCGAGACCATTGAAGACATTGCCAACTTGCCGATTGCTGTGAACGGCAACGCGGTCGTGCGGGCACGAGATCTAGCGACAATACGCAACACGTTCGAAGACCGGGAAACGCTGGCCCGCCTGAACGGCAAGCCGGCAATCGCCATCGAAGTCTCCAAACGCGCCGGCGCCAACCTGATCGCCACGGTCGATGCGGTGAAGGCGGAGGCAACGGCGTTCCGGGCGGAATTGCCCCAGGGTGTCGAGATCACGTTCAGCCAGGACAAGTCGACCGACATCCGGACCCTTCTTGCCGACCTGCAGAACTCGGTTTTGACCGCGGTTCTGCTCGTCTTCATGGTGATCCTGTTCTATCTCGGCTTCCGCTCGTCACTCTTGATCGGTCTTGCCATCCCAACATCGTTCCTGATGGGGATCATGTTCCTGTCGATCGCCGGCTACACCGTGAACATCGTCGTCCTGTTCAGCCTGATCCTGGCGGTCGGCATGCTCGTCGACGATGCGATCATCGTCACCGAATATGCGGAACGGCGGATG
>JANSXT010000040.1 GCA_024742765.1 Phyllobacteriaceae bacterium | reverse complement strand
GCCCGCCCAGCACCAGAACCGAAACCGTTTGCAACAATGACGCCGAACGCCGGCGGGCATCAAACATACGCATTACTCGCCCTGCCCCTCTTTCGCACTCGGGGCGATTAAAGCGCGTTAGTGTTACCCGTCAGTTAAGCGGTTGAAAGAACGTTGCATCGGCGGCCGGAAACTGTGCCGTATCAGAGCGCCCTGGGCAGGCCGGCGGCGATCGGCTGGACGCGAACCGTGCCGATATCCTCGCGCTCGAACCGGTTGCCGACCTTGGTCAGCCGGACGAGCACCTGCCGGCCGTCGGCCTCGCCGACCGGACACACGATGACGCCACCGGAGACGACCAGATCGGAAAAGCCGCGCGGCAGGCTTTCAAGGGCCGGCCAGACAACGATCCGGTCGAACGGGCCTTCGGTGCTGCCGGCGCCGCCATCGGCCTGGCTGGCAATCACATTGTCGCGCTTGAGCGCGCGAAAGCGCGCCTGCGCCGTCTGGTGCAGGCGGGCATAGCGCTCGATCGTGTAGACCCGCTTGACCAGCGCGCCCATCACGGCGGCCGTATAGCCCGAGCCCGTGCCGATCTCGAGCACCCGGTGGTTCTGTTCGAGCCCCAGCGCCGACAGGATCAGCGCTTGCTGATCGAGCCCTTCTATCGTCTCGCCGCAATCGAGCGGGATGGTCCGGCTGCCCCAGGCAGCATCATGATATTGCGGATCGACGAAGGCGCGGCGCGGTGTTGCCTCGATCGCTTCCAGTAGCGCCTTGTCGTCGATCCCCGCGGCCCGCATCCGCAGCACGAAGGCGGCGAACCCCTCGCGGTCGATGGCGGCCAGGCTGGTGGGGATGGCGAGCACCGACGTCATGCGATTGCGTCTTCCAGCGACTGTTTGAGTTCATGGGCGGTGAAATCGAGCTTGAGCGGCGTCACGGCGATCCTGCCGTCGCGCAGGACGGCGATGTCCGAACTGCCCTTGGCTTCGACCGGCGAGCGGCCGAACCGCATCCAGAAATAGGGAAAGCCGCGCCCGTCACGCCGCTCTTCCATGAACAGGCCATGCAGGAGCTTGCCCTGTTCGGCAACGGCGACGCCCTTGACCTGATCGGCCGGGCAATTGGGAAAATTGACGTTCAGGAACGTGCCCTCGGGCATGTCCATGGCGATCAGCTTTTCAAGCAGCGGCGGCGCATGGGTCTCGGCCACCGACCAGGGCACATAACGGCGATTGTCGTTGAAATTGTAGGCCTGGCTGAGCGCGATGGAGCGGATGCCCAAAAGCGTGCCCTCCATCGCGCCGGCCACCGTGCCCGAATAGGTGATGTCGTCGGCGATGTTCTGGCCCGAATTGACGCCCGACAGGACCAGATCGGGCTTTTCGGGCATGACGTGGGTGACTGCCATGATCACGCAGTCGGTCGGCGTGCCGCGCAGGGCAAAGCGCTTTTCGTCGATCTCGCGCAGGCGCAGCGGATCGTTCAGCGTCAGCGAGTGCGCGAGACCGGACTGGTCGGTTTCCGGCGCGACGACCCAGATGTCGTCGGACAGCGACCGGGCGATGCGTTCGAGCGAGGCCAGCCCCTCGGCATGGATGCCGTCATCATTGGTCAGGAGAATGCGCATGGGGGTCCTTGGTCCGGGGTTCAGGCGGCGATCACATCGATGCCGCCCATATAGGGCTTGAGCGCGTCGGGAACGGCGATCGAGCCGTCTTCCTGCTGGTAGGTTTCCATGACCGCGATCAGCGCGCGGCCCATGGCAACGCCCGAGCCGTTGAGCGTGTGGACGAAGCGCGTCTGCTTTTCCCCTTCAACGCGATAGCGCGCATTCATGCGGCGCGCCTGGAAGTCGCCACAGACCGAGCAGGACGAAATCTCGCGATAGGCGCCCTGCCCCGGCAGCCAGACCTCGATGTCATGGGTCTTGCGCGCGCCAAAGCCCATATCGCCGGTCGACAGGACCATGGTGCGGAAATGAAGGCCAAGCCGTTCCAGCACCGTCTCAGCGCATTTCGTCATGCGTTCGAGCTCATCAAGGGAGGATTCGGCGTCGGTGACCGAGACCATCTCCACCTTGTAGAACTGGTGCTGGCGCAAATAGCCGCGCGTGTCACGGCCCGCGGACCCCGCCTCGGAACGGAAGCATGGCGTCAGTGCCGTGTAGCGCCGCGGCAGGTAATCGTGATCGATGATCGCCTCGCGGACAATGTTGGTCAGCGGCACCTCAGCGGTGGGGATGAGCCAATAGCCATCGTCGGTGTGAAACTGGTCCTCGGCGAATTTCGGCAGTTGCGCCGTGCCGAACAGCGCATCGTCGCGCACCAGAAGCGGCGGGCTGACCTCGGCATAACCGTGCTCTTGCGTGTGCAGGTCGAGCATGAACTGGCCGAGCGCCCGCTCCAGCCGCGCCAGCCCGCCATTGAGCAGGGTGAAGCGCGCGCCCGACATTTTCGCAGCCACCTCGAAATCCATCTGGCCGAGCGCTTCGCCCAGTTCGAAATGCTCCTTGGGCTGGAAGTTGAACTGGCGCTTTTCGCCGAACTGGCGCAGTTCGACATTGGCCTCTTCGTCGGCGCCGACCGGCACATCATCAAGCGGCACGTTCGGGATGCGCGCCAGCGCGTCGCGCAGTTTCGCGTCCAGTTCGCGCTCGACATCCTCGGCGGCGGCGAGAAACGCCTTGAGGTCTCCCACCTCGGCCTTCAGCACCTCCGCCTTTTCGGTCTCGCCGGCGCCCATGGCCGCGCCGATTTCCTTCGATGCCGCATTGCGCCGGGTCTGCGCCTCCTGCACACGCGCGATATGGGCGCGGCGCTCCTCGTCCAGCTTGATCAGCGCGGCGGATTCGGGCTCCGCGCCGCGCTTTTTCAGCGCCGCATCGAGTGCTTCGGGATTGTCCCTGATCCAGCGAATGTCGAGCATGGGAATTCGTCCTGAAATGAACCGCGTCGGTCCATCGCGCGAACAGGGGGCAAGGTCAAGGCGGCGGGCGGCCTTTCGGGGCCGATCAGTCCTCGCGGTCGCCATCGGCCTCGTCGAGGCCGAGCAGGTTCCAGCTTTGCACCATGTGCGGCGGCAGGGGCGCCGTGACGTTGATCATGCCGCGATCGGGATGCGGAATGCGCAGGCGCCGCGCATGCAGATGCAGCCTCTTCTGGATGCCGCCGGGAAAATCCCAGTTGGGATCGTCGTCGAAATATTTCGGATCGCCGATGATCGGACAGCCCATATGCAGCGCATGGACGCGCAGCTGGTGCGTGCGGCCGGTCTCCGGCTCGAACTCCATCCAGCTCAGCCGCTGGCCGGCGGTCTCGATCAGCCGGTAGCGGGAGACGGCATGATCGGCATCGGCTTCGCCGTGCTTGACGACGCGCATCCGGTCGCCATCGGGCGTTGCTTCCTTGGCGAGCCATGTCGAAATCTTGCCCTCGGGCTTTTTCGGCGCGCCCTTGACCAGCGCCCAATAGATCTTTTCGGTGTCGCGTGTCCGGAAGGCCGCCGTCAGCTTTTGCGCGGCGCCACGCGTGCGGGCCACAACGAGGACGCCGGACGTGTCGCGGTCCAGCCGATGGACCAGACGCGGTTTTTCGCCCTTTTTGTTGCGCAGCGCGTCGAGCATGCCGTCGACATGGCGGGCAACGCCCGAACCGCCCTGCACGGCCAGCCCGGCCGGCTTGTTGAAGACGAAGACCTTGTCGTCTTCATAGAGCACCATGCGCCGCAGCGCATCGGCATCGCCGGTGTTTTTGATCGTGCCCGCCGTCACCGGTCCGGTATCGGCGCCGGATACCTGCGGCGGCAGGCGGATCGCCTGCCCCGCTTCGAGCCGTGTGTCGGCCTTGGCGCGCTTGCCATCGATGCGGACCTGCCCCGTGCGCAGAAGCTTTTGCAGCGCGCCGAAGCCAAGGCCGGGAAAATGGCTCTTGAACCAGCGGTCGAGCCGCATGCCCGCTTCGTCGCTTTCGACTACCTTTTGCGAAACGCCCGCCATCGTCATGCACCAGCGCGCATCAGCGCAAGGCCGGCGAACAGGGCGGCGATCGAGGCGGCCATGGAGACTAGCGCATAGCCGAAAGCGGTGCCCGTATCGCCGCGCTGCCACAAAAGCGCGAAATCAAGCGAGAAGGCGGAAAAGGTGGTGAAACCGCCCAGAAGGCCGACGCCGAGAAACAGCCGCAGATGCTCGCCCGTGCCGCCGCGGCGCATCAGCCAGCCAACCAAGAGCCCCATCAGAAGCGAGCCGACGACATTGACGGTCAGCGTCGCCCACGGATAGCCGCCGCCCAGCCATCGGCCGGCGCCCAGATAGGTCAGGTAGCGCAGCGCGGCTCCCAGGCCGCCGCCCAGCGCGACAAAGGCGAGATTGACGATCATGGCCCGTCGTCTACGCGATCAGGCAGGCCGCGCAAAGCGCAAATCAGAGCTTGCCGGCGACCGCCAGCGCATCCTTCAGGAACCCGTCGATGAACATGTCAAGCGCACCCCAATCGGTGAACTCATAGTCATGCTTGGTATCGGTGGGCGCGTCATGCTTGTCGGCGATGCGCTTGAGCATCCATTTGCGGAAGAAATCATACTCGGTGTATTTGAGCGCGCCCGCCGCATGATGCACCGAGACCGGCCACCAGCCGGTTTCCTCGCTGAAATTGGCCGTGATCTCGTTGAGTTCCTCCCATTCGCCCGCCTCATCGCCGGCGGCGGTCAGCGAGACAGAAACGAAGACGCCGGGCCGCGACATGAGTTCGCGGCTGTGCTGCTGGACATAGCGGCGCAGCGGCGCGGGAAACGTGCCGACATGGACCGGGCCGGCGCAGATGACGCCGTCAATGCCGTCGATCGACAGCGATTCGGGCGGATGGGTCGCATCGATCATCACCGCCTCGTTTTGGTTGTCCTTCAGATAACGTTCGATATGGCCCGCGATCTCGCGGGTCTGACCCTCAACGGTGGCATAGATGACGAGGATGCGCATGGCGTTCTCCGGCCCTTCATGTTTGTGCATGATGCCAAACTAGGCGCGGTGCCCGGCCGGGGACTTGACCTTCGTCAAGCCGAACGCGCGGGGGCGGATCGATACCGGTCAGCCATCGCCGCTGCGCTCGGCGCGCAGTTTGGACCAATAGTCGAGCCGCTTTGCGATTTCGCGCTCGAAACCGCGCTCGACGGGCTCATAGAAGCGCTTGCGGCCCATTTCAGGCGGGAAATAGTCCTGCCCGGAAAAGGCGTCGGGCTGGTCATGATCATACTGGTAGCCGGCGCCATAGCCCTCGGCGCCCATCAGCTTGGTCGGCGCATTGAGAATGTGCTTGGGCGGCAGCAGCGAGCCATGCTCCTTGGCGGCGCGCCAGGCGCTTTTCATCGCCACATAGAGCGCGTTCGATTTGGGCGCGGTGGCCAGATAGACGCAGGCTTCGGCCAGCGCCAGTTCGCCTTCGGGAGAGCCGAGATAGTCATAGGCGTCCTTGGCGGCGAGCGCGACGGTGAGCGCCTGCGGGTCGGCGAGCCCGATATCTTCGGACGCCATGCGCACCATACGGCGGCCCAGATAGAGCGGGTTTTCGCCCGCATCGAGCATGCGCGCCAGATAGTAGAGCGCGGCATCCGGATCCGAACCGCGCACCGCCTTGTGCAGCGCCGAGATCAGATTGTAGTGGCCGTCCTGGCCCTTGTCGTAGACAGGCGCACGCCGCTGGAGCACCGCACGCAGCCCGTCACCGTCAAACAGGTCCTCCTCGCGCGCGACGCGCCAGACTTCCTCGGCCAATGTGAGCACCGCCCGGCCATCGCCGTCGGCCATGCCGACCAGAAGCGCGCGCGCTTCGTCGTCGACCGGAAGCGTCCGGCCGGTTTCCTGTTCGGCGCGGTCGAGCAGCGCGGCGAGCGCCTCATCGTCCAACCGCTTGAGCGTCAGGACACGCGCCCGGGACAGGAGCGCGGCATTGAGTTCGAATGACGGGTTTTCCGTCGTCGCGCCGATCAGCGTGATCGTGCCGTCTTCCATCACCGGCAGGAAGCTGTCCTGCTGCGCGCGGTTGAAGCGATGGATTTCGTCGACAAAGAGCAGCGTCGGCAGACCGTCGCGCCGGCGGACGCGCGCGGCCTCGAACACTTTCTTCAGGTCGGCGACGCCGGAGAAGATGGCCGAGAGCTGCTCGAAATGCTGCCCCGCGTCGGCGGCGATCAGGCGGGCGAGCGTCGTCTTGCCGGTGCCCGGCGGGCCCCACAGGATCAGGCTGCCGAGCGAACCCGAAGCCAGCATACGCGTGACAACGCCGTCCGGACCCGTCAGATGCTCTTGGCCGACGATCTCGCCCAGCGTCTTCGGCCGCAGCCGGTCGGCCAGCGGCCTGTTGGCCGCTTCCTCGGCGACGCTGTCGAAGAGCGACGCCATCAGAAGCGCAGGAACTGGTTGATCGTTCGGCCCTGCCGGTTCAGCGTGAAACGCCAGGAGCGACCGCCGCTGTCCGCAATCGCGATCACATCGTCGACGGTCTCGATCGGCAAACCGTTGACCGCAACGATGACATCGCCCGGACGCAGGCCGGCCCGCAGCGCCGGCGCGCCGCGCTCGATCTGGGTGACGACGACGCCATCACCGCGCCCCGGCAGGTTGAGACGCTGACGCAAGCGCGGTGACAAATTGGCGACCACCGCGCCGGCAAAGGGCGACGCGCCCCTGATCAGCGTTTCCTGCGCGGGACGGGTTTCAGGCGGTCGGGCCAAGACGACCTCGACGGCGCGTTCGCGACCGCGCGACAGGATTGTCAGCGCCGTCGTGCCGCCAGGGCCGATCGTCGCCAGCCGGTAGCCGAGCGCATCGGGATGTTCGACCGCGGCGCCATCGATCGCCAGCACCACATCGCCGGCGCGCAATCCCGCAGCGCTCGCCGGCCCGTCCGGATCGACATCGATGACAAGCGCGCCCAGCGGCCTGTCGAGCCCCAGGCTCTCGGCGATCTGCGGCGTCACGGGCTGGAAATCGGCGCCCAGATAAGGCCGCTCGAACGCGTCAGCCCCGCCGCGCGCCTGGGCGACGACGGCTGCGACCATGTTGGAGGGAATGGCAAAACCGATGCCGTTCGAGCCGCCCGAGCGCGAGAAGATTGCCGTGTTGATGCCGACCAGGCGGCCTTGCATGTCGATCAGCGCGCCGCCGGAATTGCCCGGATTGATGGCCGCGTCGGTCTGGATGAAGAAGCCGAAATCGGCCACGCCGACGCGGGTTCTGGCGAGCGCGGAGACGATGCCCGAGGTGATCGTCTGGCCGACGCCGAACGGATTGCCGATGGCCAGCACCAGATCGCCGGTCAGAAGCTGGTCGGAATTGCCGAAGGGCAGCGCGGGAAAGGTCTCGTCGGTGTCCATGCGCAGAACGGCCAGATCGGCCCGCTCGTCGCGCAGCACGACTTCCGAATCGAACTCGCGCCCGTCGGCCAGTGCGACACGCACTTCATCGGCGCCGGAGATGACATGATTGTTGGTGACGACAAGGCCGTCCTCGTCGACGATCACGCCGGAGCCGAGCGAGGATTGCACGCGCGGCGGGCCGGAAAACTGGTTGCCGAAGAACTGTTCGAAGAACGGGTCGCCGGCAAAGGGCGAACGCTGCTGCACACGGCGCGCGGCATAGACGTTGACCACAGACGGTGCGGTCTGCTGGACGAGCGGCGCAAACGAAAGCTGCATTTCGGCTTCGCCCAGCGGCACACGGCGTGCAGCCTCGCCGGGCGGCGCGGTTTCGATCGCGTTCCTGTCCCCACCGCCGAGCCCGCGCAACAGGTCGCGCAGCGCGCTGCCGCTGTCCTGCGCGAGGGCCGCAGCGGCCAGCATGGCCATGCCGGCACATGCCGCAAGAAGGATTGCAATCGGTCTGTTCATGTCCGCCGCCCTGCTCTGATCAGGCACGCCAAAGCGCGCCGAGTCGCCGGCCCACAGTGCTAGCACAAAGGCGGCTGAAATGGGGAATGGCGCGCGGGCCGGCGCTGGCGCCCACCGCCCTGCCCGGTCCCGTCCCATTGCCGAAAAAAGAAAGGGAGCCGCGCCAAATGGCGAGCTCCCCAGCCCAGTCGACTGATGTGGCGCTCCCGGCGTGCGAGCTGCGCCATCTTCTTATGGGTATATGGTCGGGTTTATGCGGCCGCTTCCGCTTCGGCGGCTTCTTCGGCCTCAAGGCGTGCACGGTCGGCGGCGCCTTTTGCGTCGACATCACGGTCAACGAATTCGATGACGGCCATCGGCGCCGAATCGCCGTGGCGGAAGCCGGCCTTCATGATCCGCAGATAGCCGCCATTGCGGTCGGCATAGCGCGGCGCGATGTCGGCGAACAGCTTGCGCGTCTGGGTTTCGTCCTGGATCTGCGATGCGACCTGACGCCGCGCATGCAGATCGCCGCGCTTGCCCAGCGTGACGAGCTTTTCGACGATCGGACGCAGTTCCTTGGCCTTGGGCAGGGTCGTGACGATCTGCTCATGCTCGATGAGCGAGGCCGCCATGTTGGCGAACATCGCCTTGCGGTGGCTCGATGTACGGTTCAGCTTGCGGCCTTGCTTGCGGTGGCGCATCAGCCTTCTCCTCGAATTGCCGGCCTGTGGCGCCGGCGCGTTGGTTAGTAATGGTCTTCGTAACGTTTGGCGAGATCTTCGATGTTCTCGGGCGGCCATGCGGCCACTTCCAT
>JANSXT010000025.1 GCA_024742765.1 Phyllobacteriaceae bacterium | reverse complement strand
GACCTCGAGATTGGTCTGCTGCGCGTTCATGCCGGTGGCGGCGATGGCAAGGGCTTTCATACGCGATACTCCTCAGATGGCCATGCGGGTCATGTCGAGATAGGCGGTGACGATCTTGTCGCGGATGGCGACGGCGGCCTGAAGGCTGCGCTCGGCCTCCATGACCGCGTCGGTCACCGCGCGCGTGTCCATCTGGCCGTTGATGCCGGCCATCGCAGCGCTGTCGGCGGTCTTGACCGAATTGACCGTCGCCGCAATCTGGTCGCGCAAAATGTCGCCGAACGAACCGGCGCCGGCGATCTCGATGGTTTCGGCGCCCGATGCCTGCCGGGCCAGTTCGGTGCGGACGGAGCCGGCGCCGGCGACCGCCTGAAGCTGTTCAATCATCAGCGTGCCCTCATCAGGTCAATGGTCATGGAAATGAGTTCACGTGCCTGCTTGAGCACCTGAAGATTGGCCTGGTAGCTGCGATTGGCCTCGCGCATGTCGGCCATTTCGACGATCGGGTTGACGTTTGGCAGCTTGACATAGCCGTCCGGGTCCGCTGCCGGATGGGACGGATCGAACTTCTGCACGAAGGCCGCCTTGTCCGTGTCGATGTCCTTGATACCGACGAGCGCGGCCTGGGTGGCTCGGTCGACCGTGCTCTGGAAGGCGATCGTCTTGCGGGCATAGGGATCGGCGCCGGGCGTGTCGCCGGTCGAATTGGCGTTTGCGATGTTCTCGGACACGACGCGCAGGCGCGATGATTCCGCATGAAGGCCCGATCCGGCCACCTTGAGGGCTGTCGTCAGCGGATCCATGCGCCTATCCCTTCGAGACCATCAGCGTCATGCGGTGAAAGGCCGAGACGATGGCGGTGTTCAGTTCCATGCCGGCGCGCACCTGGCCCGATTTGGCCAGTTCGGTTTCGAGCACGACGGGACCGCCGACGGTCCGCATTTCCGCTCCGGGCGGCGCCCCGGCACCATCGGCGCCCCTCTGGATGCCGACATGGGTCGCGTGGGTCGCCTCAAGGCGGACCTGGGCGAACTTGATCTGATCCTCGAAGGGCGTGACGTCCTTGGCCTGATAGGAAGAGACATTGGCGTTGGCGATGTTGCTGGCGACGGCAGCCTGCCGCACGGACAGCCAGTCGGCCTGACGCGATGCGAGATCGAACAATTGCACTGGTGTCATCATGACATCCTTTCACCGACCGTGAGGATATCGATGCTGACTTGCGCGTGGCTTGCGATTTACCGATCAGTCCAGCCGGACCTCGGTGTCGTCGTCGGGAACGATCTGCGCGTGGGGCCCGCGCCCGACAATGGCCGAGACGCGCCGGCCGTCGGGCAGCAGCGCGCCGGGGCGGACGATATAGATGCCGTCCTCGTCGGCGATCAGCGCCAGGCCGCGCCCGGCATCGAGAAGCTTGTAGCTGTGGGCCGCCGCCGCGCCATCCGCCGAGGGAACGCTGGCCGTAGTGATCGGGTCGACGCCCGGCGGCAGGTCTTCGGGCTGGCTGTCCTCTTCCCCCGTATCGAGCGGGATCGCCGCGGTCGTGAACGGATCGACGCCGTCGGGATCATCGAGCGGCCGTGGCGGCGGGTCGCCGACATAGGTCTCGGCGACCATGTCGAACAGCGGCGCCCTGCCCTCTTGCAGCGCGATGACATCGGCGGGCACTTCGCCACTGCGCGAGAACTGGAATTCGGGCGGGCCGTAGCGCGCTTGATTGAGATAGACGTCCCAGGGCAGATAGGCCGACAGCGCCGCCAGCGACAGCGCGCCGCCCCAGAAGGCAAAATCGCCGGCCTTGGCCTTGCGCAGCGTGCGCCATGTGCGCCGCAACGTGCCGCGGCGGGGGTTACGATCGGCCTGCGTCATTGCGCATCACCTCGGCAAGTTCGGCAAACGGGTCGGTGGACAGCCGATCGGACGGCGTCTGGTTGAGCGCCTTGTAGAGTTGCGGCACGGTGGCAACCGCCTGGTCAAGCTGCGGGTCCGCGCCTGGTTTCCAGCCGCCCAGAAGCCGCAAGTCACGGGTTTCCTCAAAGCGCGCCATCATCGCCCGGAGACCGGCAACGAGTTCGGCCTCCTGCGGTTTCCAGACCCGCGTCGCCAGCCGTGATATCGAGGCCAGCGCATTGACCGGCGGGTAGCGGCCACCATCGGCGATCGATCGTTCGAGCACCAGATGCCCGTCAAGGATGCCGCGTACCGTGTCGGCGATCGGATCATTGTGGTCGTCGCCGTCGATCAGAACGGTGACGATCGCGGTGATCGAGCCGCCATTATCGCCGCCCGGCCCGGCCCGTTCCAAAAGCATCGGCAGTTCGGAAAAGACGGTGGCCGGATAGCCGCGCTGCACCGGCGGCTGGCCGGCGGAAATGCCGGTCTCGCGCAGCGCATGGGCGAAGCGCGTCACGGAATCGAGCAGGAACAGGACGCGCTTGCCCTGATCGCGCAGCGCCTCGGCGAACCGCATGGCGAGCGGCGCGGCGCGGCGGCGCATGATCGCGCTTTCATCGCCCGTCGCCACGACGATCAGCGATTTCGCCATGGTCTCCTCGCCGAGCGTGTCCTCGACGAATTCGCGCACCTCGCGCGAGCGTTCGCCGACCAGCGCGACGACCACGGCATCGAATTCACCGCCGCGCGCTAGCATGGACAAAAGCGTCGACTTGCCGACGCCGCTGCCGGCAAAGATGCCGAAGCGCTGCCCGACGCACAGCGGCGTAAAGAGATCGATGACGCGGATGCCGGTGCTGAAGGGTTCGGTGACGCGCGCGCGGCCCAGCGCGCCGAACGGTGCCGTCGGTTCGGCGGCTTTTCCGGGTGCGAGTGGCCCGCGCCGGTCGACCGGTTCGCCCAGCGCGTTGACGACGCGGCCGAGCCAGCCCGCATCGGGCACCGGCGCCACATCGCCGGCATGCAGCGCGACATCGCCGACCGAAAGCCGGTCGAGCGGCGTGACGGGCGCGATGATGAATTCGCCCGCCTCGATATGCAGGATTTCGCCCAGCGCGCGGCGGGCCGGCGGGCCGAAGCGGACAATATCGCCGATGCAGGCCGAGCGCGGCAGGCCTTTGACCACGACCGCATCCGGGCGGACAGCCGTGACGAGGCCGCCGCGGGCCACCAGCGCGTCGCCGTCAGGTATCGATTTGAGCCCGGCGACAAGCGTGTCGAGATCGACAGGGGCGCGATCAGCGGTGGAATGCATTGATCAGCTTGGTCATGGAGTCTTCGGTGTCGCGGATCATCGCATTGGTGTTCTCGAAGCTGCGCTGCACCATGATGAGCTGCGTCAACTCTTCGACGGGATCGACATTGGACTGTTCGACATAGCCCTGGACCACGGTCACATCGGGCGCATCGACGATCGGCTGCGGCTCGCCATCCACGAGGATGCCGGAATCGCCGTGCCTGACGAAATCGGCGCCGGGCTGATAGGCGAACACGCCCAGCGCGCCGATCTGGTTTCCGTCCTGGCGGATGAAGCCGTCGGCGCCGACATCGAGGCGACCGCCGGCCGGATTGACCTCGAGCGGCGCGCCGCCCGGATCGAGCACGGGATGGCCGGCCAGCGAGACGACGGCACCGTCGCCACGGACCGTGAAGCGCCCGTCGCGTGTGACGGCGATGCCGGCCGGCGTTTCAAGCGCGAACCAGGCTTCGCCATTGATGGCGAAGTCGAGCGGCGAACCGGTGTTTTCGAGTGCACCGGATTCGGTGTTGGCGAATTCGGCGCCATCGGATGCATAGGCGACCGTGTTGACGCCCTCGATGACCCGCTGGCGCGCTATCAGATCCTCGAACTTCACCTCGGCGGCACGGAAGCCGACCGTGCGCGTGTTGGCGATGTTGGACGCAATCGTCGTCAGGCGCTTTTCCAGCGCCAACTGGGCGGACAGTCCAACGGTCAAACCATCATTCATCGCAACAGCCTCAACGCCCGATCTGCTGTATCTGCAGCAGAAGATCGGCCGACATGGTGGACGAAGGAGACGACGGCACCAGAAGGGCAAGCGCCGGACTGGTCGCCAGCGCCGTCTGGCCGCCATTTTCGATCTGCCACATATTGGCGAAGCGCTCGACCAGCTTGTCGAGCTTCTCGGGATCCTTGAGATCGGACAGCGGCATGCGGTCGGCCATCATGGCGGCCTGCTTGTCGATGTCGATGGTCGCCGTTTCCGGCGGAATGCTCAGCGCGGTGCGCACAACCTGGCTCAGGGCCGGGTCGGCGAGAATGTCGAAATAGGAGGTGATCTGCGGCGCCTTGCGCTGAAAATAGAGCGCGAGCCGGACACCCTGGTCGGTTTCCCCTGCCTCGGTTTCCAGTGTCTGGACGAGATATTTGTCGACCACGCCCTGCTGCGCCTTGGTGAAAACGGTGGCCGTTTCGCCATGCCGGGCGAAATCGAACGTATCGGCAAAATCGCGGTAGCGGGAATCGGTCAGCGTGTTGGCAAAAGCGTCATCCGCATCGCGTCCTTCCTTGAGGACCTTGAGCATGAACGCCTTGGCATAGGCCATGTCTTCCAGCCCGTGCGCCTTCATGGCGAAGTTGAACAGGCGCGTGTCGCCGACGAGCTGTTCGGGCGTTTTGATCGTCCCGATCGTCTCGTTGTAATAGTCGATCTCACGCTGGATATCGGCCCGCGACTCCAGACGTTCGATACTGGCGCTCATGTCGCGCGTGATCAGATTGAGCGAAACCAGCGTCGTGTTCATGCCCGCACCTTGCCCATGATGGGCACAGGCTAACTCAGACTTCTTGCGCGAACCTTTCCGCCCGCGCCCACGCGCGTGCCACTTGGGGACGCGCCCCCGCCAGCACAGGTTCATGCAAGGTTTGAGGCTTAGCTTTTGGTTAACCTCAAGAGGAGTTCCCCGTGGGCATCATCATCGGTCTGGTTGTAACCTTCGGCTGCGTGCTGGGCGGCTACATGGCCATGGGCGGCTACGTCAAAGTGCTCTGGCAGCCCTTCGAGGTGGTCATCATCGTCGGCGCGGCCATCGGCATCTTCATCGTCGCCAACACCATGTCGTCGATCAAGGACACCGGCAAGGCCATCATGGAAGCGCTGACCAACAAGGTTCCGGGCAGCGACGATTATCTGGAGCTTCTTGGGCTGCTGCACCGGCTGATGCGCGAATTGAAGACCAAGCCTCGCAATGAAGTCGAGGGGCATATCGACAATCCGGAGGAATCAGACATATTCGCGGAATACCCGGCGGTTCTCGACCGGGAGGATTTAACCAATTTCATCTGCGACTATGTCCGGCTGATCATCGTCGGCAATGCGCGTCCGCACGAGGTCGAGGCTTTGATGGAGGAAGAGATCGCGACCATCAAGGGCGACAAGCTCAAGCCCTATCAGGCGCTGCAGAATTCGTCGGACGGACTGCCGGCCATCGGCATCGTTGCGGCGATCCTGGGCGTGATCAAGGCGATGGGCGCCATCGATCAAAGCCCGGAGATCCTCGGCGGGCTGATCGCCGCGGCGCTCGTCGGCAGCTTTCTGGGCATCTTCCTCGCCTATGCCGTGGTCGGCCCGATTGCAACCAAGGTGAAGGGCGTGCGCGAAAAGGGCATCCGGCTCTACTATGTCGCCAAACAGACGCTGATCGCCTACATGAACGGCTCGATGCCGCAGGTGGCGCTGGAGTTCGGCCGCAAGACGATTTCCGCCTATTACCGGCCTTCGCTCGAGGAGGTCGAGGAAGAGGCCGGGCGCGCCAATGAGGCCCAGGCGGCGTGAGTACGCTCGCGGACAAATATGATCTGGCGCCCGAGGACCGCGATGTCGCCGACCGCATCCTGCGCAAGCGCGTCAGCGAGGACGGGCTGAAGAAAGTCATCAAGCGCATGGGGATGGCGTTCGAGGCGCACATGACGGCGCGCATGCAGACCCTGTCGCCCGACCTTGCCATGGCGTTCGAAACGATGAGCGACCCCTCGCGGCCCGGAAAGCCGCCTGCGGGCAATGCCGAGACCGCCGGTTTCACATTCTACTATCCCGAGGAACGCTGCCGGCTGGCTCTGCATCTGGACAGGCAGGCGGCCGGCATGGTCAATGGCGCGCTGCTGGGCTGCGATCCGGAAGCGGAGATGCCGCCATCGGCGGGCGAGATTTCGCAGCTTGAGATCGGCGTTCTGCATGCGCTGGCGGTCGCCGCCGGGCAGACCCGGCAGACCGACCGGCCGCTCTTGGGTTTCGGGCGGGTTGACATTTATCGCGGCGATGATCCCGCACTGGTTGATGAGACAGGCGACGCGGTGGCGACGCTTTCTTTTTCGATCACCTTTGGCGTCAACCGGGCATGGTGCTGGCTGGATGTGCCGCACAGGCTCCTGCTCGATCTTTCGGGCAAGCTTGCCGCCGATGAGGCGCGCGCGGCGCAGGCCAACCAGCGCAGCGATTTCAACGTTCCCGATTTCGATCTGGCCATCGAGGTGGTCCTGCCTTTGGCCGAGATGACGCTGGCCGACATTGCGCGGCTCAAGCCGGGCGATGTCATCGAGAGCGCGCCCGCGGGCCATGGCGACGCCATCCTGCGCGCCAAGGGGCGCGACCTGTTCACGACGCAGATCGGCCGGGTGGGACCGGCCAACGCGGTGCGCGTCCAAGCACCGATCGCGCCGATTGCCGCCGCGCTGAGGGCGCATGCCCATCAACACACGATCAAAGGGGGTCACTGACATGGCCGATGCCGCCGAAGAAGAATCCATCGCCTTCGCCCAGGCCGATGACGACACCAAGCTGGACCCGGACGACGCGCTGGAACAGGCGATCAACGATTTGCAGGACGTTGTCGACAAGGACAATGAGGCCACGACCGCCGGCCTGTCGCGCACGCTGCGCGAGATCCCGCTTGAAGTGCAGGCCGTGATCGGCCGCGCCGAACTGTCGGTGGCCGAGTTGAACGCGCTTCAGAAAGGCACCACCATCCCGCTGGACAGCCGGGTCGGCGATCCGATCGACATCTTCGTCAATGGCGTCAAGGTTGCCACCGGACAGATGCAGGTCTCCGAGGAAGAGCCGGACCGGTTCGCCTTCAAGGTCACCAACGTGTTTGCCTGACTTTACCGGGACTAGCAGACCATGCAGCAGCGTTACACATTGTCCACTTCGCAGAAGGCGGCCGCCGTGCTGATCGCGATGGGCAAGCCGCGTGCCAAGCAATTGCTCAAATATTTCAAGGGCGACGAACTGCGCCGGATGATCGATGCCGGCCATACGCTCAAGAACCTGCCGCAGACCGATGTCGATGCGCTGGTGAGTGAATTCGAGGCCGCCTTCGTCGAAGGCTCGGGGATCATCGACAGCCGCGATGCGATCAACGCGATCATGGACAATTCGCTGCCCGAGGAAGAGCCAGCGGCACCCGGCGAACCGGCCGAGCCGACCGAGCCGAAAAAGTCGCCCTGGGAGATGATCGCCACGGTCGATGACGAAGCGCTGGTCGGCCGGCTGGCAAGCGAACCGCCGCAACTCGTCGCCGCCCTGATGGCGCAGCTTCCCCCGCCCAAGGCGGCCGCCGTGCTCGAAGCGATGCCCGATGAGCGGCAGACGCCGATCGTGACCGCAATGATGACCGCGCGCGACATACCGGGCGAACGGCTCGCCCATGTCGGCCACGCACTGGTCAAGGACTTCAAGCTGGACGCCAAGGACGGCGCCGGCGGCAGCGATGCGGCACCCATGCGCGTCGCCGAGATCATGAACGCGATGCAGAAGGATGCCAGCGAAACGCTGATGAAGAAGGTGCGGGAATCGATCGATCCCAAGAAGCTGGCGGCGCTGGAATCGCGGCTGTTCCGGTTCGACGATCTGGTGCTTTTGGAAGCAAGCGCCCGCACGCTGGTGGTCGACGGACTGCCGAGCGACATTTTGGTGCGTGCACTGCGCGGCGCCGATGCGGATCTGAAAGAGGCGGTCCTCTCCTCGATCAGCCAGCGGGCACGCAAGATGATCGAATCCGAACTGTCGGGCGGCGGACAGGACACGCCGGCGGCGATCGAGGATGCACGCAAGTCGATTGCGCAACTCGCCATGAAGCTTGCATCGGAGGGCCGCATCGCGCTGCCCAAGCGCGACTGACGGCATGGTGACCGGCCATGGCCGATGATGACGACAAGGACAGCAAGACAGAAGAACCGACCGAGAAGAAGAAGCAGGATGCCATCGAAAAGGGGCAGACCGCCTTCTCCAAGGAACTGCCGGTCTTGTTCACACTGACCGCGATCACCGCGATCATCGGCTTTGCATCGAACGCACTGACGGCGAACCTGAAAACCCAGCTTGAGATCCTGCTCGACCGGGCGGGCCAGTATTCGCTGGCGACCACCGCCGACACGATGATCGTCATGACCCGCTATTTCGAGGTCACGATGATCATCTTGGCGCCGGTGCTGCTCGGCCTCGCCTTTGCGGGGCTTGCCGGATCGTTTGCCCAGAACCCGCCGCGCATCGTCTTCAAGCGGATCAAACCCGAACTGTCGCGCATCTCGCTGAAGAAGGGCTTCGAGCGCATGTTCGGCACCAAGGGCTGGGCCGAATTCTTCAAGGTGCTGGCCAAGATCGCCTTCACCGGTGGCTGCGTCGTCGCCTTTGCCGGCGGGATCGTGCCGGTGCTCGCCGAAGGGCCGATCACCAGTTCGGAAGTCTTTCTGGCGCAGGTGGCGCGCATCCTGTTCGGCCTGTTGTTCACCATGGTGCTGGCGATGGCCGTGATCGCGGTGGCCGACCTTTTGTGGACCAACCGCGAGTGGCTGAAGGACCTGCGCATGTCGCACAAGGAGATCCGCGACGAGCACAAGCAGGCCGAGGGCGATCCGCTGATGAAGGCGCGCATGCAGTCGGTGGCGCGCGAGCGAGCGCGCAAGCGGATGATGGGCGCGGTTCCCAGCGCGACGCTCGTGCTGACCAACCCGACCCACTATGCGATCGCGTTGCGCTACAACCCGCCGACCGATCCGGCGCCGGTGGTGGTGGCCAAGGGCCAGGATTTGATTGCCCAAAGGATCAAGGAGGTCGCCGCCGAAAACGAGGTGATGGTGCATGAGAACCCGCCGCTGACGCGGGCCATTTACAAGGCGGTGGGCATCGACCAGACGATCCCGCCGGAGTTCTTCGAGGCGGTGGCCGAGATCATCGTCTATCTGAACAAGAAGAAGGTGTGACGGCGATGCTGACCGATCCGCACCATATCGCGCTCGAACAGGTGCTCGCCACGCATTTGCAGCCGCTTTTGGACGAGTTGCGGTTGACCGATCTTACGACCTTTGCCGACCATGTGATCAATGGGCGCGAGGCGGGCATGGCCGAAATCGTCGCCGCGGCGGCGGAACTGCATTTCGCGCCCGGCTTCATCCACTATGACCGGGACAGCAGTCTGTCGCTGGACTGGCTGGAGCGGCCGAGCGTGTCGCTGGGCGTCAGCATCGCCGCGGCGCGCTTTGAAGCCCGCGTCCGGCTGATCATCCGCGACGATCACGCGGCGATCGAACTCCAGCACCTTAGCAAGAATGCGCCCAACGCCGGCGGCCGGGCCGCCAACCGGGCGATCATGGAACGCGAATTGCGGCACAACAGCTTTGCGCCGCGCCAGGAGTCGGAACGGCCGGCGCCGCTCTGACCAGTCCCAGATGTGGCGCCTACTGCCTGATCACCACGCCGCGGACGCCGCCTGGCTCCTCGCTGAACGTGCCGATGAGCTGCTCGCGCCCGTCTTCGGTGACGTGGAACATGCCGACGGCCTTGACCTTCTTGTAGCCGCCCTTGCTGGTGGCGATGCGCAGGACGAAATGAAATCCCGATTTGCGCGCCACAACGTCCTCGAGACAGTCGACGACCAGGTCACGGTCATCGGGATGATAGGCGTCGATCGCCATCTTCACGTTCACCGGCCCTTCGCGATAGGGAAGTTCGTGGATCTCGAAAATGTCGCGGGTCCAGTAGACCAGACCCGTTTCCAGTTCCATGCGCCACAGGCCGAACGGCTCGAACTGCGACAGGACTTCGAGCAGGGTCGATGGGCCCACCGGCATGTCGTCGCTGCGCTGTGTCGGCCGCGACTGCTCCAAGACGGCAAATTGCAGCGGCTGATCCATGTCTTTTGCTCCCCCCTCTTGGACGTCAGTCCAGATATCCGGCGCGCATGGCCTTGTAGACGGCATGGGCGCGGTTCGTGGCGCCCAGCTTCTGACAGGCGGCCGTCAGATAGTGATTCACCGTGTGTTCCGACAGTTTGAGAATGATGGCGATCTCGGCGCTGGTCTTGCCCGAGGCGGTCCACATCAGGCATTCGCCTTCGCGCTGGCTGAGCTTTTGCGTCTTCTGCGGCTTGGAACCCTTGTCCAGTTCCCAAAGGCGCTCATAGATCAGGTTGGCGGCAAAGCTCAGTTCGGCCAGTTCGGCCTCGTCAGGCGGCGGCCTGTCGCCGGCAAGGCCGACAGCGCCGCGCTTGCCGCCCGGCTCCTGCACGCTGAAGTGGACGCCGTCATAAAGACCGTGTGAGCAGAACATGTCCTGCACCTGGCGATTGTGTCCCTTGAGCGTGTGCCGCGCGCCGGGGCGGTTCGACCACACCACCGGCTTGGTGCTCGACTTCAGCGCCTGGTAGATCGGGCTGTTCTTGAGCAGGCCCAGCTCGTCATAGCGGCGCAACAGCTCTTCCGGCCAATTGGTGAGCACCGCAAGCGGCGCCAGTTTCTCGTCCTTGGACGATGGCAGCCGCACGATCGAGAAATATTTATAGTTGTGCTCGGCGGCGACTTCGCGAACCAGGCGCAGCAAGTCATAGGTCGTCGTGCACAACGCAACCCGTTCGCGATAGCTGTTCCTTGTGTCGTCAAGCGTTGGCATTGCGAAATGACTTTGCTTTTGTCGAATCACCTGAACATGCGTTCAAATGTCATGCGTGAGGGGATGGCGACACGGTGTCAATGATGCCCCGGGGGCAGGTGATCCACCGCAAATGGGGGCTCGTCGCCGACCGGCGCCATATGTGGCAAGCGCCCGGCATATGCAAGGGGCACGGCATCTACGACGATCGTCGTATGTCAATTGACATGGTGCCTGGCGCCCCGCGCCCGCCGGGCAAGGCTGTGTGAAAATAAAACCGCTTGCGGTTCGAACGGCAAAAACCTAACTTAGACAAAGCGGTTCGGCGCACGATGAATGTGTCGCTTCCGCCCCAGAGAATTGCCGACGCATCGCAATCACCGATGCTGAGGTTTGTTCGGAAACCGCTTTGCAGTTTCCCGCTTCGCCTGTGAAGCGCATGTCACGGTTCGCCCGAAGGCGAACCCATTTGGTAAATTGCTGACTGCCATGTCGTTGAGACAATCGACATTATCGTTCCGCTCCCCCGCCACGGGGCATGCCGCCCCGGCGCGGCGAGATGCGGAACCCTGGCGGGCGGCCACAAACAAAAATCCGGGCATCGAGGGAGGGACCGGCGCAAGCCGGCCGACCCTTGTGCGGCGCATATTGCCACAGCCAGCGGTCCTGGAAGGGATCTGGCGGCAGGCCGCCCCGCCCGGCGGATACAGAACTTATGTCAAACAGAATGATCATCGATTCCTCCCACCCGGAGGAAACGCGCGCAGTCGTCGTCAAAGGTAACCGCCTCGAAGAATTCGATTTCGAATCCCAGCACAAGAAACAGATACGCGGCAACATCTATCTGGCGAAGGTGACGCGTGTCGAACCCTCGCTGCAGGCCGCATTCGTCGACTATGGCGGCAACCGCCACGGCTTTCTCGCCTTCTCGGAAATCCATCCCGACTATTACCAGATTCCGCTGGCTGACCGTCAGGCGCTGCTGGACGAGGAGGCCGCGCAGGCCGAAACCGATTTCGACGGCGATGAGGACGACGGCGACAACGGGCGCGGCCGCAAGGGCCGCCGGCGCCGCGGGCGGGGACGCCGGAACTGGAAGTCCAAACGCCGCGAAAGCCAGGTACCGGACGCCGAACCTGTGGCGATGGACGAAATTCTCGCCGCGCTCGACGAAGATGAGGACGATGACGGCGACGACGTCCAGGCCGCGCGGGCCGACAATGGCGATACCGTCTCCGAAGATGTCGCAGCATCCGACGATGGCGATGAGGAGGATGGCGACTTCGAGGATGTCGGCGAAGACGATGCGCTCGAAGAGAGCCGCCCGCGCCGCCGCCCCTCGCGCCGCCAGTACAAGATCCAGGAAGTGATCAAGCGGCGCCAGGTGATCCTGGTGCAGGTGGTCAAGGAAGAGCGCGGCAACAAGGGCGCGGCGCTGACCACCTACCTGTCGCTGGCCGGCCGCTATTCGGTGCTGATGCCCAACACGGCGCGCGGCGGCGGCATTTCGCGCAAGATCACCACCGCGTCCGACCGCAAGCGCCTGAAGGACCTGGTCCGCAAGCTCGATGTGCCCAAGGGTATGGGCGTCATCCTGCGCACGGCGGGCGCCAACCGCACCCAGGCGGAGATCGAGCGCGATTACGACTATCTGATGCGGCTGTGGGACAATGTGCGTGACCTGACCTTGTCGTCGAGCGCGCCGTCGCTCGTCTATGAGGAAGGCAGCCTGATCAAGCGCTCCATCCGCGATCTCTACAGCAAGGACATTGACGAGATCATCGTCGCCGGCGAGGACGGCTATCGTGAAGCCAAGGACTTCATGAAGATGCTGATGCCGAGCCAGTCAAGAGCCGTCAAGCCATGGCGCGAGACGGCGCCGATCCTGGCGCGCACCGGCATCGAAGCCCAGCTCGACAAGCTGATCCAGCCGCAGGTGACGCTCAAGTCCGGCGGCTACATCATCATCAACCAGACCGAGGCGCTGGTCGCCATCGACGTCAATTCCGGCAAGTCGACCCGCGAGCACTCGATCGAGGAGACGGCGCTTGCGACCAACCTTGAGGCGGCCGACGAGGTCGCCCGCCAATTGCGGCTGCGCGACCTTGCCGGCCTGATCGTCATCGATTTCATCGACATGGACGAGAACCGCAACAACCGGGCGGTCGAGAAAAAGCTCAAGGATTGCCTCAAGCATGATCGCGCGCGCATCCAGGTGGGCCGCATCTCGCATTTCGGCCTTTTGGAGATGAGCCGCCAGCGGATGCGGGCATCGGTTCTGGAAAGCACCATGTCGGTTTGCCCGACCTGCAACGGCACCGGTTATGTGCGCTCGCCGCAATCGGTGGCGCTGCATGTGATCCGGTCGCTTGAAGAGCATCTTCTGAAGAACTCCAAGCACCATGTGACCGTGCGCACCCAGGCCGAAACCGCGCTCTATGTGCTCAACAACAAGCGCGACACGCTGGCCGAGATGGAAGGCCGGTTCGGCGTCAAGATCACCATCGAGATGGACCATGATATCGGTGCGGAAATGTTCGCCATCGACAAGGGCGCGATTTCCGATCTGCCGAAGATCGAAAGCCCGGCCATCGGCATCGGGCTCGACGAAGATGACGAGGACGATGCCCCGCCGGCCGAAGCGGCCGATGTCGAGACCGCCGATGACGAGGACGATCGCCCTCGCCGCAAGCGCCGGCGCGGACGGCGCGGACGCGACAGGGATGGCGAGAACGATACCGCCGAAAGCCGTGCGGACGGCGCCGATGATGACGAGGATGATGAGGAACAGTCGGGCGGGCGACGCCGCAAGCGGCGATCCAGAGGCCGCCGCGGCGGGCGCAACCGGCGCGATCGCGGCCCGCGCATCCCGGACGCAGAACCGGTCGGCCCGCTCGCCGACCTGATCGCGGCCGAGGCGCAGCGCGCGGCGGAAGAACGGCCGGGCGAACCGGAGACCACCCCCGATGCGGACGCCGCGCCCGAGAGCCCGGACGCATCACAGGACAGCGCGCCAGCCGCCATCGAGGCGAGCGCGCCACAGGAGACGGCCAAAGCCTCCGACACGGTCGAAGCCGCAGACGGCGCGACGAATGGCGATGCGACGCCCGCAGAGGAGAGCCCCGCGGCGGCTAATGACGATGCGGACGACGATGCCGCAACGGAGAGCGATGCCGACGACGCACCCGCGCGCAAGCGGGCGACCGCCGCCAATCTCAATCTCGATGTGGAGCCTGTGGTCGTTTCGGAAAGCGAAAAGCCCGCCGACGAGAAGCCCAAACGCGCCGGATGGTGGGCACGCGGCAAGGGCTTCTTCTAATCGACGCGCTCAAAATCTGAATCCGAAAACCGCGCCAACCGATTGGTTGAGCGCGGTTTTTGTTTTCGAAACAGCCCTGCGGGTGGCTTACAGCCAGGCCTCGATCCGGTCCAGCGCCTCGGCCATCACCTCGGTCGGCCCGGCATAGGAAAAGCGCATGTGCCGCTCGCCCTCCAAAAGGTCGAAGTCGGAGCCCGGCGTTGCGGCGACGTGGATCTCGGCAAGCATGCGCCGCGCAAAATCCATCGAATCGTTGGTGTGCCGCGAGACGTCGCACCAGGCGTAAAAGGCGCCGTCAGGCGGCGCGGCAAAGCCGATGCCCATCTTGGGCAGCCGTTCGAGCAGCAGCGCGCGATTGGCCTCATAACCCCGCTTGATCGCCTCATAATCGTCGGTACAGGCAAAGGCCTGGGCCGCGGCGATCTGCGACAGGTCGGGGGCACAGATGTAAAGGCTCTGGGCCAGCCGCTCGACCGGGCGCACGAGCGCTTCGGGAAGCACCATCCAGCCGATGCGCCAGCCCGTCATGCAGTAATATTTGGAAAATGAGTTGATGACGATTGCGTCGTCGCCAAAGGTCAGCGCGGTGACATCATCGCCCGTATAGCGCAGGCGGTGATAGATCTCGTCGGAAATGAAGGCGATGCCCGCATCGCGGCACGCCCTGACGATTTCGCCCAGCGCGTCGCGTTCGATGACCGCACCGGTGGGATTGGCCGGACTTGCCAGCAACAGCACGTCGATCGGCTTTTCGGCATGGGTGGCGAGCAGCGCGTCCAGATCGAAATCGCCATCCCTTGCCGGCAATTCGACCGCCTCGAGCGACAGCGCCTTGATGATGTTGCGATAGGCGGGATAGCCGGGCGAGGCGATGGCAACGCGGCCGCCGGGTTCGGACAGGGCGAGGAAGGCCAGCGAGAAGCCCGCCGACGAGCCGGTGGTCACGGCGATCCGGCTGGCGGGCACATCGATGCCGTACTGGTCGCGATAGTGGCCCGAGATGGCCTGGCGCGTTTCAAGCCGGCCGAGCGCGTCCGTATAGCCCAGCGGCGCGCTCATCGCCGCATCGGCGGCGGCCCTGCGGACGGCCTCGGGCGCCTGGGCACCGGGCTGGCCGACAGCCAGGGACAGGACCTGATTGCCCTCGGCCGCCAGACGGTTCGCCTCGGCGAGCACGTCCATGGCGTAAAAGGGGGCGACCGTGCCGCGCTCAGATATCCGGGTCATGGGTGCACCAAGCCTTGATGCGGACTGTTGAAATTCACGTGAACCGCCATGTTTTCGCTGTTATTGATGCGCAAACGGCGGTACCGCCGGTAGGGCATTTGTCCGCTCCGCGCAATGGAAAACGGAAAGTGGGACACCGTGGCCGGTCGTCTTGCCACAGCGCTGATCGCCTTGTGCTTCGCTTTGGCGGGCGCGCTGCCGGCCCATGCCCAGTCGGGCGGCGTGCCGATCGTGCGCGATGCCGAGATCGAGGCGCTTCTGGCCGATTATGCCGAGCCGATCCTGCGCGCCGCCGGTGTCAGGCGCAGCCGTACCGATATCGTGCTGGTCAATCAGCGCTCGTTCAACGCGTTCGTATCGGGCCGCAAGATCTTCATCAATATCGGCGCGATCGTGCAGGCCGAAACCCCCAACGAGATCATCGGCGTCATCGCCCATGAGGTCGGGCATCTGGCCGGCGGCCATCAGGACCGCCTGCGCCAGCAGATCGACCGTGCACAGACCATTGCCGCAGTCACCGCCGTGCTCGGCGTCGGCGCGGCGATCGCCGGCGGCCTTTCCGGCAATCGTGAAGCGGTGGGCGCCGGCGGCGGCATCGCCATGGGGGGCGCCGAAGCGGCGCAGCGCGGTCTTTTGTCCTATCGGCGCACTGAGGAACTGGCCGCCGACCGGGCAGCGGTCGACTATCTGAACCGGACCGGCCAGTCGGCCAAGGGCCTTTTGACGACGTTCGACCGGTTCGAGCGCGAACTGAGCCTTGCCGGCCGGCAGATCAACCCCTACCGGATCAGCCATCCCCTGCCCCGCGAACGCCGCGTGGCGCTGGAAACGATCGCCAAGGAGAGCCCCCACTTCAACAAGACCGACAGCGCCGCCCTGCAGCGACGGCACGACCGGGCACGCGCGAAGATCCTCGCCTACAGCTACGGGCCGGGCGCTGTGGAAAGCCGGTTCCGGGACAATCCGGGCTCACAGGCGGCGCGATACGGCCAGGCACTGTCGACCTTCCTGAACGGATCGCCGCGCGCGGCCGTCCCGATCATCGACCGGCTGATCGCCGAAAGCCCGAACGACCCCTATTTCCACGAGGCGCGAGGCGAAATCCTGCTGCGTGCCCAGGATGCGCAGGGCGCGGTTGATTCGTTCAGCCGCGCGGTGCGGCTCGCCGGCGGCAACGCGCCGACCATGCAGGTGGCGCTCGGCCATGCGCTTGTGCTGGCCGGCGGAGAAGCCAATCTGCGGCGCGCCATCGGCGAACTGGAAGTGGCGATCACGCTCGACCCGGCCAATCCGCGCGCCTACCAGCATCTGGCCATGGCCTATGGCCGGCTCGGCGCGACCGGCGAGGCGGAACTGGCAACCGCGGAAGCCAACTTCCACGCCGGACGCTATGACGAGGCGCGCCGGTTTGCCGCGCGCGCCAAAAGACGCTTTAACGAGGGCGCGCCGCAATGGCTGCGCGCCGACGACATTCACCGTTTTCGCCTGCCGCGCTGAGCCCCGCGCGCCCGGCCAACCCAAGGTTTTCCAATGCCCCGATTTGCCGTCCCAGCCATCGCCGCCCTTGCCCTGTGCATGGCCCTGCCGTTTGCGCCGGCATCGGCCCAGACTTTCGATGAGGCGCAACGTGCCGAGATCGGCGAGATCGTGCGCGATTATCTGCTCGCCAATCCCGAGGTGATGATCGAGGTTCAGGAAGCGCTTGAAGCGCAGCGCACAGCCGAACAAGACCAGCGGCGCAAGGATGTGATCACATCGGCGGCCGACGATCTGTTCCGCGATCCGTCCGACCCGGTGCTCGGCAATCCGGACGGCGATGTCACCATCGTCGAGTTCTTCGACTACAATTGCGGCTTCTGCCGGCGCGCGTTGGAAGACATGAACGCGCTGATCGAGACCGATCCGAACCTGCGTTTCGTGCTCAAGGAGTTTCCGATCCTGGGCGAGGATTCGCAGGCCGCCCACATGGTCGCGCTGGCCTTCAACAGGCTGATGCCACAAAGCTATGCCGCATTCCACGAGCAACTGATGAATGTCGACGGCCGTGCCAATGAAGAGGCAGCGATCCGCATCGCCGTCGCGCTCGGCGCCGATGAAGAGGCGCTGCGCCGGGAAATGGCCAATCCGGACAATGCACGCTCGGTGGAGACCACCTATCTTCTGGCCGAGGCGCTCGGCATCACGGGAACGCCCTCCTATGTCATCGGCGACCAGATGGTTCCCGGCGCGCTGGGCGAGCAGACGTTGCGCGACACGATTGCCGACGTCCGCAATGCGACGAACTGAGCCAAAAGGCCGCCGATCGCACCAGAAACATGTGGTTTTCGGCGGCTCAAGCCCTTCGTCGCCGGCCCGGGGCTTGCCGTGGGTTGCGGCCGCGACTAGTCAGTCCTGACGGCAATCGGGGCTGACGGCGCCATGGGCAAACATGTTCTGATCCTTCACGGACCCAATCTGAACCTGCTCGGCAAGCGGGAACCGGAGGTCTATGGCGACCAGACGCTCGACGACCTGAACGCGCAGTGCGAGCGCCTTGGCGCCGAACTCGGGCTCGAGATCTCGCACTTTCAGTCCAATCACGAGGGCGCGCTCGTCGACAAGGTGCAGGAAGCGGGCCTTGGCGGCGTTTCGATCGTCTTCAACCCGGGCGCGTACACGCACACATCGATCGCCTTGCGCGATGCGATCGCCGGATCGAACGCCGACGTGATCGAGGTGCACATCTCCAACATTCACGCGCGCGAGCGCTTCCGGCACCGCTCGATGCTGTCGGCGGTGTGCCGCGGCACGATCGTCGGGCTGGGAACCGGGGGCTATCTGCTGGCGATCCGCGCCCTTGCGGAGACGCCGAACGGCGCTTAAGCGGTAATTTCGATACGCGCGGGGACGCGCGCACGGGGCACAAGAGGACAAGATGTCTGACAAGAAAACAGCCTTCGACAAGCAACTGGTCAGCGATCTGGCGCAAATCCTGGACGAGACGGACCTGACCGAGATCGAGGTCGAGCAGGGCGAAATGCGCATCCGCGTCAGCCGAGATGCGCCGCCACAGGCCTTCGCCCATGCCGCCATGCCCGTTCCGGCCGCGGCCCCTGCGGCGCCCGCACCGGCGCAGCCTGCCCCGGCACCTGCCGCAGCGTCCGAACCGGCGGCACCTGCGGCCAGCCATGAAAACGCGGTGCCCGCGCCGATGGTCGGAACCGCCTATCTGGCACCGGCGCCCGAGGCCGACCCATTCGTCAAGGTCGGCGCCAACGTCACCGAGGGCGAGACGCTGCTGATCATCGAGGCGATGAAGGTGATGAACCAGATCGCCGCGCCGCGCACCGGCACGGTGACGGACATTTTGATCGAAGATGGCGAGCCGGTGGAATTCGGCCAGCCGCTTCTGGTCATCCAGTAGGCGCGGGCGTCACCCATGTTCAACAAGGTCCTGATCGCCAACCGCGGAGAGATCGCGCTGCGCATCCTGCGCGCCTGCAAGGAGCTGGGCATTCCGACGGTCGCGGTCCACTCGACGGCCGACGAAACAGCGATGCATGTACGGCTCGCCGATGAGAGCGTCTGCATCGGGCCGCCTCCGTCACGCGACAGCTATCTGAACATTCACCAGATCGTGGCGGCCTGTGAGATCACCGGCGCGGACGCGGTGCATCCGGGCTACGGCTTCCTTTCGGAGAACGCCAAGTTCGCCGAGATCCTGGAAGCGCACAACATCACCTTCATCGGCCCGACCGCGCACCATATTTCGATCATGGGCGACAAGATCGAGGCCAAGCGCACCGCCGCCAGGTTCGGCATTCCCGTCGTGCCGGGCTCCGATGGCGGTGTGACGGAGATTGCCGACGCCAAGCGCATCGCGGCCGAGATCGGCTATCCCGTGATCATCAAGGCGGCCGCCGGCGGCGGCGGACGCGGCATGAAGGTCGCATGGTCGGAGGCCGAACTGTCGGTCGCGCTCGACACGGCGCGCACCGAGGCGGGCGCCGCGTTCGGCAGCGACGCGGTCTATATCGAAAAATATCTCGACAAGCCGCGCCATATCGAGGTGCAGATCGTCGGCGACGGCGCGGGCAAGGGCATTCATCTGGGCGAGCGGGACTGTTCGCTGCAGCGGCGTCACCAGAAAGTGTGGGAAGAAGCCACCTCGCCGGCGCTGAACGCTGAAGCGCGCGACCGGATCGGCATGATCTGCGCCAATGCGGTGGCCGAGATGGGTTATCGCGGTGCCGGCACGATCGAATTCCTCTATGAGGACGGCGAATTCTATTTCATCGAGATGAACACGCGGCTTCAGGTCGAGCATCCGGTGACCGAGGCGATCACCGGCATCGATCTCGTCCATGAGCAGATGCGCGTCGCCTCGGGCGCAGGCCTTTCGGCGACGCAGGACCAGATCAGCTTCAACGGCCATGCCATCGAATGCCGGATCAATGCCGAAGACCCTCGCACCTTCATGCCCTCGCCTGGCACGATCAGCCATTATCACACGCCCGGCGGCTTGGGCGTGCGCGTCGATTCGGGCGTCTATGCCGGCTATGCGATCCCGCCCTATTATGACAGTCTGATCGGCAAGCTGATCGTGCACGGGCGCAACCGCGTCGAATGCATGATGCGGCTGCGGCGCGCACTGGGCGAATTCGTCATTGACGGGATTTCCTCGACGCTGCCGCTGTTTCAGGATCTGGTGGAAAACCCGGACATCGCCAATGGCGACTATGACATCCACTGGCTGGAGAAATATCTCGCCCGGCAGGCGCAAGACACCTGACGCGTGGCTGGCCCCCTGCCCCGAGCGTATGAACGGCGGACGCGATGACCGGCCGTGACGGAAATGGCGAAGGCCGCATCACGCCGCAGGTGCTGCTGAAGGCCTATTCGGTCGGGCTTTTCCCGATGGCCGAGGATGCCGGCGACCCGACGCTCTACTGGATCGAGCCGGAGATGCGCGGCATCATCCCGCTCGATCAGTTCCATGTTCCCCGCAGCCTTGCCAAGATCGTCCGGCAGGAGCGCTACCATGTCACATTCAACGCCGCCTTCGGTCCGGTGATCCGCGCCTGCGCGGAGCCGGCGCCCGGACGTCGAAAGACGTGGATCAACGGGACGATCCTGTCGCTCTATACGGACCTGCACCGGCTCGGCCACGCCCACTCAGTCGAAGCCTGGGATGACGACCAGCTTGTCGGCGGTCTCTACGGTGTGTCGCTGGGCCGCGCCTTCTTCGGCGAGAGCATGTTCTCGCGCCGGCCGGACGCCTCCAAAGTGTGCCTGGTGCATCTGGTCGAACGGCTCAAGGAGCGCGGCTTTGCGCTGCTCGACACGCAGTTCACCACCGATCACCTCAAGCGTTTCGGGGCTGTGGACGTGCCGCGCGACGCGTACGAACAGATGCTGGCCGAAGCGCTGATCGGCACGGCGAGGTTCTATTGAGCGGCGGCCCGCCGCTCACGATTGCGGCGGCGGCACTTCCGATTCGGCCTTGCAGCCCTTCAGCCACACATCATAGACCGCATGCTCGATGGCATTGAGGCCGGGGCTGTCGGCAAACATCCAGCCGGTGAAGATACGGCGGATCTTCCGGTCGAGCGTGATCTCGTCCACCTCGACGAATGTGGAGGAGCCGGGCGGGGCGTTCTGGGCGCGCGAATAGCACACGCGCGGCGTGATCTGTAGGGCCCCGAACTGCACCGTCTCGTCGATATAGACGTCGAACGTGATGATTCGGCCGGTGATCTTGTCGATGCCGGAAAACTCGGCAACCGGATTGGCCGTCTTGACCGCCGGCTCGGCGGTTTCCTGTGCGATTGCGGCGTTGGCGGCGCAAAGACCGACCAGCAGTGCCGGCACCACCCGCTTCAATCCCGATCGGACCGGTCCCCGGCGATTCATCGATGCGCTTCTCTTCATGCCACGCGGCTAACCGCCGCTTATGGCCAAAACAGGGTCAATAATTGATTAACCAAGGTCTCGGTCGGATCAGCCGCCCGGGGTCCAGGCGTCATAGTCACCATCGGTGGCCGGCCGGGTCTCGGGATTGAGCATGGAGCCCTTGGGCCGATAGGCCGCCGACGAGCCGGTCAGGTTGGGCAGATGGGGCTTCTGCCACTCGCGGGGTGTGTAGTCTTCCTCGCTGGGCGGCGTGTCGACCCGGTGATGCAGCCAACCGCTCCAGCCGGGCGGCACGCTGGAGGCTTCCGCATAGCCATTGTAGATGACCCAGCGGCGGGTTGCGCCATCGGCATCGGTTCCGCCGGTATAATAGACATTGCCGAACTCGTCCTCACCGACCCGCGTGCCATGGCGCCAGGTAAAGAAGCGCGTGCCCAGCGTCTGGCCGTTCCACCAGGTGAAGAATTGCGTCAGGAAGGTTTTCATCGGCCTCGCCTTGTCCGTCTGGCGCGGTTATGGCGCCGCACAAGGTGCAATGCAAGAGGGACAAAGGGCGGCATCGGGCATCAGGCCGCGCCCTGGGTCTCGATCGTCACGCGGTTCGCGTAAAAGGCAATATGGCCGGACAAAATGTCCGAACCTTCGATGCAGCGGTCATAGGTCCAAGCCACCTCGCGGCCGTCATGGGCCAGATAGGACGCATCGCCCTTCAGCGGGCAATGGGTGGTTTTGCCCTCGACCGGTGTCAGCCCGCTGACGTCGGCGGACGGTATGTAGATGACCTCCGGCAGCTTGCCGTGGCCGGGCGCTTCCTCGGCGACGATGACCGCAGCGTCCGAGCGGGCCAGTGTCGCGCCGCCGTCGGAGACCGTCACGGTTTGGCCCAGCGGGCGGATATGGGCCAGATGATCGGGATTGTCGGGATTGCGGATGATTGTTTCGGACATTGTCAGCCTTCCGTCGCAAATTGCAGCGTTGCCGGCGAAAACAGCACGGAAAACTGCTCGCACCAGATGACGACCGACCCATAGGCGGAAATGTCGGTGCCTTCGGGGATCACATAGGTCTGGTCGCCGACATTGCCCTTGAGTTGGCCCAGCGAAAGCCATTGGCTGGCGGTGACATCGCCCGAGGATTGCGGATCGGGTTCGGCGACAAGCCAGACTTCGAGGTCCGGCCCGTTGGTGACCTCGAATTCGGTGAAGCGCAGCAGATGCGCGCCGGTGCCAGTCTCAAGAAGCTGCGCATTGCCGGTGCCGCGATGGGCGCGGTCGGCATCGCGGAACTGGCCGCTGGCGACTTCGGTGACGACCAGCCCGGCCGGCAGTTCCTCGGAGACGACCTCATCTATGATCAGCGGCGAGAACAGGTACCAGGCCGCCGCGCCGCAGACAAAGCCGAGCGCGAAGACGGGGATGGCGATCGCCAGAAACCGGCGCATGGGGTTTTCCTCAAAATGGTGGTTCGCGCAGCCACTTTAGGCCTCTATGGTCCGCCCGAACAGTGCACACCGATCACATTGAGGAGACGTCCATGACCATCAGAGCCGCCATGTTCTTCGGCGCAGCGATGACCGCCCTTTTTGCCACGGCGCCCGCGTTCGCCGACGGCATTGCCTTTGTTCAGGCCCCCGAACAGGGTGGCGGCGTGGCCGTCGGCGCGACGATGGAGGAAGCGTTCGGCAAGGCGGTGACGCAATGCATGGAATCAGGGGCGCTTGAAGAAGACTGCATCCGCACCAATTGGTGCGAGCCGGCGGGCTTCAGCGTCGATGTCTTCCTGCAGCACGCCGAAGGCCCGCACTGGCACGAGGTGGTCTGCGGCCTGCCGGACGAGCAGATCGCCCGCGCTGTCGGCGAAACGCTGTGCGATCGCGAGGCGCGGCCCTATCTGATCGAATGCGCGGTGTTGCAGGTCTATGATCCCGACGGTAGCACGCTGATGGAGCAATAAGGCGCCACCGGCAGCGCCGCGCTACCAGATCACCTTTTCCATGATCACGGCGGGGATGCCCGAGCCCTTGACGCCGCAATCGGGCGTCGTGCCGACCTTCTTGAACCCGTTGTCGCCATAGAATTTCACGGCGCGCTCATTGGCTTCCTCGACTTCGAGGCGGATCTTGCGGACATCGGGGAAGCAGGCTTCGACCTCGACCAGCAGCTTCTGGCCGATGCCCTGCCCCTGCGTGGTCGGGCGGACATAAAGCTGATGCAGCATGGATGTCTCGCCATCGACCTGGGTGACATAGGCCATGCCCGATATCTCGGCGCCGTCGTCGCAGACGATGAACTCCGAACGCGGCTTGTTCATGCGTTGTTTGAGGGCCGCCACCGAATGCCAGGCACCGGTCAGTTCGGCCACCTTCTCGCGGCCATAGATCTGATCGTAGGTGTCATGCCATGTCTCGGTCAGCATGGCGGAGATGGTTTCAAGGTCTTCGGTGGACGCGGTGCGGATCCACATCGCTGATGTCTCGTCCTCTCGGGCGTTTACGCGCGCATCCTTGCCACAATGCGACAAAATGACAAGGGGTGCGGTTTGATGCGCCCTTTGCGGCCCGCGCCGGGACGTCAGTCGTCGATGCCGAGTTTCTGCCTGACGAGCGCCTGAACTGCCTGCGGATTGGCCTTGCCGCCGGTCGCCTTCATCACCTGGCCGACGAACCAGCCGGCGAGGTTCGGCTTTTCCTTGGCCTGCTCGACCTTGTCGGGGTTGGCGGCGATGACCGCATCGACCTCGGCTTCGATGGCGCCGGTGTCGGTGACCTGTTTCATGCCGCGTTCCTCGACCAGCACCGCCGGATCGCCGCCCTCCGACCAGACGATCTCGAACAGGTCCTTGGCGATCTTGCCGGAAATCGTTCCTTCCTTGATCAGGTCGATGATCGAACCGAGCTGGTCGGGCGAAACAGGAGTCTCGTCAATGGTTTGGCCGGCCTTGTTCAAGGCGCCCAGAAGGTCGTTGATCACCCAGTTGGCCGCCGTCTTGGCATCGCGCCCCTCGGCGACCTTCTCGAAATAGTCCGCGATCGCCTTTTCAGAGACCAGAACCGAGGCGTCATAGGCGGTCAGCCCCTCGGCCATGAAACGCTCGCGCTTATCGTCGGGCAGTTCGGGCAGGTCGGCGGCGAGCGCGTCGATGAATGCGTCATCGAATTCGAGCGGCAACAGGTCCGGGTCCGGGAAATAGCGATAATCGTGCGCCTCTTCCTTGGAGCGCATCGACCGCGTCTCGCCCTTGCCCGGATCGAACAGGCGCGTTTCCTGGTCTATCGCGCCGCCATCCTCGAGGATCGCGATCTGGCGCCGTGCCTCATATTTGATCGCCTGACCGACGAAGCGGATCGAGTTGACGTTCTTGATCTCGCAGCGCGTGCCGAACTCGGCGCCCGGGCGGCGCACGGACACGTTGACGTCGGCGCGCATCGAGCCCTCGTCCATATTGCCGTCGCAGGTGCCCAGATAACGCAGGATCTGGCGGAGTTTCGTCAGATAGGCCTTGGCCTCGTCCGCCGAGCGCATATCGGGCTTGGAGACGATCTCCATCAGCGCGACGCCCGAACGGTTCAGGTCGACATAGGACATCGTCGGATGCTGGTCGTGCATCGACTTGCCCGCATCCTGTTCCAGATGCAGTCGCTCGATGCCGACTTCGACATCCTCATAGCCACCCTTCTTGTCCGGGCCGACGGCGACCTGCACGGTGCCCTCGCCGACAATGGGCTGCTTGAACTGGGAAATCTGGTAGCCCTGCGGCAGGTCGGGATAGAAATAGTTCTTGCGGTCGAACACCGACTTCTTGTTGATCTGTGCCTTAAGACCCAGACCCGTGCGCACCGCCTGGCGGACGCATTCGGTGTTGATCACCGGCAGCATGCCGGGCATCGCCGCATCGACCAGCGACACATTGGCATTGGGTTCGGCGCCGAATGAGGTCGAGGCGCCCGAAAACAGCTTGGATTGCGAGGTGACCTGCGCATGCACCTCCATGCCGATGATGATTTCCCAGTCGCCGGTGGCGCCGGCGATCAGGCGTTTGGGATCGGGCGTGCGTGTGTCAACGAGCGTCATGTCGGTCGGTTTCTCGGTCAAAAAGGGCAGGAAATCCACATCGTTGGTTAGAGCAAGCCTGCCTTGCCCGCAATAGCCCAGACCCCGCCGAAAGACGCAAACCGTGCCGGCAGAACGCTTGATCGAAGTCAAAGCCGGGCCGGGTGAATCGCCGCATTTTTGGGCGAAAGGGAGGTTCACCCATGTCACTTCTGTCCATGTACCGGCGCATGATCCGCAAGGCGGATCTGATGGAAAAGATGATCGATACGGTGGATGCGCGCGATGCGCTGCAAAGCCGGGCCGATCATGCCAACGTTCTGCGCCGCGCTGCCAATCGCTGCATGACATGCTCTGAGCCCGACGCCTGCGAGAAATGGCTCGCGGGCCATGACAGCGCCGACGAAGCGCCGTCCTACTGCCGCAACCATGACCTGTTCGAGCGGCTCAAGCACGATATCGAGGCCGAGAAGCTTCAACACGCATAAACCGTTTCCTCTCTCCCAACCGACTGGCCGGGCTTTCATCATCCGATGAGCCCGGTCTTTTTTTGAAACTGCGTTCGATTGCCACGCTTCCGGACCCTGTTTACAGCGCATGAGCCAATGCCTATATCGGCGCGCATCAGGAGTTTTCATGTTCGGTTCCACCGAGACCCGGTAATGCCCTGAGCGCCGCCGCCCTTTGCCGGGCCGGCGCCGCATCAGGGCCAGACAAGAGAGCAACCGGCCGCCCGCCGGGCGGCTTGCCTTTGTCTGCGGCCATCTGGCCGCATATCCGGACCTCAGAACAATGGACATTTCACGCGCCGAACAGCGCATCCTCCACCTGCTCGCGCAAGGCGGGCATATTCAGGCCATCAAGGCGAACAAGCGTTTCGTGCATGTGGATTGCTTCACCCGCGAGGGGTGGCGCTATCCCGGGCTCGATCTCGACCTGTTCCGCAAACTCAAGCGCCGCAAGGCCATCCGCTCGCTCAATGGCGGCGCCTACCGCATCACGCGGCGCGGGCTTGGCCTTGTGCGCAGCCAGTTGGACAATCGCTGAGAAGACGAGCGCGGTGGCGACATCGCGCCCGTTTTGCCTGACCTGTCCGCCCTTGCTATATTGGCCGCGCAGACCGGAGATGGCGATGAACCTTCAAAGCCCGCCGAAGATGAGTTTCGATGCTTATATGGCATGGGGACAGCGCCAAGAGCGCAAATATGAACTGGTGCGGGGGGTGCCGGTGATGCTGCCATGGGTGAAACTGAAGCATTCGCGGATCGTCATGGCGCTCGTTCAGGTGATTGGGCCGCAACTGAAAGGGTCCGATTTTGAGCTTGCCGACGCCGAGTTCGCATTGCGCACAGGCGAGGACTCGTCGCGCTTTGCCGATCTGCTGGTCATTCCAGCCGGCCTTCCCGGCGACACGCCGCATATCGAGGACGCGATCGTCGTTATCGAAGTGCTGTCGCCATCGACCCAGCACAATGATTTCGGGCCCAAACGCGAGGAATATCTGGCGCTCGAAAGCCTCGACACCTACCTGATCTTCTCCGCCGACGAGCCGCGTGTCTGGCAGTGGACGCGCAATGATGATGGCGGGTTTGATATCGAGCCGATCATCCTCGAAGACCGCGACACGACGATCATGCTCGAACGGCTCGGCGTGATGATCCCGCTGGCCGACATCTACGCCGGCTGAACGCTCTAACCGGCCAGTTCAGCCGCAATGGCAGCCGCCTCGGCTTCAAACGATCCATCGAACGGCGCCTTGCCGGCGCGACGATACCAGTAAGCGGCATTGCCGTGGTCACCCTCGATGCGGTGGCAAAGCGCATGCAACCAGTCAAAGAGCGGTTCTCCCTCATGGGCCTGTGCGATCCGATGGGCGCGCTCGAACCCGTCACCCATGGCAAATCCGTCGACTTTCAGAGCGTCCAGCGCGGCCTGCGCCTCGTTCACCACCATTTGTCCGGCACAAACCGCCCGGCGGCCTGCTCGATGATGTGCGCGGTCCTGAACAGCGTTTCCTCTTGGAAGGGTTTGCCGATGAGCTGCAAGCCGAGCGGCAGGCCCTTTTCGTCAAGCCCGGCGGGAACGGCGATGCCCGGAAGGCCGGCCATGTTCACGGTCACCGTGAAGATGTCGTTGAGATACATCTTCACCGGATCGGCGGCCATGTCCTGATCGCCGATCCCGAAGGCGGCGGACGGCGTCGCCGGCGTCAAAATCGCATCGACACCGTCATCAAACACCGTTTCGAAATCGCGCTTGATCAGCGTGCGCACCTTCTGGGCGCGCAGATAATAGGCGTCGTAATAGCCCGCCGACAGGACATAGGTGCCGATCATGACGCGGCGCTTGACCTCGGCGCCGAAGCCCTCAGCCCGCGTGTTCTCATACATTTCGGCAATGTCCTTGCCGGGCACGCGCAGGCCGTATTTGACGCCGTCATAGCGGGCAAGGTTGGACGAGGCTTCCGCCGGCGCGACGATATAGTAGGCCGGCAGCGCATATTTGGTGTGCGGCAGGGAAATGGGCCTGATCTCGGCGCCGGCATCCTTGAGCCACGCAATGCCCTGCTGCCACAGCGTTTCGATTTCGTCGGGCATGCCGTCCATGCGATATTCGGCCGGAATGCCGATCGTCATGCCCTTCACCGAGCCGCCAAGCGCCGCCTCATAGTCGGGCACGGGGCGATCGACGCTGGTCGTGTCCTTTTCGTCGACGCTGGCCATGGATTTCAGCAGGATCGCCGCATCGCGCACGTCGCGGGCGATCGGGCCGGCCTGGTCCAGCGAGGACGCGAAAGCGGCAATACCCCAGCGCGAACAGCGGCCATAGGTGGGCTTGATGCCGACGGTGCCGGTAAACGCTGCCGGCTGGCGGATCGAGCCGCCCGTGTCGGTGGCGGTGGCGCCGGCGCACAAATGGGCGGCAACTGCGGCGGCGGACCCGCCAGACGAGCCGCCGGGCACCAGATCCATGTTCGAGCCCCTTGCCCGCCACGGATTGACGACCGGGCCGTAAAAAGACGTCTCGTTGGACGAGCCCATGGCGAACTCGTCCATGTTCAATTTGCCGAGCATGACCGCACCGTCGGCCCACAGATTGGCGGTGACGGTCGATTCATAGCGCGGCTTGAAGCCGTCCAGAATGTGGCTGCCGGCCTGGGTGTGGACACCCTCGGTGGCGAACAGGTCCTTGACACCGAGCGGGATGCCTTCGAGTACACCGGCGGTTCCGCCCGCGCGGCGTTTGTCGGACGCCGAGGCCATCTGGCGGGCCTGGTCGGGGGTCGTTGCGACATAGGCATTGAGGGCGCCGTTGGCCGCATCGATGGCCGCCAGATAGGCGTCGGTCAGTTCCAGCGCAGTGAAATCCTTGGCGGCGAGCCGGTCGCGCGCCTCGGCAATGGTCAGGCTTGTCAGGTCGGTCATAATGTCGGGGAAACCCGTAATGGCTGTTATTCGACGACTTTCGGCACGAGGAAGAAATTGTCTTCCGAATTGGGCGCGTTGGCGGTGATGTCGGCGGCCTTGCCGCCGTCGGTGACGGCGTCCTGGCGCTTCTTCATCGCCATTTCGGTCACCGAGGTCATCGGCTCGACGCCCTCGATATCGACCTCGGACAATTGTTCGACAAAGCCCAGAATGGCGTTCAGTTCGCCTTCCAGATGGGCGGCTTCCGCATCGCTGACGCGGATGCGCGCGAGCTTGGCGACACGCTTGACGGTGGCGGTATCGACGGACATCGATGGCTCCGGGAAATCGGTTTTGCTGGTCCCGCTATAACGGCGCGCGGTCGGCGGCGCAACGGGGCGCCGGCGGCGTCAACGCCGTTGCAGCCGGCCGCCTCAGAGCGTGATCGGCTTGCCGATATCGGGCACCGTCACCGTTTCGGCGTCCCCCTCCATGGCTTCGAGAAACGCGTCCGCCGTCTGGTCGATGATCGGGAAGGTGCCGTAATGGCAGGGCACCACGGTCGTGAAGTTGAAATAGCGGCGGCAGGCGATCGCGGCGGCGGATGCGCCCATGGTGAACCGGTCGCCGATCGGCACCAGACCCACCTGCGGGCGGTGGAACTCGTCGATCAGCGCCATGTCGGAGAAAATGTCCGTGTCGCCCATGTGATAGACGCTCGGCGCATCGTCGAAGGTCAGCACCAGCCCGCCGGGATTGCCGAGATAAATATTGTTTCCGCCCTCAAGTTGCGACGAGGAGGAGTGCTGGGCGCGCACGAACGATGTCCTGAAAGGCCCGCAATCGACGGTTCCGCCGTGATTGCCGGGATTGATCGCGTCCCCGTTGGCGCCCTGGCCGACCAGATACATGCAGATCTCGAAATTGGCGACGAGCATGGCGCCGCTCGCCTTGAGGATATCGAGGCTGTCGCCGAGATGATCGTCATGGCCATGGGTCAAAAGCACATGGGTCGCCCCTTCGGCCGCCGCCTCCCAGCCGCCGTCCCAGGACGGATTGCCCGACAGGAACGGGTCGATGAGAATGTGTGCATCGCCATGATCGATGCGAAACGCCGAATGGCCGAACCAGGTGAGCTTCATCGCATTGCCTCCTCGCAATTGTGATCGCATCACCTTAGAAAGCGCGCCTGACACAGTCCATCGCGCCGGGAGCGCCAATGCCGGAAACCGCCATCGAAGCCATCGCCGAAGGGCTCGAAAAGGGCCAGACGCTGGCCGCGCTCGATCTGGGCACGAAGACGATCGGCATCGCGGTGTCGGATACAGGCCTGTCCTTTGCGCATCCGCGGCCTGTCATCCGCCGCAAAAAGTTCACCGCCGACGTGACCGCGCTGGCGGCGCAATTCGAAATGGACAATGTCGGCGCGGTCGTCCTCGGCCTGCCGGTCAACATGGACGGGTCCGAAGGCCCGCGCGCGCAATCGGCACGGGCGTTTGCCCGCAACATGGCGGGCCGGATCGCCCTGCCCCATGCGTTCTGGGACGAGCGGCTGTCGACGGTCGCTGCCGAGCGCGCGCTCATCGATCAGGACATGAGCCGGAGCAAAAGGGGCGAGCGGATCGACTCGGCCGCCGCCGCCTTCATTCTGCAGGGTGTTCTGGACAGGCTCTATTCGGCCGGTGCGACGACCTGATCGGCGGCCTTCTCCTCGACTGGCACGGGTGCTGCGCGACGAGCGCGCCGCCCCTGCCACCAGGCTTGGATCGCCTTCCTGCGACGGAAGGCAACGATGCCCATGATCAGAAACGTATCGACGATGCACGCCTTGACCAGAAGCTGGACGATGACGTCCTTTTCCAGGTTCAGAATGTGGCCGTAGATCGCAAACACCAGATCATGGGTCTGGCGCGAGAAGAAGCCCATGCCCAGGCTGATGTCGTGATAAGACAGGAAGAACCAGCTCCACAGGAAGCCCATGGGCACGAACCAGAACCAAAATACATAGCGCATCCGCTCTCCGCCTGTCGCTTGTGCCCGGCCCACTATCGATCAGCGCAAGCCGACAGACAAATGAAACCAATTGTTAAGGTTAACGCGCCGCCTGCCGCGGAGCCGGCGGTTCGACAAGCGTTGCGGGACCGGGCACCGGGGCGTAAGGAGCGGCCATCATGGCTGCCATCTTCGCCTCCATTGCGCCGATCTTCCTTTTGATCTTCGCCGGAAACGGCCTCAAGCGCCTGCCCCTGTTCGAGCCGGACTTCTGGCGCGGCCTCGACCGGATGGGCTTTTACGTCCTCTATCCAGTGCTCTTGTTCACCACCATCGTGCGCGCCGACTTTTCCGGCCTGTCGCTGGGAACGGCGATGTTCGTCCTTCTGGCGGCGGTGACGGTTCTGGGGATTCTGGCGCTTGCGCTGTGGCCGCTGCTGCGGCGGCAGGGCCTGTCGCGCCCGACCTATTCGTCGGTCTTTCAGGCATCGATCCGATGGAACGGCTTCATCGCGCTCGCGGTCGCCGAAAAGCTGTTTCCGCCCGAAGGCGCGGCGATGGTGGCGCTGGCCATGGCCGTGGTGATCATCCCGATCAATGTGGCGACGGTCTCTGTCGTCGCCTGGTTCACCGATGCCAAACCCAGCATCGCCGCAACGCTGCGCAAGGTCGCCGTCAACCCGCTGATCGTCGGTACCGCGCTGGCGATCATCGTACGGCTTTTGCCCTTTCCCCTGCCCGGCCCGATCATGGATGCACTGCACCTGGTCGGCCGTGCGGCGCTTGGCATGGGTCTTCTGGCGATCGGCGCCGGCCTGAAGGGCGACATCCGGATGCTGACCGGATGGGCCGTCATCGCGCCTTCGGTGCTGAAACTCTTCATCCTGCCGGTGCTGATGATCGGGCTGGCATTGCTGTTGGGCATCGGCGGCCTCGAACTGCAGTATCTTGCGCTCTGCGCCGCCGTGCCGACCGCGATGAATGGCTATGTGCTGGCACGGGAGATGGGCGGCGATGCGGAAGCCTATGCGGCCGTCGTGACCGTGCAAACCGCGATCGCCTTCCTGTCGATCCCCGCCGTGCTGGCGATCACCGCTCAACTGGCCGGAACATAGAGCGCATCGAGGATGGCCCGCGCATCAAAGCGCGCATCGAGCATGCCGTAAGTCGCCCGCCATGCGCCGCCGAGCCGCGTTTCGGCAAAGGCGTCGGCCAGCGCGCCCATGCCCAGGCGCCGCAGTTCGGCCGCAGCGGCGGCCAGGGCCAATTGTTCGGTGGCGATCCGCGCCGCACCTTCATCGGTTGCAGCCAGTGCCAATGCCGCCCGCACCACTTCGATCGTGCGCGCGCCGGCCGGTCCCAACTCCTGCGATAGGCCATCGATGATTGCGTCGAACGTTTCGGGCGAACGCGCATGCACGCGCATCACATCGAGCGCCATGATGTTGCCCGAACCTTCCCAGATCGCATTGACCGGGGCCTCGCGATAATGGCGGGCCAGAACGCCCTCCTCGACATAGCCATTGCCACCCATGCACTCCATGGCTTCGCCCAGAAGCGGCGGCGCGGTCTTGCAGACCCAATATTTGACCGCCGGGGTCATGGCCCGCGCGAAGGCGCCTTCGGCTGCATCGCCGCCGGCGCCATCGAAGGACCGGGCCAACCGGAACGACAGGGCGGTCGCTGCCGCCACGTCGAGCGCCATGTCGGCGAGAACCCGCATCATCAGCGGCTTGTCGATGAGCACGCCGCCGGCCACCTTGCGGTGCCGGGCGTGATGGACCGCTTCGGCAAGGCCCGACCGCATCAGGCCGGCCGAGGCCAGCGCGCAATCGAGGCGGGTCAGCGTCACCATTTCGAGGATGGTCCTGATGCCGCGGCCGTTTTCGCCGACGAGCTGGCCGATCGCGCCGGAAAACTCCACTTCGGAGGACGCATTGGACCGGTTGCCGAGCTTGTCCTTGAGGCGCTGGAACGCAAGGCCGTTGCGCTCGCCGCCGGCCAGATAGCGCGGCACGAGAAAGCACGAGATGCCATTTTGAGTGCGTGCCAGCATCAGGAAGGCGTCGCACATGGGCGCGGACATGAACCATTTGTGGCCGGTCAGCCGATAGAGCTCGTTGCCGGCCGGTTCGGCTCGGCTCGACAGGTCCGACAGATCGCTGCCGCCCTGCTTTTCGGTCATGCCCATGCCGACCAGAAGGCCGGCCTTTTCGACCGGTGCGCGGTTGGCGCTGTCATATTTGCGGGTCATCAGGCGCGGGCCCCATTCGCTGGCGAGCTGCGGCGAGACCATCAGGGCAGCCATGGCGGCGCTGGTCATGGTGAGCGGGCACAGATGGCCGGTCTCGAGCCCTGCCATCATGAAAAACCGCGCGCCGCGCGCGGCATGGGCATGGCCGGCCTTGCGCGGCGCTTCCTCCCAAACCGAACTGGACAGGCCCCAGCCGACCGAACGCCGCATCAGCGCGTGCCAGGCGGGATGGAATTCGACCTGATCGATGCGCCGGCCCTGCCGATCATGGGTGCGCAGGCGCGGTGGGTTCTCATTGGCGAGCCGCGCCAGATCGAGCGCCTCGGGCGCCAGCACATAGCGGCCGATCTGGTCCAGTTCGCGCACCGTCTCGCCGCCCATCTGCTTGGTCAGCGCCAGCAGCAGCGGATCGTCGCGATAGGCGTTGCCGCCGGCGCGCGGCGGCGGCTGGTTGGTGACGGCATGGGTCGGCGAAGTGTTCACGGCAGCATTCCGCGTGTGATTCCGGTTGTCGGCGGCAACCTAACCCAAGGACCGTGCCCTGCGAATGGCCATCCAAAAAGCTGTGATCGCGTGCCCGTTCGCTTGCGACCGGGGCCGATTGCGCTTATGCGGCACATTCAGCATGACAGGATCGACGGACCACCCTCTGTACGGCCACCGGCATCTTCTGGGGATCGCCGGGCTGAACTATCCCGATATCGCAACGCTGCTCGACCGGGCGGACGAAGCCGTCAACATCTCGCGCCAGCGCGAAAAGAAAAAGGCCGTGCTGCGCGGGCTGACGCAGATCAATCTGTTCTTTGAAGCCTCGACGCGCACGCAGGCCTCGTTCGAATTGGCCGGCAAGCGGCTCGGCGCCGATGTGATGAACATGGCGGTCGCCTCGTCTTCGGTGAAGAAGGGCGAAACGCTGATCGACACGGCGATGACGCTGAATGCGATGCATCCCGATATTCTGGTGATCCGCCACGGTGCCGCCGGCGCCGCCGCGCTGCTTGCCCGCAAGGTCGGCTGCGCCGTGATCAATGCGGGCGATGGCGCCCACGAACATCCCACGCAGGCCCTTCTCGACGCGCTGACCATCCGCCGCCACAAGGGACGTCTCGACGGGCTGACCGTGGCGATCTGCGGCGACATCCTGCACAGCCGCGTCGCGCGCTCCAACATCATCTTGCTGAACACGATGGGCGCGCGGGTCCGCGCGGTCGGGCCGTCGACGCTGATGCCAGCCGGCATCGCCGAGATGGGCACCGAACATCATGTGCGGCTCGAGGACGGCATTGCCGGCGCCGATGTGGTGATGATGCTGCGCCTTCAGCGCGAGCGGATGGCCGGCGGGTTCGTGCCGTCGGTGCGCGAATATTTCCGCCATTACGGGCTCGATGCGGCCAAGCTTGGCCATGCCAGACCCGATTGCCTTGTCATGCATCCCGGGCCGATGAACCGGGGCGTCGAGATCGCCTCGGAGATCGCCGACGGTCCGCAATCAGTCATCGAGGAACAGGTGGAGATGGGCGTTGCCGTGCGCATGGCCGTCATGGAGGCGCTGCTCGACCCGCGCCGCAACGCGGCGGTGGCGCCATGACTCCGGCCACCGGAACAGCGGTCTATGAAAATGCGCGCATCATCGATCCGTCGCGCGGGATCGACGAAACGGGCACGCTGATCGTCGCCGACGGTTTGATTGCCGCCAGCGGCGCGAGCGCCCGCAATCAGGGCGTGCCGGACGGCGCGACGCGGATCGACTGCACCGGGCTGACCATCGTGCCCGGCCTTGTCGACAGCCGTGTCCATATCGGCGAGCCGGGTGGCGAGCATCGCGAGACGATCGCCTCGGCATGCGAAGCGGCGGCGGCGGGCGGCGTGACCTCAATCGTCATGATGCCCGATACGAGCCCCGTCATCGACGATGTGGCGCTGGTCGAATTCGTGCTGCGCACGGCGCGCGAGACGGGCTCGGTCCGGGTTCACCCGGCGGGCGCGATCACGCTCGGCCTCGGCGGCGCCGAGATGACCGAGATGGGCAATCTGCGCGATGCCGGCGCAGTGATGTTCACCGAGGGCCGCAGGACGATCGCCAATGCCGCGGTGATGCGGCGGGCCATGACCTATGCGCGCGACTTCGGCGCGGTGATCGATCATTGCACGCGCGACGCCGACCTGGCCGGTGCGGGCGTGATGAATGAAGGGCTTTTTGCCAGCCTTCTCGGACTGCCCGGCATTCCGCGCGAGGCCGAACTTCTGCCGGTCGACCGCGATCTGCGCCTCGCGCGTCTGACGGGCGCCGCGTATCACGCGGCCAAGATCTCCTGCGCGCCGGCTGCCGAGGCGATTGGCCGGGCCAAGACCGACGGGCTGGATGTCACCGCCGGCGTCACCATCAACCATCTGACGCTGAACGAGAACGATATCGGCGAATATAGGACCTTCTTCAAACTGTCGCCGCCGCTGCGCCATGAAGACGACCGGCAGGCGATGATCGCGGCGCTGAAAGACGGCACGATCGACACAATCTGCTCGGACCACGATCCACAGGATGTCGACACCAAGCGCCTCCCCTTCGCCGAGGCCGAGGACGGCGCGGTTGGCCTTGAGACGATGCTCAGCGCGGCGTTGCGCCTTCATCATTCGGGCGACGTGCCCCTGCCGCGCCTGATCGAGGCGATGAGCACGGCACCGGCGCGCCGGCTGGGCCTCGATGCCGGCACGCTGCGGCCCGGCGCCCCGGCGGATTTCGCCGTTATCGATCTCGACCAGCCCTTCGTTCTGGATGCGGCGCAGTTGCGGTCGCTGTCCAAGAACACCGCCTTTGACGAAGCGCGCCTGACCGGGCGGGCGGTGCGGACCGTCGTTGCCGGCCGCACCGTCTTTGCGGCATGATCGGCAGTACGCCGGGAGGATGCGATGGACACGATCGGTGAATTCAGCCTTCTGGCCGCACTCGTCGCTCTGGCAGGCGGCTATCTCTCCGGTTCGATCCCGTTCGGCCTCATCCTGACGCGCTTCGCCGGGCTGGGCGACATCCGTTCGATCGGCTCGGGCAATATCGGCGCGACAAACGTGCTGCGCACCGGCAACAAGGGCCTTGCCGCGCTGACGCTGCTGCTCGACGCGCTCAAGGGGCTGGTGCCGGTCGTCATCGCCAAGGGCTTCGGCACGGAGGCGGCGATTGCGGCGGGGCTTGGCGCCTTTGTCGGCCATCTCTACCCGGTTTGGCTGGGCTTTCGCGGCGGCAAAGGTGTCGCCACCTTTGCCGGTATTTCGCTTGGTTATTCCTGGATGGTGCTGTTGCCGTTCGCGGCGGGCTGGCTGCTGACGGCGTTCATCACGCGCTATTCGTCGCTGGCCGCCCTTGTCGGCGTCACCGTGACCACATTGACTTTGTTCATCCTTGGCGAAAACATGCTGGGCTGGCTGTATGTCGGCCTGACGGCTCTGGTCTTCTTCAAACACCGCGCCAATATTGCGCGGCTGCGCGAAGGTACGGAAAGCCGGATCGGGCAAAAGGGATGACGGGGGAGCGCGCTTGCCGGAGGACCGCCAGGCCGATACCGAGCCGCAGGCGGTTCGCTTCGTTTTGTCGGACCGGCAGCGGCTGGCATGGCTGCGCCTGTGGCGCGCGGAAAATGTCGGCCCGGCCACCTTCCGCGACCTGATCAACCATTGTGGGTCGGCCGAACAGGCGCTCGCCATGCTGCCGGAACTGTCGACGCGCGGCGGGCGCCGGCGTCATCCGCACATCCCGTCCGAAGATGAGGCCACCGCCGAGCTGGAGGCCATCGCCGCCCATGGCGCGCGGCTGATCGGCATTGGCGAACCGGACTATCCGCCGCTCTTGCGTCTTGCCGACCAGGCGCCGCCGCTGGTCACCGTGACGGGCCAACCAGGCGTGCTGCAGGCGCCAGCCGTCGCCGTCGTCGGTTCGCGCAATGCATCGATGGCCGGGCTGACCATGGCGCGCCGCCTGGCTTCGGAGCTGGGCGAACAGGGCCACGCCATCGTCTCGGGGCTTGCCCGCGGCATTGACGGTGCGGCGCACGAGGCGGCGCTTGCCACGGGGACGATCGCTGTTCTGGCCGGCGGGCCGGACAAGCCCTACCCGCCCGAGAATGTCGATCTACTCGGTCGCATCGAGCGGGAGGGCAAGGGTTGCTCGATCACCGAAATGCCATTTGGCTGGCAGCCCCGCGCCAAGGATTTTCCACGCCGCAACCGGGTGATCGCCGGCCTTTCGATGGCGCTGGTGGTCGTCGAGGCCGCGGCACGGTCCGGCTCTCTGACATCGGCGCGCCTCGCCGGCGAACTGGGTCGGCTCGTCCTGGCGGTGCCCGGCTCGCCGCTCGATCCGCGCGCGCACGGCACAAACACGCTGATCCGCGACGGCGCGACGCTGATACGCTCGTCCGACGATGTGCTTGAAGCGATCAGCCCGCTCGATCCGGCCGCCGAATTCTATCAGCCGCCGCCGGCACCCATGGAGTTGACCGCGATGATGGCATTGCCGCCCGACGATGATGCGCGCGAGAAGGTTCTGGCGCTTCTGGGGCCGACGCCCGTGGCGGTCGATGATCTGATCGCGGAAGCCGGGCTCGGCGCGCCGCAAATGCTGCTCATCATCATGGAGCTGGATCTTGCGGGCCGCATTGAGCGGCATTCAGGCAACCGTGTCTCGCTTCTTGCCGCCGCCCCCTGAGGAATGCTGGCCGCGCACGGCGTCACTGGCCTCCATATAGGCCATCTCGATCAGATAGGTCAGAAGATCGCAGCGCTCCGCCTCGGCCATCGTGCGCAGTTGACCGAGCATCGACTGAATATAGCTCAAACGGTCGGCTCGCGTTTGGACGGGTTTGTCCGGCACGGATTGCTCCTGATGTGATGCGGCAAGAATAACGCCGCCTTGCTTCAGGATAGATCACCATAAGTTGTAAAACAAGCAAACATCCCGAAATTATACTCGCTAAGCGTGTACTTTTCGTCGCACTGGCGAACCTCGCCGACTGACAAATCGCAGGCTGCGCCCTTGACCCGGGGCCCCCTTGCCGCCATGTCCATGCCCGCCGCGCCCGCTGCGCTGGCCTCTTTCCGGAACGGGTCATCCATGGAAGTCGTCGTCGTCGAATCGCCCGCAAAGGCGAAAACCATCAACAAATATCTGGGGTCCGGCTACAAGGTGCTGGCCTCGTTCGGCCATGTGCGCGACCTGCCGGCGAAGGACGGTTCGGTCAAGCCGGACGAGGATTTCGCCATGTCCTGGCAGGTCGACACGGCCTCCAACAAGCGGCTCAACGAGATCGCTACCGCGATGAAGTCGGCTGACGGCCTGATTCTCGCGACCGACCCCGACCGCGAGGGCGAAGCGATTTCGTGGCATGTCCTCGAAGTGCTCAACAAGAAGAAGGTGATTAAGGACAAGCCCGTCAAGCGGGTCGTCTTCAACGCGATCACCAAGGGGGCGGTCCTCGATGCGATCGCCCATCCGCGCGAGATCGATGGGCCGCTGGTCGATGCCTATCTGGCGCGCCGCGCGCTCGACTATCTGGTCGGCTTCACGCTGTCTCCCGTCCTGTGGCGCAAGCTGCCCGGCGCGCGCTCGGCCGGCCGCGTCCAATCGGTGGCGCTGCGTCTGGTCTGCGACCGGGAAACCGAGATCGAACAGTTCAAGCCCGAGGAATATTGGTCGATCCTCGCCAATCTGAAAACGGCGGCCGACGCGCCCTTTGTTGCGCGGCTAACCGGGTTCGACGGCGAAAAACTGACCAAGATGGGCGTGCGCGACGGCGAGACCGCAGGCGCCATCAAGGCAATGCTCGAGGCGTCGACCTTTTCGGTCACCTCGGTCGAGGCCAAGCCCGTCCGCCGAAATCCGCCGCCGCCCTTCACCACCTCGACGCTGCAGCAGGCCGCCTCGGCCAAGCTCGGCTTTGCGCCGGCGCGGACCATGCAGATCGCCCAGAAGCTTTATGAGGGCGTGGACCTTGGCAGCGAGACGGCCGGCCTGATCACCTATATGCGGACCGACGGCGTGCAGATGGCGCCTGAAGCCATTGACGGCGCCCGTTCGGCGATCGGCGACCGGTTCGGCGGCGATTTCGTGCCCGACAAGCCCCGGCATTACTCCTCCAAGGCCAAGAACGCGCAGGAAGCGCATGAGGCGGTGCGGCCGACCGATTTCAACCGCGCGCCGGACGACATTCGCAGCACGCTGACCGACGAGCAGTTCAAGCTGTACGATCTGATCTGGAAGCGCGGCATTGCCAGCCAGATGGAATCGGCGCGGCTGGAGCGGACCACCGTCGAGATCACCGCAAAGGGCGATGGCCAACAGGCGCAATTGCGCGCGACCGGTTCGGTGGTCAAGTTCGAGGGCTTTTTTGCCGCCTATACCGAGCACAAGGACGATTCCAAGCGCGCCGACGACGACAATGGCGACGATGATGACAAGCGCCTGCCTGCCATGAGCCAGGGCGAAAACTGCGCGCGCGAGATGATCGAGGCGACGCAGCATTTCACCGAGCCGCCGCCGCGCTATTCGGAAGCCTCGCTGATCAAGAAGATGGAAGAGATCGGCATCGGCCGGCCTTCCACCTATTCGGCGACGGTCTCGACGCTGAAGGATCGCGACTATGTGCGGCTCGACAAGCGCGCGCTGGTGCCCGAGCCGAAGGGCCGGCTCGTCACGGCCTTCCTGCAGGATTTCTTCGAACGCTATGTCGAGTTCGATTTCACCGCGTCGCTTGAAGAAAAGCTCGACCTTATCTCCGACGGCAAGCTGGCCTGGAAGGATGTGCTGCGCGATTTCTGGCGTGAGTTCTCCGCCCATGTCGACGAGACCAAGGAACTGCGCATTACCGATGTGCTCGACGCACTGAACGAACGGCTCGAACCGCTCGTCTTCCCTCAGCGCGAGGATGGATCGGACCCGCGCATCTGCCCCAAATGCGGCACGGGCAAACTCAGCCTCAAGCTGGGCAAGTTCGGCTCGTTCGTCGGCTGTTCCAACTATCCTGAATGCAATTTCACCCGCCAGCTCGGCCAGGAAGGCAATGGCGACGCGGATGCCTTCGCCGACGGCCCGAAAGTGCTCGGCAAGGACCCGTTCACAGAGGAAGACATCACGCTGCGGACCGGCCGGTTCGGGCCTTACGTCCAGCGTGGCGAGGGCAAGGAAGCCAAGCGCTCCAGCCTGCCCAAGGGCTGGAAGCCCGAAGAGATCGATCATGAAAAGGCGCTGGCGCTGCTGGCCCTGCCGCGCGATGTGGGCGCGCATCCCGAAACGGGCAAGATGATCTCGGCCGGCATCGGGCGTTATGGCCCGTTCGTCCTGCATGACGGAACCTATGCGAACCTTGAAAGCGTCGAGGACGTGTTCACGATCGGGCTCAACCATGCGGTCACCGTCATCGCCGAAAAGGCCGCCAAGGGCGGCGGGCGCGGACGGTCTGCGCCGGCGGCGCTCAGGGAACTGGGCGAACACCCCGAAGTGGGCGGACCGATCACCGTGCATGACGGGCGCTACGGACCTTATGTAAAGCATGGCAAGATCAATGCGACGATCCCCAAGGGCACGGACCCGATGAGCGTCGATCTGGCCAAGGCGGTCGAACTGATCGCCGCGCGCGCCGAAAAGGCCGGCAAGAAGGTCGCCGGCCCGTCGGGCGCCAAGAAGAAGACCACCGCCAAAAAGAAGGCTGCGCCGAAGAAGAAGACCGCCGGCAAGGCCAAGACGGCCGCCTCGGCGGCTGCCGATGAGTAAATCGCCGCGTGGCGGGGGCGTCCGGCCCAAGGGCACGCCCTCGCGCGAGGCAATCGCCGCCTTCATCCGCGACAATCCGCAAAAGGCGACCAAGCGCGACATTGCCCGCGCCTTCGGCCTGAAGGGCGATGCGCGCGTGGCGCTCAAGCATGTTCTGCGCGAACTGGAAGAGGAAGGGCTGGTCGAAAAGCGCGGCAAGCGCTTGGCAACGCCCGGGTCCCTGCCGCCGGTTATGGTGCTCGAAGTTACGGGCCGCGATGCCGACGGCGGGCTGATCGCACGGCCGGCCGAATGGGACGAAGAGCGCGGCGCGCTGCCGCTCGTCACCATCTCGGCGCCGAAAAAGGGCCGCGCGAAGATCATCCTGCCCGGCGTCGGCGACCGGGTGCTGACGCGCATCGGCGATCAGGCGGACGACGGCAGCTATGCGGGCCGCGTCATCAAGCGGCTCGAAAAGCGAAAGAGCGCCATTCTCGGCGTCGTCCGCCGCACCGACAAGGGCGGCTACCGGATCGAGCCGACCGAGCGCAAGCAAAGCGAACTGGAGATCGACAAGGCCGATCTGGGCGACGCAAAGCCCGGCGATCTCGTCGAGATATCCGTCGTCAAGTCCGGGCGCTACGGCTTGGCCAAGGCGCGTGTTCTTGAAGTCGTCGGTTCGCTGAAAAGCGAAAAGGCGGTGTCGATGATCGCCATTCATGCGCATGGCATCCCGCACGTCTTTCCCGACGCGGTGATGGACGAAGCGCAGAACGCCAAGCACCCTTCTCTGGCGCCGCCGCGCGAGGATTGGCGCGACCTGCCGCTGATCACCATCGACCCGGCCACCGCCAAGGACCATGACGATGCGGTGCATGGCGCCCCGGACGAGGACGCGTCCAATCCGGGCGGCCATATCGTCACCGTCGCCATCGCCGATGTCGCCCATTTCGTCCGGCCCGGCTCGGCGCTCGATCGCGAAGCGCAAAAGCGCGGCAATTCGGTCTATTTCCCGGACCGCGTTGTGCCGATGCTGCCCGAACGCATCTCCAACGACCTGTGCTCGTTGCGCGAACAGGAAGACCGGCCAGCCATGGCCGTGCGCATGGTGTTCGACGCCGCAGGACACAAAAAGTCCCACACCTTCCACCGCATCATGATGCGGAGCCACGCCAAACTCTCCTACGAGCAGGCGCAGCAGGCGATTGATGGCGCACCGGACAAGGCGACGGAGCCGGTCCTCGACACGATCCTCAAACCGCTCTGGGCCGCCTATGCGTGCCTGCTCATGGGCCGTCGGAACCGCGAACCGCTGGAACTGGACATTCCCGAACGCAAGATCCTCTTGGCCGAGGATGGCACGGTCGACAAGGTCGTGGTGCCGCCACGGCTGGACGCGCACAAGCTGATCGAAGAGTGCATGATCCAGGCCAATGTTGCGGCTGCCGAGACGCTGGAAAAAAAGAAGCAGGCGCTGGTCTTCCGCATCCACGACGCGCCGGCGCTCGCCAAACAGGAGGCGCTGCGCGAGTTCCTGAAGACCCTCGACATTCCGCTGGCGCGTGGGGCGCAGTTGCGCCCGTCCGCCTTCAACGCGATCCTGTCCCGGGTCGAGGACACCGACCATCCGCAGCTGGTCAATGGCGTGGTGCTGCGCTCACAGAGCCAGGCGGAATATTCGCCGGACAATATCGGACATTTCGGCCTCAACCTGAAACGCTATGCCCATTTCACATCGCCGATCCGGCGCTATGCGGACCTGATCGTCCACCGCGCGCTGATCCGCGCGCTGGGCCTTGGCGATGGCGGCGACGAATTGCCCGACATGGAGATCGACCGGTTGCGCGAAATCGCCGGGCTGATCTCGTCGGCCGAGCGGCGGGCGGTCAATGCCGAACGCGACACGGTCGACCGGCTGATCGCCGAACATCTGGCCGAGCGTGTCGGCGAGACGTTCGATGCGCGCGTCTCCGGCATGGCGAGCGCGGGCCTCTTCGTGACGCTTGACGGGCTGGGCGCGGACGGGTTCATTCCCGCCTCGAAACTGGGCGATGACTACTATCGCCACGACGAAGCGCTGCACGCCATGGTCGGCGAACGCAGCGGCGCCGGCTATCGGCTGGGCGACCCCGTCGAGGTGCGGCTGGCCGAGGTGCAGGCGATGGCCGGCGCGATCCGCTTTGACATGGAGAGCGAACCGCGCGATCTGGGCATGTCGATGACATCGCGTCACAAGGGGCGCGGCAGAAGGCAGGCGCGCAAGATGGGCAACCGCGGCCGCAGACGCCGCTAGGAGCTTGAAACACCCCATGAGCCAGGCAATGGACACACAGGTTTTCGGCGGCACCGGGCATGAGCCACGGCGGCCGCTCTGGCGCGCCATCGGGCGGGGTCTCAGATGCCGCTGCCCGCAATGCGGCGAGGGTCGCCTGTTTGCCTCCTATGCCAAATCCGTCGATACATGCGCGGTGTGCGGCGAAGCGATCCACCATCACCGCGCCGACGATCTGCCGGCCTATCTCAATGTCTTCATCGTCGGCCACGTCGTCGTCGCCGGTTTCCTGATGGTCGAACGGGTCACGGACTGGCCGGCCTGGATGCATTTTGCGGTGTGGATTCCGCTGACGATCATCATGGCGTTCGCGCTCATTCCGCCGATCAAGGGCGCGGTGATCGGCCTGCAATGGGCTAACCGGATGCATGGCTTCGGCGGCGCCGAGGACGAGGTTGCCGATCCCGACATCGATCCGGCGCAGCACGGCTGATCGCGCCATGTCCCCCCGGCCCCATCTTCGTCCGCGCAATGCCGCTTCGCTGCTTCTGGCCGACATGTCGGACGGCACACCGGCGTTTCTGATGGGCGAGCGATCGGGCGGCCACGTCTTCATGGCGCACAACCGCGTCTTTCCCGGCGGGCGGGTGGAAAAGGCCGACAGCCAGGCGGACGTCCCGCCGGTCGTGCCCGATCAGGACATGGCCTGGCTGCGCGACGAGTTGGGCGCCGATGCGAGCGACAGCCGCGCCACCGCCTTTGCCGCCTGTGCGCTTCGCGAGGCGGCTGAAGAAACCGGTCTTGTCCTTGACGATAAAGCGCTTCTGACGCCGCTGCGCTACATGGCACGCGCCATCACGCCGCCCGGACAGGTGCGCCGCTATGACACGCGCTTTTTTCTGGCCGTCGTCGACCGGAACCAGGTGCGGTTCGAGGGAACCGACGGCGAATTGTCGGCGATCGGCTGGTACCCTTCCGACACGGACCACGGCGAACAGCTCCATGCGATCACCGCCGAAGTGATGCGCATCGCAACGGCGCGGCTGGCCGATGATCCGCCGCTTGAAACCGATCCGCCGGTGCCGTGCTACCGGGTGCGCAACGGACGGCGCATCATCGAATATCCGGCGACCGGCTGGTTCCCCTGATCCGGACAGGCGCTTGACTTTCCGGGCCCGATGGGTCATCTGCACGCCAACGCCGGAGCGGCCCTTTGCGCGCACCGGCTCTTTTTTGTCCGACCGTACCGTTTCGATCACAAGGCGCACGAACCATGGCCAAGGCCACAACCATCAAGATCAAGCTGCAATCGACAGCCGATACGGGCTTTTTCTACGTGACCAAGAAGAACAGCCGCACCATGACCGAGAAGATGGTCAAGCGGAAATACGACCCGGTCGCCAAGAAGCACGTCGAATTCAAGGAAGCCAAGATCAAGTAAGGCGCCAGCCTTTACCGGTCTGCCCTTGAGGCATCATGCGAACCGCCGGCGGCCCTGCCCCGGCGGTTTTGCTTGTGCCGTGATGGAAACCCGTCCGCGTCAGGCGGCCTTGGAAACCACCCGGTTGCGGCCGCCGGCCTTGGCTTCATAGAGCGCCGTGTCGGCCTTCTTGATCAGCGTTGCGGCGGTTTCGCCGGCATTGCCGTCGAGCGTCGCAACGCCAAGCGATGCCGTCACAGCGATCTCCGGATGGTCTTCGCCAAGTTCGAACGGCGCCTCGCCAATGTCGAGCCGCAGCCGCTCGGCAATCTCGGCGGCCATCAGCGCCGGCGTGTCCGGCATGACGATGACGAACTCCTCGCCGCCATAGCGGCACACCAGATCCATGCCGCGCACCTGGTTGCGCAGCCGCCGGGAAAATTCGCGCAGCACCGCATCGCCGCCATCATGGCCATATGTGTCGTTGACCGCCTTGAAATGGTCGATGTCGGTGATCAGCAGCGAAAGGGCGCGGCCGCGCTTGTGCGACCGCTCCACCAGCGTTTCCAGATGGGTATCCAGATAGCGGCGATTGTGCAGGCCGGTCAGCCCATCGGTGACCGCCAGTTCGATCGATTCGGCAACGTTCGACCGCAGCCCGTCATGATAGGCCTTTCGGCGCACCTGCGTTTTCAGGCGCGCGAGGAACTCGTTGGGATCGACGGGCCGGACGACGAAATCATTGACGCCCAGTTCGAGCGCGCGGGCGATCAGATTGTCGTCCTCGATGTCGCTCGACAGGATGAGCGGCAGGAAGCGGGTGCGGTCAAGCGAGCGAAGCTGCGAGATGACGCGCAGCGGATCGAACTCGGAAAATTCGGCCGACACGATGGCGCAGTCGAACCGCCCTTCGGCGGCCGCCTGAACGCCGGCCTGCGGTTCATTGACATGGTGCAGCCGGGCGGCGCCGCGCAAGATGCCGGAAAACCGTTCGAACACCGAGACACGCTCGTCGATCAACAGCACTTCGGCGGGCTCCTGCCCGGCCTTGCCCTGATTGCGCAGCAGTTCCTCGATCGCGATGTCGCGCGTCGTGTGCGCGCGCAGGCGCAATTCGTCGGTCAGCATCTTCAGGCGCACCAGGCTCTTCACCCGGGCCAGAAGCTGCATCTCGTTGACCGGTTTGGTCAGAAAATCGTCGGCGCCGGCCTGAAGGCCGCGCACCCGGTCTTCCATCTGGTCGAGCGCGGTGACCATGACGACCGGAATGTCCATCGTCGCCGGATTGGCCTTGATCCGCTGGCAGACCTCGAACCCGTCAATGCCGGGCATCATCACGTCCAGAAGGACGATGTCGATATTCTCGCGTTCCAGCGTGTCCAGCGCCTCGGCGCCGTTCATCGCCGTCAGCACCTCGTAATATTCCATCGTCAGGCGCGCGTTCAGAAGGTCCAGATTGAGCTGGTTGTCGTCGACGACGAGAATGCGTGCGGTCATGTGTCATCCATCCCG
>JANSXT010000013.1 GCA_024742765.1 Phyllobacteriaceae bacterium | reverse complement strand
GGGGGGGGGGCCGCGCGCCGCCGCCGGGGGCGGGGGGGGGGCCGGGGGGCCGCGGCGCCCGCCCGGGGCGGCCCCCCCCCCGCCCCCCCCCCCCCCCCCCGCGCCCCCCCCCCCCCCCCCCCCCCGGTGCACGCTTCGTCGCTGTAGCGTTGCACGCGGATTGATTTCGATTTGCACGCGGTTTGACAATTCTCGACTTTTTGAAATTGCGTCCTGGAAGGTGTGGCGCGGCGGCATCTTTGAGATTTTGAGGCGCTTTATTTGAGACAAAATTTTTGGCGGTGGAGCCGTCGTGGGCAGGTTCAAGGGCAGTTGGCGCGGCCGAGGCGTTTGGGAGACTGGGTGGCCATCGACGCATAGTCCCACACCGTGACGGACACGAACTCGCCTTGCGGCCGTCCCGCCTGGCTCAAGAGCAGGCAGATGTACTGCGCATAGCCGCTCCGATCGGTGCCATCATCATCAACGGCAATCCAGAAGCTGATGTCCTGGCTCCAAAGGGCGTCGCGCACCTTTGCTTCCTCGTTGGCAAGGGTCAGGGCCGTTTCGCGCCAGCTCTCATCGGCAAAAACGGTGTTGCTGCAGGAAGCAAGGATAGCTGTTGCGGCGAGCGTCTTTCGGATCATTGTGCGTCCCTTTGATCGTGTGCGGCCACCGTGTCGCCTTCGACCACTGTCGTCAACACTTCCATGATCGCCAGGCGCTCCAGTCGATCCATGGCCGCGATCTTGCGGCTCCAGCGATCCTTCTTGCGCTTGATGCGTTCGCGTTCGCGGAAATCGCCGCCCAGATGGCCATAATCGTGCAGCTGAGCCGGTGGGGTAAAGTTCATCCAGAGGCATTCCTCGACCAGGCCTTGCCGCGTCTGCGCCTGATAGTCGATCCGGTGCCAGCCGGTCAGCCCATCATCATAAAGGCGGCACCTGTAGCCCGAGATCATCACCATCGCGGGTGTTGCCGTAGCCCAGGCCAGGAGACGCTGATGGTCGCCGTCCGTCAGCTCGAACTCATAGAGCGGGCCGCCCTTGCGGGTCTGCATCGGGTAAGGCGGATCGCAGTAGATCAGCGTCTCGGCCGTCATCCAGCCCTTGGCCGCGCGGCGCTCCAGCCAGGTCAGCGCGTCCTCATGGAGCCAAAGCGTGTTTGCCGGTGCGCCGCCGATCGACTGGCACAGATCGTGGGCTTCTTCGGACGGGTCGATCGCGACATTGATCCTGGCAGGCCGCTTGTTGCGCAGCACCGCGCCCGAACCAAGGAACGCTTCGACATAGGCGCGGTGGGGCGGCATGTGGTTGATGATCCGCTGATAGGCGCCCGCGCCGTTCTTTCCGCCCGGCCAGGTCATGCCCCGTTACCCGCCATCGCCTGGGCATTGAAGTCGTCGAACGTTTCAGGTGGAAACTGCTTGGTGATCTGTGGGGCGCCCTCGATCCGGAGCACTTTGTCGGCATGGGCGAACACCGCCTTGCGGGCAAAGCGCGCGCCCGGCGTTCCATTGTCGCCAAAGATGATCAGCCGCTCGATCGGCGCGGGCAGATCGGCCATTGCGATCTTCTCGCCGCCGCCCGCGACCCAGACGGGAACGCCGAACATGGCCATCGCCGAGTAGCCGTCCTCGGGGCCTTCGATCAGTCCCAGCGGGCCGTAAAACGGCCAATCGTCCCTTGGCGCCGCGATCGGCGCTAGGCGGATCATCGAGCCCGGAAAGGTGCCAAGCGATAGTTTTGGCGTCTCCACCGGCGCTTTTCCGGCCGTATCAGGGTCCAGGAAAATGCGCTGGATACCGTCGAACTCGCCGTCGAGCGTCGTATAGGCAAAGACCAGGGCCGGCCACTTGCGGCCGGTCGAAGGCTCTTTGAGGCCAGGATGAAAGCGAACCGTGCCGGGGTGCAGCGCCGCATCAATGGAACGGCGGCGTAGGTAGGCATCGCCAAGCGTGCCGGGTGCGTACCCGCTATTGTCCCAGATCGAGCGCGCCCAGTCGCGTCGTTCGGAGACGTCCTCGTCGTGCCGCGATGGTGGCGGCGATTGCGGGCGGAGCGGACGGACATCGGTCTTCCGTCGCGACCGCCAGGGCTCAAGCAGGCCCATGCGCTCCACAGAGCGGCGCACATCACGCCAATCGCAGCCCGCGAAACAATGAAAAATCGGCCCGTTCACGCCGTCGCCAACCTTGCAGCTCGGCGTGCGGTCCTGATGGGCCGGGCAGCACACCATGCCATAGCGGCCATGCCAGCGGCCCTTGAGCGCGCGCGTGATGGATCGCGCTTCACTCACAGATCACGACCCATCAGCTGGCGTCGGGCGGCCTGGGCCATGGCGATCAGGGCGCGCTGGGTTTTTGGGCTGGGATTGCCGACAACGCGAATGGCCGTTTTTGCTTCGGCCGATACCGCCTTTTCCGGCGATGGATGCCGGCACGTATCGCTTTTTTGAGCGGTGACGGAATCGGTCCTCGACGCTTTTGACGAGCCTGCAGCGGTCATGGTCCCACCCCGTTCATCCGTTCGACCATCGCCTTCAGGTCGCCCGGCGACCACATGGCCGGGCGCGGCAGATCGAGCGCGGCGGCGATCAGCTCGGAGCAGAACCAGCGCTTCTTGTCCTGGCGACGCCAGTTGAAGAATTGCGAGAAGACAAGGCCGAACCAGTCATAGCCCTTCCCCGCTTCACGCTCGATGAAGTCAACGGTGCGGGCATTGGTCTCCGCGATCGGCACGATCAACCAATGGCCCGAGCGCAGATCGATAAGCTTGGATCGCACGCCACCATCACGCGGGCTGGCCGACCAGCAGATGGACCGGTCACCGATGCCCCACGACAAATCGGTCAGCTCGACGTGGCTGTAGGATGACCGTGTCACCCAGCGTATCACGCGATCTTTCCATGTGCCGGGCCCAACATAAAGAGCGAGTGCGAGAGCCATCACCCCAGCCCGAATTGCGCCGCAAGCGCGGTCGCCTCGGCGTCCAGCGTTTGCAGCGTCGCGGCCAGTTCGACCGTGTCGGCCGCCGCCTCGATCGCGGTGACGGCGCGGTCGCGCATCGTCTCGACGGCCGCCGAGATCGCCGCGAACTCGGCCGCCTTGACGAGGATCGAGCGGGCCTTGTCGACCGTCTCCGCCTCGGTCCAGCCGCCGGCGTCCGCCAGCGCCTTGACGATCAGTGTCGCACCGATCGCAGCGGCCACATCGCCAGCGGCATCGGCCGCGCCGACGATGGCGCGCGCCTCCGCCTCGCGCTTGTCCCAGCCCGCCCGCTCGGCCGCCGGATAGGCGGAAAGCACCGGCGCCGTGAACGCGTCCGCGCGGGCAATCGCACGGCGCACCGCATCGGCTTTGACCGTTTCAAAAGCGCGCAGTTCGGGCGGATCGGCGCGATAGGCATCCATGGCCGCCAGCCATTCGGCCGCGTCGTCGAACACGGTCGAACCTTCTGGCGCGACGCGGCCAGAACCGAAGCGGGTCACATCGCCGTCCTGTGTCGAAAAATATTGCATGGCGTCACTCGTGAATGAGGGTCAACAGCGGGTCGAGAATGGCGATCGGGCCGACGCCCTCGCTCTTATGGGCGATCAGTTCGATCGTGTAGGTCAGCGCCGGATCGAGGCCGGAGAAGAAGCGGCGCGAGGTGCCCGGCACCTGATCGCCCGGCGATGGCCGCAGGCCGATATATTCGGGTTGGCCCGGCTCGCCGGCGAGGCGTATCCATGTCTGGCAGTCGCAGCCAACGGTCGGATGATTGTTGCGAAACGCCACATGGCCGAATGCGTCGACGTAGCGGGTTCCGGTCACGGCGATCGATTGCATGACGTAGGCTTGGTACGGCGTGTTGATGTCCGTCGTTGCGACGGCCGGAGTGAAGGCGATGCTCTTGGCCGCGTTGACGATCGAATGCAGGTGCGCCGGCGTGATGCACTTGTCGGCAACGACGCCGGCGGACACTTCGGCCGCGCTGGCCAGCAACACAGGGCCGGACACCGCCTCGCTGGCCGCCCATCTGACCCATGCGGGCTGGGGCAATGTCGTATCCCAGCGCCAGTCGGTGCGGTCGGCAAGGCCGATCAGCATCCATGGCGTTGGCGCAATGAACGACCACCCGGTGCCGCTCCATTCGGCCAGTTCGTTTTCATGGCCGACAAAGGCGCCGGTCGGCGTCGCACCGACGATCCATGTCTCACCCTCTTGCGGCGCACCGGGCGGGTCGTTGGCGAACGCCTCGGCCGAGCGATAGGCACCGCTCTGCGCGCGGGCAATCTGCAGCGCCTTCCACAGCAGTTCCCAGTCGTCGATGTCGCCTGCCAGTCCGTGGCGTTCGATCACCCCCATGATGTTTTCCTGGAGCGCGTTCAGCCACACGGCCGGCACGTCGGTCCCGGTTACACCGGCAACCACATCCTCGTCGCGAAACCCGCGACTGCCACCGCCGATATCGACCCAGTTGGCTCCGTTGACGCGGTCCATCAGCCGCCTCCCTCATCAAGGACGTAAGAGAAAACGATCGTCGTGTGTGCCGGCTTCAGCCGGCGCAGCACGCACTCGATCGCCGATCGTGTGAAGTCGCCCAGAGCCTGGCCTGCCCGGTTGCGGCCGGCGCGAAAGTGCCAACTGTTCGTCTCGGCCAGGCGCACGCGCCAGACGAACTGTTCGCCTTCGGGGATCAGTCGGTGCCCGGCGCGTAGGTTGCCCGGTCGGCTCGGCCAGAATTCGTCGATCTCGATGGCAACGCCGAGCGTCGCTGCGATCGAGAGAAAGTAGGGGATCGACTGCCCGCCCCTGGCCGTCCAGCGCCGATGCGCCTGACGCCTGCGCTCCTCCAGCGTCACGGCGTCATGGCCGCACGGGTCCGGTCCGAGCATCCGCTCGAAATCCGGCAGCAGAACCTCGGCCGTGCGCGGATCGAGCTCATCGATGACAGAGGCCGCCGCTGCCTCGGCGTTGGCCAATCCAGCAGCCAGGCCCTCGAGCAGCGCATCGAACACGCCGCCCCGCGTCCCAAGCGCGAAGCCGCGCGGCAATCGCCGCACCATGGCAAAGACGATCTGGGCGACAGTGCGCATCACGCCGCCTCCGAGAACGTGAGCATGCCGGGCGTGGCAAACTCGGTTGGATCAAGCTGGACCGGCGCCGCGGGCACGATCAGATCGTGGGCGTATTCACCCTCGGCGGCCGAAAGCCCCTCGGAAAGGCGGGACGGCTCGATCAATGCGCCGATGGGGCTGTCATTTCCTTCGTCCAGTTCATCGCCCAGCGTCGCCAGAAAGCCGTTCCAGGCCGCTTCGATCGCGATCCGGTTGTCGGCAGTGTCAGGCCGGATGCGCACGGTCAGTGGCTGGGGTGCCGGGCCGGCAGCCAGCACAACCACATGTGCCGTCACGGGACGGACACCAAGCGCCGATCCCGGCGGCCCCAGATGATCGAGCATGGCGGCGAGTTCGTCTCCATTGGGTTGCCGCCCGAAGCTGCCATCTGCCATCGACACGGCAACCCCGACCGACCCGCGCCCGATCCAGTCGGGCAGCACCTTGACGGCATGAACGGGAAACGACCCAGCGAGCCATTTGGGATAATCGAAGCCTGCTCCGCCGTGCGGCCTTTCGCGAATGTGATCGAGCGTGCGCGCCTTCCAGCTTTCAACGCCCTCAATGTCGGCGCCACCGCCGAGCCCGCCATCGGCAACCTCTGCGCTGTCGATGCCGGCCAGAAAGGGTGAAGGGGCAAGCCGGACGCCTTCCTCCAGATTGCCGGCCCCGCCCTCGGCAAGCGCCACAACGGACACCGCAACCGTGCCGTCGCCCGCGATCTCTGCAACATGCGATGTCGTGACCAGGACGCCCCCGCCGGCAGCAAACAGCGTGCCTTCGGGTATCGCAGTGCCTGGGTCGCCCAGCACTATCAGTGTGCCGCTGGAAGCCGTAGCCGGCCGACGCGCGATCCCCCAAATGTCGGCGTGCCGGGCGATGATCGCAGCATCGTCGGCTGTATCGACAAACCACTGGCGCGCCCACCAGCGAGTGTGATCGTGCAGCGACCGCATATCGAGGGCGACCGAACGCAGCACCATGGCGAGAACCCCGCGGGCGGACCGGACCGCGCGCGAAACATCCAGCGGTTCGGCGCTCGGCCGAGCCTTGAGGATCGCCGTCTCAAGAGCGCCTGCCATGCGTGCGACAAGCTGTCTGGCAGAGGGGACCGGCCAGCTCATGACGAACCGCCAAGGGATCGCGTGGCTTCGATCTCCTCTGCGTCGATCCGTACGCGCCAGGCCAGCGTCTGCGGCCGTTGCCACCATACGGTGATCTCGGCCGGGGCGCCAAGCTCGCGATCGGCCCAGGCGAGGCACTCGGCCAGCCAGAACGCGTACAGTTGCCGCGTGGTTTCGGTCTCCTTGGCCCGATCGAGCAGCCAGCAGCGGGAGCCGGCGAGGTCGCCGTCCGGGTCGAGCACGTCGCATGGCGATCCGCGCCGTTCGGTGAACGAAGCCGGTGAGAGAAAGCTGGAAACCCCCTCGGGGAGATCGTCGTCCGGCTCCGCGCGGCGATCGAGGCCAATCGACATCAGCATCGGGGTCACGCTGGTTTCGTCGATCAGAAGATCGCCATCGTCGCCCAGCGCGCAGTCGCAGCGGCGCGTCACCGGGTCAAAGATAAGGGCGGCGTCAAACATGGCCGGCAAACTACGCGCGCGCGCGACGGCGGGTTAGGATGGCGGCGGCCATGGTGTCAGTCCTGTTGCGGGTCCGGCGGCGCGCCGCCGGGGTGGCCATGCTGGTTGTAGGTGTCGCGCATCTCCTGCATCGATCCGTTCTTGTCGGAGATGTCACCCGTCGCCGCGATGTCGCCCTCAACCGATACGATCGCGGCTGTGATGAACACGCCGGCATCGGTCGCAATCGTCACGCGGGCGCCGGTTCTGATGTCCAGATTGCCGCCCGGCTGAAGGACCATCTTGTCACCATCGGCGTTGTAGACGCCGACCTCGTTCGGCTCCAGGCCGCCCATGCGTTTGGACGGATTGCCGACCGGCAATACGGTCAGGTTGCCCTCATCGCCACCGACCGCAAAGGCAATGCCGATCGCGCCGTCCTCGGGGACCGACGATGCAAAGCCATAGGGCTGCTCGATCTCGACATCGTGCCGCCAGACACCGTCTGCCACCTCGACGCTCGCCGTCTGTTTCTCGCCATCGTCCTTGATGTTCTTGAGATTGACGCGCCGGATCATCGATCGCAGCGCATGCGCGGTGTCCTCATCCATCGTTCAACACTCCTTCAAAGCGCTCTTGCGGTGCCGTCCAACGGGCCGCTCCGGTTCCCACCGCCAGATCCGCTGCCCGCCTTGCGTCCCCGCTGCACGTTGGTGCGCCGCCCGGCGACCGGCGCCTTGTCGAATGCTTCCGGCGAATTCAGGGTCAGGGCGGTCAGGCGGCCGTCCTCGTCATAGCTCTTGTCGGTGCGGGCGATGACCATGTTGCGGGCTATGCCCTGAAACGCATCGTCGACGAAGGCGAGCTGGTTGACGCGCCAGGGCCGGCCGCCGGCGCCATAGCCCCGGACAGTCGTCAGCAGTTCCTCGCTTTCGGCGCGTGCGGTCCGCATCCGCCAGTCGGCCTCGTCGTCGGCCGACACATCATCGGGCTGCGCCTTTGACAGATGCACCTTCGGCCGATGCCGTGTGATCTCGGGGTCGATCGCGACACCCTTGTGGGCGATGCCGCGCCGTTCCCGGTCGGTGGCCGCGCCGTCGCCCGAGGCACGCGCGCCGGGTGCGACCGGAGCGTCGCCGGCAATCAGCGGCGAGGCGCGACCGTCGCGGGCGCGGCGGGCCTTTTCCGGCTGGCCGTGCACGATCGTCTCCGAGTGCCGGCCGGCATGGGAGAAGACGCAGCTCGATGACCGCATGTTCCCCGGCAGTGTGAGATCGTCGGGCGCGCGGGTCGCGCCCGTTCGGGTCAGCACGATACCGCCCGTGCCGTCCGACAGCACGAGAGCGTGTTTTTGTCGGGCGTACTTCTCGATCGCGCTCAAGGCGGTCTCGGCCACACCCAGAGGGTAGCGGGCAATCGGCGCGCCGGTGTCGATCTCCGTCCGCACGGTGACGCCGAACGGATCGGCGATCCGCCGGACGGCGTCTTCAAGCTTGATGTCCGTGAACTCGCCCGGTCCGTGAGGTGCGCAGGCGCAGTCTATCAGGTCGCCAGCCTTGTCCCGGCCCGAAATCGTCACCTCGGCGTAGTCTGCCTCGACGACCGGTGTGACCGTCTCGATCCATCCGGAGAGCTCGAGCACGCCATCCACGAAGACCTTGACGGCCGGTCCTGGCCGCAGACGAAACAGCGGCGGCGGCGACGCCCAGTCGAAGGTGGCGGTCGACCGTGTCGCATCGCGCAACGAGAAGGTGAAGCGGCCGCTGAAGTCGCGCAGGTCGCGGCTCACTTCGGCGATCGTCCACTCATCGAATATTCCGGCACCCTCGATCTCGAGACGGAACGACCGCGTCGGCGTATCGGCATGAACCCTCACCGTTCGATCTCCAACCGGCTTCCCGCCTCGATCGACGCCGGATGACGCAGCCGGTTGCGCGACACGATGGCCGCATAGGCGGGCTCGACGGCCTCGGGATCATCGCCAAACAGGTGATGGGCGATCAGCCAGGCATCGCCGTCGTTCTCAAGCGACATGGACCATGAGCGCGGCAGGCGTCCGATGATCTCGTTGATGTCGGCCGCGATCGCGGCCTCCAGCTCGGCCGCCCTGGCTTCCATGTCATGATGGCCCGTGCCGGCTGAAGCGGGAACCGTGGCGCCGCGTATGGCCTGCAGAACGACCGTAAAGCCATCGCGCACGGTCAGCGCGCTGCTTCGATCATCGGGCATGTCATGGACAAACAGCCGTGCTGCCTCTGCAACCAGTACCGCAGCTGCGCGGTTAAGTGTCGGCGCAGCGGCCGGATCGAGTGCCGCCGCCTCGATGCAGAGGCCGGCGGTCTTGCGCAGGTCTTCATGGAGGGATCGAACCTGCGCAGCGACGTGAGCGCCGTCGATGGCGGGTGGTTCCGCCGAGGGTGCGACCGGCGCCGCCACTGCGCCTGAATCAGCGGCGCGGGCGTCGACTTCGCTCCGCGCCCAGTCGGCAATGGCGCCGAGGGACTGCGTTGCGTTGGCCTCCGGCACCACATAAATGCCGCGCCGACCAACCGGGCTGGAAGCGACGACACCGGCAAACCGGCGCACCGCGCGCTCTTCGTTGCCTGTGCCGGTGTCGGCGGCCAGGGACGACGCGCGCAGTTCGGTCGCGACCGTCTCGACGCGCGCTGCTGCCCCGGCGGTACCGCGGGCACGACCGGCACCCAGCACAATGAACGTGGCCGAGAAGCGCACCACGCGCAGTTCGTTGGTGGCCAGCGAGACCTCGGCCGGCTCTGCGAGCAAGACCGTGAGCGGCCCGAACCAAGGGTGCATCAGCCTGCCCGGCCCCGGACGGCTGAAGGCCGCTCGCAGCCGTTGCGCCTGGCTCGCATGGTCGTCGCCAATGATCACGCCACTGACCGACAGTTCCTCGGGCACCGCACCCAGATCGTCGTAGGCAGTATGGTCGTGGCCGGGGAACAGATGCTCGGCGATCCGTCTTCCGGGTCGGGTGGTCGTATCGGGCATGTCGAACGCAATGCCGCGATAGACGGCTGGCAGGAGGCCCGGCAGCAGGCCGGCGGTCGCGTCAAGGCTCATGGCTACGGCCCTACAACGGCGCGTCCGGTGTCGATCCGTTCGCCGGTCCTGGTGACCGACTGTTGGACCACACGGCCCGGGCCGTCGACCTTGATCGTCGCGTTCACATTGTGGTCTGTCGCGACGTTGACATCGTGCTGTTGCGGCTCGAAGCCGATCGTGACGCCATCGCCTGCCATGCGGGCCATCACGCCGGCGGGCAGGTCGAGTTGCGGCATCGGGTCGTTCTGGTTGGCGGCGCCCAGCCGGGGCGCCTTGCCGGCCGCTGTGATGGGGCCGGTCGGATCGGCAAGAATGGTTCCTTCGGGGGCTTCTCGGCCGAGCCGGTTTCGCACCCAAGCGAACCATGCGGGCTCATCCGGCCATTTGATTGCGTTGCTCCAGTCCAATGAGAACTCAAAACCAGATAGCCGCCGCAGGAGTTGATCGAGATCGCGCAACCAGTCGAGCGCGGTTTGCAGCACATCCGCACCGGAACCGAGCAGCCGCTCCCAGTCGATCGGCTGGCCCTGTGCCCAATTGCTCAATGCCGTCACGCCTTCGACCAGGGCCGTCAGCACGGCGAGAGCGGCTTCGATCGCACCACCCGTCAGCTTGGCGATGCCGCCGGCCAGCCTTCCGAACCATTCCCCGACCGCCTCCAGCGATCCCTCGTCACCGGCGATCAATCCGGCCAGCCCCTTCAGTGAACCCAGCAACCGGCCGAGTGCCCGGCCGAGCTCACCGAGCTGATCGGCGGCACCGCCCCAACGTTCGAAAATCCCCGGTAACTGATCGGCAAAGCCGGCCCGGGCGCCGTTGCCAAGTTCCGAAAGGCCGTCACGCAGGTCGGAAACGATGCCGGTCACCTTCGCCGACCAGGCTTCGAGCCGTGATGTGTCCGATAGGTAACCGTAAGCGCCGGCCGCACTGGAGCGCACGCCCTGCCAGGCATCGGCGGCGATGGCCCGCATGCGGCGCCACTGGGCACCGATGACCGGGGCAAGCTGTGTCCATGTCGATCGCATCCAACGCCATGTACTAGCTGCACGCCGGCGGATCGCCCGCCACGCATGGCGGCCGGCGTCGCTCAACCGATCCCATTGCTTTTCAAACCAGGGCGCCAGATCGTCCCATCTCTTGTAGATCTCGGCAGCACCCCAGGCGAGCAGTCCGATCGCCAAGCCGACCGGCGACAGCATCAGGGCGGCTGCCGACCCCAGAAGGCCCAGACCGGCCGTGATCAGGGGAAGGACGAAGCCAAGCGCTCCGAGCCCGGCCGCGACGATCGACGCGGCCGCTGCCATCGACAGTGCCTGCTGTCGAACGCCGGGAAGATCGCTGTCCAGCTGCGCAAGGTAGCCCGTGAAATTCAGCAGAAGCCCGTTCACCGTTGGCAACCAGGCATTGTAGGCATCGCCCAGGTCGCGGGACTGCTGGGTCATGATCTCGTTGAAGATCAGCCTCTGCCGCTGCGGCCCCTCCATCTGGGTGGCGAAGTCGGCGCCGATCACCGACCGATCACCGGCGGCCACCGCGTCGCGGATGCGCTTGTACTCCTCGAGGTTCGCCATCATCGGGATCAGGAAGTCGAGCACCTGCTGATCACCGAAGAGCTGCGACAGTCGTTCGGCCCCACCGATCTTCTCGAGGCTCTCACGCACGTGATCGAGCGCGTCAGCACCCGACAGCCCCATCGCCTCGGCCTGCTCCATGTAGCCCCTGATCGCATCGGCGCCGACGCCGGTCAGGTCCTGGGTCTTGGCGATCACTGCCTCGACCGGGTTAATGCCCTTGGAGACCGCGTCCTGCATCACGGCGACGATGTCGACGCCGGCCTCCTTGAACCGTTTGATGGTGTCCGGCGAGGCGATCTTGGCCAGGAAGTTCCGGAAATTGTTGGCGGCCTGCGCCGGATCGGCCGCGCCTTTCATGGCGATCTGCAGCCCGGCGCCCAGAACGGCCACGGCCTCATGGCCGGTCACCCCAAGCTTTTGCATCTGGGCGGTCAGGGCGGGGAAGAACTTGGCCATCTCCTTGAGCTCGAACCGGCCCTCCTTGCCGGCGATCACCAACTGGCCCAGCGCGTCCTCCATCCGGTCGGCCGGCACTTCGAGCGCGTCCGACAGCGCGAAGGCCACGCTGGCGATGTCGGTGATTTCCGAACTGGTCGCCGTCGCGACACGGCTGATCGGCGCGAGCATCTGGTCGATCAGCGCGTCGTCCATGCCGGCGGCCTTCAGCTGCCCGGCTGCATCGCCTATCGATCGTGAGAACTGCCCGGTGGCCAGAGCGAGGCTTTCATAGAGGGCTGTCGTCGTCTCGATGTATGTCGACACCTCTGTCGTGGCGATCTCGGCGGTAACGGCCGTGTCGCGCAGCACCTGGTCGAACGCCGCCGCCTCATTGGCCGGGCCCGCGAAGGACAGCCCGGCGAGAAGACCACCCACGGCGCCGACCTGCCGCGCGAACCGGCCTAGCCCGCTCAACCGTTGCTGAAGCCGGCCAAGCCCCACCGGAAAGGCGGTCGCGGAGGCGGACCAGGACGTCCATGGTCATGGTCGACATGGGCCTACCCTTTCCACTCTCTCTGGAGCCTGCGGCCGGCCATCACGCATCGCCACCAGAAGTTCAGCCGGTTTTGATCGAACGCCTCGATCTCGTCTGCCGAAAAGCCGGTGGCCTCGGCGATCACCCCGAAGCGCGCGTCGTAATCGTCCGGCCACTGGCCAAAAAATGGTTGAGCACCTGCCCCGCCTGCATGATGTCGAAGTCGATCATCCGGTCGAACAAGCCGTTCATCACCGCCTGGTTGGTCCGCGTCGACCGCGCCAGCCCGGTGACCACGCGGTGCTCGTCCGCAACACCGTTGATGGCGCGGATATCGGCGCCTGTCATGCGGTGCAGTGTCAGCGTTTCAAAGTGCTTCTCCCGAACCTTGCCTGCCTTCCGGGTCTTCAGGGTGACCGGCCGGGAGAGTGTGATCGTGACCGATCCGTCCTCATTGACCACGGCGCCTTTGGGCAGCTGGTCGCGAGGGTCGAGATCCTCGTCGATGACATCATCCTCGGGCTCACCGTCCTCGGCAATCACCGCATCGGTCGTTTCGATCGGCTCTTCGCCTTCCTCAATGATCGGCGCGTCTTCGGTCAGATTGATCTCCGTCTTGCCCATCAAAGGCTCCTCATTGCGCGTTCAGGGATGGTTCATCGGCCGATCAGAGGATCTCCTCGGGGGCGGACGCCATCCATTTGAGCTCGATCTTGCCGCCGTCTCCGCCGGTGATCTCGGGACGCTCGGTCAGAAAAGCGTCGGCCATTACGAATGTCTGGCCGGTATCGCAGACGACCTGCAGTTCGCCTTCGGCCTCGGACCACAGTTCGGAAAAGCGCTGGCCGCGCTCCAGGTTGGTGGTCGCGGTCACCTCCGATCCCACGAACTCCTGGGCGCGGCCGACCTTGCGTCCATAGGTGACACCGGTGTTCTGGATGCCGCCGACCTTGATCTTTGCGCCCTTCTCGACGGGGACATTCACCCCCCGCCAGACGATATCGACGATGCCGAGTACCTGCATGGGTCAGTCCTTTCCTAAACCTGGAATTCCAACGCGCCGGCGAGCACCATCAGATTGCCCGCGATCTTGACTTGCTGGCGCGCGTTGAGGCGATCGTCATCGTCCGGATCGATCTGGAAGACGCTCTCGGCGATCGTCCGTTCGGCCTGTTGTATCCAGACGCGATCGGCATGGAGCCGGCTCCGGCCGGCCCACGACCCATACATGCGCTTCGGGGTCACGACCGAATTGTCCGCGCCGGCGTTCCGCTCGCCAGGCGGCGAGATGAAGGCCGCCGTGTCCTCGTCGGCAACAAGCTTGGCACGCGGATAAAGCAGCGACACATAGGCCGCCCAGTCATAACGGATGCGGCTCATCGTGGCGGGCACCATGATGTCCAGCCAGGCGTGGTCGGCGGTTTCCAGATTGGACACCTTGTAGCTGGTGATCATGCGACTGACCGTCGTCGTGCCGTCCGGCAGATGATCAAAGGTCGAAATGCCAGCCCGCAAGAGCAGGTTCTGCTCCTCTTCGGTGAACTGGTCGACCTCGTCGGGGGATGCGATGCCCGGCAACGGCAGGGATTTGAGCTGGCGCGCCGGATCATTGGTCAGGTGAAAGGCTGCGACCGCGCAGCAAACCGCCGACAATGCCCAGGGCGACGACGGAGATCTGTCGAGGCCCGGCTTGGTGATGAAAGGCGAGTTGGTCAGCGCACCGAATGTGGTCTGCTCGCCGAACGTGCCGCGCTTACCGACAAAGGCATGGCAGTCGAGTTTGCTCATCGCCTGATAGCGGCGCGCCATGTCGGCGGCGAGCGCCGTCATGTTGGTGGCATCGCTCCACGGCCACTGGATCTGCGTGTACCAGTCATTGGCCACCGCATCGAGCGCCGCCTGGCCGTCCGGATTTCCCGCGCCATTGGACATGCCCACGATTGTGATCGTCAGACCGTCCGGCACCGGCTGCGCTTTGGCATCGATGCGCAGATCGATCTCGTTGCCCACCTCTCCGCCGTGCCGGCAAGTGACCGTCACGACGGCAGCAGCGGCTGCAGCGGTCATGGGCAGCCCCGCGTCCGCATTGATGGCAGCGGCCAGCGCTGCGGCCATGTCGGCGACCGCATCGCCCGTGCCGACGGTGACGCGCACCTGTCGATTGTTGATCCGGAAACGCAGCACCGTCGCCGCCGGGACCGTGCCTGCGAAGGTGACGGTTCCGGCCGCCTTGACCGCGCCGTCGGCATCATCGAGCGCGGTCGCGAACAGCGGTGTCACGGTATTGGCCTTGCGGAAGGCGTTGACCTGTTCGGCGCCGATCGAACCGGCACCGAAGAGCTGCTCGGCTTCGCCATCGCGGGTGATCTGTCGCACCTCACCCTCAGCCAAGGCACCGCTTGCCAGCTTCTGGCCGACGATCAGGACACGCGCCGGGTAGGGCAGGATGCCGACATCGGCATAGTTCGGCCGGACCTCAAGGAATGTGCCGGGCTCAAGCCAGTCGAACGGAATTTCATCGAACGTGATCGGGTCCATCACTTGCCTCCCTTCTTGGCGTCTGCGCCCTGTTGGGCTTCGGCCTTCTCGGCGCGGAGTGCCGCGTCGGCGTCAAGGTCGATCACGTCGCCGGACCGGATGCGGCGTCTCCAATAAAGGCTGGACGCGACGCTAAGCTCGGCAGGTGCTGGCGTCTTGTCGCGGCCATTCGGCTTTGTCGGCCAGGGCGAGCCGTCCTCGAGCGGCACCGTGCGTCCGGGCGCGGGTTTCAGGCGCAGTTTTTCTTTGGCCATGGTCAGCCCTCTTGGTTCTGTTCAAGCGTCTGGGTTCCGGTCGCCGGCGGAGTTTCGCTGCCGGCCAACCATTCGATGTCGATGGCCGCCAGATCAGCTGCCGTCTTGATTTGTATGGCTGCAAGCCGGGCCACATAGGCGACGGTGAAATCGACCTGGGCGATGGCGACGTCATCATCCTCGTTGCCCTCGGCGAAGACCGCCTTGGCGCCTGTCACCGTCACGGCCCCGATGCCCTCGATCGACCAGCCGTTCAGGATCAGCGAAAGCACATCGATCATGGCGTCCAGGCCGATGTCGCGTGCATCGCCCTTGAAGCGCGCCTCGAGCGTGCGCGCCGATGCAATCAGGATGGCGCGCCACTGCATCTTCGCCTTCAGCTGACGGCCGTTTGCTTCGTCTGGATCGAGGCCCAGCCAAGCCAGACCGATAAACGGGGTGGTGCGTGCATGGCGCTGGAACTCGCGCAGCGTCATGGTCGACGGCACCCGCTCGATGGTGAAGTTGCGCGGTGGAAAGGCGAGGCGCAGCCGATCAACGAGCGGCTGCTCGATCGTTGCGATCGGTGCGGTGTCGAGCGTTGCCGGTGTCAGATCGACCATCACCAGCGCTCCAGTTCTTCTGCCGAGAAAGTCGGCGAGCGGTCGGTTGCGCGCGCGCCGGGGCCGGTCGCGGCATGACCGTTCGCGTTCCGGCGATCGATCTCGAGCGAGACCTGGTTGGCCGCGACGCGCTCGAGCCACTTGATCGTGTCAGCGCGGTCCTTGCCCATCTGCTCGGTCGGCTCCATCCGCGCGCCCTGGGAGAGATCGTGGCGCGCCAGAATGCAGGTCGCGCGGATCAGCGGTTTGGGCACCGAGGGTTGAACCGGAAGCGCGTAGTGGTTGCGCAGATAGCTGTCGATCAGCGAGGTGGCGTCAGCGATTACCGTTTCGATGCGATCGGCATCGACGGTCTCCGCAGTCCGGTCCTCGGGCCGCGAAAGGCGGATCAATTCGGTCTCGCCGAACCGGTCGATCATGTCCTGCACCGTCGCGTACATGCATTCCTCGATAGGCTTGGGGAGGCGGGCTGAACCCCTACGGTCGTACCGTCCTCAATGAGTGCTGGGAGCCTTGCGAGCCGTACCAGACCTCCCCCTCGGGGTTATTCCTTGGCCGCGTCCTGGGCGGCCTTGATCTCCGCACCGGTCACCCTGAAGCCGGCGATCTGCGAGACCGCGGCGACCGTCGCGTTCTGGCCGTCGGGCACCTTGCCGACCGCCTTGGCGATCGCAGCGCGTCGTTCCTCGTCGCCCATGTCCGTCGTCTGGTCGCCGGCATCGATGACGGCAAAGGCAGGGTCGGCATCGATCGCCTTCCATTGTTCGGGCGTGAACGCGTCGTCGGGATGGATTGTCCGCTCCGCATGCGCCACGCCGGCGCGGCGCATGCCAGGTCTGCTGCAGATGATCGTTTTCATCGCCAGCCCCCTCACGCCAGGTCCGGAATGACGACCAGCTCGGCGGTGCCCTTCCAGATGTTGCTGTCGCCGCCATCGATGAACTCGGCTTCGAGCAGCTTGCGTCCGGCCTGCTCGAGCGTCGGCGGCACGAGGAGCTTGGTCGGCCGGATCGCGTTGGCGCGCCCGTCACGACGGCGAATGCCCATCATCGCCGCCCGGACGGCCGCATAGTTGTCGGCGTTCAGCACAGCCCTGGATTTGTGGATCGTCTGCCACAGACCGTAGCCGGCGCCGGCCCGGCCATCGATGCCGTATTCGAACCGCCCCTTGTGGAAGACGTTCTCGTCGGTCATCGCGTCCATCGCTGTCAGCTTGAACGGCTTGCGGGTCTGATAGATGAGCGGTTTGACGACCTGGCTGTCGTCGACCAGGTACCAGGGCGTCGCGGCCCCCGCCGTCACGTTGGAGACGCTGATCTCGGCCCCGTTTTCGTCGTAGCCGGGGTGGTCGGTATCGAAGAAATACTGGCCGTCATAGCACACCGACGTTTCGCCGGATTTCAGCAGCGGGAACACGAGCTCGTCGGGGAAGGTGGCGCTGTCCTGGCCCCAGCCGGCGATCGTCTCCGACAGGAAGCCGAGCTGGGCGTCCTCGATCTGGCTGCGTTTGACGCCGATCGTCTTCTCGTACTCGTTGTTGACGATGATCTGCGCCTGCATGGAAAGATCGTGAACGACGCGATCGCCGTTCCACTCGCGGAAACCGGGCAGATCGTCCATGCGCGGATACTGGTTGGCCGCGGTGGTCGAGTTCACCGTCATTGCGACGTGCTGGTAGTACGCCGTTGTCGCCTCGAGCCGCGCGTTGAAGGCGGTCGTCAGGCCGGTGAACAGCGCGGTCATCGTCGAACGATTGATATCCATAAGAAGGCTCCTTGCGCCTGTTCAGCCCAGATCGACCCAGTGGCCGTCGGCGTCGATCATCTTGAGAGTGCCGGCCGCCAGTTCGCCGCCGGCATTGGTCAGCTGCAGCGTGTTGTCGTCGGCGGCGTAGACGGTGGCTCCTTTGTCGGCGATCGATGCACCGGCGACCGGTATGCCCCAGACGCCGCCCTCGACCTCGACGGTCAGGTCGCCGTCGGCGCCCGTCGAATTGTCCACGCGCTCCTCCGAGAGACCGACGACGGCAACGGCGTCCGCATGGTCGGGCTTGACCGCCATGCCGGCGGCCGTGATGGCCACCAGAGTGCGGCCATACAGGAGCTGGCCGCCGAGCACCGGAAAGCCGAACCCGGTTCCGGGCTGGCGGCGGCCGATCTTCTGGTCATTGACGGCAGCCATCAGCCGTACTCCTTCATGATCTTCTTGTGCGTCTTGGCGTAGGCATCGGGATCGAGGCCCATAAGCGCGATCACCTCCTGGCCGGCGGCATCAACGGCGCCGGCTTCGGTTTCGACGGGCGGCTTGGAGATCCCGCCCGCATTGATCGAGACGAATGCGGCGAGCTCCGTGGCGACGCCGTCGGGGTCCTTCATGTGCCGCGAGATGTAGTGGTCGCGCAGCGAGGGCACGAGCTTGCCGGCCGCGATCGCCGCGTCGACGACGTCGGTTGCGGACTTCTTAGCGGTGGTTTCGGTCAGGCCGGTCAGCTGCGCGTTGAGCGATTTGATCTGCTCCTCCAGCCCGGCGATGGCGGTGTCCTTGTCCCCGCCAGGCGGATCGTCGTCGGGATCGGCAGTCAGGCGCGCATTGAGCGCGGTGATCATCGCATCGCCGTCCGCGTCATCCTTCACGTTGAGCGCCTTGCGCATGCTGGCAAGGGTTGCCTGCAGGCCACTGATCGCGGCGGTGGCGGCAGCGAGATCGGCGTCGGGTCCGAGACCGAGCGCCTCGGCAATGGCTTCATCCATTGGTGCGTCTCCCTTTTTGTGGAGCGATTTCATTGTGAAGTTGGGATCGTTGACGAGCGATGCGCGCAGGATTTGCGAGACGCGGTGTGGCTTCTTGCTGGTCGCCAGAAAGGCCGGCGAGAGGTAGGCGTAGGCGCGATCGTCGATCAGCGCCTGGCCGGTCTCTGTCCATTCGACCTGACCCCAGATGCCATCCTCCCGCGCCTCCATGGCAACGATCCAGCCGCGGGCCGGCGACGGGTCGCCGGTTTCGGCCTTGATGTCGGTCGAGTGGTTCTCGTCGATCGGCAGCTTGCGCCCCGGCGAAATGGACGCCGCAATGATGCCGGCCATGTCCTCAACGACGTAGGGTCCGCGGCCGTCAACGCCGCTGAAGGTGCCCGCGGGGATCAGCTGGACCCAGTCCGGCGCGGAGGCGGCGGTCGAAAGCGCGGTGGAGTGAAGACAGAGGAGAGTGTCCATGACGGCCTGTTTGGGCCATCGCACCGGTTGCCGTTAGAATGGCGGGCGCCAGCGTGACTAGCGGGTGGCCCGGCGCAGGAACCCGTCAACGACGCCTTCGATCATGCGCTCATCGTCGGCATTGATGCCCAGATAGGGCCGCGCGGGGATCTCGACCGAGGTTGGCCGGACCAGCGCATCGCCCATGCGGAACGCAAGCCGGCCGCCGCCCTTGGCCTTGATCGTTCCGCCGCGCTGGTGGATGGCCGCATGGACCTTGTTGGAGCCGATGCGCGCCGTGTCCCGGCCCGCCGCATGGGTTACGCTGTCGCGAAGGCCCCCGCTCTCGGTGAGGATGCGGGCATTGCGCTTCGTGGCCGCGTAAACGGGATTGAGCGCCGTCCAGGCGCCGCCGTCAGGATCGGTCTGGGTGACGAAACGGCGCTGTGTGGACCGCACCAGGCCGGTGCCAATCGCGTCCATCACAGGTTTGGTGTTGCCCATTGCCCGCTCGACCCGCGCGAAGCGTTCGCGCACGGCGCGGTCCTCGAGTGTGACGGTCAGCGTGATCCCGGCCATGTTTGACGTTTACCGCCGGCCCGCCTATCTTGTCGAGAGCGCGCCGAGCCATATTCGGATCGCCCTAGACGGGGTTCCTCTCCGGCCCCGCGGCGCGTTTATTCCCTCACCAACGGCCAGCCAAGCACCTTCGAGACCTGTTTGGGACGCGCGCGATGCACGGTCGTGACCAGGAATTCGGCGTTACGGGTGCGCTTGAAGCCGACCATGTGTGGCTTGCCTTCGATCGTCACGATCGCCGACAGGAGGCCACGGGGCGAACGCCGAATGCCCGCATCCAGTGCAGTAACTGCCGCCCGGGCATAGAAGCCGACGCCGTGATCTCGCAGTGCCAGATGGTCCCGGATGGTCTGGGCACTCACCCGGGCAAAGGCGCCGGGCTCCAGTCCCAGCACGCCGCGCAGTGCATCGCCTGGGTCAGCGATCGGCAGTGAAGCACGGGCCGAGACCGAGCCGTCCACAGCCGCCCGCTCGAATGCATCCATCATCGCACCCGTTGCCAGGCTTTCGCCGGGCCGGCCGCCCGACAGCCAGGCACGACCCGGATTGTAGTCGAAGCTCTGATCGACGCCTCGCGAACCGCCACCGGGTTGGGCAAGGTCGGGCGCGCGATCCGGGCGGTCCTTGCCCTGGCGATCCAGATCGGCATCGTCGGCCGGTATGACGAAGCAGCCGCATCCGAACCCGTTGGGAGGATAGGCCACATCCCAGAAGGGGTCGTCGGCACGGATCGTGAGCCCGTCCCAGGACAGATGATCGCGGCGGGGATGGACGGCGCCCGAATGGTTGTATTGCCAATAGGGCCAGACCGCCAGCGTCTCCGGCAACGTCAGCTGCGCATAGCGTCCAGCGGCATAAGCGGTGCGCATGTTGGTCTCGTAGATTACCCGCGCCCGCCAGTCGCGATGGCCGGTGTGCTCCCAGCCATGTTTGGCGACGATGTCATCGAACGCAGCGCGAAACTCATCCAGCGTCGTGCCTTCAGCCAGCGCCTTGTCGATCTCCGCACGGAAGTCCGCGACCAGCGCATCCGATGCTGCACCCGCAACCGAAAAAGCATGGCTGTGTGCCGCGCCTTGCACATCCAGCCAGCTTTCGGTCGGCACATTGGCCTTCTCGCGGAAGAAGTCGACGGCCTCTGCGAAAGGGAGGTTCTCGACGGTCTCGTCCATCGCCATCGCTCAAGCGCCTCCAAACGGGCGATTGGAAGCTCTGAAAGGGGGTCTGGAAGGGGGTCGCGGGACTGGCGGGCACTTCGGCCCCGGATTGACCTCGCGCGCCTGTGCGGGCTTGTGACGCGTCATCGCCGTTTCGCTTCCAGATCGTCGACAAGGCTGGCCTGGCCGGCCAGATGCGCCAGCGCCATGCCGCGCGCCATCGCGATCGACAACTGCGTCGGGTCGAGATCGAGCGCGGCGAGCCCGTCGGCCGCCTCCTGGAGCGTACGTGCCTGCGTCAGGATCGAGCGTACTTCGTCGGTCAGCCCGGCCAGAGCGCCGGCCGCATCGCGCTGCAGCCGGTCTGACAGGCGCGCCACATCGGCGTCGGCCGGATCGGCACGGTGACGGGAAAGCAGCAATCGGGCTGATGCGTTGGCGATGCCTTCAGGTTCGGCCGCGCCGGACGCGGGACCGCCACCGATCAGCTCGTCATTGTCGTCGGGTGCCGGAATGCCCATGCGATCGCGCATCCATCCGGCGGGCGCCGTCAGCCCGAGCGGCGCCAGCGCGGCGAACGCCGTGCTGAACTCGCCGAGCGGCACTTCGTCAGGCCGTCCGATCCGGACGCGCGGATAGTGATCCTGGGGTCCGAAGTTGAAGGCAATCAGATTGGGCACGAGCTGCATGTTGACCGTACCCGAGATCATCTTGGCGTCTGACCGCTCGATGTCTTCCTGGACGAGGCGATGTTCCTTGGCCACCGCATGGCCGCCGGACACGGCGTCGGTGGTCGTCGTCTGGCCGAGCACCGCCTTCGAAATCTGTCGATCGAACCAGTCGGCCCGCTTCTCGTAGAGATCCGATGTCGAGCTCTTGTCGGTGACGCTGACGAACTCGATCGACATGCCGTCAGGCACTATGGCCGCGCAGTCGCCCGCGATCTGCGAGACCGCCCGCCACAGGATGGCCTTGTCCTCCTCGTTGGCGTTGCCGTCGTAACGGCCGAGCCGGATAGGCTGACCATAGTTCTGGCAGAAGATCGCCCAGTCCTTGAGCGTGAACTGCTTGTACATCCAGGCCCAGCTGGCGACGCGCGCAAGCCCGGACCGCACGGTGAGCCCGGACTTCGAAGGGTGGCGGTGTATCAGGAACTTGTGCCCGGCCAAAGGCACGCCCGTCGCGCCCTCTCGAAGGAGCACCGTCTCGCCATCCTCGCGGTCGAACGTGAACCAGCGCTGCGGCCGATAGAGGAAACGGCCCGGATGCCAGTGGCCATGCCGGCTGACCCAGTCGATCTCCAGGACTGACATGCCCTTGCCGATGGCATCGAGCATGTCGAACAGCGCGTCTTCAAGAATGCCCTCTGCGATCCAGTCGCGGACGAACTGGGCGTGTTTCTTGTGCTCCGGGCTGTCGCTTGCCTCGGTCACCGTGATCGGCAGTTGCGCGACCGATCGTTTGCGCGTCGCCATCACGCCTGCATAATGCAGATCGCGCTCCTCGATGTCCTCCGCCAGCTCGAAGTAGAGTTCCGGATCACCGGTTGCAGCCGCGCGGTGGATCATGGCGAGGCGCGCTGGTGTCAGTCCTTCGGCCGGATGGCCGGAAATCGGCTGGCGAACTGCACCGACCGTTGGCGTTGCGACTTCGGTGGTCAGTGTTTTGGGCGGAACCGCCATGCCGCCTGCATCGCGAGGGCTCTTGATGCGCATCAGCTCGGTGAAGGTCTTGGCCATGGTCACAAGCTCCCGCGCAGATCAGGGTCGATCGTGCGCGCCCGTCGGTCGCGGTCACGCGAAGACTGGCGCCGGTTCCTGGCAACGCGATCGACCGCGCTTTCATAGCCGTACTCGAATTTCGGCGACTGGCGCGATGCGAACCAGGCCAGCGCCCCGGCGATCGCCGTGTCGCCGTGCCGGTCCAGGCCGTCGCTACCCTTGAAACGGAAATCCTCGGGCACACGAATATAGCCGTTGGTGTACTGTAGCGCCTGGTGATCGCGCAGCACGTCGTCGTCCTTCGGCAGAACGATATCCTCATCGGCAAAGGCGGACTGATAGGGTGGCATCTCGAGGCGATACCACTCCGGCGTGAACTTCACCTCATGGATGCGTTCACCGAATTCCTGCGCCGTAACCTCGGCCAGATAGGCGCCGTTGCCGCCAGCATCGAGCGCGCCTGCCAGAAAGCGTGGCAGGCGGCGAATGATGTAGAACACAATCTGGCGCTGTTGCTCGAAGGGGATGTTGCGCATCTCGAGAACAAAGCGGACGCGCCGGATCAGATCGAGGCCAATGGCCGGCACGACGATTGCCGATACGTCGCCGGTGCGTGCGAAGTCCTGGCCGAGTGCATGCTGCTCCTTCGGGTCGAGTGCAGTCAGGATGGGCGCCAGTTCTCGCTCGCACCAATCCCTGATGTCGGCCTCGCGCATCTGTTTGGGAGCGTTCTTGAAGTCGTCGTCGCGGATCAGCCGCAGAACCGGAATGCCGGGGACCATCACGTTCTCGATCTGCACCCGTGTCAGGGCCGCGCCTTCAGCCTCCGACGGGATGGCATCGAGCTCCTGGCGCATCGCCGCGACCCGCACACCATAGCTCTTGCGGATGCGGGCCTCCCATTCGGCTTCGGCGTCTGCCGACCATTCCCGCTGGCGGATCAGGCAGACACGCCGGTAAAGTCCGTTCTCGACGGCTTTGGCGAACGGTATGTGATGCAGCGAGAACGGCACCTTGCCCGCTTTGGCCTCCTGGATCAGCTCGTTGAAGGCGTTAAGGACGCCATTGTGCGTCGAGATCACGCGCACCTTTCCGCCCCAGATCAGAAGCGCGTTCACCGCGTCGATCACCGCGCGCACATCGCGATGGAACGCCGCCTCGTCCACGACGACGATGCCCTGCAGGCCACGAATGTTGGCCGGGTTGGACGACAGCGCCTCGACGCGGAAACCCGAGGCGAAGCGGACACGATAGGCCGAGATGAACCTGGTCGACCCGTCTTCCTGCTCGTCCTCGAACAGGAACTCCTCGATGTTTACGAGCTCCTTGGCGACGATCTTGGCGAAGTGCGCCACATAGCCGATGAATTCGCGCCCCTTGTCCTTCGTGTCGCCGATATAGAACACGTTGTCGCCGCCCGCCGATCGCTTCGAGGCCGCCGTGATTGTGTCGTCGAGCGCCTCGGCATAGGTGATGCCTGTTCGGCGCCCCTTTTCGGCTGCCTTCATGTCCGACTTGTCCTCGATCCAGTCGAGCTGATGGGCCATCAGGATGCCGGCCGCGAGCGGATCATGATCGTCCGGCAGATCGCTGCCGCGCGTGAAGTCCGGACCGAGCGTAGCGGGGTTGCGCGCGATGACGGGACGGGTGTCGGCTGTCGCGTGGTGTGCCGTCATGACCGCACCCCCAGGACCTGCCGGCGCAGTTCGGCGGCGCGCTCTTCCGACAGCCCGGCCTCGCGTGCCACGGCCTCGGTAACCTCCTCGACCTTGTCGGCCATTTCCTGTTCCAGTTTGAGCCGCCGCGCCGACGAGACCGACTGTGCCTGGGCGAACGATCGCGCTGCCATGGCCAGTTCTTTTGCGTCGCGTGGCGAGAAGCCTTCTTCGCCGGCCCCCTGCAGGAGCTCGAAAACCAGCGTCTTGCCGAGCTCGGAGACCATGATCGTCAGATCGTCAGAGGCGTCCTCGTTCAATCGCTCGCCCAGCGCGGAGACGATGCGATGCGTCTCTTCGATCCGCCGGGTCGTTTGCGCCAGCATCATGGAGTACCGATTGAAGGCGGACTTCGAGATCGGGTCTGTGCCGAGCTGGCGTAGCTGTTCGTTGAACTCGGCGAGGATCTCGGTCTGCGGTCGTTCCCGTTTGCGCAGTTCCTCGACCGCCCAGGCGATGGCGGGTTGCGCCTCGTCCGGCAATTGGTCGATCGTTGACAGGCGGCCCCTGCCACGGCGCGCGCTCACGGCGGCTAGCTCCGCGCGGGCGAAGGTCGCGCGACGCCATGCAGGACCGTGCGACGCTCGACGTGATCAAGGCCGGCCTCTGTCAGCTCCGCCACAATGGCGGTGCCGGCGCGGATCAGCTTGACCGCGCTGGCGTTCTCCTCCAGCCAGGACAGCTGGTTGCGCGTGAAGTCGCGGCCACGGTTGATGGCGAACTGCTGCAACACCGTGGTCAGCATCTTGTCGTTGAGCCGATAGTCGTTCTGGTCGGCCAGCGCCTTCAGGATGATCAGGCGAGCCTCGGCAGCATAGTGCTCGGCATAGCCTTCGAATTGATCGGCGTTCATTTGCTTCCTCGCGACAGGCTGATCAGGAAATCCTCGACACGGGTGACCGACGCCTGAATGGCGACCATCTGATTGGCCCGCGCCTGCGCGCGTTCCTCCAGCCGCGCCAGCATGGTTTGTATCTCGTGCATCTCTGCCCGCGTCGGGCGGTCCTCGATATCGGCCTCGATGTTGCCGAGCCGGCTTTCCAGGCCATCCAGCTTGTCGTCGATCGTGTCGAGCCGCGCCGATGCGACAACGCGCGTCCTTTCACCGGAACCGGCCCAGCCCATTGACCGCAGCACCCAGAACAGGGCGGCTCCGAGCAGGCCGAGGCCAGCGAAGACCGGACCGGCCTGATCGGCCAGCATGCGCATCAGCGCTTCGAGGGATTGGACGTCCACAGAACGAACACTCCCGCAACCAGGCAGGCCAGGCAAAGGCATCCGTAGGTGCGCGTGGCCGTTGTTGAAAGTCCGGAGGACCCGAAAACGATCGTCAGCGTTCCGAAGAACGCGAAACCGACGATCAGGGCCACGAACCGCAGCTCATGGTGTCTGCGGAGGATCGAGACAAGCTGCAGAGCGCTGCCGGCGAACAACAATGTTGCCCAAACGCCGGCGCCCCACTCGTTGAAAGGCTGATAGACTTCGCGCTCGAGCAGTTCCGGATGCGTCATCGTCTCAAACGCAAACCCGAACAGGATCGCCATCGACAGCCACTCAACGAGCCGCGCCTGATCAAAGAACACAAGGTCGACCATCCGGTGCCAGTTACGGCCGAAAAACGCCGCGATCCGCGCCTTCGTTGCGGTCGGGATCATCTAAGCGTCCTGTCTCGGGCCAAGGCCGCCACGTTCTTGCCGAGCTCCTTCAGCGTGTGGCCGCCCATGTACAGCGACATGAACCAGCCGGTGAGCGTCAGCAGGATCGACCACTCGACGGCCTCGATCGGCACGACCGCATTTGCGTTCACGATCGGCAAGATAACGATCCGCCAGATCCAGAAGATGGCGAGCAGGTACATCCAGCCCCAGCGCCAGAAGCTCTTCCAGAAGCCCTCGCGCGTCTCGGCTTCCATCAGCGCAAACTGTCCCTCAAGTCCCTTGGACCAAAGTTCAAGCAGTTCCGGTCCATCGGCCTCGGCAGCCATCACGGCGTCCTCGACACGCTTGCGATCCGTGCTCACCAGTTCGGGCAGTTCCGCAGCCGGCACCCCGGCCTTGGAGGCGACGACATCAATGACCGTCCCGGCGATTTCGGCCGCCCCTTTGCCGGCGCGCTGCTCGATCAGTCGCTTGACGGTTGTCGCACCGATCTCCGCGGCGATGCCGCCAATGATGGTCCCGATCGCGCTCATCAGCTGCGCCCCTTTCTGGCGATCAGCGAACGGGCGCCAAGGCTCAACTCGTCACGATAGCGCCAGCCGAACCAGATCAGGGCGACGACGATGATCAGCAGACCGCCCCAGATCAGCCAGTCGCCATAGCCGGTAACGTTGGCGCCGGTCGCCGTATCTGCACCGCCAGCCGCGCTTGTCGCGCCGCCGGAAAACGTGGCGCGTCCGGCATCACGCCGCAGATCCATCACGCGCTGGATCTGGTCGCGTGTCGCCCGGCCAAGCACGCCGTCATTGGTGAGATTTGGGTGCTCCGTCTGGAAGGCTCTGACCGCTTTGCGGAAGTCTCTGGACGAACGCAGCATCCCGGCATTGTGCCGGCCGGCCGGCTTCCAGAAACCGAGCGTCTCAAGCCAGCGTGCCGCTTCGAGCAGATCGTCGTCATCCAGCCGCCAGGCCGGCAGCTTCTCAACCGCCGCGGCAATCGTCACGGTTTTGTCCGCACGCTTGAGCCACTTCGGCCAGATGTTGTGCTCCATGATGACGGAGCCCTCCTGACGGCGACGGACCAGACCGGCCAGCCTTCGTCCGCCGGCCTTGGTCGCGGTGACGCGGAAGCGCCGGGCGGCTTCAGCGATGTTGCCGGCCTTCAGAAACCGCGCCCAGCTCCACTTCAGCGAGCCCGGACCGGCATTGAAGCTCATGTCCATGCCCGACGACATTGCGTGCGGCGAAACCGATGCCTTCGCATCCTCGAAAAAGCGCCAGACGGGCGGCCCGTACTCCTCGTCGATCAGCAGCTGCTTGACCGCGTAGATTTCGGCGTCGGTCATTGTGGCTCCTGGGCCGAACCGTTGACCCTTTCGATTGTCGGCCCACCAGCGCTTGAACGCTTGCGATCGCATCGTGAAGCCCATGCCGATGGTCGGCACGCCGATCGGATCGCGGTACCATCGCCGGACCTTGCCTTCATTGCCTGCGAGCCAGGGGATAAGGCGGGTGTCATAGAGGTGTGACGGCATGGCGGATCGACCCTCGTTGCGTGGCCGCGAAGCTAGGTGCGATCCCGGAATTCAATTAGAATGGCGTCGGCCAGAGCCGGCTTATTCGAACAGCGAGAACTGCCGTTCCTCGTGCCGGCGCTTCTTGGCCTCGCGAAACAGGCGATATACGCCGCTTTCGCTCATCGTCAGACGCCGAGCAATCTGCTTGAGCGTCATGCCGGTGCGGCGATAAAAGTGCGCCCGAAACGCGCGGGAGACGGGCACCTGCAGATAGTCACCGCCATATTCCTTCGACAGCGCACGCGCGTGGTCAAGACCGATCTCATCGGCGAGCTTGGTTTGGTCGACCCGGTGCGGCACATAGGTCAGGACGCCGCCATGCGCCTCGAGCAACCGGATGTAACCCTCCTCACCGAGCAGCGACAGCAGTTGCGCTTCCAGCCGGTCACTCATCGCCGCACGCCCCGCGACGTCTCTGCCGCGCATTGGCATCGGCGATGGCGCCCAGCATGTTGCGCTCAAGCACGGTGGGAATGTGCACGTGCCGTGTTCCGGTCTCGTCGGTGTGATCCGGCGAGATCACCAGCTTGATCCGATCGACCTTCAGGCCGACCGCTCCCATCTCGGCCGCATCCTGTGCCATGGACGCGATGTGCCGTTTCAGCGCGGCCACATCGACGCCAAGACCGCGCTCCAGGTAGCGGATAACGGCATGGTCGGTGACGTGAACGATGGCGGCACGGCGTTTCATCGATCCGGCCCCGCGCTCTGCAGTCGGATGCGCTCACCCAGCGTGTTCATCACTGCATGCCAATCGCGCTCGGTCCCGAATTGGTTGGGCGCCGCGATGCCGCCCGCCTCGCAGACGGTCGGCCAGAAGTTGCGCGCTCCGTTGTCCCGATCAAGGATCAGGCACTGGGCCATGGCGATCCGGCAGCCGATATGCGGTTGCCAGTCCTTCCACTTGCCCCAATCGACGCTGCCGTCGCGCGCCAGCCAGCCCTTCAGTGCCTCGATCGCCTTGGTCGCATCGTCGTGATGATGCAGGAAGCGCGTATGGTCGAGGCCGGTCTGGCGTTTGACAAAGGCGAGGAGCGCCTGGTCGTTGCGGTTGCGGACCAGGCCGAGGTTCCAGCCGGCGATCCAGAGTGCCTGCAGTTTCTTGGCATAGGGTCCGGCAAGCGCCTTGCGGCCCTTTCGAGAACCGTTCGAAACCCCTTTGAAGCCGAGCCGGCGCAGCTCCGCGACCACGGCTTCCCGCTGACCCTCGTCCATGTCGGCCGCCGAGCGATGTCCGGTCACCCGCTGGTAGAGCGCCCGCTTGGCTTCGTCATCGAGCCCGAGCTGCCGCATTCCGGCATGGATGGCGCGCAGGGCGGTCATGACGGAGCGCCCGGATGAGTGATGAGTTTCGAACCTAGGGCGCGAGCCAGAAATCCGCGCGGTAGGGTCGGATCGCTTCCGCGCGCTCGACGGGCCGGTTCAAAAATGGTTGTGTACTCTCGATCGGTTGTTGACGAGAGGACGCTATGGCCCGCAAGTTCTTGGTCGCTGCTTGTTTGCTGGTTGCTGGGCCAGTCGCCGCGCAGGATAGTTGGAATGTCGCCGCCCAAATTGGGGGCGTGATCGCCAGCGAGCGGGCCTGCGGCGTGCAACTCGATCCGGGGGCCATTGAGGCCTACATTGCCGCTCGAGTTGATCCGGACGATCTCGAGTTTACTTCTGCGCTTGGGCTTCACACACGTGGTGTGGGTCGAGAGATCGAGAACATGTCCGAGAGCCTCCGCGTTGCCCACTGCGCCCAAATCCGCCGTGTGGTTGAGGCGTACAGCTTGAGCGCCGACTGAACAAAGCGCGGAGAGGCGACCAGTCATCCGTCCCTCCTGATGAGTTCGAGGGCTTCGATTGGAAGGCGGACGGCGCGCATCCGGCGTTGGCCCCGCGCGCGGTGGTGGAACGGCTGCTCAAAACGGACGCGCGCCTCGCCCTTGCGCGGATAGACGCGCGTAATCTGGCCTTCACCGCGCAGCCCGCCTGCCGGGTCGATGAACTCGACCCAGTCGAACTGCTCGACCGCATACACGCCGTCGCTGTAGGTCGGCGGGATCATGGCTTCACCGCATTGAGAACGTCGAGTTTTCTGCGGGCATTGCGTGTCCATGAGCGGATCAACTGGGCGGCCGCCCCGGACGTGGCCGATCCGCGCACGCCGCAATAGGTCAGCTCAAACGTGCCGTTTTTAAACTGGAGCTTGGCGCCGGTTCGCGCCCGCCAGCGCTCCAGCACGTCTTCGGCATCGGATGCTCGGTGTCGGTCGAAATATGCGAGACTGCGCTCAAGGTTCTGGCTCATGGCGCGTCTCCCAGCCCCATTTCGCGTCGCCTGCGGCGCTCGTCAGCTTCTTTTTGTTCAGCCTTCTGACGGACCAAGTCCATTGCCGCCGCACGTATCGGCGGCGAAACCGCGTCGATCCGGACGGTCGGCTTCGGGCGTGTCTCGTCGGCCCAGGCCGGCAGGACGACTTCAAGCCACCCATCAACGAACTCATGCTGGCATGCTTGGCTACGCTCGGTTCGGTCGACGAACTGATCGACATGGCCGAGAAAGAACTTCCAGAAGTGTCCGCCTTTGACCGTCGTGCAGGGCGTCACGATCGAAGCATCCTGCTCAACGCGCCTAAGTCGGATCAGACCATGATCCTCGCCTTCGCCGATCAGGACGGCGACGCGTGCCTCATCTCCCTGCGCAAGACCAAGTGCCTCTGCCGTCCCACCCTTGATTGTGATCAATAGTCGGGCCGCACAACCGCGCGGTTTCATCAGGCTGGCGCGTACATGCAATTGGCGCCGTACCCTCACGTCGGTGGGCGCGTGCTTCCGAAAGCCCATCACGCGCCCGCCTTGGCCAGATCAATCGTGACCGAGCGCCAGGGGTCGGTCACACGATCACGGAGATAGAAGCGGATGTACTCCTTGGAGCCAGTGACGCGCATGGCGTCGCGGATCGCCTCCATCGCCTTCACCCACCGTTCGTCGGTTATGTCGAGCCGCAGCAGCATGAAGATGTCCGACCGGTTGATCTGGCCCTGCTTTTCAGTCTGGAAGGCCCGCGTTACGAGCGCGCGGATCTCCGGCCGGCTGTCGGCCGCCCATTCGTTCAGGCATTCGTCGATCAGTGTCTTGGCCACCTGAAGCTGCGGCCCGAAATCGACAAAGTCGGCAACTTGGACTTGGACCTTCATCAGTCCGCCAAAATCCTGGTAGGTCCGGTTGCCCTTTTTCCCGCCCTTCTTGGCGCCATAGTCCTGTTCGAGCAGAGCGTCGAACTCGCCGAGATCGGCCATGGTGTGGCCCCGGAAACGGGTGATCTGGGCGGACAGATCGAGCGCATATCCCATGATCTTCCGCACGATCTCGTCTTCCAGTCTGTCCTGCGGCTTGATGTTCTCGACCGGCACAAGCTGGCCCTTGGCGTCGGCCATGTAATCGCGTCCGTTGACGCGTACGATGCCGTTCTGGTCTTCGTCTTCGAGGATCACTGCTTCCATTGCATGTCTCCGTTCGCTTGGTCTTCCGGGTCATCCCCGGCGATGTGATGGATTTCGTCGCCGATCGCGGCCGATAGCGCCTCGATCCGGGCAACCTGGTCAGGATCTCCGTCGATCGAGCAGGCGCCGAGGTCGGCAATCAGCGTCTCGGCCGCGCTGACGACTTCCCAGAGATCGATGAACGTCAGGGCGAGCGCTGCCACCTCTTGCACGCTGGCGGCAGCGGCGTTGCGGCGGGGGTTGCTGGCAACCGACTGGGCAAGGGCGAGCACGTCGATCTCACCCGAATGCCGTGCCGCTTCGCGATACTCGACCGCGGTCACAAGGCTTTCGGTGAGCGCCTTGAGTTGGGGGTCCGCTTCGCGCAGGCCCTCAATTTTCCGAACGCCGCTCAAGACAGTGGTATGGTCGCGGTTCATCTCGCGACCGAGGTCAGGCAACGAAATGCCAAGCGCCTTGCGGGCGACATACATGGCCACGTGTCGCGCCATGGTCTCATGGGTATTCCGACTGTCGGCGATGATGCCGCCATAGGTGACGCCGAACGCCTTGGCGACGATCAGGATGACTTCTTGAGCACGGGCGGTCATGCGCCGCCTCCGTCATTGAACGGCCGGGGCACCACGGGCAGCAGAACGAGATTGGAGTTGTTCTGCTGCACCTGTGCCAGCACCGTTGCGGTGTCGAGCGCGTCACGATCGGCGCGAGCCTTTTCGTTCCAGCGGCGCGCCGAGATTTCGTTCTCCAGACGTTTGGCCAGACCGGAGAGGTCCGCCAGCTCCTCCATCAGCGCGACGACATCGCAGGACAGCAGATGGCATCCACCGTGCGCCATCGGCCCGAGCCGGTCGCGTAGCGCGGCCAGTCGGTTGGACACGATCCGCAGCTCTTCAGCGGGGAGCGGACCAGCGGCGCTCATTGCATCGTCTCCGGGCCGCTGGGATTGCCCAAGCGAAGAGCAAGGCGCCGGGCATGGGCTCCATCCATGATCTGACGGTGGATGGCCACTTCCTTGTCGACGGCGGATGCGAGCGTTGTCAGAAGGTCGATCTGGCGCAGCGCACCGTTTACGGCCTCGGCCTCGGCTGGCTGATCAGGGCGGAATTGCGCTTCGAACCAGGCTCGGAAATCGGCCAGTTCGGTGGTGACGAGTGGCGGATGTTCGGAAGGCGCGGTCATCCCAGCCCCTCCACGTCCCGGTTCTCCCAGGCCCACTTAAGATGGTCGAGTGTCAGCGCCTTGCGGTCTCCCGCGGCATTGATCATGGCGACCTTGATGGTCATGTCGATCTGGCCGAGTGCTCCGGGCTTCATGCCAACGCCGGTCAGGAACGTGATCTGCTCCTGGTCGGTAACGCCCCACGCTTTGATGAAGGCGAGAAGATCGTCCTTGCGGGGGCGGTCGATCTTGACGCGCTTGAAGATGCGTCGGCGCAACTGGCCATACTTCGATCCGTCCATGACGCTGGTCGAAAAGCGGCTGTAGGTCTCCGTGTTTCCGAGAACGGCCACACCACACCTGTATTGATCGACGAAATGGCGCAGCTGGTTGATGGCGTCATCGACGAGGTTCTGCGCTTCATCAACGATCAGCAGTGTGCCCGCGCCCTTTCTCTCGAGCCGTTCGCCGATGGAGCGAACGAGCCGGGTCGGATTGTGGGATCGCACACCCACGGCGAAGGCGATTTCGGTCAGCATCGCATGGACCGTTCGTGTGTGCGGGCTGATCGTTGCCAGATGCGTGTGCGGCCTGCTTGCTGCAAAATGCTCGGCCGAGGCGGTTTTGCCGATCCCCGCCGCACCGGTGACCATGACGAGTGCCGGCATGATCTGCGCGGCGAACAGTGTGTCGGTGATCACCCTGGCGGCGTGCGTTTGAAGAAAGTCGGGCGACTGCGGAACCGACGGGCCTTCGTCGATCCGGTCATAGAGCGCAAGGTATTTTCCGACGGCCTCGTTGTGACGATCGAACCGGCCCTGATAGGTGCCTTGGTACCATCCCGAGAACGTGCTTGTAGGCATGCCGATCTGCTCGGCCGTCTTGGTCTTCGACCAGCCATTGAGGACCGCGATCTCGTAAATCCGCGTGACGAGCTTGACCCACGTCTCGAAGTCTTTCGCCGTGCGCCCCGGCCCGTCCTTGAAGGGCACCGAGGTCTCGGGCAATTGCCATTGATGGTCCTGGCTTGTGCCGTGATGGATGTTCATGCTATCTCCTTGGTGTGAAAGCTCCGCTCGCAAGAGCGGCACTCGGAACCGGCGGAGGGCAATTCCGCCGGTTTTTCTTTGCGCAGGCGGGTGGACAGATCGTCCTGCGCGTGGCGTGGGTTCATTCCCTGCCGCCGGCAATCAGCTTCAGGCCGGCCGAAAAACTCCTTTCCTGGTCGGCGTCATGTTCGGGTGAAGGCTTCAACGCTTTGGCGGTGGCGCCCGCGGCAAGGCGCGTCACCTTTGGCCGCTCGCGCGGGGGCGCTGGTGCTGGTTCGGCACCGTCGGCGTAAAGACGCGCCAGTTCGGCCGCCGAGAGCTCCGTGTGCAAGCGTGCCTGCGCATTGATGGCCTTGATGTAGGCGCTGCGTTTGGCCGCATGCGCGCGCGCGGCGTCGGTGTCCGTAAAGCCATGTGTGCCGACGCATTCGGCTTCGCAGATCAGCCGGTCGGCACTGTCATAGATGCGAACGGGTTGGTGCAGCCGGTCCGGATCGAAGCGTACTGTTAGGTGCTTGCCGGCATGGGCCGTCAGCGCGGGCGCCCAATAGCGGTTGTCGAACAGCCGAACCTCACCATTGCCCTTTGAAGCCTTGATGCGTTCGGCCGCAAGCAGCCAGAGCGCCTTCTGTGCGCTCGCGGGCCAACGCACGATGGTCGTTGGCTCGGCGAGGCTTTCCGCGAAAGCCTTGTCGAAACTGTCGCCGGACGCGGCTTCGGTCCGCCGTCCAGAGCGTGCATTGTGAGCGGCGATTTGACGGTCGACATGCTCGCGCAGCACTTCGATGTCGATGGCGGAGTTTCCGTAGTTTTCGGGCTTGGCGTCTGGACGGTTGCCCGTGTAGGCGCCGGCGCACAGCGGGTGCTTGGCGATGTCCTCGGCCAGATCGCGGAAGGCGCGTTCGATCGGTTTGGACTGACCCGCATAGGGCGTCGTCCAGTGCACCTTTACGCCGAGCGCCGTCAGCACACCCTGCGGTTCCTCGACGCGAACCTTGAACCGGTAGCGCGTCGCGGTACCGCCTGTGATCCACTTGGATGCGAAGGCACGGCCATTGTCGAGATAGACGTGATCGGGGATACCGTACCGATCGACCATGTCGCCGATCGCCAAACGGACGGCGTCCTTGTTTTCCGACAGCGACAATCGCCAGGCAAGGATTTTCCGAGAGTAGAGGTCCTGCAGCGCCATCATGTAGACCCGCACGGGTGTCGGCTGACCCGGGACCCGGACGAACAGATCAAGTTTGTGACCGTCCGCGTTGACAGCTTCCATCGCGTGCAAGGCGGCGATGCTGCGTTTCTGGGCCGGATAGAGCGCCTTGACGGCGTCACGGCCCTTGCGCGTGGCAACCTGCACATCGCGCGGTACTTCGGCCGAAAGCCGCCGCCGCAGCCCGTGCTCCGGCGGCAGTGTCCAGCCCTTTTCTGCGGCCAGCGCCGCCACCCGTCTGTAGCAGGCCGAAAACGCCGGAGCCTCTGGGCGCAGATAGTCGGACTTCAAGGCGGCCCAAGCCTCTGGCGAACACGTGCTCCGCTGCGTCGTTGGTCGGTAGTTCGGGGCGAGCAGCGCCAGCCATTGAGCGCGTGGCCGACCAGCGACCCGTCCACGCCAGCGAAGCACGCTGGCCGGCGAGACGCCGCCACCCTTCGCCGCCTTGGCGATCGCCGCGGTGACCGTCAGTCCGCCGGCACAAAGCTCATCAACGGCATCGAGAACGCCGAGCCTCGCGAGGGCGCGCTGTTTGTGCCGATCCGGCAATCGTTCGAAACCGCAAGCACTTTCCGAGGCGGTATTGGAGAGATCGGGCTCGCTGTCATGGGCCGCATGCAACCGCGCCCGCACAGGTGCCGGCAGGAGATCGCGATGATACTCCCATTGACCGCCTCGGCCGGGCCGCTTGCGCGCCTTGCCCGGCCGGTCCCGCCAGCCTTCCTTCGTCGCTCTCTTGTTGATGCCACGTACAGTCGCGGGCAGGTCACCGCCGGCGCAGGCGAGGATTTCGTCGATCGTGAAGTATGCCCGCGCCATCGGCTAGTCTGATCCTCGTCTGATGTTGACGGGCAGCGACTGAAGCGCCTTCAGTTTGGCGGCCAGCTTGCGCTGCTCCTGCTGAAGCCGGGCGATCTCGGCAAGGCGCGCTTCGTCCCCCTGCAGGACGAGGAGGCCGTCATCGCTGACCGCTACGTCCCAGAGGCCCGGGGCCTCGGCGGCGCGCGCCAGCGCCTTGAAGCGGACAAGACTGATGTCCTGCTGCTTGGCGGGCGATGTGTATGCGTCGAGCATCGCCTTCGACATGGCACTGCCACCCAGCATCCGGCCCATCCGCGCCGCGACCGCGATCCGGTCGCGGCCCTTGAGGGCCTGCGACATGGCGCCCTTGATCCGTAGCCTGAACCGGTCAAGGTCGAGATCGGTGACAGGCGATCGGCTCTCGAAGACGGGTTTGGCGAACATGTCGGCTTGGGCCGGCGAAGCGTTACGCATGACTATGCTCCGTTGGACGTTTGGGAGGGTGCCGCCGCTGGTTTGCGACAATTGCGTCGACGACGAACTGGGTGTGCTTGGAAACTTGAGCTGCGAACTCGGGGCGTCCCGTGCGCTCCGCCTTGATCTTCATGCGGATCGCTGCGCGCATCCGGTCGGCCGGCGCGTAGAAGTAGTGGTCTGCGCACACGATGGCGTTCCGGTTGGGTAGGGCCCGGGTGCAACCAGGCACAGGGCAGACGCCACAATGGGAGGGCTGGTCAGCCATCGGCATCCTCCATCGGCATCAGCCCGGCATCTTCCATGAACTTCCGCCGCGTGGTGGGAGAGGCTTTCGACCAGCCCGCAATCAACTGCGACAGCACCTTGCCTTGCGCGTTGAGCCTCGGCTTCGGCGCGATCACGTCCATGACCTTGGCGAAGTCGGCGCCGTGATCGTCGACGGCGCGGGCCGCGATGGCTCGCTTGTCCTCGGGCAGCTTGGCCAGCGCCAGCAGTTGCGACTGGTTGTCGGCGATCGCCGTGCCTGAAAGCCGCTTCTTGAGATCGGCCGGCAGACTGCCCGCGATTTGCGAGAGGCGCTTCACCGACCGCTTGGAGATGCCAAGTCGCTCGGCGCACGCCGTCGTGAACCCTTCGCCGATCGCTTCTTCGAGCATGTCCACGGGGCAAAGGGCCAACTTGGCCCTTTGGTCACCGCCGCGCGCGATTTTGCCGTGCTTCTGCTCCCAAAGATCGCGGTAGGTCTGCACGAAAGTGGCCCGGTCGAGCGCCGACAGATCGTTGCGCCAGAGGTTCTCTTCGATCTCAATGATCTGGGCACCCAATGCATCGGCCTTGACAACAATCGCGTCGATTGCCTCCTCGCCGAGTATGGCGACGGCCTTCAACCGGTGCGCGCCTGCGACCAGTGCATACTTGCGCTCGCCGTTCGGCGTGAACCGGACGGTGATCGGGTGCAGCAAGCCGTGCAGTTCGATGGATTTGGAGATGGCCGCGACATGGGCATCGTCGACAGCGCGCAGCCGCTCCGGCACATGGATGTCGGTCAGTTTGATCTGCTTGATCTCGCTCATCGCATCAGCCTCGTCTTGCGGCGAGTCGACTTGATCGCGTGGCGCTTGATCGCCGAGTAGCTGGAGGCGAACGCCTCATCCTGCAGCCGCTCGTCCACGGTACGCAGCGCGCGGTTCACAGCCTCGCGCGAACGCACGATCTCGCCGGCCAATGCTCTCTTGGGAACGTCGAACTCGCGATGCAGGAGGTGCAGCGCGATCTGCCTGGCGAGCGCTGCGTCGAACCACTGGTGCGGCGGTGCGATGATGTCGTCTTTCGAAAGGTGCTTGAAGCGGAGTTGAACGCCCGTCACGGCCGCTTCGAACAGCGGGCTGATCGGCAGCCCGATGTCTGCCAGAGCCGGCACCGTCTCGCTGTCCGCGATGCGCGGGCGGTCCCCGTCGGCAGCGTCGGAGGCCTGCTCTAAAGCATCCGGCAGGGAGGTGGCCGGAAGCGGAATGTGGGAGAAGATGAACTCGTCGCCGGTCATGATCGGTCACCCCACGATTTGGGCGAACAGCGCCAGCACACCGATCAGAACGGCAAAAGCTGAAACGCCTGCAACCAGCGCGTCGATGGACGGATCGGCGCGATGTCCGCACCGCGTGAAGGGATTGACCGCCATCAGGTCTGCGCCCCTGCGCGCTTTGGAGTGGACCCGGTGAGCCGGATTTTGTTCCAATCCAGTTGCGATCGTCGCTGACCGGACGGGCGATAGCGGCTCGGCCAAAGGAAATGTGGCTTGGTTCCGAGAGCAGCGGCGATCGCACGCTCGCCGGCAGGGTTCGGTTCGCGCAGCGCCTGCCGCGCGGTACCGGCGGAGAGTTTGAAGGTTCGATCGATCTGGGCGAACGACAAGCCGGCCTGAACGACCTTGGCCTTGATGGCGCGTGCCTCGGCGACGCGGTCGAATACGGGATTGGCCTTCGGCGATGGGCGGGTCATAGTGCTCGCTCGGTTGGTGACGATGGCGTTGCAGCGCCATTGGTGTGCGCGGGGAACCCGCTTTTGAGGGAATAGGGTCGAAAAATATCGACTTGTCAATCAATATGGCAAAAAAAATAGACCAAAAGCAGCAAGCCGTTGACAGAGCAGTAGAAAAATTTCGACCTTTTTGGGCGGAATTGGACAACGACGCGGCTCAGTTGGCGGCCAACATCACGGAGGCAGTTGAGTGGGTTGGGGGGCGAAAAGCCGCTGCGGAAGTGATGCAGGTCAATGCCACCAGCATCGACAATTATCGTGCTGGCAGGACCCAGCCAAAGAGCCTTGAATACATGCGATTGTTGGCAGCCCGGGCAAAGGACGTGGCCGGGGCGTTTGACGCCGAAAAATTGGGCCTGGTGAAGCAATTGGAGGCGAGCCGAACTTCCGTTGCAAAAGCATTGGCGGCAGAACCGGCTGGCGAAAGGGTTTCGATCCCGCGTTATGCGGTGCAGGCCTCCGCTGGCGATGGCGCGGCGACGATTGCCGAGGACGTCGCCGATTACATGATCGTTAGCCGCAGCTGGCTGTCCTCCATTGCGCCCGCTGGGGCGCGACTAGGCATCGTAGAGGGGCGCGGCGACAGCATGGCCGACACCATCCAGGACGGAGACCTGCTGATCGTCAGCTTCGATGTCACGCGCGAGGACATCAACGCTGGCGGCGTTTTTGTCTTCACCTATGAGGGCGACGTCTTCCTGAAGCGCTTGGCACTCGATCTGAACGACGGATCGGTCGAGGTGATCTCCGATAATCCCGCCTACCGGACTCAGACCATCAGCCGCGAAATGGCCGACGAGAAGATGCACGTTCACGCCAAGGTGTTGCGGGCGATCGCACCGCTGCGGCAGCACCTGCAGCGCTAGCAGAGTTCCAGCGTCAGCAGTTGGGATTTCGACGAACCGTTGGCTACGGTGGAACTTCTATGCTGTTGTTTTCATTGCTCTTCGTCTGCCGAAGTCCCGGTTAGCAACTGACGTTGGCCCCGCGTTCCAGCGTCGGTTTGCTGTTCGGCCTTGATCCGCAGCGCCTTGCGATGGCCCTAGAAAGCCAGCCTCCAAATCTCAAAGCCGTTTTTCGTCAATGAGTTGGACGGTCTTTCGTCGCTTGTGAACTGACGCTTTGGAAGGTGTTTTGAAAAGCTTTGCCGCTCTCCGCCGCACAGGCCCGTTTGGCGCCATTCCCTGCAAACCGCGTGCAAAACCAACCATCTCCGCCAACGTCGCTGAACTTCTCCCAACGCCATGTTTTCGCGACAGATTTCGGCTCTTCCCGCTTAATCCCGACTAATCCCGGACAGTGTCAAACCCGGTGTAAACCTACATTCGCGGCGGTCTAAAGGGCGGTCGGGCCGAGGATTTCCAAACTAAACTAACATCGGTTACGAGCGATGCAGCCAAACAGTCGTGTGTTAATCGATTACTATTTTCAGTATTGATTGATGAAAATTCCAAAGAAAATCATCAGTCCTCTGAAACACGAAATATATTTCCAATCCACTCAATGTTAAGTATGGCAGCCAGCGCAGCCATAATGGTACCAATTGCCGTAAGTGCAGCGATTATAAACTGTACTAGCGTGCTTTGATCTTGGGAAAGATGCAAACCGTCCTTAATTGAAAGCGGAATCCGAACAGTTGATGCATAAGCATCGACGATAGCGCCATCAACCTCAATTGACGAGAACTGGTTTGGATCGATTGCTTCCGTTTTGCCGTCGAAAGATAGGCTAAGAGTCGTTCTCAGTTTGGGATCAGTGTCGCTATCCGAATAAACGCCGGGCTCGGCCAAGACACTTCCAAAATGATTAATGCGCGGAACCTCAAGGCGGACAAAGATGAATCCAGAACCAGGTTCATCCGCGCCCAGTAGCCATTTGAAAGTCAGTTGGTTTTGCACGTCATGTAGCGTGATGCACGCGCCGTTTGATATTGCATTCCCTTCACATGGTTGAAGCGATACAATAGAGAATTCCCGACTACCAGTAAGATATGCTCGATAATTTCCAGAGGAAAAGCCACCCCTCCAAATTGTTACCGTCGTTGTAAATTCTATCGAGTTGTTTTCAACAACATAATCGGGGGCATCCCAATCAACTAGAAATTGACCTGTGTTCCATGAGGAAGCAATTTCCCCCTCCCATGGGTCGACGTTTGGCAAATAAAAAGGCTCCAACAACTGACGCCATGAGTCATCAAGATCGCGCCCCGGTTCGACAAAGACCTTTTCTTGGGCATCAACGACGATGCGCCCTCTCGTTAAATTTTCCGACGGCTTCTGAACAAGAAACTGTTCAAATTTGTTCGTGTAGACGTATTGTGCCAACAATCCAACACAGACGCCTAAACAGCAAATCAGCACGACCACAGAACGTCGCAGAGCTTTCAAACGGAACAACATTGCAAGTCACTTGGGCTGAATCGTCACTATCACATGTAGCATTTAAAGCATCCTGACGAGAACCCGGTTCGTACTGCGATTTAGACAAACGAGATTGAGGTGTAGCAAGCGTTGGTAGGTTAAATGGTTGGTTCTTTGGGCGGTTTCTCGGAACGCGATTCTGCTTGCATGCAACCCGATATTGCGACAAGCGCTCCTAGTCCGCTAACTGCCGACAAGACGAGATTGAAATGCGGACTAATGTTGACCGCATCTGAGTACATCATACCCAAATTCGCTGAAAGGCAGCATAAATTGGCAAATAAGATTCCACTCCACCCGCTCTTTGTATTAAATTTACAGTTAATTTTCATTATAAAAATATATAATATCTAATTACGTATTAGTAGAAATATTTTCTGAAACGCAAAGAAGGAAACATTATTTCATCTTTCTTGGCTTTATCGCAATTATCTAAGCTTCAAATATGATTCCACATATCTGGATTTTGAATCGCGACTGGCCGCGTGCGGCCAGTCGCGAAGAGTTAGAAGCCGGACGGCCGCACCGCCAGTTCCGCTTCGATGTTCCGCATTGAAGCCAGTGCGGTGCGCTGCGCGTGGCTGTCGCGGGGGGCGCCTATGAAGGCAATGAAGGCTTCTTTGCGGAGGCCGTAGAGGGTGGCGGTGCTTAGGGTTGCCGCTTCAAATCTTGAGACGAGTTTCATTGTGTTCTCCTTTTCGTTTCAAGGAGGCCCCGAACCGTTCAGGGCCTTTCGGCCCGCGCGCACATCATCATCGGCCAATGAAGGCCCCTGATGGGTTGGGGTGTTTTTGAAATGACAAGGTGAAGGCGATAAAGCCCGCCTTGAGATTTGAAGCGGGAATGCGACAAGTGCAGCCGCCTGTTACGGCAGCTACAAAATCAGCGATCTAGAATTCAAAGCTTGGCCCGCGACGGTTGCGGGGCGTTCGCGTCGGCCCGTCATCGTCACCATCGCGGTCATGTCCTTGCTTCCGCGTGTGCTCCGGCTGTTCCGCGTCCATATACCGCGCCACATCCTCGCGCAGTTGCAGCAGTTCGGATTGCGCCGCCTCGCGCTGGATTGCGATTTCCTGTTGCAGCGCTTGCCGTTGATCCAATTGGCGAACGATCAGGTCATCCTTTTCCGCCCGGTCGCGCCGTAGGGCTTCCAGTGCTTCAAGCTCGTTCTGCGCCCTGACTTTGCCATAGCGTCCAGTCAGGCGGTGCCAGATACCTGACATGCCTTTTGGCAGACGGGCGGCTCGGGCCAGTGTTTCGGCTTGCCAGCGGGCGTCCTGCTTTTCCGTGAGTTGTTGGCGTTCTGTCGTATGACGGGCAACGATTTCCGCTTTCAGCAGCTTGTTTTGCGCTAGCCGTTTCGCCGCATCGCGTTCAGCCTGTTTGATGAAGGACTCGATCTTCGCCGTCATGCGGTCGGCGATATCAGCCTTGACCTGATCGACCGACGGCAGATCGCCGGGATCGCCCAGCCGCGCTTGCACGTCTTTGGCTTTAACGCTGGCATAGCGGGCAACAGAATAGACTTCACCGCGATAATCGACAGCGACGAAGCCGCGCCGATCACCCTTCGCCAGCCGAAACCCGCGTTCCTTGAGCGCCTGCTCAAAAGCCGCCCGGTTGTCCGAAGACTCCCAAGCCTTGCGGAACACCGCTTTCAGTTCCTTGGCATCCAATCCCGCCCGCCGCGCCTGTTGCCATTCTTCGTGCGTGAAGTTCGACGGATCGCGCAAACGGCGGTCTTCCAACCCGCGCGGCATGTCCCAGCCATTTTCAAGAAACAGTTCCCGCGACACCTCGCGCAGCCGTTCCTTGTAGAAAGGCAGATTGATCGCCCGCATCCGCTCGCTATCAATCCGCGACCACACCGCATGCGCGTGCCGCCGTCCGTCCTTTTCGTGGAAGACGATGGCGCGCGGCTGGCCGTCCAGACCGAGTTTCTGCTCGATTTGTTCAATGGCATTTTCGAAAGTCTCGATGTCCGCGTCCGCGCCTTCCGGCGGGTTCAGGCTCATCGAGAACAGATGCTTCTGACAGCGCGTGCCAAGAGCAATGGCGTCGGCTTCCTGAAATGCTCCCGTCAAATCGTCACTGATAAACCCACGCACCTCATGCAGTTCGACATGATCATTGTCGCCCATCGTCAGCAGATACCGCGCCAGTTGCGCCCCATTCCCGCGCTCTTTCGCCTTGAGGATCACGACGGCCCATCCCCCGGCGACTTACCAAGCGCCCGCAGCAAATCAGCCCGCATGTCCGCAATTTCGCGGCAGGCTTCGGCCAACTCGGCTTCGGTTTCGGGTGTCACAGGCAACGACCCGGTGTTCACCGCCTTGGCCAATTGGTTCAGATTGGCAGACAGTCGCGACGTGCCCAGCGCACCGACAACCCGCCCCAACGCTTCCTTGTCCTTCACCGGGCTGTTGCCAGCCCGCTTGCGCGGCGCAGCATCATCGCCGAGCAACCGTTCGCGGATGTAGGCCCCCAACGGCTTGCCATTGGCTTCCGCTTCCAACTGCGCCCGCTCTTCATGCGTCAGGCGCAGCGAAAACGGCGGCGGATATTTCTTCGGCGTTTCAGCCTCAGAAGCCGCTATCTCATTGAAATCAAGGCGCGAATGTGTCATCATCGCACCTCAGACTCTTAGAGTCTAAAGATGCGAGATGACGTTCCCATTCTTCAAGCGCAGCGAAGAGAGTGTTCGAACTTTCTCCGTCTAGGTGCGCCAAAATCCCTCATAAAATAAGCACCTTAGAGAATTACGCCTTTCGAGAAATCGTGCTTACGCGGTGCTTACGTGGTCATTTTTCGGAAGCAATCGGCTCACTCGGATACGCTGAAACGTCCTTTGACCCCTTCCGGCACGCTATCCCTGTCGGCTCGAATCTCTCGTGACCAAGTATCGGACGCTCAGGCCGGCGCAGGTGGTCAGGTTGATCGAAGAGCTATGACATGGTGCTGTTGAGTGAGCTAGAATGGTTGGTCTTAGCTGCGTTCCTCATTATTCGATGCCGTGCCGCCGAGACTGGTAAACCGGGCTAGGCGTCGCCCGCCTCGGATAAGGCTCGAAGTAAGCCTATGGCATCCTGCGCCCTGTCTTCGGGGATGAAAAGGTGATCGTGGAAGAAGGCGGAAACGGGGTTCACACCCATTCCGGCTTGCGCGAGCTGTGGCAGGACCCCGGCGAGGAAACCAACCGCGTCCAGCGCAGAATGGACGTGCAGGGTGATCATCCGGCACCGGAATTCGGCGTGCAAACCATGCGTCTGCGCGGTTGCTGCTTCGACAATGGCGGTCATCCCCTCCTTTTCCCGAAAGAGCATTATGGCCTCCGGCGCGAGAGCCGCGATCATGTCGGCCTCCACTCGAGCGAAGACGAAGACGCGATCGTCCAGCATTGGCGACATGCTGCGCATCAAGGTTTCAAGATCAGCGACCGGAGTGCTGTTACTTGGAAGGGCCATGGCGTCAGTTTCCCGTTGTCGAATGGAGGTAGGAAACGGCGCCAAAGATCACGACGACTGCAGCAAGCTGGTACGAACTCACCTTGTCATTGAGAAGGAACGCCGCACCGAGTGTAGCGCCTGCGACCCCGATCCCGGTCCATATGGGATAGGCGACATGCACAGGGATGTCGCGCATTACCGCTGCGAGGAGGCCAACAGATACCAGAAGCGAGACTACGGCTGCAGCCGCGGCCGCAAGATCGCTACGTGTGCTCGCGCGTTCGAGAAATAGAACGAAAGCGACTTCGAACAGTCCAGCGATCAAGAGAAAAAACCAAGGCACAACAACCTCCATTTCATGCGAGGTCGTCCTCAGTATAAAGTCGTTGGCGCGGGTCGTCCCAGGTCGCCACCGTCAAATATGAATGCCCATGATGATCTGGTCAATAGGTCACCTCTGATGTCTAAAGGCGGTTTATTATGGTGCATTTGCCAGAAACAAAGTCGCGACACGCAATAAATATCGCTATCGAGTCGACTGAGTGGTCGAAAACCTCGACAGGCGTGGTGCAACTCAGGCGATACCGAAGACTATTGCTTAACGTATCTCGCTGAATTTCGAAAGTTTCCCAATGCTGTTGCTCACGATCTCTTCCACAAAGTCAGCAACCGCTCTCACCCGGGCCGATGCGACCAGATCCGAGTGCAGGACAAGCCATAGGTCTTGTTTGATGGTATCCGCCTCGCTTGGTACGTGATGCAGGGACGGTTCGCTCGCGGCCAAAAAGCACGGCAAGACCGCCATCCCAAGACTCTCGCGCGCGGCGACGAGCTGTGCATAGAGACTGGTTACGACAAGTGCCGGACTTCTTCCCTGAAGGGTTCGCTCAACCCATTTTGCTGCCGGAAGGTCCTGATAGCTATCCGACCACGCGATGAACTGATCCGTATCAAGACGGCCCGCATCGCTCCTACCTTCAGTACCGCTCTGTTGAGAGAGATACTCGGACGATGCGTAGAGGCCATAGCGCATTTCACCCAACCGTTTGATCGTGACGTTGCCCTGGGTTGGACGGACTAATCGAAGCGCGAGGTCCGCTTCCCGTCGATGAAGGTTGGCGGATTGAATATCGGTCAAGACCTCAACCACCAGATTTGGGTGTTTTTTGCGCAGCGAACTCAACGCTGGCAGGATGATAAAGTTGGCAAGGTTCTCGGCTGTTGCGAGGCGAACATGTCCGCTCACCGTGTCAGTCGGTTCTGCACGGCGCTCGAAAGCCAGTGCGGCATCCTCAACCTGTTCGGCGCGATCGACAAGATCGCGACCTTCGTCGGTGAGAACGAATCCTGTTTGCGCTCTTTGGAAGAGGCGCACACCCAGGGCTGCCTCTAACGCCTCTACGCGTCTGCCAACGGTGGTTGCATTGACCCCCAGTGTGTTGGCGGCCTGATTGAGGCTGCCACCTCGCGCGACCGCTAGAAAATCCCGAATGGTGTTCCAGTCAGAGTGCTGCATATTTGCAGCATAAGGATGCATCGAGTTCTCTACAAGTCCACATCATGCAGGTCTAGATCTGGAGAAACCGCAGGACATGGAGCGAGCATCACCAATGACACTAGAAACAACGTCGATTTCGACAATTCAGCTTGGGTCTGCTGAAAACCCATTGACCGTCTCCGCCCTCGGTCTCGGCTGTATGGGCATGAGTGAATTCTATGGTCCACGCGACGACGAGCAGTCTTTGGCGACGCTCAATCTGGCCATCGACCTTGGCGTGAGCTTTCTCGATACAGCCGAGACCTATGGCCTCGGTCACAACGAGGAATTGATCGGCCGCCTGATTGCCGAACGCCGACGCGAAGCCGTGACGATCGCCACGAAATTCGGCATCCGCCGAGAACCTGGCGCCTATGCGCGCGGCATCTCCAACGATCCCGCTTATATTCGTGAAGCGTGCGAGAAGTCGCTCAAGCGTCTCGGGGTCGAGACTATCGATCTCTACTACATCCACCGGATAGAGAAAGAACGGCCGATCGAAGAAGCGATGGAGGCACTGTCGCAGCTCGTGGATGAGGGCAAGATCAGGCACATCGGTATCTGCGAAGCCAGTCCCACGACGCTTCGCCGTGCCAATGCGGTTCACCAGATTACGGCGCTTCAATCGGAGTATTCACTGTGGACGCGCGATCCCGAAGACGGGGTCTTCGATATCTGCCGCGAGCTGGCGATTGGGTTCGTGCCTTATTCGCCCTTGGGCCGTGGATTCCTGACGGGCGCGATGAGCTCGACCGATGGCTTGGCCGAAAATGATTTCCGCCGTTCTAATCCGCGCTTCGCGGACGAAAGCATCAATCGCAACTTGTTCATCGTGCAAGCGGTTCAGGCGATGGCATCGGGCAAAGGCTGCACCCCAGCACAGGTCGCTCTGGCATGGGTGATCGCACAAGGGAAAGAGCATGGCGTCTCAATAGTTCCCATCCCAGGAACCAAACGCCCGAAATACCTGGAACAGAATGTCGGCTCGCTTGCCGTCGAACTGACGCGAGACGATCTCGACGACCTCAATCGTCTAGTGCCACCCGGTGCCGCTTCGGGCGAACGCTACACAGCTGAAGGTATGAAAGGGGTCAACGCATGAGCCGGGAAGGAGAGCCTCTCGCATCCGCCATGAGCCTGCTTGAACGGCTTGAGCCGGGTGCACCGGACCGGGTACAGGCCAATCTTGATACCTTTTTCGCCCGAGGCAGCAGAACTTATTCTGGGCTATGCCTTCTCCGATATCGTCAGCCGCGATGGAATTGATCTGCGGACTCGTGAAATGCTCACCGTTGCCATGCTGGCGGCTATGGGCACCGCTCAAGGGCAGCTTGAATTCCATATGAGAGCCGCGATGAATACAGGCGTTACGCGAGAAGAAATCGTTGAAATCGTCCTGCAAGTATCGGTTTATGCGGGCGTTCCCGCTGCGATGAACGCCATTACTGCAGCAAAAGCCGCCTTTGCAGACATCGGCGTCTGATTTGATGTTAAGCGGTTTTGACTTCTATCTTGAAAAAAGCTCTTTGAGCTTTCTCAAACTCAAAACAGCCGATTGCGAACTAAGGAGAAATTCCGGTGATCGGCATTGATCTGCGTGATCTGGAAATACTTCGCGTGGTGGCTGCTGCGGGTAGCTTTCGTAGAGCAGGGCAGAAGCTCGGCATAGGCCAATCCGCTGTTTCTCGTCGGGTACACAAAGTCGAAGAATTTCTCGGTATCTCAGTCTTTGAGCGTCAAACAACTGGTGCGAGCTTGACCTATGCGGGCCGGAGGTTTGTGGCAACTACGCGAAGCGCAAGCGAAGAAATTGAAGTGGCGGTACGAGACGCGAGGGCTTGCGCGGTTGGGGACGGGGGAAAACTCCTAATCGCGTCAAGGATCAGCTTGTGGGACTCGATCGCTCGAGAGTTGTTGGGCGCATTTACAAAAGCACATCCCAACGTAAGAATAGAGTTTCTCAGATTAGAGAAAGACGAGACATTTACCCGCCTGAGCCACCGGGAAGTGGATCTCGGGTTTGTCATGGGCGTCATACCCAGAGAGTTTGGGGACCAGCTCTCCCTTGGCACCCAAAGGATCGTACTTGCAATCGCTGACCACGACCAATGGGCCGGCGAGCAAGACGTAACCTGGACAGACCTAGCTCAACGAACACTCCTGATAGGGTCATCGGATGATCAGGTCGAGATTGAGAAACGTATGACCATTCGTTTTTCGGAACTTGGTTGTCGTGCTAACTTCCATCGCCATATGCTTAGCGGAGGAGATTTGATGAGCCTAGTCGCACTTGGTCTCGGGGTGGCATTGACCGCAGATCAGTCTGCGGCCAAACGTTATCCAACTGTGTCGACTCGCTCCATTCATGGGGCTGAAGAGCGTCTCTCAGTCTCTTTGGCCTGGCGTCGGGAAAACGACAATCCCGCACTCCGGCGCTTCATCAGTCTTGCAAGGATCGAGGCGAAGCGGAACGGCGTTCTTTCCTGAGTTTCGCAAAGCCGCGGTCGGTCTTCATGAACCGCTCGAGCATCGGCGCAACCAGTTTGGCCGGTTCGAGCGATTGGCCGCTTTCATGTCCGAGGATCTCGGCATAGGTTGTTAGATCGCGATGCACCTGCGCGGGTAGCTCCACCGACAGTTTGACGGGCTTGTCGTCTCGGATGTTGCCCAGCTTCAGCTTGCTCATCTTACCTCTCCTTGTGGCTCGAGGATCAGATCGCGCGTGACCATGACCCGCACCGGGAAGCCCGGCCGGATCGTGAGCGTCGGCGGGATGTTCAACTGGCGCTGGACGATGGCCTCGCCCGCACGGCCGATCGTGTCCTGCGTGCCGTCGCGTATAGCGTCGGCGATCTCATCGCCGCCATCCTCGCCGGTTTCGAGGCCGATATTGAGGATGGTCGCGAGGCCCGCGGCTCGGAACAACTGACCCCAGTGATTATCAACCCCGTCTTCGAGCCCGGCGTATCCTGCCTGATCGGTGCCGGGCTGGCGTTAGAGGACGATGGATCGGCCATCGGGTAGGATCAGCCGGGTCCACGCCAAAAGGACACGATGCTGACCGGTTTCTACGCGGCTGTCATATTCGCCGAGTAGCCGCGCGCCCTGCGGGATCAGAAGGAACTGGCCGGTCGGGCTGTCATAGACATTGGCGGTGACCTGTGCGGTGATCTGCCCGGGAAGATCGGAGCGCAGGCCGGTCACCAGCGCCGCCGGGATGACCGCGCCGGCCTGTAGCACGTAAGGGCTCGCTGGATCGGCGAGACGTTCGCCGCTGGTCGTGCGCCTATCGATCGGCTCGTCCGGAAACGTCTGGCGCCTCTCGATGGCGTCCGGCTCCGACCCTGGCTGCGCGACCGCCGGGAACACCGTCTGCGGATCTATCTGCGGCGTTGCTGGTGTAGCGATGTCGAGGACGCCGCCGCTCTCGGTGGTGGTCGCATCATGGAACAGCCGACTGAGGCGCGCCGCTTCCTGCTCCTGCAAGCGCATCTGCTCTTCCGGGTTCATAGCGGGACCGGGTGCGACGGGCGCCGCCGGCACGGGCTCGCCGCGCTCGCGTGCCGCCAGAACCGGGCGTCCGAGTTCGCCGGGGAGCGGCGGGCCGAGTTGCGGGACCTGGCTGTAATCCTCGGGCAGCGACAAGAGCTCGTCGGCGGTCGGAACGCGTTCGGTGTTGAAGAGCTCCGCCGGTCCATCGCCGCGCTCCGGATCCTGCAGGGCGACGATCAGGATCGCGCCGAGGCTCAAGCCGCCTAAGGCGGCGAGGATGCCAAGCGTCCTGCGGGAGAGGCGCATGACCCGCGGCGGATCGGGCCGCAGGCGCAGCTCGGCGGCGATCTCAGCCTCGGGACGCGGACCGGGCCGGATTTCCTTCTCGTCCCGGCCATCGCCTGGGTCGCTCATGAATCCGCTCCGACATGACGTTCTGCCGCGCGCCGCACGCCGTCGGTGCGGACGATACGCACCACTCGCTGACGATCGCCAAGCCGCAGCTCGGCGGCAGCGAAGAGCCGGTCGACGATGATGTAGTTGCGGCGGATGCAGTAATTGACGAGCTGTCCGAGCTCGTCGACCTCCACGACATAGGGCACGATGGTCCCTTGCGTCGATTGCCACGTCAGCGCGCCGGCGAGTCCGCCGGAGAGCGCGAGACAGCAGAAGGCCATGAGCCGCCAGTTGCGCGCCTGAACCCGCGCCGAGCCCATGCAATCGTCCCAGGCCTGCGCCGCCTTCTGGTAAGGCGTGACCGGCTCGGGGCTGGTGGCGTAGCGGACGCTGGGGCGTTTGAAGAGGCTCATGGTTTCTCCGAGAGGCTGACTGACATCCCCCCGCCTTCATGGTCGCCGGAGCGGACGACATGGGCGGCCGTGGCGACGCCGTGATTGAGGGTCTACTGACGCCGGAGGCGCTGCGCCCAGGCGGGCGGGCCGCCATTTGACGATCCTGGGGCGGACGCCGGGATGTCCGCCGCATTCGAGAACTTGCCGCCGGTTGCTGTGAACGCGGCGCGCGATCCGCTCTGATAGCTCTCCTTCATCGCGCCGGCGGCCTTTCGCAGCGGACTTCCCGCCGCGCTCATCCCGGCCTTGCCGACATTCGCGAGACCGGCGGCGACCCCGGATGCGCCGCCGCCGGCGCCAGAACTGCCGAGGCGATAGGCGGTCGATGCACCGCCGGCGGCGCGGTGAGCCCTCCGTATCGGCGAAGAACAGCGGCGGTCCGTCGAGATGGTCGTTCCGCGCCGGCCCGGCCCAGACCGCCGACAGCGGAATCATATGGGCGAGGTTCAGGGTCGAGAGCGGCGGCTGGCGGACATTGGCGTAGAGATGGCCGGGCAGCGAACCGAGCCAGGCTTCGACAGCGTTCAGGGTCTCCGCCATGCAGGTGAAGTCGCGGCCCTGGACGATCTTCTCGACGGTTTTCAGCTTCGCTTCAGGGGGAAGACCCGTTAGGGCTTCCGCTTGGCCGACAGCCCGACCCGCAGGGTGACGCCCCTCTGAATCCTCAGGTGATACGAAACCTCCAACAACAGTACCCAGAGTGAGGGGAAAGATATCATTCCTGCCCTCAGATCGACTTTATGGAATCGATCTCCCCAGCCGACGCTCCCAATCTGCGGGCTACAGACTTCCAATCCGCGGTGCTGTCCGAAACGTGTAGACAGATTTCGGACAGGAGTGCCTCGCACCGCTCATCTCCTAAAGGCTTGCCAAGCGGAGAAAACTGCACTATCCGTCATATTTGATGGTTAAATGATGTTTGGACGTCAGATATGGTGGTTAAAGTGAACTCAGTAAGCGCGCGTCGAGCCTTGGAGGCTCTGGGCGCAAACATCAAGACGGCGCGGCTGAAGCGGCGCATCTCCGTGAAGGGGTTCGCGGAACGGATCGGCGTGTCCGAAAGCACAGTGGCCCGGCTCGAGAAAGGCGATTACGGTGTGAGCATCGGCACGCTCGCCATGGCGTGCCTCGTCCTGGGCGAGATCGACCGCATCTCGGACTTCCTGGACGCGGGAACGGATGACACCGGATTGCTGCTCGACCGGGAAAGCCTGCCCAAGCGGATTGATCGCAAGCGTACGCCGAAATCGTCGATCAAAGGCCAGAACAAGGCTGTCCCGATAGCCGATGGCGACGATGAAGAAGGGGTCGGTTTCTGATGCCCGAGGCCATCGTCGCGCTTGGCGAAGGAAAACGGATCGTGGGACGCCTTCGCTTTGAAAGCGACGGGCGACGACAGCATTCGCAGTTCGAATATGATGCGGCCTGGCTCGCCGCCGAGGACCGCTTCGCGCTCGCGCCGGGATTGCCGCTGCGCGACGGCAGCCATTTTTCATCCGGAAAGGATGACAAGCGCTCGGCGCTGCCGGGCTGCTTTGCCGACGCGGCGCCGGATTCCTGGGGTCGCGCACTGATGACCAAGGCCTTGGGCGGCGGCCTCAGCGAATTCGATTATCTCGTGCTGTCGGACGACCGCACCCGGCAAGGCGCGCTGCGTTTTCTTGGCGAGGACATGGAGCCACTGTCCGACCTCACGCCGCCCATTCCCCGACTCGTCGAGCTTGAACGCCTCCGCACGCTGGCGCAGCGCTTCGAACGGGATCCGGGCGGGGCCGAAGAGGAAGCGCGCGATCTTGCCGGTGTCGCCGGATCGCTGGGTGGTGCGCGACCGAAAGCCAACGTCGAAGGCGACGGACATCTCTGGATCGCCAAGTTCACGTCCGCGCAGGACACCAAACCGGTCGAGCGCGCCGAAGTAGCGACGCTGAAGCTGGCGCGCATGTGCGGTCTGCGCGTGGCCGATGCCCGGCTTGAGCTGCGCGACAGCGACAGTCCGATTGCACTGATCCGCCGGTTCGACCGCCGCGGTGACACGCGCATCCCCTACATCTCGGCGCGCACCGCGCTGGACTGGCAGAGCGAGGACGGCGGATTCTACACCGACATCGCCGATGTCATCCGCCAGATTTCGAGCAAGCCGGTCGAGGATCTGCATGAGCTCTGGCGGCGGATCGTGTTCACCATCCTTGTGTCGAACAAGGACGATCACTTGAAGAACCACGGGTTCATCTATGCTGGCGGCGATCGGTGGCGGCTGTCACCGGCCTTCGACATCAACCCATCGCCTTCCCGGCATCGCGTTCTGGAAACCGGCATCATTCAAGGCGGGTCATTCGATGCTTCACTCGAAATCGCGCTAGAGGCTTGCGAGTTCTTCGATATGGACCGGGAAGATGCTGCAAAGAAGGCAGCACACATGGCAATCACGCTCCAAGAGAATTGGAGACAAGCATTCCGGAATGAAGGATGCTCAACGGGTGACATACAAATGTACAGCGAAGCCTTCGAGCATGCTGATGCTGAGCGCGCGCTTTCGGCCCGGTAGGGTAGTATGAGCAAGGCCACGCACCATGTTCATAGAAACACACGTTTTGGCTGCTTTGGGAGCGATTTCGGACGATCGGCCGGAAGGGGCAAAGTATCCAAACGGACAATCATCTCTATCGCAGTCCGCCCATCAAGATATGGCCCGAGCACGATGAGCTTGTCAGAACTTAGAACATCGGCGTCAATGGAAACTGACACTCATCCGACAGTTTGTTGCCATCACAATTGCCTGCTAGGTTCTTGATCCATAACCATTTAACGCTATCAGTCTATTCATGTTCACGGCGATCATCGTGTATTGGGGCTGACTGCGGTGAATGGTGTTTGAGAACCTGATCTGCTCGGGAGAAGAGTAAAAGACGTTGCTACAATAACACCGTGCCGATAAGATCGGCGGAGCGCCGCAGGTAGACGACTGGTCGGCGATGTCGGGTATCGTACATCTCCTTAAGTGCAGATGCCACTAGGTGGAGAGTCCGCCTCTCATGGGCCGCGAAAGATGCCCTACAATCTCTGGTTACATTGGAAAGCGGGGAGTTCCCGCAAAAGATCGGTCGGTCAAGCGGCGGTCGGACCACGAAGGTCTACTTGCTCATGAACAGCTGGTGCCTCCACGCCCGGCAGATACTAACCGGCGGCAACGTCGCCGACTGAACGGACGCCGAAAGGCGCATCATCTCGTGCCAAGACTTTTACCACGACTGAAACGCCATCGAGCTGTTTGGTCGACTCAAGGACACCGCCGCATCGTGACCCAACCCGGCTGACGGGCGGACGTCTTCTATCCTTTGCCGCTCACGCCGCAACCGTCATCCGTTGGTTATGGTGCTAGAGTGTAATTCACTGCCCTCGCTTGTCGGATATCGCTTGGAGCAATCATTTTCCGGCTGCACAATCGCTGAAAGCCATGCTAGTTGCGTCCCATGGTAGGGAAACGAAGCAAGAAGAACTATACGGCAGGGGCGCTTTTCGCAGGCATCGGCGGCTTCTGTCGAGGATTTGAAGAGCATTCGATCACCACGAGTTGGGCCTGCGAGTGGGACAGCCACGCCTGCGCCACGTACAAAGCCAATTTTCCGCGGACGAAGATCTATTCGCAAGATGTTCGCAACCTCCGTGCAGGCGATCTGGACCCAGTGGATGTCCTCCATGCGGGCTTCCCGTGCCAAAGCTTCTCTCAGGCCGGCAACCGCAACGGCTTCGCTGATGACCGTGGCCAGACCTTCTTCGAAATCATCCGACTCCTAAAAGAATGGGGTGCAGACCGGCCGAGTGTGCTCGTCCTCGAAAACTCACCCTTTCTTCGCGATGGCAATGGCGGTGAATGGTTCTTGCAAGTTCAAAGCGCAATCCGGCGTGCTGGTTACTGGTTCGCCGAAGGGAATGCGCAGGTCCTCAGTACGCACGACTATACCCGCCTGCCGCAACAGCGCCCGCGTCTATTCATGATTGCCTTCTCGACCGATCGTTTCTGGGACGGCACAGTACGCTGGCCGTCACGACTCTCGTCAGTCGATAAAAGGCTCGAGGACTACGTCGACTTCGACGCCGAGCTCGACGAAGAGTATTATCTTGACCGTGACAACAAATATTATCGTATGATCGATGGGTTACGTTCGGAAGATCATGAGATTTACCAGCTCCGCAAATATATCGTCCGGCCCAAGGTGAAGGGAACGTGTCCGACGCTAACAGCCAACATGGGGAAAGGCGGTCACAATGTGCCGTTCATTTTCTCACCAAGAGGCTTGCGAAAGCTGACCGAGTTCGAGTGCGCGAAACTGCAAGGGTTTGATGGGGATTTTCGTTTTCCTGACGAGGTTCCGCGCCACGCTCGATACACGCAGATCGGAAACTCGGTCGCACCTCCGATTGCGGAACGCTTGGGCCACTCGATCGCCGAAAAACTCAAAGACAGAAACAGGGGAATTGATGAGCAACCGAAAGATAGGGCTCAAGTTTCCAGAGGATAATGCGAACAGGTGGCGTGGGTTCAACACACCGGGGATTGCGACATTCGCGGGACATCGATACCGCTCACTTGCACGAGAAATCGCGCAAAATTCGCTTGATGCGCGCTTGTCGAATGATGAGCCGGTTCACCTCGATTTCTCGCTCCTCGATATCCCCACCGAAGACATTCCTGACATTGAAGAGTTTCGCGAAACGTTCTCGGCCGTTCTTGCCGCTAACAAGGATCTGGACACCAACGAAAAGGCGCAGGCATTCTTCTCTGACAGCCTAAGGGCGCTAAGCGCGAAATCGATCAAGGTTCTTCGGATTACAGATACGAATACCTCGGGCCTTGTTGGTCCGTGTGAGGTAGGGAAGCCGTTCTTCGCTTTGGTAAAGGCCGAGGGCCAGACCGTCAAATCTTCTGACACCGCAGGCGGCTCGTACGGCATTGGCAAGTTTGCTCCGTATACACTTTCGCGCCTGCGGACCGTTTTCTTTGCTACTACGTATGAGGATGATAACGGCGAGCTTGTTCGGCTAGCACAAGGCCGCTCGATCCTGACTTCGCATAATCGAACAGGTCAGCGATACGATGCAGAGGGGTACTGGGGGCAGATAGATCAGTTTCTCCCAGTATGCGATGCGGACGAAGAGCACGTTCCCGGGTGGCTAAAACCCGAATCCCTGCGCGAGAAAACTGGGACGGCCATTCACATAATCGGCTTTAATGACGCTGAAGATCTCTGGCGAGAGCGTATTGTAAGTAGCCTGGCAGAGAGCTTCTTCGAAGCGATCAACTCCGGCAATCTGACGGCCGATGTCGAGGGATTCGAACTGAATGCCCGCACGCTCGATTCCGTATTCCGAAATGCTAAGGTATTAGAATCGCTGAAGGACCTGATCGATGCGGAATCCACATTCACGCAATCACATCATTTTCTTGCGACCCTCAACCCCAACAATCCGGGATACCGGAGCAACTCGACAGAGAACCAGCTTTTCGGCGAAGTCCGGTTGCATCTTATCGTCGACGCGAACCTGCCGAAGCGAGTAGGCGCGATACGAAATGGAATGCTTATTACCGATCGTTTTCCGGGCCTCATCAGGTTGAATGAGTTTAAACCCTTCGTAGCTTTGCTGACGTTCGAAAGCGACAAGGGCAATGCTCTGCTTCGGAAGATGGAGCCCCCGGCGCACGATGCCATAGAAATCGCAAGGCTGGAGGGATCAGAGGACTACATCGCTGCCAAGCGCGAGTTGAATAAGGTGTCACGCTGGGTGCGGGAACAGCTAACGCATTTCGCTAAGGATAAGATTCGCGACACCATTGAGCTTGATGAGCTCGCCGAGTTGTTTCCCGACGACAAGGCACAGGAGACCTCCAAAAAGGAAGAGGGGGAGTTGAACCCACGAGGCCGGATCAGAATACGCTCGCATCCGCTCCCTAAGTCGAAGAAAGCATCCTCGATCGCCGACCTCTTCGCGGGGGGCCAGGGGGGCGACGTCGGCGAGAAAACTGCCGGTGGTTCTGGCGGCTCGGGTTCAAGGGGAGGGGCGGAGACCCCGGGAGAGGGAAGTTCCGAGAGCGGTGTCGACGGCGATATCGGCGAGAATCGGGCCGGCGCCAGTATTCCTTTGAGCGATGTCCGAGCCGTACCGGACGGTGATCAAAGACGTTTGATTCATTTCACACCCGAAGAGGGCGGGGCAATTGAGCTGGCTTTTGCGATCAGTGGAGCTGATGCGGACGAACCTTTGTCGATCAAGTCAGCCAGCGAGGGCGAGCTTAGGGATGGCATCCTCCGTCTGAATACGATCGCTCGAAACCGCAAGTCCGTCACGATCGAGCTAAGTGAGCCGTTTGCCGGGACAATCAAGATGAGCGCTCATGCAGTTTGATACGAACAGGGCATTCCCCTATCCAGTATTGCGAGCAGATGTCCGTGATTACTTGCGCGGAGCTTTTCAGGTATCAATCGATTTTAGGCAATCGGATGATGAAGAACGAGTCATCATCGACGCGCAGGCCCAGCTGAACGTGCGAGAAATCCAGCAACTTATCGCTGATGGAAAGGCTGAATTCCTCTATGTTCTCTCATGCCGAGATACGATGACACGTCACATACTTCGCAGCAGTGAGGCGATGATGGAGGAGGCGTTGCCGATCGGTTCCATGCGTGGTGAGGTTCGTATTGCCAAGCTGGTGTCGGTAGTTGCGCCGATCACTGGCTATACCTGTGAGCATATCAATCCTGAATTCGGGCCAGGTCCATTCTCGTTTGATCCGGGCGAAGTGCTGGCCTTTGATGAACCCCATGTGGTCTATCTCGAACCCGAGAACTTCCGTCCTCTCACCTCGATTTTCGAGCTTTCGCCGAATGAAAGCCTAGACAAGTTCGAGGTGCAGTTTGGCACGAGCGGCGACCGGATCACGATTGAACTGAACCCTGAGTTCAAAGCTCTTGTCGACACTGCACGGACGGATTCAACCAAGATGGCGGTCCTGTTCAACTCGATTTATACTCATGCTGTCATGGATGCTCTGGATAAGCTTAAAGAAGAGCCCGACGGCGAACAGAGGTGGTGTGGGGTCATCAAGCAACGGATGGCGGACCTCGAACTCAACATGAGTTCGCTGGAATCTGAGGGGATTTATCCGGTAGCCTCGCAATTGCTCCAACAGCCTCTAACGCGCTTGGCGCAGTTTTTTGGTGATGAGCAAGAGGACCGGGCATGAAATATCTCCGGCAGCAGATTGTCGAGCGGCTGTACGAAGAAGTCCCCGATAACTTGGCGCGCTACCGTACGGGGACTTTCGACGCCCTTGAGAGTGATCCTATGCTCCACCGTGAGCTGGATGTGAAAGCGCCGGATGTCGCCGACTTGAAGGCGGATCAGGATGCCGCGCACGATGCGGCAAACGCTACCTCGCTTTGGTTCGTCTTGTCACATTTGTCGCCGGCAGATGCCCGGGACCGCCGGGTATGGACGATGTTGGCCCACACAACCTACCTTGACTACGCTCGCGCTCGTTATCCAATTCCTGAGGATGATGAAGCGGCCATTAAGCAAATTAGGAGCCACTGGTTTGCGTCCAGTAATAGAGCGCTCGAGCGCGATCAGGCAATCTCCCGCCTATGGTGGTTTGCGTTTATGGCGAACCGCGCGGGCGAGCTTTCTCTAGAGGAGGCGCTAAAGGCCTTGCTTCATCGAACCGATCTGCGAGCGAATCTCATCGAACGACCCACAATGGCGCAATGCGTCCCGCTGTTCAGTGCGTGGCTCGAAGTATTGGCGAAAGCCCAAAAAACTGCTCAGGATCAGGAGCATGATTTCTTTCGGCGGCCGGTTTACCGTACGGCGCTTAAACGACTTAATGCGCTGGGCGGTTATCGCCTTCTTGACAGTTTGCCGCCGCAGCTCTTGCGAGAGCTTGTGGAAAGCACTTTGCTGGAAGCTAGCGCGCACACCCAGCCGTAGCTTGGTATGCTATTGACCCATCATACGGGCGCGGAGCCGACGTCCCTCAGGTTCTGTTTCTAGGCCATCGTTTGTGGCCTAGCCTCGACCAGCATGTCGTTGATCGCGCTACGCCGTGTCTCCCGATCGAGGGTGTACGTGTTGCGCCTGAACTCCATGCCTTCAAGAAGCGCCTTCACGTAGCCCGACACGGTATCGGCGGCCATGATTAAGGTGGAGTCCAGCGTGTGAACATACTTGCTCGTGACCGAGCCCTTGGCATGACCGATCAGCGCGGCGATGGTGATTTCGGTAAAACCGAGGTCATTGGCAATACTGGCGAAGCTGTGCCGCAGGACATGCGGTGTGACATCCCACAGCGGTGTGTCGGCGAATAGCTTCTTCCAGCTCTGGGAAAAGTTTCCAACCGCGATGTCCTCACCTTGGCCAGGGAAGACGTAGGTTCCCTCCCGCTTCTGGCGCGCGGCCTCAAGATAGTCGATGACCGGTAAGCCGACCGGCCGCACGGATGCGCCCTCCTTGCTGTCCTTTAGACGCAGGCAACTGCCTTCGATGTCGACCTCGCTCCACCGCAGGCTGATGATTTCACCCCGCCTACAGCCGGTCAGGGCGATAAGACGAAGGATTTCGGCGTGGATGCCGTAATGGCTGTCATGTTGCACATCCTTCAGAAGGCGACCCAGCGTTCGATACTCTGCTTCACTCAATCGTCGGTCTCGCACCTTGTATCTCGGCTTCTTGAGGCCGTGCGTCGGGTTCTGGTCGATGATCCCCGCCTCGATCGCGTAGGTGAAGATGCCGCCCAGGAGGCCCATAGTGCGGATGGCGGTTCCTCGCCCGCCGCGTACGATCGCTTTCCCGCGTAGCTTCTCCGTCTTCATCACCACCCGCGTCTTCCCGGCGATGATATCCTTCATGAGGTTGTTCATGTCCGGCTTGGTGATGTCCTTGATCCTCCGCGTACCGAGCAACGGGATAATATGCCGGCGAATGCGGCCGACATCGGTTGCAACCGTGGTGGCCTTCTTGGGACGACCGCCTTTGCCGAGGACCAGGCCTGCCTCCATATCGGCGATATACTGCTCGCAGAGCTCGCGAATGGTCACCGCGCGACGCTCTTCCTCCCGCTCGGCTGCGGGATCATCGCCCTGCGCGACATCACCCAATCGGGCTTTCGCCTGGCGGCGGGCGGTTTCCGGGGTCCACACTCCGTGCAACCCGATCGCATAGCGGCGTGACCGTCCCCGAGCGCGATACTGAATGACGTAGCTTCGCTTGCCCGACGGAAAGACCCGAAGCCCATAGCCGGGCAGTTCATCGTCCCAGATAATGTAGTCCTTCGTCTTCGGCTCGGCGCCGTCTACGGTTCGTTTCGTAATCTTCGCCATCGTCTCGGTCCCAGTCGGACCCGGATTTCGCGTAAGCACCACGTAAGCACTTGGGAGCAAATTCCGGGGTTATCGCGGGATAGAGTTTTCGGAGCGTGGATACAGAAAGTCTATTTGAAACAGTGATTTATCGTGCTCTGGCGTGCTCTGTCGCGCAATTCGGAAAGGTCATTTGACCAGCTCCGAAGGCAGAGGTCAGAGGTTCGAATCCTGTCGGGTTCGCCAAAATATTCAATAAATTCAACGTGTTACATCAACCAATAGACCGGCGGTTATCCGAATTCCGTCTTGGTCACCACCTGGTCACCGCGTCGGATCACATCCGGGCCAGTTCCTCGATGTTCCTTTTTCGGACTGCCGGACCGATGTTGAACCGGTTGGTGTCTTTTGAAGTTTCAACAGTCGGTAGGCAATGTTCGCCTCTACCATCCGGCGTGAACCGATACCACGCCGCCGGTGCGGCTTTGCCGGACCGGGAGCGTTGATCGCGAACATTTGTCCGCATGGCTGCCGTCAAGGTTCTGCCGGCGACCTTGGCCTGCATCTTGACCGAGGTGCCACCGGTGAAGAGTGGAGAGCCGGCCTTCACGTGGTCGCCGATGGCACCGGCATGCGGTTTCTTCAGGCCCGCACGCTGGCCCACCCGGCCGGTCAGCATCCGCCTTTGCCGCTGCACGCCATCGCTCGACACCACACTCCAACCGGAGTATCCCAGATCAAGCCGGCCCAGTCGCCGAGGCAAGGCTTCAAGGAACTCCTTGAGGCTCTCAACAACCGGTTGGCCGAGGATGGTCGTCGAGCGGCGCTCCCCGATCATATCCATCAGAACGGACACCTCGGCCTCTGACGCCATGCGGCATGGGCGACAAACGGAAGCTTGATCAACGAACGGCAGATCTCTCTTTGGTTGAATCGGCTCAAGCCAAAAAAATGCAACCGCTTGCAAAATTGTACCTACCGTTTAAACTGCACCAGGAAAGAGCTGCATTGGTGACTTGGGAGGATCGCAGCCGGCATGGTGACATTCGCGCTTAATCAGATCTCGGCTCCAACCAATGCATGGTGGAATTTGGCGCGGATTGCCCACCGTGCCGACTGCGTCGGAATCGAGTTGCGCAATGACCTGGGCCGTCCGCTTTTTGAGGGCGATGCTGCGACATCGGTTCGGCGGGGCCTTAGTGAAATCGGTTTAGATCTGATTGCGGTGGCGCAGGTCGGGCAATTCAATACGCTGGACGATGCAGGCTACGATGCAGCCGCCGCGCTCATCGACGCTGCCGGACGAAGCGGTGCGGAAGCGGTCGCCCTCGTCCCCCGTGTCGGCGGCGCAGAGGTTCCGCACACCAGGACCGTCGCGGCGCTCGTCCGGCTTCGCCCGCTTCTCGATGCGGCAGGTATCCGTGGCCTGGTCGAGCCGATCGGCTTTGGCGGCAGCAGTCTTCGGACCAAGGCCGCTGCGCTGGCTGCAATTGACGATGCCGGCGGTGCCGATGCTTACGCGCTGATCCACGACACGTTTCACCACACATTGGCGGGGGAGAAACAGGTCTTCGCCGCGCGTACCGGGCTTGTCCATGTTTCCGGCGTTACACGAAACATACCGTCCACACAGATGCGGGATGAGGATCGTGTTCTTGTCGATGACAGGGATGTGTTGGGCAATCTCGACCAGCTTCGTCGGCTGGTGCGGTCGGGGTATGCCGGGCCGATCTCGATTGAGGCCTTCAGCCCCGAAGTGCAGCAGCTGCCCGACCCTATCGCCGCGCTGAAAGCATGCTTCGACCATCTGCGCCGCCATCTCGACATTCAAATGCCCGAGCCGGCCACCTAGGGGACGGTTCCGGTCCCGGTCAACCTAGCGCGTGTGCCGGGCACGCTATTCGGGAGGAAATTATGAAAAAACTCATCCTTGCCACGGGGATCGCCGCCCTTATGGCCACATCCGCAATGGCAGAGACGATTGGCGTCTCGATCGCGCGTTTCGATGACAACTTCTTGACGGTCATGCGCAACGGCATGGTCGAGCATGCCGCGTCGCTGGACGGCGTTACGTTGCAGGTTGAAGACGCCCGCGACGATGTCGCCCGGCAACTGGACCAGATCAACAACTTCGTGGCCTCGGGCGTGGACGCCATCATCGTCAACATCGTCGATACGTCAGCCGCGGACGCGATGACCGCCGCCGCCGATGCCGCCGGCGTCCCACTGGTCTATGTCAACCGGGAGCCGGACAACGTTGATACGCTGCCGGACAACCAGGCGTTCGTCGCGTCCAACGAAATCGAGTCCGGGACGCTCGCCGCCTTCGAAGCGTGCAACCTCCTGCGGGCGGCGGGCCTGTCCGGTGGTGCCCGTGGGTACATGCTGATGGGTCAGTTGTCGAACCAGGCGGCGATCGCGCGCTCCCAGGACGTGCGCGACATCCTCGGCATCGCAATGTGCGAATTTATCGAACTGATTGATGAGCAGACGGCCAACTGGTCGCGTGACGAAGCGCAGGATTTGATGACCAACTGGTTGTCGTCGGGCGAGGAGTTCCACGTCGTCTTCGCAAACAATGACGAAATGGCCATCGGGGCCATCCAGGCCATGCTGGCCGCCGGCGTCGACATGGATGATGTCGTGGTCACGGGCGTCGATGCCACGCAGGATGCGCTGGCGTCCATGGCCGAGGGCAACCTCGACGTGACGGTGTTTCAGGATGCATTTGGGCAGGGCTCGGGCTCCGTCGATACGGCGCTCGCACTGGCCCGTGGCGAGGATGTCGACCAGAAGGTGTACATCCCCTTCCAACTTGTGACCCCGGACAATATGGACATGTTCACCGACGCGAACTGATCCGCCGATCCACTCACTCGCTCACTCCCTTGGGCGCGGCATGATTGTCGCGCCCGACGGGACGACAGGCCGGACGAGCTGCAGACTGTGACGCAGATCTGGCGTTAGGATATCCCATGGCAGAGACCTCCCAAGGCACCGGAGGCCTGAAGTTCGACAGGAACAAGCGAACCTGGCCGAACGAGGCCAATGTCTTCATCGCACTGATCCTTCTTATCGGCCTCTTCGAGCTGATCGGACATTACCGTGTCGGGCAAAGCATGCTGTTCGACTTCAATACCAACCGCGACGGCACGATCCTGAACATGGCCCGCATCAGGATCATTATCCTGCAGGTCTCGATCATCGGTATCATCGCGCTCGGGGTGACGCAGGTCATCATCACCGGCGGTATCGATCTGTCTTCGGGCTCCGTCGTCGGCATGACGGCCATGATCGCGATGAGTTTCGCGCTGACGGCGGAAGTCAACGGCAACCCGAACGGCCGCGCGATCTTCCTCAGTGAAGTGGACGGGCAAATGGTGCCGACGCCATGGCTTCACGACTTGCCCGTAATGGTGCCCATACTGGTGGGACTGTTGATCGGCATCCTGGCCGGCTTCATCAACGGGGTCTTCATTGCCTATACGGGCATTCCTCCGTTCATCGCGACGCTCGGCATGATGGTTTCCGCCCGCGGGGTGGCCAACTGGTGGTCCGAGGGCAATCCGGTGTCGTTTCCAACGGATCAGTACACGGCCTTGGCCAATGGAAATCTCCTGGACACGCTCACATTCGGCCTGTTCTCCGAAAGCTGGGCCATGCAAGAGGTGTTCGACGGTCAGAACCCCGCGGTTTTCTTCATCCTGCTGGCGATCTTGTTTCACTTCATCATGAAACACACGATCTACGGCAAGCACACCTATGCCATCGGGTCGAACGAAGACGCGGCAAGGATGTCCGGGATCAATGTCAACCGCCAGAAGGTGCTCGTCTATGCGATCGCGGGCATGCTTGCGGGCTTCGCTGCGATCCTCTTGACGTCAAAGAACCTGACCGCGCAGTCCGGCATGGGATTGATCTACGAGCTCGACGCCATCGCCATGGCCGTGATTGGCGGGGTCAGCCTGTCGGGCGGGCGCGGATCGATCTTGGGCACGGTGTTAGGGGCCATGATCTTCGGCATCATCATCTCGGGCTTTACCTACCTCAGGCTCGACGCCTTTTATCAGGAGATCGTCAAAGGTATGATCATCGTCGGTGCGGTGGTGCTTGACCAATGGCGTCAGCGCCGAGCGTCCAACCGTTAGGGGGCCTTGAAAGACATGGAAACCGACATGGCCAACAACGCCTCGGGCGGGCACCTACCCCACGACATGCACCCGCTCGGCCCCGTGATCTTGAAGAGCACCGCCCTTACCAAACACTATGGCGGCGTGTACGCTCTCAATGACGCCAACTTCGAAATTCGCAAGGGAGAGCATGTCGCGATCATGGGCGACAATGGCGCAGGCAAGTCGACCTTCGTGCGCCAGATCACCGCAGTGGAGCAGCGGACGTCGGGGACGATATGGTTCGACGGACGCGATGTCGAGTTCGAAGGGCCGCTTGAGGCGCGCAAGGCGGGGATCGAAACCGTGTTCCAGACCTTGGCGCTGGCCGACGATCTGGACGTTCCCGACAATCTGTTCCTGGGCCGCGAGATCACGCGATGGAATTTCCTGGGTCCGTTTCGCAGGCTCGACTACAAGGCGATGCGGGCCAAAACGCTGGAGGGGCTGGAGAAGACTGCGGTCAAGATCCCCAACATCAACAACACGATCCGCAACATGTCGGGGGGACAGAGACAATGTGTGGCGATCGCACGCACGGCCACGTTCCATTCCAAACTGACCATCATGGATGAGCCGACGGCGGCGCTTGGCGTGCAGGAAACCGCGCAGGTCGAAAACATCATCCGCACCCTCAAGGAAGCAGGTGAACCCTTGATCCTGATCAGCCACAATATGCGCCAGGTGATGGATCTGGTGGATCGGATTGTCGTGTTTCGACGCGGACGTATTGTTGCCAACCTCAAAAAGGAAGAGACGGACGGTGAAGATGTGGTCAGCTACATCACCGGCGCGCGAACACAGCCCGAATATGAAGTGGGGGCCACCTGACCGGGCATGTTCAACCTGGATACGCCGTTTTTCCGGCCGCCATGGCGTCGCGCTGACTTTGGTCGTGGCCTTCGGATGGGGACTGCTGGAGTTTGCCGGCGGACACGTTTTTTGGGGCATCCTTTTCTTTGCCATGGGCGGGGCGGCCAGCTGGCAGTTCTCAATCGTCGACTGGACGAAATACGACCGCCCGCGGAAAGAGGAGCGTTGAGATGGTCGTGACTTTGAAAGAGGTCGCGGCTCTTGCGGGCGTGTCGCGTTCCGCCGTGTCTCGGGCGTTCACCGAGGGTGCGTCGGTCAGTGCCAAGACGCGGGCCAAGATCGAGAAGGCCGCAGACCAACTCGGCTATCGGCCGAACGCGCTTGCCTCGTCGCTGACAACGGGCCGCACGAAGCTCATCGGTCTGGTGTCGAACAACTTCCACAACCCGATTTTTCTTCAGGTGTTCGACCTGTTCACAAGGGCTCTGCAGGACCGTGGCCTGCGTCCGCTGCTGGTCAATCTGTCGGACGAGACAGACCCGATAAACTCCGTGCGGATGCTGCGACAATATTCCGTCGATGGGGTCATTGTTGCCTCGTCAACCCTTCCGGTCAGTTTTGCCGAAAGCTTCCATGCGGCCGGCGTCCCGGTGGTTCACTCATTCGGGCGCTATGCGGCACGGCCGCGCGTGAACGTGGTCGGCATCGACAATGTCGAAGCGGGCCGGATGGCGGCGCAGGATCTGGTACGACGGGGCTATCGAAAGGTTGCGATGTTGGCGGGACCCGAGACTGCCACGTCGACGCAGGACCGCCTGCTGGGCTTTCTGGATGCGCTCAAGGGACATGGGGGCGTTGAGGTCACCACCTCTTACGCCAAGGCCTATTCCTACGATGCAGGATGGGAGGAAATGCGGCGGCTTCTGGCGACGGGGCCGCTGGCAGAGGCCTATTTCTGCGGCGATGACGTTCTTTCCATCGGGGCGCTTTCGGCGCTCTGGGATGCCGGGCTTTCGGTGCCCGACGACGTCGGTGTCATCGGCCTCAACGACATGGAGATGGCCCGCTGGAACAACATCAATCTGACGACGATCCGACAACCGATTGAAGAGGTCGTCGGCCTGTCGGTGGAGATGATCTGTGCTATGTTGGGTGACAAATCGCGACAGCCGGAGGCCCGGCTCTTGCATTGCGAGATTGTTGAACGGGGCACACTCCGGCCTGCACGGGACCGGGGTTGAGGGCACTTTCTTGATAGGTTGTCGTGCGAGACAGTCCAGCTTTGCACCCCTGACCTAGCGCAGCGAAGGCGGCCGGGCATCGACCCAGGCGCCGTTCGCCTCGGCTGAAGCCACGGCCTGATACACCGCCGCCATCGAGCGCAACCCGTCCATCGCCGTGGGAAAGGCTCCATGCGTCTCGCCCCGGATCGCGGCGGCGATGTCGACATAGATGTTGGCGACAGCAAGCGGGAAGCCCTCGGGGTGCCCGATTGGGACGCGGCTGAGGCGCGCTGCCTCGTCCGACAGCCCGGCCTCGCCCTTTTCCATGATCTGTGTGCGCCCGCCGACAGGCGTGTAGTGAATCTGATTGGGCTGTTCGGACGCCCACCGCATCCCGCCGGTCTCGCCGAACACCTGAATGTCAAATCCATGTTGCCGCCCGATGGCGACCGACGATGTCCAGAGCCGGCCAACCGCGCCACCCTCCATCCGGAAATTGATCATGGCGTCGTCCTCAAGAACGCGGCCGGGGACCGTCGAGGCGAAATCGGCTGAGAGCGTGCTCACATTGTCGCCGGCGACGAAACTGGCCATGTGAAGCGCGTGGATGCCGCAATCGGCGAACTGCCCGGAGACACCCGCCATCGCCGGATCGTAGCGCCAGCGGACGCGCGGATTGTCTGCATCGGACGCATCCCCGTGGTGGCCGTGGCTGAAATTCACCACCACGAGGCGGACCTTTCCGATCTGGCCGCTGGCCACCATGTGCCGCATCTCGCGCACCATGGGGAAAGCGGAATAGCAATAGTTCACCGCGCATATCCGGCCGGTGGCCTTTGCGAGGGCCACGATTTCCTCGCCTTCCTCGACCGTCATGGTCATCGGCTTTTCGCAAAGTACATGGAAGCCGGCCGCCAGAAATGCCCTGGTGATCTCGAAATGCGTGGCGTTCGGCGTGGCGACAGTCACCAGATCGACGCGATCGGCTCGGCCAGATTCGTGCTCGAGCATCTCTTGCCAGTTGCCATAGGCCCGATCCTCGGCGACACCGAGACGCTTGGCATAGGCTTTGCCGCGCGTTGCATCCTGGTCAAGCGCGCCAGCCGCCAACAGGAAATTGCCGTCGGCCTGTGCGCCGAGGCGGTGTGCCGGCCCGATCTGGCTGCCTTCGCCACCCCCGACCATGCCCCAGTTCAGTCTTGCCATGACGTGCGCCTTTCAGAAGCTGATGGATTGCAGGTATTCGCGATTGGCGCGGGCGTCTTCCAGAGGGGTTCCAGGCAAGGTCGGATCGCAGTCCTGCTCTACGGTACACCAGCCAGTGAATCCTGCGTCGACCAGCACCTTCCGGACGGCTGGAAAGTCTACATCGCCCTGGCCCAGATTGCAGAAGATGCCTTGACCGCAAGCCTCGTAGAAACCCGTTCGTTTTGCGATCACGTCAGCCTTCACCCCCGGGTCAATATCCTTGAAATGCATGTAGGAAATGCGCCCGATATGGCGCTGCATGAAGGTCACCGGATCAAAGCCGGCATAGGAGTGATGCCCGGTGTCGAAACAGATCTTCAGGAGGTCCTCGGGCACCTCGTCGAGCAACCGTTCCAACTCGGGCTCGAAATCCATGAACCCCGCGGCGTGGGCGTGGATGCCGACGGTCAGGCCGTGGTCGCTGCCGATCCGCGCCGCTTCCGCGATGCGGTCGCGGAAAGCCTGCCATTCTGCCTTGTCCATCTGCTCCGCCTCCGTAGCGCGGCCCGCTGTTGGCGCCCGACGTGGCGAGATCGAGTCGATGAGCACCAAGTGCTTAGCTCCGTGGGCCACCAGCGCCTTGCAGGTCCGCATGGTGCCATCGAGGACGTCGTCCCACGCCTCCGGGTCGTGGAACGGACGGAAGACAACACCCCCGATCAGGTCCAGATCGTGCTCGGCCAGCCCGTCGGCCAGCACAGTGGGGTCTTCAGGCATGTATCCGACGGGGCCGAGCTCTATCCCCCGATATCCGGCGGCCGCGCACTGGCGCAGCACGTCGCGCCATGATGGGTTGCGCGGATCGTTCGCGAACTCCACACCCCATGAACAGGGGGCATTACCAATGAAGATGGTCATGGGGAGCCAACCTTCTGGTCAGAGGAGATGGATTGCCAGTGGCCTGAATCGGCGGACCGCAGGGCCGCTTCAGTCACCCGCAGCACCTCGAGCCCGTCCCGGAATGTGGGCCAGACAGGCTCACCGCTGTGTATGGCCTTTAGAAAATCCTTGGCCTCGATGATGATCTGGTCCTGGTAACCGGTGCCGTGCCCAGGACCTTGGCAGAACTGTCGGTAGTCGGGATGATCCGGCCCGGTCAGGATTTTGGTGAAACCGCGCGTGGCGGCGGGCCCTGCCATCCGATAAAGCCAGAGCGCATTTTGATCCTCCTGATCGAAGCGGATCGCGCCCTTGGTGCCGGAGATTTCGTAGGCGTAACCCATCTTGCGCCCCGTGGCCACGCGGGAGGCGTAGATATGGCCCATCGCGCCGCTGGCGAACCGGCACATCATCTGGCAGTGATCGTCATTGGTGACGCGCCCGCCCGGCCTGGTGTCGTGGACGGTTTCGACCTCGGCCATGACCCGCTCTATCGGGCCAACCAGTGCCAGCGCGGCATTGACGATATGCGGGGCCAGATCGCCGATACAGCCATTGGCCATACCGTCGGTCCGCCAGCTCGCCGGCGCCTCCGGATCGGCGTAGAAATCTTCCGTATGTTCGGCGCGGAACCAGGTGACATCACCGATCTCGCCTCTGGCCAGCAATGCGCGCGCGAATTGTGTGGCGGGTGTACGGACATAGTTGTACCCGACCATGTTCACATGGCCTTCGGATGCCGCAACCATCGCTTCGGCATCCTCGATCGATGCGCCCATCGGTTTTTCGCAAAGGACAGGCAGGCCCCGAACAAAGGCGGCTTCGGCGATCTCGCGGTGCAGTTTCTGCGGTGTGGCGATCACGATGGCATCGACGCGTGGATCGGCCACCAAAGACCGCCAGTCGGCTGTCGCGCGCCGAAAGCCATAGGCTTGCCGATACCGTTCGGCGGAAGCCTCGGATGCCGTGGCGATCATTTCGAGGCGCGGCCGCAGCGGCGTGTCGAAAACCGACGCAACCGCCGCCATTGCCACGGCATGCGCCTTGCCCATATAGCCACCGCCAACAATGCCGATGCCGATGTCAGCCAAGGCGCGCCTCCTCCAAAAAAACCTTGCAACCGGTTGCAAACTTAGTAGCCTCAGTTATGCTCGCGCACAAGACGCAATCGATCGGCGGCGATTGAAAATCCGGCGCAAGCCGAACCGCCTTGAGGAGTGCCGCATGAAAGACAGAACGGTGCGCCTGACCACGGCGCAGGCGATCATCCGGTATCTGACGAACCAGTTCATCGAGATCGACGGACAGGAATGGCGGGTATGCGGCGGCGGCTTCGGAATCTTCGGCCACGGAAATGTCACCTGCCTGGGCGAAGCCCTCTATGGGGTGCAGGACAGGCTTACGCTCTATAGGGGGCAGAACGAGCAGAGCATGGGGTTCGCGGCAGCCGGCTATGCCAAGACCTGGCTCCGGCAGCGGTTCATGTTCTGCACGGCATCGGCCGGCCCTGGTACTGCCAACCTGCTGACGGCGGCGGCACTTGCGCACGCCAATCGTCTGCCCATGCTCATGCTGTGCGGCGATACCTTCCTGACACGCCTGCCCGATCCCGTGCTGCAACAGCTTGAGCATTTTGGAGACCCGACCCTTGGCGTGAACGACGCTTTCAGGGCGGTGTCACGCTACTGGGATCGCATCACCCATCCTGCTCAAATCATCCAATCGCTGCCTGCGGCCCTCGCGACGATGCTGGACCCCGCCGACTGCGGGCCCGCTTTCATCGCCTTACCGCAGGACGTGCAGGGATGGGCCTACGACTTCCCGGAGGAGTTTTTCGAAAAGACATCTCACCGGATCCGGCGTGTGTCACCTGACGAGGATGAAGTTGCCGATGCAGCCGCTGCCTTGCGTGCGGCGGTGCGTCCGATGATCATAGCCGGCGGCGGTGTGCAGTATTCCCGGGCAGTGGACGAACTGACAGTGTTTGCCGAGACACATGGCATTCCGGTGGTCGAATCCATTGCAGGCCGCGCCAATCTGCGCGCCGACCATCCGCTTAATACCGGCCCCATCGGCGTCACCGGATCGGACTGCGCCAACACGATTGCCGCGCAGGCGGACGTGATCTTGTCCGTGGGATGCCGGCTGCAGGATTTCACCACGGGGTCCTGGACCGCCTTCGCCCGCGAGGCACAGATCATCGGGCTGAATGCCGCACGGCACGATGCTGGCAAACATCGCTCGCTGCCCGTTGTGGGGGATGCGAAACTGGGTCTCACCGCTCTGGGCAAAGCGATGCAAGGCTATGCCGCGCCGGCCGACTGGACCGAACACGCAAAAAGCGAACGGGCTAAGTGGGACGCTTATGTCTCCGGCAACGTGGCGCGTGGGAACCGCCCGAACTCCTACGCCCAAGCCATCGGGGTCGTGAACTCGCATTGCGATCCGCGTGACAGGATCGTGGCCGCGGCCGGCGGTCTTCCGGCGGAGGTCACTGCCAATTGGCGAACCCTCGATATCGGCACGGTCGATGTCGAGTTCGGCTTTTCCTGCATGGGCTACGAGATCGCGGGGGCTTGGGGCGCGCGCATCGCCCAGTCGGAACGCGAACCGGACAAGGACATTATCAGCTTTTGCGGCGATGGCTCCTACCTGATGCTCAATTCGGACATCTACTCCTCTGTTCTGACCGAAAAAAAGATCATTTTGCTGGTTCTGGACAATGGCGGCTTCGCCGTCATCAACAAGCTGCAGAACAACACCGGCAATGAGAGCTTCAACAATCTGATTGCGGACACGCCGACCGCGACGTCTCAGCATAGCGTGGACTTTGAAGCCCACGCGGCCTCCCTGGGTGCGGCCGCCGAAACCGTCGCCAACTCCGCTGAGTTGTCCGAGGCATTTGCCCGCGCCAAGGCATCCGACAAAACCTACGTCATCGTGATGACAGTCGACCCTTACGAGGGATGGACCGAGCAGGGCCATGCCTGGTGGGAAGTGGGCACCCCGCATGTCACCGACAGCGAACGGGTGCGCACGGCCCATCTGGAGTGGGAATCCAGCCGGTCGAAACAGCGCAGGGGCGTTTGATCGATGCTGACCCTGACCGCAGAGACCGCCGATCCCGTTACCGTTTGCGATGAACTGCTGAGCGGCGGCGGCGCAGTCAAACTCACCGGCCTTTTTACATCCGAACAGATCGAGACTGCGCGCGCGATTATCATGGCCGAGAGCGACCGGGCCGCCGCAAAGGTCACCCATTTCCAGGGTCAGGCCATGGCCGATGGACGCGCCAACCTGCAACGGCGCGTCTGGAACCTGCTGGCGAAGGGAGAGGTATTTTCGCAGATGGCGGCCCATCCGGTGATCATGGACTCCTCCGCCGCTGGCTGGGAACCGAGTTCATCATGGGATCGATCGCGGCGAACCGCATTTTGCCGGGCGGTCCCGGCCAGGAACCGCATGTGGACTATCCCTATTGGGATTTCCACGCACCCGAAACGCATCCGATGGGGCTGAATGCCAGCTTTCCGATGAATGCGCAGGTCACCATCGTTCTGGACCCCTTCACCGAACGCAGCGGCGCCACGGCTTACATGCCAGGAACCCAGAAGCATTTGCGGTATCCCGACAAGGGCGAGCAGCAGAGCTTTTATGAAACCTGTGTGAGGATGATCGCCGATCCGGGCGATACCGTTCTGTTCTTCGGTGCGGCGTGGCATTGTGCGATGCCCAACGCCTCCGATCGCGATCGGAACGCCGTGCTGATCAACTACCTGCCAAAATGGGTGAAGCCGCTCGAGGATATGCCAGGCGCGATGCCTGAGGGGTTCATCGATGCAGCCAGCCCAGAGATCCGGCAGCTTCTGGGGCTCAACTACCCATATCCCGAAGTTCTGGATAAGGCAGCGGCCACAAACGCAGCGGGACGGACGTGAGCGACCTACTTGCCGGCATCATGCGCAACGATTTCGTCGTCATCGGACGGGCAGGCATTGATTTCTTCACCGATCCGGGGGTCGCTGCGGAAGATGCGACCCGCGTTGGTGTCGGGCTGGGCGGGTCGTCGGCGAACATCGCGGTCGGAATCTGCAAGCTCGGCGGTCAGGCGTCGCTGGTAACGCGGGTCTCGGATGACAGCATCGGCAGCTATTGCATCGGACAATTGCGCAGCTACGGCGTGCGCACCGATCATGTCACGCCCGTGGGTGGCGAGCATCGCAACTCCCTGGCGTTCTACGAAAGCCGGGTCGAGGGCCATCGCAATGTCATCTATCGGAATGGGGCTGCCGACTTCCAGATGAATGAGGCCGATGTTGCGGCGGTTGACTATGGCCGCTTCGGCGCGCTCATCACCGCCGGCACGGTCTTTGCGGCGGAACCGTCGCGCAGCGCGACGTTCAAGGCGTTCGAGCTGGCTGGCGCTGCCGGTTTGCCGATCATTTTTGATGTGGACTATCGCCCTTACTCGTGGCCGTCACCCGCCGTCGCCGAAGAGGTCCTGTCGAAAGCCGCTGCATTATCCGACATGATCGTTGGCAATGACGAGGAGTTCGGCTTTATGGCGGGCGGGTTCGACAAGGGACTGGACAAGGCGCGCGCGCTCTCGGAAACGGGGCGTCTGGTCGTATACAAGATGGGCGAACGAGGAGCCCTCACCTTTCACGATGGCCAGGAGATTCGAACCGGCATCTACCCTGTCGAGGCCCTCAAACCAACAGGTGCGGGCGACAGCTTCATGGCCGGGTTGGTGACATCGCTTGCCAAAGGCCAAGACCTCAGGACCGCGCTTTCACACGGCTCGGCGTGCGCATCCATAACGGTCTCGCGTCCCGGCTGCGCTCCGGCAATGGCCGATACCGAAACGCTTGCCACGTTCCTGTCCACCCATCCGGACCCAATTGTCGTTTAAAGGAGGCCGGCACATGCATATCGCACCTTATGACAACAAAAACAGACCGATCGTGGATGCCGACGACGCGACGGTGCCTCTGAACTACTTCAATATCGTCAAGCTGGAGCCGGGCCAGGCGTTCGACTATCAGGTACCCGGCTACGAGACCTGCATCGTGCCCGCGACGGGGACAGTCGATGTCGAAGTCGAGGGGTTCTCGGCGACCGATCTTGGCGGGCGCGGCGAAGATGTTTGGGATGGAGAGCCCGAGGGCGTTTATGTGCCGGTCGGTGCGCGCGCCACGATCGTTGCCAAGACCAAAACCGAAGTCTTTGTGGCCGGCGCGAAGTTCGACGAGGTGTTGGAGCCCTTCGCGGTTCGTTCGGATGAATTGGACCTTGTGCAATACGGCTCGGACGAGACCAAGACACATCGCAAGATCAAGCACATTCTCGGCCAGAAGCAGCATGGTAAGGTCGGGCGACTTCTTGTCTCTGAGCTTTTTACCGTCGGACAGGGCGGTTGGTCCGGCTTCCCGAGCCACAAGCACGACACCGACCGCCTGCCGGATGAAACCCGTCATGACGAGACCTACAATTTCCGCTTCCGACCCAAGCACGGGTCCGGGGTGCAGATGCTTCAGCGCGAGGACGGGGTGCCTGGCGACGCCTACCACATCGTTGATGGTTCCACCATTTGCCTGGACCGTGGATACCATCCCTGCGCGGTGCTGCCCGGCTATGAGATGTACTACTTCACCATTCTGGGCGGTCTGAGCCAGCGCAGCCTGGTGCAATATTTCCAGCCAACTCACGCCTACCAGATCGAGACGGTACCGGGCATCAAGGACATGATCGCGAAGTTTAAATGACGCTGGCGACACTGTCCGATGTTTTGCAGCCGGCGCTCAAGGGCAGCTATGCCGTCGCCGGACTGGTTTGCCTGGGATGGGAGGACATGCGGGCCTATGTGGCCGCAGCCGAAGCAGAAGCCAGTCCCGTGATCCTGCAGGCAGGCCCCTCCTGCCGCGCCCACACACCGCTGCCGATCCTCGGCAAGATGTTCCGGCATCTTGCCGACCGCGCCAGCGTCCCTGTCGTCGCCCACCTCGATCATGGCCACACGGTTGAAGAGTGCCGCCAAGCACTGGAGTGCGGCTTCACCTCCCTGATGTTCGACGGCTCCCGCAAGCCATTTGCGCAAAATGTCGACGAAACCGCCAAGGTCGCGGAGATGGCCCATGCCGCCGGCATCTCCTGCGAGGGAGAGATCGGGTTTGTCGGTTACAGTGGCGGTGAGCGATCGGCCGGAACCGATCCGGACGAGGCCGCCGCATTCGCGCGCCAGACCGGCGTCGATGCAATGGCGATCTCTGTCGGCAACGTACACCTGCAGACGGATCGGTCAGGCGGTCTGGATGAGACGCGGATCGGCGCGATCGAGGCGCTCACGCGCGTACCGCTGGTGATCCATGGCGGATCGGGCGTGCCGACAGCGCAGCGCGCGCATCTCGCGCGGCACAGCCATGTCTGCAAGTTCAATATCGGCACCGAGTTGCGCCAGGCGTTCGGGGGCGCCTTGCGCGACGCGGTGGCGGCGGATCCCGATCGTTTCGATCGCATCCAGATTCTGCAGGACACCCATGACCCGATGGTTGCAGCCGCGCGCGCAGCGATCCGGAGCGTGAAAGGATAACGCCATGATCTCTCTTGGTCTTTTGGGCTGTGGGCGCATTGGAAAAGTGCACGCCCGCACCGTTCGGGGCCTGGACACCGCCCGGATCGTCGCTGTCGCCGATGCGGTGCCCGCGGCCGCGGACGCATTGGCCCCGCAATTGGGCGCGGACGTCAACACACCCGAGGCGATCATGGCGCGTACGGATGTCGACGCGGTCATCATCGGGACGCCGACCAGCACCCATTACGATTTGATCCACGCTGCTGCGGCAGCAGGCAAGGCGATCTTCTGCGAGAAGCCGGTGGACCTGTCATCGGACCGGACGCGCGACTGCGTCGCCGCGGTGGCACAAGCCGGTGTGCCATTCATGACCGCCTTCAACCGCCGGTTCGACCCAAATTTCGCGCATATGCAAGCCCGGATTGCCGGCGGCGAAATCGGAGCGGTGGAGCTTGTCACCATTCTGTCGCGAGACCCGTCGCCGCCTCCGATCTCATACATAGCGCAGTCAGGCGGACTGTTTCGGGATATGATGATCCATGACTTCGACATGGCGCGCTTCCTTCTGGGAGAAGAACCGGTACGCGTCTACGCGGTGGGCGCGGCGCTCGTCGATCCCGCGATCGGCGCGGCGGGTGACGTCGATACAGCCGCCGTCACGCTGACCACGGCGCGAGGCGCCATCTGCCAGATTTCGAACTCGCGCCGGGCCACCTATGGCTATGACCAGCGGGTCGAGGTCCATGGCGCAGGAGGCATGCTGCGCGCCGACAATCTCCGTGAGACCACTGTCGAGTTCGCCAGCCCGGACGGTTTCACCACCGCACCGACATTGAACTTTTTTCTCGAACGCTACGAGGCTGCCTATGCCGCCGAGATGCGCCATTTCATCACCGCCCTGTCCGAGGGTGTCGCGCCCTCGCCTGCTATCGAGGACGGGCTGAAGGCACAACTGATCGCAGACGCGGCTGCCGAGAGCCTGAAGACCGGTCGGCCCGTCGAGCTTTAAGCGATGCTGCGACGGTTGGCGGAGCCGCACCCGCCATATGGTCCTCTCAGACGTCGGCGACTGGATGGGATCGTTCTGCCGGATGGGTTTTGCAGCAAGATCGCGGAACGGCGCGCCGCTCGGGCGGGCCGTCCGGGCAAGCAGCGGACCGATGCAATTGCCGTTCCTCGGGATGGAGACGGCGAAGCGCGACGATCTGTTCCCTGAACCCTGCAGGGTCCGAAACACCGGTTCTCGACATGACAAGCGCTCTTCTTCGGTGCGCCATCCGCAAGCGCTCAAACATCACCGGCTATTGTTTTGCCGCGGCTCAGTCTACGCGCCAGCATGCCGATCAGCGGCGCGGCGATCACGACAATCAGCATGATGCTTAGCACAAGCGAGACCGGCCGCTCCCAGAACAGGTTCATCGTCCCGTCCGAGATGATGTAGGTCTGCAGGAACGTCTCCTCGGCCATCGAGCCCAAGACCAGCGCCAAAACGGTAGCCGCCGGCGAATAGCCGTATTTCTTCATCGCAAAGCCGATCGCACCGCTGACGACAAGAATCCACGTCTCGACAATGCTGGCATTGATCGCGAACGCGCCGATCACGCAGAGCAACACGATGACCGGCACCACATGAACGTACGGGATATCGAGGAACTTCACGAAAAGCGGGATCGCAAAGATGCTCAGAGCGATCAGGATCAGATTGCCCAGATACATGCTTGCGATCAGGCCCCAGACAAAGCCCGGATCGTTGACGATCAGCAGCGGTCCGGGTTGCAGACCCCACATCAAGAAGGCGCCGAGCAGAACCGCCGTCGCGCCCGAACCGGGAATGCCCAACGAGAGCAGCGGTACCATCGCACCGGCCGAGGCTGCATTGTTGGCCGCCTCCGGCGCAACCAGGCCGCGCATCTCGCCCTTGCCGAAATTTTCGGGGTCTTTTGCGATCTTCTTTTCGATCGAATAGCCGATGATCGAGCCAAGCGTCGCGCCCGAACCGGGTAGAACACCGGCGATGAATCCGATCGCCGATCCACGTGCGAATGTGTAACGGCATTCCGAGTAGTCCTGCCGGCTGGGCCAGAAGGCCGCCGAGCGGAAGCTGACGCGGAGTTTCTTAGCTGGCTGCCGGTGCTGTCCGTTCAGCACGCAATGCAGCAATTCACCGATGCCGAACAGGCCGATGGCGACGGCGACGAAATAGACGCCGCCAATCAGTTCCGCCGAGCCGAAGGTGAAGCGCTGCTGGCCGCTCATCACATCGACGCCGACCGTGCCGATCGCAAAACCGATGAGCGCGGAGATGAAGCCCTTGAACTTGTTCTCGCCCATCATGGTGGTCAGCATCAAAAGGCCCACCGCGATGATCAGAAAATATTCCGACGGCCCGAACGAGGAGGCGAAATCGGCCAGCGACGGGGCCAGAGCGGTGACGAGAATGACGCCGACCGTGCCGCCGACGAAGGAGGCGATGGCCTGCATGACGAGCGCGGGGCCGGCGCGGCCCTTCTGCGCTAGCGGATAGCCGTCAAGCGTCGAGGCGACGGTGGCCGATTCGCCCGGCGTGTTGATCAGGATCGAAGTGATCGTGCCGCCATACATCGAGCCGTAGTAGATGCCGGCCAGCATGATGATGGCGATGGTGGGCTCCAGGCCGAACGTCATCGGGATCAGCACCGCAATGCCGGCGGCGGGGCCAAAGCCAGGAAACAGACCGACGATCATCCCGACGAAAGCGCCGATCAGAAGGAACAGGAACCCCTCGGGCGAGGCGGCGATGGAAAGGCCCAACGACAGGTTGGCGACGATGTCAGCGATCATGGATGGCGGCCCGTTGCATTCGCGGATTGGCGACGATCACACGCCAAGCGGCCCGACGGGCAGCGACGCGTTGAGCAGGATCTTGAACAGCCAGAACAGGAACCCCGGAAGCGCCAGGCTGTAGACGATGTTGGTGACCGTGTGCCCACGATTGAACGTGAAAAGGAACACCAGCATGAAGGCGATCATGGAAAGGAGCGCGCCCAGAACCTTCAGCGCCGCAACGAAGGCGCACACATAGCCGAACACGATCAGCACGTCCCGGCCATGTTCGGCACCGCCATCCAAGGCGGCGGTTTCGATGCCCAGCGCCTCGGCGCTCTTTTCGGCCGCCGGTTCCGGTCGGTGTGCGTGCCGGGCGCCGGTCGCCTTTTCGGCGGCCCATTGGCGGATGTCGCCCAGAAGGTTGACCGCGCAGGTGATGACAAGCAGCAGCCCGATGAAAAGTGGAAAAAAGCCCGCAGCCGGACGGCCTGATGCGGTGAACAGTGTCAGCGTCGAAAGGCCGTAGGCGGTGTAGCCGATCGAAAGGACCAGGAGGGCGGCGGCGAACCACTTCTTCATGACGGACTCGCTGAAAGGGACGTCAAATGTGTGCGTGCGGGGAACAGGTCCCCGCACGCGGCTGGTCTCGGGAGGAGACTAGTTGATGGCGCCGATGTCCTTGAGCACGGCTTCATAGTCGGCGCTCGTTTCCTCCAGATAGGTGGCAAACTCGTCGCCCCAGATCGGATTGCCGGACATGCCGTTGGTCACCAAATACTCCTGCCATTCCGGCGTGTCGATTGCCTTCTTGAGCGTTTCGACCCACCAGTCCTGGACGGCGGGGTCGAGGTCGGGCGGCAGCACGACACCGCGCGGCAGCGAGAAGTCGAAATCATAGCCCAGCTCCCGGAAGGTCGGAATGTCGGGATGATTGGTGCTGCGCGCCGAGTCCGAAAAGGCGAGCGCCGTGAACGTGCCTGCCTCGATCTGGCCGGCCACTTCGGACGGGTTGGCGACGACCGCATCGACGCTGGCCGATGTCAAAGCCGTCACCAGTTCCCCGCCCGAACCGATGGGCACATATTCATATTCAATGCCTGCCGCCTTGGCGAACAGGCTCGCCGTCACGCGTTCCGGGCCAGCCGAACCGCTGCCGGCGATCGTCAACCGGCCTTCGTTTGCGGCCTTGACCACGTCATCGAGTGTTCCGAAGTCGGAATCCGAGCGCACCACCAGGAACATCGCATCGCTGGCCAGAAGACCGATCGGCGTGAAGTCCTTGTAGGTCCAGTCCGTGTTGGCGACCAGCGGCGTGCCGATGAAATTGCCACTCGTCGATGTGGCGGAATAGGGGTTGCCCGCCTGGCGCTTGACATAGCTGAAGCCCACCGCGCCACTGCCGCCTTCGCGGTTTTCGACAACGATGTCGTTCGGATAGAGCTCGTAGGATTTGAGAATGTCGACGAGCGTGCGGGACATGCGGTCATTGCCGCCGCCGGGTCCGAACGCGATCGTATAGGTCAGCCGTTCGCTCGGATAGTCCATCGCCAGCGCTGGTGCCGTCGACATCGAAACGAGAGCGGCCGCGCTGACGGCTGCAAGTGTCGATCGTTTGATCATGGTTTCCTCCCTACGATCAATTTGCATTTATTGTGTTATAAAACCAATATGCGACTCCAACGAGTTGGATGTCAATCGAAAAAAGGCCAATCGTTGATTCCGGCGCAAGTCTGTGGCTTTATCCGCGCATCGATAACGTGCGCGGCCGGCCCGGCCCGCTTGTCGCGGGGCATTTGAGTAAATGCGGACAAACCAGCTTGCGGCAAAGGTTGCCCGCGACCTGTCCCAACGCATCACGGCGCGGGCTTTGGACGCCGGATCCCATATCAGCGCGCAGAACGTGGCCGATGAGTTCGGCGTGTCCCGTTCGCCGGTCCGCGAAGCGCTGGAAATGCTGGAAAAGGCCGGACTGGTCGAGAAGCGGCCCAATCGCGGCTATTTTGTCTCGGCGGCGGGCACGAGGCCGGTCTCGCCGGACATTCTTGACGCCATGGGGCCCGACGATTCGGCCGTTTACCAGCGCGTGGCCGACGATTGGCGCGACGGGGCGCTTCCCGCCGAGGTCACCGAGCAGTTTCTGCGCCAGCGCTACGAACTCACGCGTGGCCGGCTGCAGGACATTTTGGTGCGCGCGGTGCGCGAGGGGTGGGCGGAGCGCAAGCCGGGTTATGGATGGCGTTTTCTCGACGTGGCCAAAACACCGGAAGCGTTTGACAAGATTTATCATTTCCGGATGGTGATCGAACCGGCGGCGATGCTTGACCCCGACTATAGCGTCGATTGGAGCATGCTTGCCGCGCTCAAGGCCGAGCAGCAACGCCTGCTCGACCACGAGATCGAAAGCCGCAGTGTTGAGCACCTGCTGTCCGCCGGTGCGCGGTTCCACGAGGAACTGATCAAGTTCTCCGGCAATCCCTATTTCCATATGGCGCTGGTGCGGGTGAACCAGATGCGGCGGCTGTTGGAATATCGCGCCGTGGTCAGCCGCGAACGGTTCGTAGACCAGACACAAGGCCATCTTGCGATCATCGAACATGTGGAACGCGGAGAGATCGCCGAAGCGTCCTACGCAATGCGTCAGCACTTGGCGGGCGCGCTCAAGGGCAAGGCCGCGCTGCTGAGAACGATCGGCCAGGGTGGCCAGGATTGAGAATTGCTTTTTGTACTTTTTGTCTTTAAAGACCAATCTTGAGCCCAATCACCGGGCGACGGTTGGAGGATGAAGATGCGGTTGATGGTCTTGCCGTGTGACGGAATTGGCCCGGAGATCATGGCGGCGACACTCGATGTCGTCGAAGCGGCGAACACCCGGTTCGACCTCGGCCTCGAAATGCACGAGGAGGAGGCTGGATTTGCCAGCCTTGAAAAGCACGGCACGACACTGCGCGACGAGGTTCTTGACCGCGCGCGGTCCGAATTCGATGGCGTGATCCTGGGCACGCAATCGCACATGGACTATCCGCCGGTCGCCGAGGGCGGGCGCAACGTCTCGGCCGGCTTCCGGGTCGGGCTCGACCTTTATGCCAATGTGCGCCCGGCCCGGTCGCGCGATTTTCTGCCGAGCAAGGCGCCGGGCATGGATCTGGTGATCATGCGCGAGGCGACCGAGGGCTTTTACCCCGACCGCAACATGTACAAGGGCGTCGGCGAGATGATGCCCGATCCGGACATGGCGCTGTCGGTGCGCAAGATCACGCGCCACGGGTCCATGCGCATTTGCCGCGAGGCGTTCAAGCTCGCCATGCAGCGCGGCCGCAAGGTCGCGGCGATCCACAAGGCCAACTCCTTTCTGATGACCGATGGACTGTTCCTGGAATGCTTTCGCGCTGTGGCGCGCGATTTTCCCCAGGTGGAAACAGAAGAACTGATCGTCGATGCGTTCGCCGCGCTGCTCGTGCGCCAGCCCGAAGCCTATGACGTTGTCGTCGCGACCAATTTCTACGGCGACATACTGTCCGATCTCGCCTCGGAACTGTCCGGCTCGCTGGGCTTGGCCGGCGCAATCAATGCCAATGCGGAAACCGGCCTTTGCTGCGCGCAGGCACAGCATGGTTCGGCCCCCGACATTGCCGGCAAGAACATCGCCAACCCGACTTCGTTGATCCTGTCGGCCGCCATGATGCTCACCTGGCTTGGCGAACGGCGCAAAGCGCCGCCGCTGATGGATGCCGGACGCGCCATTGCCGAAGCGGTCGATCACGTCATCGCCGAACCGGCCAACAGGACCCGCGACATCGGCGGGCAAACCAACACCGATGTGTTCGGCCGGCTTGTCGCGGACACGGTTTCCCAGGTCAGTCTGGCGGCCTGAGCCGTGCCGACCGGACATGCGCCGGAGAAACACAAGACGTGTTGAAAGGTGCTCCATGATGATCCGGCGCCCCAGGCTCGCCCTCATTCATGCAACACGCTTGGCGATCGAACCGATCGAAGATGCCGCACGCGTGCTCTGGCGCGAGGCGGAGACGGTCACGGTGCTCGAGGAAAGCCTGGAAGTGGACCGCGCCAAATCCGAAACGCTGACACCGGAACTCGAGGACAGGATCCTGGCCCTCGCCACCTATGCGCACGGCTTCGGCGCCGATGGGGTCCTTTTCACCTGCTCGGCCTTTGGCGCGGCGATCGAAGCGGCGGACGAAGCGCTTCCGGTCCCCGTGATGAAACCCAACGAGGCGATGTTTCGCGCCGCGCTTTCCCACGGCCAGGCCCTGGCGATGATCTACACCTTTCCGCCGGCCGCCGCCGGCATGCAGGCCGAGTTCCGCCGGATGGCCGCGCGATCGGGCAGCGGAGCGGAACTGACCGCAATCCATTGCGCGGGCGCCCTGGAAGCCAAGCGCGCCGGCGATGCAGCGATGCATGATCGGCTGATCGCCGATTGCGGGGCGGCGTTGTCCGGTCACGATGCGATCCTTCTGGCGCAGTTTTCCATGGCGAGCGCCGCGCCGGCTCTGCGCGCGCAAACGCAGGTCCCGGTCCTGACAAGTCCGGAATCCGCCGTCAGGGAGATGCGCCGGCGGGTCGTGGAGCGTGCGCCATGCTGATCGGCGTGATTGCGGACGACTTCACCGGAGCGAGCGACATCGCCAACACGCTCGCAAGGGGCGTCGCGCCCGAAGGCGGCCTGCGAACCGCGCAGTTCGCCGGCATACCCGACATGCCCGCCGACGCCGACATCGAAGCAGGCGTGATCGCGCTCAAGAGCCGCTCGGCGCCGGTGGACGAGGCAGTTCGCGACAGTCTGGACGCCCTTGCCTGGCTGAAGGCGCAGGGCTGCGCGCAGATCGTCTTCAAATATTGCTCGACCTTCGATTCCACCAAGCGAGGCAATATCGGGCCCGTCACCGAAAAGCTGGCCGAAGCGCTCGGCGTTACTGGCATCATCATGTGTCCCGCCTTTCCGGCGACCGGGCGAACGGTCTATCGGGGACATCTTTTCGTCGGCGACAGGCTGCTCAGCGAGACCGGCATGCGGCATCATCCGCTGACGCCGATGACCGATCCGGACATCCGCCTCTGGCTCGGCCACCAGTCGACCGGCCCGGTCGGCCATCTCGATCTTGAAACCGTCATGGCGGGCGCCAAGGCGGTTGCGAACGCCATCGACGGCCAGGCAGCGGCAGGTGCCGCATTGATCGTGGCCGACGCGGTCACCGATGATCATCTCTTGACCCTTGCCGAGGCGGTCGCGGAAAGAATGCTCGTTACCGGCGGGTCGGGCATCGCGCTGGGCCTGCCGCGCAATGTCATCCGCGCTGGAAAGGCCAGTGGCGGACGGCCTCCTCCCGCCGCGGTTTCCGGCCCCGAGGCGATCCTCGCCGGCTCCTGTTCCGGCGCCACCCGTGGACAGGTCGCTGCCCATGCGGCGAACCACCCCGTCATGGCGATCGATGTGCCGGCGGTCATGTCCGGTGCGGTGACGGCGCAAACCCTTGTCGATTTCATCGCTGCCAATGCCGGCAGGGCGCCGCTCGTCTACTCGTCCGGCACGCCCGACACCGTCGAAAATCTCCAGGCGCGCTACGGGAAGGAAGCGGTTTCCGAAAAGCTGGATGCGCTGTTTGCAGACACGGCCAGGATGCTGGTCGCCAATGGCTGCCGGCGGATCGTCGTGGCGGGCGGCGAGACCTCGGGCGCGGTTGCGCAGGCGGTCACCGTGCAGTTGGGGCATCGCGCCATGCATATCGGACCACAGATCGACCCCGGCGTGCCGGTGCTGACGCTGGGCCAGGGCATGGTCGTTGCCTTGGCACTGAAATCGGGCAATTTCGGCGGCGAGGATTTTTTTGCCAAGGCGCTGCGCGTGATGGAAGGAAACGTGGATGGGTGACGAACATGATCTCCGGCAGCAAATGTCGGCCCTTTGCGCGTCGCTGTTCCAGCGCGGCTTCAGCGTCGGCACCGCCGGCAACGTATCGGCGAAGATCGGCGATGCGATCCTGATGACACCGACCAATTCGACGCTCGGCAACATCGACCCGGACCGCATCGCCAAGCTCGATATGGCCGGCAACCATATCGCCGGCGATCCGCCGACAAAGGAAGTGTTCCTGCATCAGGCTTTCTACGAGACCCGACCGCAATGCGGCGCGGTGGTGCACCTGCATTCCACCTGGGCAACGGCATTGTCCTGCCTTGATGACATCGATCCCAATGACTGCATTCCGCCGCTGACGCCCTATGTCGTCATGCGCGTCGGCACGGTAAAGCGCCTGGCCTATGTGAAGCCGGGCGACCCGCGCACCGGCGACATGATCCGGCATTTGAAAGGCCAATACGCGGCGGTGCTGCTCGCAAATCACGGGCCGGTGGTCAGCGGCAAAGACCTGTTCTCGGCCGTCTGTGCCGCCGAGGAACTGGAAGAAACGGCAAAACTCCTGATGGCGACACGCGGCATGCCCCGGCGCCTTTTGTCGCCCGAAGAGGTGGCTGAACTGAAAACGACGTTCAAGACCATGTGAGGCCCGATGAAAACCGCCGATCTGATCGACGACCGTGCATCGAAACTGACACTCGTCCACCTGCCCTTTCGCCGGTTTGGCCAAGGGCGGTCCTTTGCCGCCCCCGTCCAGACCGTCAAATGCTTCGAGGACAATGCGGTCGTCCGCGCCCAGCTCGAAACGCCCGGCGAGGGGCGCGTCCTGGCTGTCGACGGCGGCGGCTCGACGCGCATCGCGCTGCTCGGCGACATGCTGGCCGAAATCGCCATCAAGAACGACTGGGCAGGCATCGTGCTCAACGCCGCCATCCGCGACAGCGCCGAGATCGACCGGATGGACACGCTCGTCTACGCGCTTGGCACAAGCCCGGTCAAAAGCGCCAAGAAGGGCTGGGGCGAAGCCGGCTGCCCGATCACGATTGGCGGGGCCGCCATGAAACCGGGCGACTGGCTCTACGGCGACGCGGACGGCGTCCTACACAGCACCGAACGGCTCATCTGACGCGCAGGCGACACGGTCGCTGAAATCACTATCGCTTGCCGCTCAGTGGCTGAGCATCTGGTCCAGAAATTTCATTGCACGGGCGCTCTGCGCGGGCATTGTTGAACAAAACGCGATTGGCCACCTTACGGGCAATGTCCATCTCACCCGTCATAAAGATCGTTCCCATTCCGCCGCTCGGCAGCGAGACCATCACATCGAGCACGTCGCCAATCATCTCAGGGTCGAGCGCCGATGTCGGCTCGTCAAACAGCATGATGTCCGGCTGCATGCACAGTGATCGCGCGATCGCCACGCGCTGTTGCATCACCTGAATCATGGCTCGCCGTACACAAACGAACAGTCAAGCGTCTGCTGCGTGTTCACGAAACCGGCAGCCGGCCGGTCGGACCCCGCAAACCCTAAAGCTCGGCATCTTCAAATAGACAGAAAGGCGAATGAGGGTCTGGCATGCTGCAGGGCATTTCGTATATCGTATAGGCGAATGCGAAACCAATGCGACGGCTGACCCATTGAAGAAACTGGAAGATCTCTCGCTGGCTGACAGAGCCTACCAATCCCTCAGAGGCGACATTATTGCTGGAAGGTATCAGCCAGGCGAGAAGATAACGATCGCGTCTCTTGCCAAGGAATTCGACATCAGTCCGACGCCCATACGCGAGGCGATCCGCCTGCTTTTGGCGCAAGGCGCGCTGGATCTACGCCCCAACCACTCCGTAACCGTGGTCGAACTCAGCGCGGCGGACTACACGGAAATCGCACGCATCAGACAGCATCTCGAAGGGATGGCGGCGGCCGACGCGGCCGAGCGCCGAAGCGCATCGCAGCTCAAGGAGATCCACAAGATCAATCGCGATCTGGAAGCGGCGCGATCAAAGGGCAAGTTCGATGATGTCCTGCGTTTCAACAGGGCTTTTCACTTCGCATTGCCGAAGATCGCCGGGCTTCGGTCCACTACATCGGTCCTGGAAACACTGTGGCTACGTTCCGGGCCGCTCCTGAACGTGCTCTACCAATATTCCTACCGCACGCCTTTGCCCAACCATCCTCATGAAGCGCTTCTGCGCGCCCTCGACACTCAGGATGCGGTGGCCGCGCGGCAGGCGATACAAAGAGATATTGAAGAAGGGACGGAGATCATTCTCGCGCATCTGCGAAAGTGATTGGGCGGCGCAGCGCCACTTAAGCTGCATCCCGTAAACAGATAAATGCCCGGTTGCGTGCCTCAAAAAATCATATATGATATTTGAAAATTGAGGACCTCATGACCACTGTTGCGCACGCGATCGTAAGCCGTCTTGAAGACCATGGTGTGGCGTTGATGGTGGGGCAAAGCCTTCCATCGGCGCTGTTTCTGGCCGCCGAGGAGACCGGCATCCGGCAAATCCATGTACGCACGGAAAATGCCGGGACGGCGATTTGCGATGCCTATGCACGCATGTCGGGCCGCATCGCCGTGATCGGTGCGCAGAACGGTCCGGCAGCCACGCTGCTGGTTCCCGGCCTTGCGGAAGCCATGAAGACATCCACCCCCGTTCTGGCCATCGTGCAGGAAGTCGATCTGCTGCACCGGGAGAAGAACGCGTTTCAGGAACTCGACCATTTGGCGCTGTTTGCGTCCTGCGCCAAATGGGTCGGCCGAATCGACGACGCTGGGCGCGCACGCGACTATGTCGACATCGCAATCAACAACGCCGTCTCAGGGCGGCCGGGCCCGGTCGTTCTTCTGGTCCCAGCGGGCCTCTTGATGGCCGAAGCGGCCGGATCCATGGCCCGTCCGATACAGCCGCTGGCGAGTTTTCCCGCCGACCGGCCTGTTGCGGCCCACGAGAATGTGACGGCAGCGGCCGACATGTTGGCCAATGCGGAGTTTCCGCTCATCGTCGCCGGTGGCGGGTGTCGCTCCTCTCACGCAGAACCCGAATTGCAACAGTTGATGACAGAGCATGCCTTTCCGGTCGGCACGACGCTCATGGGTAAAGGTGTGGTGGACGAGTCGGAGCCATTGTCGCTCGGCGTTATCGGATATCTGTTGGGCAAGGCTGCGCCAAACAGGGATGTCCGCGATTATGTCCAAAAGGCCGATGTGATCCTGTTTGCGGGCGCAAGGACAAATCAGAACGGAACGGACAGCTGGACCCTTTTTCCGGAGGGCGCCCGATTCATTCACCTCGATGTCGATGGTGTCGAGATCGGCCGCAACTATCCAAGCCTCCGGCTGGTCGGCGACGCCAAGGCAACGCTGCGGTCTCTGCTAGCGGTTCTTGAAGACAGGCCAGACAGCGGCGCGGCCGGGCGCCAGGACCGTCTGCCCGCCCTGATACCGAACCGCCGGAGCCTGGCGGAGTGCGGCGTGCGCGAAACCGGCAAAGGTGTGCGGCCGGAACAGATCGTCGAAGACATGCTGCACCAGGCAACGCCCGACACGATCTTCGTCGCCGATGCCAGCTATTCCTCAGCCTGGCTGTGTGCTTACGGACTGGCCAAAGAGCCTTCCCAACGCTTCATCACACCGCGTGGTCTGGCCGGTCTCGGCTGGGGATTTCCCATGGGCATCGGCAGCGCCATCGCATGTCCGCGACAGCGCGTGGTCGTGCTCAGCGGCGACGGCGGTTTCGCCCATGTCTGGGGCGAGCTCGAAACAGCCGTACGCTACGGGCTTCCGGTGATCAACGTGATATTGAACAATGGCGTGCTGGGATATCAACGCGATGCCGAACTGGTGAAGTTCGGCCGCCATACCGCCGCGATCCCGATTGGCGCCATCGATCACGCGGCGATCGCCCGGGCCGTCGGCTGCAAAGGCCACACCGCCGGTTCAATCGAGGCGTTTCGATCGCAGTTTCGTGAGGCTCTGAAGCATGATGGGCCCACCCTTATCGACGTGACCACGGATCCGGCCGCCTTCCCGCCGGTCACCCTGCTTGATGCTCTCGTGACCGACGGCGTGGCGGCCTAGCATGGACGCCGTCCTCCTCGCGATCAATCACGTCTTTGCCCCCGGAAACCTCATTTTCCTCGTCGCAGGGGTCTTCGGTGGCGTCGTGCTGGGCGCGATACCCGGCCTGTCGGCCACGATGGCCATTGCGCTGCTGATCCCCTTCACGCTCACCCTTGATCCCGTCGCGTCGCTTCTGATGATGACCGGCGCGTACAAGGGCGGCATCTTCGGCGGATCCATTTCAGCCATATTGATGCGCGCGCCCGGAACGTCCGCGGCGGCCGCTACCGTGGAGGACGGCCAGGCGCTCGCAAAGGAGGGAAAAGGGCTCAAGGCGTTGAAGGTCTCGTTGATCGCCTCGGTCATTGGAGACACGTTCAGCGATATCATCCTCATCATCAGCGCGGTTCAGTTGGCACGCGTGGCGCTGCAGTTCGGGCCCGTGGAATATACGGCCCTCACCGTGTTCGCGCTCACCGTCGTCGGCTCGGCAGCGGGAACGTCCTTGATCAAGGGGCTCATTGCTGCGGTTGCGGGACTGAGCTTGGCCATGGTCGGGCTGGATCCGTCGACGGGAATTCCGCGGCTGGCTTTTGGCGAAATCCATCTTTACGGCGGCGTGTCGCTGATCGCCGTCCTCATCGGCATCATGACCGTCGCCGAGCTTCTGCGCCAGATCGAGCAGCGCAGGGAGGCGTCGCGGGCACACATCCCACCACCGCGCCACCGCGATGATTCGCGCATCACGCGCGAGGACGCGCGCCTGATGGCACGGCCGATCGCGGCCGGATCGATCCTGGGTACGATCATCGGCGTTGTCCCCGGGCTGGGGCCGACGCTCGGCGCGTTTCTCGGCTATGACACGGCTTGGCGCATTGCGCGAAAGCCCGAAAAGTTCGGAAAGGGTTCGGTCGAAGCGATCGCCGGCGCCGAGTCCGGCAACAACGCCGTCAGCGGCGCCAACCTGATCCCGCTGCTCGGACTTGGAATCCCCGGCGACATCGAAGCAGCGATCCTGATCGGGGCGTTCCTGATCCAGGGCCTGACGCCCGGCCCGCTGATCTTTCAGGAATCGCCCGATGTCGTCTACGGGCTTTATGTCGGTCTGTTGGTGGCCAATGCCGTTCTGCTCGTTGCGGGATTGTTGGCAATTCGCGTGTTCGTTCGACTGGCGGGCGTGCGAACGGGCCTCCTGTTCCCGGTGGTCTTCGTGCTGGCGATCGTGGGAACCTACGCCTTTCAGCAGAGCCTCTTCGATGTCGGGATCACGTTCTTCTTCGGCGTGGTCGGCTACCTGATGGTCAAGGCCGACATCCCGCGCACGACTTTTCTCATCGGCTTCATTCTGGGACCTCTTCTGGAAGACAATTTCCGCCGATCGCTCGAACTGTCCAGCGGTCAGTATGACATTTTCCTGTCGAGCACCCTTGGCAACGCCTTCTGGATTGCGGCGATCCTGTCAGCGGGATGGGTCTTTTACCAACGCAGGAAGATGCGAAGACAGGCGTCGGGCGGCAAGCAGTGAATGGAGACAGGTCGGTGAAGCTCTCACGACGCGCATTTGAAAGCTGTATCGCGCTTATCTCAGCAGCGATGCCCTGCATCTTGCTGCTCTTCGTTTTTGACGACCAGATCCCGACAAGCGGACTGGAGGAGATCGGCCCGCGCGTCTATCCCGATACGCTGGCCTATGCGTGGCTGGCGCTTTCGCTGCTCTACCTGGCCGATCAATGGACCAGAAATGTCGGCGAACCCGTTGAGATCGGAGGATCCGCCGTTTTTCGATCGCTGGCCATCATCGGCGTGGTTCTCGTTGGCTTCCTCGTTTTGAACGTCGCCGGCTATCTGTTGGGGGCCGTGTTCTACATATTGTGCTTCACTTGGATGATGAACGAGCGCGGATGGGCTGCCCTTGTGCTCTCGGTCGTCACACCGGTCGTCGTCTATGTCGCCCTGGAAGCCGCTTTTCAGGTTCGACTGCCCACCATTCTGGACTGAAGCTTGACGAATGACACTGATTCACGCATGATAAAATCGTATATCATATACTATAAACTGGAGGATCGAACATGAAAAGACGCGTTGCGCTCAAGGTGCTCGCTGCGTCGGTTATGGCTGCGAGCCTGCCCGCGGTCGGCCACGCCGAAGGTTTTCCCGACAAGGAGATAACCCTCATCGTCAATTATGGCGCGGGCGGAGGAACTGATCTGTCGGCTCGCGTCCTCGCCAAGGGCGCCGAGGAATTCCTCGGACAGCCGATCCGTGTGGTGAACAAAACAGGTGGCAGTGGCACTGTCGGGCCGACCAATATCGCCGCCGCAGAAGCGGACGGATATACGATCGGCATTGCAAGTTTTTCTCCGATGGCCGTTTCGCCGCATCTCACGCCGGTCGCCTACTCGCTGGACAGCTTCGACTTCATTCTCGGCCATGCGCGCTACAGGTCGGGCATTTCGGTCGGCAAGGACTCTCCTTACCAAACGATCGAGGATTTCCTGGATGCAGCCAGATCAGGTCAGGAAATCACCTATGCGGCGACCGACACCTTGACGAAAATCTTCATGGCGAAGCTGCAGCAGGAGCTGGGCGCGGACTTCAAAGCCGTCAACTATAAGTCCGGCCAGGAATCGGTTACGGCGACGATCGCCGGCGTCGTCGACTTCAATCTTGAAGGGCCGACCAACGTCGTCCCGCAGGTCAAATCGGACAATCTGCGTCTGCTGGCGTCCGTCAGCTCAGTGCCGTGGTTCGAGATGCCGGATGTCCCGACAATCAAAGATGCCGGCGTTGATCTCTTTGTTGAGAGCTATGCGGGGCTCGCCGCGCCGGCCGGCGTTCCTGAGGACAGACTCAAGGTTCTGGAGGACGCGTTTGCCCAAGCGTTGAACGATCCGGAAGTTCAAAAGACAATGAGCGGTCTCGGCATGGAGCCGGCCTATTTCTCAAGCGCTGAATACCGGACTTTGCTCGAAGAGGGCTATGCGAGCATGGACAGCGATCTTGAGATCATCGGACTGAAATAACCTCCCTGAACTGCGGTCTGATATCATCGTCGGTCAGACCGCCTTTTTTCGATCGGGCCAAACATGCCGGACATCGGCCAGAACAATAAGACCGTCATGGTGGCGGGGGGCACTTCGGGGATCGGCAGGAGCGTGGTTCTGCGGTGCCGCAAGCAAGGCTATGACGTGTCCTATTTCGGGCGCAGTTGGGCGCATCTTGAAGAAACGCAACAGCTTCTGGGGCCGGCTGCGGGCGCCCTCGGTGGACAAGTGGACGTCCGCGATCCGGCTGAGCTGGCAGGTTTCGTCCGCGAGACCAGGCGGCGACTGGGACCGGTCTCGTGCCTTGTCTACGCCACCGGCATCTCGCCGAAGAAAAACGGCCGCCGCGTTCCCCTCCATGAAATCGGGCAGAGCGAGTGGGACGATGTGTTTTCCGTCAATCTGACGGGCGCGTTTCGCTGTTGCCAGGCGGTCCTTCCCGGCATGATCTCACAAGGCTTTGGCCGGATTGTCCTGATCGGCTCTTCGGCGGCGCGCTTTACGCCACGGTTTGCCGGTGCATCCTATGTGGCCTCGAAGGCTGCCTTGTCCGGATTGGCTCGATCCATCGCGGTTGAATATGCCGAGTTCGGCATCACCGCCAATGTCGTATCGCCCGGCAACGTGGCGACCGAAATGACCGGCGGGGCCCTGTCGGATCAAAACAAGGCCGCCGTCCGCAACATCCCTGCGGGTTATGTCGCCCAGCCCGATGATCTTGCGGGCATCGTCGAGTTCCTGTGTCGCGCCGAGTCCCGCTTCATCAACGGCGCGATAATCGATGCGACCGGCGCGGAGTATGTGGGACCATGACCCGCATATTCGTTTCCGAGCTTTTCCATGAAGGGCACAGTTTCAGTTCACTGAGGGTTGATCTCGACGCCTTTTCCGTTGTCGAAGGCGCGGCCTTGCTCGACAAGGCACGCGGCTCAGGCTCCGTATTGGGCGGCGCGGTCAAGGAGCTTGACGCCTTGCGGGCAGAAGTTGTGGGAGGCTTCTCCGCCGTCGCCCCGCCCGGCGGTCCCGTTCGTGACGCCGTGTTCGTGCAATTCGTTAAGGAGATCGCGGATCGAGCGGAGCGGTTGAAACCCGATGGCGTCTTCCTCGGCTTTCATGGTGCCATGCTGACCGAGTCCGACACCGATCCGGAAGGGGCTCTTCTAAATTCTCTTCGTCAGCTTCTCGGTCCCGATGTACCCATCGCCATTGCGCTTGACCTGCACGCGCATCTGACACCGCGCATGCTGGAGAACGCCGATATCTGCATCGCGTGCAAGGAAAACCCGCACATCGACTATGATATCGCCGGCGCGACGGCCGCCCGACTGCTCATGGCCATGCTGCGTGGCGAGGTTGCCCCGGTGACGACAGCGGTCTGGGTGCCGCTTGTGATCGGGGCCAAAATGGAAACTGCGACCGGACCGTTGAAGGATCTGCACGGGCTGCGTTCGGCCCTTGCTGACAAGCACGGCTTTCTGGACGTCTCCATCTACAACACGACGGCCTATCTCGATGCGCCGGGAGCCGGTCAGTGCGTCACGGTGATCGCGGACGGAAAGGACGATGCCGCCCCGGCCGCGGTACTGGAGGTCGCAAGAGATTTCTGGGCTCGCCGTGACGAGTTCGCGTCCGACCGCCCTTCCGTTGCCGAAGCCTTGCGCGCGCACAAGGCCAGCACGGCAGAGGGCCGGCCATTGATTATCGGCGATCAGGGGGACCGGGTCCTGGCGGGCGCGCCGGGCGATGATCCCGGCGTCATCAGTGAAGCGTCCAGACTGGCGCCGGCGCACCGAATCCTGGCCATGATCACCGATCCGGAGGCCGTCCGATCGGCGACACGGATGGGCGTCGGCCAGACGATCGAACTGGGCCTCGGAGCGGGCTATTCCAGGACGGCGAAGCCGCTCGTCAGAGTGTGGCAGGTGGATGCGCTCGGCGATGGCCGCTTCGTTCAGAAAGGCCCGCTCCTGGCGGGCGAGCAGGCCGAAATGGGGCCGGTTGCCGTTCTCAGGTCAGACCGCATCACGGTTGTTGTGACCACCCGTCCGGCGTTTTCCCAGGACGTCAACGCGTTCCTGCACCTCGGCCTCCGCTTTGAGGACTTCGATGTCATCATCGTCAAATCCGGGTTCCATTTTCGGATGTCTTTCAGCGATGTGGGGCCCTGCGTTGTGGCCGACACGCAAGGGATAACAAACTACCGCCCAGGGCAGTTTCCCTACAGGCGCCGCCGCCCGGTCTATCCGGAAGACGTCGATCATGTCCCGGACTTCGTTGTGCAAGAATTTCCATCAATCAGTTTGAAGGCAGCTTCAAATGCCAGTTGCTGACACCGGCGCCGACAAGGACAAAAACTCCATCTCCGCCTTCGAGCGGGCCAAGTCCGTCTTTCCCGATGGCACAACCAGGGCAACGATCGAGCGAAGCCCCTATCCCCGCTATCTCGCCAGCGGTGATGGCGCCTATGTCACGGATGTTGACGGCCGCCGCTTTCTCGATCTCAACAACAATTTCACCACGCTCATTCACGGCCATGGCTTCGGACCCGTCACCGAAGCAATTCAGGCACAACTGCAGGCCGGCACCTGTTTTGCAAACCCGACTGAGGCAGAAATCGCGCTCGCCGACCTGATTTGCGACCGGGTCCCAGGGCTTGACCGGGTTCGTTTCGTGAACACCGGGACCGAAGCGGTCATGTTTGCGATCAAGGCCGCCCGGGCGTTCACCGGTCGGCCGAAGATCGCAAAGATCGAGGGAGCCTATCACGGCGCCTATGACTGGGCGGAAGTCAGCCAATTCACCCATCCCGGTATCTGGGGGATGCCCAACAAGCCCGCATCCGTTCCCTATTATGACGGAATGCCCGCGTCCGTTTTAGACGAGACTGTTGTCCTTCGCTTCAACGATGTCGCAGGCGCAACGCATCTGCTTTCGGAAAACGCCGACGAGCTGGCCTGCCTGTTGATCGACCCGATGCCAAGTCGCGCGGGCCTGATCCCGCCGGAGCCGGCATTACTGGACGCGGTGTCCAATGTGTGCCGCGAGCATGGCATCCTTATCATCGCCGACGAGGTCCTGAACTTTCGCCAGTCCTATGAGGGTGCGTCGCACCGGCACGGTCTGGAACCGGATCTGTTCGCGCTCGGAAAGATCATTGGCGGCGGTCTGCCGATCGGCGCGGTCGGGGGGTGCGCGGAGGTTATGGGCGTCTTCGATGGCAGCGGCGGTCGGGCGAGACTGCCCCAGGGCGGAACCTTCTCGGCCAATCCCCTGTCCATGGTCGCCGGCGCCGCGGCGCTGCAAGCGCTGACGCCGGACACGTTCGAACATCTGGAACGGCTGGGTGACCGCGTCAGGCGGGCGCTTGCGTCCGTTGCCAATGAAAGAAGTGCGCCGTTCTGTGTGACCGGCGTCGGCTCTCTTTTCCGCATCCACCCAAATCGTGTGCCACCGCGCGAGTTCCGGCAAACGGTGAATTCGGCTTCCGCCCAGAAAGCCATGTCGCAGCTGACCGATCATTTCCTCGAGGCAGGCATCCTGCTGCCCAAGGGCGCAGCGGCGTGTCTGTCCACGCCGATGACAGAGGCCGATGTCGACAGGATCGGCGAGGCTTTCGCCAGCTTCCTCGAAAAAAGCGCGACTCTTGTCCGATGTCTCAATGAGGAAGCGGCTTGAATGCCCGGCTCTCGGCACAGGCCTTGCGACGTCTTGGTCGTCAACGCGACGATCTTTACGGCCGATGCCGAAAATCGCGTCATTGCCGATGGAGCGGTGGCGATCGCCGACGGACGGCTGGTCGCCGTAGGCACCAGTGCATCCGTTTCGGCAAATGTCAAAGCCCGCCGGACCATTGATGCGCGAGGAGGGTGTCTCCATCCGGGCTTCATCGATTCCCATATTCACGTTTCGCAGTACACGGCGCGGTCCGTTCTGCCGGCGATGGACCGCGCGACGGCGGCGGGTCGCCCCACGGCCATGGGGCACTGGAAGCAGCATCTCACGCCGGAGGACGAGCACGCCAGCGCGTTGCTTACGGGCATGGAGATGGTGCGTGCCGGCTTTACCGGCTTTGTCGATCCCGGCACGGTGCTGAGCACCGACGCGGTGGCAGACGCCGTCCAGCAGTTGGGCCTACGCGCCTGGTTGACAGACCCCTATGTCGGCGATCGCGCGGCTTTCCTAGCCGAGAATTTTCCCGACTTCTTCGGCGGCTCGTTTCTGGATGTCTGGAGCGCGGACCTCGACGGCGCTCTGAAACGCCTCAGCGGCGAACTCCACAGAAACACCGACCCCGATGCGACCGTCCGCGGTTTTATCGGCATCTATGGCGAAGGCACGGACAGTTTCGAGCTGCATGCCGCGGCGTTGCAACTTGCGGAAGACAATGATGTGGCCTTTCAAAAGCACCTTGGCTATGCGCCGCGCACGCTGGCTTTTCTGGAGCGGGAGGCGGGTAAACCGGCGCTCGCGGCACTGGCCGAGCGGAACCTGCTCTCAGGCCGTGTCACGCTCACCCATTTGAATGCCTGCACGCCAGCGGACCTGCAGATCCTGTCCGACACCGGTGTCGGGCTGAACTGGTGTCCCTATGGACAACTATCCATGATCGGCAAAGACGCCGCCCGGGGCCGCATGGCGTCGGCCGATCGAGCGGGGACCAGTGTCGCGCTCGCCACCGATATCCCGCGCGCATTCAATTTTGGTGATCTTGCAAAACTCGGCTGGGTCTGCGGTCTGGCGTCGGGCGATCCCGTGTCCGCGGAACAGTTGTTTCGCATGTTGACGATCAATGGCGCCAGGAACATCGGCGCCGCCAAGGAATTGGGATCGATCGAACCTGGCAAGCGCGCGGACATTGTCCTCAGAGCCCCCGATCAGACAACGGAACTGGGGGCGGACCGTTTCCTTGAAACCGTGGTTCTGGGTGGCGCGGCTCCGGTGGATCATGTCTTGGTCAATGGGCGCATGATCGTCGAAGACGGAGAATTCACGGGCGTTGATCCCGAGAGCATCCATCGAGTAGCAACCAGGTCGGTTCGCCGTTTGCTGTCCCAGATCGGATTGCGATGATGAACACTGAAGTGCCTAATGATCCAAAGTGGAATTCGTGAGCTGTCCGATGCAGTCCTGAGAAGAGCTCGAAGGCGCAATCGTCTTCGGAGATGCCTGGAAACATCGCTGGGTCACTCTCCGAAGGCAAAGATCACGGGTTCAAATCTTCCCGGGTGCGCCATCTCGAAGTTTCCACCTGCCAGAGAATTTAAGACTATGAAGGGAACGGCTAAACTTGCCGTTCTAGGTCCGCTTTCGCGGCTGTAGCGAAGGTGAGTTTCAGGACGCTCGCTCGGTCATCCGATCGCTTGTAAGGCCAGGCAATCCAAGGGCTTGCGAGGGTCGCCATGGCTGTTCGACCCGCGTTGTCCTATCCGCGCTTTGGAGGCATCATCGTCAGCGCTGTCGCTGATCGCGACGGGATCGAGCGGAACCCGCCGGATCACAGCTTCCAAGGACCGTCAGCCATCACGACTTCAGCGCAGTGGCCATGGTCAGCGTTCACTGGCGCGACATCGAAAAGCCGATGATGTCAATTACTTGTAAGGCTTTGGCTCAACAGCGCGGAAGCGGTATCCATACCAAGATCATTCCCACTCGATGGTGCCTGGGGGCTTTGACGTCACGTCATAGACGACGCGGTTGATGCCGCGGACCTCGTTGATGATGCGGGTCGCGGCCTGACCCAGAAAACCCATATCGTAGGGATAGAAATCGGCGGTCATGCCGTCGACAGAGGTCACCGCGCGCAAGGCGCAGACATATTCATAGGTGCGCCCGTCGCCCATTACGCCGACCGTCTGGACCGGCAGGAGAACCGCAAAGGCCTGCCAGATGGCATCGTACAGGCCGGCCTTCCTGATCTCGTCGAGATAGATCGCATCGGCCTGGCGCAAAATGTCGAGCCGGTCGCGCGTCACCCCGCCCGGCAGGCGCAGGGCGAGGCCCGGCCCGGGAAACGGATGGCGGCCGATGAACTGATCGGGCAGGCCCAGTTCGCGGCCCAGTTCGCGCACCTCGTCCTTGAACAGTTCGCGCAAGGGTTCGACCAGCTTCATGTTCATCCGCTCGGGCAGGCCGCCGACATTGTGGTGGCTTTTGATCGTCACGGAAGGACCGCCGGTGAAGGAGACGCTCTCGATCACGTCGGGATAGAGCGTGCCTTGGGCGAGGAAATCGGCGCCGCCCAGCTTTTTGGCCTCGGCCTCGAACACCTCGATGAAGAGCCGGCCGATCGTCTTGCGCTTGGTTTCGGGATCGGCTTCGCCGGCGAGCGCGTCGAGGAAGATGTCGGATGCGTCCACATGGACGAGCGGGATGTTGTAATGCTCGCGGAACATGGCGACCACGTCGGCCGCTTCGTTCATCCGCATCAGGCCGTGATCGACCAGAATGCAGGTGAGCTGATCGCCGATCGCCTCATGGATCAGGAGCGCGGCAACTGACGAATCAACGCCGCCCGACAGGCCGCAAATGACCTTGCCATCGCCCACCTGTTCGCGGATCGCGGCGATCGCCTGATCCTTGTAGGCGGCCATGGTCCAATCGCGCGACAGGCCGGCAATCTTGTGCACGAAATTGGACAAGAGCTTCGCGCCATCGGGCGTGTGGACCACTTCGGGGTGGAACTGGACGGCATAGTAGCGCCGCGCCTCGTCGGCGGTGGCGGCGAGCGGCGCATTGGGCGACGAGCCGATCACGTCGAACCCGTCGGGCAATCGCGTGACGCGGTCGCCATGGCTCATCCAGACCTGATGCTGTTCGCCGACATTCCAGACGCCCTCGAACAGCGGGCTTTGCGCATCGACGGTCATATAGGCGCGGCCGAATTCGCGATGGTGGCCGCTTTCGACCGAGCCGCCCAATTGGGCCGCCATGGTCTGCTGGCCATAGCAGATGCCGAGCACGGGCAGACCCGATTGAAAGACGATCTCCGGCGCGCGCGGGCTGCCCTCTTCGGGGACGCTGCCCGGCCCACCCGACAGGATCACAGCCTTGGGTTTGAGGCGCTCGAAGCCTTCTTCGGCCGACTGGAACGGGACGATTTCCGAATAGACGCCCGCTTCGCGCACCCGGCGCGCGATGAGTTGGGTCACCTGCGAGCCGAAATCGATAATCAGGACGGTGTCGGGATGGGGCGTATCGGTCATTTTGTCTCGTCGGGAATCGGCTCGGTGCCGGGTGGGGCATACATGTCGTAGATCTGCGCTTCGGTCAGGTTGCTGGTCTCCTGCGCGAAGGCGTAGTGGTCGGGCTTCTTGTCGATGAAGACCTGATGCGTGAAAGCCAGGCCCGTCTGGTCGTCAAGCAGTCCGGCGGCCATCTGGTAATTGTCGCCGCCGATGATGTGATAGAACAGCGCGCTGCCGCAGCGATCGCAAAAACCGCGCTCGGCCCAGTCCGACGAGCGGAAGCGCCTGACATGATCCTCATCCTCGAAGCTGAGATCGGCGCAATCGATCGCCATGAACGGGGCGGATGCCCAGCGCCGGCACATCGCGCAATGGCACGCGCCAACCTCCGGCTTGTTGAGCGTTGCGGTAAAGCGCACCGCGCCGCAAAGACAGTGGCCGGTGCGTTCGAGGCTGGCGGTCATGGGATCGCCCTCTCATGGTGGACCATGATCAGCGCTTACGCCAGCGGCGCGCCGGAGGCAATCGCCCGGCGACCCGACCTGCTAGTTCATCCACCAGATGGTCAGATTGATCAGCCCGGCAAACGTCACCCAAGCCATGTAAGGCAGCATCAGGAGCGCCGAAACGCGATCCGGCTTCCAGGTCAACTGGATGAACAGGAAGGTCAGCGCGCCCATGACGATGATGATCAAAAGCGCAAGGCCCGGAAGCTGCATGCCGAAAAAGGCGGGCGACCACAGGAAATTGGCGGCAAGCTGCAGGAACCACAATTGCATGGGTAGGCCGCGATAGCCGCGCAGCCATGTGCGCCAGCCGGCGATGGCGACCATCACATAGAGCACAGCCCAGACCGGCCCGAACACCCAGTTTGGCGGGTTGAAGACCGGCTTTTGCAGCGCCTCATACCAGGCACCGGGCGCGGTGACGGTTCCGATCAGCGTGCCGCCGCCAAGCGTCAGGAGCACGAACAGGGCGAGCGACAGCCAGCGCCCGCCGGGACCGGACGCGCCGCCGGGGCTGCGATGGTCGCCGCCGGTCAATTCGTCGAGCGAGTCGGTCTTGGTCAAGGTGCGGCTCCTGTATCGGGGTGGGATGCACATGCGGCCTGAGTGCGGCCCGGCCATACGCCATCGGCGCAGGGCCGACAACCATCAATCACCCGTGCGCCTCACGCTGCATGACTGCGAAGAAAAAGCCGTCAGTCCCGGTGGCGCGCGGGGTCAGCGTGATGCAGTTCAGATCGGCCGACCAGGGCTGCGGCTTGTCGAAGCCGAACAGGTCCTGCCAGACCTCACCGGCCGACAGGAGCGACCAGCCGGGGTGCCGGTCGCCAAAAGCATAGATCTGTGCCTCGTTCTCCTCGGCGAAGACCGAGCAGGTGATGTAGCACAGATAGCCGCCCGGCCGGACGAAACGCATGGCATCATCGAGGATCGCGCGCTGTTCGGCGACGCGCTTTTCAAGCTGCTGCGGCGTCAGGCGCCATTTGGCGTCCGGATGGCGGCGCCATGTGCCCGATCCGGTGCAAGGCGCATCGACGATCACCCGGTCGAACCGGCCTTCGAGCGGCGTGAGCTCGGCATCGGCGGCATGGACCTGCACATTGTGCGTGCCGGCCCGCTTGAGCCGTTCGAAAATCGGCGCAAGGCGCTGCTTATCCGCGTCCCAGGCATGCACCTGGCCCTTGTTCTCCATGGCGGCACAGAGCGCCAGCGTCTTGCCGCCTGCGCCCGCGCAGAAGTCGAACACCTGCTCGCCGGCCCGCGCGAAAACCAGATCGGCAACGATCTGAGAACCCTCGTCCTGCACCTCGAACCAGCCCTTCTGGAACGCCGGTTCGGCCTGCACATTGGGCAGGCGCCCTTCCCGGCGCGGCGCCTTGATGCGGATGCCGTGACGGGCGATGGCGGCCGGTTTGGCGCCGGTCTTGGCCAGCGCCTTGAGCACCTTGTCGCGATCGGCCTTCAGCGTGTTGACGCGCAGATCGAGCGGCGGTCGCGCCGCGAATGCCTTGGCTTCCTCAACCCATTCCTCGCCGAAGCTTTCGGCCATCAGGTCGCCGCACCACGGCGCGACATCGGCCTCGACCCAGGGATCGGCGAGCGCCAGATCGCGCTCCGGGAGGGCTTCAAGACGCTCAAGCGGGATGTTGGGCGCAAACTTGTCGCCCTCAAGCGCTTCGGCGATCTTCCCCGGTGCCATTGCCCATGAGACGGCAAGCGCGCCGAAGGCGAGCGACGTGGGGCTGTCATCATTCATCAGGAAGGCGAGCGAGGCGCGCCGGCGCAGCGCGTCATAGACCAGATTGCCGATCGCCGCCCGGTCGCCCGAACCGGCAAAGCGGTGCGCCCTCCCCCAGTCGGCCAGCGCGACCGAAGCGGGCCGTGAATGGGTGTCGATGTCGGCGAGCACGTCGATCGCGGCAGCCAGCCGTCCGCCAAGGCGCATGAAATCTGTCTCCGGTGTCAGTGCGTGCGGCGCGACTTAGCGGATGGCGGGCCGATTGGAAAGCACGTCCCTCAGGCACAGCCGAGACTCCGGCGATCTTCCCTGACGATGGCGATGTTGCGCTCGATTGTGCCAATGTGATGGTTGATTTCACGCAGTTCGTCGCGAAGTCGCGCAGGTCGCGGTCGCGCAGTTGTGCCAGGCGCCGCTTCGCTGCTTCCAATTGGACGTGATTGGCGGCGCCGACAATTCCGACCGCGATACGACCCGGCAGGGGCAGGAGCCCGCCAGAGCCCGGAGCCAGGGTCAAGGCTTCCCACCGAGCAACTTCGTTTTCTTGCTGTAAGATCTCGCCGCGCTTGCGCGTGATCTGGTTGCGTTTGTCGCTGGCATTCAACTCGGTCCGATGAAGATCGTTGTTAAATTGCCTCAGGTCAGCGTTCAATTCAGCGCAACGGCGGGACTTGATATCGAGAGCAGGCATTTCCATACTTCCATTTATCTTCTTGTGTCTTCCGCAATATTGGCATGCAGGAAACCGCGTTGGATAAATTGTACGCTCTCGGCCTGTTTTTCATGATCTTCGCGTGGACGCACGCGGCGGTGGCCGAAACGCGGCTCCTTGAGGTCCCCGATTTTTCCAAGTTTCCGGCACCCGAAGTCCGCGAACTGAGCCATTCGGTCAGCATCAGACTGCTCCACGCAGACAATTATGGGATGGGCATCGACCACGCGGGCTGCGCGGAACGGATCGACATTCTGCTCGATGTCTACGTGGAACGCTGGCCGCAGTTCGCGCAGTGGGCGGATGATCCCGACTGGCGGAACTATTGGGCCGATCATTTCGGAAAGACCGTCTATCGCGGCGAGATCGGCTGCCATTTCGTCAATCCCATCGTGGCATTTCTACTCCGGGAAGGCACGTATCGCACCGATGTCGAACCGGCCGACCGCATACCCCGCTGGTGCGGCCGCTGGCGGGACGGGCAACCGACGATCGAAGAGGATCATGCGGTGGCCGCGCTCATCGAACTGGCCTTCGAAGACGCCATTCCGGCGGCGGCGAGCGAACTCCATGTGATGTCCCAATCGCACTTCCGGTCCTACGGGCATCTGGTCGCGATGAACCCGGACGTGCTGCTGCTGCTGATGGAGCGGTCGAAAGTAATGGCCGACCGGCGGAACTTCATCTTCGCTTTCAAGTTGAACGAGGAGCATAGCCGCTATGGCTTGCTGCACATGGTGCCGGATGCGCGCCGCGCCGAAGTGGAAGATGCGGCATGGAACGGGGACTGGCGGTCGATCCTTGAGACCACAGGCCCCTGCCGGCCGCGCGATGTGGTGATGCAGGAGGCCGGCCTGCCGAAGCGGCGCTATTGAACCGGAACGCCATCCTTTCGGAGCCGTGCGCGGCTCAAGCGCTTGAAATACAATGTCCGCTGCATTCATTGTTTCCCGCCACGCTTGTGATAGATTGCATCGCATAACCCCTGTCTACCGGGTTCATCATAATGTTCTTCGTCAATACACATCGACGGATAATATTTCCGATCTGCTTGATCGCACTTGCGGCGCCATGAGCTAGCCTCTCCGCATCGGCCAACGAGACGGCGGAAATTCAGCCGCCGGAGCACTTCCTGCCCTATCCGCTCCGAACCCTGTTCGGCATCGACCCGGAGACGTTCGACGCGCTTCGCGAAGCCCATTATGACGGAGCCGAGCGTGCCTGTGCGGGCAAGGTCGATGCCCATATTGACGGCTATGTGCGCCGCTATCGGGCCTATGCCCCGTTCCGGGACGATGCGGACTGGCGGACGGCATGGCTGGAACGCTTTGCGCTGACCACGCTGCGCGAAGAGCTGGGCTGTCATTTCATCGTGCCGCAACAGCGAAAGCTGGAGCGTGCCGAACGCGCGCGGTTCCATTCAGACGATGACAGCGGCGCGCCGGTCTGGTGCGGCCGCTGGTCGGACGATACCGTCGATGCGGCGCTCAAGGCAGCTATTGCCGGTCTGGTGCCGTTTGCCTTCGACCATGGCATGCCGTCGGCCGAGATCATCTTCACGTCGAGAACGGCAACGGCGAACGAAAACGGGCGCTACGCCACGATCCATATGAACCCGGACGTGGCTCTTTATCTGGTGGAACGTGTCGTCTTGCTGGCGGCACCTGAGTTTGGCGTCCATCCCACGCAATTCGCCGACCCGGAAGGGCGCGCGCTGTTGCGTCTCGACACGGTTTCTGCCGAGCGCCGGGCCGAGGTGATGGCGGCGGTCGAAACAGGGGATTATCACTCGATCCTGGACACGACGGCGCCATGCCAGCCGCACGAGAATTCACCGCGCACGACCGATGCGCCGTGACCGACGCTTGCCGGGGCGGCAACGATGGCGGCATGCTGGCGCTGTTCCGTGAATTGTCGCGCGGCTTTACGCGCCTCCCGCCAAACCGTTCAGATGTTGAGTGTTTTGGTCAGCGGCGACGCATATGCCGCGCGGCGGCCAGGCGAAACACGAACAGCGCGCCAAGCGCCAGCGCGATAAACGCCCATTTGAGCAGCGTATAGGCGCTGGCCAGCCCGACCGAGGCGTCATTGACCGGCACCGCACCGGTCAACATGTCGGCGACAAGGCCGTTCTCGAGCACATCGAACAGGCCATAGGGCGCAACTAGCGCCAGCGGCACGGCGACCTGCGTCCAGCGCGGCAGATCGGCAAAGCGCGGCAGTCGGCCGAGCGTGTCGCGCATCGCAAAGAAGAGTGCTGCCATTAGAAGCCAGGGAAAGACGAAATCGGCAAAACCCGAATGCCAGCGCAGGAAGGCGGCGCGGCCGTCAATGCCAAGCGCACCCCGCCAGGCCTCGAAATCGGCGGCGGAATAGCCCCAAGGGCGCGAATCGGGTGCGCGCAGCCCACCAGTGATGGCTTCGAACCAAAAGACATGCATGCCCGCCATGGCGGCGAACCAGACGATGGCGAGCGCGATCAGCGCCTTGGTCTGAGTGGACATGGCGGCGGTCAGTTGCCGCCCGGATAGTTCGGGCTTTCGCGGGTGATGGAAACGCCGTGGGTGTGGCTTTCGCGCAGGCCCGAATTGGTGATGCGCACGAAGGAAGCCCGCTCATGCAGATCCTTCAGCGTCGCCGACCCGGTATAGCCCATGGCCGCCCGCAGGCCGCCTGCGAGCTGGTGCAAGACGCCCGAGACCGGCCCCTTGTAAGGCACCTGACCCTCGATGCCCTCGGGCACCAGCTTGAGCGTGTCGCGCACCTCGGCCTGGAAATAGCGGTCGGCCGAGCCGCGCGCCATCGCGCCGACCGAGCCCATGCCGCGATAGGCTTTGTAGGACCGACCCTGGTGCAGATAGACCTCGCCGGGGCTTTCGTCGGTGCCGGCCAGCACCGAGCCGACCATCGCCGCCGAGGCGCCGGCGGCCAGCGCCTTGGCCAGATCGCCCGACAGTTTGATGCCGCCATCGGCGATCACCGGAATGTCCTGTTTCTGCGCTTCTTCGGCGGCAGCCAGAACGGCGGCAAGCTGCGGCATGCCGACACCGGCGACCATGCGGGTCGTGCAGATCGAACCCGGTCCGATGCCGACCTTGACGGCATCGGCGCCCGCATCGATCAGCGCCTTGGCGCCATCGGCGGTGGCCACGTTGCCGGCGATGATCCGCACCGCGTTCGAGCGTTTCTTGACCTCGCCGACCGCATCGAGCACCCGGCGCGAATGGCCATGGGCGGTGTCGACGACGATCACGTCGACGCCCGCCTCGGTCAGCCGGTCGGCCCGGTCGAGCGCGTCCTCGCCAACGCTGACGGCGGCACCGACGCGCAGGCGGCCCTGCGCATCCTTGGCGGCATCGGGGTTGAGCTGCGCCTTTTCCATATCCTTGACGGTGATCAGGCCGACGCAGAAGCCTTTTTGATCGACCACAAGCAGCTTTTCGATCCGGTGGGTGTGCAAAAGCCGCTTGGCCTCGTCCTGGGCGACATTTTCGCGCACCGTCACCAGGTTCTCGCGCGTCATCAGCTCATAGACCTTCTGGTCCGGATCGTCGGCGAAACGCACGTCGCGATTGGTCAGGATGCCGACCAGACGGCCCGGCTTCTGGCTGCCGATGCCGGCATCCTCGACCACCGGAATGCCGGAAATGCGGTGCGCGCGCATCAAGGCTTTCGCGTCGGCGAGCGTCGCATCGGGGCCGATCACGACCGGATTGACGACCATGCCGCTTTCAAACTTCTTGACCTGGCGGACCTCTTCGGCCTGCTCTTCGGGGTTCAGATTGCGGTGGATGATGCCGATGCCGCCCGCCTGCGCCATGGCGATGGCAAGGCGCGATTCGGTGACCGTATCCATCGCCGCCGACAAGATGGGCAGCGACAGTTCAATGTCCCGCGCGATCCGCGTGGTGATGTCGGTCTGCGCCGGCATGATTTCGGAAGCGCCGGGCTGCAGCAGCACGTCGTCGAACGTCAGCGCATAGGCGCCGCTCGCTGTATCAATGATCTTGGCCATCGTCGGGGTCCTGGCTTCGGGGCGCGGATTGCCGCGCCGCCCGGTCACGTTGGCAGTGGGCCGTACCATGGCTGTCCCGCAAGCAAAAGGCCTAAGGCGGCGATTGACACGGGTTTCATATCTATATAACTAGATTTCTAGTTTTATAGGAGAGACGCATGGATATCGAGCGCGCCGCGCAAGGCTTTGCCGCCATCGGTTCCGAGCCGCGGCTGGAGGTGCTGCTGGCGCTGGTCAAGGCCGGCCCGGAGGGCCTGACGGTCGGCGACATACAGGCGCGCTCGGGCATGGCCGCGTCGACGCTGGCCCATCATCTGCGATTTCTGGCATCGAGCGGGCTGATCTCGCAGGAGAAGCAGGGGCGCTCGGTCATCAACCGGGCCGAATTCGACCATCTGGAAGAATTGGGCGCCTATCTGCTGCGCGAATGCTGCGCCGACAGCGCCAGCGGGAAGGACGAAGCGGCATGACAACCCTAGACACGGCTCAGGACGCCCAACCGGCCCGCTCGACCAACCCGCTTTCGGTTCTGGCAACGCCCTGGACGGTGGTGGTCGCCGTCCCGCTGATCATCTCGATCCTCGATCCGGGGCGTTTCGAGGCGATCGTCGGCTTTGCCGCGAGCGCGTTCCTGAACACGCTGCCCTACATCGCCTTTGCCGTGATCTTGATTGCCTGGCTGAAGGCGGCCGGGGCCGAGGCGAGTATCGGCCGGGCGTTCGAGGGCCGCGAGAACCGCGCCATCGTGCTCGCCGCCCTGTTCGGCGGACTGGCGCCCTTCTGCTCGTGCGAGGTGATCCCGTTCATCGCGGGGCTTCTGGCGGTCGGCGCACCGCTGTCGGCGATCATGGCTTTCTGGCTGGCCTCGCCGCTGATCGACCCGCCGACGCTTTTGATCACCGCCGCCGCGCTTGGCTGGCCCTATGCGATCGGCAAGGCCGTCGCTGCGGTCGGCATCGGCCTTGCCGGCGGCTATGCGGTCAAGGCGCTGACGGCGGGCGGGCTGTTCAGGGACGTCTCGCGCGGCGCCATCCGGCGCGGCTGCGGATGCGGCCCCTCGCCCTTTGACGGCAAGCCGGTCTGGCGGTTTTGGACCGAAGGCCGGCGCACCGACAATTTCACCGGCAAACTGCGCGCCAACGCGGCCTTTCTGGCGCAGTGGCTGGCGCTCGCCTATGTGCTCGAAGCGTTGCTGGTGACTTACGTTCCCGCCTCACTGATCGCCGGGCTTGTCGGCGGCGAGGGCGTCGGCCCGATCGTCATCTCGGCGCTTGTCGGCATGCCGGCCTACCTCAACTCCTATGTCGCGCCGGCGCTTCTGGCCGGGCTGACCGAGCAGGGCATGAGCCCGGGCGCAGCGATGGCGTTCCTGGTGGCCGGCGCGGTCAGCTCGATCCCGGCCATGGCGGCGGTCTGGTCGCTGGTCAGGGCGCCGGTCTTTGCCACCTACATCGCGCTGGGCGTCACCGGCGCGATTGTTTCGGGAATCATCTTTCAGATGGTGGTGTGAGGGCGTTATGGAACGGCAGATCACCGTCACCGTCGATACAACGGACGCCGCCGGGCGCAACATCCTCGCGCCCATCGGCTTGCCGACGCCCTATCAGCGTCCGCTTGATCTGACCGTGGAGGGCGGACGAGCCGGTTTTGTCTTCGATGCGACCGGATCGCAGGCCGCCGCCCTGATCGAGCCGGATGGTTCAGGCGCTGTGACATTGCGCTACCGGGCTGAAGACAGCGCCGCCGGCGCCTATCCGGACGCGATGTTTCGGCACCGGCCCAACCGTTTCACCCGTGCCGCCGAGGCGCTTGTTACCGATGCGCGCGCACTGGCCGACCGAGCCCCGGACGGGCATGCGGCGATCCAGGCCATCGTCAACGACACCGCCGCGCGGTTCACCTATGGCCATCCCGCTGAGCGGTTCATGGACGGCCATGACGCAATCCCGCATCTGGGGTGCGGCGTCGCGGAAGGCTCGTGCGTCGATATCAATGCCTACCTGATTGCCGCGCTCAGGGCGGCGGGGTTCGAGGCAGGCTATGTGACCGGCTATTTCTTCCCCGTCGAGAAAGGCAATTGGTGCGAGGACGGCCATTGCTGGGTGGTCACAAGGCATGAAGGTGTGACGCTCGAATGGGACATTGCGCATCACTTGAAGATGGGAACCCGCGACATTTGCTGCGGGCTCAATCCCAAGCCCGGCCACCGCATCGCCATGGCCCATTCGATGGGGCTGGATTTCCCGCCGCTGGGCATCACCGGCATGAAAATCCTGTCCGAAGCGTTGTTTGTCGATGGAGCCGGCGGCCACGATTTTGCGCCGGTTGCCATCATTTGCGACCTGGCGGAAACGGAAACCAAGGCGATCCCCGCCTGAACCGGCGGGGATCGGCGACACCTTACAGGTCGAACTGATAGGTTTCCGGGATGAAGCGAAACCCGTCGCCGAGCGGCTCGAGAAAGCCGACCGACGGGAACGGCATGTGGTAGCCGACAAAGGCAAGCCGGTCGGCCGCGATCATGCCGAGCACATCCTTGCGGGTCTGCGCGGCCGCCGCCTTGTCGGCATCGAACCGCACTTCCCAATCGGGCCGTTGCAGCGACAGCACGAAATGGTTGGCGGTGTCGGCGATCAAAACCAGTGAACGGTCGTCGGAATCGATCCTGTAGACCATGTGCCCGGGCGTATGGCCGAAGGCGGCCATGGCGGTGATGCCCGAAACGGGCATCTCGCCGTCGCCGACAAAGCTCATTTGCTCCGCCATCGGCGCGACCGATGCCATGACCGACTGGTGCAGTCCCTCGGCCGGCGTTCCGACCCGGTCGGTCGAGGTCCAGAAATCATACTCGATCTGGCCGGTTACATAACGCGCATTGGGAAAGGCCGGCGCGCCGGCTTCCATCAGACCGCCGATGTGATCAGGATGCAAATGGGTGAGCACGACAACGCTCACCTGATCGGGTTCGTAGCCGGAGGCACGCAGATTGGCGAGCATCTGGCCGACGCCGCCCTCGCGTCCGCCTTCTCCATTGCCCGTATCGAACAGGACCAGTTCATCGCCTGTGTTGACGAGCGTCGGCGCGAAGGTGAACTGCATCTGGCCGGTCGGCAGATAATTGTCCGCCAGCAGCGCCTCGACCGTTTCGACCGGTTGATCAGTGCCGAAGATCGATTGCGGGCCGGGCACGATGCGGTGCCCGTCCGACAGAATGGTCACTTCGAACCGGCCGAGCATGAAGCGCTCGAACGCGGCGGGCATGGACCCGGCCATGGCGGGCTGGGCGAAGGCCGCGCGCGTCATGATCTGCGGCGTTGCAAGCGCTGCGGTTGCGATTGCGGCGTGTTTGAAGAGGGTGCGGCGTGTCGTGGTCATGGCAAGGCGCTCCGGCGTTGATGCGATGCACGAACACATGGCGCGCGTGGCGGCCGGGACAAGCATTGTCACGGATGTGTCATGTCCGATGCTAGCCCTAGACCTCTCTCCCGCTCGGAGTTTGGGGGATGGCCGATGGTCAGCATCCGGAAAAACGACAAACAGCCATTCCTCACCCCCGCCCCTTGAACCCCTTCGCCAGCAGATAGAGTTCCACGGACTCCGCGCGGCTGGCCGGCGGCTTGATGTGCATGACCTGGCCGAAATTGGCCTTCAGTCGGTCGAGCAGCGCCTTTTCGGTGCCGCCCTGAAACGTCTTGGTCAGGAAAAGCCCGCCGGGCTTGAGCACCTCCATGGCGAACTCGGCGGCGACCTCGACCAGATACATGGTGCGCATGTGATCGGTCTTGCGGTGGCCGACGGTGGGCGCGGCCATGTCGGACAGGACGATGTCGGGCGCGCCATCGAGTGCAGCCATCAGCTTCTCGGGCGCATCATCGTCGAGAAAGTCCATTTCGAGGATGGTCACGCCCGGCACAGGGTCCATGCCCAGATAATCGATCGCCACCACCAGCGGTTTTTCCGGTGTCGAGCCGGTGCGTTCGACGGCGACCTGGCACCAGCCGCCGGGCGCCGCGCCCAGATCGATGACCCGCTTGCCGGGCGCCAGAAGGCCGTGCTTGTCGTCGATCTCGACGAGCTTGTAGGCGGCGCGCGAGCGCATGCCCTCGCGCTTGGCGCGCTGGACGTAGGGGTCATTGAGCTGCCGCTCGATCCAGCGGCGCGAGGACGGTTTGAGCTTCTGCTTGCGCCGCACATGCTGGTTGATCGACCGGCCGCCCGGTTTTGGCGATTTGCGCTTCATGGCCGCCCTCTCATCGCCGGCCGCCCGGTTCACCGGCCGGACGCGGCTTGGGCGCCCCGTCGGGCCGTCCGCGCCGGTAACGGCCGCGGCGCCAGACGCCGTCGGCGGCCATCATCTCGGTCAAAAGCCCCTCGCGCAGGCCGCGGTCGGCCACCCTCAAGCGCTGCGCCGGCCAGACATTGCGGATCGCCTGCAGGATGGCGCAGCCGGCCAGCACCAGATCGGCGCGGTCGCGGCCGATGCAGGGATTGGCGACCCGCTCGTCGAATGACCAAGACAGGATCTGGTCGTTGATGCGGTCGACTTCGTGGTCGCGCATCCAGAGCCCGTCGACACGCCGCCGGTCGTAGCGCGCAAGGCCCAGATGAATGCCGGCCAGCGTCGTCACCGTGCCGGACGTACCGATCAGGTGGAAGGCGTCGTCGGAGACGCCGTCGCCGCCGTGCCGATGCTCGCGGGCGAAATCGCCCAGAAGCGCCTCGGCATGGGCGACCATCGCCGCAAAGCTCTCGGCATCCACATGGGTGCCGCCGAAGCGCTCGGCCATGGTGACGACGCCGACCGGTAGCGACGTCCATGCGACGATATTGTCGGACAGGTTGCGGCGGCCGGCATGGGGCAGGTCGATGACCGCGATCTCCGAAGAGCCGCCGCCAATGTCGAACAGCACCGTCGAGCGCGCCGACCGGTCGACCAGCGATCCGCAGCCGGCAACGGCCAGCCGCGCCTCGGTCTCGCGGTCGACGATTTCCAGCTTCAGCCCGGTCTCGTCACGGACACGGTCGAGGAATTCGGCGCCGTTTTCCGCCGCGCGGCAGGCCTCGGTGGCGATCAGCCGCGTGCGTCCGATCGGCCGGGCGGTCAGCTTGTCGCGGCAGACGGCGAGCGCGCCCACGGCGCGGTCCATCGCTTCGTCCGACAGCCGGCCGGAACTGCTCAATCCCTCGCCCAGGCGCACGATGCGCGAAAAGGCATCGACCACGCGGAACGACCACGGCTTTGTCGGCACGGCGACAAGAAGGCGGCAATTGTTGGTGCCCAGATCAAGCGCGGCATAGGCGGTCGGCGCCTCGCGCTCCCGGCGGATGGTGGGTGCTGGCGGCGACGCCCTGTCCTCGCGCTGGCCGCAGGGCGTGCCGGGCTTGGCAACAGGTGCCACGGCGCCGTTTTCGACCGGTGCTGTCTTGCGCTTGCGGCGGCCGCGCCGGCGCTTGCCGCAACCGGCCACCGGTTCCACGTCGGCCGTCCCAGCCTCGCCCGAACGGGACTGATCGGCAGCATCCTGAGCCGCGGCGCCTTTCGCCGTGCCATTGCGCCCGCTGCGGCGGCGACGCCGGCCGCGCTTTGAGGGCCGTTTGGCAAACGGATCATGATCGTCGGACCGGCCGGCACCGGGCGCCGCTGACGCGTTGGTCGTGCCTTGATTGCCGGAGGGAGCGGATGTGTCGGCCGCCTGCGCCACATGGGCGCCCGTTCCGACGGGCGTGTCGACGGGGCCGTCACCGGATCCGCGCGCGTCGGCGCCACGGACAGGGGGGCCTGCGTGGGACGCGTCTGCGCCCGGACCAGGCTTGGTCACATCATATCTCCCGCGCGGCGCAGCCTTTGGGGCGCAGCTCGCGCGCTTTATGTGAAGTTGGCCAAAGCGTAACAGCGGGGCGGTGAAACGCCAAGGCGAAATGCGCATGAAGCAATTGCATCTGCGCGCCGAACGCCATATATCGACCGGACCCGACGGCGCGGCGACGCGCCCGACCGGCGCGATGGGGAATAGGTTAACGGTAGACCCGCGGACTCTGACTCCGTTAGTCCTGGTTCGAATCCAGGTTCCCCAGCCATCTTCTCACGCTGAAGCCAGATCGCTGTTTGACTGATCGATTCATGTGTTGGCCGGCACCGCTGCGTCGTTGGTAGCGGGCTGCCGCGCTGCGCGCCAGAACAGGAGCCGATAGAGCGCCGGCACGTAGAACAGCGCCAGGATCGAGGCGATGCCGAGGCCGCCGATCATCAGCGTCGCCATCGGCTCCCACAGCGCCCCGCCGGCCACGGCCATCGGCGTCAGGCCGAGCACCGTCGTCAGCGAGGTCAGAAGGATGGGCCGGAAGCGCTTCTGCGCGGCCGCTACGATCGCATCGTCCAGTGCCAGCGTTCGGCGCTCGATCTCGATCTGGTCGATCAGCACGACGACATTGTTGATGATGATGCCCGACAGGGCGATCAGCCCGAGCGTGCCGAAGAACGACATGGGTTGGCCAAAGCCGATCAGCGCCAGCGGCACGCCGACAATGACCAGCGGCACCGTCAGGAAGGTTAGCCCGACGCGGCGGAACGAGTTGAACTGGACCATCAGGGCGATCAGCATCACGGTGATGGCATAGGGCAGGCCGGCGCCGAGCTTCTCGCGCACTTCGCCGGCCTGCTCGACCTCGCCGGCAATGGCGACGGTGTATTGCGGCCCAAGATCAAGCGCATCGAGCGTCGGGCGGATATGGTCGAGAAGATCGTAGGCCGACAGTTCGCTCGAGATCGCCGAAATGGTGACGGTGCGGCGCTGGTCGACCCGGCGCAGCGACGAAAATTCCAGTTCGGGCACCATTCGGGTAAGCTGGTCAATCGAAAGCACATTGCCGTTGGCCTCGATGGCGGTGTTGGCCAGATCGTCGAAACCGTCGCGATGTCGCTCTTTGCCGCGCATGACGATCGGTATCATCTGCTCGCCCTGACGGAAGACCGACACCTGCCGGCCGTCGAAAAAGCCCTCCAGCGACTCCGAGATGGTGCGCGAGGACAGGCCATATTCGCGCACACGGTCCTGCGCCACCTCGACAGTGCCCATCAAGACCTTCTCACCCCAATCGTTCTGGTTCTGGACAATACCGGGCGCCGACCAAAAACCCGCTTCGACCTGATAGGCCGCCCTCAGAAGAACGTCCGCGTCAGGGCCTGAAATCTCGACATCGACGCCGGGTTCGCGGCCGCCCATGGCAAGGCGCTTAAGGCGAAACCGGGCCTCGGGATACCGGCCGGCAAGCTCCGCATCGAGCCGCTTCATCACCTGCGCCGACCCTTCAAACGTGTCGGTGTTGACCACGAAGAAGGCCGAGGCCGGATCGGTGTCGGCCGGATCGAGCGTCAGCACGAAGCGCGGCCCGCCAAAGCCGACGAAAAGCGTGTGATCGGTGACTTCGGGGTTGGTTTCTCCGTCGCCGAGCCAGCCCGACAGCCGCAGCGCGACATGTTCGGTCCGCGCGATGTCGGTGCCCTTGGGCATGTCCATATAGATCAGGAACTGGTTGCGCTCCGAGAGCGGAAACAATTGCTGGCTGACATGGCCGAACTGGCTCACCGCCAGCACGATCAGGCCTATGCATGCGGCCAGGATCAGCGCCGGCGCCTTCAGGCACAGCGCGATGATGCGCCCATAGCCGGCGGCGATCCGGCGAAACGGGCCATCGCCAGACTTGGCCGTCGGCCTCGGCAGCAGCCAAACCGCCAGCAAGGGCAGGATGTAAAGCGCCGACAGGTATGAGCCCAGAAGCGTCAGCGCGACGACCGTTCCGAGCGAAAAACCGTACTGGCCCTCGGTGCCGTCGAGCAGGAACAGGGGCAGAAACGCGGCCACCGTGGTCGTCAGCGCGACCAGAAGCGGCCTTGCATATTGCCGCCCCGCGGCCATCGCCGCCTCGGTGCGGTCGGCGCCTTCCAGGATGCGCCGGTCCATGTCCTCAACGATGACCAAACCGTTGTCGACCAGAAGACCGAGCGAGATGATGATCGCGGCGATCGAGACCTGTTGCAATTCGATGCCGATCACCGACATGCCGATAAAGGCGAAGGCGATGGCGAACGGGACGATTGGCGCGATCACAAACGCCTGTTTCCAGCCGATGAAGACGAGCATCACCGCCAGAACGGCCAGGCAGGTCTGGGCCATGTTGACCAGCGCGCCGTTGACCGAGACCTCGACCTTACCGGGCTGGAAGGTGGAAAACTGCGCCTGCATGCCGACCGGCAAATCGTCGCTGAACGCGGCAACCAGCTGTTTGAGCGTTTCGCCGACGGCGACAATGTCTTCGCCGGCATACATCTCCGCCGAGACCAGAACCGCCGGCATGCCGTTGAAGAAGACCGGCTCCTCGGCCGGTTCGGCGTAACCACGCCGGACCTCGACCAGATCGCCCAGCCGGATCAGGCCGACGTCGGGAATGTCGATCAGTGTGGCGCCGATATCGCCGAGCGAGCGATAGTCCCCGGTTGTGCGCAGTTCGATCCGCAATCCGCCATTGACGATCGAGCCGGCCTGCATACGCACATTCTGGTTGCCGAGCGCGGCGAGCACGGGTTCGAGCGTGGTGCCGATGCCGGCGAGCCGGTCGCGGTCCAGTTCGAGCCAGACATGCTCCTCCTGATGACCATGCAGCGTGACGGCCGATATCGCATCGAACGCATAGAGCCGGTCGCGCAGATCCTCGGCCGCCTCTTCCAGCTGCGCCAGCGAGAAGTCCGGGCCGGTCACGGCGATCGAGGCGATGGCGACATCGCCGAAATCGGTGTTGACCTCGGGGCCGCGCGTGCCGTCGGGCAACGCGTTGCCCGCCGCCTGCATGTCGTCCCTGATTTCGTCAAAGACGCGCTTCAAGTCCTGTTCGGGCACGGCGTTTTCGATGTCGACCTGCAGCACGGCCGTGCCGCCCGTCAGGCGCGTGCGCACCTCGTCGACGCCCGGCACGGCCCGCGCGATCTCCTCGAGCGGCCGGGCGACCAGGTCTTCAAGCTGAACAAGGGTAAGCCCCGGATTGGAGGCGACCACAATGGCCGTGCGCACGGTGATCGCCGGGTCTTCCCGCTTCGGAAAGCTCGAATAGATGGCCGCGCCAAAGGCAACCAGCAGAACCATGACAAGGATGGTCACACGCCTGTGGTCGAGGCCGAGCTGGGTGAGCACATGCATCAGTCGCCCTCCTGCCAGAGCCGGACCTTCTGACCCGGATGAAGGAATGGCACACCGGCAACGACGACCCGCTCGCCGGCCTCCAGACCGCCGGTGACGATCATGTTCGATCCGTTCATGCCGCGCACGGAAACCTGCCGTTCGGCGATGACGCTCTGATCGGGATCGACGACAAGCAGGACGGCCTGCCTGACTTCTCCGTCAAGGGCGATGTCGGTCATCCGGTTGCGGGCCAGCGCCGACAAAGGCAGCTTGAACGTGCCGGTCTCGCCGCGCTCGGCGAGCGTCAGCGACACATCGACCGCCATGCCCGGCCGCAGATGCGGCGCATCCTGCCGCAGGGCGACGATGACCGGAAAGGACGACACGGCCGGTGCGCGGCGCGCGATCTCGGCCACCGCGCCGGCCAAAACAAGGGACTTGTCGTCGGCGACAGTGACGGCGGCTTCATCGCCCAGCGACAGGCCGGTGACGATGTCATAGCTGACCAGGATCGACGCCTGCAGACCTGTGTCGGGGTAAAGCGTCAGGACCGACCGGCCGGCCTGGACATTGGTATAGCTCTGCACGTCGACGGAATTGATGATGCCGTCAAATGGCGCCAGCAATTGCGTGTCGGCGCGGCTTTCGCGCACCAGATCGAGATTGCGGCGCGCCTGCTGGGCACGCGCCTCGGCCTGTTCGGCACCGGTCGCCGCACGGTCGCGCGCCGCCTGGGCGACGACATTGCGGTCGAACAATTGCTGCTGGCGGGCGGCCTCGTCCCGCGCATCGGCCAAAGACGCCTCTGCCTCGCGCACGGTCGCTTCGGCGGATTCCAGCCGGAGCTGGAAATCGGTGGAATCGACCGACAGCAGCGGCTCGCCTTCGGCGACTTCCTGCCCGATCGTCAGATCGACCAGGCCGACGCGGCCGCCGACTTCGAAGGCTAGCGGCGTGATCTGCCGCGGTTCGAGCACGGCGGGAAAGGAGCGGGTCTGCGTGGTGGCGACCGGCTCGGCTGCGATGGCGTGGACCGCGCGGATCACCGGCTCGTCCGGCTGCTGCGCCGTTTCGGCCTGGCACCCGACCAGGACCGACGATGTGACAATGATCCATGCCCAGGTGCGCATGCCGGCTCTCCCTTAAAAAGGTACTAGACAGTACCATTGCGCCATCATATACGGTACTGTCAAGTACCAAGTCAAGGGATGGCCATGCAGCTTCAGGAAAAACAGATCGTCCGGCGCGACCGCATGCTGGCCGCGGCGCGCACCTGCTTCATGGAAAAGGGCCTGAAAGGCACCTCGCTCGACGACATCATCGCCCTCACCGGCGGATCGCGGCGCAACGTCTACCATCTGTTCGGCGACAAGGAGGGGCTGTTCGAAGCGGTGCTTGTTCAGTTGATGGGCGAGATCCTGGAGAAGGCCGATGTGCTGCCCGATGCGGAGATGGAGCCGCGTCAATGGCTGGAGGAGTTCGGTCGGCGGTTTCTGCGCGGCATGCTCAGTCCGGTTGTGATCGGCGCGTTCCGGCAACTGATCGCCATCTCCGCCGACCGGCCCGATCTGGGCCGCCGGGCCTATCGCAGCGGACCGGCCGTGCTGCATGGCAAGCTGGCCGCCTATATTGAAAGGCAGGTGGCGCGCGGCACGCTCGAAGTCGCCGACCCGCTGACCGCTGCGCGCGTACTCACCGAGATGATCAAGGGCGACTTCCAGTTGCGCCTTCTGATGACCGGCCAGCGGGAGTTTTCCGACGAGGATATCGCCGCCCATGTCGAAAAGGCGGTGACGCTGTTTCTGAACGGCACGCGTCCGCGTCGGGCTTAGCCGAAGACTGCCTGCCGCTCAGAGTGCTTCGGCCTTGACGATCGAGTGGACGGCGTCGACGCGTGCGGCGTCGAGATCGTCCTCGTCGATGCCGAACGATTGGCCCATCAGGTCCTCGATGCCGCGCACAAGGGCGAGTGCGTCGAGCCCGTAATAGCGCATCAGATAGGCGCGCGAGCCGCCATGGGCATAGGTGTCCTTCAGACCCAGCCGCACCAGACGCTTGCCGGTGCCCGCATCGGCCATGGCCTCGGCGACAAGGCTGCCAATGCCGCCTTCGGTGACGTGGTTTTCAAGCGTGATCACGCCGTGCCGCACCGAGCCGATATGGTCGAGCAGCGCCTTGTGGTCGAACGGCTTGATCGTGTTCAGATGCAGATGCCGGATCGACAGGCCCGCCTTTTGCAGCGCCGAGCGGGCGCGCAGCGCCTCTTCGGTGCAGATGCCCGATGTGACGATCAGAATGTCGTCGCCATCGGCCAGTTCGCGCATCTCGCCGACCCGGATGGGCGTGTCGAACAGGCGCGGCACCGAGCCGCGCAGGACCCGGCACCAGACCGGGCCGTCAATAGAGTCGGCCGCCTCGCAGATGCTTTCCACCTCGGTGGCATCGCCCGTCTCCAGGATCGTCATGTTGGGGATCGAGCGCATCACCGATATGTCCTCGATCGACTGGTGCGTCATGCCGCCGGGCGTGGTGACCCCCGGCAGAAAGCCCATCAGCCGGACCTTGCGCCTTGGATAGGCGATCGAGGCCATCAGCTGGTCATAGGGCCGGCGATACATGAAGACGCCGAATGTGTGGATGAAGGGCCTAAAGCCGGCAAGGCCGAGCCCGCCGGCAAAGCTCATCATGTTCTGCTCGGCCATGCCCAGCGAGACGAACTGGTCCGGATGGCGGTCGCGGAACCCGTCGATCTCGCAGGACGAGGTCAGGTCGGCCGACAGGCACAAAATGTCCGGATTGCCGGCGGCAAACTTTTCGAAGGCCGACGCATAGGGGCGGTTCACCATCTCAACCATGATCGCGTCTCCTTAATGCATTCTAGTGGGCGTAATCGACGGGCTCGACGCCGAGATCCTTGGCGATCGACGCGTTCATGCGGGCGCGCTCGTCCTCGGACTTGAAGCGCACATAGTGAAGGCGGGGGAACCGTTCCTCCAGAATGCCCATCGTGTGGAACGGGTTGGTGTGCGCCAGGATGATCAGCGGCTTGCCCTCATGCGGCTCGCGCACCGCATCGCGCATGGCATCAAGATCATGGCCGTCGATCTCGACGCAGGCCGCGCCGAAGGTGAGGAACTTCCGGCGGATGTCGCCCACCTCCATCACCGTGTCCATCGCGCCGTCGCATTGCTGGGCGTTGACGTCCATGATCGCATAGAGATTGTCGATGCCGTGATGGGCGCAGGCCTGCACCGCTTCCCAGGTCTGGCCCTCCTGCACCTCGCCATCGGACATGAAGACCCATGTGCGGCCCGCTTCGCCCCGGCGCGCCCGGCCCCAGGCAAGGCCGGCGGCGGTCGAAAGGCCGATGCCCAGCGTGCCATTGTGCACTTCCATGCCCGGCGAATGCTCGGCGCCGATCATCTCCACCGAAGACCCGTCCTTGTTGAACATGTCCAGCCCCTCGGGCGCCATACGGCCCACTTCGATCAGCGTCGCATAGGCGACCAGCGCATAATGGGCCGGCGCGATGAAGAGGCGATCATAATCGGGTGCGGCCGGGCCGTTATAGCCCGCGCCCGTGTGATAATCGGGATTGTCCGCCGAGGGCACGCCGCCGAACGGCTTGGGCACGGGCGGCAGGGTCGGCTCGCCCAGCTTGAGTTCCTCATTGTAGAGCCAGGCCAGCTGCTCGCCCGCCGAACAGGCCTGCGACAGATATCCGCCATTGTTGCGCATGGCATGCTCGAACACCCGACGCCGGATCCCAAGAGCCACATCCTCGGTCGATCGGTCATTGCGCATCAGACAGCCTCCAATAATTGACCTTACATATGTCACTACCCTTGGCACATGTAAACTCTGCTCCCTGCCAAGCCTTTTGCACGATGCATAGCAACCGCGGACAAGACAGGCGGGCGATGGCATGGCATCGCGGGGAGAGGCGATTGCCGGCTGCACCCCGGCGCGCGATTGGATTTGCCCGGTGGGTGCCATCTGTGCTTTCGTTGTCCACCAACGCGCCGGCGTTCGGCGCCCGAGACGGAAAGCCCATCATGGCGCATGACTGGACCGAACCGGTGCTGGATTTCTGGTTCGACGAGCTCGAATCCGCTCAATGGTTCAAGCGCGACGAGGAGGTCGATGCGGCGATCCGCACGCGCTTCGCCGAAACCTATGAGGCCGCGCGCGCACGGCCGGCAGCCGAGCTTGCAACCGATCCGCGTTCGGCGCTCGCCGCAGTGATCGTGCTCGACCAGTTTCCGCGCAACATGTTCCGCAACAGCCCGCGCGCCTTCGAAAGCGATGCCCATGCGCGCGCCGTCGCCGATGCCGCGATTGCGGCCGGGCACGACACGGAACTGACCGAGGACGAGCGGCACTTCCTCTACATGCCGTTCATGCATTCCGAAGCCTTGAGCGACCAGGATCGGGCGATCGACCTGTTCTCGGCGCTGGGCAAGGAAGACGGCATCAAATATGCGCATCTGCACCGCGACGTCATTGTCCGTTTCGGGCGGTTCCCGCATCGCAATGCGGTGCTGGGTCGGCAAAGCACCGATGAAGAACAGAAACATCTCGATGCTCATGGCGGTTTCTGACCACCGGGGCGCGGCCTAGGGTCAGGACCCATTAATGTGATTGAAATGGCGGTCGAGATGGCAAGCGATGCAAGGAAAAGCACGAAGAGCGGGGCCCATCCCCCGGTCGAGGGCTTTGACGCTGTAGGGTGCAGCCATATCGGCCATCCTTCGGATCGGGCGGATTTGCACGGCCTGCTTTGTCGCAAGTCCTTGAAAGTCGGAAGACTTCCTGCGGCCTTGCTCTGTGCATCCGCACAAACTCGCCACGACCATTTCAACCAGATTAGTGGGTCCTGACCCTAGTGTTTGGTTCGTCGGCATTGACGTTTACGTTAGAATTGCTTGCGACTTTCGACTAAGTTCAGTATGACCGATCCATGACAGTTTCCCGCCATGCGGGAAGATGCGGGCGGCCGGACGCGGCGCCCGAAACCACAATGTGGTCCGGCATCGCGGTGATGCGCGTCACATCACAGTCTGGGAGGACATCATGGCAAAGTCTGCCGCAAAACGCGCATCCGCATCGCCACAGGCCGCCAATGCGGACGTTGATCGCATCTGGCTGAAATCATATCCCGACGGCACGCCGGCCGAGATCGGCGCGCTGTCGCATGCATCCATTGCCGAACTGCTCGACCAGTCCTTTGCGCGCTATGCCAACCGCCGCGCCTTTTCCTGCATGGGCAAGGCGATCACCTATGGCGAACTGGATGCGGCCTCGAACGCCTTTGCCGCCCATCTTCAGTCGCTGGGGCTCGAAAAGGGCGACCGCGTCGCGCTGATGATGCCCAACATCTTGCAATATCCGGTGGCGATGGCCGCCGTGCTGCGGGCCGGGCTGACGGTGGTCAACGTCAACCCGCTCTATACGCCGCGCGAACTGGAGCACCAGCTCAACGACAGCGGCGCCAAGGCGATCGTGATCCTGGAAAACTTCGCCAACACGCTGCAGCAGGTGATCAGGAACACCAAGGTCGAGCATGCGATCGTCGCCACGATGGGCGACATGATGGGCTTCAAGGGCCATATCGTGAATCTGGTCGTGCGCCGCGTCAAGAAAATGGTCCCCGCCTGGCATATTGACGGTCACCAATCGTTCAAGACGGTGCTGGCCGGCGCGCAGGGCAAGACCCCTTCACGCCCCGAGATCGGCCATGACGATGTGGCCTTCCTGCAATATACGGGCGGCACGACGGGTGTTTCCAAGGGCGCAACCCTGACCCATGCCAATATCCTTGCCAACATCGAACAGGCGAGCGTCTGGCTGGATGTCGGCTATCGCGCCAAGGGCAAGCCCGATGAGATCAACTATATCTGCGCGCTGCCGCTCTATCATATCTTCGCGCTGACGGTGAACGGCTTCGTCGGCATCAAGGAGGGCGGGCACAACATCCTGATCCCGAACCCCCGCGACATTCCGGCCTTCGTCAAGGAACTGGGCAATTACGAATTCCACTTCTTTCCGGGCCTGAACACGCTGTTCAACGCGCTGTTGAACAATGAGGATTTCCGCAAGCTCGACTTCAGCCATCTGCGCATGACCTTTGGCGGCGGCATGGCCGTGCAGAAGCCGGTTGCCGACCGCTGGTTCGACCTGACCGGCTGCATGATTACCGAAGGTTACGGGCTTTCGGAGACCTCGCCGGTCGCCACCGGCAACCGGCTGGACGCAACCGAGTTCACAGGCACGATCGGCCTGCCGATGCCGTCGACCGACATTTCGATCCGCGACGATGACGGCAAGGCGCTGCCGCTGGGCGAAGTGGGCGAAATCTGCATTCGCGGCCCGCAGGTGATGGCGGGCTATTGGAACCGGCCGGACGAGACGGAAAAAGTCATGACCGAGGACGGCTTCTTCCGCTCCGGTGACATGGGCTTCATGGATGAGGGCGGCTACACCAAGATCGTCGACCGCAAGAAGGACATGATCCTGGTCTCGGGCTTCAACGTCTATCCCAACGAGATCGAAGAGGTGGCGGCCGGCTGCGAGGGCGTTGTGGAAGCGGCCGCGGTCGGCGTGCCGGACGAGCATTCGGGCGAGTCGGTCAAGCTCTTCGTTGTGCGCGCCCATGACGGCGTCACCGAACAGGACATCAAGGACCATTGCGCGCAAAACCTGACCAACTACAAGCGGCCGAAACATATCGAGTTCCGCGACGAACTGCCGAAGACCAATGTCGGCAAGATCCTGCGGCGCGAATTGCGCTGATCGGGACTGACCGGGGCTGACCGCCCCGGCGCGTTTTGCTAATGCGGGGCCTTGATCCACGAGGCCCCGCCATGACCAGCAAGACCGACGCCATCAAGGCCCTTGAAAAGCACGCCGCGAACGCCGCGCCCACCGACATGCGCGCCGCGTTTGCCGACGATCCGGGCCGGTTCGAGACCCATTCGGCGCGGCTCGACGACATGCTGCTTGACTGGTCCAAATGCCGGGTCAATGGCGAGACGCTGGACCTGCTGGAGGCGCTGGCGGAAGCCTGCGATCTTGATGGCCGGCGCGCGGCGATGTTTTCCGGCGAGGCGATCAACACGACCGAAATCCGCGCCGTCCTGCACACGGCGCTGCGCAACCGGTCCGGCGATCCGGTCATGGTGGATGGTGAAGATGTGATGCCCGGCGTTCAGGCCGTGCTCGCGGCGATGGCCGATTTCTGCCATGGGGTGCGCGACGGCCAGATCACGGGCGCCACCGGCGCCACGATCACGGACGTGGTCAATATCGGCATTGGCGGCTCGGATCTGGGGCCGGCCATGGCGGTCAAGGCGCTTTCGCCCTTCCATGACGGGCCGTGCTGCCATTTCGTCTCCAATGTGGATGGCGCCGACATAGCCGACACGCTGGCCGGGCTGGACCCGGCCGGCACGCTGTTCGTCATCGCGTCGAAAACCTTCACGACGATCGAAACGATGACCAACGCTGCAACCGCACGCTCCTGGCTGGTCGAGCGGCTTGGCGAGGAGGCGGTCGGCGCGCATTTCTGCGCGGTCTCGATGGCGCTCGACAAGGTTGCGGATTTCGGTATCGGCGCGGACCGGACGTTCGGCTTCTGGGACTGGGTCGGCGGGCGCTATTCGCTTTGGGGGGCGATCGGACTGCCGATGATGATGGCGATCGGGCCGGCGCAGTTCGGCCGGTTCCTGGACGGCGCGCACGCCATGGATGTCCATTTCCGTGATGCGCCCGCGCCCAAGAACCTGCCCGTGATGGCCGGCTTGATCGGCTATTGGCACCGGGCAATCTGCGGTTACCCGAGCCGCGCCGTCATCCCCTACGACCAGCGGCTTTCGCGTCTTCCGGCCTATCTGCAACAGCTCGATATGGAATCGAACGGCAAGGGCGTGACGATCGATGGCGCGCCGGTCGCCAGCGTATCGGGGCCCATCGTCTGGGGCGAGCCGGGCACCAACGGCCAGCATGCCTTCTTCCAGCTTCTGCACCAGGGGACCGACATCATCCCGGTCGAGTTTCTCGTCGCCGCCAACGGTCATGAGGAGGATCTGGCGCACCATCACCGCCTGCTGCTCGCCAACTGCTTTGCCCAGTCCGAAGCGCTGATGAAGGGACGCACTTACGAAGAGGCCCTTGCGCAACTAACCACCAAAGGCATGGACGAGGCGGCCGCAAAAGCGCTGGCACCGCACAAGGTCTTCACCGGCAACCGGCCGTCGACAACGTTGGTCTATGACCGGCTCGATCCGTTCACGCTGGGGCGGATCATCGCGCTCTATGAGCATCGCGTCTTTGTCGAGGCGCAGCTTTACGGCATCAACGCGTTCGACCAATGGGGCGTCGAACTGGGCAAGGAACTGGCGACGGCGCTGCTGCCGGTGGTCGAAACCGGCGACGGGGCCGACCAGCGCGATGCATCGACCGCCGCGCTTGTCGCCCATGCCCGAAAACTGCGCGGCGGCTAACCGGTCGCGCAGCGCCCGATCTCCGCGATCGACCCGTCGCCGATCTGCCGGCGCAAATCGGCATTGCGGGTCAGGACGAAGAAGGCTTCGTCCGGGGCGGTGCGCATCCATGTCGTCAGCAGGATCGGCCCGTCGGGCAACGGAGCTTCGGCGCAGGCGGTCGCCATGACCGACAGTTCACCCTGCCCTTTTATGCCCGACGCACGCCATGCGCGGATGCGACGCTGAACCGCCGCCAGGCTCGCCGCATCATTGGGCGTCAGCGCGGCGACATAGGTCCGGTCCGATGCGGAGCCCGCGCCGATGCCCCGCGTGCCCGCCGGCGCTTCGACGATCACGGCACCATAATCTTCGACCAGCCGCGTGTCCGGCGTGCCGCCGTCAAAGCTTATCCGCAGATGGATGTCGCCGTCGCGAATGCGCAACGGTTCGGGCAGACGCGCAGCCAGGCGGATGGCCGCCGGATCGGCGTCGAGCGGGCTCATAAGGGAAAGTTTGAGCATGGTGGAGGGTGGCGTGGTCAGGCACGCGGTCAGCGTCAGCAAAAACATGAGCGCGATCGCGATCGACAAAGAGCGCGACAATCGTACAGATATCATCAGAAAGGCCTTGCGTTGGTTTTCTGGGTGATTTAATTATCGTGAAACAATAATTTATTCAAGCCTTATAAGAGGACCAAAATGACTGCCGACGCACTGGATGAATTGAAACGCTTGAGCCGGCTGATGCAGTGGGCCTGCCTGATCGCAATCGCGGTCGTGCTCATCGCGATCACCTACACGGTGACCGATGTGGTCATCAGGCCGGCTGCGGTCACCAACTATTTCGATGCTGGCGCGGCGATCGATGCCGACCGGATCACGCGCACGCAGGTGGTGCTTGCCGCGGCCGTGAACATTGTGACCATCGCATTCATCTGCCGCGCCCTGTTCGCGCTGTGGCAGATGTTCGGCGTGTTTCGGGCCGGCCACGTCCTGCACAGGCGGACGGCCCGCCTGATCCGCTCGGCGGGCAGCAATTTTCTCGGCGCGGCGCTGTGGGGCATCGTCGCCAACACTCTGACGGTGGTGATCCTGACGATCAACAACGCGCCGGGCGAACGGCAGATCAACGTCAACCTGTCGACGGACCAACTGTTCCCGCTGCTCATGGCCGGCACCTTGTTTGCCGTCGGCCATGTCCTGACGGCCGCCGCGGCGATCGATGAAGAAAACCGGGCGTTCGTGTGATCATGGCAATCATCGTCAATCTCGACGTCATGCTGGCCAAGCGCAAGATGCGGTCCAAGGAACTGGCCGAGCGGATCGGCATCACCGAGCAGAACGTATCGCTTCTGAAATCGGGCAAGGTGAAGGGCGTGCGCTTCGAAACGCTCGAAAGCATCTGCGAGGCACTCGACTGCCAGCCCGGCGACATTCTCGAATACCGGCCGGACGATGCTTGATCGGCGCCCCCTTTGCCCATACCGGTAGGGCAAAGGGGACCGCACATGACCAGCAAGCGACCAACCAGACTGCGCAGCCAGGCCTGGTTCGACAATCCGGACAATCCGGACATGACCGCGCTCTATCTGGAGCGCTATCTCAATTACGGGATCACGCGCGAGGAGTTGCAATCCGGCAAGCCGATCATCGGCATCGCGCAGACCGGCTCGGACATCGCGCCCTGCAACCGCCACCATATCGAACTGGCCAAGCGGGTGCGCGACGGCATCATCGCCGCCGGCGGCGTGCCGCTCGAATTCCCGGTCCATCCGATCCAGGAAACGGGCAAGCGGCCGACCGCGGCGCTCGACCGCAACCTGCAATATCTGTCCTGCGTCGAGGTGCTCTATGGCTATCCGGTCGACGGGGCGGTGCTGACGATCGGCTGCGACAAGACAACGCCGGCGCTTCTGATGGCCGCGGCGACCGTCAACATCCCGGCCATCGCGCTGTCGGTCGGCCCGATGCTCAATGGCTGGCATCGCGGCGAACGGGCCGGATCGGGCACCATCATCTGGAAATATCGCGAAAAGCTCGCCGCCGGCGAGATCGACTATGACCAGTTCATGGACGCGGCGGCCGCCTCGGCACCTTCGGTCGGCTATTGCAACACGATGGGCACGGCAACGACGATGAATTCGCTGGCCGAAGCGCTGGGCATGCAGTTGCCGGGATCGGCGGCGATCCCCGCGCCCTATCGCGAGCGCGGCCAGATGGCCTACGAGACCGGACGGATGGCGGTCGAGGCTGTGCTTGAACGGCGCACACCCGCCGCGATCATGACGCGGCAAGCCTTTGAAAATGCGATCGCGGTCAATTCGGCCATAGGCGGATCGTCAAACGCGCCGATCCATCTGAACGGGCTCGCCCGCCATCTGGGCGTCGAACTGACTGTCGATGACTGGCAGGCGATCGGCCATGCGATCCCGCTCCTCGTCAACCTTCAGCCGGCCGGCACTTATCTGGGCGAGGATTTCCACCGCGCCGGCGGCGTGCCGGCGGTGGCGGCGGAGCTGATCCGCAATGATCTTCTGCCGCATCCGGATGCCATCGCGATCAATGGAAGCACGATGGCGGAGAACTGCGCGGCAGCCGAAAACCTCAATGACGATGTGATCCGGCCGATTGCGACCGCGCTGAAAAGCGAAGCCGGCTTCATCAACCTGTCGGGAAATTTGTTCCGGTCGGCGATCATGAAGACCTCGGTCATTTCCGAAGATTTCCGCAAGCGCTACCTTTCGAACCCGGACGATCCCGACGCATTCGAGGGCAAGGTCGCCGTGTTCGACGGGCCGGAGGATTATCACCACCGCATCGACGATCCCGCCGAAGGCATCGATGAGAGTACGATCCTCGTCATGCGGGGCGCGGGGCCGATCGGCTATCCGGGCGGCGCGGAAGTGGTCAATATGCGGCCGCCGGATGCACTGATCAAAGCCGGCATCACCTCCCTGCCCTGCATTGGCGACGGGCGGCAGTCGGGGACTTCGGGCTCACCGTCGATCCTCAACGCTTCGCCCGAGGCGGCGGCCGGCGGCGGACTGGCATTGCTGGAAAATGGCGATCGGCTGCGCGTCGACCTAAAGGCCGGCACGGTCGATGTGCTGCTGGACGAGGATGAACTTTCCGCCCGCCGCGCGGCACTCGACGCCAAGGGCGGCTATGCCTTTCCGGCATCGCAGACGCCGTGGCAGGCGATGCAGCGGTCCATGGTCTGCCAGTTCGACGAGGGCATGGTGCTGGAACCGGCGGTCGACTTCCAGCGGATCGACGAGACAAAGGGCCTGCCGCGCGACAGCCATTGAGGCACGCGAACTGTCGCCGACGGCGTTAAACCCCCACCCTTCATCCCTCCCCCGCAAGCGTGGGAGGGAGGACGTCAGCGCTGCGGCAATTTCTTTCACGATCGAAGCCCGACCTTTGGGCATCATGTCTGGCGCAATGTGGAGGTCTTCCCTCGTCCGCTTTCGGGGGAGGGATGAAGGGTGGGGGTCGGTGTGGTCGAAAAGCGCTAAGCCGCCTCTTTCGCCTCGGCCTTGCGCGCCATGGACTGGCCGTCGGAATCAAAAAGGTGCAGCGCCTCGGCATCGCCGGTCAGCGCGATGGCGGTGCCGCGTTCGATGTCATGGTAGCCCGGCAGCTTGGCCAGCACGGCTTCCTCATGGCCCTCGACACGGACATAGAGCAGCGTCACCTCGCCGAGCGCCTCGACAATGTCGACCTTGCCGTTGACGATCGGCGTCTCACCGTCGCCGGCAATGCGCAGATCCTCAGGACGAACGCCGAGCTTGACCGCATCGCCGGACTTGGCGCCCGTGCCTGCGATCGGCACGCTCGCCTTGCCGCCGCTTTCGACGTCGACGGCAATGTCCCCGCCTGCGGTCGACGTGACCGAAGCGTCGAGAATGTTCATGGCGGGCGAGCCGATGAACTGGGCGACGAACAGGTTGGCGGGCTTGTGGTAAAGTTCCATCGGCGCGCCGACCTGTTCGACATAGCCGCCGCGCAGCACCACGATACGGTCGGCCAGCGTCATCGCCTCGACCTGGTCGTGGGTGACGTAGATCATCGTCGTGTCGGGCATGGTCTCGCTCAACTTGGCGATCTCGATCCGGGTCGCCACGCGCAGCGCCGCATCGAGGTTCGACAGCGGTTCGTCGAACAGGAAGACCTTGGGATCGCGGCAGATGGCGCGGCCGATGGCGACGCGCTGGCGCTGACCGCCTGAAAGGGCCTTGGGCAAACGGTCCAGATAAGGGCCCAGTTGCAGGATCTCGGCGGCATTGCTCACACGTTCGTCGATCTCCTGCTTGGACTTCTTGGCCAGCCGCATGCCGAAGGCCATGTTGTCGTAGACCGTCATGTGCGGGTAGAGCGCATAGGTCTGGAACACCATGGCGATGCCGCGCTCCGATGGCGGGATGTTGTTGACGACGCGCCCGTCGATTTCCATCGTGCCTGCCGTGATCCGCTCCAGTCCCGCAATGGTGCGCAAAAGGGTCGACTTGCCGCAGCCCGACGGGCCGACAAAGACGACGAATTCGCCGCTCTTTATCTCCAGGTCGATGCCATGCAGCACCTCGACATCGCCATATGCCTTGACGATCTTCGTCAGTTTCAGATCAGCCATCGTCTCCTCCCGCCGGCGATTGTGTGCGCCGGTTCCTATGCATCCATGGTCGCGAAAAACGCGCCATAGGGCGCCAGTTCCAGCGTGCCGCCCTCGCACGGCACATCGCCGTGCGGGCTGTTTTCGACGGCCTGCCAGCCCTTGTCGCCCAGTTCGACCGAACGGGGCCGGTCGCTCATGTTGATGACGACCAGCATCTTCGTGCCCTGGTGCTCGCGGACGAACATCAGCACATTGTCCGGCCCATCGAAAAAAGTGATCGAGCCCTTGGCAAAAACCTGATGGCGTTCGCGGAAGGCGAGCATCCGGCGATAATGCTCCAGAATGCTTTCGTCGCGATCGGCCTGCAGGTCGGCCGTGCTGGTCAGATGTTCATAGGGCACCGGCAGCCAGGGCTTGCCCTCCGAAAAGCCGGCATTAGGCTCATTGTGGCTCCACACCATCGGCGTGCGGCAGCCGTCGCGGCCCTTGAAGGTGGGCCAGAACTGGATGCCATAGGGGTCCTGCAAGTCCTCGAAATCGAGCACCGCTTCCGTGAGCCCGAGTTCCTCGCCCTGATAAAGGCACACCGACCCGCGCAGCGTCAGGATCAGCGTGGCATTCATCTTCAGGAACCCGTTGCGGTCGACCACATGGTCGGCCCACCGGCTGCCATGGCGCACCACGTCATGGTTGGAAAACGCCCAGCAGCACCAGCCTGTCGGCGCCGCATCCTCGAACTCCTGGACGACCTCGCGCACGCGCTCGGCAGTCAGGCGGGTCGAGGACAAAAAGTCGAACGAATAGCACATGTGCATGCGGTCGCTGCCGGCGGTGTAGTCGGCGACGATCTGCAGGCCGCGTTGCGCGTCGCCCACTTCGCCCACCGCGGCTGCGGCTGGATATTCGTCGAGCAGCGCACGGAAGCGTTCCAGGAAGGCAAGGTTCTCCGGTTGGCTCTTGTCGTAGAGATGATCCTGGTGGTTGTAGGGATTGACGTCCGGCGCGATCGTCGAGTTGCGCAGTTCGGGCGCCAGGGCCGGATTGTTCTCGAGACCTGCCGAATGAACATAGAAGTTCACCGTGTCCAGCCTGAAGCCGTCGACACCGCGATCGAGCCAGAAGCGCACATCGGCGAGCAGGGCTTCCTGCACGTCCTGATTGTGGAAGTTCAAATCCGGCTGGCTCTTGAGGAAGTTGTGCAGGTAATACTGCCTGCGGTTGGTGTCCCACTCCCAGGCCGAACCGCCGAAAATCGACAACCAATTGTTGGGCGGCGTGCCGTCATCCTTGGGGTCGGCCCACACATACCAGTCGGCATAGCGGTTGGTCTTATCCATGCGGCTGTGGCGGAACCAGTGATGCTGGTCGGAGGTGTGCGACAGGACCTGGTCGATCATCACCTTGAGGCCCAGCCGGTGCGCCTCGGCGATCATCGCATCGAAGTCCGCAAGCGTGCCAAACATCGGATCGACGGCGCGATAGTCGCTGACATCATAGCCGAAATCGTCCATCGGCGACTTGAAGAAGGGCGAGACCCAGATCGCATCGACACCGAGCGAGGCGACATAGGGCAGCCGGCGCGTGATGCCGCGCAGATCGCCGATGCCGTCATTGTTGGTGTCCTGGAAGGAACGCGGATAGATCTGGTAGATCACCGCGCCGCGCCACCAGTCACGGTCGGTTTCGTGGCTTGTGACAAGTCCGGGGGCCTTTTCGGCCGGCATGTCGTAGATGACGTTCACGGATGGATTTTCCTATTTGACCGAGCCGGCCAGAAGGCCGCGCACCAGATACCGTTGCATGGCGAAGAAGACAGCGAGCGGCACGGCGATCGAAACGAACGCCGCCGTTGCCAGGATTTCCCAGTTGCCGCCGCGCGTGCCGAGCAGTTCGACGATCTGCCGGGTCATCACGGTCGTCTCGCCGGTCGCATCGATGAGGAAGACCAGCGCGACGAGCAGGTCGTTCCAGGTCCACAGGAACTGGAAGATGGCGAACGAGGCGAGCGCCGGGAACGACAGCGGCAGGATGATCCGCACGAAGATCTGGAAGTCGGTGGCGCCGTCGACGCGGGCATTTTCGATGATGTCGCGCGGCAGGCCGACCATATAGTTGCGCAAAAGGTAGATCGCGAGCGGCAGGCCAAAGCCGGTGTGCGCCAGCCAGACACCCAGATAGCCCTTGCCGATCCCCACTGCATTGTGAAGCTGTAACAACGGGATCAGCGCCAGTTGCAACGGTACGACGAGAAGCCCGACCACCGCCGCGATCAACAGCGCCCGCCCAGGGAATTCCATCCAGGCGAGCGCATAGGCCGCAAAGGCCGCGATCAGGATGGGGATGATGGTCGCCGGGATCACCACGGTCAGCGTGTTGAAGAAGGCTTTGGCCATATTGTCCTGGCCGGTGCCCGAAAACAGCACGGTCTGATAGTTTTCGGTCGTGAAATCGGGAGGCAGAAGCGCTGTGACAAAGACGCGCTGGCCGCGTCGGCCCGGCTCTTCGACGCTGGTGTAGAGATAGGTGCCGTCGGCGTTCAGCGTCAGCGTTTCGCCGTCGCCGAATTCGGCCGTCTCGCCGATCTGATAGGCGCCGATGGCGCGCGACGAGACGCCATAATCGACGATCTCGACGGCGCCCGGCGCATCCTCGCCGTCGGTCAGTATGTTGCCTTGGACGACGAAGACGCCGTCCTGCTCGCTTGCGGCGTCACGGCCGCCGGTGCGCACCTGGATGACCTGTTCGGAGGTCGACAGCGAGGCCCACCAGCCCGATGCCGAAATCTGGTCGGCGGTGCGGAACGAGGAAATCAGCAGGCCGACGGTCGGGAACAGCCACAAAAGCACCAGCGCGGCAACGGAAATGTGGACCGCCCAGCCCAGAGCGGATTTGGTACCGACGGTGTCACTCATCAGCGCATCTCCTTGCGGGCATTGTAGACGTTCCAGACCAGGATCGGCGTCACCAGCAGCATGATCACCATCGCGCTGGCCGAGCCGACACCCCAGTCATTGGCGCGGAACAGCTTGTCGTACATGTAGTTGGCCAGAACCTGGGTCTCCCACTGGCCGTTGGTCATCGCGAAGACGATGTCGAAGACCTTGAGCACAGTGATGGTGATCGTCGTCCAGACGACGACGATGGTGCCCATGATCTGCGGCACCTTGATCTTGAAGAAGATCTGGAACGGATTGGCGCCGTCGATGATCGCCGCCTCGATGGTCTCCTCGGGAATGCCGCGCAGCGCCGCCGACAGGATGACCATGGCAAAGCCGGTCTGGATCCAGATCAGGACCACCATCAGGAAGAAATTGTTCCAGAAGGGCAATGTCAGCCATTGTTGTGGCTCGCCATAGGGCGGGTTGGCGGTCCAGACGCCGATCAGCGAGGACAGCGACATCCAGACCAGCCAGACGCCGAGCAGCGCGCCGATCAGCCGCAGCGGGATGAACGACACCGACCTTTGCCCTTCGCGGTCGATGATCGGGCTGACCAGAACATAGGCCGTGTAGCCGACGATGGCGGCAAAGCCGAGCAGCACGATCGTCGGCAGCAATTGCAGCACGAACAGCGATCCGAAGCCGGCGTCGAACTGCATCCAGATGGCGTTCAAAATGCCGATCTGGGCGGTTTCGGCGGGCCGCGCATCATAGATGAGCTTGAAGATGACCGAGGCGCCGACAAAAGAGATCGCCATCGGCATGAAGATCAGCGACTTGGCGATGTTGCCCCAGGAGATGCGGTCGGTAAGCTGGGCGACCAGAAGGCCGAAGCCCGTCGATGCGGCGGGCACGACGATCAGCCAGAGCATGTTGTTGCGGATCGCTTCCCAGAATTTTGGCTCGGCCATCATCTGGTTGTAATTGGCGAAACCGACGAAGGCGCCGCCCTGGGCCCGGTCGGTCAGCGAAAGGCGCAGCGTCTCGATCACCGGATAGCCGAGATAAAGCCCGAGTGCGAAGATTGCGGGGAACAGGAACAGCCAGGGGCGCACCTGGTTGGCGCGATTGATGTTGTCGCCCGCCTTCGGTCCCTTGGCCGGAAAGATCACCTTGTCGAGGATCTGGTTGGAAAAGTAGAAATATCCGACGCAGCCGCCGACGCCCACCAATATCGTGATGAGACCCTGCAATGCTGGGTTCATGGTGCCCTCCCGGCGCAGCATGACCGGACCGGGGCCCGGCGTGCGCTCTTTATCCCTGGACGGCGGAAGGCGGCGTGCCGCCTTCCGCTCTTGTCAGATCGATGCGGCGCTTACTTCAGCGCGTCCCAGCTGGCCTGGATTTCGTCGGCCACAGCCTGGGCGTCCTTGCCGCCGGTATAGTCGACCATGCCGGTCCAGAAGGTGCCGGCGCCGACGCCACCGGGCATCAGGTCGGAACCGTCGAAGCGGAAGGTGGTGGCGTTGACGAGAATTTCGCCCTGGCCCTTCAGCGCATCGTTCATGTAGGTGTCGGCATTGACGCCCTTGTGCGGTGTCAGGAAGCCGGTCTGCGCCATCATGATCTCATGGGCGATCGGAAGCTTGAAGAACTCCATGAGATGGTTCGTGGCTTCGGACGGATCGGTGATCGACATCAGCGTACCGCCGCCCAGAACCGGATTGCCAAGGTCCTTTTCGGCAAAGGACGGGAAGTAGAAGAAGTCCACATCCTCGCCGAACTCGATGCCTTCGGGGAAGAAGGCGGGCACGAACGAGGCCTGGCGGTGCATGTAGCACTGAGGCGGCGAAGCAAACAGGCCCTTGGGCGAATCGCGGAAGTCGGTGGAGGCCACCTGACCGGCGCCGCCGGAGACGTAATCGTCATTGCGGGCAAACCAGCCGAACTCCTCGATCGCGGCGACGACGCGCTCGTCGTTGAACGGCACTTCGTTGGTGGTCCAGCCGTCATAGACTTCCGGCGGCTGGGTGCGCAGCATGATGTCCTCGACCCAGTCGGTTGCCGGCCAGCCGGTCGCCGCGCCCGATCCCAGACCGATGCACCAGGGCGTTTCGCCATCGGCGGCGATCTGCTCGGTCAGCGCCTTGAGGTCTTCCATCGATTCAGGCACGTCATAGCCCGCATCCTCGAAGTTCTCGGGCACGTACCAGACCAGGCTCTTGACGTTGACATTGTAGAAGAAGCCATAAAGCTGATCTTCGCCATTCTCGTCGGCGTAGGTGCCCAGATCGACCCAGCTTTCGCCGGCGCCATAATTCTCGGCGACCCATTCGCCCATGCCTTCGGGCAGCGGCGACAGAAGGCCGCGCGATGCCATGTCGGCGGCAAGGCCGGGCTGCGGGAAGACCGCAACGTTCGGCGCCGAGCCCGCTTCCGCATCAATGACGATCTGCTGTTCGAACGAGTCCGAGCCGGTGTAGATCGCTTCGGCGCCGGTGGCGGCGGCGAAATAGGCGATCGCCGAACGGAACACTTCGTCCTCGGGCTGCAGCCACGGACCGGCAATCGTCACGGTCTGGCCGCTCAGATCAGGCGCTGATTCGGCCCATTCATTGTAGCTTTCCCAGCTGAAATCGCCTTCGCCGACGGGGAAAACGAGGTCCTGTGCCTGGACGCTGCCGGCGGCCAGCACGGCAAAACCGGCCACGCCGGCCAGAAGAGTTCTTTTCATCGGTGATCCTCCCAGATCGATGTCGCGCATTGGTACGATACGAACAACCACGCGCAGTCAAAGCGCTTTGGCTTGCCCGACTTTGGTCGTGGAAGCGCAGCGAGTCAAGCGCTTTGTCCCCCCACAGAGTTCCCTCACAGCAAACGCAACGGATCGTTCGGACAAGGCGGTCGGGGCGTACCGGCAAATGCCGCAACGGGCTTGCCTAACGGGACATTGTGCGTCTTGATAGACCGTTCAAAGCCCTTTGAGCCGATGATCGGGAGGAGATGTTGGCCAATTTGAAGGAGCTTTCCGAGAAACTCGGGCTCTCACAGACGACGGTCAGCCGGGCGCTGAACGGATATCCGGAGGTCAGCGAGGCAACGCGGCAGCGGGTGATCGATGCGGCGCGCGAGCACAATTACGCGCCCAATTCGAGCGCACGCCGGCTTGCGACAGGCAAGACCCGGACGATCGGCCATGTGGTGCCCATTTCCAAGCACGACATGATCAATCCGCACTTCACCGATTTCATCGCCGGCGCGGGGACCGTCTACAACCGGCGCGGTTATGACATGCTGATCTCGGTGGTCGATGCGGAAAAGGAAACCGAGACCTACCGGGCGATCAAGCGCAACCGCCGCGTCGATGGGGTGATCGTGCACGGGCCGGTCGCCAATGATGCCCGCCCCGGCCTCTTGCAGGGCCTGGGGCTGCCCTTCGTCGTGCACGGCCGCACCCTGCAGGACGAAGCAAGCTATTGCTGGGTCGACGTGAACAACCGTCGCGCCTTTGCCGAGGCGACGCGCCATCTGATCGGCCTGGGGCATCGGCGGATCGCGCTGGTCAATGGCTGGGAGCATATGGTGTTCGCCCGGCGGCGGCGCGAGGGCTATGAAGAGGCGCTGCGCGAAGCCGGCATCGCGGTCGATCCGCTCCTGATGTCGAGCAACGAGATGATCGAGCCGGTCGGATATGAGGCGATGACCGCTTTTCTTGCGGGCGACGACCCGCCGACGGCGGTTCTCGTCGCCAGCGCCCTTTCGGCACTTGGTGTGATGGGCGCGGTGCGCGAACGCGGTCTGGCGCCCGGAACGGATATTTCCATCGTCAGCTATGACGACAAGCTGTCGTTTCTCGACATCGGACCGGACGGCATGGGTCTGACGGTGATCCGCTCGGGCATTGGCGAAGCGGGCCGGCACTGCGCGGACATGCTGATCGACATGGTCGAGGGGCGGCGCGGCGTCGACCATATGCTGCTTGAGGCAAGTCTTGTGCCGGGCACCAGCACCGGACCGCCCGCCGGCATTGCTGTGGCGGGAAAATCGGCGGCGGCCCGTTGACAGGCGCCGCGCTTCCGGCTTTACCCCGTCTTCATCGCGGCCACGGCACGAACGGGCCGTCACGTTGGGGCGTAGCCAAGCGGTAAGGCAGCGGTTTTTGGTACCGCCATGCGCAGGTTCGAATCCTGCCGCCCCAGCCAGCCACCCCCATGATTGTGACGCTGCCCGCTGCGCCGGACGTTGGCCGTATCACAGCCCGTTTTCGGGAAAGCCCGCCGACCGGCGTGGCCGGCCGCGCGGGTTTCGGGGCGGAAAGGCGTTCACCGTTCCGCCCCAAGGCTGGTGTCAGTCATAGACATTCCATTCAAGGACCTTGCCGGTGACCGGGTGGATGTCGACATCGATGTCGCGCCCATTGGCATCATACAGATCGACATCGTAATAGCCGTCATCGTCGAACTCGATCTCGTCGACCCGGTAGCCTTCCGCCTCGAGCTTGTTGATGACTTCGGACATGCTCATCCTTTCGCCGGTTGCCGGGATGCCCTGGAGCGTCTGGCCGCCGGACGCCTGTGCGGTGACTGCGAACGTGCCGATGGCGAACATGGCTGCGGTTGCAAAGAGGGTTGTGCGTTTCATGGTCGGTATCCTTGTGTTTGAGGCGGCGGTTGCCGCGTTGACAGCCCGCTTTTGCACCATCGGCGCTGATGGCCGCCTGACGGGCGCTGTCAGCGAATTGTCAGCACGGCCGATTTAGAGTTGCCCATGCGCAAGATATTTCTGCCTCTCCTCGCCGCGATGGCCGTCTTTCCCGGCACCGTCGGCGCCGACGATCAGGATCGCGCGCTCGAAGCCGTCAGGCGCGGCGAGATTCTGCCGCTTGCGGACATCCTGGCCGTCGTCGACGCCCGCTTCGGCGGCCGCGTGATCGAGATCGAACTGGACGCCGACGATGGCGTCTATGTCTACGAGATGGAACTGGTCAGCGCGCAGGGCCGGCTCTACGAGGTCTATGTGGACGCAAAGAGCGGACGGATCATCGAAGCGGAAGCCGAATATGAGTCCTATGACGACGACTATGATGACTATGACAATTACGATGACTGGGACTGATGCGGGCACTTGTCGTCGAGGATGATCAGCGGATCGCGACCGACCTGGACGCGGCGCTTGGCGCGGCGGGGTTCGTTGTCGAAACCTGCGCGGACGGTGAGGATGCCTGGTTTCTTGGCGACACGGAAGACTATGCGCTGATCGTGCTCGATCTGGGCCTTCCGGCGATGGACGGGCTGAGCGTGCTCAAGCGCTGGCGGGCGAACGGGCGCAACATGCCCGTGCTCATCCTGACCGCGCGCAGCGCGTGGATGGAGCGCGTCGAGGGCATTGAGGCTGGTGCCGACGATTATCTGCCCAAGCCGTTTCGCATGGAGGAACTGGTCGCAAGGGCACGGGCGCTGGTCCGACGCTCGGCGGGACAGGGGGCGGTCGTCCACGATATCGGCGCACTGACGCTCGACACCAACCGGATGAGCGTCGCCGTTCGCGGCGTTCCGGTCCGGGTCACCGCGCTCGAATACAGGCTTCTGGCCTATCTGGCGCTGAGCAATGGCCGCGTCGTGCCGCCCGGGGAACTGCTCGAACATCTTTACGGCGATGACGATGCGCGCGAGGCCAATGCGCTTGAAGCCGTCGTCGCGCGCCTGCGCCGCAAGCTGGGCGCCGGTGTCATCGGCACGCGGCGCGGTTTTGGCTATTTCCTTGAAGGGTCTGCGGCTTGACGCGGCTGTCGCTGCGCTGGCGGCTGGTGGTTGCCGGCGCCGCCGCCATCATCGTCGCGCTCGGCCTTGCGGCAGCTGGGTTGGCCGCGCTCTTTTCCGGCCATGTCGAGCGGCGCGCGATCGCCGAACTGGAAGTGCATATGGACCAGGTGCTGGCCGGGCTCACGCGCAACGAAACCGGCGATCTTCTGGTCGCGCCGCCCGCCGACCCGCGCTTTCGCCAGCCCTATGGCGGCCTTTACTGGCAGATCGATCTGACCGGCAAGACGCTGCGCTCGCGTTCGCTGTGGGATTACAGCCTCGAACTGCCGGCCGACGACATCGCCGACGGGGCGGCCCACGTTCATCGCATCGCCGGGCCGGGCAACGCATCGCTGGTCGCGCTCGAACGCCTGGTCTCGCTGCCCGAACCGCTCGGCGGTGGGCACGCCCGGGCGGCAGTGGCGCTGGAAGCGGCCGAGCTTGATGCCGCGCGTAACGCCTTCATCGCCGATCTTGCGCTTTATCTCGTCCTGTTGGCGGCCGTTCTGATCGCGGCGGGTTGGGCGCAAGTGGGTATCGGCCTCAGACCGATGCGGCGCATCGGTTCACGCATCGCGGCCATCCGATCGGGTCGCGCGCACCGGATCGGCGGGGACTGGCCCGCCGAGGTGCGGCCGCTGGCCACCGAGCTGGACGGGTTGTTGGCAGCGCGTGAGGCCGACATCGTGCGCGCCCGCGCCCGCGCCGGAGATCTTGCGCACGGTCTGAAGACGCCGCTTCAGGCGCTTATGGGCGAGGCCGGGCGCCTGTCGCAAGCCGGCGATGCGGCGCATGCCGAAAGCATCGAGGCGATTGCGCGGTCCATGCAGCGCCATGTCGACCGCGAGCTTGCCCGCACACGCGTTGCTGCGGAAGCGGCGACCGCCCGGTCCGATCCATCCGAGGTCTGCCGGCGCGTCGTCGCGGTGGCACGACGGACGGCGACCGGCGAGCGGGTGACCTGGCATCTCGACGGCGAAAGCCAGAGCCCGATGGTGGCGATCGATGCGGCTGACCTCGCCGAGGCGCTCGGCGCGCTGGTTGAGAACGCGGCACGCCATGCGCAAACCCGCATCGAACTGGCGGTGCGGCACGCGGCTGGCCACGTGAGCGTCGCGGTGCGCGATGACGGGCCGGGGATCGCGCCCGATCTGCTCGAAAAGGTCACCGCACGCGGCATGCGGCTCGACGAGAGCGGCACGGGGCTGGGTCTTGCGATTGCGGCCGACATTGCCGAGGCGGCTGGCGGCCGGCTGGCGCTCGCCAATCGCGAAAAGGGACTTGAAGCCAGTCTTCTCCTTCCCGTTGCAGCGCCCTGATTCCAGTCACGCGATTTCGTCAGCGTGCTGTCAGCAAGGGGCTGTTAGCAGGGTCGCACACCGGCGCCGATCGGCGGTGCCGGAAACCTCATGGAGACAAGGATGGAACAGATCGACGTGACCCCGAACGGCAAGGAACCCAACCGCCCGATGGACTGGCTGAAAGAAGAGATCACCCTGACGGTGCCGCGCTACTGGCTGGTTCTCGCCGCAGTCGCCGCGCTGGTGCTGGCAGGCGTTGCAATCGACTGACGCACCGCGCCCCGGCTGCAAACCGGTCGGGGCGCCGCTCACGACAGCGCGTAGAAGCCGGCGATCACGCCCCAGGCTTCGTCGGCCGTGTCGACAAACGAGATCAGTTCGACATCGCCCGGCGATATCGTTCCCTGCGCCGCCAGGAAATCGAGATCGATCGCACCGCGCCAAAACGCCTTGCCGAACAGAAGGAAGGGCACGCGCTCCATCCGGCCGGTCTGGATCAGCGTCAGCGCCTCGAACAGTTCGTCCATCGTGCCGAACCCGCCGGGAAAGACCGAAATCGCCTTGGCGCGCAGCAGGAAGTGCATCTTGCGGATCGCGAAATAGTGGAAATTGAAACACAGTTCGGGCGTGACATACTCATTGGGCGCCTGTTCGTGCGGCAGCACGATGTTGAGCCCGATCGACGGCGCGCCGACATCGGCAGCGCCCCTGTTGCCGGCCTCCATGACGCCCGGCCCGCCGCCGGTGACTACGACGAATTCCTTGTAGAGGCTGGCGGCCGAATGGCGTGAACACTGGCGGGCGAATTCGCGCGCCTGTTCGTAATAGACCGCGTTGGCTTCCAGGTTCTTCTTCTGGGTTTCGTTCTTGGCGGCCCAGGCCTCGCCGCCCGGCTCGGGAATGCGGGCGCCGCCGAACATCACCACCGTCGAGCGTATGCCGCGTTCTTCGAGCAGCATGTCGGGCTTGAGCAGTTCGAGTTGGAGCCGCACCGGGCGCAGTTCCTCGCGGCACAGGAACTCCGGATCGTCGAAGGCGAGCCTATAGGCCGGCGCGCGCGTCTGCGGCGTATCGGGCACTTGCTTGGCCCGCTGCATGTCCTTTTCGGACGGAACCAGCGGATCCCAGACATCGTCGCGGCGGCGTGCGTTCATCGCCTCTTCCCCTCCCCTGCGCCTGGACCTGCATTAGGATTGGCGCGATTGACCTTCATGCCCGGTCTCGCATAGGTCATGCTCCGATCAACGCGATCGCCGGGCGGTGCCTGATAGCACCGTGCCGGCAACCCCACAATCAAAGGATGCACCATGTCCGGCCACGACCTTGCCGCCCTCGAACAGACGATCGAAACCGCCTTTGACGCACGCGACGAGGTCAGCACCGAGACACGCGGAGAAGTGCGCGAGGCGGTCGACGAGGCGCTCAACCTGCTTGATGCGGGCAAGGTGCGCGTCGCCTCGCGTGAGGCGGACGGCACATGGACCGTGCATCAATGGCTGAAAAAGGCGGTGCTCCTGTCGTTCCGGCTGAACCCTATGGAAATCATCAAGGGCGGGCCGGGCGATGCGACCTGGTGGGACAAGGTGCCGTCCAAGTTCGACGGCTGGTCCGCATCGGAATTTGAGCGCGCCGGCTTCCGCGCGGTGCCCAACTGCACCGTGCGCCGTTCGGCCCATGTGGCCAAGGGCGCCGTCCTGATGCCGTGTTTCGTCAATCTGGGTGCCTATGTCGACGAGGGCACGATGGTCGACACCTGGGCGACAGTCGGCTCATGCGCGCAGATCGGCAAGAATGTGCACCTGTCCGGCGGCGTCGGCATTGGTGGGGTTCTGGAACCGATGCAGGCCGGCCCGACCATCATTGAGGACAATTGCTTCATCGGCGCGCGCTCGGAGGTGGTCGAGGGCTGCATCGTGCGCGAGGGCTCGGTTCTGGGCATGGGCGTCTTCATCGGCAAGTCGACCAAGATCGTGAACCGGGCGACCGGCGAGATCAGCTATGGCGAAGTACCGCCCTATTCGGTGGTCGTCGCCGGCGCGATGCCGGGTAAGCCCTTCCCGAACGGCGAGCCCGGCCCGAACCTTTATTGCGCCGTGATCGTCAAGACGGTCGACGAGAAGACACGGTCCAAGACCGGCATCAACGAGCTTTTGAGGGACTGATGCTCATGAGCGGCGCACCCGACCATCCGCTGACGGTCAAATGGGTCCTTTTTGGCTTCAGGGGCCGGATCGGCCGCAAGAGCTTCTGGCTGGGCGCGCTCGGCATGATCCTGATCCAGGGCGCGGTGATCGCGCAGATCCTCGGCGCGCCGGACGACAGTGGCGAACAGGCGCTGTGGGGGCTGGTGCTGCTGGCGGTTTGGGCGGTCTCGGCGTGGGTTCTGGTGGCATTGGCCGTCAAACGGCTGCACGATATCGGCCTTCCGGCCGTGCTGGCCGTCCTTCTGCTGATCCAGCCGATTGCCTATATCGCTTTCTTCGTGCTGGCCTTCTGGCCGTCGACGCAGGAAACCAACGAGCACGGCCCGCCGCCCTTTCCCCGGTCGAGCTGAAGACGATCGATCAGATCAGCGCAGCGTGACGCGCTCCGGATCGCCGGTCCGGCCGGTGACGCGCACCCATTGCGACGAATCGGTTGCGGACTGCAGCTTGGCAAAGCGCATGCGCGAGCGGTTCACCGGCAGAATTTCGTCGGTGTTGTTGTCGAGCACGAAATCGCCCTGCGTGGTGCGCACGACCAGCACGGCATGAACCTCGCCGCGGCTGCGGCCGACTGCGATGCGCAGATGGCCTGGCTTGAAACCGCGGCGCAGAAGCTGGTTGCGCTTGGCCAGCACATAATCCTCGCAATCGCCGGCGCGCGTGCTGGCGAGCCAGACTTCGCGTGTGCCGTGCGCTTTCTGGTCGGACATCGGCTCGATCGCCCGATTAACGGCGAGGTTCACCCTGTTGAGTGTTGCGAGCCGCGCATCGGCCAGTCCACTGACGCCGCCATGGCGGCCGCAATCATAGCGGTGGCGCTTGCAATATTCCATGTGTCCGAAGGGAATGGAGGCGCTGCGGCCAGTGGTCAGCCAGGAGGATGCAAAGGCGGTGGAGGCGATTAGGGGCGAGAAGAACAGCACGATCGACAGTCCGGCCTTTATCAACATCGTCCTACCCCCTGCCGATTGACGCCCTTGAAGGCCAGTTTAGCGGAACAGCGAACCCGCTTCTAGGTAGAGTGTCCGGCCCGTTGGGGGCCAATCACATTCGGTTTACTGCGGGACCGCGCGCCGGGGAGGAGCGTGCGGTCCCGTTTTGGACAGCCCATCGGTCGGGCCGTTAGTTGTAGACGGGCGAACCGTCGCCGAGGCGCGGGCCGAGTTCTTCCGATGCGCCGCCGATCGAAGCGGTGGCGCGGAAGTCGATGCCGCGTGCTTCGTTCGTGTAGACGGGCGAACCATCACCCAGACGCGGGCCCAGCTCTTCGCTCATGCCGTTGCCGATGGCGGCGGTGGCGTTGAAGTCGATGCCCGACTGGCTGACTTCGGGGGTGAACACGTCCAGCGCGGACGACTGGGCAAAGGCGCCGGTGGTAGCGGTGACAGCGATGGCTGCGGCAAGAAGGATCGTTTTCATGTCATTTCTCCTGTTTGGCTTGTCAGTTCGGTTTGTTGAGCGGGATTAGTTGTAGACGGGCGAACCGTCGCCGAGACGCGGGCCGAGTTCTTCCGATGCGCCGCCAATCGAAGCGGTGGCGCGGAAGTCGATGCCGCGGGCTTCGTTCGTATAAACCGGCGAACCATCACCCAGACGCGGGCCCAGTTCTTCGCTCATGCCGTTGCCGATGGCGGCTGTGGCGTTGAAGTCGATGCCCGACTGGCTGACTTCGGGGGTAAATACGTCCAGCGCGGACGATTGTGCGAAGGCGCCGGTGGTGGCGGTGACAGCGATGGCTGCGGCAAGAAGGGTCGTTTTCATGTCATTTCACCTGTCGGGATTGCCAGTTCGGTTTGTTGAGCGGGTTTAGTTGTAGACGGGCGAACCGACGCCGAGACGCGGGCCGAGTTCTACCGATGCGCCGCCAATCGAAGCGGTGGCGCGGAAGTC
>JANSXT010000022.1 GCA_024742765.1 Phyllobacteriaceae bacterium | reverse complement strand
CGGCCCAACCATTTCGCGCGGCTCGAGGAGGAGGCCGAAAGCTTCACGAAACTTCTTTCGCCGGGCGACGATCTGATGGGCGCGCTGACGGGCTGGCTGCGCGCCGACCACGGCATTTCGGTCAAGGTGCTGCCGGTCGAGGCGATGCCCGACTGGAAGCGCCGTTACGACCGCCATTCCAACCGGCTGTTCATCTCCGAGCGCCTGTCGCCGTTCGACCAGAAACGCGAAGTGGCGATGGAGGCGGCGCTGATCCGCATGCAGGTGGCGATCACCGCCGAGATCGAGGATCTCAAACTGTCATCGAACGAAGCGCGGCGCATCGCCCGTTTCGAGATGGCGCGCTATGCCGCCCATGCGCTGATGATGCCCTATGAGCGGTTCCTGCAGGTCGCGGTGCGCGAGAAATACGATCTCGACGTGCTTAAATCGCGCTTTGGCGTGTCGTTCGAGCAGGCGGCCAACCGGCTGACCATGCTGCAGCGGCGCGGCGCGGCGGGCGTGCCCTTCTTCATGGCCGAGATCGACCAGGCCGGAAACCGCTTCCGCCGCGCCGGCGCGCGCGGCTATCCGCAGGCGCGGTTCGGCGGCTCGTGTCCCAAACTGCCTGTGCACGAGGCGTTCAACACGCCCGGCCACATATTGGTGGAAGCCGTGCAGATGCCCGATGGCGTCGAGTTCCTGATCATCGCCCGCACGCTGGAGGGGCCGCAGGGCGCCTTTCACGAACGGCCGCGCCGCACGGCGATCCTTCTGGGCTGCGAGATCGCCCACCGCAACGACATCGTCTATGGCGCCGTGCTGCGCGGCGTGCCCGATGCGCCGGGCCGGGTGCAGACGCTGCCGGTCGGCCCGGCCTGCCGGGTGTGTGAGCGGGCCGGGTGCCTGGCGCGGGCCGAGCCGCCGATCACACGGCCGCTGGGGCTCGACGACATGACGACCGGCTTCAGCGTGTTCGACTTCGTCTGAAGGGTCTCACCGTGGCCGTTCGCCGCGATAAAGCGCAGCGTTGGCCTCGGTCAGCGCGGTGATGCGGCGGATCAGCGTGCGCACTTCGGGGCGATGCCGGTCGTCGGCATGGGTGACCATATATTGCGACTGGGCAAGGTCACCGATGATCGGCCCGGCCCGCACCAGATGCGGATCGCGATCACCGGCAAAGCAGGGCATCACGCCTTGTCCGGCGCCGGCGCGGATCAGCGCGCGCAGCGTGTGCGGCGTGTTGGCCCAGGCGACGATCTCGACCTTGTCCTGATCGAGCAGCCAGTTGGCCGATGCGGTCAGCGCCTCGTCGCGGCCGATCGCCACCCAGCCGTGTGAAGCGTCTGCGGACGACGTCGCCGCGCGATAGGGCGCGAACGCCACATCGGCCATCTTGCGCACCGCCAGATTGCCGCCCTCGGGCGCCCGGCTGCGCAACGCGATCTCGGCTTCGCGATGGGCGATGTCGAGCCGCGCCTCGGTGGTCTTGAAGCAGATGTGGAACGGATCGTCCGGCGTCCAGAGCGCGGCAAATTCGGCGGCCAGCAGTTCGGCGGTCCATGTGCCGGCGGAAATTCGCACGCCGGGCTTTTCACCGCTCGTGCGCGACCAGTCGGTGATCGGCTGCATGGTGGCGTCCATGGCGAGCGCCTTGTCCATCAGCGTGCGCCCGTCGGCCGTCAGCCGGTAGCCGGTCTGCGATCGCTCGAACAGGACACGTCCTGTACACTGTTCCAGCGCGGTCACCCGACGGCCGATGGTCGCCGGGCTCAGCCCGGTTGTCGCCGCCGCCGCGGACAGGCCGCCCGCCTGCGCCACGCGCAGGAAGATGCGGACATCGTCCCAATCAAGGCTTTTCATTTCTGCAAGATGCCTTGCGGTTTCAGCGAGTTCAGAGGCATGGATAAGGGTATTAGGTTCCGGACATGAAAAACAAGAGGTGTTCTCATGTCCGGCATCATGCCCCCGCCCATCTTCCAGAAGCCGCGCCCGCCCGAACGCTCGCGCGACGCCGAGCAGCGGTTCTACGACATGCACGGTGAGCCGTTTGGCGGTTGGCTCGGTGCGCTGCTCGCCTTCATGGCCCGCCTTCGGCGCGCAGGTGCCGGTGGCAGGCCAACTGCGCGCTCCGGCCATACCCCCTCCGGGGCGATTGACAATCGCGCCGCGCCGGCCTTCAAGTTCGCGCTTCGAACACGAGGACCGAACCAGAATGACCGCGCCGTTCAAGGATGCCAATGTGGAGGCGGGGGCGACCGATGACCCGGCCATGGCCGAGTATGAGGCGTTCATGGCCGACCACCCCGACCTTCAGGCGGTCGAATTCCTGATCGTCGACCCCAATGGCGTTCTGCGCGGCAAATGGGCGCCGGCCGACGCGCTGAAAAAGGCGTTCGGCGACGGGGTCAATTTCCCCATGTCGATCCACGGGCTCGATGTTTGGGGGCGCGAAGTGGTCGAGACCGGGCTGCACATTGAAAGCGGCGATCTGGACGGTTTCTTCCGCGCCGTGCCAGGCTCGCTGACCATCGTGCCGTGGGCCAAGCGCAAGACGGCGCAGGTGCTGCTCCGCGGCCATGCGCCGGACGGCGCGCCGCTGCGCTTTGATTGCCGCAATGCGCTGGGCCGCATCACCAAGGCGCTTGCCAAGCGCGACCTGCATCCGGTCGTCGCCTTCGAACTGGAATTCTATCTCCTAGAGGCCGATGGCGCCTCGGACGAGCGTACGCCCGAACCCGTCGGCACCGCGGTCGGCCCCGACCGGCAGCGCATGTACGGGCTCGACGATCTGGCCGAATATGGCCCTTTGTTCGAGGATATCCGCGCCGCGGCACACACCCAGGCGGTGCCGATCGACACGATCGTCAAGGAGGCCGCGCCCGGTCAGTTCGAGGTCAATTTGAAGCACCGGCGCGATCCGCTGCGCGCCGCCGACGATGTCATCATGCTGCGCCGGATCATCACCGGCTGCGCGCGCCGGCACGGGCTGCAGGCGACCTTCATGGCCAAGCCCTTCATCGAATATGCGGGCAATGGCATGCATGTGCATGCCTCCATGGTCGACTGCGACGGCACCAACGTCTTTGCCGGAGACGAAGGCGAAGCGCGGCTTGGCGGTGCGATCGCCGAACTGATCCGGACGATGCCGCAGGCGCTCATCCTGTTCATCAATTCCTGGAACGGGTTCCGCCGTATCCAGCCGGGCTCCTATGCGCCGACGCGCGCCGTCTGGGCGCACAACAATCGGTCGGTCGCGTTGCGCATCCCGGCGTCGAACGACGAAAACCGGCGCATCGAACACCGCATCGCCGGCGCCGACGCCAACCCCTACATTCTCCTGTGCGCCATCCTTCAGGCGATGATGGACGGGCTTGAAAAGATGGAGACGCCGCCGCCGCCGATCGAGGGCAACGCCTATGATGCGACCGTCGGCGAGCAGCTTCCCGACGACATGGACGAGGCGTTGCAGCTGACCTCTGCGGGCGCCTTTTGCGAGCGCGCGCTGGGGCCGGAGCTGGCGCGCATCTATCGTGATCTCAAGCGCGCCGAAATCCTTGCTTTCTGGTCGGAAATCACGCCGCTCGAACGCTCCACCTATCTGTGAAGCCGCCATGCGGTGCACCGTGCGAATCCGCTTGTGCGCTGCCGAAAACACAAATAGGCTTTCCCGCAATTGCGGGCGGCGGAGCCGCCCCAAGGCGCACACAACAGAAAACCGGGAGAGCTTCTGACATGCGTTTCAAAACCCTTCTGTTCACAACGACCGCAGCGGTTCTGGCCGCCGGCGCGGCCCATGCCGAGGGCGTGGTGAAGGTCTTTAACTGGTCCGACTATATCGATGAATCGATCCTTGAAGAGTTCACCGCCGAGACGGGCATCGAGGTGGTCTATGACGTGTTCGATTCCAACGAGATCCTGGAGACGCGTCTGCTCGCCGGCTCCACCGGCTACGACATTGTTGTGCCGACCGGCACGTTCCTCGCCAACCAGATCAAGGCGGGCGTGTTCCAGCCGCTGAACAAGGATGCGTTGCCCAACCTTGCCAACATGGACCCGGCGATCTCCGAACGTCTGGAACTCTACGATCCGGGCAACGAATATGCGGTCAACTATATGTGGGGTACGACCGGCATCGGCATCAATGTCGACATGGTCAAGGAGCGTCTCGGTGAGGACGCCGACCTTGGCAGCTGGGATCTGGTGTTCGATCCGGAGACGGCGGCCAAGCTTGAGGATTGCGGCATTTTCCATCTGAACGCGCCGGCGGAGATGATCCCCGCCGCGCTCAACTATGTCGGCATGGATCCCGACGCCCGCGATGCTGACAGCCTTGCCAAGGCCGAGGAAGTCTATGCACCGATCCGCCCGTTCGTGCGCAAGTTCCATTCATCCGAATACATCAACGCGCTGGCCAATGGCGACATCTGCCTGGCCGTCGGCTGGTCGGGCGACATTCTGCAGGCGCGCGACCGCGCCGCAGAGGCCGATGCGGGCGTCACGGTCGACTACATCATACCCAAGGAAGGCGCACTGATGTGGTTTGACAATATGGCGATCCCTGCGGATGCCGAAAATGTCGAACATGCGCACATCTTCCTCGACTACATGATGCGGCCCGAGGTGATGGCCAAGGCCTCCAACTATGTCTATTTCGCCAATGGCAACGCGGCCTCCAAGGAGTTCCTGAACGAGGATGTGATCGGCGATCCGGCGATCTATCCCGACGAGGAGACGATCGGCCGGCTCTACACGGTCACCCCCTACACGCAGCGCGAACAACGCAGCGTGACGCGCAGCTGGACCCGGATCACCACCGGCCAGTAAACGCTTCGCCCCGGACCACACGGTCCGGGGCGTTTCTTCTTTCAGGGACATTCGGGGGTCTCATGAAGTCACTGGGCAATGTGCGGCGATCGTTCACGCCATGGGCCGACGGATCGGCCAAGCCCTATATCGCCTTCGAGAACGTCACCAAGCGGTTCGGCGATTTCACCGCGGTCGACAATCTGACCATGCATGTCTATGAGCGCGAGTTCTTCTCGCTGCTCGGCCCGTCCGGATGCGGCAAGACCACGCTTTTGCGCATGCTCGCCGGTTTCGAGGAACCTACATCGGGCGACATCTTCCTCGATGGCCAACCGCTCAAGGGCGTGCCGCCGCACAAGCGCCCCGTCAACATGATGTTCCAGTCCTACGCGCTGTTCCCGCATCTGACGGTGGCCGACAACATCGCCTTCGGCCTGAAACAGGAAGGCATGGAGAAGGGCGCGGTCGCCGAGCGCGTCGACCAGATGCTCAAGCTGGTCAAGCTCGAACAGTTCGCCAAGCGCAAGCCCCATCAATTGTCGGGCGGCCAGCGCCAGCGCGTCGCGCTCGCCCGCTCGGTCGCCAAGCGACCCAAACTGCTGCTGCTCGACGAGCCGCTCGGCGCGCTTGACAAGAAGCTGCGCGAGGAAACCCAGTTCGAACTGATGGATTTGCAGGAACAGCTCGGCCTGACCTTCATGATCGTCACCCACGATCAGGAAGAGGCGATGACCATGTCCGACCGCATCGCCGTCATGGATGCCGGCATCGTCGTGCAGACCGGCACGCCCGGCGAAATCTACGAGGCGCCCAACACGCGCTATGTCGCCGACTTCATCGGCAATGTGAACATGTTCGAGGGCCGCATCACCGCCATCGAGAACGGGCTGGCGGAAATGGACGCCACCGACGGCTTCGGCATCCGCGCCATCGCCCAGGAAGGCTTCAAGGCCGGCCAGCATGCCTGGTTCGCCATCCGGCCCGAAAAGGTCGACGTCACCCGCGACAAGCCGGACCAGGACCGCAATGCCGTTCAGGGCGAGGTCTGGGACATTGCCTATCTGGGCGGGCTGACCGTCTTCAACGTGCGGCTTGATTCCGGCGCCGTCATCAAGGCGACCGTGCTCAACTCCGAACGCGCCGTCGAAGATCCGATCGGATATGAGGAACGGGTCTGGCTGTCGTTCGACCCCGACTGCGGCATCCTCCTGGAGCGCTGACATGGCCATCGCGGGGCGCAATCCATGAACCTCTTTCGCCGCCTGACGATCCTGATCCCCTATCTGTGGCTGCTGGTCCTGTTCCTGCTGCCGTTCCTGATCGTCTTTCGCATCTCGTTGTCCGAGCCGGTTCTGGCGATGCCGCCCTATGCGCCGCAGTTCGACCTTGGCGAAGGCTGGGCGGCGTTTCGCGAGAGCCTGTCACAGCTTTCGTTTGCCAACTATGTCTGGCTGACCGAGGACGCGCTCTATCGCAACGCCTATTTCTCCAGCCTGCGCATCGCGCTGGTCTCCACCTTCCTGACGCTGCTGATCGGCTTTCCGCTGGCCTATGGCATGGCGCGGGCATCGGAGGAACTGCGGCCCATCCTCTTGATGCTGGTGATCCTGCCGTTCTGGACCTCGTTCCTGATCCGCGTCTATGCGTGGATCGGCATTTTGAAGCCCGAGGGTCTTCTCAACCAGTTCCTGATGAGCCTTGGCCTGATCAGCGAGCCGCTGACGATCCTGAACACGGACACGGCGGTCTATATCGGCATCGTCTACTCCTATCTGCCCTTCATGGTGCTGCCGATCTACGCCACGCTCGAAAAAATGGACTATTCGCTGATCGAGGCGGCGCAGGACCTTGGCTGCACCGCGCTCGGCGCCTTCTGGAAGGTCACCGCGCGGCTTGCGCTGCCGGGCGTTCTGGCGGGCTGCCTCTTGGTCTTCATTCCGGCGGTCGGCGAATTCGTCATCCCCGATCTTCTGGGCGGTTCGGACACGCTGATGATCGGCAAGACGTTGTGGACCGAGTTCTTCAACAATCGCGACTGGCCGGTGGCCTCGGCGGTGGCGATCATTCTCCTGATCCTGCTGGTCGTGCCGATCGTCCTGTTCCAGAACGCGCAGGCCCGTGCACAGGAAACGGGCTCATGAGCGGCCGGTGGACCTGGTTCAACGTCACCTCGGTGGTTCTGGGGTTTGCCTTCCTCTACATCCCCATCATTCTTCTGGTGATCTATTCGTTCAACGAATCGCGCCTCGTCACCGTCTGGGCCGGCTTCTCCACGCGCTGGTATGTGGAGATGTTCAACAATCAGGGCCTGATGGACGCGGCCTGGGTGACGATCCGCGTCGCGCTGATGTCGGCGACCATCGCCACCGTGCTCGGCACGCTCGCCGCGCTGGCGCTCGTCCGTTACACGCGTTTTACTGGGCGCACCCTGTTCACCGGCATGGTCTATGCGCCGCTCGTCATGCCCGAAGTGATCACCGGCCTGTCGCTGCTCCTGCTGTTCGTCTCGATCAACATGGATCGCGGTTTCTGGACGGTGACGCTCGCCCACATCACCTTCTCGCTGTGTTTCGTCGCCGTTGTCGTCCAGTCGCGGCTCGTCAGTTTCGACATGTCGCTGGAAGAGGCGGCGCAGGATCTCGGCTGCACGCCGTTCGAGGCGTTCTGGAAGGTGACGTTGCCGGTGATCTTTCCGGCGGTGATCTCCGGCTGGATGCTGGCCTTCACCCTGTCGCTGGACGATTTGGTGATCGCGTCGTTCACGTCCGGACCCGGAGCGACGACGCTGCCGATGAAGATCTATTCGCAGGTCAGGCTCGGCGTTACCCCTGAGATCAATGCCGTTTGCACGATCCTGATCGGTCTCGTCGCGATTGGCGTGATCACGGCAACGCTTGTGACCAAGCAGCGCGCCGTCGCCGATGCGCGGGCGCGGCAGGCCGACCCCGCCTGACCGACGTTCAGCCGCGCGGCGGCCGCAAGAGATAGCTCACGCACCAGAGCGGCACGATGATGATCGAGCCGAGCACCATGTTCGGCAGCGCCCAGGCCCAAGCCTGTTGCAGCATTTCGCCGAGCCGCTCCGGGGTCAGCCCCGCCTGCGCCAGAAGCTCGGCCGCCGTGATGTCGAACGCCGAGAGCCCGGCGCCCAACAGCATGGACGCAACGCTGATCTTCAATGTGATGGCGAGAAACTGGAACACGCCAAACCCCGGACTGCCCGATCGATGCGGCGATTGTCGGCGAGGAAGGTAAAAATCGGCTAAAACTTTGCTGGCCGGATTAACCGTCTGCTAACCATCGCGGCCGGACGCGGGCAGCAGGACCGGGGTCGCAAACGGCCGGTCCCACGATCCGCCGACGAAGAAGCGGGCAAGGTCAGGCTCCTGCGTCAACAGGTCAGCCGTGCCATCATCTGCCGTTGCGTCATCGGTCAGAGGACCTGCCATTGCGGTCAGCGCCAGGCTGCCGGTGCCCAGCGTGACGATGCCTTCGAGCCGCACCTCGCCGTCGGGATAGGTGATACGGGTGTCCTTGAGCGTCAAAAGCCCCTCGGCGATGTCGCCATAGATCCGTGCGCTTGAAAAGGTCTCGCCGCCGACGTCGGTGTCGAGCGAGAAATAGCGGACAATGTCACGCTGCCCGTAAAGCTGGCCGAACCCGAAACCGGGCATGATGCCGTCGCGCACTTCCACGGACACCATGCCGCCCAGGGCGCGGCTGTCGCGCGACGGACCCGTGGTCGGCGCGTGCATGGTGATCGCAAAATTGCCCCGTCCGCGCGGTAGCGCACGGGGCAATGCGAACGCTTCGCCAATGGCCGCGGTGTCGACGTCCTGCCCCGACAGGATCACCTCGGCCCGTCCGCCCTCGGCGAACGACAATGCCAGACGCGCCTGCACGTGACCGCCATAGGCGCGCGCATCGCCGATGTCGAAGATTGCGACCTCGTCGGAGACCTGGGCCGTTGCGGCGAGGTTTTCCAAAGACAGGTCCCCGAACGAAGCGGCTGCCGCAGATACGCGCAGATCGGTGCTGATCTGGGTCGCCACATCGGCCATGGAGGGTGGGCCTTCGCCGACCAGTTGTGGCAGATCGATAAAGGCAGACAGGAACGCCGCAATGTCGAGCGTGGCAAAGTCCAGCGTGCCGGTCACGGCCGGCTCGGCGCCTTCCGCGCTGATGCCGATCTCGAGCACGCCCGAGCCGCTGTTGCCGTCCACCGTGATGTCCAGCCCCTCGAACCGCATGCGGCGCTGCGCCAACCGTACCGGCCCGGACAGGGCGACCTCGCCCAGCGCCCGGCCCGGCGTCAGATCCGTGCCGAGGATCGTCATCAGCGTCTGTAGCGAAGGGGTCGCAAAGCTGATCGCACCGTCGGCGAAAAGCGGGCCGCCGGCGTTCGCCATGCCCTCGAAATCGAGCGTTGCGGCATCGGACTGAACGGTCAGGCCGGTCTCGGACGGCATGTTGAGAAAGAAGGCCCGCGGCGATTGCGTGTCGAAGCTCAGACGACCGGCGGTGCCGCGCCAGATCGCGTCGGCCGAAAACGACAACGTTGCCTCAAGGCGCGGCCAGTTCAATTGCCCGTCGACGGCGGTGACATCTTCGATCACCGCGCCGTCCCCCGTTTCGAACGTGATGCGCCCCTTTTCGGTCACCACCGAGCCCAGTCCGTCGCCGGACATCTGCGCTTCCGTGGCGGCCGCGCGGCGGAACAGCCGCCCGACACGTCCGCTCTGCGCCATCCAGTCGATCGATCCGTCCTGCCCGATCAGCAGCCTGAGATGCGGGCGCACCAGTTTGAAGTTGGAAAATTCCGGTCGGCCCAAGACGAGCCCAACCAGCCCGATATCGGCTTCCATGCTCTCGATGGATAGGATCGGCGATGTCCGCTCATCGGGCGCGGCGATCGCCACGTCCCTGAGCGTGGTCCGCGGGCGCGGGAAAATCCGCACCTCGGTCTGGCCGCCCAGTTCGGCCCGGGTGCCGAAGAAGTTGCCAAGTTCCCGCTCGATTGACGAGCGCACGATGTCGGTCGACACCAGCCAGGGAAGGGTCAGCGCGACGGCGCCGGCCATGGCAACCACCAGAACCGCAAGGATCGCGGCAGCACGCAACGCAGACTTACCCATGCGCAAGCTTTACCAAAAAAGCGGTTGGCCCGACAGGCGGTTTTGTCCGATTTGTCCGATATCCTCACCTTTGGTTGATGCCGTCCGCGGCGGCGCTTGCGATGGATCGGATCAGCGCGTACCAGACCCATCACCGGGCAGTTGAGGAGGATTGGCCAACATGACGTCTCCCCTTTGGACACCATCGCACGAAGCAATCGAGCGATCGGCAATACGGAACTTCATGGATGTCGCGTCGAAGCGCACGGGCCGGTCCTTCGACGGTTACGGGGCACTGCACCGCTGGTCGGTGGAGGATCGCGAGGCGTTCTGGTCGGCCGTCTGGGACGATGCGGAGGTGATCGGCGACCAGGGCACGACGGTGCTGGCGGACGGCGACAAGATGCCGGGCGCGGCGTTCTTTCCCGATGCAAAGCTGAACTTCGCCGAAAACCTGCTGCGACAAACGGGCTCGGGCGAAGCCATCGTCTTTCAAGGCGAGGACAAGGTCACCCGGCGGTTGAGCTGGGACGAGCTGCACGCCCTGGTCTCGCGGCTGCAGCAGGCGATGGTCGCCAATGGCGTGAAGGCCGGCGACCGCGTGGCGGCGATGATCCCGAACATGCCCGAAGCGGTCGCCGGTATGCTGGCGGCAAGCTCCATCGGGGCGATCTGGTCGTCCTGCTCGCCCGATTTCGGGCCCAAGGGCGTGCTCGACCGGTTCTCGCAGATCGAGCCGGTCATGTTCATCGCCTGCGACGGCTATTGGTACAATGGCAAGCCCAACGACATTGGCGGCAAGCTGGCCGAGATCGTGCCGCATCTGCCCACGGTCAGGGATGTGATCATTGTCGATTATCTGGGCAATGCGAAGCAGACCGCCGCGGCGACGCCCAAGGCCAAGTCGCTGGACGCGGCCATCTCACCGTTCGAGCCGCGGCCCGTGACGTTCGAGCGCCTGCCCTTCTCGCACCCGCTTTACATCCTTTATTCGTCGGGCACGACCGGCATTCCCAAATGCATCGTCCACTCGTCTGGCGGCACGCTTTTGCAGCACCTGAAGGAGCACCGCTACCATGCCGGCATCGGCGCCGGCGACCGCGTCTTTTATTTCACCACCTGCGGCTGGATGATGTGGAACTGGCTGGTCTCCGCACTCGCTTCGCGGGCGACGCTGCTGCTGTTCGACGGCTCGCCTTTCGCGCCCGACGGCAATGTGCTGTTCGATTTCGCCGACCGCGAGAAGATGACCTATTTCGGCACCTCGGCGAAATATATCGACGCGGTGCGCAAGGCCGACCTCCGGCCTATCGACACGCATGATCTGTCCAGCGTGCAGGTCATCTCGTCGACCGGTTCGCCGCTGTCGCCCGAATGCTTCCAGTTCGTCTATGACGGCATCAAGTCGGACGTTCATCTCGCCTCGATTTCCGGCGGCACCGACATCGTCTCCTGCTTCGTGCTCGGCGTGCCGGGCGAACCGGTCTATGTCGGCGAAATCCAGGGGCCCGGGCTCGGCATGGCGATCGAGGTCTGGGATGATGACGGCAAGCCGGTCGAACGTAAGAAGGGCGAACTGGTCTGCACCAAGGCCTTTCCCTCGATGCCGGTCGGCTTCTGGAACGACCCGGATGGCGACAAATACCGCGCCGCCTATTTCGAGCGCTTCGACAATGTCTGGTGCCATGGCGATTTTGCCGAGATCACCGACCATGGCGGGGTGATCATCCATGGCCGGTCCGATGCGACGCTCAATCCGGGCGGCGTGCGGATCGGAACGGCCGAAATCTACAACCAGGTCGAACAGATGCCCGAAGTGCTCGAGGCGATCTGCATCGGCCAGGAGTGGGACAATGATGTGCGCGTCGTCCTGTTCGTGCGCCTTGCCGAAGGCGCCGCCTTCACCGAGGACCTGATCAAGGCGATCAAGGCCAAGGTGCGCACCGGTGCCTCGCCGCGCCATGTACCCGCAGTCGTCCTGCCGGTCGACGACATTCCGCGCACAAAGTCGGGCAAGATCGTCGAACTGGCCGTGCGCGAGGTTGTGCACGGCCGGCCGGTCAAGAACCAGGAAGCGCTTGCCAATCCCGAAGCGCTGACGCATTTCGCCGACAGGGCCGAATTGCAGCCATGACCGGTAGCGGCCGCTGCCATGTTAACCACAGTGCCGTAACGGAACAGCGCGACCGCTCGTTAACCATGGCAGGCAAGGAACCGTTAAGACCTGGCCCTTAAGCTAGCGTTAACATTTTCAACCGGCCCGCCGAAAACGGGCCGCATTGGCGCCGCCCTCACTCACAGCGATCCTTTTCATGCCGGCTCCCGCAAGGGCCGGCATTTTCTTTGGCTGAAGCTTTTGTCAACCTTGCGGCGGCTCAGCTCGCCAGAACGCGCGCCGGCGGGAAGACGATGTCGACCCGCGTTCCCTGTCCCGGCTCCGAACTGATGCCGAATTCGGCGCGGTTGGCCTCGACCAGCGCCTTGGTCAGCGGCAGGCCCAAGCCGGTGCCGTCACCGCGCCGCTGGCCCACTGCGGTGACCTGCTGGAACGGCTTGAGCGCGCTTTCCAGTTCCTTCTCCGACATCCCGATGCCGCTGTCGCGGATGCGCAGCAGCACCGCGCCATCGCCGGTGTAGCTGGTCGAGACGATGACCTGCCCGCCCGCATGGGTGAAGCGGATGGCATTCGACAGCAGGTTGAGGACGATCTGCTTGATCGAGCGCAAGTCGGCGACGACCGGCGGCACCGTGCTTTCGAGGCTCGAGCGGACAATGATCTGGTTGCGGTTGGCCTGCGGCTGCACCATGGCGATGGCCTCGCCGATCGCCTCGTTCAGCGCGACGCTCTCGAATTCGAGCTCCTGCTTGCCCGCTTCGATCTTGGAGATGTCGAGCAGGTCGTTGACCAGATCGAGCACATGCCTGCCGGACTTGTTGATGTCGGCCAGATAGTCGCGGTAGCGCTCATTGCCGATCGGCCCGAACCGTTCCTCAGCCATCAGTTCGGAAAAGCCGATGATCGCGTTGAGCGGCGTACGGATCTCGTGGCTGATCTTGGCGAGAAACTCCGACTTGGTGTTCGAGGCCTGCTCGGCCTGGCGCTTGGCGTCCTGCAGCGCCTGCTCGGTCTGCTTCCATGGGGTGATGTCGCGGATGACCGCGCAAAAGCCGTTGGTCGCCGGCATGCGGCCGATGGTCATAAACAGCGGCAGGAAGCCGCCATTGCGCTCACGGCCGAGCACTTCGCGACCCTCGTTGAGCACGCTGGCAACGCCATTGTTGGACAACCCGTGCAGATAATCCATCGCCGCGCGCTGGCTCTCATGGGCGAACAGGAAGGAAAAACTCTTGCCCTCGATTTCCTCGTTCGGATAGCCGAACAGCGCCGATGCCGATCCGTTCAGCGAGCGGATCGTGCTGTCCGCGCCGATCAGGATGACGCCGTCGGTGGCCGTGTCGAGGATCGCGCGCAGTTCGGCCGCCTCCGCCGCGCTGACGGCGTGGGGATCGGAGGCCGCCGCATCGGCGAACGGTTCAAACGCGCCGGCGGATGCTTCAACGCCCGGCAATGCAGCCTGCGCCGCCAACGTGTCGTCGGCGAGCGGGCGCGGTTCGAAGGCGAACATCAAGGCCCGCGCGCCCATCCAGGGCACGATCTGCAGATGCGCGCGCGCGGCAATCGGCTTGCCATCGGCGCCGACCAGCGTGATCGCGCGGTCGCCGGCATCGTCGTCGGTGTCCGGCGCGCTGCCGCCGAACAGCATGTCAAGGCCGCGCGCATTCAACGCATCGGTATCGGCGTCGCCGGCCATGGCGGCGAATGCGGCGTTGGTGTAGAGCGCGCGCTCGTTTCGCACAATCAGAAGCGGCAGCGGCAACTCATCCAGCGTCTCCGGCGCCAAGCCGTCACGCGACAGCGTCGCGCCATTGTCGTCGTCGGGCGCATCGTCCTCGTCCGGCGTTTCGGCCCAAGGCTCGCCAAGCGGCGCGTCCTCAAGCGTGGAGCCGTCGGCTTCCACCGGCGCTGGATCATCGGGCAGGCCGTGGCGACCGTCTTCGTCATCATGGTCTTCGGTGACACGATCGTCGGCGACGGGCGTTTCGATATCCGGCTCGAAGGGCTGGCGATCCTCGGCGTCAACGGCCTCTTCGCCGGGTTGGTCTGCCCGATCCGCCTCATCGTCGGTCGCGGCCGGAGGTGTCTGGCCGTCGACCCGACCGGTCTCGAAACCATCGTCGCGCCGGCCGAGCGCCTGACCGATCTTGCGGAAGGCTTCGGCTTCCTCGTCGCTCAGATGCGGCCCGGGCGCGATATCGTCCAATTCGTCTGCGGCAGCGGCGTCCGGGAACGGCACGATCGTGTCGCTGCTTCGGCGCATCGGATGCGCCGGCGCCACTGCCAGCACGGGCGGCTCGTGCGACAGGTCACGTTCGTCCATGCCCGCAATCCCGAGGGCTTCATCCGGGCCACCATCGGCTTCGAAGTGTGCGGCTTCATCGTCCAGGATGTGCCTGTCACTCAAATCGACATCGGTCTCGGCGGGAGCGCCAAGCGGGGTGGTCAGCGCCAGTCCGCGCGCATCCGGGTCGGTCGCGATGTCGGCCATGCGGGCGATGCCGAAGCCGCGATAGCCCTCGAACTCCCGCTCGCGGCTGTAATAGGGCAGCGCGGCCAGATCGACCGGCACCTGTTGATCGGTTTCCTGGATGGGCCAGAGCACACTCTTGCCCGACCAGGTGTCGCGACGCGACAGCGCGGCCGCGATTTCGCCTGCCGGATCGAGCGCCAGCCGGTCGACGATATCGGCAAACCCGTGTCCCGCAAGCTCGGCGGCATTCGGCCCGACGGCGCGGGAAAATTCCGGCGACACGTCGATGAAGACGCCGTCCCTGTCGGTCTTCCAGACAAAGCGTATCGGTCCCGAATTGAGGTCGGGTCCGTCGAACGGCGTCGGTGCCGGTTTTGCGGTGGGCTCCGCCGGTGCGGTCTCAGGCGCTTCGTCCGGCTCCTCGCCAGTGTCTGCGCCGGTACCACTTGCATTGTCGTCCGCCAGGACGTCCGGCATGGCCTCATCGGTGTCGTCGGCCGCCGGCGGCTCCGCATCCGTGTCAGCCATCGCTCCGAAGTGGCCGGGCATCAGGTCTACGACCGGGGCGGCGGCGATCGGGGCCGGTTCGGCAGGACGCTCCGCCAGCGCGAGGGCGACGATCAGATAGCGTTCGGGAAGATCGGCAAGGCGTCCGACGCCGGCGGCAATAGCTGTTTCCGTTTCGGGAAGATCGACGATCTGCTTGACGAGGCGGTCGGCCTCGCCACGTGTCCGGGCCGCGAGATCACGCGCCATGTCATCGGAGACGCCGAGCGCGCCATAGGAGGCGCCGGCACTGAGCACCCGGCCGCCGCCGTCGATGATGGCCGCGCCCGCGCCCTCGTCTTCAAGGCCGGTCAGGGCAATCGCCATACATTCGGCGTCGGTCATCTCGGTGTCGCGCGCGGGCGCCGTGACAAGCGCATGCTTGCCGCGAACGCCGGCCAGATCGATGCGGCGCACATGGGCCTTGACCAGACGGCTCGTCAGACCGGACCGCAGGCGGACAAGGGCGGTGCGCGGCTCGTCCTTGAGTGCGCCGAGAACCGCGCGCACCTGGCGCATGCCGGTCTCGGCGGTCGGCGAAAGGGTCGTTTCGCCGGCACGGCTGCCGATCGCGGCCAGCCCGAACAGTCCCGCCGCTGCGCCATTGGCCCAACGCAGGGCGCCGCTCTTGCGGTCGACGATCAGCGCCGCCTGGCCCGACAGCATCGCCTCACGGACGCCGTCCTGCACCGCGATATCGATGAAGGATGTACCGTCCCAGTTCCGTGAGTTGGTCATGTCGTCCGCCTTGCTCGCCGCGTCGGCCACCGTGCCCTTAACAAAACCTTAATTGTCTTATTGAGCGGCACCCGTCCAGTTTTCAACAGCCCGCCCGGTCACGGAGTGAATCTCTGGTTAACGTTGATTGTGCATCGCACAAAAATGTTGCAATGCACAATCAGATGCGCTATATGGCGATCAGTTTCATTCAACCCTTGGAGGACGATGACATGGCCAAAGCCGCCGCTCCCAAAACCGAAGCCCCGACCGCCAAAGCCGCACAGGATGCATTTGCCATGGGCCAGATGCCCGATCCGGCCGACATGCTCGAACAGTTCCGCACGCTTGCCGAGGAAAACCTCGCCAAGTCGAAAGCCGCCATGGAAAAGGCCAAGGCCGCCTTTGACGATGTGCAGAAGGAAGCCGAGGCCGGCCTCCACAGCGCGCAGGAGAACAGCTCGAAAATCTCGTTGGCCGCCATCGACACGATGCGCGCCAACACCGAAAGCACGTTCAGCCATCTGGAGAAGATGGTCGGCGTCAAGTCGGTTGCCGAAATGATCGAACTGCAGACCGCCTTCGTGCGCGAGCAGGCCGAAAAGGCCGTCGATACTGCCAAGACCATGCAGGGCCTCTACCAGAAGGCCGGCGAGGACATGGCAGCCCCTGCCAAGGCCGCCGCCGAGAAGGCCATGGGCGCGCTCAAGCAGGACTGACCGTCCTCACCTCATTGCCGGATCGCCGCATCCTCCTCCCGGCGGCGCTCCGGTCCGGACCCGATCACAGAGTACGGGTCCGAAGGCCGGGTTCGCCCGGCCTTTTTCTTTGCGTTGACCGGCGGCGGCCATGGCAAGGCAAGTCTTGCAAAAGCGCGGCCGGCGGACTATGCGAAGCCTCGCGAACGATGGTTTGCGGGCGTAGCTCAGTTGGTTAGAGCGCTGGATTGTGGCTCCAGAGGTCGGTGGTTCAAATCCACCCGCTCGTACCACCCCTGACCGGGTGGACGTTGCATGTTGTTCCGTCCGTCCATCGCCAACTCAACGATCCGCACACACGATGTCAGCGCGGTGGCCCGCCGCGTGGCGCCGAACCTTCTGTTCGACACGGAGGCGGCGGACTGTTTGTGGGCGGCTCAAGAAGCCCGGCCGGAAGCCTGCGTGGCGGAGCGACGCGTCCGCTTGCGACCGCGAAACGCTTTGCCCGGTTTTCCGCGCATCGGGCCACGGCCGGCCGGCTTGCCGCCATCGCCCTGTCCACGCGAATGGTTCTTCGGCCTGCCGGCAGCGCCGTTGCGGCGCGCGCCACGCTGGCCCTGACGCGTGCCCGCATCCTTTTTGGCCTGCCGCGCTTCACTGGCGCTCGCCCGTTCGCCGCTGATGACGGCGATCGGTCGACCGATCAGCCGTTCGATGTCGGCGAACAGATGGGTCTCATGCGGCCCGCAGAAGGCCACCGCTTCGCCGTCCGCGCCGGCACGGGCCGTGCGGCCAATGCGGTGGACATAGTTTTCGGCCACTTCGGGCAGATCGAAATTGTAGACGTGGCTGACGCCCGGAATGTCGATGCCGCGCGCGGCGACGTCGGTGGCGACCAGAACACGGATCTCGCCCTGCCGGAACGCCCGGATGGCGCGCTCGCGCTGGCCCTGGCTCTTGTTGCCATGGATCGAGCCGGCCTCAAAGCCCGCCGCGACAAGCTGCTTCTTGAGCTTTTCGGCGCCATGCTTGGTCCGGGCGAAGACCAGTGACAGCGCGTCCGGTTCGGCGGCCAGAAGTTCGCTCAGAAGCGCGAACTTGCCGCCCTGCGCGACATGGTGGACGCTCTGGCGCACCTTGTCGGCGGGCTTTCCGGGCGGCGACACCTCGACCCGCACGGGATCGCGCAGATAGGTCGCGGCGAGCGCGTCCATCTGCTTGGGCATAGTCGCCGAGAACAGAAGCGTCTGACGCTCCGGCGAGACCAGCTTGGCGATCTGCCGCAACGGCTTGATGAAACCCAGATCAAGCATCTGGTCGGCCTCGTCGAGGACGAGATATTGCACCTGATCGAGGCGGATCGCCTTTCGGTCCACCAGATCCAGAAGACGACCGGGCGTTGCAATCAGAATGTCGGTGCCGCGGCCAAGCTTGTGGGCCTGGGCGCGGATCGATGCGCCGCCGACGACGGTTTCGACGCGCAGATGCGTATCGCGCACGAAGCCGCGCACATTGGTGCCGATCTGGTTGGCCAACTCACGCGTCGGCGCCAGCACGAGGGCGCGCGCGGTGCGTGGCTCGGGCCGCGAGCCGACCGGGATCAGCCGATGGATAAGCGGCAGGCTGAACGCCGCTGTCTTGCCCGTGCCGGTCTGGGCCAAGCCCATCAGATCGCGGCCTTGAAGAAGATGCGGAATGGCCTGTGCCTGGATCGGCGTCGGCGTGGTCAGGTCGAGTTTTTCGAGCGTTTTGCAGATGACGGGCGCCAGGCCCAGTTTGGAGAATTGCGTCAAGAAATTGGCCTTTCTTGGCGGCAGCCCGCGCGGGGCCGCCCTTGGATATGCATGATGGGTCGGCCGGCCGGAGGGGCAGGCGTCGCCGCGGATCGGTTGCGGTCAAGGCTCGCTTTCGGCCGAATGCCGTCAAAGCCGCCTGACCGGCAGTACCCCCGCGTGAATTGGGAAACCTGGTGAACAATGCGCCGCTTCGTTCAAGGTGCCATCATGGCGCGCGGCGTATATCGGACGTTGCGGCTTAATGCCCCGGAAGCGATTGATGTCGCCTGCGGCTGCTCACGCGGCAGCCAACTCCGATAGGGCGCATATCGGCGTGCAGCGCAGCAAAGTCAAGCACGATCGGAGCATCGCCGGCACGGGCAGGATGCGATTCGTCTTGAAACCGCAACAAAGCTGTGTGCATGATTTCGAACTATCGAGAGTTTCGGCCGATCGGAAACAGCCTAACCGCCGCGCAAAAAGAAGCGACACGCCTAGTCCTTTCTCCAGACATCGATGACCAACGGCGGGCTTGCCCGCCACCTCTGTGCAGACCGTCTTGAAAGGACATGACGATGGCGAGCGGAACGGTAAAATGGTTCAACACCACCAAGGGCTATGGTTTCATCGCGCCCGATGAGGGCGGCAACGATGTGTTCGTGCACATCTCCGCTGTGCAGCGTTCGGGCATGGAGACGCTGGCCGAGGGCCAGAAGGTCTCCTACGAACTGGTCACCGACCAGCGGACCGGCAAGACGGCCGCAGGCAATCTGGTCGCCCAGTAGACGCCACTCCTGACGAGACACATCTGGCCGCCTGCCCATGGGGTGGGCGGCTTGGGGCGTTCGATGATGGTCAGCGGCGACGGCGTTCGTGCTCGCGCCGGTCGGCGTCATCCCGGAAGGCCGGCAGGGCGCCGAAGTCCGGCTTGTCGCGGCTCGCGCGCACGCGCACCGGCTTGTGCATCGCGCGATTGTGCAGATGGCGCGTGATCAGCGCCAGAAAGGTTGCGACGCTGAACGCGACCATCCAGTGCGCGCCGCCCAAATACCCAAGAACGTTGAACAAGGTGAAATCGACAAAGAAGTTCGTGCTGCTCATGGCTTTCTCCATCTGATGCGAGCAACCGTCGGCTCGTTGCGCCCGTCCCGATGATCCGCCGAACCTTGTTTTCCAGTCCTTATACCAAAGTAGTATGCCACAGATTCGGGGTTGAACGGATCATCGCCGCGCCGAAAACTGCTGAAATTTTCGCCAAATCCGGTCTTTTGAACGGCGACATGCCTATTTTCTTAGCATTTTCGCGAGTTGGACGGATGCAATGCGCTTCTTCCGACATCGGTCCGGCAACCAGCCCATGACGAATTCGATTCCGACACCGTTTGCCTTCCGGGCTGTCGACCGCTTGGGACGTTGCAACGCATGGCTTGCGGGACCGCGGCGATGGAGGTATTTATTCCTTTGAACGCACCGGGCGAAACAGCATGTCGCCACTTTCCCACGAGCAGGTCTGGGCGGCCATCGACCGGCTGGCCGAGCGCCACGATCTTTCACCATCGGGCCTTGCCAAACGCGCGGGGCTCGATTCGACGACATTCAACAAATCCAAGCGCGTTGCGGCCGACGGCCGCGCGCGGTGGCCGTCCACCGAGTCGCTGGCCAAGGTGATGGAAGCCACCGGCGCCTCGATGGACGATCTGGTCTCGCTGATGGCCCCCGGCCGCTACGAAACCGGCTTTTCGGAACCTGGCGCGGCGGACTATGCCCCACCCTCCCGGCGCATACCGCTGCTCGGCCTCGCACAGGCCGGCGCCGGCGGCTTTTTTGACGCGGACGGATTTCCCGCCGGCGAAGGGTGGGATGATGCAGCGTTCCCCGATGCGGGGCTGGGCGCCGATGTCTATGCGCTGGAGATCGCCGGCGATTCCATGCTGCCGCTCTATCGGGACGGCGACACGATCATCGTCTCGCCGACAGCCACGGTGCGGCGCGGCGACCGCGTCGTCGTCAAGACGCGCGACGGTGAGGTGATGGCCAAGATCCTCAAGCGGCAGAGCGCCGGCACGGTGGAACTGGCGTCAGCTAATCCGGACCATGCCGACCGCTCATTCGATCAAGGCGAGATCGCCTGGATCGCACGCATCCTCTGGGCCAGCCAGTAATCTCAGGCTGCTTCGCCCGCCAGTTCCCCCGCCAGCGCCTTGTCGATCAGCGCGCGCGTTTCGTCGATACCGTAGAGCGCGATGAACGAGCCCAGCCGCGGCCCGCGCTCCTGACCGAGAAGCACGCGGTAAAGCGCATTGAACCAGTCACCGGTGACGGCCGGCTTACCTTCCGGGCTCTTCTTGGCCGGGTCCTGATACCGCTCGAACGCCCGACCGACATCGAGAAGCGCGTCCTGGATCGCGGCGCCGTCGGTGGCCTTGTCGGCCGGCAGGGCGGCCAGCGCGTCCGACAGGCTGGCCAACGCCTGCCGTTCAATGTCGTCGGGCGCATGGAAACGCTTGGAGGGGCGCACGAAATCTTCGAAATAGCGGATGGCGTGACCGGCCAAAGCGTCGAGTTGGGGATGGGTCTCGGCGGTGACGCCCGGCGCATAGCGCGAGATGAAACCCCAGAGCACGTCGCGGTTCTCGGCGTTCGACGCGCTGACCAGATTGAGCAGCATCGCGAACGGCACCGGCATGTCGGCGTCGGGCGGATTGCCGGCATGGATGTGCCAGACCGGATTGGACAGCCGCGCCGGCGCATCCTGCCGTCCGAACGCCGAAAGGAAGCTGTAATATTCGTCGACCGCCTTGGGGATCACGTCGAAATAGAGCCGCTTGGCCGTGCGCGGCTTCTGGAACATGAACAGGGCCAGGCTCTCGGCCGGCGCATAGGTCAGCCACTCGTCGATGGTTAGCCCGTTGCCTTTCGATTTGGAGATCTTCTCGCCCTTGTCGTCCAGAAACAGTTCATAGACGAAGTGTTCGGGCGGGCGTCCGCCCAGGATCGAACAGATCCGATCATAGATGACCGCATTGGTCTGGTGGTCCTTGCCGAACATCTCGAAATCGACGCCGAGCGCGGCCCAGCGCATGCCGAAGTCAGGCTTCCACTGCATTTTCACCCGGCCGCCTGTGACCGGCAGCGTCGTCTCGGTGCCATCCTCGTCGTCGAAGGTGATCGTGCCGGCCTTGGCGTCAACATGCTTCATCGGCACGTAGAGCACGCGGCCGGTCTTGGGCGAAATCGGCAGGAAGGGGCTGTATGTCGCCTGGCGCTCCTCACCCAGCGTCGGCAGCATAACCGCCATAATCTCGTCGAACCGCTCGCAGGCGGTCAGAAGCACCGGGTCGAACCGGCCGGACGCATAATAGTCGGTCGCGCTGGCAAACTCATAGTCGAAGCCGAACGTGTCGAGAAACCGGCGCAGCATGGCATTGTTGTGGTGGCCGAAGCTCTCATGGTCACCGCCGAACGGGTTGGGCACGGCGGTCAGCGGCTTGTGCAGATGCGGCTCCAGTGCGGCACGATCGGGCACATTGTCCGGTATCTTGCGCATGCCATCCATGTCGTCGGAAAAGCACAAGAGGCGCGTCGGGACCTTGTCGCCCGTCAGCACACGGAAGGCATGGCGCACCATGGTGGTACGCGCCACTTCGCCGAACGTGCCGATATGCGGCAGGCCTGACGGGCCATAACCGGTCTCGAACAGGACCGTCTCCGGATAGCCGGATTTCTCGTAGCGCTTGATGATCTTGCGCGCTTCCTCAAACGGCCAGGCCTTGGACTTGGCGGCAGCTTCGGCGATGGCCGGTTCGAGATCGGAGGGCGGCAGCGGGGCGGCGCTCATGGCGGTTCCTCGGCGGACGATGCGGCGGAAAGCCGGTTCACTAATGCATGGACAGGGCGATGGGAAGTGGGGCATTGCGGCCAATGCGACAAAGGGCGGGCAGCTTGCCGCTTGCGCCGCCGGACGCGCAAACCTAGAGACGGGGCGAGACGCAACAAAGGATCGAACGATGGCGAAGATCGATGAGGCCCGGGCGCTGATCTACATCATGGTCACGGTGGCGGCGGCCGATGCGCGGCTGTCCGACCGCGAATTGAACCGGATCGGCGTGATCACCGACACGCTGCCGATCTTCGAGGGGATCGACCGCGATGTGCTGGTCGAACAGGCCAACAATTGCACCGCCATGCTCGAGGAGGAAACCGGCCTCGAAACCATCTTGACCATGGTTCACGACACGATCCCGCAGCGCCTTTATGCGACAGCCTATGCGGTTGCCGTCGAGATCGCCGCGGCCGACCTGCATGTGGAGCAGGAGGAGTTGCGGTTCCTGCAGATGCTGCGCGACGCGCTTGATCTGGACGCGCTGGTCATCGCCGCCATCGAGCATTCCGCACGGGTGCGCTTCCGCCTGCCCTCGCAGTCTTAGGCGGCAGGAGCGCTCACGCCATTGTGCCCACCGGCCGCGTTGACCGGCGAGCGTCAAGGCGCCATCTGTGCGCCTGTCATGGAAAACGAACCGCAGATCCGCCTGGCCGCCTTCATCGCGATCTTTGCCGCGATGGCAGCGTTCGAACTGTGGGCGCCGCGGCTGGAACGGCCGGAAATGGCCGGCGCGCTGAAATCGCGCCGCTGGTTCGTCAACCTGTCGATGGTCGTCATCTCGTCGGTCTGCTTGCGGATCATCTTTCCGGCGGCGGCCGTCGGCACCGCGCTTTATGCCGAACAGCAGGGCTGGGGGCTGTTCAACGTCACCGGCGTGCCGGTCGTCCTGGCCGGGCTGATCGCCTTCGTCGTGCTCGATTTCGCGGTGTGGCTGGAACATCTGGTCAGCCATAAATGGCCGATTCTGTGGCGCATCCATCGGATGCACCATTCCGATCAGGGGTTCGACCTGACGACCGCACTGCGCTTTCATCCGCTGGAAATCGTCATCTCGATGGTGTGGAAGGCGGCGGTCATCATCGCGCTGGGGGCGCCCGCCGCTGCGGTGTTGGTCTTTGAGATCGTGCTCAACGGAATGGCGATGTTCAACCATGCCAATGCGCGCCTGCCGCTGAAGCTTGACCGGGTCGTCCGGGCCTTGTTCGTGACGCCCGACATGCACCGGGTCCACCATTCGGTGGTGCCGCGCGAAACCGACAGCAATTACGGCTTCAACCTGTCGGTCTGGGACCGGCTGTTCGGCACCTATACTGACCAGCCCGCCGCTGGCCATGACAGCATGCGGATCGGGCTGACGGACTTCGACGGACCGCAAACCTCCAATCTGGGCTGGGCGCTGGCCCTGCCTTTTCGGTATGGCGGCAAGCGGGCCGGTCAGGACCCGAACGGGTCGATCGGGAAATAGCGGGCGAAGATTTCGGCATAAACGCCGTTCTGTTCGACCGACTTGAGCGCCGCATTGATGGCGTCGAGCAGCAACTGATCCTGGGCGCGTGTCACCGCCACCATGCCATGACCCAGATGGGCGTTGGACATGTAGGGGCCGGAGACGAACCGACAGCATTGCTCCGAGGCAGGCGCCGCCAGCCAGAACGATAAGGTGACGCCATCGCCGAACACCAGATCGGCCTCGCCGTCCCTGAGCGCCTGATAGGCGGCTGGCATGTCCGCGACAGGCACCGGCTCGGTCGCCAGAAAGTGGGTCTCGAGCATGGCCGCGTGGGCGGATCGCGCAACGACGGCCACCTTGCGGCCCTCCAGGGCCTGGGCGAAGTCATCACCGGGTTGAAACGCGCGGCCCGCGACGAACCGTGCCGGAAACCGGAAATAGGGTTCGGACAGGCCGAACCGCGTCCGTTTTTCGGCGCTCGGGGCGGTGCCGGCGAGAATGACCTCGCCACGACGGCCATCGAGCGCGGGCTCCAGTTCGTCCCAGGGCATGGCCTGGATCTCGCACCGGTCGGTCAGTTCCAGTTCGGCGCAGATGGCGCGCGCAAGTTCGACATTGAAGCCGGTCGGCCTGCGGTTGGCATCGGCGAAGTTGAAGGGCGGAAAATCGAGACTGGTCAGAAAGCGCAGGCGCGGCAGACCGGCAACATCGGGGCTGTCGACCCGATAGCCGGGATCCCAGATGCGCGGCGGTTCGGCATGGGCCGGGGCGGTCAGAAGGATTGCGGCGGCGGCCAAGGCGCCGACGAGCCGGGCCACAATGCAACCATAGGTCTGCCCTGTACCCACCGCACTTTCAGAACAGCCTCGCCTATTCACACCAAGACCTGAAACAAAAGGAAGCATCACTCTTGATCGATCCGGCATAATAGTGTGCTCTGTTCTTCCGTTTGCGTGTATTCAAGGCGTCTTGTGATGGAAGACTTTCTGGTTCGGTTCGTCGAGCACCAACCAGATCACAATAGCCGACAAAGCGTCCCGCCATCGCATTCCGGCCCGAACGCGACACAAACCAACGATGATGGCCTGTGCACGTCGTGCGCGTTTCTTGCGCCGATCGGCTTCCCGGTCAAGTTGATCCGAAAAGCGATGATGCTGGCGGCGAAGAACGGGACGGCCGCGGCGACCGAGCTTCTGGCGCATGGCGCCATCGCCCAGGAGACCTACTACCGTGCCCTGGCGGACGATCTGGGCACGAGTTTCGTGGAACCGGCGGACGTGGTGATGATCATGAACGGCCGGGACGACTCGCTGGAGGGCGTGAACGTCCGGGCCCGCCTGATCTGGTGCCAGTTGCGCGACGGGCGCACTCTCCCCGTCATCGCGCCCGATCCGCGCGCCGTGGCCGCCCTGCGCGCCATGCTGCAAGCAAATGGACGGGCCCGAACCGTGGCGCTGACAACGCCGGACACGTTGCGCGATCTGCTGACGCGGAAATACTCTCAGTTGCTGCTTGAGACCGCGACCCGAAAGCTTGCCTATGACGAACCAGCCATGTCCGCCCATGCCGGCGCGCGTTTCTGGCAGGGCGTGGTGTCTGCGCTTCTGGTGCTGGGTGTGATTGCCGCCTTCGCAACGCAGCCGGGTGTTGCCGGCGCAGCGTTGCATGTGGCCATGTCGACATTCTTTTTCAGTTGCGTGCTGTTGCGCCTGCTGGCCGTGATTGGCCACAGACCCCGATCGCTGGCGCCACTTGACCGCATGGACCCGCGCACCCGACCCGATTACTCGGTGCTGGTATGCCTCTACCAGGAAAGCGCTGTCATCGCCGACCTGATTGCGAGCCTCAAGAAAATCGACTGGCCACGCTCGAAACTGCAGATTCTTCTGGTTTGCGAAAATGACGATCGCGAAACGTTCGAGGCGCTGGCGCACGAGGACCTGCCGCCCTGTTTTGAGATCGTGCGGGTTCCCCCGGCACAGCCGCGCACCAAGCCAAAAGCGCTCAACTATGCGCTGGCTTTTGCGCGGGGCCAGTTCGTCACGCTGTACGACGCCGAGGACCGGCCGCATCCCCAGCAGTTGGAAGAAGCCTGGCAGACATTCCTGCGCAGCGACGATTCGGTCGGCTGCCTGCAGGCGCCGTTGGTGACAGCCAATTCCGGCCGAAACGCGCTGACGGCGCTGTTCCACTTCGAATATGCCGGCCTGTTCGGCGGCCTGATGCCATGGCTGGTGCGCGTTGGCAGCCCGATCATGCTGGGTGGCACCTCGAACCATTTTCGCCGGCACGCGCTCGAACAGGTGGGGCGCTGGGATCCGTTCAACGTCACGGAGGACGCCGATCTGGGCATGCGGCTCTGGCGCGGCGGCTACCGGACAGCGATGATCAGCCGGCCGACGCTGGAAGATGCGCCGCACACATTGGCGACGTGGCTGCCGCAGCGCACGCGCTGGTTCAAGGGATGGATGCAGACCTGGATCGTTCATACGCGCGAGCCGGCGCGTCTTTACCGCAACATGCATTTGCGGGCTTTCGCGATCACGCAGCTCCTGCTTACCGGCACTTTCGTGTCGGCGCTGCTGCATCCTCTCGTTCTGGCCAATGCCATCGCGCTCGGCTTCTGGCTAGCCGTCCAATCGCCCGACCCCGCCCATATGAGTCTGATCGCCTGGATCGACTGGCTGATGATCGGGACGAGCTATCTGGCCTTCGGGGCGCTGTGCTGGCTGGCGACGGAACCCGACGAGCGACGGCGGATCGGCTGGCGTGTGCTTCTGGTCCCGTTTTACTGGCTGGCACAGTCCGTGGCCGCATGGCGCGCCCTCATCCACCTGTTCAGCCGCCCTTTCGAGTGGGAAAAGACGCCGCACACGGCCCACCAGAAACGGGATTGAGGCCCGTGAGCCGACACCCGTTTCAAACGGCCGCTTGCGACCGTATATAGGCGTCAGCGTCATTCCGATCCCGGCCGGTGTCTTCCATGCAGTCCCTGAAATCGTTCGTCGAAAGCCAGCGCTTCGAGCGCGCGATCATCATCCTGATCGTCATCAATGCGATCACGCTGGGCATGGAAACATCGCCCTTCCTGATGGAGGCAGTCGGGCCAGCGCTCCTGACGATCGACCGGCTGATCCTGGCGGTGTTCGTCGTCGAACTTGCCATCAAATTCATCGTCTATCGGCTGGACTTCTTCAAGAGCCCGTGGCGCATCTTCGACCTGATCATCGTCTCGATCGCATTGATCCCCGCAGCCGGCCCGTTCTCGGTGCTGCGCGCCTTGCGCATCCTGCGCGTTCTTCGCCTGATCAGCGCCGTGCCCTCCATGCGCCGCGTCGTTGGCGGACTGCTGACCGCATTGCCGGGGCTCGGCTCGATCGTTCTGCTGCTGATGCTCGTCTTCTATGTTTTTTCGGTGATGGCGACGAAGCTGTTCGGCGGTGAATTCCCGCAATGGTTCGGCTCGATCGCCGCTTCGGCCTATTCGCTGTTCCAGATCATGACGCTGGAAAGCTGGTCGATGGGCATCGTCCGGCCGGTGATGGATGCCTTCCCATGGGCATGGGCATTCTTCATCCCGTTCATCGCGGCGACGACGTTTACGGTCCTGAACCTGTTCATCGGTGTGGTGGTCTCCGCCATGCAGGCCGAGCATGATGCGCAGGCGGCCGACGAACGGTCATCGCTGCATGACGAGCAGGCGCTTATTCTGGAAGAAGTGCGCGCGCTGCGCGCCGAGGTTCGTGCGCTCCGGCCCGAGGAGGGTTCGCCGGCTACAGCGCCCGGAAGTGCTTCGAAAGCTTGAGGCCCTGGGCCTGATAGTTGGATTTGAGGTCCGCCCCATAGAGCGCCGAGGGCCGGCCGATCATATGCTCGTAAACCAGACGGCCGACGATCTGACCATGTTCGAGCACGAACGGCACCTCATGGCTGCGCACTTCCAGAACGGCGCGGCTGCCGGTGCCGCCCGCCGCCGAATGGCCGAAACCGGGGTCGAAGAAGCCTGCATAGTGGACACGGAACTCGCCGACCAGAGGATCGAAAGGCGTCATCTCGGCGGCATGCAAAGGCGGCACATGGACCGCCTCGCGGCTGACGAGGATGTAGAACTGGTCGGGATCGAGGATCAGCTCTTTGCGGTCGCGCACATGGACGGGCTCCCAGAAGTCGAGCACGTCGTGCGCGCCGGGCTTGTCGACATCGACAAGCCCCGTGTGCCGCTTGCCGCGATAGCCGGCAAGGCCGGATGCATCGCCTGACAGGTCGACCGACAGGGCGATCCCGGTCTGCGAGATGTTCGGTGCGTCGCCGGCGACCAGGGTCTCGGTGTCATGCAGGTCCGCCAGTTCTTTCGCGCCCAGCACGGCATGGCCGCTGCGGAAGCGGATCTGCGTCAGGCGCGAGCCGGTGCGTGCGATGATGGGAAAGGTGCGCGGGCTGACCTCAAGAAAGAGCGGGCCGTGATAGCCGGCCGGCACCTTGTCGAACTCGACCGCATTGTCGGTGATCACACGGGTGAAGATGTCGAGCCGGCCCGTGGAACTTTTCGGGTTGGCCGCGGCGGCGATCTCCGCCGGAAGGGCCAGGCTTTCCAGCAGCGGCACGATATAAACGCAGCCGGTCTCCAGCACGGCCCCTTCGGTCAGGTCGATGCGGTGCAGCTCATATTGGGCAAGCTTGTTGGCGACGGTATGGGCGGCGCCGGGCATGAAGCTGGCGCGCACCCGGTAGGCCGTCGTGCCGAGGCGCAGATCGAGGCTCGCCGGCTGGATCTGGTTGTCGTCGAGCGGGCGCGGCACGCCGATCGCGCCGGCCGCCACCAAGCCTTCAATGTCGTGATCGGCGAGGATGCCGCTGTCGCGCCGCGTCATGAAACTGCCTGCCCTGCCCCCGTGCGGCGGCACGATGGCCAGCGCCGCCAATTGACGCAAGGCACGCAGCCCTTTATGGACAGCTTATTGATGTGGTGATTTGGCCGGCCGGCTTGCAGCCACGGGAGCACGCTCCCAAAACTCGCTAAAAGGCCGAGGATTTGCCGGATATCGGAACGGCAGGGACCCGGCTCATGGCGGCATGAGGCCGGGATTTTTGTGCGGGGTGGCTGCCATGGCCGACAAGCAACATGAGCTGAAACCTGCAACGCGCATGGTGCATGCGGGAACGGCGCGTTCGGCGTTCGGCGAGACGTCCGAAGCGATGTTTCTGACCCAGGGCTTTGTCTATGACAGCGCCGAGGCCGCCGAGGCGCGTTTCAAGGGCGACGATCCAGGCTTTGTCTATTCGCGCTATGCCAATCCGACCGTCGAGATGTTCGAAAAGCGCATGTGTGCGCTCGAAGGCGCCGAAGCCGCACGCGCGACGGCCTCGGGCATGGCCGCCGTTGCTGCCGCCATCCTGTGTCAGGTTTCGGCGGGCGACCATGTGGTGGCCGCGCGGGCGCTGTTCGGCTCATGCCGCTGGATCGTCGAGCAATTGCTGCCGCGCTATGGCGTCGAGACGACGCTTGTCGATGGCACCGATCCGAAAGCGTGGGAAGAAGCCGTCCGCCCGAACACCAAACTGTTCTTCTTCGAGAGCCCGACCAATCCGACGCTGGAGATCATCGACATCGCCCATGTCGCATCGGTGGCGCGCGCCTGTGGCGCAAAGACCGTCATCGACAATGTGTTCGCGACGCCGCTCCTGCAAAAGCCGATGGAACTGGGCGTCGACATCGTCGTCTATTCGACCACCAAGCACATCGATGGTCAGGGCCGGTGTCTGGGCGGCGTTGTGCTCGGACCGCAGGATTGGGTGGACGAGCATCTGCACGACTATTTCCGCCATACCGGCCCGTCCATGAGCCCCTTCAATGCCTGGGTGATGCTCAAGGGGCTGGAGACGCTGCCGCTGCGGGTGGCACAACAGACCCAAAGCGCCGGAGCGGTCGCCGATTTCCTCGCCGAGCACGAGGCGATCGGCCGGGTCGTCTATCCCGGGCGGCCGGACCATCCGCAGGCCAACATCGTGCCCAAGCAGATGAGCGGCGGTTCGACGCTGGTCGCGTTCGACGTCAGGGGCGGCAAGCGGTCGGCGTTCGCCTTTGCCAACGCGCTCGACATTATCGGCATCTCGAACAATCTGGGCGATGCCAAGAGCCTGATCACCCATCCGGCAACGACAACGCACAAAAACCTTTCGGACGAGGACCGCGCCGAACTGTCGATCGGCGGCGGCACGATGCGGCTGTCGGTCGGCCTCGAAGACGCCGACGATTTGATCGCCGATCTGGACCGGGCGCTGGCGATGACGGGGTAGCCGGACTACCGCAAGGTACGTGCGGCCAGAACGATGCGCGACAGGGCGGTGTAGAGGCAGATTGCGGCGAAGACCCAGGCGATCGCCGGAAACCAGTGCGGGAACACGCACATCAGGACGAACACGGCGATGGTCTCGGTGGCCTCGGCGAGGCCGGTCGTAAAGAAGATCGACTTCTCGCCATGGCTCTCGCTCGTCAGCCCGTGCCGCTCGGCCATGATCGCATAGGCCAGGAAGCTGGCGCCGTTGACGTAGAAGGAAAAGATCAGAACGGCGCCCGCCACCGCATTGGCGCCGGGATCGGCGAGAACGAAGCCGATCGGGACAATGCCGTAAAAGGCGAAATCGAGAACGATGTCGAGATAGCCGCCGAAATCGGTCTTGCCGGTGATGCGCGCGACGGCGCCATCGAGCCCGTCGCACAGGCGGCTGACCAATATCAGCGCGAGGCCAAGCCAGAACCAGTGCAGCGCGATCGCGCCGGCAGCGGCGACGCCGAGCACCAACCCGGCGATCGTCACCTGATCGGCAGTGGCACCGGCGCGGGCCAGACGCGCGGCAAGCCGTTCAAGAACTGGATCAAGCTTCGGCCGGAGCGTGCTGTCGAACATGGCGCCTGCATCGGTTTGTGCGAACCGTCCCGCCCATACGACAAGCGGACACTCAGGTCACCATCGGCGCGGCCCGGGAACCATCACGCCGGCTCACTTTCGCGTGCCCGCGCCCTTTCGCGCCCGCTCGGTTTTGGCTAGATTCAGACCATGTATCGCGAGACCACAGACGGGATCGAAGTGACCGTGCGGCCGGACTTTTTGGACGAAGAGTCCGAGCCGGACGATGGCCGTTGGTTCTGGGCCTATACGGTGGTCATCGCCAACCATTCCGATGAGACGGTGCAGCTTGAAAGCCGCTACTGGCGCATCACCAATGCGCTGGGCGCGGTGGAGGAGGTCAGCGGTCCGGGCGTGATCGGCGAGCAGCCCGTCCTGTCGCCCGGCGACAGCTTCCAATATACGTCCGGCTGCCCGCTGAACACGCCGTCGGGCACGATGGTCGGCCATTATGTGATGCGGCGGCAGAGCGGCGAACGGATGCGGGCACGCGTTCCGGCCTTTTCGCTTGATGTGCCGAATGTCGTGCGGACGATCAACTGACCGTCATTCTCCTGCCACGGGCCGGGGCAGACGCCGCCGGCGATCGCCATAGAGCGCGACGAGCAGGTTGCGAATATCTTCGCCAATGCCGATGAAGACCGGCACGAGAAACAGGACCAGAATCGTGGCCGTCGCCAGCCCGAACACCATGGTGATCGCCATGGGCATCAGGAACTGCGCCTGAAGCGAGGTTTCAAAGAGCAGCGGGATCAGGCCGCCGATCGTCGTCAGCGACGTCAGCAGCACGGCGCGGAACCGGTCGCAGCTTGCGTTGATGCAGGCTTCGCGTACCGCCTCGCCGGTCTTCAGCCGCTCCTCCAGCCGCGAGACCAGGATGATGGAGTCGTTGACCAGAATGCCCGACAGGCCGAGCAGGCCAATCATCGACAGGATGGTGAGCTGGTAACCCATCAGCCAATGGCCGACCACGGCGCCGACGACACCGAAGGGGATGATCAGCATGACCGCGAACGGCCGGAAATAGCTGCCGAACACCCAGGCCAGGATGATGTAGATGACGCTCAGCGCAATCAGCGTCCCGAAGCCAAGATCGGCAAAGGCGTCGCGCTGCTCCTGGCTGCGGCCGCCAAAATCATAGTCGATGCCGTATGTACGGGCGACGGCATCAAGCGCGCCTGAGGACACAAGCTGGTCGACGACGCCATCGGTCGTGTTGACCGCCGCATCGATCTCGCCGGTGACCGAGATGGTCGTCCGCCCGTCCTGACGCTGGATCGCCGAAAAGCCCTGCTGTTCGCTCAGCGTGACGATTTCGGTCAGCGGCACGAGATCGCCGGACGGTGCGGTCAGCATCATGGCGCGGAGCATCGCTGTGCCCTGCCCGTCGATCCGCTGGCTGACACGGATGGCCACTTCGTCGTCGCCGCGCGCAAAGCGCCTGGGAACCATGCCCTCCACGGCATTGCGCACCTGCGTGCCCACTTCATCGAGCGTGAAGCCCAGCGCCGCCGCGCGTGGCGTCAGCGTCATGATCAGTTCCGGCTTGCCATAGGGCAGATCGTCCTCGACCCCGGTGACGCCGGGGATCGCCGCGACGATGGCCGTGACCTCGACGGCGGCCTCCTTGAGGATCGCGATCGACGAGCCCCTCAATTCCACATCGATGTCAGCACCAGGCGGGCCGCCGCGTGACTGGCGTACCGCAAAGCGGCGGACGGAGGGAAGCTGCGGCGCTTCGGCGCGCCAGGCGCGGACGATCTCCGGCGTGCGGATGGTGCGCCGCTCCGAGATGGTGAGCTGCACCTTGATGCGGGCCAGATTGTCGCCCTGCGAACGACCGGACGAGCCGAGTGTCACAAAGACCGCCTCGATCAATTGTTCGCCATTGTCGTCGGTCAGGTTCGCTTCGGCGCGGCGCAACGCATTCTCGAATTCGCGTACCGCCATGATCGCCTCGCTTTCCGGCGTGCCGGGATGCAGGATGATCGAGCCGGAAATGTTCTCCGATTCAGGCGAGGGGAAGAAGACGAAGCCGACATGTTCGCCGGCGCGCAGGCCCCATGCGAAGACCATTACGAGACCGACGGCGATCGCCATGGAGACATAGCGCCAATTGTAGGCCAGCCGCACCAGCCAGGCGAACGGGCCCTGCCGGATCCAGTTGAAGCCGGCGTCGAAATTGCGCCGGAACCAGCCATCCTCGGGCAGTTCTTCGGCATTGAATGTGCGCCGGTTGCGCCCGAAGCCGACGCGCACCGCGTAGAGCACGAACTCGACAAGGACCGCGACAATCAGCGCGGCGGCCGCGGCGACGGTTCCGAACATGAACGGGGTCACCGTCTGCCGCCACGCGTCGAAGGCGGCGATGAAGGGCAGCGATTGCGCGACACCGCCCTCTCCGCCGGCGCGTGTGAAGAAGGCGGCCATGAACAGGACGATGACGAGCCCGACGAAGAAGACGCGCCAATGCGACCAGCGTGGCCCTTTGCGGCCTTGCAGCGAATGGCTCAGATGGCCGGGCAGGATGAAGAAGCACTCGATGATCGAAGCGATGGCCACGGCGATCACGACGACCGGCAGCACGCCGACGATCTGGCCGATCGTGTCGCCGATCATGAGGAGCGGCGCGAAGGTGGCAACGGTGGTCGTCAGCGCGGCGGTGACCGGTGTGAACATGGCGCCGACCCCGTTTTCGGCTGCCGTCACCGGATCATCGCCCATGGCAAGGCGCGTGTCGGTGTGCTCGCCGACGACGATCGCATCATCGACGATGACGCCGAGCATCATGATCAGCCCGAACAGCGAGAACATGTTGATGGTCTCGCCGAATACATAAAGCAGCCCGACCGTGGCCAGCAGAGCGACGGGAATACCGGCGGCGACCCACACGGCGATGCGCACATGCAGGAAGGCGAACAGCACGATCAGGACCAGCAGCAGCCCGGTCGCGCCGTTCTTGACCAGCAGCATGATGCGCTCGTTGAGCGCATCGGCGCGCACCTCGTAGACCTGCAACTCCAGATTGGCCGGAAGCTGTGGCCGGATCTCGGCGACATAGTCCTGAAGAATCGCATTGGTCGTCAGCGTGTCGGCGGTGGCGGTTGCCTGGACATCGATTTCGATCGCCGGGAACGTGTTGGAGAAGCCCTGGATCGCGCCATCCTCAAAGCCCTCGCGGACCTCGGCGATGTCGCCCAGCCGGACCTTTTCGCCGGTCGGGAACGATTTCACCTCGATCCGGCCGAGCGCACGGGCATCTTCGGCATCGGACAGCGTGCGCAACTGACGCTCAACCGCGCCGTCCAGATTGCCCGACGGCAGATCGCGGGAATTGGCGCCGATCGCACGTGAAACATCGGAAATCGTGAGGTCGAGCCTGCGCAATTCCCGCTCGGGTACGGTGACCTGCAATTCGGGGTCGCGCATCCCGGTGAAGGTCACCTTGTCGATGCCGCGCTCGATCAGATCGTCGCGGATGCGCTGGGCCCAGTCGCGGACGACCGCCTCGGGCACGTCGCCGCCGATGGAGATGGACGCCACGCGGTCGAACCATTGGCTGGTGGTCACCTTCGGGTCTTCGGACCCTTCGGGCAGGTTCGTCAGGGCCTTGGCGGCGGTGTCTACGTCGGCCACCGCCTTTTGCATGTCCGTGCCTTCCTCGAATTCGAGGCGGATTGAGGCCGATCCCTCGCGGGCGTAGGAGGTTACCTGCTTGACGTTTTCGATAAAGCGCAGTTCGGGTTCAGCGACGGCGAGGATGTTCTGCTCGACATCCTCGGCGCTGGCACCGGACCAGGCAATGGAGACCGACACGGTCGAGGTTTCGATGGTCGGAAAGAACTGGGTGTTGATCCGCGCCAGCGCGAAGACGCCGAACAGGATCATCAAGACCATCAAGAGGTTGGCCGCATTGGGGTGGCGCAGGAAGGCGCCGACGAGCCTGTGCTGCGACATGCCGGACGGAGCCATGTCAGCCATCGCCGGCAGCGTTGGGCTGGCCGCGTACCTGCCGGACATAAGCGCGGCGCTCGTCGCGAGACAGCGCCTCCCATTGCGCGTCAGTCAGCCCGCTCAGGCGCTTGGCCGCGGTGATCATTTCTTCGCTCGGCCGGTTTCCTGCCACCGGTGTCGCATCATCACCGGTGGTCGGCGGCTCGGCGCCCGGAATGGACACCTTCAACCCGTCTTCCACGTTCGACAGACGCGTTGTCATCACCTGTTCACCGGCTTCCAGTCCACCGGTGACGATCACGTCGGCGCCTTCGAAGGCAGCGACGTCGACCGTCCGCCGCTCCAGGCGGCCGTTGGCGATCACATACATGGTCTGTGCGTCATAGAGCGCGGTTTCCGGCAACCGCACGGCATCTTCATAGAGCCGATCGGGCACCGTCACGGAAACAAAAGCGCCGGGCCGGAGTTGCACGGGCGCATCGGCCACGTCGATGCGCGCGAAAACATCCACGCCGCCGCGCGCCGAGGCAATGTCGGCGCCGATCCGGTTGACGGTGGCGGTGTAGTCATAATCGAGGTTGCCGACGGTCCAGACCAGCGTCACGTCGCGGCCGATCAGCGGATCGGCATCGGTGGCAATGCGGCCATATTGCGCGTCGGTCAGCGTGAAGCGGACATCGAGCGCGCTGTCGTCATACATGGCGACCGCCACATCGTTGGCCGCGACGATGCGGCCGGTCTCGACGGTGGACGATCGCACCACGCCGGAAAAGGGTGCGAGGACGGCCGTATCGCCGAGATCGCGTTCGGCGCGGCGCACGCCAAGCTGCAGCCGGGTGCGGATGGCGCGCTGCTGCTCGAGCCGCGCTTCCTCGATGGCGATGTTGTTGATCCTTTGGGAGACAGCCTGTTCGCGCTGGGAGACGATCAGTTCGCGATCCTCGACCTGCTTGGCGGTCAGCGTGCCATTGCCGCGCAATTGCTCGGCGCGGGCCAGATCGCTGCGGGCAAGGTCGAGCTGATCGCGGGCGCTTTCAAGCTGCGCGCGCTCGGAAACAAGGCGCGCCTCGTTTTCGGCGATGGTCGCTTCTGTCTGGGCGAGATTGGCCTGCGCTTCAGCCAACGCGACTTCGAGATCGAACGGATCGATCTCGAACAGTGTGTCGCCCGCCTCGATGCGGCGGCCTGCCGACAGGTCCGGATGGATGGCGACCACTTCGCCCGAAACCGGCGGGCGGACATCGACCGCGCGCGCGGCGGTCACCTCGCCAAATAGGCTGACATTGGGACGTTCGTCACCGGACGAGACAATCACCGCCTCGACCGGCACGGACACGTCCGGCTGGGGCCGCGCGGTGCGTTCGGGCGCGGCGGCGATCAGCCGTTCCATCGCCAGATAGGAACCGCCCAGAACGGCGAGCATGAGGGCCGCCTGCACGATGGCGCGCACGGCCGTCACCACTCCGCCGTCGGTACGGCGGGACGGCGCAGCATCATCACCGGCGACCTGCGGGTCTTTGACGGATTTCAGCATCGACGCTTCCTCTGGCCGGAAAATAAGGCACCAATGACGCCGAACAAGTTAAATCTTGGTCATGGACCACGCCGGATGCGTGGGGAGACCGGCGGCAGGACGCGCCGCCGCCGGCCGCAATTCACGCTTTTGCCTCATCGGGCGCAAACTCATAGACCGTCGAGCAGAATTCGCAGGTGATGGTGATCTTGCCGTGACGGGTGGCTTCGGCGCGGTCTTCTTCGGACAGGGACGCCAGAACGCCGGCGACCTTTTCGCGGGTGCAGGTGCACTTTTCGCGAATGTCCTGCGCATCGAAGACGCGGACACCGCGCTCGTGAAACAGCCGGAACAGCAATGCGTGCACGCCGACGCCTTCATCGATCAGTTCGTCGTCATCGACCGTGCCGACCAGCGCCTTGACCTCGGCCCAGGCATCGTCGTCATCGGGTATGTCGATCTCGACGCCGTCAGGCACCTCGCCGGGATGCAGGTCGGCAGTGCGCATACGCTCAGGCGTATCGGGCAGGAACTGGGCGACAATGCCGCCGGCACGCCAGAACCGGCGCATAGACCCGTCTTCGCCGCGCACGGAGAGCCGGCCCACGGCAAGGCGCACCTCGGTGGGGATCTGTTCCGACTGGCGGAAATAGTTGCGCGCAATCTCCTCGAGCGACGCGCCGTCAAGCTGCACGATGCCTTGATAGCGGTTCATGTAGGCGCCCTGATCGACGGTCAGCGCCAGCGTGCCGGTGCCCAGAAGGTTCTCGGGCAGGGCATGGCCGGCGGCGACGGCGGCATCCACCGCGTCCACATCGAACCGCGCATAGGCGCGCACCGCGCCCGGCGTGACGAAATCGACCACCAGAAGCGACACCGGTCCATCGGTCTGTGCCTGGACGATGAACTTGCCCTCGAATTTCAGAGACGTGCCGAGCAGAACCGTCAGCACCGTCATTTCGCCGAGAAGGCGCGCGACAGGCTCGGGATAATCATGGCGGGCGAGAATGCCGTCGAGCGCATCGCCCAGCAACACGGCGCGGCCGCGCGCATCCAGCGCGTCGATCTGGAAGGGAACGACGGCGTCAAGGCCCACGGGAGCGGGGTTCACCGGCGGCATCTGGCCCGCCGGCGTCGATCTGATGTCGGTCATCGTAACGTCTTTCCGCTTTGTGCCCCGGTCAGCCCAGGCTTTCGCCCAGACACCATGCGATGATGGCTTTCTGGACATGCATCCGGTTTTCCGCCTCGTCCAGCACCACCGATTGCGGGCCGTCCATGACGGCGTCGGTGACCTCCTCGCCGCGATGGGCGGGCAGACAATGCATGAACAGGGCGTCCGGCTTGGCATGGGCCATGAGCGCCTGGTTGACCTGATAGGGCATGAACACATTGTGGCCGCGGGCACGCTCCTCCTGGCCCATGGAGACCCAGGTATCGGTGACAACGGCGTCGGCGTCTTGCACGGCGGTTTCGGGGTCGTGGGTGACGGAGACCTTCGCCCCTTGGCCGCGCGCCCACTCCATATAGGTACGATCGGGCTCGTTGCCACTGGGCACCGCGATGGCCAGATCGAAGGCGAAACGGGCGCTGGCCTCGATCATCGAATGCAGCACATTGTTGCCATCGCCCGACCAGGCGATCTTCTTGCCGGCCACCGGGCCACGATGCTCCTCGAAAGTCATAACGTCGGCCATGATCTGGCAAGGATGGGTGTCGTCCGTCAGCCCGTTGATCACCGGCACGGTGGCGGCATCGGCCAGTTCGGCGAGCCGGTCATGGGCGTGGGTGCGGATCATGATGATGTCGACATAGCGCGACAGGACGCGCGCGGTGTCGGCGATCGTCTCATCGCGGCCGAGCTGCATTTCGCCGCCGGTCAGCATGATCGTCTCGCCGCCAAGCTGCCGCATGCCGACATCGAAGGAGACCCGCGTCCGCGTCGACGGCTTTTCGAAGATCATCGCCAGCGCCTTGCCTTCGAGCGGGCGGGCGGACGTGCCGGCCTTCTGCGCGACCTTGCCGGCCAGGGCGGAGTCGATGATCGACCGCAGGTCAGTTGCGGTTAGAGCGGACAAATCGAGAAAATGGTGAACACTCATGAGAAAACCCGGTGACTGGAACAGGGATCGGGCGCCTCAGGCGCCGGTTCGGGACGACAGGCCGCGCGCGGCGGCTTCAAGCCGTGCCAGGCCTTCGCCGATCTCCTCGTCGGAGACGATCAGCGGCGGCAGGATGCGGATCACATTGTCGCCAGCGGGCACGACAAGCATGTGTCCGTCGAACAGGGCACGGACGACATCGGTGTTCGGCACGACGCATTTAAGGCCGGTCATCAGGCCCTTGCCGCGCACATCGCTAAAAATGTCCGGGAAGCGGTCGACCAGCGAGACGAGACCCTGCTTCAGGCGCAGCGCCTTTTGCTCCACCGCATCGAGAAAACCGTCTTCGAGCATCACGTCCAGAACGGCATTGCCGACCGCCATGGCGAGCGGGTTGCCGCCATAGGTGGTGCCGTGGACGCCCGGAACCATGCCGCTTGCAGCCTCTTCGGTGGCAAGGCACGCGCCGACCGGAAAGCCGCCGCCAAGCGCCTTGGCGGTGGCCATGATGTCGGGCGCGATGCCCGCATGCTCATGAGCGAAGAGCCGGCCCGTGCGGCCCATGCCGCACTGGATTTCGTCGAAGATCAGCAACAGGCCATGAGTGTCGCATATCTCGCGCAAGGCGCGGAGCGTTTCGTCGGGCACCGGCCGGAGACCGCCCTCGCCCTGCACCGGCTCGATCAGGATCGCGGCGGTCTCATCGGTGATCGCCGCTTCAAGCGCATCCATGTCGTGAAATGGCACCTGGTCGAAACCTGGCGCCTTCGGACCGAAGCCCTCGAGATATTTGGCCTGGCCGCCGGCGGCGATGGTCGCCAGCGTGCGGCCGTGGAAGGCGCCTTCGAAGGTGATGATGCCGATGCGCTCGGGCTCGCCTTTGGCATAATAATAACGGCGCGCCGTCTTGACCGCGCATTCGACCGCCTCGGCGCCCGAATTGGTGAAGAAGACGCGGTCGGCGAACGTAGCCGCGCACAGGCGTTCGGCCAGCCGCTCCTGATCGGGAATGCGGTAGAGGTTGGAGGTGTGCCACAGCTTGCCCGCCTGCGCGGTCAGCGCGGAAACCAGATGCGGATGGGCATGGCCGAGCGCATTGACCGCAATGCCGCTGCCGAAATCGAGAAAGGTGCGGCCGTCCGTGTCGTGCAGCCAGCAGCCCTCGCCGCGCTCGACGCCGAGCGGCGCGCGATTGTAGGTGTCGAACAGGGCCGATTGGCTGGTCATCAACGGCGTCCGGCGGCTTGCCCGGAACGGTTAGCGCCGGGCTGAAAACACAAAAACCGCCCTTGCGAGCGGCTCGTCTTCCTTAGATCGGCAGGGCGGTTTCGTCAATCGTGCCCGCATCCGGGCGGCGCGGCCATTGTAGCCGGTTGCGGGCCAAGTTGGGGAAAAAGCGCAAAACGATTCCCGTGTGACAGGCCGACTCTTGAACAGGAGTCAACCGGTATTGTAGCTTGTCAGCCGGAGCAAACGCCCAAGCAGAATGACGTTCCCTGGTTTCGCGTATCGTCGCCGGTCCTTGTTTTCAAGGCCGAGCAACGGGTCCGGATTCTGCCTGTCGAAACGGAGATGATCGTGAGTTGGACCGACGAACGCGTTGAAATGCTGAAGAAGCTTTGGGCCGACGGGCTGAGCGCCAGCCAGATCGCGGCCAAGCTTGGCGGCGTGAGCCGCAACGCGGTGATCGGCAAGGTGCATCGGCTCAAACTATCGGGCCGCGCCAAAAGCACCAAGAGCGCGGCGCCGAAGATCAAGCGGCCGGCGGCACCACGCGCCAATCTCGGCGGCGGCGGTGGAGGCGGCGCGCGCACCAATGCCTATGGGTCGTCCATGCAGCGGGGCGGCGGCGTCAGGCAAGGCATGGCGGCAACCGCGCTCAAGCAGGATGCCGACCCGCAAGCGCTGGTGGTGCCCGACACGCGGCCGATCGAGGATGTGGTCGTGCCGATTGCCAAGCGGCTGATGCTGACCGAACTGAACGAAAACACCTGCAAATGGCCCTATGGCGATCCGCTGACGGACGAATTCTACTTTTGCGGCCATGCGACCGAGGACGGGTCGCCCTATTGCAAATATCACGGCAAGCTGGCGTTCCAGCAGAACGATCGGAAGCGCTCGCGCTAGCGCCCAAGGGTTTTCTCCCCAAGAACATGGCGTAACAAATTGGCCGCGGCCCTGTGCCGCGGTCTTCTGTGTCTGGCGTCGTTCTGTTGGAAAGGGCCGGACGCTCAGGAGCCTTCGAGCGCGTAGCCGGCGCCGCGAACGGTGCGGATCGGATCGCGCAGGCGGCCGAAATTGATCGACTTGCGCAGCCGGCCGATATGGACGTCGACGGTCCGGTCGTCGACATAGATGTTCTCGCCCCAGACACCGTCGAGAAGCTGGCCGCGCGAGAAGACCCGACCCGGCGCCTGCAGGAAGAATTCCAGAAGCCGGAACTCGGTCGGACCAAGCTTGATCTCCCGCCCGTTGCGGTAGACGCGATGGGTCTCGCGGTCCAGTTCAATATCGCCGACCTTGAGGAGCGATGCCATGATCTCGGGCCGGGCGCGGCGCAGCATCGCCTTCACCCGGGCCATCAGTTCCGGCGTCGAGAACGGCTTGACGACATAGTCGTCGGCGCCGGTCGACAGGCCGCGAATGCGCTCGGATTCCTCGCCGCGCGCGGTCAGCATGATGATCGGCAGACGCTGCGTGTCGGTTCTCGCCCTGAGGCGGCGGCACAGTTCGATGCCGCTCAGTCCGGGCAGCATCCAGTCGAGAATGAGCAGATCGGGCGGCGTTTCACGCAGCGCGATCTCCGCCTCGTCGCCGCGCAGCACGGTTTCGACCGTGTAGCCTTCCGATTCCAGATTGTAACGCAGAAGGACGCTCAGGGCTTCCTCGTCTTCCGCGACCATGATCCTTGGTGTCGCACCCATGTCCGTCGTCTTCCGTCCGTCGTGCCGCGTCTTGACCTATTGCCCCTCTCCGGCCTCGACGCTGATCTTGTGGCTCTTGTCGTCCTTGGGCCGGTAGGGTGGCATCCGGTCGCCCTCGACCATGTAGTAGACCGCCTCGGCGATGTTGGTGGCATGGTCGCCGATACGCTCGATGTTCTTGGCGCAGAACAGAAGATGGGTGCAGGTGGTGATGTTGCGCGGGTCTTCCATCATGTAGGTGAGAAGCTCGCGAAAGAGCGACGTGTACATTGCGTCGATTTCATCGTCGCGGTCGCGGATCATCGACAGCTTGTCGGTCGATAGCGTTCCGTAGGCGTCGAGCACCTCTTTGAGCTGTGCCAGTGTCAGTTCGCACAGATGCTCGATTCCGCGCACCAGGCGCACACCGTGCGTGCCCTCATTGATCGCCTCGACGCGCTTGGCGATGTTCTTGGCCAGATCGCCGATCCGTTCGAGATCCGTGGAGATGCGGATGGCGGCAAAGACCTCGCGCAGATCGCTGGCGACGGGCTGGCGCTGGGCGATCACCAGCACCGATTTGTCGTCGATGAGCCGCAGCGCCTCGTCCAGCACCAGATCGTCGGTGACAACCCGGCGCGCCAGATGCAGGTCGTTTTCGACCAGCGCCCGCACCGACTGTTCCATCATGCGCTCGGCGTGACCGCCCATCTCGGCGATCTTGTGAGCCAGAAAGCTCATATCTTCTTCGAACGCTGTGACCGTGTGCTGGGACATGTTCTTGGTTCCGTTTGTGGGTCGGCGCGGCGTGCGATCAGCCGAAGCGGCCGGTGATATAGTCCTGGGTGCGCTTTTCGGACGGGTTGGTGAACATCGTCTCGGTGTCGTCCACTTCGACCAGTTCGCCCAGATGGAACATCGCGGTGCGCTGCGACACGCGGGCGGCCTGCTGCATGGAGTGGGTGACGATCGCGATCGTGTAGTTCTGGCGCAGTTCGTCGATCAGTTCCTCGACGATGGCCGTGGCGATCGGATCGAGCGCCGAGCAGGGCTCGTCCATCAGGATGACTTCGGGCGACACGGCAATCGCACGGGCGATGCACAGGCGCTGCTGCTGGCCGCCGGACAGGCCGGTGCCGGGTTCGGCCAGGCGATCCTTGACCTCGTCCCACAGGCCCGCGCCGCGAAGGCTTTGCTCGACAACCGCATCGAGATCGGCCTTGGACTTGGCCAGACCATGGATGCGCGGACCGTAGGAGACGTTCTCGAAGATCGACTTGGGGAACGGATTGGGCTTCTGGAACACCATGCCGACGCGGGCGCGCAGTTCAACCACATCGATGGCCGGGTTGTAGATGTCGTCGCCGTCCATGGTGATCAGGCCGGTCACGCGGCAACTATCGATCGTGTCGTTCATGCGGTTCAGACAGCGCAGATATGTCGACTTGCCGCAGCCGGACGGTCCGATCAGCGCGGTGACCTGGCGCTCGCGGATCTCCAGATTGACATCGAAAATGGCCTGCTTGTCGCCGTAGAAGACGTTGACGTTCTTGCCGTCCATCTTCACCGGAAACTCGTTGGAACCGGCGACCGCCGTGGCCGTGCCGTCGGCGAAGCCCTGTTCGGTATCGACTTTCATGTCCGTGGTCCTCATGTTCGCTACCACCGCCGTTCGAACCTGCGGCGCAGGATGATCGCGGTGATGTTCATGACCGCGAGGAAGAGAAGAAGAATGATGATCGCGCCCGACGTGCGTTCGACGAATGCGCGCTCGGCCTGTCCCGACCACATATAAATCTGAACCGGCAGGGCCGTCGAGGGGTCGAAGGGCGTCGCCGGATAGTCGGCGACGAAGGCGACCATGCCGATCAGCAACAGCGGCGCGGTTTCACCGAGTGCGGTGGCGAGGCCAATGATCGTGCCGGTCAGGATGCCGGGCGCTGCCAGCGGCAGGACGTGGTGGAACACCATCTGCATTTTCGAGGCGCCGACGCCGAGCGCGGCGGCGCGGATCGAGGGCGGCACGGCCTTGAGCGCAGCGCGCGTGGCGATGATGATTGTCGGCAGGGTCATCAGCGTCAGCACCAGCCCGCCGACGACGGCAGCGGACCGGGGCAGGCCGGCAAAGTTGATGAAGACGGCGAGGCCGAGCAGGCCGTAGACGATCGACGGCACAGCGGCGAGATTGTTGATGTTGACCTCGATGATGTCGGTCAGCCGGTTCTTGGGCGCGAACTCCTCGAGATAGATCGAGGCGGCGACGCCGATCGGCAGCGCCAGAACCAGAACGATCAGCATCATGTAGAAGGAGCCGATGATGGCAACGCCCATGCCGGCGGTCTCCGGACGGCTCGATGCGCCGAAGGTGAACAGACCCGTGTTGAACCGGCCCTGCATGGCGCCCTGTTCTTCGAGCGCCTCCATGTAGCCCAGTTGCCGGTCGTTGACGCGGCGGCGCGACTCTTCGACCGTCAGGTCGAACTGGCCCTTGGCGGCGCTGTCGATGTCGCCATGGGCCAGCACCCAGACCGTGCGCGTTGTGCCGATGATAGACGGGTCGGCGACGACCATGTCGCGCAACTGGGTCCGCACGCCCTGCGACAAAAGCGAGTTGGCATCGCGCCGGGACGCGCGGTCGTCGGGATCGACGCCCAGCTTCTCGTGCAGCGCACGCTGGGCGAGCAGCGGATAGTTGGCCGTCAGCAGAACCATCCGGTCGCTGTCGCGGTTGCCGTCGGGATCGAGTACCTCTTCATCGAAGTTGATGTCGAGCTGGATCGAGGTCTGCCAGAAGGCGGTGTAGCCCTGGGCGATCACCGAGCCGAGCAGCAGGAACAGGAAGAAAAGGCCGAGCGCGATCGCCGCAAGCCCGTAGGCGCGGAAGCGGCGCTCGGCGGCATAGCGCGCTTTCAAGCCTATGTCGCGGGTGTGCGTCCGGGTGCCAGCGGCGGTCGTTGCCGGTGTCAATGAGGCATCGGTCATTCGTACTGCTCCCGGTATTTGCGCACGATGTAGAGCGCATAGACGTTCAGCGCGAGCGTGATGAAGAACAGCGTCAGCCCCAGCGCGAAGGCGACCAGCGTCTGTGGCGAGGTGAATTCAAGGTCGCCCGTCAACTGGCTGACGATCTTGACGGTCACGGTCGTCATCGGCTCGAACGGATTGATCGACAGGCGCGCGGCCACGCCCGCGGCCATGACGACGATCATGGTCTCGCCGATGGCGCGCGAGGCGGTCATCAGAAGCGCGCCGACGACGCCCGGCAGGGCCGCCGGGAGGATCACCCGCTTGATGGTCTCCGAGCGCGTCGCGCCAAGACCAAGCGATCCGTCGCGCATGGCGCGCGGGACGGCGCTGATGATGTCATCGGACAGCGAGGAGACGAAGGGCACCAGCATGATGCCCATCACAAGGCCCGCGGTGAGCACCGATGTGGCGCTGATGAAACTGTTGAAATCGCCGGTTGCGATGCTGGCGATCTGCCCGGACAGGTCGCGCAGGAAAGGCCCGACCGTCACCAGCGCGAAAAAGCCGTAGACGATGGTCGGGATGCCGGCGAGAACCTCCAGCAGCGGCTTGGCGATCGACCGGAAGCGCGAGCCGGCATATTCGGCCATGTAGATGGCAGCAAACAGGCCGATCGGCACAGCGACGAGCATGGCGACGAAGGCGATATAGAGCGTGCCGGCGAGCAGTGGGATCAGGCCGAACTGTCCCGCCGCGTCCGGATCCTCGGCATTGGCGAAACGGGGATCCCAGACCGTGCCGAAAAAGAATTCCTGCGGCGGAACCGAGGTGAAGAAGCGGCCGGTTTCCGACACCATCGACAAGACGATGCCGACCGTGGTCAGGATCGCGACCGTCGATGCCAGGATGAGGCCAGCATGGATGACGCCCTCGACCCGGTTGCGGGCGCGCAGTTGCGCGCGGATCTGCAGAAGGCCAGCGGCAAACCCGACGATCGAAAGACCGATGACGGCGATCGACTTCCAGATGAGGCTGGCATCCTGAAGCCGGTTCAGCAATTGCGCCGACGGGATCATCCAGTCCTCGCCATTGCCCGCAAGCGCCACGCCCTTTTCGGCGAGCAGCGGCCGCAGCAGCACGAAGCCGGCGGTCGCCTGCTGCAGTTCGCGCTCATCGAGAAGGCGCAGGCCGCCGGCGATCGCTTCGACGATGTTGATCGAAAGGTCTTCCTCGGTGGCGCTTTGTTCGGCGCTGACGTTTTGCGGAATGCTGTCGCGGACCTGCCCGTCGATGATGGTCGGGGCCGCGATCGACCAGACAAGAAGAAGCAAAAGCGCGGGCAGTGTCGCCCACACAAGGATGAAAGAGCCGTAGTAGCCGGGGCGCGAATGGAGTTTGGCCGTCTCACCGCCGACGATCATGCGGGCGCGCGCAGCGCCGGCCAGATAGCCGACCACGCCGATGACCAGCACCAGGGCGATGATGGTTGTGACGCTCATTGTGCCTGTTCCCCCGGGCCGGTCGCCGCTTTTCCGTCACCTGCGGGAACGCAAAACGGTCTTTCGAAAACTCGTGCGCTGGGCGTGGCGCAATGCCGGCGCGCATGCCCGTGCGATGCGGAGCGCGGCCACAGAGGCCGCGCACCTTTTGTGTCGAAGCCGTGAGCGGCTTAGAGAGTTTCGCCGGCGGCGAAGCTGGCGCGGGTAGCGTCGCGCTCTTCGTCGGGGGCGGCAACCAGGCCGTACTCGGCCAGCGGGCTGTCGGGGCCGGTCATCGCGTCGGAGATGAAGAACTCGACATATTCCTGCAGGCCCGGAATGACGCCCAGATGCGCCTTCTTGACGTAGAAGAACAGCGGGCGCGACACCGGATATTCGCCCGAGGCGATGCTCTCGGTGGTCGGGGTGATGCCCGACATGGTGGCAACTTTCAGCTTGTCGGTGTTGTTTTCGTAGAACGCCAGACCGAACACGCCCATGCCTTCTTTGTTGGCATCGATGCGGGCCAGGGTCTCGGTGTAGTCGCCGTCAATGTCGACCGAGTTGCCGTCCTTGCGAACCGCATAGCAGTTCTCTTCGGCGGTGTCTTCGTCCATGCCGGCATCCATGCGGGCCTGCAGATCGCCAGCGGCTTCACAGCCGACCAGAAGGACCTTTTCTTCGAAGACTTCGCGGGTGCCATGCTTCTCGCCCGGGATGTAGGCGGCGATTTCCCAGGCCGGGAAATCGGGGTTCACGTCGGCCCAGGTCTGGTTCGGGTTGTCGACCAGTTCGCCGTCGACGGTGATCTGGGCGGCCAGCGCCTGATACATGTGGATCGGCTCGAGCGCGAAGTCCGGGCCGTTGATGTCCGAGGCGAAGACGATGCCGTCATAGCCGATGCGGATTTCCTGGATTTCGGTCACGCCGGCTTCGGCGCAGCTTGCCACTTCGCTGTCGCGGATGGCACGCGAGGCGTTGGCGATGTCGATGAATTCGGTGCCGACGCCGCGGCAGAATTCCTTCAGACCACCCGACGAGCCGCCGGACTCAACGATCGGCGTGGGGAAGTCGGGGAAGGTTTCACCGAAGTTTTCGGCGACGATCGTCGCGTAGGGCAGAACGGTGGACGATCCGGCGACAGACACCTGGTCGCGCGCATGGGCGACCGTGGTCAGCGCGGTCGCGCCGAGGGCTGCAACAAGTGCAACTTTCAAGGATTTCATGGGGTAACTCCCGATAGGGCTCGTGTCCAAATTGCCGCAGGGCGGCCGTGGGCGCCAACACTGGCTGGCAGGCCTGTTTCTAGCGGCCCGCCCTTGCCGCTTTTATGACAGGAGGAAAACAGTTTTATGACAGATCATGTGTCTGTTTTTCCTACCTTTTCCATATCATTGGCAGCGTTGTCCTCGACCGTTGCAGGAAAGATGACATGCACTTTTGTGCCCTCGCCCGGGCGTGATCTGATCGTCAGCCGCCCCTCGTGCCGGGTGACGATGTGCTTGACGATCGCAAGGCCCAGGCCGGTGCCCTGCTTGCCCCGGCTGGTTTCCACATCGACACGGTAGAAGCGTTCGGTCAGGCGCGGAATATGCTCGGTCTCGATACCCGGGCCATGGTCGCGCACCTCGATGGATGTCGCCGGAAGGCCGCCCAGTTCGGCGGGGGTGGCGATGATCTCCACCCTGCCGCCGTCACCGCCATATTTGATGGCATTCTCCACCAAGTTCTCGAAAAGCTGGATCAGTTCGTCGCGGCTGCCATGGACGAACATGCGGTCATCGGGCAACGCGGTGCGGTCCAGCGCAATGGCGATGTCGTCGCGGCCGGCCATTGGCTGGAAGGCGCCGACGACATGGACCAGGATGTCGATCAGATCGACCCGCGCGAAGTCGGAGCGGCCAAGCGCCGTCTCGAAGCGGCTGAGCGACAACAGATCGTCGATCAGGCGCGACATGCGTTCGGCCTGTTCGTGCATGATCGCCAGAAACCGCTCGCGCGCGCCTTGATCGTCGCGGGCCGGGCCCGCAAGCGTCTCGATGAATCCGGCGAGCGATGCGAGCGGCGTGCGCAGTTCATGGCTGGCATTGGCGATGAAATCGGTGCGCATGCGCTCGGCACGGCGCAACTCGCTGAGGTCCCTGAAATGCAGCAGGAAGCCTTCGCGCCGGTCGCCGTCCGCGGCCAGCGCGGAGATCGACAGCATAAACCAGTGCTCGCGCGGCGAGCGTTCGAGAAACTCGACCGGGCCCGGAGCGTCGCCGGCCAGCGCCGACTGGATCATCTCCAACACTTCCGGTGACCGGAAACGGATCTGCACCGAGGCGCCGGGCCGCATCGCGCCCAGCATGCGCTGATATTGCAGATTGGCATGGCGCACCGCGCCGCGACGGTCGATCAATAGGACAGGATCGGGAATTCCGTCGAGCGCGGCGGCGAACAGGGCCGTCTCCCGTGCGCGGACGCCGCCCGTGCCCGACGTGGCGCGCCGGCGTTCGGACACGGTGCGCACGGGCGCAAAAAGGCACACGGCAAGCATCGCCAGCGACAGGGCGCCAAAGAGCGGCAGCGTGACACGGCCCATGGCCAACAGAAGTCCGAACAGGGCAAGCGCGGCGGCCAGTGGAAACCGGTTGGAAACGAGGCGCCGGCGCATGGCCGACAGGCGCAGCGGCCACTGACCACCGTCGCCGTCCGGTAAATCCTGATCGGTCATTCCGCGATCTGTCATCGTCCCGCTCCCGGCGTTCGCCGCACTGTCCTGCTTATGGCGCCCCGCGGCCAAACGAAAGGCCGTGCGGCAAATGAGTTGTTTTCAATGCGCCTTGGGACGCGTTAGCTTCGCCATTGTTGCAACACGATGACAACGCCGTGCGCGGCGGCCCCGGGGGAAAAAGACATGGCATCATTGGCGGCGGAGTATGGACGGGTTCTCGAACTGGTCATCGACGGCGAAACGCGGCGTTTCGACATTGACGACCCCGACCTGCCCGACTGGGTCGACGACAATGTGCTGACGGCAGGCGATTATCCCTATGACGAGCGGATGGATCGCGATGCCTATAACGACCAGTTGCGCGCCCTGCAGGAACAATTGGTGCTGCTGCAAAGCCATGTCGCACAATCGGGCGAGCGGATCATCGCGGTTTTCGAGGGCCGCGACGCGGCCGGCAAGGGCGGCACGATCAGCCGGTTCCGGCAATATCTGAACCCGCGCAATGCGCGCGTGGTTGCCCTGCCCAAACCATCGGACCGCGAGCGCGGCCAATGGTACTTCCAGCGCTATGTCGACCATTTCCCGACCGAAAGCGAGATCATCGCCTTCGACCGATCATGGTACAATCGCGGCGGCGTCGAACCGGTGATGGGGTTCTGCACGCCCGAACAGCACACCGCCTTTCTGGGCGATGCGCCCAATTTCGAGCGCATCATCGTCGACGAGGGCATCCATTTCTTCAAATTCTGGCTCAATATCGGCCGCCAGACGCAGCTCAAACGTTTCCACGACCGCCGCCATTCCACCCTCAAGCACTGGAAGCTGTCGGACATCGACATTGTCGGTATGCACAAATGGGACGACTATACGCGGGCACGCAACCAGATGATCGCTGCCACACACACGCGGCATGCGCCCTGGACCGTGGTGCGCTTCAATGACAAGCGGCGCGGCCGGATTGAAGCGTTGCGCCACATCCTCACTGCGATCCCGTTCGAGGGCCGCGACATGGCGCTGATCGGCGAGCCCGACCCGAGGATCATCGGCGAAGGGCTCGAAATGCTGGACGATTGAGCCGATGGTCAACCCGGGTCGGACCGGATGCGTGCCGACAGAAGATTGATCGCGCGGCCGCCATCGTCGATGCCCGATTGCAGGATCAGAAAACCGGGTTCGGACGGCGCGGCGCCGGCCGGCAGCTCGATATGGAACAGGAACTCGGTTTCGGACTGGCCGACATCGAAGCGGCGCCGGCCGCAATCGCCCAAGGGGCCGAAATCGCAGGTCACGGACATCTGCGTCGCCTCGCCATCGTCGGAGCGGGCGTTCAGGCTGACCTGCGCCCGGTTGCCGGACAGCATCTGCAGCGTGCCGACGGGCACGTCGATATAGACGCGGCCCTCGCCGGCGGGCGTGACCAGGCGCGCATAATCGCCGAACGGGTCGGTCTCCATAGACGCCGTCGCGCCGCCTTCAAGGCTCAGCGCGGCCGGATCGGCGGGCGTAAACAGGGTCACCCAGTCGCCGTCGTCCTGTTGCGTGGTCGTGCGCGGCGCCGACCCGCCTTCGGCCTCGTTGCCGGCGAAATCCTCGTCTCGCAATTGGGGCGGCGGATTGGGCACGGACGTGTCGCGCGCCTCCTCGCTGACGAACGCGCCGGACGTGATCACCCACCACAGGCCGCCGAACACCAACGCGGCCGCGACGATGACCGCAAAGCCAGTGGCGAAGGGGCCGCGGTCGACGCGCAGCGGCGAACGGCGCACCGGCGGCTCGGCCTCGGCGCGCACCGCTTCGGCCTCGGCGCGGGCGGCTTCGGCACGCGGCTCGACATAAAGGCCGGCGTCTGGACCAGCGGGCGATGAGGGCGCGTCGACGGCGGGGATATCGCCGGCCGGCGGAACGGGAGGTTCGGCAGCGACCGGCGGCACGTCCGGAGCTGGCGGCGGGGGAATATCGGGCGCCACAGGCGGCGCGGCGGGCGGCGAAGCAGCGGCCGGCGCCGCCGTCCGCGCCTCGCGTTCGATTGCCTCGATCGCCTCGCTCAGCCGTTCGGTCTGCGCCGCAAGGGCATCGGGCGTGGCCTCGCCCCGGGTGGTCAGCGAACGCTGCATCGCCGATGCCGCGGCCTCATAGACACGGCGACGGAAGGCCGGATCACTGGCATCGCCCTTGGCGAGAGCCTTGCGCAATGCTGTTTCCAGAGAAGTCACCGCCCCGTTCCCCATCCGGTCCGACGGCCGGCATGCGTGCGGCCGCACTTTGAACGGGCATGGCACAATTGCACAAATGTGAAAAGCCCATGACCCTTTCCCGCACCCGGTCACCGACCTTTGTCGACAGCAAAGTCGGCGTTTGGATGCCGCAGGTCACCGCTGCGCGACCCTGACAGGCCCGCTCGGCGCTTGCGCCGCCGCGGAAACCTGCTACATCTTACTTTTACGCAAACGTCAAAATTTTGAGCGACCGATGGCCCTTCCCGACATTTTGAAGACCGACCTGCGGCTGCCCGTTGTGGCCGCGCCCATGTTCATCCTCTCCCATCCGCCGCTGGTGCTTGCCCAGTGCAAGGCGGGGATTGTCGGCTCCTTCCCGGCGCTCAACGCACGGCCCGAAAGCCAGCTCGACGAATGGCTGGCCCAGATCACCGAAGAGCTTGAAGCGCACAATGCGTCCAATCCGGACCGTGCGGCGGCGCCCTACGCGGTCAACCAGATCGTGCACACGTCCAACAAGCGGCTCGAACACGATTTGACCATGTGCGTCAAATACAAGGTTCCGATCGTCATCACGTCGCTGGGGGCGGTGCCCGAGGTCAACCAGGCGGTGCGCTCTTATGGTGGCATCGTGCTGCACGACGTGATCAACAACCGGCACGCCAACTCGGCCATCCGCAAGGGCGCGGACGGGCTGATCGCGGTGGCGGCGGGCGCCGGCGGCCATGCCGGGCAGCTCTCGCCGTTTGCGCTGATCCAGGAGATCCGCGAATGGTTCGACGGGCCGCTGCTGCTGTCGGGGTCGATCGCGACCGGTGGCGCTGTCCTTGCGGCGCAGGCCATGGGCGCCGACATGGCCTATATCGGCTCGCCCTTCATCGCCACCGAGGAAGCGCGTGCCGTCGACGACTACAAGCAGATGGTCGTCGACAGCCAGGCGAAAGACATCGTCTATTCGAACTATTTCACCGGCGTTCTGGGCAACTATCTCAAGGCGTCGATCGAAAAGGCCGGCATGGATCCGGACAATCTGCCCGAGGCCGATCCCTCCAAGATGGACTTCTCACAGGCCACAGGCGCCAAGGCGTGGAAGGACATTTGGGGCTGTGGCCAGGGCATCGGCGCGGTCAAGGCGGTGCGACCGGTCGCCGACTATGTCGACCAGCTCGACGCCGAATATGCGGCCGCCCGGGCCGGCATCTGCGGCTGACGCGGTTCGAGAGCTGCGCCAACCGCTGTTGCGGCGGCGCAACACTCACGACCTCGTGAATGGGCGTTCATGGTGCATTCACCATGACTTGGCTAACTTTTGGCCCATGCGTTTCGTGACCGCCCTTTTGCTGCTGTTTTCCGTCCTGACCACCCATGCGGTGGCGCTGGAGCGTGCGGCCGGCAAGGCTCTGACCTGCACGGAGGCGACCCTTGACGCGACCGCTGTGGCGGTCACGCCCGAAATCTCCAAGACGGACGGGCGGATCGCGGACACCGCGCAAACGGCATCGGAGACGCCTGCCGGACCGTGTCACGGGCATGGTGACTGCGTTTTCCTGATGCCGCAGCACCGGTTCGAAACCAGCACGCTGGTTCCCGCCGAAGCGGACGAACTGCCCTATCACGCCAGCGCCCATCATGGGCGGTTATTGAACAAGCCACCGATCGCCTGACGCATTCGCCACGACCGGGCGCGCAAAGGCGCCCGGACCGACCCATGCCGTTCAGGAGTTTCCCATGATTACCAGACGTTTGTTCGCCACAGGTGCCGCCGCCGGTCTGATGCTGACCGCCGCGCCCGCGCTTGCCCACCATTCCAAGCGCTATCGCGAGTTCAGGCTCGATCCGAAATTCGAGCCGCAATCGGTGCGCTTTTCCGGCTATCCGGCCGGCACGATCGTCGTCGATCCGCGCAATCACTTCCTCTATCTGGTCGAGCGGCCGGGACGGGCGCGGCGCTATGGCGTTGGCGTCGGCCGCGCAGGCCTTGCCTTCCGGGGCGACGCGGTCATCCGCCGCAAGGCGGAATGGCCAAGCTGGCGGCCGACCGACAACATGATCCGCCGCAATCCTGCCCGATATGCCAAATATGCGAACGGCGTGCCCGGAGGGCCGGGCAACCCGCTCGGCTCGCGGGCGCTTTATCTATACAAGGGCAACCGCGACACCATGTACCGCATTCACGGCACCACAGAACCCTGGAGCATCGGACAGTCCGTCTCCAATGGCTGCATCCGGATGATCAACGCCCATGTCGAGGACCTTTACGAACGGGTTCCGCTTGGCACGCGCGTGGTGGTGCTGGGATGACACGGACAATTTTGACACGACGCCGGTTTGCCGCGGGCGCGGCAAGCCTGGCCGGGCTCGGCCTTGCGGGCTGCACCACGGCAGGTCCGTCGCGCCGCGCCGCCGATATCGCGACGGTGCCGCCGGCGTCCTCGCGGCCCGCATCGACGGTCGTTGCCGCCTATGGCCCGATGCCCGGCGAACGCTTTCCCCTACCGGCGATCGACATCTCCAAGGTGCCGCCGCAATTCTGGCGTCAACAGGTGGCCTATCCGACGCCCGAGGCGCCGGGCACGCTGGTCGTCGATACGGCCAACTTCTTCCTGTACCTCGTGCAGGAGGGCGGCCAGGCGATGCGCTATGGCGTCGGGCTGGGCCGCGCGGGCTTTGAATGGTCGGGACGCGGGCGGGTCGCCTACAAGCGCCAATGGCCGACCTGGACGCCACCCGACGAGATGATCGCGCGCGAGCCGGAACTTGAGCGCTGGAGCGTGCGCAATGGCGGCATGCCGCCGGGCCTCGACAATCCGCTGGGCGCCCGCGCGCTCTATATTTTTGACGATGGCGTCGACACGCTCTACCGGGTGCACGGATCGCCGGAATATTGGACGATCGGCAAGGCGGTCTCGTCGGGCTGCGTGCGGATGATGCAGCAGGACGTGATCGATCTTTACAACCGGGTGCCGACGCCGGCTCCGATCGTCGTGGTTTGATCGCGGCAAAGCCGGCCCTGATCGGGCCGGCACGGTCATGTCGTGGGACAAAATTCCGCTTGGGGCCCGGGGAACGGCACGGCCGGCCAGGACCCACTTGATCTTGGTCCGGCGCGCCGCTAAAGCGCTCGTCGGTGGACGGCACCAGCGACCAAGCTATGCCGTCCGCCCCGGCGCCGCTGTAGCTCAGTTGGTAGAGCACGTCATTCGTAATGATGGGGTCGTAGGTTCGAGTCCTATCAGCGGCACCAAAATCTTCGATTTTGGATTCTTTGTTGGCAGGTTGCCGCCCGCCAACCCAACACGCGGGTTCCGGTTCGGGGGTTCCCTCTCACCTTCACCATCTTCGTCTGCGCGTTGCCGCCCGCCAACCCGGCGCGCGGGTGCGGGTTACGGCCGCGATCAGCGCGGCGCGGCAGCCGCCGGATCGGCGATTGGCGCGAACGCGGTTGCGAAATGGTACAGCATGCTGGCGGGCACCTGCGGCCGCAATGACCGGCCTTCGCCGTCGAGTTCATCGCGCCAGAGCCCGGGCGCGGCCGGCACGACATAATCCTCGAACACCCCGGAGATCAGACCATCGACAGCGCCCGGCGCGCTGGCCTCGGCGATGTGCAGCTTGGCCCTGATGCGCTCGAGTTGCGGCCAGAGCCGCGCATTGGCATCGATCACGTCGCCAGATCCGGTCACGGCATTGAGCACCCGGCCATGCGGCCCGACGCCGGCGCGGTCGGCAAAAGCCACCAGGCGATTGCACCAGCTGCGCGTGTCGCGGCCCGCAAGCCGGTCGAGCCGCTTGAGAAGATAGGCCCATTCATAACAATGGCCCGGTTCGATGCGGGCCCGTCCCGCGTCCGGTTGGACCGACCAGCCCGCGTCGAACTCTTCGAACATCGCGCCGGTGGCACCCGAGAACATGTGATCCTCGAAAAGCGTGGCGATGGTCTGCGCCCGCTCCAGAGCGCCGGCGTCGGCGGTCGCATCGAACATGATGAGCGAGGCTTCGAGCAGGTGCATGTGCGGATTGGCCAGCCGCGCCGCCCCGTCGCCGTCCGGATCGAACCAGCCGGTTCCGTCCACTGCCCTGCATGGGCCGTCGATGAACTCGAACGCTTCCCGGGCGATGTCGAGCGCCGGGCGATAGCCGGTCGCGCGGTAGGCATGGGCGCCGGCCATGGCGACGAAGCTATGGTCGTAGAGCGCGCGGCTGTCATCGGTAATGGTGTTGCCCGGGGCAATCAGGCTCGCCCAACCTCCACGCGGCGAACGCGCATGGCGATCGAGATAGTCGATCCCCCGTTCGATCAGGGCGGCGGCGGCACCGTCGGGGTTCCAGCCCTGCAGAACAGCTTCGGAAAAGGCGAACACCTGACGCGGCGCAACCCGGCCGCGCCGTGGATGCCCGGCCAGCGGCGCGCCGTCTGAGTCGAGCGCTTCGACGAAACCGCCCTGTTCGTCCCAGGCCCGTTCGAGCCAGTGCGGAAGCAGCGTGTCATAGAGCCAGGCGCCGATGCGCGCGCGCACCGCCGGCGCGACCTGCGCATTGACGGCGCGCTCCTCGACACGCTCGACCAGCGGCTTGATGTCGGCGGCACGGTCAAGCTGGGTGACCAGCACCGCATCGCGGCTTGCCACGACGGCGAGATCGGTGACGCCGTAAAGACCGACGGTCGGCCCGTCGCTGCGCACGAAGCAGTTCCCGCTGGCCTCGGCGACCACAGGACCCTGCGCGCCCGATGCTTCCGCCGCCTGCACGACACTGGCCAGGGCCGCATGGTCTCCGACATCGCTCCAGCCCATCGAGACCGGCACGACGCTGATATTGTCGGCCTTTTCCATGACCGCATAGTCGATGGATTCCGACCGGCATCGGGCAAACCTGTCCGCGTTGAGCGATATGGCGCCGTTCGCGCCATCGGCAGGCTCCAGCGCCGCTTCGACATTTTTCAGGATGTCGTCGGCATGGGCGCGCAGCGCCGACCGCATCACGTCGGCGCGGAACATGAAGATGCCGGCGTTCCAGTAGTGCCCGCCCCTGGCGAGCAGGGATTCGGCGGTTGGCCTGTCTGGCTTTTCGATGAAGCGTCGCACCGGCGCGGTGTCGCCGGCGGTGGTTTCGGCCTCGATATAGCCGTAACCGGTCGCCGGATGGTCCGGCTCGATGCCGAAGGTGATGATCCGGCCCTTGTCCGCCTCGGCCCGGCCGATGGCAAGTGCGCGCATGAACGCCGTGATGTCGGCGATGTTGTGGTCCGCCGGAAGGACGAGCTGGACGGTGTCGTCATCGGCCAGGAGCGCGGCGGCGGCGATCGCCGCCGCCGAATTGCGGCCGAACGGCTCGACAATCAGGCGGGCATCGGGCACCGCCTGCTGCATCAGGCTCTTGTAGCGCAGGCCGCCGACGATGACCGGCGGCGCGAACAATGCCGGATCGCCGACCCGTCCGGCCGTCATCGCCAGCATCGACTGCGGCGAGATCAGCGGCAGGAACTGTTTGGGATGAAGCGCCGTCGACAGCGGCCACAACCGCGAGCCGATGCCGCCGCACAGGATTACGGGTTGGATTTGCGATGTCATCACGTCTCGCTGAATTTTTTTGAAGAATTGGTCGTCGCCCGGGAAATGCTGCGACCTGCTTGCACAGTCCGGAGCGAACTGCAAGATTGCTGACAGCTTTGGCGTGTTCGCGGGCGGTTCAGAGCCCCGGCAGAATGGTTCTCAAAAAGCCGGCCAGATCGTCGGTGACGTGGTCGACCTGATCGTCGACATCGTCGCGCTCCCAGATCTCGGAGAATGTTGCCTCGAAATTGCGCGGCACGATCAGCACGGTTTTCATGCCCAGTTGCTTGGGCACCGTCAGATTGCGGGCCAGATCCTCGAACATGGCAGCGCGGGTGCAGTCGACACGGTGAAGCGCCCGGAACTTGTCATAGGTCGCGCCGGCGGGCTTGGGCACGAGTTCGGCGGCGACGATATCGAAAATCTCGTCGAAATGGTCGAGAATGCCCAACTGCCGGGCAGCGCGCTCGGCATGGCCCCTGTCGCCATTGGTGAAGATGAACTTCCGCCCCGGCAGCGCGCGGATGGCATCGCCCAGCGCCGGATCGGGATCGAGCCAGGAATAATCGATGTCGTGGACCTTTTCGAGGAAATCATCCGGGTCGACATCATGGCGCTGCATAAGGCCGGCGAGCGTCGTGCCATACTGTTTGTAATAGTCCTTCTGGACCTTGCGCGCCTCGTCGCGCGGCACTTGCAACAGCTCCGAAACATAGCCGGTCATCGCCACGTCGATCTGCGAAAACAGGTTGGAATGGTGTGGGTAGAGCGTGTTGTCGAGATCGAAAACCCATTCACGGACATGGGCGAAATCAGACGGGTTCGGAGCATGGACGTTCATGGCCGTGTTATGGCACAGCCGGTCACGACCCGAAACCAAAACCGCTCGCGGCGGCCGCGGGAACATGATGGAACTCTGGATACCGATCACGATCGCTGCGGCCTTCGTTCAGAACCTGCGTTCGGGGCTGCAGCGCCATCTGCGCATGCGGATGGGCACGACCGGAGCGACCTTCGTGCGTTTCGGCTTCGGCCTGCCGGTGGCGTTCGCGCTTCTCGCCCTCGTCCTGTGGCTGACCGGCAGCGCGCTGCCAGCGACGAACGCCGCCTTCTGGGTCTGGGTCGTGGTTGGCGCCTTTGCGCAGATCACCGCACAGGCGCTGCTCGTCATCATGTTCACGCGGCGCAGTTTCGCCGTCGGCTCGGCCTATTCGCGGACCGAGCCTGTGCAAGCCGTCATTTTCGGGCTGGTGCTGCTGGGCGAACGCGCGCCGGCGTCGGTCCTGATCGCCATCGCCATTTCGGTCGGCGGCGTGATCGTGCTGACCCTTGCGCGCCAGCCCGTCGGCGAGATGGCGCGCAGCCGCTCGCCGCTGGCGCTTCTGGCCTCGCCAACGGCGCTGATCGGGCTCGCTTCGGGCACGTTTTTCGGCCTTGCGGCGGTTGCCTTTCGCGCCGCCTCGCTCAGCCTTCCCGGTCCGAACTTTCTCGTTCAGGCGGGGCTGACGCTGTGCGTAGCGATCACCATCCAGACTGTCGTCATCCTCGTCTGGATGCTCCTCCGCGACCGGGCGGAACTGCGCCGCATTGCCGACGCCTGGCGGGTGGGCGCGCTGACGGGCCTTGCCGGCGCCCTGGCCTCGTTCGGCTGGTTTTCGGCGATGACACTGCAGCAGGCCGGCGCGGTGAAGGCGCTCGCGCAGATCGAGATGTTGTTTGCTTATGCGACGACGGTCCTGATCTTCCGCGAACCGGTCAACCGGGCGGAAATCGCCGGCTGCGCGCTGGTCGCCGCCGGCGTCATTGTGCTGGTCCTCGCCTAGGCGGCGGCCCTTTGTGCCGGCAGCGCGGCCGGATCGAGCGGTGCGTCATCCTTGTGGCGGCAGACTATGGCGGTCAGGTCCGTTTCGGCCATCTGGCGATTGAGTGCCTCGAACGAGGGCAGCACGAAATAGGCGCGCTGGAACGCGTCGATCTCGTAATCAGTGCGCATGACCGTCTCGATGTCCATCGACACACGGTTGGCCTCGTCGCTTTCGGCGGCAAACCGCAACTCGGAAAAGGACGACATCAGGCCGGCGCCGAACACTTTCAGGTCCTGCCCCGGTTCCCGGATCAGGCCGAATTCCGCCGTGTACCAATAAAGCCGCGTGATCATTTGGTCGCCGCCGAGCGGGATTAATTCCAGCGCCTTTTGGCCATAGCGCTGCATGAAGTCGGCGAAGTCCGGCTGGGTCAGGATCGGCACATGGCCGAAGAAATCGTGGAACATATCCGGTTCGACGATGTAGTCGAGTTCGTCCATCGACCGCAGCCAGTTGGTCACGGGAAAGCGCCGATTGGCGAGATGGTCGAAAAAGGGTTCGGCAGGGATGAGGCCCGGCACGGCGACCAGCGTCCAGCCGGTCATTGCCGAGAGCTTGTCGCTTACGGTTTCGAAGTCGGGCACGCGGTCGATGAGGCCCAGTGCTGCGACGCCGTCGAGATAGGAGCGGTGGGCATAGCGCTCGGTCAGTTTCGTCTGGCGATCGCACAGGGTGCGCCATACCGTCTGGTCGGCATCGGTGTAGACGCCGTAATCCTGCGGCACGGTGAAGTCGGCTCGGCAGCGGGAATAATCGCCCCGCATGCCCTGGGCGGCGCATTCGGCGGCATATTGCGATATGGTTACGGACATGACGACCTCCTCGAAGGTTTGCGCCCGATTGTATCAACGGTAGCGACGGCGAATTGACTTAATCGACCTGCTTGTGCGACGAATTCGGTGATTTTCGCCAAATTTCTGGATTTTGAGAGATGATTTCACTCGATCGTTACGAAGTGGCAATGCTGAACGTGCTGCAGCGCAACGGCCGCCGGACGATCACCGATCTGGCCGCCGATGTCGGCCTTTCGGCGACGCCATGCGCGCGGCGGTTCGAGCGGCTGACCGAAAGCGGCGCCATTGCCGCCATCGTCGCGCGGCTCGATCGGCGTGCGCTCGGGCTGGAGGTGGAAGTGTTCGTGCAGGTGCGCCTCGGCAACCATGCCGATGACACGCCCGAACGGTTCATCGCCATGGTCGGGCGACTCGATGAAGTCGTCGCCTGCTGGTCGCTGACCGGCGATTTCGATTTCATGCTTCAGGTCGTGGTGACCGACGTCGAGGCGCTGAACGATTTCATCGGCGGCACATTGCTGAAGTTCGATGGCGTGCGCGACGTGCGGACCAATCTCGTTCTTAAAAACCACAAGGGGCCCGCCAAGCTGCCGCTGGGGCATCTGACATGACCGACACAAAAGACGCAAACGCGCCGACGCCGGTGCTTCTAATCGGTGAGGCACGCGCCGCGCAGACCCTGTTCCAGACCATTGCGGCGATGCTGGAAGGCGCGTCCGATGTGACCGCGCGCACCGCGCCGGCGGAAGCGGCCAGTGATCGGGCCGGCCTTGCCGGCTGGGTGGCCAAGAGCGGGGATTCGGGCCGCGCGATCATCATCGCCCATGGCAGGGCAGCAGACACGCTGGTCGCGGCGCTCGTCGCGCCCGTCCCCGAAGGTCCCTTGGCGTTGCTGCATCCGATGGCGCCACCCGCCGAGGTTGCCAAGGTGACAAAGGGCCGGGACGTGCTGATCACCGCCGGCGCAACCGATCCGGAAACGCCGGCGGCTTCCGTCGGCGCGCTGGCCGACGCGCTAGACGCGGCCGGCGCGAAGACGGATGTCTTCTGGAACCGGGGCGGTGCGGAGATCACCGAGGCCGAGATCGAGCGGATCATCGCGTGGCTCAACGCGGCGCGCGGCGCTTCTGTCGACCCAAGCACCCTGCCCGTCGCGATGGAGACGGAGGGGCCGAAGGGCCGCTATTTCATCGAAGCGCCCGGCGGCATCACGGCGGAGATGACATTCTCGCGTGCCAGCGACACGCTGATCATCATCGACCATACGGAGGTACCCGACATCTTTCGCGGTACCGGAACCGGGCTGCGCCTGGTCGAAACGCTGATCGCCGACGCGCGGACATCAGGCACGAAGATCATCCCGCTCTGCCCGTTTGCCGCAGCCCAGTTCAAACGCCATCCCGAATGGGGCGACGTTCTGGAGACCAAGGTCAGGATGAAGCCAAAGGCCGGACCGCGCACGCCATGACCGGGCGCACTGGCCGGAGCACAGGCCAGTTTCAGCCCTTGGCCTTCTTCTTGTCCAGCGCCTTGGCCTGTTTGACCCAGCCGTCGCGGTCAATCCGCCCCTTGAAGCTCAGATAGCCGTCGACCCAATCGCGCTGGGGCTTCTTCCACGCGGCGACCTGCCCGAACGTATAGATGCCGAGCCCGTTGAGCGTGCCCTCGAGCTTCGGACCGACGCCGGAGATCTGCTTGAGGTCGTCGGGCGCGTCCGGACGGTCCATGGACGGCGGACGGTCGGGATCATCGAGCGAGGGCTTGCCCGACTTGGAATCGGATGTCGCGCTTTTCGCCGACTTGGCCTTCTTGGGCGGTTTGGACTTGGCGGAACCGTTGTCGTCGGTGTCTGTGACGGCGGCGACGGCCTTGTCGCGGCGGGCCTTCGCCTTGGCCTGCACCGGCGCGGTCTTGACCGCGTCCAGATCGACGATCTTGGAGGCGTCCTCGTCTGCCGCATCCTTGGCTTCGAACGAGATCACCGGCTCCATGGACTCCAGTTCGTCCCGGGAGAGATGGCACTTCATGAAGTGGCCTTCGCCCCATTCGACGTAAGGGGGCACTTCGGTCTCGCACTTGTTGCCGGAAACGCGCTCCTTCCAGCGGCAGCGTGTCTGGAACGGGCAGCCCGGCGGCGGGTTGAGCGCCGAGGGAATGTCGCCTTCCAGAACGATGTGCTTCTTCTGGACGGAGGTGTCGGCGATCGGGATCGCCGAGAGCAGCGCCTCGGTGTAGGGATGATAGGGCGGCGAGAAGATCTGGTCGGTCGTGCCCTGCTCGACAATGTGACCGAGATACATCACGACCACGCGATCGGCGATGTAGCGCACGACCGACAGATCGTGGCTGATGAACAGCATGGTGGTGCGCGACTCGCGCTGAATGTCCATCAGAAGCTCGGTCACCGCGGCTTGAACCGACACGTCGAGCGCAGAGACTGGCTCGTCGGCGACGACCACTTTCGGGCCTCCGGCGAAGGCACGGGCAACGCCGATACGCTGTTTCTGGCCGCCGGACAGCTGGCGCGGCATGCGCGATTCAAAGGCACGCGGCAGCTTGACCAGATCGAGCAGCTCCAGCATGCGCTCGCGCCGCTCCTCGGTCGAGTTGCCGAAGTTGAACTTTTCCAGCGTGCGGATGATCTGGCTGCCGACCGAGTGGCTGGGATTGAGCGTGTCGAACGGGTTCTGGAAGACCATCTGGATCGAAGAGACCAGATCGGCGCCGCGGTTCTCCACTTCGATGCCCTGGATTTCCCGGTTGCCGAGTGTCACCGTGCCTTCGGTGGCGGTCTCAAGGCCCAGCAAGACCTTGGCGAGCGTCGATTTTCCGCAGCCCGATTCGCCGACGATGGCAACGGTTTCCGCCTCGCGCGCGGTGAACGAGATCGTCTCGTTGGCTTTCACCGTCCGCGTCTCGCCACCGCCGAAGATCGCGTTGGCGGCCACGTCGTAATATTTCTTCAGCTCATCGATCTGCAGCACCGGCGCGCCGGGCTCAACCGGGTCGTTCTGCGCGATGCCGTCGGGCATCGCTTTCCAGTCGATCTCGTCGAACCGCACGCAGCGGCTGTTGTGGTCGTGATGACCCTTGACCGGGACCATCGAGATCGGGCCGGCATCGCACTCGCCTTCCACGAAATGATGGCAGCGCGGACCGAAATTGCAGCCATGGGGCCGCTCATGCGGCAGCGGAAGCTGGCCGGGAATGGCGATCAGCGGCCGCGAATTCTTGTCGGCGCCGGGCAGCGGGATCGAGCGGAACAGGCCCTGCGTATAAGGGTGGCGCATCCGGTCGAACACGTCGGTGACATCGCCGGTCTCCACCGCCTCACCTGAATACATCACCGAGATGCGGTCGCAGGTCTCCAGGATCAGGCCGAGATTGTGCGAGATGAACAGCATCGACATGCCGTATTTCTTGCCCAGATCCTTGACCAGTTCGACGATGCCGGCCTCGACCGTCACATCAAGCGCGGTGGTCGGCTCGTCGAGAAGCAGAAGTTCGGGGTTTGACAGAAGCGCCATGGCGATGACGACGCGCTGCTGCTGGCCGCCGGAAATCTGATGCGGATAGGAGCCCATGACGCGCTTGGGATCGGGCAGGCGCACCGCCTCGAGCATTTCGATGGAGCGGTCATAGGCCGCTTGCTTGGAGACGCCCTCATGGATGATCGGCACCTCCATGAGCTGCTGGCCGATCTTCATCGCCGGATTGAGCGAGGCCATCGGCTCCTGATAGATCATGGCGATCTTCGAGCCGCGCAGATCGCGCAGTTCGGCATCGCTCATCTCGCCCATGTCACGGCCCTTGAAGCGGATCGTGCCGGACTTGATATGCCCGCGATTGCCCATGTCGCGCATGATGCCGAGCGCGACGGTCGACTTGCCGCAACCCGATTCGCCGACAATGCCGAGCGCTTCGCCGGGCATCACCTTGCACGAATAGTCCATGACGGCGGGGATTTCGCCGGCACGGGTGTAGAACGAGATGTGCAGGTTCTCGATCTCCAGGATCGGGGTCTGGTCGGCGGCGGCGGCCGGGGTTGCGTCGGAGGCGGTCAGTTCTTGTGCAGCGGACATGATGGCCTCCTCAGTCTTTCAGCGATTCTTCGCGCAGCGCGTCGGCCAGAAGGTTGAGGCCGAGCACGAAGCTCATCAGCGCGACGGCGGGCACCAGCGCCGGCCAGACATAAAGCCGCAGAAGCTGCGAGCCGTCCTTGATGGCCGTGCCCCAGTCGGGGCTTTCGGGCGGCATGCCAAGACCGAAATAGCCCAGCGTGCCCAGAAGGATGGTGGTGTAGCCGATGCGCAGGCAGGCATCGACGATGAGCGGACCGCGCGCATTGGGCAGCACTTCCCACAGCATGATGTACCAGGGGCTTTCGCCGCGGGTCTGGGCGGCGGCGACATAGTCACGCGTCTTGATGTCCATGACGAGACCGCGCGTGATGCGGAAGACGCCCGGGGACGACGCGAAAACGACGGCGACGAAGATGTTGAGCTGTCCCGGTTCGATCGAAATGATCTTGAAGATCGGCAGATCGAAGAACGCGCCCACAAAGCCAAGTCCGTTGTTGCGCAGCGCCTGGACGATGAAGTCGTTGGAGACCAGCGATATCCAGACCCAGGTACCAAGGACAACGGTCACCGCGATGGCCGGCCACATGAATTGCGGCCGCGCCTGATAGCGCGTGTAGAACAGGGTGACAAAGAAGATGACCGGGAAGATGAAGAAGAGGCCCGCCAGCGTATAGGGGATCGGCGTCTCGGTGATGCCGGGCGTCACCAGCAGGTAGAACAGAAGGATCACCGGGAACGCCAGAACCAGATTGGCGATGAACGACAGGACATTGTCGACGCGCCCGCCATAATAGCCCGCCGGCAGGCCCAGCGTGATGCCGACCATCAGCGCGAAGGCCGTGGCAGCTGGCGCGATGATCAGGACGATCTGCGAGCCGAACACCATGCGGCTGAACACGTCGCGGGCGAGCTTGTCGCCGCCCAGTAGGAACGCATGACCCGATTCGGGATCGATGGTGCCGGGCACGGCGTTCTTCAGGATCGGCACCACGCCGATCGGGTCGAACGGCGCGATGATCGGCGCAAACAGCGCCGAAAACAGCCAGAAGCCGATGAAGGCCAGGCCGGCAATGCCGACGCCGCCATCATAAAGCTGGCCGTAAAGCCCCAGCCGATCCCTGTACATGTAGCTCAGGGTGCCGACGATGATCATCGCGGCCCAGACCGGCCAGAAGCGCCAGATGATCTGAACGACGATTTCGAATGTGGACAGAGTTTCCATGACGCGCCCCCTATGCGCTCAAGAGACGCGAATGCGCGGGTTGAGGAAGGCGTAACCGACATCGCTGAGAAGCTGCGTAACCAGCACCACGACGACCGAGACGAGGGCGCAGGCGAGCAGCAGATCGATGTCATTGTTCGACGCCGCTTCGACCAGCGTGAAGCCGAAGCCCTGATAGCGGAACATCGCCTCGACGATGACGACGCCGGTCAAGAGCCACGGGAACTGCAGCATGATCACGGTGAAGGGCGCGATCAGCGCGTTGCGCAGCGCATGCTTGATGACGACCGAGGAAAAGGTCAGCCCCTTGAGCCGCGCCGTTCGGATATATTGTGCGGTCATCACCTCGGCCATCGACGCGCGCGTCATGCGGGCGATATAGCCCATGCCGTAGATCGCCATGGTCATGACGGGCAGGGTGAAGTTGGTGAAGGTGATCCCTTCGCGCGTCGCAGTGGCCGCCGACCCGTTCAATATGCCGAGCCATGACGCGAATATGACGGTGAAGATGACGCCCGACACATATTCGGGCGTCGCCGTTGAGGCGATCGAGGCAACCGACAGACTTCGGTCGGTGCGGGACCCCTCGCGCATCCCGGCGAAAATGCCGACAAGCAGCGCTCCGGGCACCATCACGAGCATGACGTAGAACATCAGCCAGCCGGTGGCCTGTAGGGCGGGCACGAGCCGTTCGGCAACAGGCACCTTGAAGCGTGTCGAGCAACCAAAATCGCCCTGGATGACGCCGGAAAAATGCGGTTCGGCCGGCTCGTCGCAGAAGCGGAAGCGCGGCGTCGCCTCGCCCGTCTCGGGATCGATGATGGGCTGCTTCTGCATGACGCCCAGCCACTGGCCGTAGCGGACGAAGAAATTGTCCCGGTAGCCGTTGCGGACCAGCCAGCTTTCGATCTGCGCGTCGGTTGCGCGCATGTTGGTCTGGCTGATGGAGAGTTTGCGCAGATTGGGTTCGAGATTGACCAGGAAGAACACGACGAGTGTCAGGCAAAGCATGGTCAATGCCATGATTCCCAGACGCCGGATGATGAACGAAATCAAGCTGCTTCTCCCCAAGACGCGCGGTAACGCGGAACGTGCCAACGGCTTCTGGCGGCCGTTTTGCTCTCAATAGTGAAAGGGCGCAGCCGCTTCCGGCTGCGCCCTGTTTGCGGGTCGGTTCAGGCGTCGAGCCAGACGTCCGCCAGATCCAGCTCATAGGTCGGATGCTGGTAGTAGTTCTGGACGGTCGAGTCGTTGAAGTTGAACAGCGAGCGCCAGTAGGGCTGGATGATGATGCCCGATTCCTGCAGCACCCGCTGGATATCGACCATCAGTTCTCGCCGCTGGTCCGCGTCCGCAATCGCCAGGGCCTGGGTGAGCTTTTCGTCGAACTCTGGGTTCGAATAGCCCGCTTCGTTCCAGGCTTCGCCGGTGCGGTAGGCGAGCGCGAGAATCTGCACGCCGAGCGGCCGGTGGTTCCAGTTGGTGGACGAGTAGGGGTATTTCGTCCAGTCGTTCCAGAAGGTCGAGCCGGGCAGAACCGTCCGCTTGACCTGGAAGCCGGCCTCGCGAAGCTGCGCGGCCACCGCATCGGTCGTGTTCTTGCGGTAGTCGTCGTCGATCGAGATGATCTCGTGCTCGAAATCCATCTGGCCGGCTTCTTCCATCAACGCCTTGGCGGCATCGATGTCCCGGCTGATCGGCGGCAGTTCGGCATATTCGGGGTGGATCGGCGCCACATGGTGGTTCTCGGCGACCGTGCCCTGTCCGGCAATGCCAAGCTGCAGGACGACATTGTTGTCGACGGCAAGCTGGAGCGCCTGACGCACGCGCTGGTCGTCATAGGGCGGGTTGTTGACGTTGGTGCGAACAACCACGGTGGCGCCGGTAACGGCTTCGTTCTTGGTCAGGCCAAGGCCCTCGAAAATGTCGACGAAGTCGCCGGTCACCTCGTAGTTGGCCTGTACCTCGCCGGACTCGAATGCGGCCACCTGCGCGGACTGGTCAGTGCCGTAATCGACGAAGATCACCTCGTCGAGATGCGCCTCGCCGCCCCACCAGGTGCCGTTTTCGCGGCGCCTGTACTCGGCGCGGTCGCCGATCGAGAACGAGACCAGTTCGAACGGCCCTGTGCCGATCGGATTGTCGACCAGTTCGCCCGTTTCCGCATAGGAGGGGTGAACGACCAGAGCCGGATAGTCGGCCATGCCGGCGATCAGTGTGATGTCCGGCTGCGGCAGCATCAGCTTGACCGTGTAGTCGTCGACACGGACGATGGTGCCTTCGGCGGCCTTGCCGGTTTCGTCATCGATGATTGCGGCAAAACGCGCGGCCATCGAGTTGCCCTCGACATCCTTTTCGCACCAGCGCTCGATGTTGAAGATCACGTCATCAGCGTTGAAATCATCGCCATTGTTCCAGGTGACGCCCTGGCGGACACGCAGCGTGTATTCCGTGGCGTCGTCATTGATCTCCCAGCCTTCGAGCAGCATCGGCTCGAACGTGAACTCGGTCGTGTACTTGACCAGCGGCTCGAGGAACTGGCGGCCCAGATTGCCCATTTGCGACCAGTCGAAGGTGCGCGGGTCCTTAAGTTCGCGCACATCCATGGCGATGGTCAAAACGCCGCCCTTTTTGGCTTCCTGCGCCATGGCCTTGCCCGGCGCCGCCAGACCGATCATCGAATAGGCGGCCGCGGTTGTTGCGCCGAACGTCGTTGCCAGTGCGAGAAACTCGCGCCGGTCCATCTTGCCGGCCCTGGTGTCCTCAGCCAGCTTTTCGATGTGCTCGGGCATACGCTCGCCGTTGCGATTGAAAAATGCCATACATGCCTCCCGGAGTTGTAGCATTGTGTGTCCTAACTTCGGACACAGCAGCGCGCTTGTCAAAGCGCTTACAAAAATTTTCATTTCTGCGACCTCATCAAACGCGGTGGCGACGCCGACGGGTTTCCGTGAAGCGACACGCATTTGCGAAGCGGCGTCAACAATGGCGGAAAAACAGCGTGACGCGGAGGTTTTTTAACCGCAATCGGTGTATAGGCCGGCACGACTCGCTTCACACGATCGCCGCGGAAAGTCTCCATGACAGACCAGACAATCGTCGCAGCCGCCCTTTTGGGGGTTCTCGAAGGGCTGACCGAATTCATCCCCGTCTCGTCGACCGGGCACCTGCTGCTGGCCGGACATTTTCTGGGCTTTGAATCCACCGGCAAGACGTTCGAGGTGCTGATCCAGCTCGGTGCCATCGGCGCGATCGTCAGCGTTTATGCGGCGCGGCTGTGGCAAATGGCCACGCGCCTGCCGTCCGACCCGCAAACACAAAAATTTGTTCTGGGCATCCTGCTGGCCTTCCTGCCGGCCGCCGTGGTCGGGGTGCTTGCGCATGGCTTCATCAAGGACGTCCTGTTTGAGACCCCGCTCTTGATCTGCATCGTGCTGATCATCGGCGGGTTCATCCTGTTGTGGATCGACCGGCTGCCGCTGCAGCCCCGATACACCGACGTGATGGAATATCCGCCGTCGCTGTGCTTGAAGATCGGCCTATTCCAGGTGCTGGCGATGGTGCCGGGCACGTCACGCTCGGGCGCGACGATCGTCGGCGCACTGCTGATGGGCACCGACAAGCGTTCGGCGGCCGAATTCTCCTTTTTTCTCGCCATGCCGACCATGGCCGGCGCATTCGCCTATGACCTGTTCCAGAACCGCGCGCTCCTGACGATGGACGATGCGGTGATCATCGCAACAGGTTTCGTAACCGCCTTCATCGCGGCGGTCATCGTGGTGCGGCTGCTGCTGGACTATGTGTCGCGCTACGGCTTCGGACTGTTTGCCTGGTGGCGGATCATCGTCGGTTCGGCAGGGTTGGTCGGCCTGTGGCTTGTCGGCTGACGGTCACAGAAGCGCGCGACGGATCAGGTCGAGCGCCAATAGCGTCAGCGCGAGCTTGAAGACACGCCGGAAGGCGGTTTCGGGAATGATGGACAGGATGCGCGCGCCGGTGCACGTGCCCAGATAGCCGGTGGCGATCATCGCCGCGATCACCGGCATCCATTGCCAGAACGCAAAACCGAGCGCGCCGAACGCGGCCACCTTCAATCCGTGCTGGATGCTCATGGCGAGCGCGGCATTGGCGACCAGTTGCTCACGACCGTCAAAGGAGCGCGCGAACAAGGCATTGACCAGAGGGCCGGTGGCGCCGACGAACATGGTGGCGAAGGTGCTCGCCAGACCGCCGGCGGCCATGACGGAATGCGAAGCGAATGCCAATGCCGGAAGCTTGAGCCATGTGACGGCGAGAACGAACAGGCCGAGGATGAGCTTGAGCACCGTGTCGGGCAGTTGGATGACAAACATCGCGCCCAGACCGGCGCCGGCCAGGCTGCCCAAAAGGAACGGCACAAGAACGGGCGGTTCGGCATGGTGCCGCATGTGCCAGGCGCGGCCGGCATTGGAGCCAAGCTGGACGACGCCGTGAACGGGAATGAGCGCGGCAACGGGAACGACCGGCCCCATCAGGGCAAGAAGCATAAGCCCGCCGCCAATGCCGAACGCGGCCGTCATGGCCGAGGTGACATAGCTGGCGGCGATCAGAAGGGCGGCTTCAAGCCCTTCGAGACCCGGCGGGAGCAGGAACAAGGCGCGCCGTTCCGCTCAGCCCTCGCCGTTTTCGGCTGCTGTCTGGCTTCGGAATTGTCCTGTCACACGGAAGCGCCACAGATAGGTGGGCAGGATTGCCTCGACCGTCGATGCATCGATGCCGATCCCGTCCAGCGTGCGGCCCGCGTCGATGGCGGCCTGCGAGACGACATTGTCGCTGCGCAGAAGGCGCACCTGGTCTTCCGTGATCAGCGGCTTGCCCGGCATCATCTGGAAAAAGCGGCTCTGCATCGAGGCCGCCCACCAGGGAATGTTCACAAGCGCGCGTTTGCGCTCGATGACTTCGAGCATCTCTTCGAGGCATTTGCGGAAGCTCATCACCTCCGGGCCGCCCAGTTCATAGGTCTCGCCGCCCTTGAGCCGGCCATCTATGCCACGCGCAATCGCCTCGGCGACATCGGCGACATAGACCGGCTGGAACCTGGTTTCGCCGCCGCCGATCAGCGGCAGGAACGGCGAATAGCGCGTCATGGACGCGAACTGGTTGAAGAAATCGTCCTCGGGACCGAAGACGATGGATGGCCGCATGATGATCGTCTTGTCGCCGAGCGTCTGCCGCACCCAGTCTTCGCCGCGGCCCTTGGACCGGGCATATTGCGATTCCGAGTCCGGATCGGCGCCGATGGCGGAGACATGGACGAGCGGAACGCCGGCCTTTTCGCAGCTTTCGGCGACATAGCGCGCGCCGTACTCCTGAGCCGCGCGGAAGTCCTGCTTGCCGCCCTCAAAGAGAATGCCGACGAGGTTGATCGCCGCATCGGCGCCCTCGATGGCGCGCTCGATCGACCATTTGTGGCGCAGATTGGCCTGGATGGCGGCAATCTGGCCGACATCGCCAAGCGGCTGGAGGTGGAAGGCCAAATCCGGCCGGCGCACTGCGGCGCGTACGCGGTAGCCGCGCTTGGCCAGTGCCCGCGTCACATGGCGTCCCAGAAAACCCGACCCGCCGAAGACGGTGATGACTTTGGGCATGTTCGACAGGGTGGTCATCGTCGCTTTCACTCCGCGCTGAACCAAGGCGCCGTGCCCATGCGGGCACCGCATCTGGCGGGTTCTCTATTCGCTTATGGCGTTGCCGAAAAGGGGGTCATTGGACGCATGGTGCGCCAATAGGAAGGGCGGCGCATGATGGCCGCCCTTCGTGCCGCAGGCCGGTCTCAGCCCTCGGCGATGTCGGGAATGCGCAGCACCTGGCCGGGATAGATTTTGTCCGGGTGGCTCAGCATCGGCTTGTTGGCTTCGAAGATCAGCTCATATTTGGAGCCGTTGCCATAGGCCTTCTCGGAGATCGCCCACAGCGTGTCGCCTTTTTCCACGGTGTGGAACTTCGGCTCATTGGCCGGCGTCGCGGCGGCGATGATCGCATTCATGTCGGCGCCGGCGTCCAGTTTCAGGCCGCTTTCGGGCGGCACCACCTTGAGTTCGGACGCCTCCACCTTGGAAATGCCCAGCGTGTTGCCGACAGCGACCACGGCCTTTTCGAAGACCGACTGATCCTCGACGGCGCCGCGAATGACCGCCGTGTCGCCCTTGACCTCGACCTGCACCGCATCGGTGCCCAGACCGTGCGAATCCAGTTCGCGCTTGAGCTCCTCGGCATTTGCCTCGTCATCATCGCCGAAACCGAGCCGCTTGCCCGCGTTCTTCACAAAATCGAAAAATCCCATATTCCCCGTCTCCCTATATAGAGGTGTTTGCGCGGAGCGTTGTGCACCGACCGCATGACAATTCCAAGTCATTTGCGTCCAAGTCATTTGCGCCGGCGCCGTTCGTACCCTGCCGGCCGCCTAGTCGTCGTCAGAGACCGAACCGCGCATTTTCTTGATCGCCGACCGGCCCGCCTTTGCTTTCAGGCGGCGTTCGACCGAGCCGCGAGTCGGGCGCGTCTTGCGGCGCGGCGGCGGGGGCGGCTGAAGCGCTTTTTCGACAAGGGCGGCCAGCCGTTCGCGGGCATCCTGCCTATTGCGCTCGCGCGTCCGGTAACGGCTCGCCTCAATCACGATCTCGCCCGCCTTGGTCGCGCGGCGTCCGGCCAGCCGCATCAGCCTTGCGAACTGGGCATCGGTGAAGACGCCCGCGCCCTTCGCCTGAAAGCGCAGTTGGACGCTGGTCGCCACCTTGTTGACGTTCTGGCCGCCCGGACCTGACGCCTGGATGAAGGCTTCGGTCAATGTCCAGGCGGGCAGTTCGGTCCCGTTGGCCAGCCGGATCGGGTCATTCGCCATCGCCGCCGATCCATGTCGTAACGTTCTCGAGCGGCTTGCGGGTGATCGCCGGCACGACTGCGCCGTCGGCGGGACGGCCGGCGACGAGCAGGATGACGGGTTTTTCATGCGCCGGACGGCCGCAAATCTCCGTCAGGAACCCCATCGGCGAAGGCGTATGGGTCAGGGTTGCGAGGCCGGCATTGTGAAGCGCGGCGATCAGGAGCCCGGTGGCGATGCCGACCGATTCGGGCACATAATAGTGTTTGACGCGTTCACCGTCCGCATCAATGCCGTGGCGCTCGGCGAAGATGACGATCAACCAGGGCGTGGTTTCGAGAAACGGCTTGTGCGCGTCGGTGCCGAGCGGCGCCAGCGCCGACAGCCATTGGTCGCCGGCGCGGCCGTCATAAAAGGCGCGCTCCTCGGCCTCGGCGGCCTGGCGGATGCGGGCCTTGGTCGCCGGATCGCCGATGGCGACGAAATGCCATGGCTGCTGGTTGGCGCCCGACGGCGCGCTCGCCGCGGTGCGCAAGCAATCCTCGATCACCGATCGGGGCACGGGTTCCGAGGAGAAGTCGCGCACCGTGCGCCTGCGAACCATCAGGTCGGCGAAGGCCCCTGCCCGTTCGGCCATCTCGTCGGCGGATCGATCGATGAAATCGAGCGGGATATGCGGCGATTGCGCGGATCGGTTCATGGCGGCCTCCGCGCGCACCATGCACATTCAGGCGCGAAAATGAAAAGGGGCGGCCGCGCGGCCACCCCCAAGGGTATGAGCCTTCGTCCAATCCGGCCGCTTATTCGGCGGCCTCAAGAAAAACCGGCGCGGCGTCCATCACGTCGAGATCGACATGGCCTTCGAACTTGTCGAAATTGTCGCGGAACATGGAGGACAGGCGCGTGGCCTGTGCGTCATAGGCCGCCTTGTCCGCCCAGGTCGACCGCGGATCGAGGATCGACGTGTCGACGCCATCGACCGCAACGGGAACCGCAAAGCCGAAATTGGGATCGGTGCGGAATTCGGCCGCGTTGAGCGAACCGTCGAGCGCGGCACGCAGTAGGGCACGGGTCGCCTTGATCGGCATGCGCTGGCCGACGCCATAGGCGCCGCCGGTCCAGCCGGTGTTGACCAGCCAGCAATTGACGCCGTGTTCGGCGATCAGCTCGCGCAGCAGATTGCCATATTCGGACGGGTGGCGCGGCATGAAGGGTGCACCGAAGCAGGTCGAGAAGGTCGCTTCGGGCTCGGTCACGCCCTTTTCGGTGCCCGCCACTTTGGCGGTGTAGCCCGACAGGAAGTGATACATGGCCTGCGCCGAGGTCAGCTTGGCGATGGGCGGCATGACGCCGAAGGCATCGGCGGTCAGCATGATGATGTTGGCCGGATGGCCGGCCTTGCCGGTGTCGCTGGCGTTGGGAATGAAATGCAGCGGGTAGGCGCAGCGCGTGTTCTCGGTCAGCGAGCCATTGTCGAAATCGGGCTTGCGCTCGCCATCGAGGATGACGTTTTCCAGAACCGTGCCGAAGCGCTGTGTCGTGGCGTAGATTTCGGGTTCCGCCTCTTCGCTCAGACGGATCGTCTTGGCGTAGCAGCCGCCTTCGAAATTGAAGATGCCGTCCGGACCCCAGCCATGCTCGTCATCGCCGATCAGCGTGCGTTCGGGATCGGCGGACAAGGTCGTCTTGCCGGTGCCCGACAGGCCGAAGAAGACGGCGGCATCGCCGTCCGGGCCAACATTGGCCGAGCAATGCATCGGCATGACGCCCTGACCCGGCAGAAGGTAGTTGAGCGCGGTGAAGACCGACTTCTTCATCTCGCCGGCATAGGAAGTACCGCCGATCAGCACGATCATCCGCGTCAGGTCGACGGCGATCACCGTTTCGGTGCGGCAGCCATGCTTTTTGGGATCGGCCTTGAACGAAGGCAGGTCGATGATCGTCATCTGCGGCACGAAATCCTTGAGCGCGGCGCGTTCCGGCCGGATCAGGAGGTTGCGGATGAACAGCGAGTGCCACGCCTTTTCGGCGACCACGCGGACATTGATGGCGTGATCGGCATCGGCGCCGCCTGTCAGGTCCTGGACGAACAGGTCCATGCCGTTGGTCGTGGCCAGCATGTCGGTGTAAAGCCGCTCGAACGCGTCCGGCGCCATCGGCTTGTTGTTGTCCCACCAGATATGGTCTTCGACATTGCCGTCGCGGACGACGAACTTGTCCTTGGCCGAGCGGCCGGTGTGTTCGCCGGTGCGTGCGACGAGCGCGCCGCCCGCGGCCATTTCGGCCTCGCCGCGCGACAGGGCGTATTCATACAATTGCGGCTCGGACAGGTTGTAATAGACGGCGGACGCGCCTGCGATGCCGTTTCTTTCCAATCCCTGGGCCGTATTGAATACGCCGTGTGCTTTCATGACTGTCACCGGTTTTCAGTTCGAAATGAGAACCGCCTCGAGGCGGCGCCACTTGCCTGATTGCAAGAGGGTGCGCAGCGTGAAACAGAATTGCCAAACAATCTCAAACCATTAATCGTTTTAAAAGTTTGAAAATCGTTTCAACCGTTTGAATTTCGCGCATTCTTTACCGGTTGTTAACTGTGCCGGCTAAGAAACGCGACCGTCGCGCGCAGCCCCGAACCCGCAGCCGCGCGGCCAACCATGACAGGCTCGACGATTCGTGCCACATTTTGTCCCCTGTTTGCGGGGAAAGCCTTCCGTCACCACATGCGTGCAAAACGGAAGGGTCGTGGGTCATGTCCGGGGAGAATTTCAACATGCAGACGATTGCGCTTGTCGATGACGACCGCAACATTCTGACGTCGGTGTCGATCGCGCTGGAGGCCGAGGGGTTCCGCGTGGAAACCTATACCGATGGCGCTTCGGCGCTCGACGGGCTTTTGGGCAAACCGCCGAACCTGGCCATCTTCGACATCAAGATGCCGCGCATGGACGGCATGGAACTGCTGCGCCGGCTGCGGCAGAAATCGGACCTGCCGGTGATCTTCCTGACGTCGAAGGATGACGAGATCGACGAATTGTTCGGCCTGAAGATGGGCGCCGACGATTTCATCACCAAGCCGTTTTCGCAGCGGCTCCTGATCGAACGGGTGCGGGCGATCCTGCGCCGGACGGCGGCGCGCGAGATCGCTGTCAAACCGGGCGCGGCGGGCGCCAACAGCACGCTGGTGCGCGGTCATCTGGTGCTCGACCAGGAACGCCATACCTGCATGTGGAAGGAAAAGCCGGTCACGCTGACGGTCACCGAGTTCCTCATCCTGTTCTCGCTCGCCCAGCGTCCCGGCGTCGTCAAGAGCCGCGACGCGCTGATGGATGCGGCCTATGACGATCAGGTCTATGTGGACGACAGGACGATCGACAGCCACATCAAAAGGCTGCGCAAGAAGTTCAAGGGCGCCGACCAGGAATTCGACATGATCGAAACGCTCTACGGCGTCGGCTACCGGTTCCGCGAGGCGGCGTAACCGGACGCATCACAAGCGGTGCCACGGGAGGCGCCGCACGAGGATCATTGGATGGCGGTCGAAACCGACCACATGCCGGCGACGAAGTCGCGCCGCGACGGGCGGCGGGCGGCGGCGCGCGCCGGATCGGTGCAGGGGCTGACCGGCCTGCGCCGGCTGTTCGGCCGGCACCTGTTCTCGTCGATCACGCGGCGCATCCTGATCCTCAACCTCGCCGCGCTCGGCCTTTTGATGTCCGGCATCCTCTATCTGAACCAGTTCCGCGACGGGCTGATCGATGCGCGCGTCGAAAGCCTGATGACACAGGGCGAGATCATCGCCGGCGCGATCGCCGCTTCCGCAAGCGTGGAAACCGACGCGATCCTCATCGATCCGGAAAAGCTGCTGGAACTGCAGGCGGGCGAAAGCATCGTGCCGAGCGTCGACGGGTTCGACAGTCTCGATTTTCCGATCAATCCCGAGCGCGTCGCGCCCGTCCTGCGGCAGTTGATTTCGCCGACGCGGACGCGGGCACGCATCTACGACCAAGACGGCAATCTGATCCTCGACAGCCGCCACCTTTATTCGCGCGGCCAGATCCTGCGCTACGATCTGGACCCGCTGGACGCGCCGGAGACGACCATGGCCGAAGAGATGCGCAATCGCATTGCGCGGTTCTTCCGCCGCAACGACCTGCCGCTCTATCGCGAGCAGCCTGGCGGGACCGGAACGGCCTATCCCGAAGTGATGCAGGCGCTGGCCGGCGACCGGCGGCAGATCGTGCGCATGTCGGAACAAGGCGAGATGATCGTCTCGGTCGCCGTGCCCGTGCAACGGTTCCGCGCCGTGCTGGGCGTGCTGCAATTGTCGACGCAGGGCGGCGATATCGACAAGATCGTCGAGGCCGAGCGCTTTGCCATGTTCCGCGTGTTCGCCGTTGCGGTTCTCGTCAACATCATCCTGTCCTTCATGCTGGCCGGCACGATCGCCAACCCGTTGCGACGCCTGTCCGCGGCCGCGGTGCGGGTGCGCCGGTCGATCCGAAACCGCGAGGAAATTCCCGATTTCTCCGACCGTCACGACGAGATCGGCAATCTGTCTGTGGCACTGCGCGACATGACCAACGCGCTTTACGCGCGGATCGACGCAATCGAGAGCTTTGCCGCCGATGTCAGCCACGAGTTGAAGAACCCGCTGACATCGCTGCGAAGCGCGGTCGAAACCCTGCCCCGCGCGCGCACGAACGATGCCCGCGCACGGCTGCTCAATGTGATCGAACATGACGTCCAAAGGCTGGACCGGCTTATCACCGACATCTCCGATGCCTCGCGGCTGGACGCGGAACTGGCGCGCGAGGATGCCGGCAAGGTCGATGTCGCGCGACTTCTGGACAGTATGATCGGCATCTGGTCGGACGGCCATATGGACCGGATCGCGCCGAAACTGACGGTCGACCGGCAACCGGGTGGCCGGGCGCTCGTGGTCGCCGGCCACGAATCGCGCCTCGGCCAGGTGATCACCAATCTGGTGGAAAATGCACGCTCCTTCATCGACCCAGAGACCGGCCGGATCGACATCCGCCTGTCGGGCAGTTCCAAGTGGGTCGAGATCCGCGTCGAGGACAATGGGCCGGGCATCCGCGCCGAAAATGTCGAAACGATCTTCAAGCGGTTTTACACCGACCGTCCCGGCATCGAGGATTTCGGCCAGAACTCCGGCCTCGGCCTGTCGATCTCGCGGCAGATCGTCGAGGCCCATGGCGGCATGCTGACCGCCGAGAACATCGCCAGCCCGAACGATCCCGACGCCGTTGCCGGCGCGCGCTTCATCGTCCGCCTGCCGCGCGAATGAGCCCGGACGACGCCGAGACCCCACCGCACGGCACCTGCGTCTCGATCGACGGCAAGGGCGTGCTGATCACAGGCGCGTCCGGTGCCGGCAAGACGGCGCTGGCATTAACTTTGATCCGGCGCGCCAAAACCGGTGGTTTCGAAGCCGGCCTCGTCGCCGATGACCGCGTCATCCTTGATGGCGACGGGAACGGAGTGCTCGCCCGCTGTCCGGCGCCACTCGCCAGCAAGATCGAGGTGCGCGGCTGGGGCATCGCCGACGCGGCGAACTTCGCCGTGGATGCGGCTCGCCTGTCGCTGCTCGTCCGTCTTGTCGCCCCGCATGACGCGCTGCGTTTCGCACAGGACCACCATGAAACCGTGGAAGGGCACAGGCTTGCATGTTTGCGCCTGCCGGAAGGGCCGGCCGCGTCGGCGCCGACCGCCATTTTCGCGGCGCTTGGCCTGCCGGTGTGGCTTTGACCCCACAGGTCCACGGTTTACGCCCGCCGATGCGGGCGCGGCCGGGCCAACGCCTTGAAATGGACGGTGTTTGCTGATCAAGATGTCAGCCTTGCGGAGGTGGGCACAATAAGCGGACACCGGACGGGAGTTGGTGACAGATGATCGGTGTCGTGCTGGTTACGCATGGCGCTCTTGCCGACGCGTTCCTGCGTGCCGTCGAACATGTCGTCGGGCCGCAGGACGCGTTCGAGACGGTGTGCATCGAGGCGGACGACAATATGGAACGGCGCCGCGAGGACATCGTGGCCGCCATTGACCGCGTCGACACCGGTCAGGGCGTCATCGTCGTCACCGACATGTTCGGCGGCACGCCATCCAACCTGGCCATCTCGGTTATGGCGCCCGAAAGGACCGAGGTCATTGCCGGCGCGAACCTGCCGATGCTGATCAAGCTCGCCAAGGCACGCGAGACGGCCAACATGGCCGACACGCTGGAACAGGCCAGCCAGGCCGGCCGCAAATACATCAATGTCGCCAGCCAGGTGCTGGCCGGCAAATGACCGACAAGCCCGACGCCGACGCAGGTGATGGCGCCGCCAGACAGGCGGTCTTTACGATCACCAACAAGCGCGGCCTGCATGCGCGTGCCTCGTCGAAATTCGTTCAGCTCGCCGAAGCCTATGGCGCCTCGATCACCGTCGCCAAGGATGGCACGCGGGTTGGCGGCACATCGATCATGGGGCTGATGCTGCTGGCGGCGGGGCCGGGTAGCGCAATCGAGGTGAGAGCGGAAGGCCCGGAGGCCGACGCCGCGCTCGATGCGATCGGCGCGCTGATCGCCGACCGGTTCGGCGAAGGCGAATAGCTGTCCGTTCTCTCATATACAGACATAAGGATTTCTTTATATTGTCATTGCACGGCGTGGCCCGGTCTGTTAGGAGCCGCGCCAAATCCAATTGCCAACGGAGCGCCTGATGGCCGATCCCCAAGACTACGTCGTTGCCGACATCTCGCTGGCCGAATTCGGCCGCAAGGAACTGGACATCGCCGAAACCGAAATGCCCGGCCTGATGGCACTGCGCGCCGAATATGGCGACGCCAAGCCGCTGACCGGCGCCCGCATCGCCGGCTCGCTGCACATGACGATCCAGACCGCCGTCCTGATCGAGACGCTGAAAGAGCTGGGCGCCGATGTGCGCTGGGCCTCATGCAACATCTTCTCGACGCAGGACCACGCCGCCGCGGCCATCGCGGCGACCGGTACGCCGGTCTTCGCCGTCAAGGGCGAGACGCTTGAGGAATACTGGTCCTACACCGACCGCATCTTCCAGTTCGCCGATGGCGGCGCCAACATGATCCTCGATGATGGCGGCGACGCCACGCTCTACATCCTGATGGGTGCGCGTGTGGAAGAAGGCGAGGATGCGCTGATCGCCAATCCGTCCAATGAGGAAGAAGAGGCGCTCTTTGCCCAGATCAAGAAGCGCATCGCCGAGACACCGGGCTGGTTCGTCAAGCAGCGTCACATGATCAAGGGCGTCACCGAGGAGACGACAACCGGCGTCAACCGGCTCTACCAGATGATGGAGAAGGGCCACCTGCCGTTCCCGGCCATCAACGTCAACGACTCGGTCACCAAGTCGAAGTTCGACAACAAGTATGGCTGCAAGGAATCGCTGGTCGACGGCATCCGCCGTGCCACCGACACGATGATGGCCGGCAAGGTCGCCGTGGTCTGCGGTTATGGCGATGTGGGCAAGGGTTCGGCCGCTTCGCTGCGCGGCGCCGGCGCCCGCGTCCAGGTCACCGAGATCGATCCGATCTGCGCGCTGCAGGCGGCCATGGACGGCTATGAGGTGGTCACGCTGGATGAAGCGGCGCCGAGCGCCGACATCGTCATCACCACGACCGGCAACAAGGATGTCATCACCATCGACCATATGCGGTCGATGAAGGACATGGCGATCGTTGGCAATATCGGCCATTTCGACAACGAGATTCAGGTGGCCGCCCTGCGCAACCTGAAGTGGACCAACATCAAGCCGCAGGTGGACATGATCACCTTCCCGGACGACACGCGGATGATCCTCTTGTCCGAGGGCCGGCTCTTGAACCTGGGCAACGCGACAGGCCACCCCAGCTTCGTGATGAGCGCATCCTTCACCAACCAGGTGCTGGCGCAGATCGAATTGTGGGCGCATGGCGACAAATATGACAACGAGGTCTATGTGCTGCCCAAGCACCTGGACGAGAAGGTCGCGCGGCTTCACCTGGAGAAGCTCGGCGTCAACCTGACTGAGATGAGCGCCGAACAGGCCGCCTATATCGGTGTTTCGCCGCAGGGCCCCTATAAGGCAGAGCACTACCGCTACTGATCCATCGGGCAGCCGCATGGTCGGCCGGTGCCGCAATGCGGCGCCGGCTTTTTTGTGCGCGAGGCTTCACGGCGATTCCGGCGCCAGCTATGGTGCGGTGATTCGTGTGTCGGGGTGCTTCGTTTACGTGCGCGGTAACGGCCCGTGCACGGCGCCCCTTGCGCGGAGGCAAAAGG